>CAVVTE010000010.1:0-284983 GCA_963751075.1 uncultured Chloroflexia bacterium | reverse complement strand
TGCGGCGATGGCGCTGCAAGCACTCATGGAGCAGGACGGCGTTCCAGGTCTGGTTCGCGTCTATGGTTGTGCCGCGGAAGAGACCACGGGCGCCAAGGTCTTCATGGCTCGCGATGGGCTGTTTGACGATCTCGACGCCTGCCTGGCCTGGCACTCGGCTCCCGTCGCCGCGGTCGGCTTCGCCCGCACTGCGGCCGTGAACAATATCCGCGTGGAGTTCTTCGGCAAAACGGCACACGCCGGAATCGACCCGTGGCACGGTCGCAGCGCGCTCGATGCCCAGGAGTTGTTCTGTCATGGGCTGAATCTGATGCGTGAGCATGTCGAACCGACAGCCCGCATCCATTACGTGGTGGAGGCAGGCGGAGAGACTGCGAACGTGGTGCCGGACTACGCGCGGCTCGCGTTGTTCATTCGCGACGTCGACCGTACTCGCGTTGCGGCGACCACGCAGTGGGCACGGGAGCTTGCAGACGGCGCCGCGCTGGGCACCCAGACCCGGACGAAGTTCACCGTGGCCTTCGGACTGTATGACCTCCTTCCGAACACCCCCTTGGTCGAGCGGCTTCATGCGCATCTGCACGCGGTGGGTGTGCCGGCATGGACGGAGGACGAGCAGGCGTTCGCGCGGGAATGTCAGCGCACCTTCGGCGTCCCCGAGCTTGGCCTTGTTCCCCAGCCGTTGCCCATCATCCCCGATCGGGCGGAGGGCGGTTCGACCGACGTCGGCGATGTCAGTTGGAACACCCCGACGGTCGTGTTCCTCTATCCCTCGTTTCCGTTGCGGATTGGCCTGCATACCTGGCCGGTCACTGCCTGCGGCGGGATGTCGATCGGGACCAAATCTGCCATCGGCGCCGCGACGATCCTGACCCGTCTCGCGCAGGATCTGATGACGGACAACGAACTGCGCAGCGCCGCTCGCGCAGATTTCGATGCCCGGCGCGCGGGAAAGACCTATATCTCGCCTCTGGCCGAGAGCGACCCACTGGCCGCCATCACCCAAGCGGTCGGCCATCAACCCAAGGCCGGGGTGGATGAGCTGGTTGAACCAGAGGGGTACTGACCGGCAATCGCGCGACTAGAGTTGGCGCCGGCAGGACAGGCACAAGCGCGCGGCGTCCCCAAACTCACTCCAAAATCACCGTGGTGCTTCCTCGGCATGCCGACTGGGTCCGCAACGACGAGCAGACCCCTTTGTCCCACTAAGCCGTCCGGTTCCCATAACTTGCTCATGGCTTTGCGAGCCACCACCGGTGGATGAAATCCGCCGCTTTTGGGTGTTCACAGAGCCAATTTCACAGCACGTTTCATGGCGGGCTGCGCCACCACCGGGGATGAAAAGCGCTGCTGGCAGGGGACTGCGGCGCTATTTTCATACCACGCCCATTATCGGCCTCGCCAACCACTTCGACAGATACCGTTGAGCCGGAGTTGTACTGGTCACTGGTGGCCGCACAAGGCAAGCTCACGCTGGGCGAGCCTTCGGCGATGCACGGACGTGCCTCGTGAGCACCTGCTGCGGCCCAGCAGTCTCGAACCGGCGTCGCTCGTCGGCGTCCGGCAGGGCGTCGACAATCCGTGCCACGGTTGCAGCCCCCTCTGCGGCGAGAGCATCGTCGCCGTCGAGGGTCAGCAAGCTGCCGATCGCTCGTAGGAGGAGGGCGGGATCGCCCACGGGTCGTGCCAGGGCCACCGCGCGCCGGAAGTCGGCGATCGCCTCGCTCGCGCGCCCTGCTGCGCTCAGCGCCTCGCCGCGGGTGAGCAGGCCCAACACCTCGTACTTGACCCGGCCACGGGCACGGCACTGGGCGATCGCCTCGTCGGCCCAGCGGAGCGCCTCCTCCGCCTTGCCCTGTGCCAACGCGATCTCGGCCCGCGCCTCCGCCAGCCGCAAGGCCCAGAGCCAGCCGTGGAAGCCGGCCGCCTGCGTGACCCCGACAACTACCTCGTCGAGCAGGGGCTCGGTCTTCCCGACGTCACCCCGCCGCGTGTAGTTCAAGAGCAGGTCGATGCCCGCGCTCACCGCCGGGGGCGTGAAGCCGAGTGACGTGGCTAACTCGCGCGCTTCCTGGGAGCGGACTTCGGCACCCTCGAAGTCGAACAGGTCCAGGCGGAAACCCGCCGAGCAGGCCAACGCTCGCGCTAGCAGCGTCTCCGCCCCGTACGTCCGCCCCACCTGGCGCGCCTCGTCGAACGCTCGTGCTGCCGCCGCATATTGTCCGGTGCCGGCCAGGGCCAGACCGAGGTTGGGCAGGGACCACATCGTCCAGGAGACGTCGTTCGCCTCCTGGGCGACCTCGACCGCCTCGCCGATACCGTGGACAGCCTCGGCGTGCCGGCCTAGCCAGTAGAGGGCCATCGACCGGAAATAGGCCACCGGCGGCGGCCGGATGCCAAGCGCCCGGGCCCGGTCGATCGCCACCTGGTTCCGCTCGACGCAGGCGGCGAGGTTGCCAGCTGATCCCTCGGCGGTGGCCAGCCAAGCGAGAGCTTTCGCTTCGAGATCGCCCCGCCCGAGCTCGGCCGCGATGGCGAGGACGTCGCTCGCGTGGCGGCGCATGGACACCACGTCCATGGTCCAGAAGCAGGCGTCGGCGAGGTCGACCAGGATTTCGGCACGCCGGTCTCGCTCCTGAGACGGCAGCCCAATGAGGGCGGCGTCGAGCTCGCGGCGGGCGTCCGTCCACATCGCCACGCTGACGAAGGCCCGGCCCCTCCGGGCGTGCAACTGACCCAGCAGGTCGTCGCGGCCGAGGCGTTCCGCCAGGGTGATCGCGCGCGCGTAGTGGGCTGCCGCGTCCCGCGCCGCCAGGAGCCGCATCGCCGCGTCGCCGGCTGCTACAGAGTACTGGAGGGCCGGATCGTCCTGTCCGGCGGCCAGTGCGTGGCGAGCGAGCTCAGCGGCCGGTGCGCCAGCTGCCTCCAGGCTATCCAGGGCACGCCGGTGAAACACGCTTCGCCGGGCGTCCCCCGCTTCGGCGTAGACCACGTCGCGGATCTTGTCGTGGGCGAAGACGTAGCGGTCGCGGCCCTGATCGCGCGTCGATCCCGCCTCGCCATCGCCGGTCTCGCGCAGCAAGCGGGCCCGCACCACTGCGTCCAGCGCCTGCAAAGCGTCGTCCTCCGGCAGGTGGCTGACTCGGCAGAGGAAGTCGAAGTCGAAGCCCTGCACCAGGACGGCGGCTGCGGTCAGCAGGTCCCGCGCGGTCGGTGAGAGAGGGCCCAGGCGGGCTTGGACGATCCGCCGCACGCCGGCTGGCACGAGCCGCCCGTGCTCGCTCGGGTCCGGCGACGCTTGCACCTCAACCACCCAGGCGCCGTCATCGTTCCGACGAGACGTGAGCGCACCCTGCTCGCTCAACGCTCGCAGTGTCTCGACGACGAAGAACGGCTGCCCGCTCGTCTCCTCGTAGATCCAGCGGGCGAACATCTCGTCCTTGGCCGCCGCGTTCGCTGACGAGCCCGCCCCGTACAGCAACCGAGTGGTGTCGGCGAAGGAGAGGGGCCCGAGCTCGAGCTCGGTCACGTCCAGGTCACGGCGAAGGCCCTGGAGCCAGTCAGCGAGGGTAGGCGTCGTGGCTAGGGCCTCTGACCGCAGGCAGAGCAGCAGGAGCACAGGCGTTTCGTCCTGGGTCCAGCGGCGCCCGACGTAGCGCAGGACGTCAAGGGAGGCGACATCGGCCCACTGCACGTCATCCACGAAGAGGACCAGCGGCGCGCGTGCGGCGAACGCCTGCCCCAGTCGGGCGATCGCCTCGAAGAGGCGGGCGCGCGCCACCGCCTCGTCGCCCTCGGGATGGGGCAGCCCCGGTTGACGATCGCGCAGTTCGGGCAGGATTCGGGCCAGCTCCGCCAGCCAGGTGTCGCTAAGCACGGCGTGGAGGTCCGTCTCACGTTCGAGCCGGGGACGCAGCGCGTCGACCAGGGGTTGGTACGGAAGCCGCGCGACCGATTCGAACGCCTGGCCCCGAAGCGCGTCAGCCCCCTGCGCGGTGGCCCAGGCCAGAAACGCCTCCGCCAGCCGCGTCTTGCCGATGCCGGCCTCGCCTTGGAGAACGACGGCGCGGGAGCGGCCGCGCGCGGCGCCAAAGTAGTGCTCGACCAGTCCGGAGAACTCGTTCTCTCGGCCCACGATCGGGCCGTCGAGGAACGGTGCACTTGGCTGCGCCGCGGTTCGTGGCGCGGGTGAGGGGCGGGTCGGGACGGCGCGAACGCGCGCGGCGACGGCCTCGGTTTCCGGATCCGGGCGCACGCCCAGCTCGTCCAGCAGTATGGCGCGGCACGCCTCGTAAGCGCGCATCGCCGCGCCGCGATCGCCGGCCGCGAGGTGGAGTTGGATCAGCCGACGGTGGGCAAGCTCATCAAGCGGATTCAAGCGCATCCAGCGCTCAGTCGTTTCCAGGGCGTCGGCTGTGGACCCGCCCTCGGCCTGGAGGAGCGAGAGACGGTCTAGGACCACCCCGGCGCGCCGGCGCCAGATCTCGCGCTGCGTCCCGACCCAATCATCGAAGTCGGGCGCCTCGTGGAGTAAGAAGCCGTCGAGGAACTCACCGCGCCAGGCGGCGGCACCACGTTGGAGCCGCTCCATTAGGTCGTGGCGCCTCTCGCCAGCGATGGACTCGTGCCCGATCGTTCGGGCCGGGTCGTAGGCGTGCTGCAGCGCGTTCAGGTCGAGCTCGAAGTCCGAGGCGAAGTCGAAGCCCACGGCGTCGCGCTCGACGAGCAGGTGAGCGCCGCCGTCAGCTTCCCCGAGGCTCTCCCGCAGCCGCGCCAGCGTGCTGCGCAGGGTGGCACGGCCCGCCTGTTCGTCGCTCTCCGGCCAGAAGAGGACGACGAGCTTGTCGCGGCGGTGGGTTCCCCCTTCGACAAGCAGGTAGACGAGTGCCGCGAGGGCCTTCCGGGTCGGGAAGGCGACGGACCGCGCTCCGTGGCGGACCTCGGGTGCGCCCAGCACCGCCACGTTCAACCGCGCCATGGAACGCTCCGTGGAACGCTTCTGCCACGCTGCCCACCTACGATGTCGGTGGTCTGGCAAGCGTACCGCGTTTGCGAACACGTGCACTCAAGGCGAACGACGGAGGACAGTGACCGATGGCAACACCGATGGCAACGACGCAGTTCGACCCGCTCCGCTACAAGGAGACGACGCGGGAGCAGTGGCAGCAGGCGGCGGACGCCTGGCACCGTTGGGGCCCGACCATCGAAGCGTGGCTCGGTGAGTCGACGCGGGTGATGCTCGATCTGGCTGCGATCGGGCCTGGCGACCGCGTACTCGACCTAGCCACCGGCGCCGGCGAGCCAGCATTGACCATCGCCGAGCGAGTCGGCCCGACTGGCTACGTCCTCGCGACGGACATCGCCCCCAACATCCTCGCCTTCGCCGCGCAGATCGCGGCGGACCGAGGGCTGACCAACCTCGAGACCCGGGTCATGGACGGCGAGCGCCTGGAGCTGCCGGACGAGTCGTTCGACGTCGTCACCTCCCGGGTCGGTCTGATCTACTTCCCGAACCAGCAAGGCGCGCTGGCCGAGACGCGGCGGGTGCTGAAGTCGGGGGGGCGGGTGGCGGCGATCGTCTACACCACGCCCGAGCGCAACCCGTTCTTCTCGATCCCGGTCGGGATCATCCGCCGCCGGGCGAACCTGCCACCGCCGGCACCGGGGCAGCCGGGGCCGTTCAGCCTCGGCGGTGAGGGGGTGCTGGCCGCGGCCTTCGAGCAGGCCGGATTCAAGGAGGTGCGGACGGCAGTCGTGCCCTCGCCTCTAAAGGTGGCAAGCGCGGCCGAGTGCGTCCGCTTTGAACGGGAGTCATTCGGCGCGCTGCACCAGATGCTCTCCGGGCTGACCGAGCCAGAGCGGGAAGCCGCCTGGGACGAGATCGCGCACGAACTCGCCCGGTTCGAGGGGCCAGACGGCTTCGCGGGACCGTGCGAGATGATCGTCGGCATCGGAACGAAGTAGTCCCGGCGAACCCATTGGGCCACGGCAACGCGACCGGGCTGCAATCAGCCGCGGCGACTCGATTTCAGGGCGCCGGACCCAATTGCGTCTGCTCGGTTCCGAGAACCGGTTTCAAAACTCACCCTCGTCCGTCTCAACCCAGGCGAGCACCCTGACGTGACGGACATCGAGCGACGGCATCCTCGCGGTGTCATTCAGAACGAGCAGGAGACGCGCGGCCATGACCACCTATCCGGAGTTCACCCTTGCGGCAGTGCAGGCCGCGCCCGTCTTCTTCGACCGTGAGGCCACGACGGACAAGGCGTGTCGATTGATTGAGGAGGCAGCACTGGCAGGGGCCACGATCGCCGCCTTCGGCGAGACGTGGCTTCCGGGTTACCCGGGCTTTGCCTTCGCGGCGCCCTCATCGCTCTGGTGGCAGGCCGCCGCCGACTATCTGGCCAATGCGATCGAGATCCCCGGGCCGCAGACCGAGCGGCTGTGCGCCTCGGCTCGCCGTGCCGGAATCGACGTGGTTATCGGGGTCGTCGAGCGCGATGTGCGGACGCGCGGCACCGCCTACTGCACGCTCCTCTTCATTGGGCGCGAGGGGACCATCCTCGGTCGCCACCGGAAGCTCAAGCCAACGTTCATTGAGCGAGCCGTGTGGGGCGAAGGGGATGCCCTCGGATTGGTCGTCCACGAGCGGCCGTACGGCCGGATCAGTGGACTCAACTGCTGGGAACACAACATGGTTCTGCCTGGCTACGCCTTGATGGCACAAGGGACCCAGATCCACATTGCGGCCTGGCCGGGGGGGGAGCCTGATCCGAGCCCATCGGCGCCGGTCTCAGTTTGGACCCGCCAACTCCTCCTCTCACGGGCCTTTGCCTCGCAGGCCGGGGCGTACGTGATTGCTGCGGCGGGAATGCAGCGGCAAGAGGATCTGCCGGAGCGGTACCGGGAGCTCTCCCCGATTGACGACACGGGGGACAGCTGCATCATCGACCCCCGTGGGGAGGTGATCGCTGGCCCAGTTCGAGGTGAGACGATCCTGACAGCGCAGGGCTCGCTCGAAGCCGTCTATGCCGCGAAGGTCGCCTGTGACGTTGGAGGTCACTACTCCCGACCCGATGTCTTCCAGCTTTGGGTGAACCGGCAGCCGCTGGAGCGGTTGATCGAGCACCGAAGTGGCGAGGAAATGATCGGTAGCGGGCATGATGGGCATGCGCACAAAGACCGGAATTTCGGAACCCCTTTCGGAAACGGTGTTGCGACCGGCGTGCTGGGCCGGACTGACTCCGATTCCATCGAGATGCCCCGGAACACGTAGACAGGCGAAAACCAGTTGACAGATCCTTGCGTTGTCGTATGCTGCGAGGACCTCAGCCAGTGACACATCCGGTGCAAACTCGTGTCCCAGTCGCTCGCGCCGCGATGTTGGCTTTGGCGCTTCCGGCGAGGAGCGTGCCATGTGGCGTCTTCCCCTCAAGGGCTCCCCTGTCAGTGGCAGACGGCGGAGCCGGGCTCCGCCGTCCGCAACCCCTGCCTACTGCCCATCGACGAGCGCACGGCGCCCGGCCCGGGGTCGTCACCCGCGCTTTCTGGGTCCTGCTCAGGTCCTGACGCCCCTTCCCTCAACCGGCGCCGCGGTTCATCGCCGCGCCGACGCGATCTCATCAGGAGGATCTGATCATGGCTTCGGACCACACTCCGTCCGCTCGCGTTTCACGTCGCGCACTCATGGGCGCCGGCCTCGCCAGCGCGGCCGTCGTCCCGCTCGCCTCCCTGCACCGCGCCTCCGCGGGGAGCGTCCCTCAGGCGACGTCGGTCACGGCCGCCGTCCAGGAGACGAGCGCCGACCCCGCCACCTGGCGCACCTGGCTCCTGGCGTCCGCCGACGAACTCCGTCCCGCCACCCCCGGCGCACCCACTCAGGCGGAGATCGACGAGGTCGTCGCGGCCCAGGCCGATCCGTCCGACGCGACGGCCGCTGCCATCACGCGCTGGGGCAGCGGCCCGGCGATCATCCCCTGGGCGAGCCTGGCGGGGGAGGTCTCCGCCGAATTCAAGATCTCAGGCATGCCCCAGAACCGTTTCATGGCCATCTACCACACCGCGCTCCACGACGCCGCCATCGCCGCCTGGGATGCCCAGGTCGCCCACGCGCGGCCAAGCCCGGGCGCGACCAGCGACGAAATCACTCCCGTCGCCGGGGTCGACCCGGAGCAGCCGTCGTTCCCTTCCGCGCACGCCGCGGTCGCGGGCGCGGCGGCGACGGTGCTCGCCTACCTCATCCCTGACGCTGCGTCCGGCCGCTTCGACGCGCTCGCCACGGAGGCGGCCGAGTCGCGGATCGCGGCCGGCGCCGCCTTCCGTAGCGACGTCGAGGCCGGGCTTGCGCTGGGGCAGGCGGTCGGCGAGAAGGCGGTCGCCCGCGCCAAGGAGGATGGCTTCGACGCCGAGTGGGACCCGGCGACCATGCCGACCGGCCCCGGCTTCTGGCAGCCGACGCCGCCGGGGATGGTCGAGACGCCGTTTGCCCCCCTGGCCGGCGCCCAGAAGACATGGGTCATGACCAGCGGCGACCAGTTCCGGCCGGCGGCCGCCGCCCGAGTACGGGTCGGCGGCGTGGAAGTCCGAGCTCGCCATGGTGCTGGAGCTCGCCGCCAACCGCAGCTTCGAGCAGGAGCGAGCGGCCGTCTGGTGGGGCACCAACAGCCCGGCCGCGCTCGTCAACGGGTGGACCCGTGAGTTGATCCTGCGCGACGGCCTCGACCTGCCGCATGCCGCCCAGATCCTGGCCGACGTGCACGTTGCCATCGCCGACTCCTCGATCGCGGTCTGGGACGCCAAGTACACCTGGTGGACCTCGCGCCCGATCACCGAAGCCCCGGAGCTGAAGACGCTCGTGCCGACCCCGCCCTACCCGTCCTATCCCTCGGGCTATTCGGCCGTCATGGGCGCCGGGGGGACCGTCGTCGGGCACTACTTCCCGGAGGCGGCCGACGACATGGCCGACCGCGCCTGGGAAGCGGCCGCCTCCCGGGGGTGGGCCGGCGTCCACTACGTGATCGACGACGACATCGGCCTGACGATGGGCCGCCAGGTCGGCCGCCTCGTCTGCTCCCTCGCCGGCGCCGATCCCGTGGACGGCGCCGCCTAACGGCCGTCGACTTTGAAGCCGGTTCCAGGAAGTGGATCTGACCGACGAGGCGACACTCGCGCCGGAGACACGGCCGACAATCGCGAGGGTCGGGACATGCTCCCGACCCTCGCTCTCGCCAATCGTTCACCGTAGCGACTTTTGAAACGGGTTCCGATAACGCCCAAACTTGGTACCACCCTAGTGCGCTGTCACGCCTGAATGACGGGGTAGAGGCGCTTGAGCTTGATGCGGGCATCGGCGGTGGTGAAGCGCCAGTCGATGCGCACCGCGGTTCCGTTTCGGGCGGCGACCCAGGCGGCCACCTCCTGTTCCAGCGTCACCCGGTCACCAAGGCGACGATCCAGGCACTGCCGTTGCAGCACGCTCAGCTCGATCTCGGCCATGTTCAGCCAACTGCCGTGCTTGGGGGTGTAGTGAATCTCCAATTTGTCGGCTAGGCGCTTGGCTTCGGCGGGCGGGAACGCCTCGTAGAGGGAGGCCGGGGAGTGGGTGTTGAGTTGGTCCATGACCAGCACGATGCGCTCCACGTCGGGATAGTGCACATCGACCAACTCCTGGATGCAGTGCGCGAAGTCGAGGCGCGTGCGCTGGGTACTGACCCGCACCTGCCGCCATCCCCGCACCGGTTCGGTCATCAGGAAACAATTGACCTCCCCCTCCCGCGCGTACTCCGGATCATGCCGTGCCGGCTGACCGGGTTGCATCGGCAACGGCGCGCGCACCTCAGCCAAGACCTGCCGGCTGGTCTCATCCAAGCAGACGACGGGGTGGGCGGGAGCGGCCGGTCGCTGGTAGACGTCCAACACATCTTCCATGTGCCAGACGAACTCCGCGTTGGCCTCGGGAATGCACCATTGCTCCCGCAGCCACGGCTTGAGTTCGTTTGCTGTAAGGTCTGTCGCACCGTCTCGTAGGAGACCGCCGGCACCACTTCCAAGCGCACCAGTTCGTCCGCCAGCAGCCGCAAGGTCCACCGCTCCCGTCCGGTCGGCGGCGTCGTGCAGGCCAAGGCCACCAACTGCGCCTCGGCCGCTCCGTCGAGCGCTCGCTCATACACCCGATCCGGCCGCTTGCGCTCCAGCGCCACCTCCAGACCCTGCTCGACGAACTGGCGCCGGACGCGGGCGACGGTCGTGGGATGGACCTCCAGCGCCCCGGCAATCGCCGTATCGGCCCACGCCGCGCCGCCCTCCCCTTGGTTGGCCTTCAGGAGGATGCGGGCACGCGTGAGCATCCGGGCCGGGGCGACCCCCGACCCGACGAGCGTGCGCAATTGGGCGCGTTCGGCTTCGGTGAGATAGACGGCGTACTTGCTCTGGCGCATGCGGGACCTCCAGGACTGCCAGCAGGTCAAGGGCGGCACGCTACCACCCCGCCGTTCACCCCGCCAATCAGCCCTGACGAAGCACTAGCCTATTTTCCGCTTGAACGCGTGGGATGCCGGTTCCAGATAAGACGATAATTCCCGCGTTATCGGAACCACTTTTCTCCAGATGACAGAATTGCCGTGCGCCTGTCTCCACTGATCGTGTCGAAGGCGAGAAGGGAGACCTATGCCACACGAAACGCAACCAGCCATTGACGGGGCGTAAGGGCGTTTCTGTGCACGTTGTGCGGTGACAATAAGAGCGCACAACAATCGCCGCCTCCCGGAACGATCGGTAATCGTCGGCGCGCTTCCTGGGTGAAACCAACTGCTTGGTGTCTTCCCCGGCTGACGCTACCCGCACAGACGTCGCCGAGGACCTCGCTTGTCTGACCCTACGAACAGCAGTGGCCGCCCTTCCGCTCGCGCTAAGATAGGGGCGTAGGCAGAGTTCATGGTTGAAGGAGATGAGTTGATCTGATGCGTGTGTTGATCTCGGCCGATTCAGAGGGTGTCACGGGCATTACGAACACGAACGAGCTGATGTTCGGCCGGGTGCACTACGAGTTCATGCGCACGATGATGACCGACGACGTCAACGCCGCCATCGACGGCGCCTTCGCCGGTGGCGCAACATCGGTGGTCGTCAACGACGCCCACTGGACCATGACCAACGTCCAGATCGAGCGTCTCGACCCGCGCGCCGAGCTGATCAAGGGGTTCCACAAGCACCTCTGCATGGTCGAGGGCGTCCAGGACGCGGATGCGGTCTTCTTTCTCGGCTACCACGCCCGTACCGGCGACTCCGACGGGGTCGGCAACGAGACGATCCTTGGTCGCGAGATCGTCGAGATCCGCATGAACGGGAAGCCGGTTGGCGAATCGGAAATCAACGCCGCCGTCTGCGGTCAGTTCGGTGTGCCGGTCGTCTTCGCCTCGGGCGACGATCTCTACGAGAAAGAACTGCGCGAGACGCTGCCGGATGTGGAATTCGGCCTGACGAAGTACGCGCTGGATCGCTGGGTCGCGCGCTGCCTCTCCCCAGAGCGCAGCCACGCCAATATCCGCGCCGCGGCGCAATCGGCTGTGCAACGGGCCATGGCGGGTGACTTTGCGCCGTACCGGCTCGAAGGGCCGATCTCCCTGTCGGTCACCTTCTCCTCAACCGCCGAGGCGCTGATGGCCTCACTCGTCCCCGGGAGTGTGCGCGAGACGCCACGCATCGTCACCTACAGCGCGGCCAGTGCGGTCGACGCCTGGAAGGGGTTCTTCGCGGTGCTTCTCCTCGGCTGGAGCGCCACCGACGAGGTCTATGGCTAAGTACAAGGGGAGTCGCAATTGCGGGGTCCCGAGGCGCTGCAGAGATGCCAATTACCCTGGTTTCAGCCTTGGCTGTGCAATTGGTACGCGTCAATGTATTGCGCCGCCGGCGATGATGTGGCGGGGATGAAGATTGCGAAGGATGCAAAGGCTACGAGAGGCAGCCAAGGCGACGAAGGCACCAAACGCACCGAAGGCGTCATGATGGAGCACGACGGTCCCGAGACGGCAGCGGGGGTCGGGCGATAAACATCCCAACCGGGTGCCGATTCCACCCCCGCTGCCCCTATGCGATGCCGATATGCCGCGAAGTTGAGCCACGGTTAGCTCTTCGGAGAGATGATTCGTCAATTGCTTGCCACCTCTATCCGGGAAGCTGACTCATCGGGACGAGCCCTTCTGCACCGATCTTCGCTCCAGGTCAGCATGTAAACCGGTTCCGTCGTGCTCAGGGTCAGCGCGGACTGCGGTCAGGGACGGTTTTCATCCCCATCCGACTCCGCCATGCCCCGCCACCAGAGCCGTGCCCAGCCCGCCGCCAGCGCGATCTCCGCGACCGCGTCGAGCAGGTAGACCGGCGAGATGCGGCGCTTCGCGACGTAGACGGTGTCGATCGTCGCCAGAGCCCCCGCACTGGCAGTTGCGACGAGCACGACTTCCGGCGGGAACGCTCTCCGGCGGCTGGCGAGCGCCAGGGCAGACCCGATGATTGCCACCAGCACCCCGACGGTCTTGACCAGCCAGCGGTCGACCTTCGGGCCGGTAATGGCCTCGAACGAGCGGATGCTGACGATCGGCCAGATACCGGTTGCGATGTAGAAGACCGCCTGTAGGCGCGCGAGGCGGACGGCCGGATCGGTTGGCGGCATGATGAAAGACTCCCTCCCGGAGACGACGCGACGCCCCCGCCGACGCACATTTCGGGCCTGTGACGCGGTCGGGAGACCTTCCGGCGATATCTTCTAGATCCTCAGAGCTAGGGCATGCAGGCAGGCTCACCCTACCTCATGCTGGCCGGCTCTCCCAGCGGAAGAAGCGCACGGCGATCGCCATGGCGATGACGAAGGTGAGCATCAGCGCCAGGAGATCCAGCCAGATCGCGTCCAGGCCGTTGCCGAAAGACATCACCTCGCGCAGCGCGTCGACCAGGTATGTCAGCGGGAGCACCCTGGTGATGGGACGGAGCCATGCCGGGGCGTTCTCCATGCTGAAAAAGATGCCCGACAGAAAGAGCATCGGGAAGGTGACCAGATTGGCGTAGCTGGCCGCGGTCTCGGCATTCGGTGCAACCCCCGAGATAGCGAACCCGATCGCCAGGAAGGCCAGTGCTCCGGCGACGATCGCCAGCAGCAGCACGAAGGGGTTCCCGCGAAGATGGAGCCCAAAGAACGCCCACGCCATGCCGATCAGGATTACCGCCTGCAATCCCGCAACCAAGAGCTGAGAGATCACCCGCGCCAGGATGAACGACGTGAGCGGGAAGGGGGTTACCCGGATGCGACGCAGGATGCCGCGCTCCCGGTAGGTGACGAACGCCGTCGCCAGCCCGATCACCCCGGAGTTCATCAAGCTCATCGCCAGGATGC
Organism: uncultured Chloroflexia bacterium; assembly: GCA_963751075.1. Taxonomy (GTDB): domain Bacteria; phylum Chloroflexota; class Chloroflexia; order Thermomicrobiales; family UBA6265; genus JACCXM01. The sequence goes on along the minus strand of CAVVTE010000010.1, from coordinate 271,599 downwards.
CGGGCACGAAGAGATCCATAAAGGAGACGTCTTGCGCGGTGACCGGCCTTTCCTCAATCGGCAACGGGGGTGGACCTCCCGCGACCTCGATCACCGTCTGGCGAACGCTGCCGACCGCAAGCTGCGAGATTTGGCCTTCGGTCGCGTTGTAATAGAGGGTTACCTCCGGCAAGCTCCCGGCAGACTCATCCGCCTCAGGTCCAATGACGGCCACCACACCGCGGTTGCCATCCTCCAGCGCTTTCAGCTCGCTCGCTTCATCCCCGAGGGAGACCACGAAGCTGGGATTCGCCCGCAGAGTGGTGACCAGGCTTTCGCGGAACGCGGACTCGGGACCGGCTACACCGACGTCGAGCTCCACCGTCGTCCCACGCCCGAAGACGACACCGAAGATGATGATGAAGAGCGCCGGAAACGCCAGATTCCAGAAGAGTGCCGCACGGTTGCGCAGGCTCATCAGCACGTTGGCGCGGACCATGGCGAGGAGGGGAGTCATTGTTGAGTCGAGACGAGGGTGATGGGGTGATAGGGTGCTTGGCTGAGAGGAGGATTCGTCCCGTACCTCTGGCAAGTCTCCCGTCTCGATTGGAGGGAGGAGTACGGTCAACCCCTGCTGCTCGTAACTCCCTTTCACCCCACCACCCGTCACCCTATCACCCAGAGTCGCCCTCGTACCGGTGACCAGTTCGGGCCAGGAAGACGTCTTCCAGCGACGCCTGAGACGTGCTGAGGTCAGACAAGATCACCCGCTGGTGCCCGGCAAGATCGAGGAGGGCGATCAGGGTGGCCTGCGCGTCGGTTGTGCGTAGTTCGAGGGTCTTGCGACTGTCGTGATCTCGAAGCTCGGCGCCGACGACCCCCTCCAGACGGTGCAGATCGTCGAGAATGAGGCTCCCTCCCTGAGCTGAGGCCCGCACGGTCGCATCGGCGCCGAGGTCATGAATCAACGCGCGCGGCGTGTCGCAGGCGACCACCCGGCCACGATCCATGATGGCGATCCGGTCGCACAGCTGCTCCGCCTCTTCCATATAATGCGTCGTCAGAACAACGGTTGCACCGGCGTCGCGGATGGCGCGGATCGTCTGCCAGAGGGTGCGCCGGGCGGCCGGGTCCAGCCCCGTCGTCGGCTCGTCGAGGAAGGCAATCCGGGGCGTATTGACCAGCGCCAGGGCAATGGCCAGTCGCTGCTGCTGTCCCCCGGAGAGGGTGTTGATGCGCGAACGCCGCTTCTCCTCCAGCCCCACCAGCACGAGCAGATCATCGACTCGCGCCGGCGATGCGTCGGCGCCATAGAGCGCGGCAAACAGCTCCACGATCTCGGAGCAGGTCAGGTAATCGAAGAGCGCCGTCGATTGCAGCTGAACCCCGATGACCCGATGCACGTTTTTCGCCTCGGTTACCGGATCGAATCCCGCCACATGTATGGCGCCGCCGTCTGGTGCGCGTAACCCTTCCAGCATCTCGAGCGTCGTGGTCTTACCGGCTCCGTTGGGGCCGAGGATGCCGAAGATCTCGCCCGGCCAGATCGTGAGGTCGAGCCCGTCGACGGCGGCCGTCTCCCCGTAGCGCTTCACCACGTCCCGCACGGCAATGATTGGATCATCCGTCCGCGCGGGCGAGAGTGCGGTTGCATGGGTAGGTGAAGGTGGAGATACCGTCGGGTTGGCTGGGACCTGCAGGATCGTCTTGCTCCTCACGGCACGTCCGGGCGACACTCGCGGCAGCGACTATAGCGGTACGGCGGCAGCCACGACGAATGGCACAACTCTTGCCGCCACGACCAGGAGCCGAATCGCCCCCAATGGGGACGGGCAGCGAATCGCGAACCACTACGCGAGATCACAGGTGCGCGTACAGAAGGAGCGGTCATGACGTCAGGGTGTCGTATCGGGAGAGCGCGAGGCAACGGCGGCGAGCGACGTGACTATCATCACGCTCACGATCGATGGTCACCCTTGGCCGCTCTGCTGTGCATCGCGCTCATGCTGGCAACGATCCCCGCCGCCATCTGGTTGCGTCCGGCTGGCCTCGCTCAGGCGCAGGATGACACGGTCGCAAGCGACAGTCGGCTGCCGGGTCAGGTGATCGCGCAGGGAATCGCACGGCTGCCACGCGGCGAGGTAGCGTGGACCGTTCGCGGCATCGAGGTTTCCGGGGATACCGGCACGGCGGTCGAATCGTTCCCAGTTGGGTTCGCCATCGCCGGCGAAGGCACGATTGCGTTGCTGGACGCTAACGGCGAGGTGCTGAACATCCTGGCGGATGGCGAGGCGGCATTCCTCCCCAATGGGCAGAGCGGCGCGCTGGCGAGCTGGGAGACTGACGCGGCAAGTCTCTACGAGGTGGCGCTGGCGTCGGGAGGGGACGCCAGTGCTGGCGAGACCGCGGGCACGCTTGTCGGCGCGCCTTTTGCCGCGCCGCAAGGCGATGCTTTCGACGTCGAGCTCGCTCGGGAGACGCTGACCGCCGGTGAGCAAGCAACCATCCCGATCTCGCGTTCCGGAACTCCGGTCCTTTTTCTTCAAACCGCCGGCTCGGTACAACTCGAAGGCGGCAATGGCCAGATCGTCGAACTGACCGCTGGCCAGTTTGCCCTGCTCTCGGGCGAGGTGCTGGCCCGCGGCGCGAGTGACGAGCCATCCACGTTCGTCATTGCGGCGATCAGCGAGGCGACGGCCGCGCGGGACGCCGGGGCGGCTGGCACACCGGAGGCACGGGCCGGACGTGAGGAGCGGCGGCAGGCTCGCGAAGCTACCCAGGGCGGAGCCGCCGCTCAGGGTGAAACCACCGCTCAGGGCGACGACAGCGCGGGTGCCGAGGGCACCCGGGAGAGGCGGGCGAGGCGAGTCCGCACCGGCGGCGATGGCGGCGATGGCGGCGGTGGCGGCGGTGGCGGCGGTGGCGGTGGTCGCGGTGGTGGTGGAGGTCAGGGCGGCCAGACCGCGCCACAGGGGACGGGCGGCGGCACGAGTGGTGGCACGGGTGGTGTGCCAATCACCGGTGGCGTCGATGCGACCGTACCCGCCGGCCTGCCCGCCGGCACCCCGGCGCTGGAACCAACAGCCGAGGCCACTCTCCCGGCGGACACCGCCGCTCCCGCGGATGGGACACCCCCAGCGGACGACACCACCCTTCCGGATGACTCCGCGCCGGTCAGTGAGACGGCAGTCCCCGGGAATGAAGTGCCGGCGGACACGACCGTGACCCCGGAGCCGACCGCGACGGTTGGGGACGAGGTTCCACCTGAAGAGACGAGTGAGGGGGAGCTGGCGCCAACCGTCGAAGTCCCACCGGTCGACGATACGGCACCCGCTGAGGAGGCGCCGGCCGCGGACGTTGCTCCCACCGTGCCGGTCGTAGAGGAAGAGGTCACGGAACCAACCGCGGGGGCGTAGGATCACGCGGGCCGATCAGACCGGCTCTCGCCGTCCGAATCGGCGCATGACCAGGGCGTATGCCGGCCGCCGGCCAGGGGCTGTCGGAGCAGTTAGGCCGGTGACGTCCGCGCGTCACCGATCGAGGCGCCGGGCATCAGGCGAGAAAGCAGATGGAAACCCGCGTCGCGGCACGACGTCGCCATGCCTGAGGGAATCGATGGACACCCATCCCCAGGTCCTCCAGATCGTTGCTCTCGTGGCCGGCGTTCTGCTGTGCAGTAGCTCTTCCCCGATGGGAGTCTTGCCGCCTTCCGCCGCTGCCGAGCCGATGGGAACGCCAACCACGGAGCACGCTTTTCCGTACCGCGTGATCGCCACGGGTCACGGGGCGACACCTATCCGCAGAATCGGAACTCGTGTGGATCGTTCAGCGTGACGCGGCGTCCGGGGAGCAACGCACTGACCTGGGCGGCTCTCCGCTCGGGTTCGTGATCGCCCAGCGCGGCGTTCTCAGCGTCTATGACGATGACGGGACGCTCGTCACGGAGTTGAACCCTGGACAGGCGACATTCCTGTCACCAGGGGCACCAGGGTCAATCGGCAGTGCCAGGGGCGATCTCGTGCTCTACGTCCAGATCGCGCTCGTCCCGGCCGCTGGTGTGCCTGACGACCCGCCGCGAGAAATGCTCGTTAGCGAATCGTTTCCAGCACCAACCGGCAATGCCTACCTCGAGCTGGTACGAGGCATCCTCCCTCCCGACAACGAGGCAGATCTTCCCGCCGCTGAACTACCGGCTCTGCTTCTGTCGGCCGACAGTGTTCTCCAGGTCGAGATGCCGGATGGCGCCATCGTCGCTGTCCGGGGCGGCGAGATCGTCCTGCTGCGAAACCGGGTAACGATCCACAACCCCGGTTCGCAGCTTGCGACGTTCATGGTTGCGCGGAGCGCACGCGCCGAGCCGACGATGGTGCAACCCGCGGCGAGAACCAGCACCAACCTCAAGGACCAGCCAGGGCTCGATCCCGCGCTCGACGATGCCTGGCATCGCCAGGGGTGCCACCTGAATTCCGGCACCCCGTCCTGCCTGACGGTCGGGGTTGCGGCCCAGTGTGCGATTGACCCGAGCGGACCCGTGTGCATCGCCGATGGTGACGGCGATCGCTGCTCCGATGTCGCGAAGATTCAGGCGGGGTTCGACCCCTTTGACGCAAAAGACTGCGTCAGCTCCGGTTCGGGGCAGCCCGCGATCAACTGCCTATTCCCTATGGAGATTTTGGCCTGCAACGGAGATCTCATTGTCGTTCCTGAGGAGCCCGAGTGCGCCGCGGAGCGGGACATCCGTCTGCACCGCAACCCGAGCAACGTCGCCGGCTGTGCAGAGATCGCTGATCCTCCCGCGGACGCCTGTGTGCTCAACGCACGGAACCCAGCATGTGACGGATTCGCGCCAGGGGAGACTTGAGTCGGCAAGACGGCAAGACGGCAGACGGAACGTAGACGAGGTGTCGAGGAGTCGCGGAGTCGAGAAGTCGAGAAGTGGATCAGGAGATGGAGAGAGGGTCATTCGTGAAGTACCCTCGTCCTCTCCTCCCTCCCCGCTTGAGCGAAGCGACCCCCTCAGCGAAGCGCCCCCTTAGGCGGCGAAGCCGCTGACAGCTCTTTAGCCAAAGGCGTCACCCCCTGAGCGAAGCGGCACCTTCTGAACGAAGTGGCACCCCTCAGCGCAACGACACCCCATGAGCGAAGCGGCAGCCCCTAACCGTATACTCGGACGCCGTCCCGCATGGGAGATCGTCATCAATGAGCGACGACACGAAACAGGTGGCGCCAGCTCCGTCCGAGAGCCGATCGCACCCCTATCTTTGGCCGCGTTTGGCCCTGGTGCAGGCCATCTTATTGATGGCCGCCGTCGTCATCGCCTTGCCGATCGCGTTCCGCAGCATGGGCATCCTGCTCACGGATGGACAGGCGCGGACCCTCTACGATTTCCCCACTGGACAAGCCGTGACCGCGGACGCCACCGCGGCATTAGCCGAATCCGAGAGCTATTTCAACATCGCGGCGATCGACCTTAATGAGGACCTGGGCAGCATCACCATGGCCGTCTCGGGGCACCGCATCTGCCCGGATGACGTCTGCTCGACGCTCGAGTTCACCCTCGTCTCCCTCGAGGACGACGCCGACGTGCGACGCGCGCTGCCGCCGTCCGCGGCCCTGACATTGACACCCGACCAGGAGATTTTCAGTCAGACGGTCCAACTGCCAGTGCGCGGCCAGCCGAGCCAGTATCCGTTCGACGATTACCTGCTCTGGCTCGGGATGGCCGGGACGGTGGTCGACAACGGCGAGACGATCGACCTCACGCGGGAGCTACTCGCGGAACGAGCCATCATCACTACGCAAAACCAACTGCGCGACTACCTCATGGTCCCACCAGTCGAAATCGACCCCGCTCGGGTGTCGGCGATCACCGATCCCCAGGAATTCGTCGGTGTGCAGGAACTGCGTTTTGAACGTCCGGTTCACCAGGAGATCCTGGCCGTACTGCTGATCCTCCTCATCGCGGTTTCAGCGATCATAGCCGTGGCCATGCGCAGCATGACCGATCTGATCGTCGGAATCGGCAGCCTCATCCTGGGTATCTGGGGTGTGCGCTCGGTATTGGTGCCATCGTCCCTGCCCGTGGTCACGAGCATCGACCTGGCGCTCTCTGTCATCATCCTCTTCGTGCTACTGGGACTCTCTCTGCGCGCGGCGACCCACTTCCGTAGACAGAGTGAATTGCCGCCTGTGACCTGGCGCCGACGCACGAGAGGGTGACGGGGTGTCAAGGTGTTAGGGGAAGCTGCTACCCTCGAGGAGAAGGGAGAGGATCAGCGTGACATCTGCTCAGCGGTCTAGCAATCTCCCGCCCGCCCCCCGGGACACCAGCGGTCATTCGCCGGCAAGAATCTCACGAGCCAAAGAGTCCCTGTTGGGTTTTCATGCGTCGCTGCTGACCGAGCACCCCGGCTACGCCGTGCTTGCCGAAATCGTCCAGGAGATTCACCAGCACCGGCCCTCCCAGCTTGCCAAGCAATCAGCCTATTCATTGCTCTACGCGGTGCCATCGGTGCTGATCGTGCTCGTCTCGCTGGCAGCCATCGTCGACAAGCACACGGGGGCAGGCGTGTCGGCCGCGCTACAAGAGTTCATCTCGACCCAGGCTCCGGACGAATTGCAACCATTGCTTGAATCGCTGGTCCAGCGCGCCATCGTCGAGACCAGCGAGAGCGAAGCCATCGTCGCGGTGCTCGTCTCCCTGGGCATCGCTATCTGGGGCGCCGCGGGCGGTGTTGGCGCGCTGATCCACGCCATCAATAGCGTCTACAACGTCCGCAACCACCGCTCCTTCATCAAATCGAACGTCCTGAAACTGGGGCTGATGCTCCTTGGCGGAGTGATGCTTATCGGGTCATTCATCCTGCTCGCTTTTGGGCGCCGCCTGGGAGAATGGGTCGCTGACACGGTCGGTCGGGGCACGACGCTCGTGAACTTCCTCTCCTCCGGTCCCGTCTGGGCACTGCTGCTACTCACTTCCTGGCTGTTCCTGCTCTACTGGCTAGCCCCGGATGTTTCGAAGTCGATCCGCTGGGTCCTGCCGGGGACCGCTCTCGCGACCCTGGCCATCCTGATCGTCTTCGCCTTAATGGATCTCGTTCTGCAGATTTCGAATCCTGGCTCCGCCTTCGGTGCGGCGGGGAGCGTCCTGATTCTGCTCTGGTCGCTCTTCATCGTGAGCACGATCGTCATCGTGGGGGCGGTCGTCAATGCCGTTCTGGGGCGCCGCTACGACGGGAAAATGAAGGATGAGCTGCGGCGACACCCCGAGAAGCGGATGGATCGCGGGGAGATCGTCGTTACGGTATATCGTTGATCGTCCTCTGCGGTAGTGCGACACATCCTCGTTCTGCCGGTAGACGGTAGATCGTTGATCGTCCTCTCCCGTAGTGCGATACATCCTCGCTCTGCCGGAAGTCGGAGAGCGTGTTGAGGGCGCGTCGCCCAGCCTGATCGCTCGGCCGTAGAGCGACTGGTACGTGCGAATTCAGGGGAAGCGAGAGATGGCACAAGAACGGACCCAGAAATCAGCAGCGGCGTGGCGGTTCCACAACGCCACGAAGTATGTCGGCCCCGTCGCTACCCAGGTGGAGGACGCCGATATCCTGATGGGGGTGCCACCAGATCTTACCCAGGCCATGGGGGAGCAGGATCCCACCATCGAGCCGCTCCCGTACAAGATCTACACGACACTCGAGCCGATACCGTTGCCGCGAGAGTTCCCGACATCGGACCTACCCGCGCTCGATGCCCTGGCGGCCACCGGCGAACTGCCGGTGTCTCACGCGGTTCCGGATCTGAGCGCGGTGGCCCGGCTCTGCCTTCGTTCGAACGGCCTGCTCAAGCGCTGGCGAAGCCCATCCGGGCGCGAGTTCGAGTTCCGCGCCGCGGGCTGCACGGGTGCGCGATACCATCTGGAGCTCTATCTCGTCTGCGGTGATCTGCCCGGGCTCGCCGCGGGAATCTATCAGTACGCGGCGCACGACCACAGCCTCCGCCAGCTCCGCGCCGGTGACTACCGAGCCGCTGTCATCGAGGCGACCGGGCAGGAGCCGGCAGTTGCTGCCGCGCCCATCGTCGCGATCTGGACGAGCACGTTCTGGCGCAACGCCTGGCGGTACCAGGACCGCGCCTATCGCCACGTCTATTGGGACACGGCGACTGCCCTGGCCAACCTGCTTGCGGTGGCCGCCGACGCGCGACTGCCGGCACGCGTAGTGCTTGGATTTGCCGATCACCAGATCAACGCCCTGCTGGACGTTGACGGCGTGCGTGAGGCGGCCGTGTGCCTGGTTGCGATGGGCCGGTCAAACGACGAACCGCTTCCCCCGCCTGAAGTCAGGCCACTGGGATTGGCCAGCGTGCCCCTTTCGGAGCGCGAGATCACCTTTCCGGAGATCGGCGCGATGCATTCCGCCTCGTCATTAACATCAGGGTCCGAGGCTCAAGCCTGGCGCGCTGGTGCATTCGTGCCGGAAGGGTCCCCACCAGGCGGATCGCCGATCCCATTGCAGCCGATCGCTGCCGAGGCCCTCCCAGCGGACCCGATCGACGCTGTTATCGAGCGCCGCCGCTCGAACCGCCACTACGAGGCGGACACGCCTATGTCGTTCGCGGCACTCTCGACCATGCTCGCGCGGTCCCTGCAGGGGACCGCGATGGATTGCCTCGTTTCCGGAGCGCCGCCCCTCTCCACCCCGTACCTCATCGTCAATAACGTCGCCGGGTTGAGTCCAGGCTCCTATGCCGTCCACTGGCGGGAACAGGCGCTCGAACTCCTGCAAACCGGCGACATGCGCGCGGCGGCCGCCCGCCTGGCCTGTGATCAGGGCTACGCCGGCGATGCGCATGTCAACGCCTATACCCTGACCGACCTCCCACTGGTGCTCGAGCACTTCGGCAACCGCGGCTACCGAGTGGCGCAACTGGAGGCGGCGCTGATCGGCGCAAAGCTCCAACTCGCGGCGCACGCCCTGGGGCTCGGCGCGGTGGGTTCGACTGCTTATGACGATGAGGTGACGGCGTACTTTTCCCCACACGCCGCGAACAAGAGCTTCATGTTCGTCGCCGTGTTCGGAACCCGGCGCCGCCCATCGAAACCGGAAGTCGCCGAGAAGAGCAAGTTCCTGCAAGCCCAGGCGCAGGCGAAGGCAGACGCACCGACGTGATCGAAGGGTCATGATTCCTGACCTCAGTACGCGCGAAGATCACGCGGCGATCGCTCCTGATGCAGTTACAGCGGCCCCAGGTCCTCCAGTCCATAGCGCGCCGGGCGGGCAAACTGTGGCCGTGGCCCGTCCATCGTCACCGTATGAGGGGTTGCCACGCGATGCGTCGCCGGATGGGAGGTTGCCATGCGTTGCGTACCGCCGGAGATGATGCCGCTCCTGAGCCGAGTCGGAGGAGGAGGTCAGCATGCCCGACGAACGATCACCCGCTCTCAGCACCGAGCGCGTCGCGATAGGCATCGAGGAACTGAAAGCGCGCCACGGCCCCCCGCCCTGGGCGGCGAGCCTGGTGCAGACCGACCGCTACGTCGTCACGGTCATCTGCCAGGCGCCGGGTCACCAGAACGACTGGCACTACCACCTGGCCGATGAGTGCTGGTCGGTGTACGAGGGCGAGGTGTCCTGGACGCTGGAGGGCAGGTCGGAGCCGGTCCACGTCACGGCCGGCGAGTGGATCCTGGCTCCGGCCAACACGTTCCACTTGATCCAGGTCCACGGCGAGCAGCCGGCGATCCGCATCGCGATCAGCCATACCGGCGAGTACCACCGCCATGAGCGATCCGACGCACCTCCCGCCCCGCCCGCCTCCCGTCCGTCGGCGTAGTGATCGACTCAACCGTGTAGTGGCCGTTCGAGGCTGACGATATCCGGCACGTTCGCCCGCGGGTTCAGTACACCGACAAGAGGTCCAGCGCGGCGCTCAGCATCGAAACTGGTGGACTCGGACATGCGCTCGCGCCGCGTGCGTCGCGCCTCGTCGAGGGCATTGCCGGGGTTGAGGATGAACTGCCCGCACCCTTCCCAAACGACTGCCTCAAGCCAGTCCGCCGAGCGGTGCTTTGGCAAGTACCGCTCGGCCTGGCCGTCGGGGCCGGGGCGGGTCCAAGTACCACCGCAGCAGCGGTACCGAGGCCGGTTGGCGAAGCACGTGCCGACGTCGAACCGCCCGCGGTTGTCACAGCGGATCAGGCCGTGTAGCGGGTAATCGCGCTGGGCGTTCTGCTTGACGAGGTTCCGGCTACGCAGCATGACCGCCTGAGCGGCCTCCCAGGTCGCGGCGTCGACGAGGGTCCGGCTACGTCGCATGGCCGCCTGAGGCGCCTCCCGCGTCGAGCCGTCGACGAGGGCCGGCGTCGGGCACGTCACGCAGCCAAAACGCGGGACCATCACGCCCTCGATCAGCACCTCGTCTATCAGACACCGCCAACGTTCAAGGTGGCTCTCCATCCCTGCTGACCGCAATCGCAGTGAGGCGGAGATAGTAAGGCAAGCACGTTGGGAATCGCCCAATCTGCCTCCATCGCGGCCACATCATCCGCCGTGAACCGCAGCCCCCCGACTCTCCCTGTTTGGTACACCGGGGTGATACCGATGATGCGCCGGTAATCCCCTTCGAGGTGATCTGACAGGCGGCCATGCGACAATCTGAAAAGACCGACACGGGCCACCCAATTGGAACTGGATCATGCCCGATCTCCCCAGCGGCGCCGTCCCTTTCCTCTTCACGGATATCGAGGGCAGCACCCAGCTTTGGGAGCGGGATCGGGAGGCGATGGCGGCCGCCGTCGCCCGCCATCTGACGCTCTTACGAGCGGCCACCGATCGGCACGCCGGACGACACCCTCCACAGGTGGTAGCCCGCAGAGAATCCGAGTGCCGTCGCTGCTGAGTCAGGCCCGGCCAGGGTGGGGATGCGGCGAGGCGGCGCGAAGGCCGCCCCAGCCGCCACTCGACGCTTGTCATTTCTGCGCTATTTTCTCGGCTATTACGGTAGAATGATAGACATCCATACTCGTTATTTCTGCGCTATTTCCTCGGCAAGCAAGGTAGAGAGATTAACATTCAGCAGGCTGGGCATTCTTATGATGGAAGCCCACTTTTTCAGCACGCGTGTCATGGCTTCATAATCAAGCGAGGTACCAGTTGATGCCACGCAGCGTGTCTCGGGAGTCATCGCGGGAAGGTCTGCCCAGCATCTTCCCCGTGCCGAACGAGCGCTCCGTTGAACCTAGTGCAATGCCGGTACCGCGAACCTCGTTTGTTGGCAGAGAACGAGAGGTCGGGCTTGTCCAGGCGCTCTTGGGCCGTAGCGATGTTCGACTTATCACCCTGACCGGGCCCGGCGGTGTCGGCAAGACACGGACCGCCATCCGTGCCGTTTCCTCAGCTCCCCACTCCACCCAATTCGTGGATCTTGCGGATGTGCAGCAGCCAGCACTCGTCCTACCCACCATTGCTGCCGCGCTCGGTGTCAGGGCAGATGGCCGTCCGGTTCTCGACATTCTCCGGGCTGTGTTGCGAGACGGCGATTATCTGCTGGTTCTTGACAATTTTGAACAGGTCCTGCCAGCCGCCTCGACGCTCGCCGATCTTCTGGATACGTGTCCAACCGTGAAGCTGCTTGTGACCAGCCGGGCGGTGCTCGGGATTCCTGGTGAGTATGTCGTGGATATTCGGCCGTTTCAGCTGCCGTCCTTACGGTCTCCAGGAGCCGATACGGATGCAGTCGACTTCGACGCCTGTCGCCTCTTCGTCGATCGTGTTCAGGCTCTCGATCCCGAATTTGCGCTCACCAGCGCCAATGCCCGGACCATCGTGAGCATCTGCCAGCGCCTGGACGGCTTGCCCCTGGCGATTGAACTGGCAGCCTCATGGGTGTCAGTGCTTTCACCAAGCGCGCTGTTGGCGCAGCTCGAAAATCGCCTGGCTCTGCCGAGCGGCGGTTCTCTCGGAGCTCCTCAGCGGCAGCGCAGCTTGCGGGACACCATCGCGTGGAGTTACGGACTGCTCAGTGCGCCATCGCAGGCGCTGTTCCGGCGGATCGCGGTCTTCCATGGCGGGTGCTCACTCGACGCCGTTATGGAGATTTGCGGGGATGGCTCGCTGGAGGTCTTGCAGGAACTTCGTGCGTTGGTCGCGAACAGTCTGGTCCGACGCACAGACGACCCTGCTGGCGACTCCCGGTACACCCTGTTGGAAACGGTGCGCGAGTTCGGCGTTGAGGCACTCGACCAGAGCGACGAAGCCAGCATCACCCGCCAGCGGCACGCCGCGTACTTCCTGGCGCTTGCCGAGCGAGCCGAGGCGAAGCAAAACACGGGAGAACGGGAAGCGTGGCTGGACCGTCTTGAATCAGAACAAGGCAATCTGCATAGCGCGCTCGAATGGGCTCTCGAGCAGGAGGATGCGGAGATTGCTCTCGGCCTCTGCGGATCGCTCTTGCCCTTCTGGCAGTTCCGCTTTTACTCCAGTCTCGGGCGGGATTGGGTACGACGCGCGCTGGCACTCGACCAGGACGTCTCTGCTCCCGTGCTGCGAAAGGCGGTGTACTGCGCGGGAACCCTGGCGTATATGCACGGTGAACTCGTCGAAGCAGAAGACTTCTTTGCCGACGCGTTAGTGCGCTATCAAGAGGCCGATGATCCGGGCATGATCGGACGCGTCGAGGTGGCTCTCGGACGACTGGCCTGGGATGAAGGAGATCTGGACACGGCCCACCGGTGGTTCGAGTCCGCGAAGCTGCGGTTTGAACGGTGCGGAGACGAGGTCGGGCTCGCGCACGCTCTTCACGGTTTGGGTTTGGTTGCTTACAAGGAAGGTGACTATCCCCAGGCAGAGACATTCTTGCGTGACGCATTGAGGATGTGGCAGTCGCTTGGTTTCAGTTGGGAGCTGGCGCGGTGTATTCCTGGCCACCTCGCAGACGTGGCGCGGGCAGCGGGCAACCTCACCGAAGCGATGATCCTGTACCAGGAGTGCCTGGCGTTGAACTGGGACGGACAGGATCTGGAGAACGTCTCCTGGAGCCTCGCCGGGTTGGCGCTCATCGCCGCCACCGATGGGCATATGGACCAGGCGGTTCGCCTGATGGGTCTGGCCGATCGGTTTGAGGAACTCACGGGGGCCCCATTGACGCCTCACATTCGCCGGGATCATGACCATGCGGTGTGCATGCTCATGGACAGTGTTGGTGTGGAGCGCTTCGCGACGATTCAAGCCTCGGTCAGAAACGCCAGGCTTGAGGTTGAGATTGAAGCGGCGCTGGCGCTGACCAGACGTGAGACGTCAACAAACGCTCCTGCGCTTTCCGATCTTGGGCTGACGCAGCGCGAGCGCGAAGTGCTGCAGATGATGGCATCGGGCAAGGCGAACCAGGACATTGCCGACGTCCTGTTCGTAAGTCTGGGGACCGTCAAGGTCCATGTCACTCACATCCTCGCCAAGCTGGGAGTGAAGTCGCGCGCGGCGGCGACGGACTACGCGCACCGCCATGATCTAGCCTGACATCTCTTCGGTGCATGCGCCAGACACCGGACTATAACTTTAGTCGTAGTTGGCGGTCGAGGGTGACCGGGACACACCGAGGACGGCCGCGTGGCGCGAACACCTCGCCCCCGCGATGGCACCGCGCAGGGGGGTATCGTGGCGGGCGTAAGCGGCAAGCATGGCGTCGGGATACGCGTGCCATAGCTCGGTCCGTCAGGAGACGCCACCTTCCTCGTGCCTCTCGAGGCGGGAGAGCGACCGGTTCTCCGCACCCTGCCCTTCGAGGACAAGGTGATGCCAGGACGAATTTGCAGAGCGCTCTGAGTCGCCCGCCATCGACACCGCATCATCCGACGTAAAGCGGAGCACCGCGAGTTGTCCTGGACGCTGGAGGGCAGGTCGGAGCCGGTCCACGTCACGGCCGGCGAGTGGATCCTGGCTCCGGCCAACACGTTCCACTTGATCCAGGTCCACGGAGAGCAGCCGGCGATTCGCATCGCGATCAGCCATACCGGCGAGTACCACCGCCATGAGCGATCCGACGCCTCCCCCCCTCCGCTGTCCTTCAGGTGACATCTCCGCGCGATGGGCACGGTCACCCGGCGGTTTGGGCATTCTCGAAGGCGCCGACGTTAGCGGATGTTCGTTGCCTGGGACCAGACAATCTGCCAGCGCCCATCGTGCTGTTCGTAGAGGTCCGTATGCCAATAGGAGCCGAGCGGTAGGTGGTGCCCATCCGAGACGATTTCGAGGCGGGAGCGATACCGAATAACCGCCCCATCGCCATACAGCCGGACAGCGATGTCGGCGTCAGGCTCGAACACCCGGTAGTTGATCTCCCCGGAAACGACGCTCCCCAGATACTCCGCCTTCGATAACGGTAGCCCAATGGGAGTGATGAGCTGGAAATCATCCGCATGCAACGGTTCAGCAACCTCCATGTCGACCTCTACCAGGGCGCGAAGTCGTTCACGTTCGATGTGACGGATGAGGTCGGCAAGCTCCGGGTCGGCCTCCAAGCGGTCACGCATAGAGATCTTCTCCCTGGCGGACTGAGTGCCGCATCATTCTGCCCCTCCCCTCATTGCGAACCTGGCATCCTGATCAGCCAGTGTGGTTCCCTGCCCATGCCATGAGTTCCGGCTCCACGCTCTGAATGCTGCCTCGCCAGAGTGCAACGACTCTCCACAACTGGGACCGGTGTCCGCTCTTTCAACCGGCTCGAACATTTTCCTGAATGAGCCGACTTCCTGGTCAGTCCCGAACGGGTTAGTAGGCACGAGCGAAGATCACCCGGCGATCGCTCGCTCCCCCACAAACAATGCACGGGCCCCGTTCAATCGGCTGGTCGTACGGGATACAGCGGATGGTCGCCTTCGTCTCGGCTTTCACCGACGCCTCGCACTCGACAGTGCCGCACCAGTGGGCCAATGACCACCCGGCGTTGGCGGCAACCCGCGTGGCAAGCTCATCGTACGTCTCGACGTCTGCCGTGTGCTCGGTAAGCATCCGATGGGCGGTGCTGAACAAATTAGCCTGGATGTCGACGAGCAATGTCTCGATCGTCTGTGCCAACGCCGGAATCGGCACCGGCTGCTTTTCCCGCGTATCACGCCGGACCACGATCGCTTGGTCGGCGGCGACCTCGCGCGGACCGACTTCGAGGCGCAGAGGCACCCCTTTCAATTCCCACTCGTTGAACTTGAATCCCGGCGAACGGTCATCACGCCAATCGATCCGGACGCGGGCTATCGCTGACAGCCGCTCCTGGATGCGGGTGACCGCCTGCTCCACAGCCTGGAGTTCGTCTGGCTTCCGCCAGATCGGGACGACGATCACCTGCACCGGCGCCACAACCGGGGGAAGCTTCAGCCCCGCGTCGTCGCCGTGGACCATGATGGTTGCGCCCACGGCGCGGTGACTCAGCCCCCACGACGTGTTGAAAGCCCACCGGCGCTCCCCGTCCCGATCGAGGAAACGGATGCCAAACACGCGGCCGAAGTGATCTCCCAGATCGTGCGAGGTCCCGGCCTGCAGCGCCCAGAACTTGCCGCCCATCATCGCCTCGATGGTGTGGGTGCGCAGCGCTCCGGCGAACTTCTCGGCCTCTGTCTTGAGCCCTGACACGACAGGGATGGCCAGGTCCTCTTCGAAGAAGCTCCGGTAGACCTTCAGCATCAGCCGCGCCCGCTCGTCCGCCTCTTCGCCGGTCGCGTGGCAGGTGTGCCCCTCTTGCCAGAGGAACTCCAGCGTCCGCAAGAAGGCCCGCGGCCGCTCTTCCCAGCGCACCGCGTTTCCCCATTGATTGATCAGGATCGGCAGATCGCGGTAGCTCTGCACCCATCGTGCGTAGCTGGGACAGATGATCGCCTCGGAGGTCGGCCGCACCGCCCATGGCTCCTCCAGCTCGCGATCACCGCCACGCGTGACCCACGCCACCTCCGGGGCAAACCCCTCGATGTGAGCGGCTTCCCGCTCGAGCATCCCCCGCGGAATGAAGAGCGGGAAGTACGCGTTCTCCACCCCGGTCGCTTTGATCCGCGCGTCGAGACGCGCCACCATCAGCTCCCACAGCCCGTAGCCGTACGGCCGGATCACTTTGCAGCCGCGGACGGGGGCGTCGTCGGCGAGGCCGGCCTTCCGCACGACCTCGACGTACCAGCGATCGAAATCGTCCTCCTGGTCGATCAAGTCTTCGACATACGTGGCTTCCGTCATGGTCATCTCCATGCTTGCAATGCGCCGGGAGACGCCACAGGAGCGCCGACCGCATAGGTCGGACAGCTCACTGAATCGGTGACGACGGCGCCCTGTTGAATTAACGAGGAGAAATGAAGCCGGGAGTGACGGCCAGGGTCACCCCCGGCGAGGAGGCACGGGGAAGCCGCCCGCACCCGACCCAGTCAAGGACACAGGAGCAGGTGAGCGCTGTGAGAGAGATCGGTTGTCAGAACGAGTGAGTACGCCAGATCGCATGAGTGTTCCCCGGCGAGACCTCAATAACCACGATCTCGGGCCCGAGCGCCCAGCATAGCGCACGCACGAGGGATTGTGGATCTGCGTGGCTGAGTGAAGAAACTCGCTCGTACCAGACTTCGTTAGCTTAGCTGCGCCTACTGGTACCCGGGATGATCCGTGGCATCATCGGTCGTTGGTAGGCTGCCTGCTTCCTCCGCTGGAGGAAGCAGGGCGCGGAGCCGGTAGGCAAGCTCGCGATCGTTCAAGTCTTCATCGAGCAGAGCCTGCACCGCGCCGCGCAGATCCGCACCACTGTCCGCTGCTGTTCCCATCTGGTCGCTCATCGTTTCATGTTCCTCCTGCGGATACGGCACCTACGCATTCCAAGGTCCACTGGACTACCGATACTCTTCGACCGGTCCTTCGTGGCGTGACCAGCGTCAACCGCCTGGCAAGAACCAAGTGGAGTGTGCAGCCATCTGCAATTGGTGCGCGGCAATACAGGAACTCAGGCGGCGATCTGCGGACCGGAATCAACGCTCCTCAACCAGTTCGTCGTCGTCTGTAATCTCCCCCCCCGGAAGAGTCGCGATCATTCATCTCATCCATCCGAATGCGCGCGTTCACAAGGCGTGACTGGTCGAAGCACCGCGTTGGTAGAGGCCAGGATCTCTTGGGATCGACGCAACCTGACTTCCGTCTGCGTCAGCAACACACGATACCGTTCCACGGCACTCCACAGTCGTTGTTCGTGCACCCGATCTTCGTCCCTACTGCACTGAGCCTCCCTCCGCTCAGGTGATTTCCTTGCACAATGGGTGCCTTCATGCCTAACCCCATGAGGACGCGATCTGCCGAGCCTCTCTCCCGGCGAGGCAGTGAAGCACTCGCTCGTGCCAGACTTCCCGAGCGGACCCCGTGAGATGTCGCCGCGACACATATAGCACCCTCGAGGAGGCAGTCGGATTTGAGCCATTCATGGGAATGACGCCGACAACGATCGATGCAGTCATCTTCGACATGGACGGGTTGCTCATCGATTCGGAGCCGCTCTGGCGGATCGCCGAGATCGAGACGCTCTCGGCGGTCGGGGTGCCGATCACCGAGGAGGATGCCGTTGCGACAACCGGGCTGCGAACGGACGAGGTGGTCGAGCTCTGGTATGCCCGCTACCCCTGGCCCGAACCCGCCGAAAAAGGAGATCGAGGCGCGGATCATCACCCGCCTGATCTCATTGGTGCGCGAGCGGGGCCATGTCATGCCAGGAGCGCACGAGGCGCTGGACGCCGTCTCCACCGCCGGCTATCCCCTGGCTATCGCCTCCTCCTCGACCAGCGAGATCATCGCCGCGGTGCTGCAAACGTTGGGCATCGAGCGCTTTTTCCAGGTGACGCAGTCCGCCGAACACGAGCCGTACGGCAAACCCCACCCGGGTGTCTACATCGAGGCCGCCCGCCGGCTGGGAGTCGAACCGCGGCGATGCCTCGCCCTCGAAGATTCACCGAACGGCGTGATCGCGGCCAAGGCGGCTCGGATGTATTGCATTGCCGTGCCGGACCCGGCACTCAGCGGCGACCGCCGCTTGCAGGCCGCCGACCTGATCCTGCCTCGCTGACGGATTTCCACCTGGGGCTGCTGGAGCATATTTAGGGTGGCAAACCGAGTCATCCCGAGGCACGAGGGATCTCGTCTTGAGGACGCCCACCTCCGCGCTAGGGCTCAGATCACCCACCGGCGAACGGGGCGACCCAGTACCTTGTGGTCATTCCAAACCTCGAGAAGGAGCAGGATTTATGAGTGAGTCACGAGTTCCGGCGCGCAGCGTGCTCTTTCTCCAGGCGAAACCAGGGATGCGCGATGCCCTGGTGGACGTCTTCCGCCGCATCGACATACCAGGCAATGCGCTCAAACAGGAGGGGTGCCTCAGCGTCGAGGTGCAGGTGCCACGGGACGAAGATGGACCGGTGCTGGTCACGGCGCTCTGGACCGATCGCGAGGCCTATCAGGGCTGGCTGGCCAACCCATGGCGGGAATACTCCGGCAGCGAGCTCGCCCCGTTCCTCGACGGCGAAAGTCATGGTGTCGTCTACGACATCGTCCTCGCCGGTGGCGACGTCTCCGCCGTCGCGGCGGGTGCCGCCGAGGTGATGGCTACTGACGCAGAGAATTGAGGTAAGTAGCCGTTCGTATCCGGAGCGATCTCCAATGCCCAATCGTAGGGTCGATCGCCCGCGTCGCCCGTGCTCCCAGCCAAGACGAGACGAGACCGGGAACGGGGTCGCCGAGCGCGCATCGTTCCGGTAGATCGACGCGGGCGATGCAGGCATCGCCCCTACAGGATGGTGGTTCCAGACGGGCGCGCGATGCGGTTAGCGAGGTGTAGCTTCGTCCGCCCCCAACCAGAGATCGATCGGCTGCTTCACGGAAATGTCATTCGCCAGCGGAAGATCGATCGCTTTGCCTGTTCCGGCGGAGAGGTAGGCGGCGTAGATCACCTCCAGCACGGCGCGTCCATCCTCGGCGGTCACCAGCGGTTGCTCGTCCCGCTGGACGCAGTCGACGAAGTGCTGCATCTCCTGCGGAAAGCCATAGTTCCAGCTCTCCTCGTACATGGTGAAGGTCCAGCCGACTGTCGTCTCCGCTTTCTCCACCGCGTAGCCGTAGCCGACGTCGCTGTACGTAGTGAGCGACGAGCCCCGCAGCAGATCGGCGCGGGTGTTCCCCTTCGACCCGTAGATCTCCGCCCGATCGTCGACCCCGCCACCCTTCACCCAGGAGTTCTCGCAGAGACCGATACCGCCGCCCTCGAAGGTGAGCACGCAGACCGCGTGATCCTCGCCGCGCGTCTTGTCACCGTGGACATAGGTGCCCATCGCGGCGTAAACCTTAGCGATGGGGCGGTTGCCCATCACCCAGCGGCAGAAGGCGATCGAGTGGCAACCCATATCGAGGAGGACGCCGCCGCCGGAGCGCCGCACATCCCAGAACCATGGAGAGTGGGGGCCGGCATGCTCCTCGCTCTGCTTGACGATGACGACATCGCCCAGCGCCCCCTCGTCGACGAGTTGCTTGGCCCGCACGTATTTCGGGGCGAACAGCAGCTCCTCGGCATACATCATCTTGACCCCGGCGTCGCGGCCGGCGGCGATCACCGCGTCAGCCTCCTCTAACGTGAGGCAGAGCGGTTTCTCGCAGACGACGTGCTTGCCGGCCCGCGCCGCATCGATGCAGACCGCCGCGTGCAGATCGTTGGGCACGCCGACGGTGACCATGTCGAGATCGTCGAGCTGGAGCATCTCCCGGTAGTCGGTAAAGTGGCGGGGGATGCCGAACTGGTCAGCCAGGGCCTGGCCTCGCTCCGCTGTCGGCGAGGCGATCGCGACGACCTCGGCGTTCGGCACGCGAGCCAGCGCCTCGGCATGGAGATGCCCGATGAACCCGGCGCCGATGATGCCGACTTTCACTCGCTCATTCGCCATGCCCGCTCTCCTCCACGTCTCTTCCCCAAGATCAATCCTAGAGCGTGTGCCGTTCCAATGCCCGCAGAGCCTATCATCCTCCCAGTCGATAGGAGGGATATGAATACCGCGGACGCCTCCTCACTCGTTGCCCATTCCACACGCTTTACTACAGCCGCCGTGAACACACGTGGGGGAACACGTTCTGGCTCGGTCATCAAGTGCTCAAGTGCCCGCTCGATCTCTGGACATACCAGGAAATTCTGCACGACGTGCGACCGGAACTGATAATCGAGACAGGGACCTACCGCGGCGGCAGCGCCCTGTTCCTGGCTTCCATGAGTGACCTCCTGGGCAGGGGCGAGGTCGTGACGATCGACTCGGGGCGGCAAGAAGGCCGA
This sequence comes from uncultured Chloroflexia bacterium, assembly GCA_963751075.1. Lineage (GTDB taxonomy): Bacteria > Chloroflexota > Chloroflexia > Thermomicrobiales > UBA6265 > JACCXM01. Next base: position 251,310 of record CAVVTE010000010.1, on the reverse strand, counting down.
CCTCGACACCGGCGGATCACCTATCTCACGGGCTCCTCGACTTCATTCAAGATTCTGCGTCAGGTCCGCCGTCGCGCCAAAGGCAAGTCCGCCGTCCTCGTTATCCTCGACTCGGGGCATGGTCAGGACCACGTCCTGGCCGAGCTCCATGCCTACGCTCCGTTCGTCACGCCGGGCAGCTACCTCGTAGTCGAGGACACGAATCTCAACGGTCACCCCGTCCTCGGTCGCCATGGTCCCGGACCAGCCGAGGCAGTTGCCGAATTCCTGGAGCGCAATACTGCGTTTGTCAGGGACGAGAGCAGAGAGAAGTTCCTGCTGACCTTCAATCCGGGAGGCTACCTCAAGAAGCGGGAGACAGCGGTCACCGGTGCTGCTGCCAACTCCATCCGTGGTCGCCTCTGGCGTCATCTTCGCACCGTCCGGTTCCCGGCGGGTGGGTCATCTTCCGCATGATCCGCATGCGCGCCCGCGTCAAGTCGCTTGACGAGCAGTTTCACGGGTCCGCGCTCGCGGCAATACGCCGCCACCCGCCCTCGTACGTCGTAACCAACCCCAGGTCATCGACCTCGATCTCGGCAACGAACGCGCCTCCCGCCGACTCGTAGCGATAGCGCCGCTCAGCCAGCCGGATGTATCGCTGTGGCAATGGTTCGATCGTGAGTTCGGGAAAACGCACCCAGGCTGCCGTCACCGCGACCGCTTCGCCGATGGCGGGGTCGAGGCGGCGGATCGGCAGGGTGTTTGTAACGGGTGAGAACCCGAGGTCGACGTCGATGAGACCGTGCAACGCCTCCGTATCATCCGGCGTCGCCCTCTCCTGATCCGGTTGGCGCGCGACCTGCCAGCGCTGTTCGGGATCGACGGTGAGATTCAGCGTCTGGAGTTCGGCCGTGGCGCCGAGGTGCATCACAATCTCGACAGCCCGGGTTGACCAGTCAGCGCCAAGCGCAACCGCGTAGTGCACCATGACCGGCTCCGCGGCCTCTACCGCCAGGACGATTCCATGCAGTCGCCATCCGTCCGGCTCACGCTCTAGCGCGCACCATTCGCTCCCAGGCGAAACGATCCGTTGCCAGAGCACGGTGCGCAGCGGGGTATTCAACGCTGACGCCGGTTCCGGAACGATCATCTACCGCGAGCCGATCCTCTCACACGGTGACCTTCACCTGCCCGTCCTCGACCGCTACCGGGTAGGTGCGCACGCGCAGCCGCGGGGAGGAGAGACTCTTGCCCGTGGTGATGTCGAACTCGATGCCATGCCACGGGCAGGTGACGATTTCGCCCTCCCGCACCCAGGCAAACTTCCAGTCAGTTGCGGCGGAGCAGGCCATCGTGCCATTGACAGTCCCCGCGCAGAGCGGCCCAAACTGGTGGGGGCAGACGTTTGGCAGGGCATAGAACTCGCCGTTGACGTTGAAGACGCCGACCTCGATCCGTCCCATCTGCACTACGCGGTGGGTCCCCGGCGGAAACTCGTCTACTGCCCCCACGACATACTCAGCCATCTCCTGCCCCGATCACCTATCACCCGTCACCCTCGCACCCCGTCCTACAGCTTGCCCACGGGCGCCGGGATACCGAAGAGCTGCAGCGCGTTCTCGCCCATGATCTTCCGCTTGGCGTCGGCCGGCATCGGCAGCTTCATGATGGTGCGCGGGTGGTCGAAGTCATGGTGCGGCCAGTCGGACGCGAAGACGATCCGCTCCGGCCCACCGATGAGGTCGATAGTAGCCACCAGATCCTTCGGGTTGTCCGGCTCCTCGATCGGCTGCGTCGCGAACCACATCCGCTCGCGGATGTAGTCACTCGGCCGTTGCTCCAGGAATGGCACCGTGCGGCGGTATTCGTTGAAGTACTTGTCCATCCGCCACATCATGTATGGCACCCAAGCGATCCCCGCCTCGGTGAAAACGACCCGCAGATTGGGGTAGCGCGCCGGCACGCCGGAGTGGATCAGGCTGGTCAGATTCGCCATCATCGCGAACGAGTGAGAGAGAACCTGGCGCCCGAAGTGGTTCTCGAACTGGTCCAGCTGGCAGGGAAAGGCCGGTGACACCACCGTCACGCTGTGGAGGCAGATGGGCAGACCGGTCGCGTCGGCGGCGGCCATGATCGGGTCGTAATTACGATGCCCCCACAGGGGGTTGACTCCCGCGGTCGGCAGGTAGATGCCGACGATGCGCTCCTCTTTGGCGTAGCGCTCGATCTCCCGCGCCGCCGCTTCCGGGTTCTGCGGGGCGGCCAACACGACCCCGTAGAGCCCCGGTTCCTTGAGCAGCCATTCCTCCATTAGCCAGCGGTTGTACGCCTGGGCCAGCGCCGTGGCGTACTCGATGTTCGGCGAGCGTGGCGAAGGCGAGCATGTGGTCCGGGAAGAGGATGCCGATGTCGATCTCGAGCTCGCTCAGCTCGGCGCGCATCTCCGCCGCCGTGTCGACCGAGCGGTAGGCGTGGCTGCCCTGGATCGGCGGATCGAGCCGCATGTTCGGGGCGTAGCCTGGCACCTGGAGATAGGGGTACGACGCCCCGTGCAGCGCCTCCAGCGACAACCGCCACGGCAGATCGCAGTAGGGCGCCAGCGCCCCCGGCGTGTCGTTGACATGCACGTCGGCGTCGACGACCACCATGTCCGCCAGCGTCAATCGTTCACTTCGTTCAATCGTCGATGTCGTCGACATGGACCATTCTCCTTTCCCCGCCACTGTTCCCATTCGCTGCCTTGGCGAAGGCAGTCGGTGAGACGACGATGCCACCGGCGTTAGGCGAGCTGTGCATAGCCTCGACTAGCTCGATCGAGCAGGCCGCCAAGTCGTCCGGTGCATAATTGGTGCCCCGGCCCGAAAACTGATCGACGAAGCGGTGGGGCAGTTCATAGCAACTATAGGTACCCTCACCGGGTGAAGCACGTCAACGCGCTGGAACCGGCCGTCGTGCCGGCGGACTTCCAGCCGCTCTCGCTCGGCGTCGAACAGGAGGACGCCTTCGTCGCCGAATACCCACCGATCCATCTGAATTCGACAGCTCAGGAGATGTTAAACGTGCTCGAACCCGACAGAATAGAGAGCGGCAAAGCCGACCATCGTGTCAGACATGAACAGGTAGGCGAGAGGCGTCTTGCTCCCAGATTCGCGCTTTTCCTCGGACCTGCTGGACGACATCTGCTTCAACTCGGGATGCAGCAGAGATGCCACTCGCGAGCTGCTCCGGGCCGACAACGACTCGCCCGGTCGCATGAGGGCAAATCCCGGAGTCGGACCTGGCTGCCCCGAAGACGGGACAGCCAGGCACCATGACGAGAGGCGGCTAGCTGCCGTAGATGCGCTGCAACTGGGCCTCGGCCTGTTGCACCACGCCGGTCGCGTCGCCGGTCTGGATCGCCTGGGCGACCATATCGACGATGACGTAGCGCGCGAAGGCCTCGGCCGCCTTCTGATTCGACGGACCGGCGTACCCCTTGGGACGGCCGTATTCCGATAGCGCCGGGAAGGGGGCGAGGGCCGGGTTGCCCGTATACATCTCATGCTCCGCGTAGCCGGGCGCCATCGGGATGATGTAGCCGCCCTGTGCCTCCAACCAGGGGATGAAGACCTCCGGCGTGAAGAAGTGCTCGAGGAATTCGACCGCGGCCTCGGCGTTGGGCGAGTAGCTCATCGCGCCAAAGGAGCGGCTGCCGATGAGATTGAACCGTCCGGCCGGCCCTTCCGGATAGCCCGCGTGCCAGATGTCGTCCGGATCGACGACGACCTCGTAGTCGAGGGTCGACTCGCCCTCCTTGGCGTTGACCGCGGCGATATAGACGCTGCTGCCGTTGAGGGTGCCGGAGATCTGGTCGGAGAGGAAGGCACGGTTGTTGGCGGCGCCATCCCAGGAGAGCCCGGTCTCGTCGTAGGCGTCCTTCCAGTGCTGGGTGAACGCCTGCAGTGCTTCGACGAACTCCGGCTTGTTGATGGCGACGGTGGTGCCGTCTTCCTCCACCTCCATCGCCCCATGCGCCCACATGAAGGGGTAGGCGAAGCTGGGCGCATCACCCGGCTCATGGCTGAGTCCCTGCCCGAACGGCTTGCCCATCTCCTTGAGCGTCTTGCCGAGGGCAAAGAACTCTTCGTACGTCGTGGGGAAGTTGTTCTTGGGATCGTCGATGCCCGCTTCCTCAACCAGGCTGATGCGGTAGGTAAACGCGGAGCTGGAGTTGCCATGCGGGACGCTGTACCACTTCCCGTCCACCGAAGCGGTATCGACGACCCAGTCGTAGAAGCCGCCGTACTCCTCGCTGACCTGCCATCGCCAGGTCGTCGACCGGCACCATGTTCTCGGAATAGAGATACGGCCAGATGTCCCACATCTCGATGATGTCGGCGCCGGAGCCGCCCTCGACGGCCGCCGCGATGCGCGGCTGCAGGTCATTCCACCCGATGTAGTCGGCGGTCATCGTGACGCCGTTCTGGCTACCCCACTCTTGGGCGGCCTGATTGAAGAACTCCTCACCAGCGGGAACGAAGTAGCTCGCCTGCAGGATATTGAGCTGACGGTCCTGAATGAAGGCGGCGGCTCGTGGAGCAGCACTGACGCGACCAGTCGAGGCCAGGACACTGCCGACGGCTGCCGTCGAGAGTCCGAGGGCGGCGCCGCGCCGCATGATGCTGCGCCGGGAGAGCCGCAGGCGCATCGCTTCGTCGACAAGGGAATCGATACGGGGATCGTTCACGGAGGTCCTCCTCGCCACTGAGTGACTTTGCCATCACGGCCGGGTGGCCCTCGTCCCTGGCGCCGGACGCCTCCAACGCGGCCAGGGCAACGGCGCCCCCGTCAAGTGGCCAGCCTAGACCGAGCGCCAGAATCCGTCAACGGCAACACAAGGGCGCCCCGAAACGCAAACTGCCAGGGCATGACAAGTCGTGGTAATAGGTGCGTCTTGGGAGGGCGGTGGGCAGGCCGACGACCGCTCTCTGGTTCGCGTGCCGGACAAAAAGGAAACGGGGCAGGGGCAGGTGTCTGGCCGCAGTCCAGAGTCTTCAGCCACTGTTTGGTGTCTCAAGGGCCACGGGCAGCCGCGCAAGCTGCCGCGGCATCCGATAGCGCGGACAAGGACTCGTCTCCGACCCACCTGGAGAAAGCGACGACCGGTGTGGCGGCAAGACGTGCACACCAGGGAACCTCCTCCAATTATGGCGAATCGCAACCTCACCAAGCAGCAGGATATATCCTCTCGTCTCGTCCCCTCACTGTCTCGCACCTATCCAAACGAGATTCCGGAAAGCCGCCGCTCTGAGGGAGCAGGAGAAAAAGAGAATTTCCGCTCGCACTCCTATCCTCTACCCAGCTCTGAGGGAGCAGGAGAAAAAGAGACGTTCCGCTCGTACTCCCGTCCTCTACCCAAGGCGCTGACCCGTCACCCGGTCAAAAACGTGGACTTGGGCCGCGTCAAACCGAATATAGACCGGATCGTCCGGTTGCAGGTTGGCAAGACGATCGTCGTCTCGATCGCCGCGGGCACGGATGATCTGGTCGCTGAAGCGAATGTCGACAATGACATTGTGACCGAGCGGCTCGGTGACATAGACCGAGGCCGGCACACTCCCTTCGATCGCATCCGGCGACTGGCGGATCGCTTCCGGACGGATACCAAGCGTAACTTGCCGGCTCGGCGCGTGATCGAAAACTTGTGCGCCAACCTGCGGTGGCAGTGAAAGGGTCATTTGGCCGCAGGTCACCGCCATGTCGCCATTCTGTCGGGTGAGCTCGGCGTCGAGGAAGTTCATCGGTGGCGATCCAAAGAGACCGGCGACGAATCGGTTGGCGGGTGCATCGTAGATCTCATCGGGCGTGCCGATCTGTTGGACGGTTCCCTCGTCGAGGACGATGATCTTTGACCCGAGCGCCTGAGCTTCGGTCTGGTCGTGGGTGACGTGGACCGTCGTCGTGCCCAGCTCACGTTGCAACGTCTTGAAAGCCGAACGCGCTTCCACCCGTAGCTTGGCGTCAAGCGCGCCGAGCGGCTCGTCGAGCAGAAAGATCTGCGGCTGCCGCACCAGAGCGCGACCCATGGCCACCCGTTGCTGCTGACCGCCGGATAACTCACGTGGGTAGCGATCGAGCAGACGGCGCATCTGGAGCGTCTCTGCCGCGCGCGCGATCCGCGCATCCCGCTCTGCCTTGGGCAGCTTGGCCGCCTGGAGGGGAAACGACCAATTCTCGCGGACAGTCATGTGCGGGTAGAGGGCGTAATTCTGAAAGACCATGGCGATATCCCGCTTCGCCGCGGGCCGCCGCGTGACATCCTCGCCGCCGATGAGCACGCGGCCGGCGACGACTGGGGCATAGCCGGTAATCGCCCGCAACAGTGAGGTCTTGCCGGAACCCGAGCGGCCCACGAGCACCGCCAATTCTCCGCTCTCGACGGTGAAGTTGACGTCACGGACGATGTCCTGGTTGCCGTAGGCAACCTGCACGTTCTCGAGCCGGATCTGCGTCATGACTTCCTCACAGCACCCGCTCCTCGGTTTCTTTGTCGAAGAGCCGAAGCCCACGCGGGCGCACCGTGAGCCCGACGACGTCCCCTATGGCAACGTTGGCACGGGAACCGTACTTCGGCGCGCGCACTTTCCAGACCGTCTCTGTGGAATCGCCTCCATCGAGCGCAACGCTGATGATGCGTTCGTCGCCCTGTGGCTCGACGACAACGACCCGGCCGCGCGGGCCATCCATCCCGTCCGGCGGCCCGACGATGAGATCCTCCGGCCGCACGCCAAGCGTCAGCGCCGTTCCGGGGACAAGAGGGCTGCCGCCACGACCGCCGCTGGCCTCGAGGGACGTGGCGGACAGCGGCAGGCTGAACGCGGCCGTCATCAACGCGAGGGGATTCTCGTCAATGTGACCGTTGGCGGAGGGCTGGACGGTTGCGGCGAGAAAATTCATCGGCGGGGTGCCGATAAAGCTGGCAACGAAGCGGTTGATCGGGTGACCGTAGAGCTCGCGTGAGGTCGCCACCTGCTGCACGCGGCCGTCGTTCATGACGACGATAGTGTCGGCCAGACTCAACGCCTCTTCCTGATCGTGGGTGACGTAGATCGTCGTGATACCCAGCTCGTTCTGCAACCGCTTGAGAGCCGCTCGTGTCTCCAGGCGGAGCCGGGCGTCCAGGTTGGTCAGCGGCTCGTCCAGGAGGAAGAGCTTTGGCTGGCGGATAAGGGCTCGGCCGATGGCGGTGCGCTGCGCCTGTCCACCGGAGAGCTGTCGGGGCCTGGCCTCGAGGAGATTGGCTATTTGCAGCAGATCGGCTATCTCAGTCACGCGGCGCTCGCGCTCTGCTCTTGGCACACGCTGGGCCTTCAGTGGCAACTCGAGGTGCCCGCGCACGGTCAAGTGCGGGTAGAGAGCGTAGCTCTGGAAGACCATGGCGATGTCACGCTCGCCAGGGTAGAGATCGTTGATGACCCGGCCATCGAGCCGGACGGCCCCGGTCGTCGGCGTCTCCAACCCGGCAATCATCCGCAGCGTCGAGGTCTTGCCGCACCCCGATGGACCGAGAAAGACGCAGAACTCACCCTCGCCGACGACGAGGTCGACGTCTCGCACGGCATGCGTGGAGGGAGTCCCATTTACCGCCGTAAATGAGATTCAGCAGTTCGAGTTTTAGCGTCGCCACGGAGATCTTCCTACTCCAACTGCCCAAAGCTCATGCCACGAATGAGATGTTTGCGGACGATGATTGCCAGGATGATCACCGGGGTCACAAGCATGCTGGCTGCGGCGCTGATGCCACCCCAGTCAAGCCCCATCGGGGTCAGAAAATTGAGCAGCGCGATCGGGGCGGTGGTTGCCTTGCGCTGGGTCAGGACGAAGGCGAGCAGGAATTCGTTGATCGACTGCACGACATTGAAGACCATCGCCGTGGCAATGCCGGGGATGACAAGGGGCAGGGCCACGCGGGTGAAGACCCCCCACGGCCCGTAGCCGTCCATCTTGGCTGCCTCCTCCATCTCCCGCGGTACCTCATCGAAGAACCCCTTCAGCAGCCAGACGGTGAAGGAGATATTGAAAACAGAGTAGACCAGCATCATTGCCACGAGCGTGTCGGTCAGGCCGACCCGTTGGAAGAGCAGGAAGTAGGGCACGATCACCGCGATGACCGGCAGCATGCGCAGCGAGAGAATCCAGAAGAAGAGATTGTCCTTGCCGCGCAACGGATAGCGGGAGAAGCCGTATGCGGTCAGCGTGCCGAGTACTACGGAAAAGACGGCGCTAACCAGCGCGATGATCACGCTGTTGCCAAGGCTACCCATGTAATCCGACTGGAGCACCCGGCGGTAGTTGTCAAGTGTCGGGGAGAACACGAACTTGGGCGGATAGGCAAAGACGTCGATCGGCGGTTTGAGCGCGGTCATCACGATCCAGATGAGCGGGAAGGTGAAGAACGCGGTGATCAGCAGGACCGGCAGGTACCACAGCACCTGCGAGAGTCGGCCCGATCGCGGCTGGGCGCTCACGCCACGGCTCCTTCCTCGTCCAGGACAGCTTTGGAACGCTGCCGGGCCAGCACCTTGATGAGCACCGTGGCCAGGATGTTGATGACGATCACCACCAGCCAGGAGATCGCGGCGGCACGACCGAGCTGCGAGAACTTGAACCCCTCGTAGAAGGCGAAGACCGACAACGTCTCCGTCAGGTCACCCGGTCCGCCGGCGGTCACCACGTAGACGATGTCGAAGATCTTGAAGGTGTCGATGGTGCGGAACAGGAGCGCCAGCAGGATCGGTGTCGTCAGGTAGGGGAGGGTGATGCGGGTGAACTGCATCCAGGTCGAGGCGCGGTCAAGGGTGGCCGCCTCGTAGAGCTGCGGCGGTACGCTCTGCAGCCCGGCAAGCAAAATGAGAATCACAAACGGCGTCCACTGCCAGACGTCGACCAGCACGATCGATGCCTTGGCCAGCGTGAGATCGATGGTCCACTGTTGCGGCGGGATGCCAACGAAGGAGATGAGGTAGTTCAGCACGCCGAACGAGCCGTCGAGGATGAATTTCCAGAAGTAACCGACGACCAGTGGCGACATCATCATCGGCAGGTAGATGATCAGGCGGATAGCGCCGATCCCAGGGAGACGGCGGTTCAGCACCAATGCGCAGACGAGCCCAAGCGCCAACTCGATTCCTACGGCGAGAATCGTGATCTGTAACGTCGTCCAGGTCTTGCGCCAGAACGTGGCATCAGTCAGCAGGTCACGGTAATTCTGCAACCCGATGAAGACCGCGTCCCCACCCAGGGTGTAGTCGTACAAGCTGACCCCGAGTGAGTAGAGCAGCGGGAAGATGCTCAACACCAGAAGGTACAGAATGGTCGGCCCAAAGAGGAGCCATGGAAAGAGCTTCGCCTGACCGGCGAACCGCGAACGGGCGGCTACTGGCTGGACAGGCGTTTCAGCGAGTTGTGCGGGAATGGCTCCGGACATACGAACTCTCTTCCCTGAACAAGGGGGGGCGCCGCGCTTAGAGGGGAGAGAGGGGAAGAGACAACGAGAGAACGCGTTCTCTCGTTGTCTCTTCCCCTAAAGCCTCGTAGGGGCCAATCCCCGTCGCGAAGCGTCCTCCACTCCCCTTACGCTGGGGCAGGCGTCGCCGCATTGGCCGGCTTGTCCGGGCTGCTGTCGTAGATCGCCTGCTGTTCGATCGCCGCGTCGTCCAGCGCCTCTTGCGGCGACTTACGACCTACGTAGCCGAGGTTGAGCTGTGTCTGCAGCGAGTTGAGCAGCGGCGCATACTCCGGGATGTTCCAGAAGTCGCGCACAATCGGGATTTGCGCGACGAACGACTGCTGCCACGGGAACTGACCGGCGTCCTTGAGGTCCTGGCGCGGCGACTGGAAGCCGGCGCCAATCTCATCCATGATCGCCTGCTGCTGCTCCTTGGCCATGAGCCACTGTAGATACTGCCAGGCGGCTTCCTTGTTCTCGGAGCGGGCGTTGATACCCGAGCCCTGGCAGCCGTACATCGCTGCCTGGCTCTGCGGTCCCTTGGGCGATGGAGCGAAGCCGATCTTGCCGACTACCAAGGAGCCAGCCGGATCCTCGGCGACACCGCCGAAGAGCGGCACCCAGCTCAGCGCCATCGCCGTCTTGCCCTGCAGAATGGCGGCCAATCGCTCGTTGATCGTCCAGTTGGCACTAGCCGGGTCGACGCTCTTGTCGTCCGCCACCATTGCCCGCATCATCTCCAGCGCGGCGACGGCCTCCGGGCTATTCACGTATCCCTCGGCGGTGTAGGTCGTCGGGTCCCACAGCTCGCCACCGTTTCCCCACATGATGGGCAGGAAATCGGACGTGATCCAGTCACCCGTGCGGGCCCCCTGGAACGCCATGCCAAATACGCCGTCTTTGGTCAGCGTCTTGGCCATCTCTCGCAGCTCGTCCCAGGTCTCCGGCGGGCTGTCCATGAGATCAGTGCGATACCAGAGGGCCTGGCAGTTGATACTCCAGGGCAGCCCGTAGACCGGGGTGTCCGCGAAGGCGGCAAAGTTGCCGGCAGTCAACTCCGCGTCGTTAGTGGGGTACTTGGCAAGTCGATAGGTCAACTCGGGGAAGAAATCGTCGAATTTGATCGTCGCGTCGGCGCTGCCGAGGAAGTCGGGGGTATCGAGGCGCTCCAGTGCGCCGAGCGCCACGAAGCCCCCGATCCACTGACTGTCATAGTCGTAGATGTCGTACTCGGTGCTCTCGCCAGCCACGAGCTGCTTGATCTGCTGCTCCAGAAACTCATACTGTGAGGCTTCGATGTTGACGGCGATGCCGGTCTCAGCCGCGAACTTCTCGGTCAGCGCCGTCTCGGCCGGCACCTGTGGCCACGCTGGCGCCAGGACGTTGATGGTGGTGTCCTGCGCCACTGTGTGACCGGGCCGCATGACGGACGGGATCGCCAATGCCGCTGCGGCAGCGGTAGTCGTCTTCATCAGACTTCGCCGGTTGATCGTCACCGAGCGCATCCGCTCCACATCAAAGCCATTGCTTTCCTGACCGATCTTGCTCGACATCGAAATCTCCTCCTCACTGAGGGTGCGTCTCGAGTCCCGAACCCGTGTCCGGGACTTGCCTTCATCCTCAACCCTTCTGCCCCTGGCTCATCAGAGCTGGCGGAATGGCTAAGGGTGCGGGCTCGTCACCTTATCACTCTCGTCCTTTCCCTTTCCCCCTACACGATGTACGGTGCCAGCACGTCCCGTGACAGGTAGAAGCCACGCTTGACCAACTCCTCCGTGCCCTCGAAGGCGCGATCCTCGTGCTCGATGCTGATAACCCCATCATATCCGGAAGCGTAAAGCGCCGCGATCAGGCGGTCCCATCGCACCTCTCCCAGCCCGGGCAGGCGGGGGATCTCCCAGCGGAAACCACATCCCAGGACGCCATCCTGGTAGAGCATCTCGCGGTCGATCTCGAGGTCTTTGGCGTGGACATGAAAGATGCGGTCCTTGAACTCGGCGATCGGGCGCACCTCATCGATGAACTGCCAGATCAGATGCGAGGGATCGTAATTGAGCCCGAAGTTCTCATCCGGGATGATCTCGAACATGCGCCGCCATATCGCCGGCGAGTAGGCGACGTTGGAGCCACCGGGCCAGGTGTCTGGCCAGAGCATCGGGCAGTTCTCGATGGCGATCTTCACCCCGCGCTCGCTGGCGTAGCGGACGATCGGCGGCCAGACCCGAGCGAACTCCTCCAGATTCTGCTCAGCGCTCTTGTTCTGATCGGCCCCGGCGAAGGTGCCGACGATCCCCACCTCCAGCAGTGCCGCGGCATCGATCACCGTCTTCAGGTGCCCGATCACCTCGTCGCGATGGACCTGGTCCGGGTGGAGCGGGTTGGGGTAGTACGCCAGCGACGAGATCTCCAGGCCGTGATCGGCGATGAGGGTGTTGATCTCCCGCGATTTGCCCGCGTCGAGATCCGTAACGTCGATGTGGCTGACACCGCCGTAGCGGCGGTCCTTCTTCCCGACCGGCCAGCAGGCGATCTCGAGCATGCCAAAGCGGCTCTCGGCCGCCCACCGCGCGACCTCCTCCAGGTCCATCGCCGGTAGCGCCGCGGTCATCAGTCCCAGCTTCATCGATCTCCCTCCGGCACATCGACCCAGCGTTGTTCCCGTGCGCTCCTGGCAATCGCCTCGCCCAAGCGCAGCGACATACACGCCGTCGGCAAAGGTTGGGTAGTCGGGCACTGCTGGCGGTGTCCCCGCCGCAATGGCGCGATAGATCGTGCGGTAGAGCGCCTTGAACGTGTCCGGGAACCCTTCGGCGTGACCGCCGGGGTAGCTCGTTGTCGCCCGTGCTTCAGGGGCGAGCAGCGCCGGGTCTCGTTGCAGCAACTCGCTGGCGCGCTCGCGGCGGCCGATCCACAGCTCCTCCGGCCGTTCCGAGTTCCAGGCCAGCGAGGCGTCGGCGCCGTTCAGCTCGAAGGTGAGCTGGTTCTTGTGGCCAGCGCTGACCTGGGAAACGGTCATCGCGCCCGGGGCGCCGTCCGCGAAGCGCAGCAACACGGTCGCGGAATCCTCGGTGCGGATTGGACGCTCTTCGTATTCGTCTGGCGCCAGCTCCTTCCCGGCGAAGGTCTCCAACGGCCGCGTCGGTTTGCGGCGGATAGGGAGGATGGTGGCGAAGTCGGCGAAGACGCGAGTCACGCGCTGACCGGCGATGAATCCAATGAGATCGAGCCAGTGCGAGCCGATGTCGGCGACGGCACGCATCTCGCCGCCCAGCTCCGGTTCCAGCCGCCAGTTCCAGTCGCTCTCTCGCAGCAGCCAGTCCTGCAGGTAGCTGCCGTGGATCCCGTAGAGACGGCCGATCTCGCCGGAATGGACCATCGCCCGCGCCTGCTGGCAGAGCGGGTAGAAGCGAATGTTGAAATTCACGGCGTGAACGACACCGGCCTCCTGGGCGAGCTGGAGGAGGCGCTCGCCTTCGGCCACGTTCATTGCCAGCGGTTTCTCGCAGACGACGTGTTTGCCGGCGGCCAGCACCTGCTCGACCATCGGGGCATGCAGGTAGTTCGGGGTCGTGATGTGGACGCTGGTCAGCCCCGGTTCGTCGAGCAGATCAGCGAGGGAGTCATAGGCTGGGACACCGATCTCTTCACCCTTGCGCCGCGCCGCCTCCGGACTCGACCCGACCAGTCCCACCACCTCCGCGCCGATGCGCCGCAGCGCTTCGGCATGGACCGGACCGATGAACCCGGTCCCGACGACGCCGACTCGAGCCCGCTCCGCCATCAGCCGGCCTCCACTGCGAGGCGCTGTTATCGCACCCGACCAGCTCCAGCAGCGGCCCTTCCGCCACAAGACACATCACGTGGCGGCAGGTATCGGGACGAGCGCACCCTCCAAGTGAAGCGCCTCCCTCGTCACCGGACGCCAATCTCCGACATGATCCCGGCCGTGCCGCGGTAGGCCTCTTCGACCCACTCGACGATCTTGTCCGGCTCAGGGGAGTACTCCAGCTCGATCGAAACTGTCCCTTCATAGCCGGTGTCGACGATCGCCTGCAGGTACTCCTTGATCGGAGTCACGCCGTGACCGGCCGGCAGGTCGCCGTGGGTCTCCCCATTGCAATCGGAGAGATGGATGTGCCCGATCATCCCGGTCAGCTCTTTGACATCCTCGAAGGAGGCGTCGGAGAGGTGGAGGTGGGAGATGTCGGCGTTGGCCAGGAAGTTCGGCCGATCGACGTCACGGACAAAGCGGACCAGCTCGTGCACGTCCTTGACCAACGCCTGGGTGAATGGCTCCAGCTCGAGCACGATCTCGATGTTCTTCGTCGCCGCGTAGTCGCTCAGCTCCTGGCAGCGCTGGACGGCCATGTCCCAGATCGCGGAGCAGGGGAAGACCTCACAGTCCCAGAAGTACTCGCCGATCACCAGCAGCACATTCTTGCCGTTGAAATAGGCGCACTGGTCGACGTATGCCTTTGTGCGGTCGAGAGCGAAGCGCTGCACCGAAGGGTTGAAATCGACGAAGCCGAAGCTGACGCAGACGCAGGAGCGAATCGGCAGCCCGACCTCCTCACACGTGCGTTTGATCAGCTCGCGCGTCGCGTCGTCGATATCGAGCGGATCCTCGAAAATGTCGTAGGTATCGAACCCGATCTCCTTGGTCTTACGGATCCCTTCCTCGATCCCCACCTTCGTCCCGGCCCACGTCGAGCTGATCATCCCCAGTTCCAGTTTCGGCATATTAGCTCCTTTGTCTCGCTTCGCTCGCGGTGGTTACTCGCTTCGCTCTGGTCGCAGGTGGCAGGGTGGCGGGAAGTCGTTCGTCCTGCCACCCCGCCACCCTGCGACCCTAGCCAGCCTCGTCTCAGTGCATCATCCAGCCACCATCAATCTGGATCAACTGGCCGGTGATGAACGACGAGGCGTCGCTGGCGAGGAAGGTCACCAGGTTGCCGACGTCCTCAGGAGTTCCCCGCCGCTTGATACTCTGGGCGGCGAGGATCTCCCGGTTGTAGTTCTCCAGATCAGGATGAATCTTCTCGGCATCGGTCGGAAATGCGCCCGGCGAGAGGGTGTTGACCGTGATGCCGTCCGGTCCGACCTCGCGCGCCAGCGCCCGCGTGAACCCGACGATGCCGCCCTTGGAGGCGACATAATCGAGCAGGAATGGGACACCGCCGAAAAAGGTGATCGAGGCGACGTTGATGACCCGGCCGTGACCGGACTCCTTGAGCGCGGGGTAGGCGGCACGGGCACAGAGGTAGTAGCCCTTCAGATTGGTGTCGAGCACCTGGTCCCAATCGGCCTCGGTGATCTCCGTCCACGGTTTGCGGTGGTACACGGCGGCGTTGTTGATCAGAACGTCGATCCCACCCAACTCGGAAAGCACCCGCTCCGTCATCGCCGCAATCGAGCTCCCATCGGCGATGTCGACCTCGACGGCGATTGCCTGCCCGCCAGCCGCGTTCACATCGGCGGCGACGCGGTCGAGCTTCTCCTTCGTCCGCCCGGCGACGACGACCATGGCCCCGGCCGCGGCCAGGGCGGGGCAGATACCTGAGCCGAGCCCGCCACCGCCGCCAGTGACGATCGCCACGCGGCCATCCAGGCGAAATGGATTCACGGTCATGCCGGAGCCTCCGCCATCTCCTGGCGCGGGTCGACCGCGCGCCCTTCGCTCGCTGAGCGGTAGGCGGCCTCGAGCAGAGCCATCGTCTTCAGGTTGTCGTGCCCGGAAATCTCCGGCTCGGTCCCGGTCTCAACCGCGCGCATCAGTTGGCCCATGGTGCCGATGAACGCCTGCGGGAACCACTGCTCCTGCCACCGCGGCTGAAACCAGTAGTCGGGTCGCCGCTTGGTCAGGAAATCGATCGTGCTGGGGCTCCCCGCCGGGTAGTCGGGCCAGCCAATGGTCCCCTTGGCAACCCCCTCGGTCCCTTCCACCCGCCACTCGATCCCGTGATCGACCCAGGAGAAGGTGTTGTCAATGCCAACGGCGCGCAACCCGTCCGCGTACTCCAGGATATAGAACGCCATCCCGTCGGAGTGCGGGAAATCGGTACGCGGGTCAGTTCGAACACTGACCAGGATCCGCTCCGGATCGCCGAAGAGGAAGCGATAGATATCCATGTGGTGGATGCTCATGTTGAGCATCGCCACCCGGTCGTACTCACGGATAAAGCTCTGCCAGTGGGGCCGGGCGTGCATCGTGATCTGGGCCACGACCGGATCGCCGAGATAGCCCCGGTCGAGGAGCGTCTTCAGGGCCCGCATCGACTGGTCATAGCGCATGTTCTGGTTGACGGCGAGGGGGATGCCTGCCTCATCGCAGAGGCGGACGATCTCCGTCGCGTCGGCCAGATTCGTCGCCAGTGGTTTCTGGGCAAGAATGCCCTTGAGATGGCCGGCGTGCTTCACCGCTTCGCGGATGATGCCAAGCTGCTGGTCCGGCGGGTAGGCGATGTCGACGATTTCGACGTCTGGATCGGCGAGCAGATCGTGCCATTCATCATGGACGCGCTCGATGCCGCGTAGCTCGGCGGCGGCGCGCGCATTCTGTGGAGTACGGGATGCGATCGCGACGACGTCGAATCCGGCCTCCTCGTAGGCCGCGAGGTGCACATCGCGCATGATGAACCCGGCGCCGATCACCCCGATTCGGTAGTCGGTCTTCGTCCCCAGATTCGGCCCGTACTCGAGGTCGAGATTCAGCGGTTCGTCGCTCACTCCGATACCTCCATCCTTCCCCCCACTCCCCCCTGCGTACCGCCCGTCATGCCGCATTCACTCCCGTGATCAATCCCATCACCGCCTCATGATCCGCGCCATGGGGTAGCTCCGCAACGACGCGGCCACCGTACATCGCCAGCACCCGGTCGCTCATGGCGAGGACCTCAGGCAGCTCCGATGAGACGAGCAGCACGCCGCGGCCCTGCCGGGTCATCCCGTTCAGGATCTGATGGACCTCCGCTTTCGCGCCGACGTCGATGCCGCGCGTCGGGTCATCGAGCAGAATGACGAGTGGACCTAGCGACAGGGAGCGAGCGATGACGACCTTCTGCTGATTGCCGCCGGAGAGACTGCTGACCGGCGCGGCGAGCGACGACGCCCGGATCTGGAACCGCTGCACCATCTCCCGCACGGCCTCGTCGAGTGACCGGTTGGGCAGCCACCCCAGAGCTGCCGCCAGCCGCGACAGCAGGAGCAGCCCGGCGTTCTCGCGCACCGACATCGATGCAAAAAGTCCTTCGCCCTGCCTATCCGCGGGAACGTAGGCGATGCGACGACGGATCGCCTCGGCCGCCGAGGCGGGCCGGATCGGCTCGCCCTGCAAGGAGATGTCTCCTGTCATGTGCGGATACTGACCGGCGAGGGCGCGTAGCACTTCGCTGGTGCCGGACCCCTGCAACCCCACGAGTCCGAGCACCTCGCCGCCGTGGAGGTCAAACGACACGTCCTCGAACGCGCCCGGCGCCGAGAGCCCACGCACGCTGAGCAACACATCACCCGTGACGTGCTCTTCCTTGGGGAAGAGCTTGGTGATCTCGCGGCCGACCATCATCCTCACGACCTCTTCCGGCGTCGCCTCCGCCCTGGGGACAGTACCGACGTAGTGGCCGTCGCGTAGCGCCGAGATACGGTCGGCAATGCCGAAGACTTCCTCCAGCCGGTGGGAGACGTAGATGATGGTCAGTCCCCGTGCCTTGAGACCGCGCACGATCGCGAAGAGCCGCTCCGCCTCCTGCTTGCTCAAGGCGGAGGTCGGCTCGTCGAGGATCAACAGCTTCGCCTGGTGCGACAGTGCCTGTGCGATGGCAACTAATTGCCGCTGGGCAATTGGCAGATCGCCGGCCGGCGCGGATGGCCGGATGTCTACCCCGAGTTGGGAGAAGACGGCCCCGGCCCGACGGTTCACCTCGCCCCAATCGATCAGCCCGCCACGTTTCGGCAAGTCGTGACCGAGCAGGACATTCTGCGCCGCCGTCAGATCCGGACAAATGAGGATCTCCTGGTGGACGACGCTGATGCCGGCGGCGCGGGAAGCCAGCGGGTTGGCGAACGAAATCTCGCGTCCCTCGAAGCGGACTGTGCCCTCGTCGGGCGGGAAGACCCCCCCACAGATGCGGATCAGCGTCGACTTCCCCGAGCCGTTCTCGCCAACGAGGGCATGAACTTCGCCGCCAGGCACGGCGAAGCTCACCCCCTGCAAGGCACGGACGCCTCCGAAGCGCTTGCTCACATTGTCGAATTCGATGATCGCCGCCATCGCTTCGCTCAAGGGGGGCGCTGCGCTGAGGGGGGGATAGGGGGAGGAGGGGGGAAGGACGAGGGCTTCATGCGTCATGCTCCTCGTCCCCCTTCTCCCCCCTCAGGCCGCGTTGCGGCCGCCCCCCTTGAGCGAAGCGACCCCCCTCTCCCCCCTTCACCCCCTACCGGAACTCCGGGTTGTACTCTTCGACGTTCTCCGGGGTGACCACGTCCGTGCCCGTGTCGATCGTGATCGGGCGAATGCCGTATTCGATCGCCTGGTGCATGATCATCACCGGGTAGAACCCCTGGAGATAGGGGTTCTGGCCGAGACCAAAGGCCACGTAGTCCTCGCGCAACCCGTCGACCTGGGCCGGAGCGAGATCGGAGCCGCCCGCCAGCAACTGCCCTTGCAGATTGTTGTTCTTGATGAACTGGGCAATGATGTTGCTGTAGTAATCGACGCCGGTGATCATGTTGACGTCGGGGTTGGCCGAGTAGAACGCCTCGATGGCGCCGAAGACCTCTGACTCATCGGCGCCGGTGATGATCGTTTCCAGGATCTCGTACTTGCCCTCGCCTTCCGCCTCCAGCGTCTCGGTGAAGGAGCGGATCCGCTCCTCGAGCGCGAAGTGGCCGGGGCAGCAGTTAGTGATGGCGAGCGTGCCACCGTCCGGCATCACGCGCATCACCTCGCGCGCCCAGACCTGCCCGTAGTTGGTGAAGTTCTGCCCGACGAACGGGGCCGGCGCCACCTCGTCAGCGGTCGGATCGTTGGTATTGAAGGTGACGACCTCGATCCCGGCCTCCTGGGCGCGCAGGATGACGTCGTCGTAGACGCCGGGTTCGGGCCGGGTGGTGGCGATGCCGTCCGGGTTAGTGGCGATCGCGGCCTCGAGGATGGATACCTGTTGCGCCGGGTCGTACGTCTGTGGGCCGAGGAACTCGCACGTAGCCTCGACCAAGGCGCAAGCATCTTCCATACCGCGCCGTACCGGCGCGAAGATGCCGGCGCCGAGGTCGTGCGTCACGAAGACAAACCGCAACCCCTCGTCATCCTGGGCCGCGACCGGCAATGCACCGCCCATCGATCAGCGGCCCGATCATCATCAACGCCAGGACCAGGACCATCGACAGCTTCGTCGTCCGTTTCATCTCCCACTCCTTCATGCGAAGCCGCGGGCGACGCAGGCGTCGCCCCTACATCTCACCTACGCGGGCGACGCGGGCGTCGCCCCTACACATCGACTCGAAAATCACCTCCTTCGCCCAACGTGGGTGTGGATCAGCACCGCCAGGATAATGATTCCGCCCAGGAATGCTTCCTGCAGCCGCCCCTCGCCCCCAAGCTGAACCAGTCCGTTACGGACAATCGTCAACAGCGCCGCGCCGAGAAATGTGCCAATGATCGTGCCATGGCCACCGAAGAGCGATGTGCCGCCGATGACGACGGCGGCGATCACCGTCAGTTCATCCCCGGCCCCGGCGGTCGGTGAAACCGAGGTCAGGTGGGCGAAGCTGAGCGCACCGGCGAACGCGGCGGAGATCGCACTGAGGAGGAAGCAGATTACCTTGACGCGGCGAACCGGAATCCCGGCCAGGCGGGCCGCGGTCTCGTTGCTGCCGGTGGCCTGCACCCAGTAGCCGAATGTCGTTCGCCGGAAGACCAGTGTACCGGCGATCACGATGACGAGCATCCAGACGATCTGAACCGGGATGCCGAACAGGTCGCCGGCCAGCACCTCGTAGAACGTCTCGTGCGGTAAGCGCGCGACTGGATAGGCCGACATCACCAGCGCCGCGCCACGCACGATGTAGAGCATGCCGAGGGTGACGATGAACGAGGGGATGCGCCCAACAGTGGTGACCAACCCATTGACCAGTCCCAGCGCGGCGGCGGCGAGGAGCGCGATGACCAGGGCGATCCAGAGATCGATCCCCTGGTTGGCCGCCAGCAGCGCCATCAACAATGAGCAGAAGCCGTAGATCGAGCCGACGGAGAGGTCGAGCTCGCGGGCCGTGATGAGGAACGTTGCCGCGGTACCCATGATGGCGATCTCCGCCATCTGGCGGCCCATCGCCAGCAGGTTGCTGGTGGTGAAGAAGGTTGGCCGGGCGATGCCGATGGCGATGCTGATCGCTAGCAGGAAGACGAGAATGGCGAATTCACGCGCGCCAACGATCTGACCAACCGTGCCCCGGGCGCGGCTGCCCCACGGCAGAGCCGCCGCGCCACCGGCCGCAGACGTCGTTTCGGCCGGGAACGGGTCGGACGCACTCATCGCTGCCTCGCTCGCCACGCCGGCGGCTGGCGGTCCGCGATCTCCTCGATGTGGCCGCTCGCCACCAGTTCACCGAGATGGGCGCGGATCGGACTACCGAGCTCGATGGCCATTGAGGTGAAGGGTCCGAGGACGGGATTCAACGCGGCCAGCAGCCCGGCGATCGTTACCTCGTCCGACGCGTCGACCGCGTTCAGCATCGCCGCGCGAGTGCGCTCGACGAAGGCCAGGCTCTCGCTCAGAAAGCGATCGACCTCGGCTCCTTCCATGACGGCATAGTGCGCGGTCAGGAGTCGTGCCGGCGCGAGCTGTTGCAATTGGCGCACGGTGGCCTCGTATTCATTGAGGAAGACATAGGGCGGGGGATGGATGACCTCACCCTCGTTGTTGAGGAGCCCGGCGCCGAGCGCGGCGTCGGTGATGATCGCACTCCTGGAGGCCGGGTCCCAGAGACCGACGTGTCCCAGGGAATGCCCCGGCAGATGGAGCACCTCGACCGAGAGATCGGGTCCGAGGCGGAAGATTTCGCCACCAGCTAGATGGAGGTCGACCGGCACATCCGTACCCAACGCATTCCGTAGCCAATCTTTCGTGTCGGCGTCGTAATCGGCGTCCGGACCATGCTCCGCGTACCAGCCGTAACGTTCGCGCAGGATCCGCTCCCGGTCGCCGATCCACTCGCAATCCGCGCCGTGAGCGCAGACGATCGCCCGCGGCGCCGCGTCCCGCATCGCGGCGTTGCCGCCGAAGTGGTCAACGTCGGCATGAGAGATCAGGATATAGTCGAGATCGGAAGGGTCGAGCCCCAACTCGCGCATGGCGGGCAGGATGACCTCGGCGGGGGTCGACACGATCCCGGTGTCGACGAGAAGCGACCGCTCCTGGCGCAACAGGTACTGCGCGAATGGGCGCGGTCCCAGGATGCTCTCGATGCGGAAGATCCCGGGGGCGACCTCGTGCGTCGTCATCAGCGACTCCAGGCGATAGAGACCGTCAAGAACCACATCCTACCGCGTACCGTCTCAGCTCACTTCCGCCGCGATTACCATCACCACCTCGCCCTGCTCCGTGGCCGCGCGGAATTTGCGGCACATCACGTACCCGTCACCGTCGGCGCGAATCTCGACCGGGGGCTCATCGATCCGCTCGAAGTCATGAATGCGGGCGACTGGCTGACCCTCCTTCACGAAAGCTCCGATCGCCACGAGTGGCTCGCTGATCCCACTGACGGGGGCCGTCACGTAGCGATCGATGTCGGTGGCAGAGACCAGGCGCTGGCGATCGAGCCCTGGCGGCGCAAGATCGACGGGTGATTCGTCGAGCAAACCGTAGCGCCGCATCACGTTGAGCGTCCCGAGGTGCGCCCAGCGGACTCCGTCGAGATCGGTCGATGCCCCGAACCCGAGTTCGCTGCCGATGGTGATCTTGCCCATCGCCTCGGCTTCCTCCGTCAACAATCCCGTCCCCATACCCCCGGTATAGATCATGACGAATGGCGTGCCGAAGAG
Organism: uncultured Chloroflexia bacterium; assembly: GCA_963751075.1. Lineage (GTDB taxonomy): Bacteria > Chloroflexota > Chloroflexia > Thermomicrobiales > UBA6265 > JACCXM01. The sequence continues at coordinate 229,804 of CAVVTE010000010.1, read as the reverse complement.
CAACGCCGTCTCCCGAAACTCGGCATGGAGCGACGGGTCGTTCACCTGATGAAACGACATACAGCGAATGATCTCGAAACCGACGCCTCCAGAGTGAATATCGATGACGACGTCGGCACGAGCGAGCACCTCGTCGGTGACGAAGCGGGCGATGCGTTGGGTGATCGTGCCAGCCGCGTCGCCGGGAAAGACCCGGTTCATGTTCTGCCCGTCGAGGGGTGAGCCCCTTTGGGCGGCGCGGAACGCCGGCACATTGAGCACCGGGATGACGATCAGGCGTCCCGACACCAGCCGCGCCGGGTCCAGCTCGCGGATCAGGTTCTTGAGCCCGACCGGTCCCTCGTACTCATCACCATGGGTTCCACCGATGGCAACGATCGTCGGACCCGGACGCTCGGCGCAGGCAACGTAGAGAGGGACGCGAACGCGACCCCAGGTGTGATCGAACGTGAACGGTACGTGGTAGAAACGGGCGCCGGCACGATCCCAGTCAATCTGACTAACCGGCGTAATGTCGCTGATCATCAGGCGATCCCTGCCTTTACTACTGGGGTACGGCTGAGCTCACCCGCTGCGTCCGCATGTCCCTGAAGTTCTCCAAGGGCAGCAAGAGTCTCCGCCACTAGCCGCCCGGCCGCCTCCGGGGCAAAGGGGGACGTGTCCACCTCGTACCCGTGCAGCGCATAGGCGTCAGGAGTGGGGATGTACCCAGCCCAGCCTCCGGTATAGCCACCAAACCAGGTCGCTGGCGACGGCGACCCGGCTTTGATCTCCAGGCCGATCTCCGCGAACGGCTCGCCCTCGGTGCCAACCAGCACGGCCGGTCCGATCTGGAGCAGATGCAGTTCGACGGGGAAGTCCTGCTGGCCCCCATAGGTCTGCGCCCGCGAAAGCGTCATGTTGGCGCGCTTCGTGGCGAACGTCGCCGCCTCGATCTCAGCCGCTGGCGCGGCCCGCAGCTTCACGTCATCCAGTCGCCGTTGCGCCTCAGCAACATGCGCCTGCGCCTCACTCAGGGGAGGCTGCTCGATGAGCGGCAGCATGACCTCCCGGGACATGACCCGCACGACCGGTTCTTCTTCAGGTAGCGACTCCTGGACCCATTTGCCCAACGGCGCCCCGGATTCCCAGACCCGCTCGTGGCGGTGCTGAACCGCAGGAAGCTGGAGACCGAGGTAGACGCGCGCCGCCTCGCATCCCACTTGCCCGCCAAGCCGGTGCACGACGCCAACATCGTCCGTGAAGCCGTCGGGACCGGGTCCGATGTTGCCGGTCGCGCCCTGGGCGAAGAGACAACTCGCGCCGGTGACCGCTTCCACGGTCCGCTTCAGATGCCCCGGCCAATCCGGACTTATCAGCCGGTTTGTGGGGCCGAGCGTCGTCGGGTGCATCGTGTAACCGACGACCGCGGCGAGCGGCCCTCCCTCCCGGTCGTCGATACGCAGCACAAAGACCTCGGGGTCGATCGGTCCTTCGCGGTTGACCCCCGTAACCGGGCGGCCATCCGGAGCAATCTCCCGCCGGTTGACCGCTACCCGGCTTTCACCCCGCCCGGCGGCAACCCGCGCCGGTCGTAAACCGGCGTGTGCCAGTCTCGCTGCTCCCGCGGCGTATTCCGGCAGGAGCGCGTAGTAGCCGTCGAGCGCCGCTTGCCCCTGACGGGTCCAGTTCCACGCGCTCGGTGGCGGTCCCGCGTGGTTGTGGGTCACGGAAACGCGAACCGCCTGGGTCGGGATATCGAGAGCCGTGGCCACGGCCTCCCGAATGGCATCGCTCTCCTGGCGAGTAACGATCACCAGGTCGAGGTCGATCCACGCCGCCATCGTCATACCATCGTCCACAACGAGCGCCGTGGCCCACAGGTCGGCCTCCACGCCGTCGGGCAGAACGTGGACCTGCGCTCCCCAGCTCGCATGTGGCGCGGTCAGGGGAGGCGTGATGCTCACCCGGCCGACACCAGCACGAAAGGTATCCGTCGCCATTGTTCCTCCGTTCGCTATCGGTGACGAGGGTGACAGGGTGATTACTCGCTGCGCTCGTGGTGATGGGGTGATAGGAAGCGGTTTCTCGTTCTCCCTTTCATCCCTCACCCATCACCCATCACCCTCCGTTCTGCACCGCGTACCGTCGCACCACGTCCTCATCGATCTCGATGCCGAGTCCCGGCCGGTCGGGAAGCGCCACCAGGCCATCGACGACCGGGAACCGCTCGACGGTCAGCAACTGATTGAGCGCTGTCTCCTGCACGCAATACTCCAGGAACGTGGCGTTCGGCATCGCGCCGATGAGGTGGAGAGTCGCGGCCTTGATGATGCCGGTGCTCCATGCGTGCGGCACCATCGCCACCCCCTGCAGATCCGCGAGGTGAGCGATACGCAGGCATTCGGAGATACCACCGGCCCGGGTGACGTCCGGCTGGATGACGTCGACGTGGCTGCGCTCCATGAGCTGCGCAAAGCCCCAGCGCGTTGCGTCCTCCTCGCCGCAGGCGATACGCGTCTCGACGGCGTCGGCGAGCTTACGGTAGCCGGCCACATCGTCCGGCCAGAGGGGTTCCTCTACCCAGTACGGGTGAAACTCTTCGAAGCGCCGCACCTGCCGGATGGCGTGGTCCGCGTTCGGCCAGCCAAGCCCGATGTCGAACATCAGGTCAACCTCATCGCCGGCGGCCGCACGGGCGGCGCGCACGAGCGCCACGTCGAGATCGGCATCGCGACCGAACGGTCCCCAGCCCAGTTTCACCGCCGTGAAGCCGCGCCCGACCAGTCCCGCCACGACGTCGGCTGTCTCGTCCGGCGTCTCCGGCATGAGGGTGCTGGCATAGGCGCGAATCGCGGCGCGGTGGGGACCACCCAGCAGGCGATGGATCGGCTCCCCCAGGGCTTTCCCTTTGATGTCCCAGAGGGCGATGTCGATACCGCTGATGGCATGGATGGCCGGTCCCTGCCGCCCGTAGTAGATCGAGCCGCGGTAGAGCTTCTGCCACAGGCGGTCGATCTCCAGAGGGTTCTCCCCCAGCAAGAGATGCCGCAACCCGCTGGCGATGGCGTGCGACGGCGGGGCGTCGACGATCGCTTTGACCACCGGCGGCAAGGAATCGACCTCGCCGAACCCGGTGATCCCGGCGTCCGTCTCGATGCGGATCAACAGCGCATCCTGACTCCCATCCGCCTTGGAGACATCCATCTCCGGCTGGCGCAGGATGATGGCCTGCACATCGGTGATCTTCACCAGGGTCCCCCTTCTCCACTACTACTGCGTATCGCTACGGATCGATCCGTCAGGCAGATGACCAAGACACCTGTCGGCCCAACGACCACTGCCGACTCCTGAATTCGGTCACTCTACCTTCGCCCCGAAAGCAGTGGGTCGATGGTCTCCCGAATCGCGTCGCCCACGAGGTTGAGCGCGATGATGGTGGCCGATAGCGTGACTCCGACAATCACCGTGTACCAGGGGTCATCGAACATGTAGCTCTTGGCGCTGGATAGCATCGTTCCCCACGACGGCTGCGGCGGCTGCGCGCCGAGACCAAGGAAGCTCAGCCCCGACTCGTAGAGGATCGCATTGGCGATGCTGAATGAGAGGAGCACCGTTAGCGCCGGCAGGCAGCTCGGCAGAATCGCGCGCCAGAGCGTCCGCGCATGACTCGACCCCATCACCCGCGAAGCCTCGACGAACTGTTGCTCCTTCGTTGGCAACACCACGCCGCGGGTAATGCGCGCGAAGTCGGGGATAGTGGCAATGCCGATGGCGATCATGGCGTTCTCCAACGATGGGCCGAGGATCGCGGTGATGACGATTGCCAGCAACACGACCGGAAAGGCCTGCATCCCCTCGACCAACCGCGAGAGGGCGTAGTCGACGCGCCCCCCGAAGTAGCCCGCGACCAGACCAATGAGCACGCCGCCGAGCATGGCGATACCGACCGCAATGAGTCCGGCCTGGACAGCGATGCGAGCACCGAATAGCAGCCGACTGAGCAAATCACGTCCGAACTCATCGGTGCCCAGGGGGTAGGTCTGACTCGGCCGCTGCAGGCGGTCCGCCATGTGGGGCAGGGCAGGATCGTGCGGTGCCAGGAGTGGGGCAAAGAGTCCGCAGAGAAGGACGCAGAGCCACCACGATAGTTGCCACTGGCTGGCGACGAAAGACTGCGATGGCCGTGCGTGCGATACGGGGTAGCGGAGTGACCTGCTGCCGCTTAGCCTCAAGCCTTGCGCTGGTCGCGACCATCGCGCTCATGGGCCGAACCTCGATTGCTGATGGCTGCGCTGCAGCTGCGAGCATGAGGCAGGCTCGATCCTGCACATCAGCGGGCGTTCGCAAACTTGATGCGTGGGTCGAGCAGGACATAGACGATGTCGACCGCAATGTTGATCAGCACATAACCGAAGGCAACGACGAGCACCACCCCTTGCACGACGGGGAAATCACGGTTGAGGATGCCGTTGAGCGCGAGCGAACCGGTACCGGGCAGGCTGAAGACAACCTCGATGACGATGGCGCCGCTGAGCAGACCGCCGACCTGCAAACCTGCAAACGTTACCGTCGGGATCAGTGCATTCTTCAGCGCGTGTCCACGCATGACGTGCGACTCACTTAATCCCTTGGCGCGCGCCGTAGTCACGAATGGTGTCTGCAACGTTTCGATCAATCCCGAGCGGATGAAACGGGCGAGGGGTCCGGCGAGGTAGATCCCGAGCGCGAACGTCGGTAAGACCATTGCCCGCAGATTCGCGATCGGGTCCTCGGTGAACGGCACGAAACCTGACGGCGGGAGCAGTTTCCATCGCACCGAAAAGACATAAATCAGCACAAGACCGAGCCAGAAGGTCGGCACCGAGGTGCCGACGAGCGCGAAGCCCATGAGCACTCGATCGACCCAGGTGCCCCGGAAGATGGCGGCCACGATTCCCGCCAGAAGCGCGATCAACCCTGCCAGCAGCATCGCCAACACGATCTGCTGCATCGTCACGCGCAGTGCCGATCCGACGAGTGAGGTGACAGACTGGCGATTGAGGATCGAGTTGCCGAGATCCCCCTGCAGCACCTGACCCATCCACTTTACATAGCGCACAGGCAGAGGCTGATCGAGCCCCAAGCGCGTCTGCACTTCCGCCATGCGCTCCGGCGTGGCCGTTGGCCCGAGAAGAACCGAGGCAGCATCACCCCGAATCAACGCCGTCGTCAGGAACGTGACCACCGAGATCACGAACAACACGGGGATGAGGCCGAGCAGGCGATGGATCAGATACGTGCCCATGCTCGGCCTCACCCACAATCTGGTCTTCTATGCCGAGATCCACGTCTTCTCGTAGTGGTGTCGGATCAGTGGTCCAGGATTGAATCCCTGGACGGTGTTCTTTGCCGCGAAGATGTCGACCCGGTGCGCGATCAGGAAGCCAGGCATCTCGTCCATCATGATCTGCAGGATCTGCGCGTAAATCTGCTTGCGCTCATCCTCATCGATCGTCGAGGCTCCTTCCTCCACAAGCCTCGCGTACTCCTCGTTCCGGAACTGGTGGATGTTCGTGTCCGGATTGAGGTTGTCACGGGTGAAGAACGTGGAGGGGTCAACGTCCCCATAGCCGTAGGTATCGGTGGTCATGACATAGTCGGGCGCCGTCGCGATACGATCGACCCAGGCGGCGATCTCCAATTCGGTCACCGTGGCGGTGATCCCCAGCGCGGCGAGGTTGGCCTGCAGCAATACCGCGGCTGATTTCAGCTCGGGGTACCCGAGGGGCGACAGAATCTCGATGCCCTCCAAACCCTGCCCACCGGGATGGCCCGCCTCCTCGAGAAGTGCGCCGGCTCTTTCGAGATCGAAGACCAGGTAGGGGTCGCAGATCGCCGGCATCGTAGGCCCAATTGTTCGCCGGGAACGGACAGACGGCCGGGGAACCGAACCCATAGAGGATGTCACGGACGTATGACTCCCGGTCGAATGCGAAGCTTATCGCCTGGCGCACCAGGGCATTGGACATGAGCGGATCCTGCGTATTGATCTGGAAGTTGTCGTACTTCGCCGTCGGCGGGGTGACGATGAGCTGCAGATTCTCGTCGTCCCTCGATCCGCTCGGCGTCCTTTGGCGCCGGCTGCTCGATCAGATCGAGGCTCCCGGCCTGGAGATTTGTCAGTCGCGTGTCGACATCGAGGACCGGCCGGAAGACGATCTCATCCAGATAGGGCAGCCCTGGCTGCCGATAATCAGCGAACTTGCGGACAGTGATGTGATCGTTGAGGACCCACTCCGCGAACTCGAAGGGGCCGGTGCCGATCGGACGCTCACCGATGAGGTCGATATCCTGCTCGGTAACGATCTGGACGTTGAGCAGGTAATCGAGGATCGCCGGTGTTGGCGCGGCGAACTGGAGTACGACCGTGTACTCGTCCGGCGTCTCGACGGTGGTGACGTTCTGCACTTGCGGCGCGAACTGGGATGCCAGATCCGGATTCTTGATGCGGTCAATGGTAAAGGCGACGTCCTCGGCAGGAGAACTCCTTGCCGTTGTGGAACATTGCGCCCTGGACGAGGTTCAGGGTGATCGACATGCCGTCGTCAGCGAATTCCCAGGACTCCGCCAATGAGGGGATATAGTTGCCATCATCGTCGGCCTCGACGAGCGTTTCGAAGATCGTGAACCGGAGCGTGGTGGCGTAGGCTGCCAACGTCGTGATGTGCGGGTCGAGGACCTTCAGTTCGGCTGCCACCCCGACATTCAGCGTGCCACCAGCGCGTTGGTGTGGCTTGCAGCGCTACAGCGTCCCGGCTGCATGGCTGCGGCGAATGACGCGAGTCCAGCGCCGGCACCGGCGACAGCGGCGAATTTCAGCAAGTCCCGTCGAGTGGGGGCAATCGGCTGACCGCCGGTCGGATTTGCGATGGTGTCGTTGACATCTGACTCCGCCTCTCCTGTGTGCTGTGACCGGTAGCGTTGACAGCTCGATCATCTGGGCGTTCATCGCTCGAGTCGCGGCACCTCCTTCAGCCTGGCGTCCGCCAAGGCGAGCGCGAGCGCCACCGTGGTCTCACGCAGGCTGCGTAGGTCGATGTACTCATCGACACCGTGCGCCTGAGCAACGTTGCCGGGGCCGAAGATCACGCCTGGAATGCCCCGGGTCGTGTACCAGGGCAGGAGCGAGGCGCCCTGCATCGCGGTCGCCGTGGCGTCCCGATCGATCCGACGCGCGCTGGCGAGTAAAACGTCGCCGAGGGGATGGGCGGGGTCGGTTTCGGCCGGGGGATTGGTCAGCCCGCGCAAGGCCCAGATGAAACGAGGCGGATGTCGCCGCCAGCCACCAGTCGCTGGAACAGGCGGCGAGGACGCGTGCCTCGAACTCGGCGCGCACATCGGCGAGCGATTGGTCCGGGTAGTACCAGATGTTGTATTCGAGCGCGCAGCCGTCCGGGACGCTGCCCGGTCCTGCCTCCGCGTTGATCTCCCCAGGCCCGCCGCTCTTGCCGCCGACGATGGCGCCCGAGATTGATCGTGTTGAACCCTTCTGGCAGGAGCGGATAGTGCCGCTCCTGCGTCCATTCCCGCTCCAGCTCACGCACCGCCTGGGCAACGACGAAGGCCTTGTCGATGGCGTTGACGCCACCCGCTTCGCTGCCCGGCGTGTCCGGGAGGGCGCGCCAGCGGTTGAGGGCGTGGGTGGCGATGCCGTCGACCTCGACGCGTAGCTGCTCCAGCCCGGGTTCGGCAACCCAGACGTCGAGCGCGCTCGGCTCGCCGATGATGACCGCATCCGGCCAGCCTCGCTCCAGGCAGCTATCGGTGCACGGCCCGGCGACTTCTTCGTCGGTCACCATGTGCAGCAGGAGATTCGTCGCCGTGGTCGACCCCTCGCTCCTGCAGGAGCCGCAGGGCGCCGATCATGGCGACAACGGCGCCTTTCGCGTCGCAGGCGCCGCGACCGTAGACGCGCTGGTCGAATCTGCTCACCTCCCCACGGATCGGACTGCCATTTCGCCGGGTCCTCGATCGGTACGACGTCGAGGTGCCCGTTGAAACCGAGGGTGGGCGCTGGTTCCGTGGCCGAACGGCGAGCGGCGAGCGCCGGAAAGCCGCTCGCCGGTCCATCCACCGTTCGACCGCGAACCCGAGATGGCGCAGTTCTGCCTCTACCAGATCGAGCGCCCCCGCGGCCTCGCGTGTGAATGCCTCCGTCGGGGTTGGCGTGCTGACGTGCGACAGGCGATGAGGTCGCGCAACAGCGATGCCTGGCGAGGAAGCACTGTCTTCGGCGACTTCCTCGAAGCGGAGGTTTGGTACGGAGATTGGCAGTTGTCGCGATTTCGAGTGTCATCGGTCCGCGCTCGCTGGACTAATGCTGGTCGACACGCGTCAGGGCCGGATCGGGCCGGGCCCGCAGTTCGCGCACCAGCGCCACCAGATTGTCCGCCGCGCGCTCGAACATCAGCCGGCCCTTTTCGGCCGTTCCCTTCTCGCTTCCCCAGCGACCCCGCTGGGTGAGAAGCTGCTCCACCAGTGCTCGCCAAGATGCACGCCCGGTCGCGGCGGCGCAGGTCCATCTGCAGAAAACGGCCCTGGACGAAGTGCATCTCGTCGACAATCGCGGTCACTGCGCACGCGCTCGGGGTCGAGGTACTGCATCACCGCGGTCTCCAGCTCGCAGGCGTGGGCCATCCCGCCGGGGACGACCGATTCGCGGATTTCCGAGACGTTGTCCGCCAGCGCCGTCCAGAGCAGCGAGGCGCAGAGCGCACCGGTGCGGACGTTCACCTCGTTGCCGGCGACAGCGAGGTAGGGCGGATTGACGCCGTGCCCACTGATGAAGATGAAGCGATCGAACCCGTGCGCGGTGACGCTCTCCACGACGTCGATCAGGTAATTGATGACGTGGTCCCACTTGATCGCAACCACACCGGGGAAATCCATGTGGTGGGCGTTGAAGGCGAACGGAATGACCGGCAGGACGAGCATCTCATCCGGGGCGCGTCGTCCGGCCGCATCGCAGAGCCGGGTGACGATGAAGTTATCGGTGTTCAGCGGCAGGTGGTACCCATGCTGCTCTGTCGCGCCGATAGGCTGGATCACCACCGGTTTTCGCGCTGCCGCGGCGCGCAACTCCTCCCAGGTGAGATTGCCCCAGTAGAACGCGCGCGCGATCCGAGAACTCCATCGGTACCCACCCTTTACCAGCGCCGGACCATCCGTCAGCCATTTCGTTTGCCACCGATCAATGACGCATCCCGAGCTACCCCTGCGATGCTTCTCCTGACTCCTCGTTCGCGCCGTCTCCGTACTTTGGCAGCCAGTACGATCGGTACAGCCCCTCGCACTCCTCGTTGCAGAAGGGAGAGCGCTGGCCGGCGATCTCGACCATCCAGATCCGCCGTGGCACCAACCGGCCGCAGAGCGCGCAGTTGGTCAGCGCGGTGTCGTGCCACGTGCGCTCGATCTCGACCCATTTGCCCATCAATCGCGTTCCTCCGCGGCCTCGGTCATGAACGACCGCTCGGCCGTGCTCCTACGCCGGCCGCTTCCGCGCGTGCTTGCGCAGCCCGGCCGTGGCGGCCTCATCAACGGCAAAGTCGTCGCTCGCGCGGCGCGACGATCACGCCGTACTCGCGCTGCGCCGCCCCAGCGAAACCCATCCATTGCGGACGTCGGCTAAGCACAGCCTCGGGATCCGCCGCAACGGATCGCCGTAACCGCCTCCGCCCGGCGTCACGTAGCGGACTATGTCTCCTCGCTTGAGCAGCACATTCGTGAATTTCGTCGGTGAGATCGTGTTGTACGCCTCGACAAAGGTGCGGAACTGATCGTCGCCGACCCGCTTCACGAGCAACTGGCTCAACCCGCCGGATTTTCCGTCAAAGAGTCCCCAGCCAGGAATCTTTGCCCGGTCGAAAAGGCAGCTCAGCGTGATTTCGTCCGCCGTTACCTCCAGCGTGCGGGTGGTCGAAAGCCCACCGCGATGCTCGCCGGGCCACCCGAGTCAGGCATCAGTCGATATTCGAGGTTGAGAAATGGATAGCGGCCCTCGAAGACCTCGATCGGCGTGTTGCGGCAGTTGGAGTGGCGAGTGATCTCGCCGTTGTTGCCATCCTTCTGCACTGTGCCGCCGGTGCCGTGACCATCGAAGTGGTAGTTCGTGTAGTAAGCCCCGGTCACCGGGTGGATGCCGCCGAAGAGGAAATTGCTCGACGAGCCGCCGCTCGCCGCGGCGACTCGCTCCGGCACGGCCTGGCTGAACGCCTTCAGCAGCAGATCGATCAGCTTCGGCTGGAGATCGGTGTTGCCGCCGACGCACGGTCCCGGATGCACCACGTTCACGACCGAACCGGCCGGCGCGATGAACTTCATCGGTCGGTAGCAGCCCGAGTTGCGCGGGATCGAGGAGTGGGGATCGGTAACCGAAAAGACCGCGTTGTAGACCGCCGAGGCAACGACAACCACGGTGCAGTTCATCGGTCCCCGCACCTGCGGGCTGGTGCCGGTGAAGTCGGCGATGATCTCGTCGCCGTCAATGACGATAGTCACCCGTACCTCGAACGGATCGGCGGTGACGCCGTCGTCTTCCACGAGCATGCTGGCTGAGTACTCCCCGTCCGGAAGTTCCCGGATCTCGGCGCGCAGACGTCGCTCGGAGTAGTCCATCAGCTCGGCGGTGGCCTGCTCGATCAGCGCCGCGTCGTACCGCTCGGCCAACTCCCGGATGCGGCGCTCTGCCGTTTCCAGCGAGCCGATCATGGCGTGGAAATCGCCCCAGGTGTTGTGCGGCGTACGATGGTTGGCGAGGACGATGCGCCAGACATCCTCGACGTACTCACCCCGGTTGAGAAGCTTCACCGGTGGCAAGCGCAAGCCCTCCTGGTAGATGTCCGTCGCGTCGGCGGCGAACGAGCCCGGGGCCTTGCCGCCAATCTCGGCGACGTGTCCGATGTTTCCGGCAAACCCGAAGAGGCGATCCCCGACGAACATGGGCCGCATCATCATGTGCTCGGGGAGATGGCAGCCGCCCCGATAGCAGTCGTTGTGGACGAGAACGTCCCCGGGGTGGAAATGCTCGATCCCCTTCTCCTCCACGGCCCATTTCACCGTATGCGGAATGGCGCCCATCATCGATGGGGTGTAGTTCTTCTCGGCAATCAGGTCGCCGTGGCGATCGAGGAGAACCGTCGTGAAATCGAGACCCTCATTGAAGATCGTGGAATAGGATGTCTTCAGCATGACCAGCGCCATCTCGGAGGCGATGTTGGTCAGCGCGTTGTGGATGATGTTGAGCATGACCGTATCAATTGTCATAGGCCACATCTCCTCGAAGTCGATCGTTTGCAACCCATTAGCCGACGTGCAGCTCGAGCAAGCCATCCGGACGGACCAGCAGGGTATCGCCAGGGTGCAGCACAGTAGTCGAGTCAGGCTCTTCAACAATCGCCGGACCCTCTACCGTGAAGTTGACAGGCAGCGCTGCTCGTCGATAGATGGGTGTGTCGAGGTAGCCACGGCCGTGGAATGAGACCGGGCGGCGCTCAACGGGATCCGGCGCCGTTTCCGCGGTAGGAGTCTGCAGCACCGCGCCGAGTTCGGCGGGGCCAATAGCGCTGACCCGAAGATTGACGAACTCGACCGGCTCGCCTTCAAGAGCGAATCCGTAGAACTCGTCATGGGCACGGCTGAAGCGCTCAACCATCGCCCCGGCGGCGTCTGATGTGAATGGCCCTGGGGGTAAAGAAATTTCGCGCTCGTAGTTTTGACCGGCATAACGCATGTCAATGCTCCGCAGAAGGACTGGCTCGCCACAGAACCCGTCTTCGCGCAGTTCCCGCACCGCTGCCTCGGTCAGCGCCTCCAAACGCTCCGCAACTCTCTCGACATTGAGGTGGGTCGAGCGGCCGAAGATTGTCCAGACACGATCGACGCGCCAGTTGGCTGTGAGCGCACCAAAGGCGGACCCGAGACCGGGATGCGGCGGGATCAGTACCCGCGTGATGCCGAGAAGCTTGGCACACGCGCTCGCGTGGACTGGACCGGCGCCGCCAAACGGGATGAGCACGAAGTCCCGGGGATCGAGTCCACGGTCGACTGAGATCAGCTTGATCTGGTTCGCCATATTCTCGTTGGCCGTCTCGACGATGGCGTGCGCCGCAGTCTCGATTTCCTCCCCTGGCTGCACACCCAACGCTCGCCCGATCCCGCCAAGCGCGACACGCGGAGCGTCAGGATCGAGAGCAATCTGGCCACCGAGGAAGTACCTGGGGTTGAGCCGACCAAGAACGAGATTGGCATCGGTCGTGGTCGGCTCCTGTCCACCTCTGCGGTAGCACATGGGCCCCGGGTCGGCTCCGGCGCTACGCGGACCCACCTGGAGCAGGCCGCCCTTGTCGATCCAGGCGATGCTGCCCCCACCAGCGCCCAAGGTCGCGACGTCTACGCAAGTAACGGAAATGGGGATCCCAAACCCTACCTGGAACTCGCTCAAATAGCGCTCTTGCCCACCCTGGATCGTGCCAATATCAGCACTGGTGCCCCCCATATCAAGGGAGAATGCATGATCGACACCGGCACATTGGGCGTAGTGACGGGCAGCGACGATACCGCCGGCCAGACCCGAGATGAGGAACTGCGATGGCTGCGCGGCAGCTAAGTCGATACGCAGGTGGCCCCCGTTCGATTTCAGCATGCTGGCCGGAGCCTCGATGTCCAGGTCCTGGAGAGTCTCCTGAACTCCGGCGACATAGGAGCGCAGCACCGGCTTGATGTAGGCGTCGCCAATCGTGGTGCTGCAGCGTTCATATTCGCGCCAGGTTGGGGAGACCTCGTGTGAGACCGAGACGGAGAGGGCAGGAAAATCTCGCTCAAGTCGCTCCTTGATCTGCTGCTCATGCGTTGGCATCAGAAAGGAGAAAAGCAGACAGACAGCGACCGCCAGGTCTCCGGCAATCTCGCGTCGAGACTCTACGAAGGCGACCAAATCATCGAGCGCCGACTCCGTGAGTGGAATGAGGATCGATCCATCATGGCCGACCCGCTCAGCAATCCCGTAGCAGTCGCGGCGACTGACAATCGGGTCCGGTTTCTTCCAATGCAGGTTGTAGAGTTCTTCCTTGTCGAGGCGTCCAATGAACGGCACGTCTTCAAACCCGGCGGTGGTAACGTAGAGCACTCGAGTACCACGACGCTGCAGCACTGCATTGGTCGCGACGGTGGTGCCAAGCACGATGCTTTGGAGAGGCTTGTTCCCGGCGTCAACCTCGTTTAGCACGTTCGCGAGCGCCTGTGCCGGCGCGTCTGGGGTTGACGCTTGTTTGCCATACACGAAGACATCGTCGCCATCGTCGAAGCCGACGAGATCCGTGAAGGTGCCCCCAGTATCGATCCCAATCTGCAAGGCCACGTAGCTGCTCCTCGAGGCTGGCGTCAGAGCACGCCGAACCGGTCGTAGACGTCGCGCAGCAGATAACCCTCTTCGAGCATTTGGCGGCTCGAGTTCTCTGCCTCGACCTTCTCCAGCGCGGCCTGAACCGTCGCCTCCAGTTGACTGCTCGGGATGACAACTATGCCGTCGATATCGGCAAAAATGATGTCGCCAGGATGGACTAGCACCCCGCCACATAGAACCGGGCAGTCGTAATCGACAACGACCGACCGGGAGGAGGAGTCGACAGGTCTGAATCCCGTGCAGAAGACCGGGAACTCCATCTCGAGGATACGAGCCACATCACGGGTGTGACCGTCAATGAGTGAACCGGTTGCGCCCCGAGCGCGTGCCGCAGTCGAGAGAAGCTCACCCCAGAGGCAGGTTCGCTCGGACCCATTCGTCGCGGCAACCATGACGTCCCCGGGTTTGAGTGAATCAACGGCGGCGATCTCCTTGTGATACGGGTCCGCGGGTCGCTGGTAGACATCCGCGGTCAGTACCGTGTGTGCTCGGCCGATTAACCGCATACGAGGATCAATCGGCCTGATGCGAGCGCTCATGGCTTGATCGAGCAGTCCCTGGCGATCGAGGACGTCCGAGACAACTGCTGTGTACAGCCTGGTCCTGAGTACATTGAGGAGGTCTTCTTGCATGTCAATGTCGGTGTCAAGCGGCATCCCAAGCTCTCCCTGCTATCGCGCGATTGACAACGCCTGAGTCGCAACCGAATTGTTGGGACAGCTGTCCAGCAACGGACAGCAGCGTCGGCGCAAGGTGGGTGCACGCTTCCAGCGTGAAGCGAGGTGACGGGCCAGTAATACTGACCGCAAAGAGCGGACGACCGCCGGCCCCGCAAATGGCCGCGCCGAGACAGCGGACGCCGATAGAATCTTCTTCATTGTCCAGGCTGCACCCGGCTTCCCGCACGTGACGGACCGATTCCCAGACCGACTCCGCAGTCTCCACAGTGAAGGGCGGTTCACGATGCCGCCCCTGGTCGATGTAGGCGGCGACGAATTCATCCGAGCTGGCGGCCAGGAGAGCCTTGCCCAGACCGGTGCGATGAGCGACGCCGCGGGCGCCGATCCGGGATGAGACGCCAACCCGCTCCAAACTCTCGATCTTATCGACGTGGACGATATCGAAAGCATCCAGCACACCGACGTGGATCGTCTCCCGTGACAGCTCTGAGAGGGGTAGGAGAGCGGGCCTGATCTCATCGAAGAGGCTCCGCACCTGTCCTGAGACATGCGCAAGAGCAAGAAATTTCATGGAGAGCCGGTAGCCGCCTTCGACATGCCGTTCAACCCAGCCATGGAGGATAAGGGTGTTCAACAGGCGATGTGCTGTAGTGCGATTGACAACGCTACGTTCGGCAATTTCACGTGCTGAGAGCGGTTTCGGCGCCTGCAACAGCGCCTCGATAATCGCTAGAGCCTTACCCACCGAGAGAACGGCAGAAATCTCGTGAGAGCCATGCACGGTCACCGCACCCCATGTTCGCATGTCGGACAAGGGATTCTCAATTGTTTAGATTGCGGACATCCTAGTTGGAGAAATAGTCGGTGTCAATAGACGACTCGTCTCCTTACCGCGGTTGACAGTGTCGAAGGGACAGAGGCAAACACTAGCGAATCGAACGACGTCGCCGCGGAGTTGGTGCCGCTGATCGATCCGAAGCATGTGTCCATGTTGTGCAGTGTTGAAAGGATCACGGCTTAGCTCGCCCGCAGGCGCGGATCAAGAACATCCCGCAGGCCGTCGCCAAGGAAGTTGAATCCGAGGACGACGATCATGATGGCTAACCCAGGAAAGATGGCCATCCACGGCGAGATCTCCATGTAGGAGCGCGCCAGACTCAGCATCCCGCCCCAGGCTGGCTCCGGCGGCTGCGTGCCGAGACCGAGGAAGCTCAACGCGGCCTCGGCCAGAATCGCGCTCGACAGATAGACGCTGATCATCACGATCAATGGAGCGAAGATATTCGGCAGGACGTACTGGCGAACCAGGCGGCTATTCGTTGATCCCACGACGCGCCCGGCCTCGACGTAGGGCTCACTCATGACGCTAAGGACGGAGCCGCGGATGACGCGGGCAAAGGCCGGCGCGTAGACGAGCCCGATGGCGATCATGGCATTGGTGCGGCTGGCGCCGAGCAGACCGGCGATGACGATCGCCAGCACGAGTCCCGGGAAGGCGAACATGATGTCGACCCCGCGCATCAGCCAGGCATCGGTCCGTCCTTGCAGGAATCCCGCCGTGATGCCGAAGATGGCGCCGATGAGGAGCGCAATGAAGACGGAGATGATGCCCACCTGGAGCGAGACCCGGGCCCCGAATACGATCCGCGAAAAGGTGTCGCGCCCCAACTCGTCAGTCCCCATCAGGTTGCTCCCGCTCGGCGGCAGCAGCCGTTCACTCTCCTGCGCGTCCGGGTCGTAGGGCGCGATCAACGGCGCGGCCAGGGCAACGACGACCGTGAGCAGCACCACGGCCGCGCCGATGAGACCGATCGGATTCCGCCAGCGCCGCGGCAGCGTCCACCAGGGGCGCGCCGAGCGTCCAGCCCGGCCGAGCGTGAGCGTATCCGCCGCGGTGCTCATCCTTGCTTGATCCGTGGATCGAGGTAGGCGTACAGCACGTCGACCCCGAGATTGATGAGGACAAAGGCCGTCGCCAGATAGAGCGTGGCGGCCTGCACGAGCGGGTAGTCGCGATTGAAAATAGCCTGGAGCAGCGTGTAGCCAACGCCGTTGAGACCGAAGATGACCTCGATGATCGCGGACGCGCCCATGAGCGTGCCGAGCTGGAAGCCGATCACGGTGACCACCGGAATCAACGCGTTGCGCAACGCGTGCCGGAAAACGACGGTTTGATTGCGAAGCCCTTTGGCGCGGGCGGTGCGCACGAAATCCTCGCCGAGCACCTCGAGCATCGTGGTTCGGGTCATCCGCATCTCGATGGCCATGAGTTGGATCGCCAGCGCCAGGGCCGGCAGGATCATCTGCTGCAGATTGCCGAAGGGATCGTCGATCGGCGAGATGTAGCGCGTCTTCGGCACCCACCCGAACATTTTCGAGGTGAAGAGGAGGGCCAGCGTCGCGATCCAGAAGCTCGGCAGTGACAACCCGATCAATCCGCCGACACGGGCGACAAAATCGAGACCGGTGTCTCGCTTGACCGCCGAGACGACACCGAGGGGAATGGCCACGGTGGTCGCGATGAGGGTCGCCAGCACCGCGAGCTCGACCGTGATGGGGAGACTCGCGAGCAAAAGTTGACCGACGGACTGGCCAGAGCGCAAGGACGTACCGGGATCACCCCGCAGCAGGTTGCCAAGCCAATAGAAATACTGCACTGGAAGTGGGTCGGCGAGACCCATCGCCTCCCGCAACTGCTCGCGAGCGGCGGTACTTGTTTGGGGATCGGCGCCGGTCATGATGTCGACGATGTCGCCGGGCAGGAGCCGGAGCATGAGAAAGATCAGGATGCTCATCCCGAGAAGGGTCGGGATGAGCAACAAGACCCTGCCGAGGGCGTACTTCGCCACGAATTGCCACTCCGGGGCTAGCTATCAGCTATCGGCTATCAGCCATCGGCTATCGGCTCTGACCGTCTTACGACTGCCGACTCTTCTTACCGACTTGCCGTCTTGCCGTCTCCGGCTGATCGGCCGATAGCCAACAGCCGATAACTAACAGCCTATTCCGTCACGCACGCGGTCCGCAGCCCCGTGTTGAAGTCCGTGTACGAGACGTACATGCCCTCGACCCGCTGCGTCGCCACCTGGAACTTGGTGGGCTGGACGGTGTAGAGATTCGGCACGTCCTCGGCAATGATCTCCTGGATGCGCTGGTAGGCCGCCATGCGTTCAGCAACATCCGCCGTGGCCAGCGCCTCGTCATAGAGGCTGTCGATCTCCTCATTCGACCAGCCATCGCCGAACCACGCAATGTTGTTGGGTGTCCCGGAGCGGAAGTCGACGACGTAGCCGCTCGGGTCACCGCGCATGCCGCGGCCAGTCGAGGCCCACTGGAAATCCCCATTGCCGATATTCGTGGCAAAGGTGCCGATTTCCAGAGGTTCGACTGTCACATTGATGTTCAGCGGCCTCAGCCGCTCGCGCACGATCTCCGCGATCTGCGTGTAGTCGCGGGGTGCGGAGATCGCCTGCAGGGTGACGTCGAACCCACTCTCGAGGCCAGCCTCCTGCATTAGCGCCATCGCTTGCTCGACGTTGGGGGTGTAAAGCTCTTGCAGCCGCTCTTCCGGGAGCGGCCAGTCGCCGTAGCCAGGAGGAATCGCCCCGGTCAGTTGGGCGCTTCCGCCATAGACGTTGTCAATGATCTCCTGGCGGTCGATTGCCAGGTTGATCGCCTGTCGCACCCGCGCATCCCGCCATGGGACCTCTTCCCGGGTGTTGAACTGTATGACTCGCGGCGCGGAGGTGAGTCCTTCCAGGATCTGCAGCGTCTCATCATTCTCCAGGGTGCGCGCCACGTCGGGCGTCAAGGTGCCGCCGTCGATCTCGCCGGAGCGTAGCGCGGCGACCCGCGACTGCTCGTCTGGCAACACCTTCAGGGTGAGATCCCGGATACAGGGAACTCCCGGCTTCCAGTAGTCCTCGTTGCAGGTGTAGACCACGCGGTCGTTCGAAACGTACTCGACCAATCGATACGGCCCGGTCCCAATCCCCTCACTGAGGACGTTGATCTGATCGAAGATGCCTTCTGGCACGATCGGGGTGTAGCGTGCCCAGGCGATCACGCCGGGGAGGGTCGGATCGGACTTCGACATCGTGATCGTGACGGTGTAGTCGTCGACTACTTCGGCACCGGCGATGTTCGCCAGGAAGGGGACCTCGATACCCGGCGGAGGCGGTATCGGTGCCGTGTCGAAGGAGTATTTGACATCGTTCGCCGTCATCTCCTGGCCGTTGTGGAAGAGGACGCCCTGGCGGAGTTTGAAGGTGTAGCTCGTCGCGTCCTCGTTCACCTCGAACGACTCGGCGAGAGCCGGCTGGATGACCAGGTCCCGGTCCCATTCGAGGAGGGAGTCGTACATGAACTCCTTGCCCCACATATTGGACGTGGAGACACCGCCATAGGGGATGAGATTGGCCGGGTCGGACTCCAGCGCCCAGGTGATGGAGCCGGTGCAGGTGGCGCCGGCGGCCGGCGTGCCGCTCTCCTGGTGGGCCAGTGCCGCCGGGGATGAGACCTCGAGCAGCCCGGAGACGACGGGCGCGCTGAGGCCAAGCGCGACGGCTCGCCGCACCAGGTCCCGCCGGCCAACACGTCCTCGCAGGACTGCGTTCAGCAATGCCATCTCGTCGTCGCGATGGAACATCATTCTTCCTCCTGCCGTAGGCGAATTTGCGGATCAGGCGCATGTGGACGATCCTCATGGCCATGACCCGCACACGTGGTGGGCGGCCACGATGGCATAGGATGGGCACGCTGTAAAGTGCGCCTGATCCTCGGATGCAGTCAATTGTCGATCCGCTGACTGGCAATCGACTGTCATCCACAGCCCTTCTCCCCGCTCAGAGGCGAGAAGGGAGCCAAGCCCGGCGACGCAAAACCCCTTCTCCCATCAGGCCGGGAAAGGGGGGTGGGGGTGCGGGTTTTCGCACCGCGTCATCCGGCCTCCCCCTGGCTCGCGGCAGACACGAGCACCCAGTCCCATGGCCGATCGCCACCTCCAGATGGAGCGGTGAAGCAACACCTTCCCTCCGCTGCCGTACCTGTCGCTCGGGTCAACTCACCAGTGCGGGGATCGAACCACGACGCAGTCCTGACCGAGCCGTCCGGCATCGATATCGCGACCTCCCCTCCGGCCGGAAGGTAGGCGGCGACGAGGGTCCGGTCCGGGTTCGACAATGCCAGCGGCCGGCGCCCCGGCTGCCAGCCATCGCCATGGATCAGGTCTGGCGCCGGCCGGAGATCGGCAAACGGCAGGATCTCGGTGAAGAAGCGCCGCACCTGCAGGAGATCGTTGAGCCCAGGCTGATCCTCCTCGAGCACTGCCCATGGACCCCACGAATTCTCATAGCCGTGGATGATGCCTAGTGCCTGAAACGTTCCTCGCCACGCGCCCCGGCGGGTATGGTCTTGGTCGCAGAATTCATGGTGTGGCAGCTTGAGGGAGAAGGAGGGATTGCGTTCGTATCCCCACTCGGCAAACACGGCTGAACCGGGCCAGCCGGCGAGGCTTTGCGCGATGGAATCTTCGATGCCGGTGGCGAGCCAGCCGCTCTCCTGATCCCGCGCACCCCACTCCTGGAACATGATCGCGTCAACAGCATCTGGATCGGCGGCGAAGCGCTCGGCGAAGGGTGGCATTGTCGGTCCATTGTGCGCCGCAACGATGTGCCGATGCGGAGCATTCGCCTTGATCCAGCGAGAGATACGCATTTGCCACCGGTCCGCCGCCGGTTTGTAGTGCCAGTCGCCGTTCGGGTAGTACTCGTACTCGTTCAATGGTGTCCAGAAGTAGGTGCTGCCGTACGCGTCATAACGAGCGATCAGGTAGCGCAGCCACAGCTCCTCCCACTCGGGTAAAAAGATCTGCCGGCTGTTGAAGGGAAACTCGAAGCCCCACCCCTCCATGATCATCTCGAGACCGAGACCAAGCTCATCGGTCAGCCGTACCACCTCGTCGACAACCCGGAAGTAGTCGAGATTGAAGCGATCGAAGCGCGGCGCCTGCTCGCTCCCACCCCACGGCCACGTGCGGCGAGTCTGCCAATCGCTGTACCCATCCGGCGGATGAAAGGGACTGACCGGAAGTCGCACCCGGAGCAGGTTGAAACCCTGCTCCGCCCGACGGCGGAGAAACGGCGCGATATCGATACCGCAAAAGGCCATACCAAAGAGGTGATAGACCGTGTCGCCGAAGAGGAAGACCGGCTCGCCACTCTCGAAGGCAAAACCCCAGTGTTGTCCTGGGGTGGCTCGAAGAAACCCGCGAGTCTGCCGCGCCGACACCTCGAATGTCCCTTCGGACTCGAGCTCCGGGTCAACTGGGTGAGAGACGATGCGATACGACCATGGTCCAACCTCGTCCGGATTGAAGCGAACTCGCCACGTCCCGTCGCCGTCGTAGAAGGCGGGCATGCGCGACTCGTTCCCAGATGGCGCACGAAATAGGGCATCGACGCTCACATCCGCAAAGGGTCTGTCGTAGGTCCGCTCGCTCGTGAGCGCCCACTCCCCGACGGTCCGATATTCCAGACTTCTGACGCTCGCGGTCACGTTCTCTCCTTGACTCTGGTTGACTCGTCCGATACTCAGTTACGCCAAGTGCCCGCTGACGGCTTGATGGCCATTCGCCCGCATGTTTGACCACCAATCGAAGGTGACCCATGGGCCAGCATCAGCAGCCGCAACCGTTTTCAGCATTATCGAGGCGACCTCATCGATGTGAAGGTCCATTGCCCTTGGCGCCGTCAGCATCGCCGCAACTGACCCCGTGGAAGATTTCAGCCGGTGACGATGCGTCGAGTAGCGCACAAAGCACCCTGGCTATCGTTTCGTCTTCTCGCCGGCGCACAGTCAAGGCTCAGCTCGTAGCTGTAGCTCTGGCCAACGTGTATTGACATGCTCCGTCACCACCGCTACGCTCATCCTACTGGTTGACCGGTGCACCTCTTGAGTGGGGCGCCAATAGTGAGACTGTCACTGCCATGGGCACGTGATCCTGAGGGGATCGATGCTCCGCGTCTCCGATAACTGCCGCTTCCTCGTCCATCGCGATGGCTCCCCGTTCTTCTTCCTCGCGGATACGGGCTGGACGCTGCTCCACCGCCTGGACCGTGACGAGACGGTTCACTATCTGGACGACCGCGCCGCCAAGGGCTTCACGGTGATCCAGGTGATGGGGATCTCGGAGTTCGACGGGCTCTCCGTGCCCAACGCCCTCGGCGACCTGCCGTTCCACGAAGCCGATCCGACGCGGCCGAACGAGGCCTATTTCCGCCACGTAGATTGGGTCGTCGAGCAAGCGGCCACCCGGGGTCTCTACCTGGCGCTGCTGCCCACCTGGGGCGACAAGGTCGGCCCCCGGTTGTGGGGCACCGAACCGCAGGTCTTCACGCCTGAGAACGCCGACAGCTACGGAGCGTTCCTCGGCGCCCGCTACAAGGAAACCCCCATCATTTGGGTCATCGGCGGGGACCGCAACCCGGTCGAGCCGATCCACTACGCGACGTGGCGAGCTCTGGCCGCGGGCCTCCTGCGCGGCGGCGCCGAGCAGCCGATGACCTTTCACCCGCAGCACCACGCCTCGTCGGCCGACTTTTTCCACGAGGACCCCTGGCTGGCGTTCAACATGATCCAGTCCGGCCACTCGGCGCGTGACCTACCCAACCACGCCTTGATCGAGCGCGACTACGCCCGTGTTCCAACCAAACCGTGCATGGACGGCGAGGCGTGCTACGAGGACCATGCCGTCAACTGGGACGCGGCCAACGGGTATTTCGACGATCACGACGCCCGGAAGACTGCCTACTGGGCGCTCTTCGCCGGCGCTCATGGGCACACCTATGGGGCGAACGGCGTCTTCCAGTTCTGGAAGGGCGAGGGTGAGGGCGACCGCTTCGGCGTCCGCCGCCGCTGGGACGAGGCGCTCGCGTTGCCCGGTGCCGCCCAAATGGGCCTCGCCCGCCGGCTGATCGAATCCCGCCCGATGCTGTCTCGGGTGCCCGACCAGGCGCTGCTTAGCTCGGACCCGGGCACTGGTGGTGAGCACCTGCGGGCGACGCGCGGGGCGGACGGCGCCTATGCCTTCTTCTATGCCCCGACTGGCCAACCCTTCGCCGTCGACCTCGGCATGCTCTCCGGCGAAACCGTGGAGGCGTCGTGGTACGACCCGCGGACGGGTGAGGTGCATATGGCGGGAACGCGCCCGACGACGGGCACTGAAACCTTCGCGCCGCCGACAAGCGGCCCCAAAGACGATTGGATCCTGGTACTCGACGATGCCGACCGGCGGTTTCCGCCACCGGGCTCGCTCGTCGCGTGACCGCCGGCTTCTCGGGCTCACGCTCGACTGGAAAGGGGGGTAAAACGGAGCAACGACCGAGCGGCCGGGGGTGCCGGCCGCATCCGTAACGCACGAAGGGGTGCTTTCCGATGGCTACAAGGCAGTCGCGACGTCTGGTCCTTTTCCTCGTGCTGGCCCTGCTGTTGAGCGGGTTCGGCTCTGTCCTGGCGGCAGGGTTGGTCCGCGCCCAGGAGCCGGTCGAGTTGCGGTTCCTATCCTGGACGGCGGCGAACCAGGAACAGCAGTTCAACGAGATGCTGGCCGAGTTCACCGCAGCCAACCCGAATATCACGATTTCCAGCGAGACGGTGGCCGGCACCGGTGCTGCCACCTACCCGGATGTCCTGCGGACCGGCATCGCCGGCGGTGACCCCCCCGACCTCTTCTACATGTGGGGCGGCTCAATCGCGGCGCCCTTCATCGAGGCCGATCAGGTGCTCCCGCTCGACCCTTACTACGAGGAGTACGGCTGGGCTGAGCGCCTCGTGCCGTGGGCGGCTGAGGCAATGCAGGTCGACGGGGTCTACTACGGGGTCCCGAAGGCGACCCGCGGCATGGGCTTCTGGTACCGCAAGGACATCTTCGAGCAGAACGGGATCGAGATCCCGCAGTCCTATGAGGAGTTGGAAGCCGTCTGTAGCACGCTTCAGGAAGCGGGGGTGGCCTGTCTCTCGCTGGGCGGCAAGTTCGGCTGGAACACGATGCGGCTGCTCGACTACTTCATCGAGCTCGAGGCGGGGCCGGAGATGCACGACCAACTGAACCAGCTCGAGGCGAGCTGGGACAGCCCTGAGGTGGTGGCCGCCTACCAGAAGCTGAAGACCTGGGTCGACAACGGCTGGATTGTGCCCGGCTTCCTGGCCGTCTCCCCCGACGACGCTCGCCAGCCGTTCTACCGCGGTCAGGCGGCGATGGTCTTCGAGGGCGACTGGCTGGAATCAGTCCTCCACGCGGACGAACAGGACACCGCGAACTTCGACTTCTTTCTCCCGCCGACCGGGCACGAGCCGTTGCGGATGTCTGGCTTCCCTGAGCAAGTGATGATCACCAAGGACTCACAGCATCCGGACGAGGCGGCGGTCTTCCTCGACTGGTTCCTCCAGCCGGAGATCCAGCAGAAGTACTTTCAGGCAATCGGCGGCTCGACCGGCGTCCTCAACGCCTTCCCGAGCGAGGAGGAATTCCCGCTCTCGGTGAAGTGGCGGCAGATCATCGAGTCTAGTGAGGCCTACCCGCCAACTGATCAGGCGTTCCGCAAGGAATTGATGGATTCCTTCTTCGCCGTCCAGGATGCCATCGTCGCCGGCGCTATGACGCCGGAAGAGGGGGCAGCCGAGATGCAGGCCACGGCCGAGGCGTGGAAGGCAGAGAACGGCGGCGCGTAGCAGTCAAGTCATTTGGTTGGATGACGGTGAGAACGGACCTTTCCCTCGAAGTCGGAGGAGGGGTCCGTTCTCGCTAGCGGTCCGGACGAGGAGGAGCCGCGGATGGGACGGACTGGCGGGGCGAAACTGACGCCGTGGCTCTTCCTGCTGCCGGCGCTGGTGATCTATGGAGCGTTCCTCATCTACCCGATGGGGCGCTCCTTCTACATCAGCCTGACCGACTGGGACGGTCTCTCGCGGGAGTGGTCCTTCGTCGGGCTAGCCAATTATGAAGCCATCTTTTTGCGCGACGAGGACTCGCGGCAAGCGCTGCGTAATAACGTCCTGTGGACGATCTTCACCCTGCTGGTGCCGACGGTCCTCGGATTGCTGCTGGCGACGGCGCTGAACGGCGCCGTCCGGGGCCGGACCCTGCTGCGCAGCATCTTCTATTTGCCGGCGGTGCTGCCGCTCGTCGCGGTCGGGATGATCTGGGCCTGGATCTATAACCCCTCATTCGGGGCGATCAATGAGGTGCTCCGCCTGGCCGGGTTAGGCAGTCTGGCGCGCGGTTGGCTGGGCGACTTCCAGACGGCCCTCCCGGCAACCATGGTGACCGCCCTCTGGCAAGGAGTCGGTTTCCCGATGGTGCTCTACCTTGCCGGGATGCAAACGATCCCCCGCGAGCAGTACGACGCGGCGAAGATCGACGGCGCTGGGCCGTTCGAATGCTTCAAGTCGATCACCCTGCCCTGGCTACGGGAAACGCACGTGGTCGTCGTCACCCTGGCGGTCATTGGCTCCTTCAACGTCTTCGACCTCATTTACACCATGACCTACGGTGGCCCTGGCCAGCAGACCCAAGTGTTGGCAACATGGATGTATTTCAACACGTTCCAGTACGGCAAGGCCGGCTATGGCTCGGCCCTCGCCTGGGTGATCGCGGCGATCGCCCTGGTCGTGACGATCCCCTACATCCGGATAATGTCCCGCCGCTGAGCAGACGCAGTGCGGGGAGCGAGCGATGAGCGGGCGTAGTGCGGGGAGCGAGCAATGAACGCCACGATAACGGGTACCCGGGGCTGGGTCCGATCCCGCGCCAGGGAGTCGGGGGACGAGACGACCGGCGGCCGCCAAGGCTTCCTGCTGACGACGGGGCTGACCTTGCTCGCCCTGGTCTGGCTCATTCCCTTCGTCTTCGTCGTGACCACCGCGATCCGCGGTCAAGGCGAACTGCTGAGCTCTGGTCCCTTCTCGATCCCCAAAGAGCTACGGCTCGACAACTTCGTCAAGGCGTGGGACATCGGCAACTTCTCGACCTACTACCGCAACAGCCTGATCGTCACCGGGCTCAAGGTGCCGCTCGGCATCCTGGTCGCCTCCCTGGCCGCCTACCCGCTGGCAAAGCTGCGCTTCCCACTGCGCGATCACGTCTTCCTCTTCCTCCTCCTCGGGCTGGCGATCCCGATCCACGTCACCTTGCTGCCGATATTCACGATGCTGCGGGATATGGGGATCAACAACACGCTGGCCGCCCTCTTCCCGCCCTACCTCGCCTTCGGCCTCCCGCTGCACATCCTCATCCTGCGCGGCTACTTCCGCTCCATACCAGACGACCTCCGCGAGGCGGCGCTCATCGACGGCGCCTCTGAGTGGCAGATCTACTGGCGGATCACGATGCCGCTAGCGGTGCCGGCCCTGGCCACCGTCTTCATCATCGACGCGCTGGCAACCTGGAACGAGCTCCTGATCGCCCTGGTCCTGCTCTCGTCCGAGAGCGTCCGCACGGTGCCGCTCGGGTTGCTCAATTTCCAGGGTCAGTTCTCGTCCCAGATGACGGCGCTCAACGCCGGCATTCTGATCGGCATCGCGCCGGTACTGATCGTCTACGTCCTCTTCCAACGGTACATGGTCTCCGGCCTGACGGCCGGCGCGATCAAGGGCTAGCACCTGACGAAGCCGTGTGAGCGGCACGCACTGGGTGCAGGGAGCGGTCCAACGACGGTTCGATGCCGCTTGGGCGAACAGCCAGACCCGACAACCTGGAGGATGTGTTGGACTCGTTACTACCATCGGAGAAACGCGCTCGGGTCATCGTCAATACCGACGCCAAGAACGAGGCGGACGATCAGTTCGCCATCGTCCATGCCCTTCTTACGCCGTCGTTCGAGATCCACGGGATCATCCCGGCCCACTTCGGTGAACGCCGCACGACCGAATCACTTAAGGAGAGCCGTGACGAGGTTGACAAACTCCTCGGACTGATGGGGTGGGAGGGGCGGGTCCGGGTTGCCGACGGGGCGCCACGGGCCTTGCCCGATGAGGCGATATCGCTCCCCTCGCCCGGTTCGGCCCTCATCGTGGAGGAGGCGCTGAAGGATGACCCGCGGCCGCTCTTCGTGCTCTTCTACGGGCCGCTGACGGATATGGCGAGCGCGCTGCTGGAGGAGCCGCGGATCGCGGAGCGCAACCTGACCGTCGTCTGGATCGGAGGCGGGCCGTGGCCGGACGGCGGCCCGGAGTTCAACCTCTCCAACGACATCGGTGCGGCCAACGTCGTGATGCGCTCGCCGCTGGAGGTCTGGCAGATCCCGAGTTCGGTCTACAAGCGCTTCTCGGTGTCCTACGCCGAGCTGCTGGAACGAGTCTGGCCGCACGGTCCGCTCGGGCGCTATCTGGTCGAGCAATTGGTCGACTTCAACGCCCGCCACGTGGACCGGCCGATGGAGTTTCGGTCACTCGGCGATTCTCCAGCGGTCGGGGTCGTCATGGCGCCCGAGTGCGGCGCCTCCTCGATGCGGCCGGCCCCGGAGTTCGACCCAGGCATGGCCTACCTCCACGGCCGCGACCACCGCCCGATCCGGGTCTACGAGACGGTCGACGCCCGCTTCGTCCTGGAAGACTTCTACGCCAAGCTTGCCCGCTTTGCCCGCGGCGAAGACGCCTCCGTATCGCTGGGCTCGCTGCCGCAGTGACGGATGCACTCCACGCGTACTGAGGCAGCTGCGATACGGGTGACAAGGGCGTGCGCCATTCTGGCGCTGCGCGGTACCCGCTGGGATCGATATCAGCACCTGTTCATGGCGTCGGCGCGCGCTCTTCACCGGGCTGGCGGCGTTATCGGACCCATGATTCGTCCCTCCGCTCTGATTGCTACCGTGGGACCGCGTTCCTCACATGATTGCCATTTCCTGACCATCTCGGGCAGGGGCGGGCAGCGTCACTCAGGCGCGGCGTGATCTTCGGTTTCGTTCCAGAGGGCGCGCATTTCGGGACTGGTCGCCAGGAGAACGTCAAGCGCGCCGCGGGCTGCCACGCGTCCATCCTCGAGGACCACGATCTGATCGGCCTGGAGCAGCACCGCGCGACGATGCGAAACCGCGAGGTAGGTCACGCCCGGCCGTTCGCGCAGGTGGCGCCACAGGTCGCGCTCCGTATCGACGTCCAATGCGCTGGAAACATCGTCGATCACCAGGAGGTCGGCCTCACGGGCCAGCATGCGGGCGACCGCGGCGCGCTGCACCTGGCCGCCGGATAGCGCGACGCCGCGCGTGCCGACCGGGGTCTCCAGTCCGTGGGGGAGGTCGTCGATATCGCGTTCGAGCATCGCGTCGCGGATCGCGCTCGACAGCAGGGCGGGATCATCGGGCACGTTGAGGAGGATATTCCGCCGCAGCGTTTCGCTGAAGAGGCGGGGCGTCTGGGCCGTGTAGGCCGCCCGGGGTGGTGTGAAGAACTCCGCGGGATCCTCGACGAGCGCTCCGTTCCAGCAGGTCTCGCCGGATTCCTGAGGAAGCAAACCGAGGAAGGTCCGCACGAGGGTGGTTTTCCCGGCGCCGACGCGGCCGGTGATGACGGTGAGCGTGCCCTGCGGCAGGTGGAGGTCGACATCGACGATGCCGTGCCCCGTTTCCGGATGGTGATAGGTGAGGCCGGTAGCCTCAATGAGCCGCAGCGGCTGGGATGGCGTTTCATCTGGCTGCGCGGCGACCGGTAGCGGGCCATGGAGATGAAGCGGTGCGGGCGCGGCAAGCGCGGTTGCTGGCGCCTCGCCGATCAGAGTGTGCAAGCGGTGGAAGGCGACGGTCGTCTGTTTGAACTGGGCGAGGTACTGGCCCAGTTCGGAGACGAAATCGGTGACGAAGGCAATATAGGAGACGAAGAGGACGAAATCGCCCACTGACAGGCTGCCATCGCGAATCTGGCTGGCGGCGAGCAGCATGATCAGGCCGGTGCCAATCCCGGCCAGGTTGACGCTGATCGCCTCCAGCATCTGGGTTGCCAGGCGGTCTTTGATGGTCAGCGTCTGTCGCTGCCGGTTGAGTTGGCGCAAGTGGGCAATGAGCCGCTCTTCGGCGCCGGCGGCGCGTACGGTGTCGACCGCGGTCAGCATGTCCCCGAGCGCGCCCGCCACTTCACTGGCAGCCTGGCTGCTTGCGGCGCGATAGCGGCCGAGGGCGCCGCTGAACCGTTGCGCGACGGCGATGACCAGGATGAGCGGTGCGAACACGACCACCGTGATACCCGCATTGATGGAGAGGAGGATGACGATGGCGATCATCGCGATCACACCCTGGCCGATGATCTCGTCGGTCCAGTCGAGACTGTCTTCCGCGACTTCGACGTCGTCACGAAAACGGTTGATGGTCTCGCCAATCGCGTAGGGCAAAGCCAGGGCGCCGGGACGATCGAGCAAGCGCGCCAGCAGATTTCGCCGTAGCAGGGCGCTGGCAAGGAAGCGGAACATGATCTCGACGTACCCGGCGATCAGCCAAAGCGCTGCCTGACCGAGGGCCAGCACGACCAGCAGCAGGATGAATCTGGATGTCCCGACGGGCATCGCCGCGGCCCCGGTGAGGGCATCAAAGAACGACCGAGCGATGAGCCCCGGCAACAGTGAGGAGAGGTTCATCAGTCCCCACAGGAAGGCGTGGGCCACGCTGTAGCCACCGGCAAAGCGCGACATCTGGAAGAGGTAGCGCCAAGTTGGTTGGGGTGTCATACGATGACCTCCCCGGCGTTGAGACGCAGCATGGCCGCATAGTGCGACGTGGGATCGACGGCGAGCGTGAGGCGAGGGCCATACTCGAGCACCTCGCCCTGCTCGAGGATGAGGATGTCGTCGGCGAGCGCGAAGGTCGCCAGGCGATGCGCCACGATGATGCCGGTACGGCCAGCGAGGAGCCGGCCGAAGGCGCGGTGGACCAGGCGCTCGGTAGCAGGGTCGAGCTTCGATGATGGCTCGTCCAGGATCACGACATCCGGGTCGCGCAAGAGGAGGCGGGCGCAGGCCAGGACCTGAGTCTGACCGGCGGAGAGTCCGCGGCCGCCGGCGCCGAGCAGCGTATCGAGACCGGCTGGCAGCGATTGCAGCCATGGGTCCAGGCCGAGCGAGGCGAGGATGTCGCCCAGGCGCTCGTCGGGCACGCTGTCGTCAAAGAGGGTCAGATTGTCCCGGACGCTGGCGTTGAAAAGATGCGCCTCCTGCGTCACCAGGCCGACGCGGGAACGGACCGCGGCAACGGAGACCGTTCGCAGGTCGATTCCACCCAGGGACACGATCCCGGCATCCGGATCGTAGACGCGGGGGAGCAGCCGCGTCAGCGTGGTCTTCCCGCTGCCGGTGCGGCCGAGTATGCCCAGCACCTGTTGCGGCGCGAGATGCAGCGAGACTCCGCGCAGAACGGGAGTGGATGGCTCATAGCCGAACCAGACCTGGTCGATGTCGACCGCAAGGGGACCTGCTGGCAGGTGATCCCCCGGCCCGTCAGTGAGGCGGGAACGCTGATTGAGCAGGTTTTCGATGCGGCCGAGGCTGGCGCCCGCCTGCTGTAAATCCTGGACTTCGTTGCGAATCTGCTCGGTCGGCTGCCGGAGCATTTCCGTGTAGCGAAAGACCAGGAAGACCACGCCGATCGTCAACGCGCCGTCGTGGTAGAGCATGGCGCTGAGCGCGAGGGCGAAGGCCATGCCCAGACCAAAGAGCCCCTGGCTGGCCGCGACCATGCCATAGCCGCGCATCTGCGCCCGCATTCTGGCGGCCAGCCAGCCACGCATCAACTCGGCGCAGCGGCGGAGCACGAAGGCGCGCGCGCCGCTGGCGCGGATGTCTTCGAGCCCGGCCAGATATTCGCCCAGGAAGCCGTAGAAATCGGCGGCGGCCTGGCGCTCGGCGGCCGAGAACGGGGTGGCCAGGACCCGCAGCCGGAGCATTGTGCCGATGGCGATCGCCACGAAGAGGGTCAAACCAAGCCCGATCCGCCAGTCCAGCGCGTAGAGCAGACCGAGGACGCCCACCATGAGCAGGGCATTGCCGATGACGTAGACCGTGAAGCGGGAGAAGAAGCGGGCCAGGGTGCCGACATCGCCATCAACGCGTTCGATCAGTTCGCCAGGGGTATGGGCATGGTGAAACGTGGCGTCCAGATGGAGCAGGTGGGCGGCGAGGTCTTCGCGCAGGGTGTTCGTGGCTCCCCAGCTGATCCGCTCCGCGACCCACGTTTCCGCCATCGCGATGACCTGGCCAAGGAGCGCCAGGACCATGGTGAGCAGCGCCAGGGCAAGCAACGTCTCCATCGCGGCATCGCCGGTGGCGGCATCGATGAACCTGCTGGCCACCAGCGGCGTCGCGAGTTGCGTGGCAATGGTGGCGGCGAGAATGCCCGCCATGAGGAGCATTTGCCACCGATAGGGCCGTAGATAGCGAACGAGCAGATGCCAGTTCAGCCGGTGAGATGAATTCGTGGACGACACGAAAGCGAAACTCCTGAGTGCGCGCGGCAAGACCAATGCCCCGTGGGAAAGCCCACGAGGTCACCATCAATCACGCACACGAGAGGGTTTCGCCGGTTTTTCGGTATTCGGGATACGGACGACGCCGGCCGCGTGATGCCAGGCATCACGGCCGCGATCGCCGCGAGGAAGTTACGCGAAGGGGTCGAAGCCCATCCGGTGCGCGTGGTAGGTCGTGGTAGCGGACATCGAAGCGCACCTCCGGCAGAACGGTGACAGACGCTCGGGTTGCCAGGCGGCAACGAACCGGCGAGACCCTAGCAGGTCCAAGGCCGCCGCGTCAAACACGTCGAGGGTTTCGGTTGCGCTCAGGGTCCACCACCTCGCGGTCCCGACCGATGAACCAGTTTCAAAACTCGCTCGCCAATGCATTGCTAAAGTGATGCGTCCTCGGCACCATGATGCCCTCCGTGATCTAACACCTTGTGAACTGGAACCAGACGTCCCAATCAGCGTCTCGTTCTGCACAGTAACGCTTTCGCCTAGTCGAATGTTTACCCCTGTGAACGAGTTCGCATCCGCAGGAGCGCCGCAATGCTGGGGTTGCCGCAACCGGTCATCGCCACCGAGGAGCCGCCGCAACCGAGCGTTACGGATGCCCTCCTCGTCGCGCGCGCCCAGAGCGACCCGGAGGCATTCGCTCCCCTCTACACGCTGTACTTCGACCCTGTCTATCGCTACTGCTATCACCGCCTCGGGAGCTGGGAAGCCGCCGAGGATGCCACAAGTAGTGTCTTCACGAAGGTGCTGGCCGCACTGCCGCGCTATCGCTCGGACGGCCGGCCCGGAGCGTTTCGCTCCTGGCTCTTCACCATCGCGCACAACGTCGTCATCAACCAAGTGCAAGCCGACCGCCGTCGTCGCGTAAAGCCGCTGGACGATGCTGGCGAGGTTGCCGATCGCGCCCCCTCACTGGAGGAAACGGCCATGGCCGCCGATGCATCGCGCATGGTGCGCAAGGTTCTGGCGCAGCTCTCACCGGACCAGCGACAGGTGGTCGAGCTGCGGCTCGCCGGGTTGACCAACGCCGAGATCGGCCGTGTCCTGGGTCGTAGATCGGGGGCCATCCGGATAACCCAGTACCGCGCCGGGCTGCGCATCCGGGCTTTGCTCGCCGCGGAACGAGAGGAAGAGCCCGATGCCTGACGAGCGTGCGGCCGCGGATCAGTTCGTGGCCTTCTGGGACGCGTTGGTGCTCGAACAGTCGAACGCCAACTTCGACGTCGACGAGGATCTCGCGGAGGCGCTGCGGCACTTTCACGAGATCGGCTCGGCGTTACCGACGACGGCGCGCGAGCGCGTGTGGGAGGAGTTGCAGCCGGCGCTGGAGAATTTCTCACCGAAAGGACACCCATCGCGAGTCGCTGGCCGACACCCGTGGACAGACCGCCTCGCGACTCCCCATCCCCGTTCTGACGAGACGACACTGGTAGGGCGACCCTGGCGCCACTGGGTGCTCGTTCAGTTCGCCACCGTGGCATTGCTCCTCGTGACCCTCGGACTCGGGTTTTTCACACTGGGGCCTGGCCGCCTCAACAGCGACCGATTCACCGGTCTCCCGGTATCGATCCCGGCGCCGTTGGCGCCCGCTCCCATTGTCGTGACGCTCACTGCCGAACCAGATCTCGAAACCCTGTTCACCACGATCGTTGCAGCCGACCAAGTTCCGTCTGGAGACAATCTGCGCGTTGTCGTTACAGCGTCTCTCGCTCCCTCCCGGGAGTGAGACACCCATCTCGCCGGAGGGCCAGTCCTGTTGCAGCGGCCCGCAGATCACGCATGTGCTGGAGGGGGAACTGACGGTCCAGGCGAATGGGCCGATGCAGGTTTTCCACCGCGCGGACCTGCGTTTAGGGCCTGTCCAGGCGCCGCCAGGAGAGGACGTTGTGGTGCGTTCTGGTGACACCGTCGTCCACGATTTCGCGTTTCCGGCGGCATACGTCAATCATGGAGCGAGTCCGGTGCAGATCATCAACGGCGGGCTCTATGCCGGCACCATGCCCTCCCCCTTCTTGCGGCACACAAGCTCCCTCGCGGGTAGCTCAAAAACGCTCCAGGGTCCGTTGCCAGCCGGTCCCATCACGATCAACCTCATCCGCGCCGAGCTACCGGCGAACGGGGTAATCCCCGCGCCACCACCCGGCTCACTCTCGGTCGAGACCGGCACCACGACAGACGGCAGCATTGAGACGCGCCAGGATGGCTCGCTGCTCAACGGAGGTGACACGACTGAAACGATCTATGCCTTCGTCCTGGAGCTCTCCGGGGAGTCAACCCCGATGCCGTGATCGATGCCCGCATCACCAACCAGTTCGGGCATCCACGCCGGCCATCAGCGAAGTGGTCACGCGGGCCTTGCTAACTACACGAAGAGGAGGAAGTCATGCGTCGGATCGTCGTTGTCCTCGCGATGCTCGTAGGGATGGTAGGACTGCTCGGGATCGTTCACGTCGGCTCGGCTCGATCTACGCAGGAGGAAGCTCGTGACCTAGCCCGGCATCACTTTGTCGGCACCTGGGTGGCCATGACACCGGCTGGACCGGTGCCGACCATCGCTGGCCCGGACGGTTCCTTCGTGGCGGCGTTCGCGGCCAATTACTTCGATCCAGGGCTTGGTCTGACCTTTCAGGGATCAGCCCTCGGACGATGGGAGGCGGACGGGGAACGAGGGACCCACTTTACGGCCATCCAGGTCCTCACCGACGCCGAAGGGACCTACCTCGGTACCTTTCAGTTCGAGGGCCACCCAGAGGTGAGTGCGGACGGGCAGACCTTCACAGACACCACACCGCAGCGCGTGGTCATGCGCGACGCGAACAACACCATCACCTTCGACCAGATCCTCCCGGTCGAGCCACCGGTGACCGGAGTCCGCCTCAGTCCGGGCGGGGTCGATCTCCCCGTAACAGTGCCAGTGAACGCCACCCCGGCGGCATGAGTCGAAGCTCGTCAGCGCGAAGAAAGGAGGCATATGGAGGGGAGGCCGACGACACAGCGGTCATGACCGCCGTTTTGATCGCCGCACCGCGCGCCGTAGCAATCAGGTAGGTGAATTGGCGAGCGCGTTGCCACAACACAGGAGCAGGAGATGACTATGCACCGTCATTCATTGTCACCGTCTCGACTCAACCGTCGCGCCGCCCTCAGGGGGGCCGGCGCCGCGGCGCCGCCGTGGGGTTGGGTCATGTGGATCACGCCACTGCCCAGCAGGCTACGCCCGGCGCCACTGCAAGCCACCCGCTGGCCGGTACCTGGCTGGTGAACACGCCGGGCGGGCTCTCCCCAGCAACCTTTGCCACCGACGGATCGGTCACGCTCGGCGTCCCGCCCAGCTACGTCGACCCGGCGCTCGGCACGGCCTTCCAAGGCCCCGCCCTCGGCACGTGGGAGCCGGACGGCGAGCGGCGCGGACACTTCACGGTCGTCCAGGCGTTGTCTGACGCGAACGGGACGTATCTCGGCACCTTCCTGTTCGAGGGCTACCCAGAGGTGAGTGCAGACGGCCAGAGCTTCGGCGGCGACACGCCGCAGCGAGTGGTCGTGCGCGACGCGGCGAACAACGTCACCTTCGACGAGGTCATCCCCATGGAGCCGGAGGTGACGGGGACCCGCATCGGCGCAACCATCGAGTCGGTCGTTTTCCCAGCACCGATGGCGGGCACCCCAGCGCCGTAGCCGCAGCCAGCGTGCGGCTGGGGCCCGGGAGGCGACGGGCCCCACCACCGCGACCCTAACCACCGTGGCCGACACCGAGGATATAGGCAAGAGCTCGGACTCGGCATCGCTCAGAACTGGTCCAGGGCGGCGGCAAGCTTTCGCACCCCAAGGCGAATTTCCTCCTCGTCGATGCCGGCAAAGCCGAAGATCAGCCCGCCGCGAGGCAGTGGTTCCAGGCTGAATGCCGAAACCGGCGCGACGGTGATCCCGACCGCGTCAGCCAGCGCGGCCGCACGCCGATCGTCTTTGCCAGGCGGGAGCCAACCGACCAGGTGCATCCCCGCTTCCGGGAGGGACACGTCGAGCACCCCATCCAGGTGGTGATGCAACTCGCGATGCAGGAGCTCGCGCCGATGGCGATAGTGGCGACGCATGCGACGCAGATGACGATCGTAATGCCCCTCCCGGATGAAATCGGTCAGCGCCAGTTGCTCCAGGATCGGAATGTGGACGTCGACGAAGCGCCGCGTGACCAAGAGCGACTCGATCAGGTGCGGAGGCGCAACCACGTATCCCAGGCGGAGGGCAGGAAAGAGCACCTTGCTGAACGTGCCGACGTAGAGCACTCTGCCGGTCTGGTCCAGTCCCTGCAGTGCCTCCAGGGGGCGACCACCAAAGCGAAACTCGCTGTCGTAGTCATCTTCCAGGATCCACGCCTCGGCCTCCTGGGCCCAGTCGAGCAGGGCCAGGCGACGCCCCAGGCTCATGGTCACGCCGGTGGGAAACTGGTGGGAGGGCGAGGTGAAGACCAAACGCGCTTGCGGACACAACTGACGCCCGATGGCCACATCCAGGCCCTGCGCATCGACCGGTACCGGCACCAGATGGGCTCCCCCAGAGCGCAGCGCGCCCTGCGCGCCGAAATAGCCGGGGTTCTCCAGCCAGGCGGCATCACCCGGATTCAGCAGGGTGCGCACCGCAAGATCGAGAGCACCTTGCGTGCCGGCGGTGATGATCACCTGCTCAGGCGTGCAGCGCACACCGCGAGCGATACCGATGTGGGTGGCGATGGCCTCACGCAGCGGGAAGTAGCCCGCAGGCGGCTGGTAGTAGGCCAACGCGGGCAGCCCACGCCGAGCCTGGCGAGCGAGAAGTCGCCCCCAGACCTCGTAGGGAAATAGGTCCAACGCCGGCTGTCCGCCGCGAAAGGCGCCACCGGCACGCCCCTCGACGCTGCGCAGGTTCGGGACCATCCGCAGCGTGCGGACGCGATCGGCGATGCGGAGCGATGGGATCTGACGCGGGGCCGCTCGGGGCTTCCTCGTGCCAGGGAGGAGCTCAGCGCTCGCCTTGGCCGGAAACTCGGACGAGACTCTCGTGCCCTGGCCCACCCGGCTCTCCAGGTAGCCCTCGAGGAGCAAATGGTCGTAGGCCAGGGCCGTCGTGCCCCGGGAAACGCCCAGCTCACTGGCCAGCGTGCGCGTAGAGGGGAGTCGCGTCCCGGGCGGCAATTGACCGGCCACGATCTCCTCCCGCACGCGTTCGTAGAGCTGCTTGTACAGCGGCACCGGCGAGTGTGCGTCGAGCGGCAGCTCCGGCCGATCGGCGGGGATGGCGCGCCTGGGCATGGTCCTCCCGATTTTCTAGCCGGCGTGACGCCAATGGTCACGACGGTAAATGGCCTAGTCAGCGTACTGGAAATTGGCTCTTGGCAAAGGCCGGTATATGGCTATCCTCACTTAGCAGCATGTCTTTCGCGCCGCATGAGGGAGTGATCCCCTCTGCAAGGGATCTCACCCGTTGACAGCAAGCGCCTCGCGCAACGATGAGGTGCTGAGATAGCCGCTGAGACCTCGAGGAGACGCTCTTCCATGACCATCCAACGTGCCGGATCCTTCGTGGCGTCGAGGGAACTGGCGGCGGGCAACGCGATTGCGCGCCGCGAGGCGACGGAGACCCGACAGGACCGAGGGGGGCTCCAGAGCGTGACGACCGAGGCGCTAACGGCGCTAGAGGACGCGGCATTCGCCGCGACCGTGGCGGCGGAGCGTGCGTTCTCGCTCACCGTGGTGTTGGATGAGGCCCTGGCTGTGCTGGCCGAGCTGGGACACACACACCCCGCTGGGCCACCGCTGCACGGCACCTCACCAGGGGCTGCCCTGCTGAGCCCGCGAGAGCGGGAGGTGCTCGAGCTGGTGGCCGAGGGTCGGACGAACAAGGAGATCGCGGAGCGCTTGTTCGTCTCGCCCAACACCGTCAAGACCCATGTGACCTCACTGCTGACCAAGCTGCATGCCGACTCGCGCGTGCAACTGGCCGCCATCGCAGCGCGGCAAGGACTGGGGTAACCCAGCCGATCATTCGTCCAGGGCCTCCACGTGACGGACGTCACCGTGGTTGGCGCCCGCGTCCGGAGTACGACTCACTGATGGCAGCCCGTGCCTATGCGACCTCACGACCGCCCGCCGCCCCCGTAGCGGCGCTCCGCCGCGCCTGGCGGATCAACCGCCCGCTGACCCTTGTCGGCGTGGCGCTGCTTGTCACCCTGGCGGCGACCCTCGTCGGGCTGCTGGTCAACGACCGGGTGATTACCGGCGCGCCCGCCTGGCTGAAGCCGGCCAAGTTCGCCGTCTCGATCGCGATCTCCTCCTTCACCTTGCTCTGGCTCCTCACCTACGTCGAGGGACACCGCCGGTTGGTCGCCCTCGTCTCCTGGGGAACGGCGCTCGCCGCCGTCGTCGAGTTGATCGCCATCATCGGCCAGGTCGAGCGCGGCACGACCAGCCACTTCAACATAGCGACCCCCTTCGACGCGGCGATCTGGGGGGCGATGTCGATGGCGATCGTCGTGCTCTGGCTGCTCAACTTGCTGACCGCCGTCTTGCTTCTCCGCCAGCGCCTGCCGCAGCCGGCCTTCGCCTGGGGGTTGCGGCTCGGGGTGTTGATCGCCGCCGTCGGCATGGCGCCTCCGACCCGGTTCAGGAGCGGTCGACCGAGGGAGATTGGTGACGATGGGCGTCGTGGAAGGCTTCCTCACTGCGCTCGGTAGCCCGGTCGGCCGCGTCTTCCACTGCCTGCAGGTCCGCCAGCGTCAGTGCCGGCTCGGGCAAGGGAGCGGCCGGCTCGGCGCGATCGGCCCGCAGCCCGTCGAGCAGCAGTTCCAGGTGCCGGTGCGCCAGCCGGTTGTCGAGGTCGCGTGAGATCGGGCCGGGGAGGGGCCTCGCCAGCCGTACAAGGAGAAACCCGATGTCGGCGAACGTCGTGTCCGGGCGGAGCGTCCCGGCGGCGTGCGCCCGGTCTACCAGCTGTTGGAACAGTCCCCATGAGTGCGTCCGGATCGATGCGATTTCCTCGTCGTCCGGCGGGATGTGGTCGAGCAGCGCCGGCATCACTGCACTGACCCGCAGGTCGAGGGCACGATGCATGTAGCGGGCGAGCGCCCGGAAGGCGTCCTTCTCCTCGGCCTGGGCAAGTCGCGCCTCCTCGGCGGTGCGGCCGAGCACGTCGAGCACGATGGCGCGGAACAACGCCCGGCGATCAGGGAACCGGCGGTAGAGGGTGCCGATCCCGACCTCCGCCGCGGCGGCGATCGCGTCGAGCGGCGCGTCGGGGCCCTGGTCGACGAGGACGTCCCGGGCCGCCGCCAGGAGCCGCTCGCGGTTGCGGCGCGCATCGGCGCGCATCCCTCGAATCTTCATCGGTTTCACCACTGCCCCCGATTTCCGGACGCCGGCGCACCTAACCGGATTGATTTCCTCCACTTTCATGATACACTACGCCATGATGTGGAGGATATATGCTCCACTTATGGAGGCTGGACACCGTCTCTGGTGAACCCGCCTGGCCGCACGAGGACCTGCCCTGCCGGTCGTTTCGGTGGCCGAACGATCGCGGCGTCGCCCGAGAGTGAAGCACTCGATGAAGATCGAGGAGGAACCAGTGTGACCGAAACTGCCGATGCCATACCCACCGAACCGCAGGCGGTTGTCGGCGTGAGCCGGCCGGAGGCGAGCGCCCCCGGCGAGCCGGCCACGCACGGCACGGCCGGCGCCGCATCGCACCGGCCCGATGTTGCTCGAGAAGGAGGAATGGACGATGAACCGACGCGAAGTCAGTAAGCTCCTGGGCTCGGCGGCAGCCCTCGCCGCGCTCCAGCAGCCACGCGGCACCCAGGCCAGCGCACAGTCCGCACCTGCCACCCCGCCGGCTTCCACGACCATCGGCATGCTGCTCTTCCCCGGGATGACCATCCTGGATCTGATCGGCCCGCAGCAGTTCTTCGCTGTCGCTCCCGGGCGGACCACCCACCTGCTCTGGAAGACCCGGGACCCCGTCGTCAGCGATAGTGGCGTTCCAATCCTGCCCACCGCCACCTTTGATGAGGCGCCGGAGGAGCTCGAGATCCTGTTCGTCCCCGGCGGCTTCCAGGGCACCGGCGCCACGATCGGGGATCCGGACGTCCTCGACTTCGTGGCCAGCCGCGGCGAGCGCGCCACCTACGTCACCTCCGTCTGCACCGGCGCCCTGATCCTCGGCGCCGCAGGCTTGCTGCAGGGGTACCAGGCCACCACCCATTGGGCGTATCGCGATTTGCTGCCCCTCGTCGGCGCGGAGCCCGTGGAGGCACGCGTCGTCGCAGACCGCAACCGCATCACCGGCGGCGGGGTGACCTCCGGCATCGACTTCGGGCTCACCCTGCTGGCCCGGCTGGCGGGCGAGGACTATGCCCGAGGCTGGCAGCTGGGGACCGAGTACGACCCCCACCCGCCGTTCGATGCGGGAACGCCGGACCAGGCCGGCCCGTTCATCGAGGGCGAGGTGCTGAAGGTGCTCGGACCGCGCGTTGAACACGTGCGCGGTGCCCTGGTGGGCACGCCCGGGTACGTCGGCGAGTGATCGGGCGCGCATGGTGGTGCGCCGCCACGGTCCTCGACACGCCGCTACCGGAGGCCGGCGAGGGCCTGTTTCATACGAGCTTGGCCGGCCCGCGGTGGTCCAGACCACGAACGCCACCCTTGTTCAGGCGGTGCTTCCGTGGTGATGTCGAGCCGGCCCGGCCGGCTCCGACTATGTCGTGACGGCGCCGGACGGCGCGGCGCCGAGGATGCCAAGGAGGTCAGCGATGAGCAAGGTGGTGCTGGACATGTCGGTGTCCCTGGATGGGATCGGCGCCGGGCCGAACCCCAGCGCGGAGCACCCCATGGGCACCGGCGGGGAGCGGCTCCACGCGTGGATGCCGTTCTATGCCCCCGAGCAAGACCCCACGGCCGGCGTCCCCACCGCGAGCGAGGTCGACGCGCGGATGGTGCAGGCGCTGTTCGCGGTGGCGCAGGGGGCGGTGGTCCTGGGCAAGCGGACGTTCGACCTCGGGCTCGAGCCGTGGGGCGGCACCCCGTTCCCGGCGCCGTGCTTCGTGGTGACCCATGAGACCCGGGACGATCTGGCGACGGCGACCGGCACCTTTGCCTTCGTCACGGACGGCATCGAGCGGGCGGTGCGCCGTGCCCAAGCCGCCGCGGGCGACAACGACGTCCTCGTGATGGGGGGGCCGACGATTGCCCAGCAGGCCGTGCGGGCCGGGCTCGTCGACGAGATCGCCATCCACGTGGTGCCGGTGTTGCTCGGTGCCGGGTCGCGGCCGTTCGCGCATCTCGGCCCAGAGGCCATCGAGCTGGAACGGATCGAGCTGATCGCCTCACCGCAGGCGACGCACCTGCGCTTCCGGGTCGTCAAGGCATAGAGTCTCATTCACGGGGCCGGGTCGTATCCACTCGCCGATTGCCGCGATGGAGATCATGGAGTCGCATTGGTGCAGCGGTTCTTGAGGTGGTTGACGCCACAGAGCTGTACGCCTTATCGGCCAACACCCGGTCCGGCCCGCCGGTCCGCCAGCCGGGCACGCTGCGCGCGGCGACACTTGGGTGCAGAGGAGGCAATGCCATGAAGCCACGGATCAGCGTGCTGACACTCGGAGTGGATGACCTGGAGGCATCGCTCCGTTTCTACCGCGACAGCCTCGGTCTGGCGACCGAGGGCATCATCGGGCAGGAGTTCGAGTACGGCGCCGTCGCCTTCTTCGACCTGCAGCCCGGCCTCAGGCTCGCGCTTTGGCCCCGGGCCAGCATCGCCCACGACGCCGGTCTCTCCGTGGCGCCGCCGAGCGCGACCGACCTCACCATCGGCCACAACGTCAACAGCAAGGAGGAAGTCGACTCTGTGATGGCGGAGGCCGCCCGCGCCGGCACCCGGATCGTCAAGCCGGCCCAGGACACCTTCTGGGGCGGCTACGCCGGCTACTTTCAGGACCCAGACGGCCACCTGTGGGAGGTTGTCTGGAACCCGGAGATGAGTTCCGAGCTCTAGTCAACGAGTGGGCGACGGCGAGACGCGGATGCGGGAGAGGACAAGGACCGTCCTGCTCAACCGCAGTTATGCGCGGGCGGGAGGCCATCTGCGCAACATCGTACGTCCGAGCTACGAGACCAGTTCGGTGATTTCGATCTGGTCTATCGTCTCGATGCCTGCTTGGTCGAGCATCGATTCGACGACCTGCATGGCCTGTTTACCGAGGACGCCATGGCCGCCCCCGGCGGGGCCACCGAGAAGCACTCAGCCCGGAACAGAGTGTGACCGCGGGCCTCCGTTGGTCCAGCGATGACTATTCCCCACGCAGCAGGAGGCGGCGATGCGCTACGGCTTTGTCATCCCAACCGGCGACCCGCGGACGGTTGCGGAACTGGCCCACGAACTCGAGGAGCACGGCTGGGACGGCGCGTTCTACTGGGACGGGATCGCGCTCGATACCAGTGGGACGAGGTGGGCGGGCACGTCTTCGACCCGTGGGTCGTAATGGCGGCGATGGCCATGCGCACCGAGCGCGTGCGCCTGGGTGCCATCGTCACGCCGCCCTCGCGCCGCCGCCCCTGGAAACTGGCGCGGGAGACGATGACGCTCGACCAGCTCTCAGGCGGGCGGTTGGTCGTCCCGGTTGGCCTGGGTGCCGTCAACTCCTTCGGCGACGTCGGGGAGGTCACGGATCGCAAAGTACGGGCGGCGATGCTGGACGAGAGTCTGGAGATCCTGACCGGGCTCTGGAGCGGCGACCCGTTCTCGTTCTCAGGTGCGCACTACCAGGTCGGGGAGATGGCTTTTCGCCCGGCCCCCATCCAACGACCACGACCGCCGATCTGGGTGGTCGCCGCCTGGCCGCGGGCACGCTCGATGGCGCGAGCGCTCCGCTACGACGGCATCCTGCCTAACTTCCTGGACCCAGATGGGAGCCAGGGGGAGGGGACCCCGGAGCGGTACGCCGAGATCGCCGCCTATGTTGCCGCTCACCGGACGGTGCCGGGCCCGTTCGAGATCATCGTCGAAGGGGTGACGCCGTTGGACGACCCCGCCGCGGCGGCGGCGAAAGTCCGCCCGTTCGCCGAGGCCGGGGGGACGTGGTGGATCGAGTCGCCGTGGGAGGCCCCGAACCGGCCAGAGGACCTGCGACGCCGTATCGCGGCGGGACCACCACGTTAGGCAGCCTTTCGACCCGCTCGGCGAATGGGTCGTCCGCGAGCAATGCTTTGGCCGCGCCCTGGGATGGTTGTTCCAGCCTCAGCGGTGGGGGTGCACGAGTGCGGAACTCGCGGGCCTGCACGCCGAACCCAGGTGCCCAGTTTGACCAACATGTGGCCCTCAACCTGTGACGAGGTGTGCCAGCGATGCTCTCCTGAGAGACCGCGACATTCTTGAGAGAACGCACAAGGAAGGGAGCGGATGGGCTGCTACGTGTTGGGTTTCCAGGAGATCGACCAGACGCAGGTCGCGGTCGTTGGCGGCAAGGGCGCGCACCTGGGGGAGCTTTCGCGGATCGAAGGCATCCGCGTGCCGGCTGGCTTTTGCGTGACGACGGACGCCTTCCAGCGGATCATGGCGGAAGCGCCGTCGATCGACGATC
This sequence comes from uncultured Chloroflexia bacterium, assembly GCA_963751075.1. GTDB lineage: Bacteria > Chloroflexota > Chloroflexia > Thermomicrobiales > UBA6265 > JACCXM01. Next base: position 187,599 of record CAVVTE010000010.1, on the reverse strand, counting down.
GGCTCGATCGGATGTCGCGCCTGATGCCGGACGACCGGGAGGCGATCCGCGCGCTCAGCGCGGAGATCCGCCGGACCCTCGAAGGGATCGCCATACCCGACGATCTGGCGGCGGCGATTACCCGCCCGCTCGCCCGGCTCGGCGAGCAAGCCGCCTACGCCGTCCGATCCAGTGCGACGGCGGAGGACTTGCCGACGGCCTCCTTCGCGGGCCAGCAGGACACGTACCTGAACGTCGTGGGGCCGGCGGCGATCCTCCAGCACGTCAGCCGGTGCTGGGCCTCGCTCTTCACCGAGCGGGCCGTGACCTACCGCCTGCGGAACGGCATCGACCACCGGAAGGTCCAGATGGCCGTGGTCGTGCAGCAGATGGTCTTCCCGCAGGCGTCCGGCATCCTGTTCACGGCCGACCCTGTCACCGGCAACCGGAAGGTCGCCTCCGTGGAGGCCAGCTTCGGCCTCGGCGAGGCCCTGGTCTCCGGACTGGTGAACGCGGACGTCTACAAGGTGCGCGACGGCGAGGTCGTCGCCAAGGCGATCGCCACCAAGCAGCTTGCCATCCACGCCTTGCCGGCAGGCGGGACGCAGGAACAGGCGATCGAGCCGGAGCGGCAGGAGCAGCCAGCGCTGACGGATGCGCAGGTCGTGCGGCTCTCGCAGCTGGGCCGTCGGATCGAAGCGCACTTCGGCCGCCCCCAGGACATCGAATGGTGCCTGGTCGACGATGGCTTCCAGATCGTCCAGAGCCGGCCGATCACCACGCTGTTCCCCATCCCCGCGGCCGGCGACGGTGAGAACCACGTCTACATCTCTGTCGGTCATCAGCAGATGATGACCGACCCCATGAAGCCCCTTGGGCTCTCGCTGTGGCAGCTGACGACGCCCCGGCCTATGGCGGAGGCCGGCGGGAGGCTGTTCGTCGACGTCACCCAGGATCCTGGCTTCGCCGGCGAGCCGCGCGGATCTCCTGGCGCTCGCGGGGAAATCCGATCCACTGATCGGGGATGCACTGCAGACCATCCTCGAACGCGGCGACTTCATCCGGTCGCTCCCGGACGAGGGTCCCGGCGGCGCGCCGCGCTGGCGGCGCGCCAGCCCCGATCGAGACCGATCCGGCCATCGTCGCCGAGCTGATCGGACGCAGCCAGGCCTCCATCGCCGCCTTGAAGCGCGACATCCGGACGAAGTCCGGATCGGCGCTGCTCGACTTCATCCTGGCGGACATCCAGGAGCTGAAGCGGATCCTGTTCGATCCGCAGAGCCATCAGGTGATCATGGCGGGGATGGAGGCCACCTGGTGGCTCAACGAGCAGCTCCAGGCGTGGCTGGGCGAGAAGAACGCGGCCGACACGCTCACGCAGTCCGTCCCCCACAACGTCACGTCGGAGATGGGGCTGGCGCTCCTGGACGTCGCGGACGTGATCCGCCCGCATCCGGAGGTGGTGGCTTTTCTGCAGCAGGTCGAGGACGAGGGCTTCCTGGACGAGCTGCCCAGGCTCGCGGGCGGACGGGAAGCGCGAGACGCCATCCGGGCCTGGCTCGACACGTACGGCATGCGCGGCGTCGGCGAGATCGACATCACGAGGCCGCGTTGGAGCGAACGCCCCACCATGCTCGTGCCCCTGATCCTCGGCAACATCAAGAACTTCGAGCCGGGCGCCGGCGAGCGGCGCTTCGAGCAGGGGCGGCAGGAGGCCTGGAAGAAGGAACAGGAGCTGCTGGAGCGCCTGCGGGCCTTGCCGGACGGGGAGCGGAAGGCCGAAGAGGCCAAGCGGATGATCGACCGGGTCCGGACCTTCGCCGGGTACCGGGAATATCCGAAGTACGGCATGGTCAGCCGCTACTTCGTCTACAAGCAGGCCTTGCTGGAAGAAGCCGAGCGCCTCGTGCAGGCCCGCGTGCTTCGTGAGAAGGAAGACATCTTCTACCTCACGTTCCAGGAGCTCCACGACGTCGTGCGCACGAACCAGGTGGATGACCAGCTCATCCGCCAGCGCAAGGACGCGTTCAGGTCGTATCAAGCGCTCACGCCGCCCCGGGTGCTCACGTCGGATGGCGAGGTCATCGCCGGGGCGTACCGACGCGACGATGTGCCGGCCGGCGCGCTGGTCGGCTTACCGGTTTCCGCCGGGACCATCGAGGGGCGGGCCCGCGTCATCCTGGACATGGCGGAGGCGGATCTCGAACCGGGCGACATCCTGGTCACCGCCTACACGGACCCCAGCTGGACGCCCCTGTTCGTCGCGATCAAGGGCCTGGTGACGGAGGTGGGGGGCCTGATGACCCATGGCGCGGTGATCGCCCGGGAGTACGGCTTGCCGGCCGTCGTGGGGGTGGAGCATGCCACCCGGCTGATCCGGGATGGGCAGCGGATCCGCGTGCATGGAACGGACGGGTACGTCGAGATCCTGCCCTAGCCGGGCCAGCCCGACAGGTAGCCGGGCGGCACGTGGTCGGTCAGCCAGACGCCGTTGGCGGCCTGGTAGAAGGCGTGGCCGGCCGCGTGCATGGCCGCGGCGTCCACCGTCAGGATGACGGGCGCCTCAGTGCGCGCGCCCACCTGGGTCGCGGTCGCCGGGGTGGCGGGCGCCCCAGGTTGACGCGCACATCGTGAGGAACTCCGCCACCTTCTCCTCGTCCCAGTCCGGCCCCGGGTCGAGCCAGAGAGCTTATTGGGCATAAAGCCACCCCGACCATCTCGGAAGGGCCGCTAAGCAGGCGCGGACCGGCCCTTCCTTCTCTGCCGGCCCCCGGATCCCGAGGTAGCGTCCGCGGGTGTGGTGTGGAACGGAAGGGGTTCGCCGGTTTCTTGGTATTCGAGCCGCGGACGACGCCTTGCCGCGTGATGCCAGGCATCACGGCAGCGATCGCCGCGAGGAGCTTTCGCGAAGGGAACGGAGCCCATCCGGTGTGCATGGGTGACAGGAACCGTGTTGCGGCGGTCGGGGGGAGAACACGGGGCAGGTCATCGGCACGAACTCCTGAAAGATGGCACGAGCGCGATCAACAGGTAGTGCAGTGGGCACATCGGCGGAATGCGAGACGGTGTAGCCGCGCGGCCAGATCCCTCTCCATTGCGCTTGACCCACACTGGCCCTCACCCTGATATGCTCCCAACTCGGCAATCCCGTGAATTTCGTTCCGTGACAGGGTCCCTCGTGTCTGTCTTTCGCCCGTCGAGTGTGCGCGTGCTGAACGATGTGCCGGTGCCGATGCGGGATGGCGTGCGCCTCTCGGCCGACGTCTATCTTCCGAGCCACGGGTCCGGTCCCTGGCCGGTGCTCCTGGCCCGCACGCCGTACGACAACACTCTCCTGCTGGACCTCGGCTTCTTCTGGGCGCAACAGGGATACATCTACGTCGCACAAGATGTGCGCGGCCGGTACGACTCCGAAGGCGAGTTCGTCCCGTGGGACCACGAGACGAACGACGGCTTCGACACCCTGGAGTGGATCGGGGCACAACCCTGGTGCGACGGGAACGTCGGCATGACGGGCGGATCCTATCTCGGTCAGGTGCAGTGGCAGGCGGCCATGACCGGTCACCCACTGCTGAAGACGATCGTTCCGCGCGTGATGGGCAACAACCTCTGGGATAGCCCGCACTACCAGGGCGGGGCGTTCGGGCTCGGCGTCAACGCCGTCTGGGGCTGGCGGACGATGGGCCGCACCATGCAGCGGATCGACCATTTCGATTGGCCGGCGACACTACGCACATTGCCGCTACGGGCGATGGATGAGATCTCCGGCAAGCGACACCCCGCGTTCACCACCTGGCTCGATCACCACGACTATGATGACTACTGGCGCGCCACCGCGGTCGATGAACAGTTCGCCCGCATCACCATCCCGGTACTCCAGGTCTGCGGGTGGTACGACCTCTACGCGGCGGGCATGATGGCGAACTTCGCCGGACTGCGCGCGGAGGCCGGCTCTGAACTGGCCCGCGCCAACCAGCGCATCATCATGGGTCCGTGGACCCATAGTCAGGCCGGGATCGCTCCTCCTGGCACGACCAACGCCGGCGATCGTGATTTCGGCCTCGTGTCGCTGCTGGATACCCGCGCCATCGAGCTCGCCTGGTTCGACCACTGGTTGAAGGGAATCGCCAACGGAGCCGAGCGCGAGCCGGCGGTGAAACTCTTCGTTATGGGAGAGGATGGCTGGCGTGATGAGCGGGAGTGGCCGCTGTCGCGCACGCAATGGACGCCCTACTACCTGCACTCAAGCGGACGGGCGAACACGCTGCACGGCGATGGCGAGCTCGGTCCGGATCCGCCCGGCGACGAGCCGCCCGACGCGTTTGTCTATGATCCGGAGCACCCCGTGCCGACACTGGGTGGCTGCAACTGCTGCAATCCGGAGATCGTGCCCTGGGGTGTCTACGATCAACGCCCGATAGAGATGCGCGACGACGTGCTCGTCTATACCAGCCAGCCGCTCGCGCATGATCTGGAGATCACGGGGCCGATCGTCGTCCATCTCTTTGCCGCCACCGATGGCCCGGATACCGACTTCACGGCCAAGCTGATCGACGTCTTTCCGGACGGTACGGCCTGGAATCTTTGCGACGGCATTATCCGGGGTCGCTACCGGAAGGGGCGCGGCCCAGCCGAGCTCCTGACGCCCGGACAGATCGAAGAGTTCGTCATCGATTGCTGGGTGACGTCGAACCTCTTTCGCGCCGGGCACGCCATCCGCCTGGAGATCAGTAGCAGTAACTTCCCGCGCTTTGACCGCAACCTCAATACCGGCGCGCCCATCGCCGACGACGCCGAACCCCGCGTCGCCCGCCAACGCATAGTTCATGACGCCGCGCACCGATCGCATGTTGTGCTGCCGATCATTCCGGCAGCATGACCTTGGCGACAGGAAGGCTTCCTGCATCCGCTTAGGCAAACGCGCCTCGCGGGACCGCTAGATAGTCGCCGCGCGAGTAAGGGCGAACGCGTTCCTGACCCTTTCGATAAGACCAGGCGCGCACACGGAACACCCTGCCACTTGGTTGGTCATGACGCGATTGGTCCCGGCTCGAGGGTCAGGATCTGCAACGCGAGCCGTCCGTCACCGCGGTTGCCGATTTCAGGCGATGTTCGCGGTCCATGGCAAGCGTTCCCGATTCAGTTCCCGGTCAGTGGAAATCAGTCCGCGTTAACGAGTGCTTGGGCCAAATTTGGCGCTAAGGTGTCTGCTGACTTCTGATCTCGACAGGGAGGCCTGGTGGTGCTTCATTGGTCAGTTCGCGGGGGATCAATGCGCGAGCGATCGCACCAATCCACGCCACCACCTGACCTAGCAGCGACTGCTTGACCGGCGCGCGCTCCAGCATATCCTGGCAGGCCAAAGCTTCGTCGATCCCGCGCCGCACGATGGAATCGTTGTGTCCTTCGCTGAACATGGCGTCCTTCCTATTGATTGATGCCGGCGAATGGCGGAGCCGGCGGTGTCGTCACACCTCCCAGGAGGTGGCGCCGGATGAGTGGTCGCACAACATCTTGCTAGTCGCGGTTCGTTTCTGTGGACGCCGATCGACGCGGCGCGGGTTCGGAGATAAGCGGAGCGGCCATAGGGCCGAACTCCAGGAACTCGCGACGCTGTTCAGGTGAAGACCCACCCAGTGACGCGAGTAGACCTGGCAGCAAGATCCCGAGGTTGATGAATGCCAGCCCGGCGAGCAGCGCGGCGCCGGCCACGATCGCGACCAGTACGTCTTGCATGAGCAACGGGAGTGAGAGAGCCGGAAGAACGTGGAGCTCCATGATCGGTCCTCCTTGAGATGTGACGGTGAGGTCGGCCGGTCCGCGTCGGGAGTCGTGTTCCCGGTTGCTAGTCTGGTTCGCGCCTCACGGCAGCACTACGCACGTTGACCACGCAATAACCACGCAATTGCTCATTTATTCTGATCAGAGATGCACTACACTCCCCGTTCACCTGCGTCGAGCTCGCGTTCGACCGAGCTACGCCGTCGGGAGGGGCGCCATGAGCGGCAACACCGCATCGTTTGGGGCGGTGCTACGGCAACTGCGGACGTCGGCATCGCTCTCCCAGGAAGAGCTCGCTAACCGCGCCGGGGTGAGCCTGCGCGGGATCAGCGATCTGGAACGTGGTGTTCGTCGAGCGCCACATCTCGCAACCGTTCGCCTATTGGCTGATGGGCTCGCGCTCGACGTCCGGGATCGCCGGACACTCTTCACCGCGGCGCGCCCTGACACCCTCACCGAGCCACAAGACAGCGACGCCGCGGACTGGCCACCGCTCCCCGTGCCCCTGACATCGCTTATTGGCCGGGAGCAAGAGCTCGCTGGACTGGCCACCCTCTTGGGGTGCGCAGATGTCCGGCTCGTGACCCTGACCGGCACCGGCGGAACCGGCAAGACCCGCCTCGCTCTCGAGGTCGGCACGCAATTGAGAAGCGCCTTTGCCGATGGCGTCGTCTTCGTCGACTTGGCTCCACTGTGGGATGCGGACCTGGTCATCCGGACTATCGCCAGCACGCTGGGTGTGCGCGAGAGGATCGGGCAACCCCTTACTGATACGCTCGCCAGATTCCTGGCTCCGAAGCAGATGTTGATTCTGCTCGATAACTGCGAGCAGGTTCTCGGCGCCGCGCCGGAGATCGCCGCGCTCCTTCGTGCGTGTCCGCGGCTCTCGGTCCTGGCCACGAGCCGGGAAGCGCTTCACGTGCGCGGCGAGCGCGAGGTTCCGCTGCTCCCGCTGCCGTTGCCCCCGGTGCACCATCTGCCGGCGATCGAGGAGTTAGCTTCTGTCCCAGTCGTCACACTTTTCGTAGAGCGAGCGTCATCCAGCTCCCCGGGCTTTGCCTTGACCGAGGACAATGCCGCCGCGGTTGCCGCCATTTGTTGCCGCCTCGACGGGCTTCCCCTCGCCATCGAGTTGGGCGCCGCGCGCAGCAAAGTTCTTCCACCCGGTGCGATGCTGGCCCGTCTCGAGAAGCGACTGTCCCTGCTGACCGGCGGCAACCGCGACCTGCCCGCACGGCACCAAACGATGCGTGATGCGATCGCCTGGAGCTATGACCTGCTGACCGAATCCCAGCAGGCTCTGTTCCGGAGGCTGGCCGTCTTCGTCGGCGGCTGGACGCTCGAAGCGGCGGAGACGGTAGGCGGAGAGCGGGACGACGTCGACGTCCTGGAGGGCGTTGATGCGCTCGTTAGTGCCAGCCTGGTGCAGACCGCGGAGCAGCCGGATGGGGAGCGCCGGTTCGGAATGCTGGAGACAGTGCGCGAATTCGGGTTGGAACGACTCGTACGCCACGGTGATGCAGACGAAGCTGGCCACTGTCACGCTCACTACTTCGTCGCGCTGGCGGAGGCGGGAGGGGCAGACCTGGCGGCCGCGGCGCCGGGGAAATGGCTGGTTCGCCTGGAGGCCGAGCAGGCCAACCTGCGGGCCGCCCTGGCGTGGCTTCGAGACCATAAGGCAAGTGCGGCCGGGCTCCGACTGGCCGCCGCCCTGGGCGGGTTCTGGCGTCTGCACAACATCAGCGGCGAGGGCCGCCCCTGGCTCGAGGCGTTCCTGGCGCAACCGGCAGCTGCAGATGCGCCAACTGCAGATCGAGTCGCGGCATTGCGCTGGGCAGGGGAGTTGGCTGGGCTGGATGGCGACGTCGTGACCGCGGAGGCGCGCCTTTCAGAGAGCTTGGACCTGGCGCGGATTCTCGGCGACAGGCGCGGCATTGCCAGCGCTCTCGGGGCACTGGGATCGGTGCTGTTCCAGCACATCGACATATTACGCAGCATTGCGCCTTTTGAGGAAGCGGCCTCACTCATGCGTGAGCTAGGGGATTTGAGGCAGACGGCTTTCCTTCTGGCGTACCTCGCCGGCGCAGTCAGCGTTCAGGGTGAACTAGAACGAGGCGAGTCGCTGGTGGCGGAGAGCGAAGCGTTGCTCTTGTCGCTCGGCGACACATGCAGCTTTGAAATGGACTTCCTGCTGTTGATCCAGGGCTGGTTGGCCCTCTTGGCAGGCGACTTTGATCGGGCCGAGGAACGGCTCACCGCGACCGTGGAACTCGGCCGGGCACTTGATTCGAAGGGGATTTTGTCGGTAACACTCGGCTTCCTGGGCGAACTCGCGCTGGTCCAGGGTGTGGAAGCAGTGGCGGTGGGGCACTTTTGCGAGGGGCTGATCCTCGGCTGGGAAGCCGGATACCCGGTTGGCATCGTCCTCAATTTGAAAGGGCTGGTGTGGGTCGGAAGCCGCAGAGAGGAGTTCATCCTGACCGCGCGCTTCCTCGGGGCGTTAGATTCCCTTGAAGGGAGGGTGCTTCAGCGCATGCCGGGGCTCGTCAGCGCCGCACATGAAGCCAACATAGCACGGGTACGGGCGGCACTTGGGGAGGACGCGTTTGTAGCAGAATGGGAGACTGGCCGGGCGCGACCATTGGAAGAGGTGATCGCTGAAGCCGTCACCACGTTCGCGCCGGAAACCCAGGCGTCTCCGAACCCCGGCGCTCGCTAGTGCTTTCTCCGGCAAGATGCTTTGCCATGCCGTATGCTCCGATCCATGCAAGCCCCGCGCTTCGTGCGGCCGCCCACTGAGGAGGAGCGACAGGCCCTGGCGGCTGGGCTGCGCTCTGCGGACGCCTTTACCTTGCGCCGCTGCCAGATCGTGCTGGCCAGTGCCCGTGGCGAGCGGGCCCCGGCCATCGCCCACTCCCTCGGCTGCAGCGACCAGACCGTACGCAATGCCCTACGCGCCTTTGACGCCCTTGGCGTGGCAGCGCTGACGGAAGGTTCCTCGCGGCCGCACACCCTCCACGCCGCCTTCGATGCCGACGCCGCCGAGCGGCTGCGGGCGCTGCTGCATCGGTCCCCGCGCGAGTTCGGCCATCGCGACCAGCCTCTGGACGCTGGAGTTGGCCGCTGAGACCGCCTTGCCGAGGGGTTGACCGCCACGCGCGTCAGTGACGAGACGGTGCGCGCCACGCTGGCTCGCCTCGGCATCCGCTGGCGACGGGCCAAGACCTGGATCACCAGCCCCGACCCGGCGTATGCCCAAAAAAACGGCGCCGTGATCGGTTGATCACCCTGGCCGAGACGCATCCGGGCTGGCGGTCGGCTACGAAGACGAGACCTGGTGGAGCCGGGTGGCGCGCCCGGCGCTGCATGCGTGGGCGGACGGCGTATCCGTTGCGACTGGTCGCTATAAGAGGTCTGCTAGCTAGACGTGCAAGTGCACCGGCATGAGCTCGTGGCGAGCTAGTTGCTCGCCGCAGGAAGGTCTCCGCAAGAGGGCTGCCAGATCAGCCGAGCTGTCTTCTCAAGAACGCCAAGCCATCTGTCGCAAGCGCGTCCTGGGTCTCCGCCAGCGGGCGCCAGATGGCGGCGGCGCGGGCGATGGTCTGGTTGTCCGGAGTGAAGGACTCGATGACCACGGCGCCGTCGTAGTTGGTCTCACGCAGGGCAGCGGTGATCGCCTCCCAGGCGATGTGGTCGGCGCCGGGAGCGCCGCGGTCGTTGCCGCAGGCGTGGAAATGGACCAGCCGCTCGCCGACGCGGCGAATGGCCGCGGCCTGATCCTTCTCCTCGATATTCATATGGAAGGTATCGAGTAGGACGCCGACCGCCGGTGAATCGATCCGCTCGACGACCTCCATCGTCTGCGCGGCGGTGTTGAGGAAGCTGGTCTCGAAGCGATTGAGCGGCTCGACCGCGAGACGGATGCCCCGCTCCCCCGCGTAGTCGGCCAGTGGTGTCAGCCCCGCCACCAACCGGTCGATCGTCGCGGCGCGCTCCGCCTCAGTCATCTGCCACGTCTTGCCAACCGGGGTGTAGAGCGGCCCGGCCACCACGGTCGCCCCGATAGTCTTCGCCGCGTCGAGGCAGTACCGGACATATGCCTGCGTGGAGGAGACCAACTGGGGATCGGTGAGGTCCCGGTCCTCGCCCATGGCGACACAGACCGAGGCGCTCAGACCGTTCGTGGCCAGAATCTCGGCGACGCGCGCCGGGTCCCAGTCGCCCGGATTCTCGACCCCTAGCTCCAACAGATCGAAGCCCATCGCCTTGACTCGCGGCGCCATCTCCGCGATGGCCGCATCAGTCGGCGGCGAGACCCAGACCCAGGAATTGACCCCGATTGGATTCATACGTTGGCTCTCCAGTTCTCTGATGATACGCGGCCGGTTGCGCACCCTACGCAACCCCTCGAACACTGTCAAGCGTGAACGCACATGGGCGGGGGAGGGCGCGCTGATCTAAAACCGGTTACCGTTCCTCCGGCAAGTGTTTCCCGTGCGTCTGTCGACCCAGCGTCACCTCATCGCGTTTGCCTGGGCGTTGGCGCCACCATGCCCGCCTTTTGGCTGAGAAAGTGGAGTTGAGACAACTGGTGAGCACACAAGCGAACGACAGGGCGACGGTACTAAGCCCTCAGGACCAACCACCGAAGCCCCGACTGAGGATCCGGGTGCTGGTCAATCCGAGTTCAGGCGCGAAAGGCGGCATCCCAACCAACACCGTGGCGGAGGATGACGTGCGGGGCGTCATGGAACACCACTTCCCGGAACTGGGTGACGATCTCGTTGTCACCGAATCGGAGGAGGAGGCAATCGCGGCTACCCGTGACGCGGTGACCCAGGGGTACGACGTCGTCGTGGCCGCCGGCGGGGACGGCACCGTCGGCACCGTCGCCTGCGAGTTGCTCGGGAAGGAGACGGCGCTCGGCATCCTGCCGTTGGGCAGCGTGATGAATGTGGCCCGCATGCTCGGCATCCCCCGTGATCTAGGAGAAGCGGCCGCGATCGTCGCCACCGGCGAGGTGCGCGTCATCGACGTCGGGGAGGCCAAGGGCCAGATCTTCTTCGAGGGCGGATCGGTGGGGCTTAACGCGGCGGTCTTCCGCGAAGCGCAGCAGGTCGACAGCGACAGCGGACGCCACCGGGCGCTGTGGGCGGCTCTCTGGGTCCTCGTACGTTACCGGCCGCCGCGCATGGTGCTCCACCTCGACGATCGGGTGCTCACTACCCGGGCGCTGGCCGTGGCGGTCGCCAACGGACCGTATACCGGATTGGGCTTTGCCGTGGCGCCGTCGGCGACCCTCGACGATGGCAAACTCGACGTCGTGATCTTCTCTCGCTTCTCGCGCACGGAGCTGATCCGGCACTTCGTCTCCATCGCCTTCGGCCGCCGCCAGTACTCGGCCAAGACCGCCACCTATCGCACCTCTCGGGTCCGCATCGAGGGGGTGCATCCGCTTCCCTGCCGCGCCGATAGCCACGATCTGGGGTCCACACCGGTGGAGTATGTGGTACGACCCGGCGCTTTACGTGTCATCGCCCCATCTCAGTCCAGGGAGAAGGGTTAGCACGAGGCATTCGTATTGGATAGGGGATCGTAGGAGGCTCCCTTTTTCCTTTACTGCCAGGCCGAGCCATCGGCAGGCAATAATGAGCGCACCAATGCAGCAAGCCACCCTCTGAAATCGTGGAAAGGATCTTTCCGTGGGACGGGTCTACGACACCATCGATAACGCAACCGAGCAATGGCTCCTGAAGCAGCCGATGTTCTTCGTCGCCACGGCGCCGAACGATCTCGATGGCCATGTCAATCTTTCTCCGAAAGGTGCCGCCGGTGCGTTTCGTGTTCTGGGACCAAACAGGGTCGCGTACGTCGATCTCGTCGGCAGCGGGGTCGAGACCGTCGCGCACCTGCGCGAGAACGGACGCATCGTGCTCATGTTCTGCGCCTTCACGGGGCCGCCGAAGATCATTCGCCTGCACGGACAGGGGCGGATTGTGCCCGAGGACGACCCGGAGTTTACCGCGCTCCTGCCAGAATTCTCCCTGGACGACGACGCACGCGCACTTGTCCGCGGCATCGTCGTCGTGGAGACCACGCGTATCGCCGACTCCTGCGGGTTCGTGGTGCCGCGCATGGACCTCGTCGCCGAGCGCGACCAGCTTATGCGCTGGAGCGAGCAGCAGCAGGCGAAAAACGGAGAGTCCTGGAAGGATCGCTACGTCGCCGCCAACAACGCCCAGAGCATCGACGGGCTGCCGGGATACGATTCAGCAGAAGCGTTGGTTGCGGAAGAAGCGACGGCGCTATCCAGCAGTGGCCGGGCGCTGTAAGGTCGGCCAGCCCCGCACCCGAGCCCTTCTCCCCGCGAATGGGGCGACGCCGGGCACGGCTCAAAGCCCCGCTCCCTGTGCGCGGAATGAGGGGGTGGGGTGAAGGGAGTCGCCTCCAGCTCGTCGCTGTTAGCGGTTACCTCGTGGAGAGAGCCGAGCGTCCTTTCGAGTCAGACCCCGACTCCTCTTCCGTCTCGGGGACTCCCTGCCCTGCCTCCAGCACCTCATCGATGAGACCGTACTCCTTGGCCTCCAGGGCGCTCAGGTAGTAGTCACGATCGCTGTCCCGCTTCACCTTCTCGTACGGCTGCCCCGAATGCGCCGCCAGGATCGAGATGCACTTGGCAGACAGGGTGAGCGCCTCGCGAGCGGCAACTTCGATGTCGGGCACCGCGCCGCTGAAGCCGCCGGAACCCTGGTGGATCAGGATGCGGGCATTTGGGAGAGCGTAGCGCTTCCCCTTGGTCCCACCGGCCAGCAGCACCGCACCCATGCTGGCCCCGAAGCCCATACAGAAGGTCGCTACATCCGGCTTGATCATCTGCATCGTGTCGTAGATGGCCAGACCGGAGTAGATGACGCCGCCGGGGGAGTTGATATAGAGCTTGATGTCCTGATCCGGATCCTCATGGGCCAGGAACAGGAGTTGGGCGATGATCAAATTGGCGACGTCGTCATCGACCGGGGTGCCGAGGAAGATGATGCGGTCCTTCAGGAGCCGCGAGTAGATGTCGAACGCACGCTCTCCCCGGTTCGTGCTCTCGATCACAGTGGGGATGAGATTCTCGACAGTTGGGATCTGCATGAGTGCGATAACTCCAATATACACATAAAGGTACGGGAACGGACCACAAGGCGTCGCCTTTGACGACCGGGGATGGCAGTCTAGCAGACCGCATCGGTCAGTCCTGCAACGCGCGACTTCAAAACCTCGCCATGAAAGCGGGTGCCCATAACCGCAGGATTGCTGGCTATTGGGGCGAGGTAGGCACGAGGGGGTTTGGGTCCCGGCGGGTGGAAGAGCCACAGAAGAAGGGGCGAGGGGAAAGCAGTGGGTCCCTCGCCCCTAGTCGCTTCGCCCTAGCTGTAGACGGTGAGATCCGCAGGTTTGGCCAGCCATTCCTCGACGAGCTTGTCGCGGGTTCCGTCGGCGATCACCGACGCCAGGGCGGAGTTCACGTACGGGACGAGGGCGCTGCCCTTCTCGAAGACCATCCCCGTGCCCTCACCCGGGTTCTCCGGCAGCTCACCGGCGATCGCGAGCCCCTCGAACTGCTCGGTCGTGATGAAGGTGGCGCTCTCCAGATCCTGGACGACGGCATCGATCTGGCCGTTAACCAGCGCCGTCAGCGAATCGGCCGTGGTGTCGAATACGAGCGTGTCCTGCTCTGGTTTGATGTAGTCGGTGATGGCGATGTAGTAGAGCGTGCCCACCTGGGCGCCCCAGCTGAACGCCGCCAGCTCGGCGAGGGTCGTCGCCTCGAGCACCGGGGAATCCTGCTTGGTCACGACGACCAATGGCGACTTGTAGTACGGGTCGCTGAAGTCGACCGCCCGCTTCCGCTCCTCGGTGATGCTAACTTGCGTGATGTAGAAGTCGAAATCCTTCGGGCCCGGCGCGTACGAGGCGTTGAACGACGTGTAGCCCCAGGTGATCTGATCCCTGGTGAAGCCAAGTCGTTCTCCGACGGCGTAGGCAAGTGCCGACTCGAAGCCCTTGCCGTTGGTCGGGTCGTCGTCGATGAAGAACGGCGGGTAGGCCGGCTTATCCGCGTGGATGGTGAGTTGGCCGGGATTCTTGAGCGGCAGGGTCGAGATGTCGGTCGGGACCACCGGCGAGGCGGCGGCCGGCGTAGCCGCGTCGGATTGGGCGAGGGCGCTCAGCCGCGGGGCGAACCCAACAGCGGCGGCCAGTGCAGCCCCGGATCGCACGAACTGGCGACGATTCGGCATTTCGAATTTCTCCTCCACGTACGCGGGGGCGACCATCTCCCGCCCCAGTCGCTAGGATACGAAGATGCATCCCGAGTGCCGAGCCAGTCTATCCATTGTTGAAAAATCGATCCAGTATTATCCGATCTCGCCGGGGCCGGTCGTGGTGCTCCTCCGGGTGCGTTCTCGTACCATCAGGGGCCATGGAGGTACGGAAGCCGCGATCGGGGCCCGTGATGGCACAGAGGCCCTGGCATTTCTCGATCCCATCAGCCATAGGTTGGACCCACGATGACCGACGCATCCGGCACGCCCCGTGAGCTGACCGAAGCCGAGATCGCGGAGTTGCTGGCGCCCAGATCGGCCTGGACGCGGGCGGACGTCCGCCGATCCGCCGCGATCGCTTTCGTCAGCTCGATCGTCTTCTTTGGGGTGCTGGGCTTCCTGATCGGCCGCTCATCGGGATGGGAAGCGGTTCGCCAAGCCTTCTTCAGCTGGCCCGATTTCAGGGCGGCCTTCCCCAGCGTGCTGGAGGGCTTCAAGCTCAACGTCAAGATCTTCATGGTGGCCGAGCCGATCATCCTGATCGTCGGGCTGCTCCTGGCGGTGATCCGGAGTGGCCGGAATCCGGTCTTCTTCCCGGCGCGGGCGGCGGTCGTGGCGTACGTCGACATCTTCCGCGGGGCGCCCTCACTGCTCGTGATCCTGACGCTCGGGTTCGGCGTACCGGCCCTGCAGATCCCCGGCGTGCCGAACACGGCCGTCTTCTGGGGGACGGTCGCCTGCATCCTCACCTCCTCCGCGTACCAGGCGGAGGTGTTCCGGGCGGGGATCGAGTCGGTGCACGCGAGCCAACGGGCCGCCGCGCGTTCGCTCGGCCTCTCGGGCGCGCAGGCACTGCGCTTCGTGGTACTGCCGCAGGCGGTGCGGCGGGTGATCCCGCCGACGCTGAGCGGCTTCGTGGCGCTGCAGAAGGAGACGGCCCTGATCTCGGTGCTCGGGCCTCTTGAGGCGACGCGCCAGGCGCAGATCTACGCGAGCCTCAACTTCAACTTCACGAGCTACGTCGCGGCCGGCCTCATCTTCATCGCGGTGACGATCCCGCTGGCGCGCTTCACGGATTACCTGCTCGCCCGCACGGCGGAGCGCCGGACGATTGGGGGCGCGGTGTGAGCGCTCCACTCCTCCAGGTCGACGGCCTGTACAAGGCCTACGACCAGCATCTGGTGCTGCGGAACATCAACCTGGCGGTGGAGCCGCACGAAGTGATTAGCCTGATTGGCGCCTCGGGCTGTGGGAAATCGACCTTGCTGCGCTGCGTCAACCTGCTGGAGGAGATCAACGCCGGCTCGATCCGACTGAATGGCGAGCCAATTTCGGCCTCGCTGCCGAACGCGAACCGGGTGCGCCAGCGGATCGGGCTGGTCTTCCAGTCGTACAACCTCTTCCCCCACATGTCGGTGCTAGACAACATCACGCTGGCGCCGAGGCAGGTGCTGGGCGAGAAGCGCGCGGAGGCGGAGGGAGCGGCGAGGGCGCTGCTGGAGCGCTTCGGGCTGGCGGACAAAGCGGACGAGTACCCGGATCGCCTCTCGGGTGGGCAGCAGCAGCGGGTCGCGATCGTGCGCGCCCTGGCGCTGAAGCCAGACCTGCTGCTGCTGGACGAGGTGACCTCCGCGCTCGACCCCGAGATGGTGGGTGAGGTGCTGGACATCATCCGTGAGCTGAAGGGCATCGGGATGACGATGCTGCTGGCAACCCACCAGATGGCCTTCGCGCGCCAGATCTCCGACCGCGTGGCGTTCCTGGACGCGGGAAGCATCGTGGAGATAGGGCCGCCCGATCGGCTCCTCCGCCGTCCTGAGCAGCCACGCACGCGTCAATTCCTGCAGCGGGTGTTGACGGCAGCGCCGTGACGGGGATATGCCGCAGTTCGCATCGGATCGGCCAGCGATGCTGCCGGTATACGGACCCGATGTCCTGGCGAAGTGGGCGAACGCCATCCCAGTTTTCGTGAACGATTTCATCAGTGGAGGCCCCTAGGGACTCGTGGATCAGTCTCATCACGCTCGGCGTGCGCGACCTGGCGCGCTCGCGTCGCTTCTATCAGGACGGACTGGGATGGCCGCTCTCCGCGGCCAGCACGGAGGATGTCGCCTTCTTCCACACGGGTGGAGTGGTGCTGGCTCTCTACAAGCGAGAATTGCTCGCTGCCGACACGAACATCTCGGCTGAAGAATCGGGCTTCGCCAGGATTCGGACTAGCGCACAACGTCGCCACGCGGGAGCTGGTCGACACCGCGCTGGAGGCGGCCGTCGCCGCCGACGGCAGGCTGCTCAAACCTGGGACCGAGGCGGAATGGGGCGGCTACTCCGGCTACTTCGCTGACCCTGATGGCTTCCCCTGGGAGATCGCCTGGAACCCCGGATTTCCATTACGGAAGGATGGGACGATCGAACTGCCGTAGCTGGTCTAGGACCCGCCGGCGCTTGGGGTGTTCGATCCCTTTGCCCTGTTCTGCCAATGCACTGCGCGCCGCTACGCCCGCAGCACTTGACCCATCCCGCGCTCCTTTGCCGCGATGACGACCGCGTTGGCGAGCGCCGCGTCCTGGATGCCAAGGCCGGTCAGATCAGCCACCGTAATCTGGTCATCCCGCTCGCGACCGCCTGCCTGACCGGCGGTGATGGCGGCGAGCGAGATGACTTCCTCTAGTTTGAGCCGATCGGCGGCGATGGCGTGGTGAGTCTCGCCCTGCGTCGCCGCCTGCGGTGGGTGGTCGGCGACGACCAGATCGGCGCGAGCGAGCACGTCGACAGCCAGTTCCTGCTTGTCCGGGAAATCGGACCCCATCGCCGTAATGTGGACGCCCGGTCGCAACCAATCGGCTTCGATGAGCGGGTCGCGTGAGGGCGTCGCCGTCACGATCAGGTCGGAAGCCGCGACCGCTTCCCGCAATTCCGGGGCGACGGCGATGTCGATTCCCAGGCGCTCCCCCATCTCCGCGGCGTAGGCCTCCGCCGCTTCCGCACGCCGCGCGTAGACGATGACCCGCCGCGGCTGGCGCACGCCGAGCAACGCTTCCAGCTGATATCGGGCCTGGCCGCCGGCGCCAACGATCAGCGCCTGCTCGATCTCCGGGTTGGCCAGCAGATCGGCGGCCAGTGCGCCGGCGGCCCCGGTGCGCAACTCGGTGAGATAGCCGTTGTCGAGAAGCAACGTGTCGAGCAGACCGGTCGTCGCCGAGAAGACGAGGGAAAGCCCGCCGAGCATCGGCAGACCCAGGGCCGGGTTGTCGTAGAAGCCGGTCGCCGCCTTGATCGACCAGTAAGGCGCCCCGTGCACGTAGGCGCCCTTGATGTGCGCCTCACCGTTGTGGTCGTGGAACTCCATGCCGATCACGCCGGGAAGCGTCGCCTTGCCGGCCGCGAAGGCGATAAAAGCCTCTCGCACCGCCGCCAGAGCGTCGGCCGGGCCGATCAGGGTGCGAATCTCGGCTTCGGTCAACATCCGAATGTCCATTGCTGTTCCTAGATCGATCATGCTGCCCATCCCCCGCACGCCTGGCGCCGCGGGCGACTCAGGAGTCATCCCTACATTCGCCTCCCGCCTCAGTCGAGCACCCGTTCCACCACCGAAAGCGCGTGGTCGACGTCGTCCGCGTGATTGAAGACGTGGGTCGAGAAGCGCGTCGAACCGAAGCGGGGCGACACGATGACGCCGGCCTCGTTGAGCCGAACAGCGACCTCTTCGCCATCCCGACCCGGGAAGCGCGCCGTGACGATGCCCGCCCGCGAGTGGACGTCGCGTGGGGTGAGAATCGTTGCTCCCAGATCGTTCAGGCCGTCGCATGAGACGCGTCGCCAGAGCCAGATCGTGGGCGAGAATGCGATCTACCCCGAGGTCGAGGATGTACTCCATGGCGGCGCCAAGTGCGACCCCAGCGCCGTAGCTCATGGTCGAGAACTCCAGGCGTCGCGCCGAAGAGGCCAGAGGCATGTGGGCAGCGTCGAGGGCATACGGCTCGACGGTGCTCCGCCAGCCGACGAACGGCGGGTCGAGCCGCTCCAGGAGCGTTGGCCCCAGGTAGCAGATAGCCGCGCCGAACATGGCCCCCAGCCACTTGTAGCCGCCCGCGACCAGCATGTCGACACCGCTGGCCTGGACGTCGATGGGGACCATCCCCGCCGATTGCGTCGCGTCGATCACAAGCGTAGCGTCGTGGGCGCGGGCGAGACGTGCCAACTCTTCGAGCGCGAAGCGATGTCCGGTGGCGAACTGCACGTGGCTGACGCAGATGACCGCTGTCCGCTCATCGACCAGCGCCGCGACGGATTCGAGTGACAGTGAGGCTGGATCGTCCTTCGCCTGGACGAGACGAACGTCCGCGCCCGTCTCCGCCGCGACGCGAAACCAGGGGTAGGTAACGCTCGGGAACTCCAGGTCGATCGAGACGATATTGGTCCCACGGGCCGGTCGCAGCCACCAGGCTGCCTGGCAGAATGCCTCAGTCGCGCTCGTCGTGATGGCGATGGCGCCCGGGCTGGCATTGAGGAGTCTCGCGGCCGCAATTCGCGCCCGATCCAGGACGCCAACCTCCTGCGCCTCGTCGAACCAGGTCGTCCCCCGTAGCGCCAGTTCCCGATCGAACGCGGCCACCTGCTCCTGAACCGGAAGCGGAACCAGCCCCATTGAGGCCGCGTTGAGATAGGTCACGTCGTCGAGCAGCGGAAAGTCACTCCTGGGAGCCAGGGATTCGTTCACACCGTCCCCTTGTGTTTCGGGTAGATCCCGTCGCGCTCATCGCGCCGTTCCAGACTCCTTACGGCAAGGAATCTCAAGTTTTCGACGTACCTGACTCCTCCTGTCTGGGAATGACATGCTCGGCACGCTGGTTTGGCCGTGGGTCAAAGGATCTTGGAAAGGAACTGGCGGGTTCGCTCGTTGCTCGGGCGCGTGAAGAAGTGCTCCGGCGGACCCTCCTCGATGATGAGTCCGTCGTCCATCATCACGATGCGGTCGGCCGCCTCCCGCGCGAAGCCCATCTCGTGCGTGACGCAGATCATCGTCATCCCTTCGGCCGCAAGCTCGGCCATGACGGCCAGCACCTCGCCAATAGTCTCCGGGTCGAGCGCGCTCGTCGCCTCGTCAAAGAGCATCAGGTTCGGCCGCATCGCCAGCGCCCGCGCGATCGCTACCCGCTGCTGCTGTCCACCGGAGAGCTTGCTGGGGTAGGCATCGCGCTTGTCGGCCAGCCCGACACGCGCCAGTAGCCGCTCGGCGCGCGGCGATCGCCTCCTCGCGTCGCTCGCCACGGACGTAGATCGGCGCCTCGATGATGTTCTCCAGCGCCGTCAGGTGCGGCCAGAGGTTGAAGCGCTGGAAGACAAAGCCGATCTCGGAGCGCTGGCGGGCGATCTCCTTCGGTGATTCCTCGACCAGCGTGCCGTTGGGCCGCTCCCGGTAACCGATGAGGTGACCACCGACCTCGATGCGTCCCGAGTCGATTCGCTCGAGATGGTTGATGCAGCGCAGAAACGTCGTCTTGCCCGAGCCGGACGGCCCGATAATGCAAATGACCTCCCCCCGGCGCACCTCGAGCGAGACGCCTTTGAGCACCTCGTTGTGGCCGAACCGCTTGTGGACGTCGATTGCGATGAGGATCGGGCGGTCCCCGGCGACCGCCGTCAAGTCCTGATCGAGGATGGGCTCAGCAGCTTCGCGATAAGACGCGTGATGGCATGGCCGTTCCCTCCCTTACGTTCCCCGGAGGACCGACAGATGCCCGAAAGCGGCGCAGCAACCCGGTCAACCACCTAGTGTGCCCGGCCCCATTGCAGGCGGCGCACTCGCCCCAGGACTCCGGCACCGGTGTCTGGCTCTTCAGCCGGATTGAGCTTCCGCTCGATCTGGGCCTGGATGAAGCTCCAGATCGTCGTCAGGACCAGGTACCAGAAGGCGACGGCCATGAAGTACTCGACCGGTTGAAAGGTGGTCGAATAGTGGCGCTCGGCATCGAAGAACATCTCGTAGACGCCGATGAAGGCGAGGAGCGAGGTGTTCTTGATCATGCCGTTGAACTCGTTGCCGAGCGGGGGCACGATCACCCGCGCCGCCTGCGGCAGCACGATCCGACGCATCGCCAGCGGCCGCGTCATCCCTACCGAGAGAGCCGCCTCCATCTGCCCGGGATCGACCGCTTGGATGCCGGCGCGGATGATCTCGCTCATGTAGGCGCCCTCGTTGATCGCGAGTGCGGTGATGCCGGCAAGAATCGCGCCCGACACAACCAGGCCGCCGATTGCTACCTCACGCGGGAAGAGGTTGAACTCGAGGAAGAGCGGAGCGCCAAAGTAGATGAAAAAGATCTGGACGACCAGCGGAGTACCGCGGACCAGCAACACGTACGCCGCCGAGAGGAATCGGACGGGCGCCAGCCGCGACAACCCCGCGAGCGCGGAGATGAGACCGAGCGCGATCCCGAGGAGTTGGGCGATAACGGCGATCGAAACGGTCGTCACGAGCGCCCGCCAGAACTCGCGGTCCGGGCTGAGGATGCGCTCGGCGATGATCGACCATTCGACGTTGATAGCTGGGACCACGCGTCAGCCTTCTACGCTGCGGCCGGCGTCGCCACCGGGGTCGCGCCAACCTTCTCCGGCAGCGCGAATGCGGTCAACTCCCACGTCTCCAGAATGTCCATCATCGTGCCGTCGGCGTACATCTCGTCGATGATGGTCTGGACCTGATCGCGCAGCTCGGGGTTGTCCTTGTTGAAGGCGATGCCGACGAGGATTGGATCGATCACCGCGTCCGTCAGCTCGAACGACTCCGGATCCTGGGCGACGTAGTAAGCGGCCACCGGGGAATCGGTCTCGACGGAATCGACCTGACCGGACTTGAGAGCGAGGACTGCATCGGTATTGGAGGGGAAGCCGACGCTGTCGATCTGCTCCTCACCGGCCGCCTCACACTCCTCGCTCGCGAGCTCGAGCGCGTCGAGGTTCGTGGTGCCGACTTGCGCTGCCGCGGTGTGCCCGCAGAGCGACGCCAGGTCACTCAGCCCCAATGGATTGCCTTTTGCGACCATGAGGGACTGACCGAACAGGAGATAGTCGACGAAATCGACCTGCTCGGCACGCTCCGGCGTGTTGTTCATGCTGGAGATGATCGCTTCGCACTGGTTGCCGAGGAGCGCGGCAATAATGCCGTCGAACCCGATATTGGAGTAGACCGCCGTTCGCCCCAGCCGCGCCGCGATCTCGTTGCCGATGTCGATGTCGGCGCCGACCGCCTCCGATCCTTCGAAAAACTCCATCGGCGGGTAGGCGATGTCCGAGCAAAAAACGAGGTCCTCCTGCGCGCTGGTTGTCGGCGCCATGGCTGCCGCACTGCCCCAGCCGGCGACGAGGGCAACGATCAGCAGCACACGGACGCTCAGCCAGTTACCCACTCTCGATCTCGAGCTCACGATGCACACTCCTCACGATGGTCGATGCCGACGCGGACCCGCTGGCCCGCGCCAAGTCCGTTCACTCGTCCGGGCGATCTCGAACTCCATGCCCAACTGGCGACCGCTCGTCGCCAGAGTCCTTAAAGGAGGCCAGGGGCCGGCCGTGCAGACCTCCTTCCCGATGATCGGTCGCTGCCACAGCGGCGCAGACCAGCTCCTCCGAATGCAGCAAGTGTTCCTCTAACGACATCACCGCTTCTGGTCTCCGCTCGCGGAAGAGCTCCAGGAGCTCGCGGTGCTGCCGCAGTTGGTCGTCCAGGTCATCGTTTGCCCGGTCCGTGACCGACAACACGAGGCGAAGCTCCATGAGCGCCCCGACGATGGCCGTCTGCAACCGGCGAATGCCGAGCGTGGCGACGAGCGCCGTGTGGAACGCGACGTCGGCCTCCACCACCCGCCTCCGTCCCGCCGTGCTGTTGCCTCGGTCATGTCAAGCAGGGCTCGCTCCAGCTCCTCAAGGTTCCCGGCAGGGGCTGCCATCAGCGACTCGGCCGCGGCGCGTTCGATGACCCGCCGCACGGCGTAGATATCGCGCACGTCGGTGGAGGCCAGCCTTGCCACTTCCATGCCACGGTGCAGCGAATGGGTGAGCAGTCCCTCGCGGGCTAGGACAGCCAGGGCCTCGCGCACCGTCGTGCGTGACACACCAGCGCGGGCGCTCAAGTCGACGTCGCGCATCGGCGTTCCGGGCGCGATGGCGCCCGAGAGGAGTTGCTCGCGCAGCGCGTCCGCCACCCGCTCGGCGGTGCTCAGGCGCTCGATCGACAATGACATGGCGGTGTCCGTCTTCTCGCTCCTCTCCACGCGGCCCGCTCGCGCTTAGACCGCAACCGCTTGGCGGACCCGCTCGGCAATCACGTTCTCGTCACCTTCCTCGACCGTTTCGACGACGATGACGAGCGCGCTCCCCTCGACGATGCAGCGGATACTCGGATTGCCGCCGGCCAGAGCGTGAGCGACCTGTTCGGCGGATCTCGCCGCCGTGGGCGCAAAGTCGACGACGAGGCAGTTGACCGGGTCGGGGATGAGCCGCTCGTCCATCGTGAAGCACATCGGCGTGAGCGTCGCGTCCGGAATTCCCGCGAGACCGGTGCAGAGATTCTCGACCTGGCACCGGTACCCCTGCCATCGCGCTTCGTGATCCATCGCGAACCATTCCTGGAGCGCGAGGACCGTGGCGACGACCACCTGCCGGTCCATCTTGAAAGCGCGACCGAAGCGCCGATACGGCCCGGACTCGTGGCGGGTGAAATCGAGCGCGGCGACGGCGGCGACGAGATCCTCCCGACCGGCGACGAACCCAGCCGCGTTCGGACCGCCGAAGTACTTGGCGCTGAAGCAGACGAGGTCGGCCCCCCGGTCAGTGAAGCTGCCCATGATTTCCACGGGGTAGTTCATGTACGCGGCGTCGACAAAGGTGGGGACACCGCGCGCGCGCCCGATGTCCGCCACGTCCGCCAGAGGAACGGTGCCGTTGTGCCCATCGAGGTGGGCGGGCACGAAGAGCGCAACAGTGTTCGGACCAAGAGTCTGCTCGATCTCTTCGCGCCGGGTGCCCGTTTCTGAACCGACCTCGATAATGCGCGCTCCCGGCAGCAGCACGCAACGGTCGTACTTGTAGCGATGCCCCCGCTGCAGGATGACCTCGTTCGGCATACCGGATGTCTCGGGCAGCCGCTCTATCTTTTCCCGGTCGTCGCCGGTGAGACAGGCGCCAATCCCGAGCGCGATGGCGGCCGAGGCTCCGGGCGTGATCCGCGCCGCCTCGACCCCGACCAACTCGGCGATAGCCTCCCCCGTGCGATGGAGAAGCTCGACCATATCGATGAAGCTGTCGTTGGTCTCCGCCATAGCTGCCCAGACGGACGGCGACAAGCGGGAGCCACCGAGGTCGGTATAGATGCCACTGGCATTGATCACCGGCGGCACACCGAGGCGCTCGAAGATCGTTCGCGTCACGGGAATGACTCCTCTTCGCGGACACCGGACGGGGCCATGCTGTTGGATGCGCCGGCGAGGGGTGGGACAAATGCGCAGCGTGCCTCCCTCGTCAGTGGGTCGTCGAATGACTCAATTGTTGAACAATCCTGCCTGTAGAAATGGGAGGTGAACGTGTCAACGCCGCTCGTTTGAAGTTGCCGGCAGACGCGCCGCTTCAGGGGGTGTCGCTTCGCTGAGGGAAGCTGCGCTGAGGGGGCGCCTCCGGCTGAGGAGGGTTGCTTCGCTCAAGGGGGAGAAGGGGGGACGATTCTGCTCCTCGACTATGCTCATTCTTGCCGTCTTGCTGTCTCGCCGTCTCAACAGAGCATGCACAACCGAAGGGCGAGAGTCTCTCATCCCGCCCTTCGGCTCACATCGTGCCTTTCCTTTGTCAGAGGAGAAGGTCACACCCTCTGATTGGAGGGTTCACATCCGCGTTTCGAAGTATTGAGCCTACGTGCTACGGGTGGCCTCCTTTCACTTCAATCGGGAAAAGAGGGAGGGTACCCCGCAAACATTTTACGCCTCGGAGCTCGCGCTGTCTAGCCGTTTTCCACCGCCGATTCATAGGCGGGAGGCGCTACTGTGGAATGCGCAAAGTCTGCCCTGGAAAGATCCGGTCGGGGTTGAGGATTTGATCCCGGTTGGCCTCCAAAATCCGTGGCCACTTCGTCGGGTCGCCGTAGAAGCGTTGGGCAAGGACCGAACGGGTACTCGCCGGTGCGCTCGACCTGCTCTATCTCCTTGGCGCGAGAGCGGCGCACCAGATTGACGCCGATCGAACGCAACGGCTCCGGCTCCCAGGGCACCGGTTGGTGCGAGGTCATCGGGAGGCGAGTCAACTCGGAGTCGGTTCCGGTCAAAAGGTCGGTGAGCACGCGGCCGCTCAGGTTCGCGGTGGCAACGCCTTCTCCGCTATAGCCAAACGCCAGTGCCACGCCGGTGCGGGGGTTGAACCCCATCGTCGGCATGCGGTCGCGCGGTACGCCGAATACGCCACCCCAGGAATGCGTGAATTTCACGTTCTGGAGCATCGGGAACCAGACCCGAGCCGCGTCGCGAGCGTGAGCGAAGATATCTTCCATGCGGTCGAGGTCGTCGCTGATGCGGGAGCCATAGGGATAACGGGCGCGGTAGGCCCCGAAGGCGATGCGCCCGTCGGCGGTGTGGTTGAGATAGCCGGCGGTGGAGCCAAACCCGATCGCCACGTCCCGGTGCTCCCATCCGATCTGCTCCCAGATCTCCGGCGGAAGCGGCTCGGTGATCACCATGTGCGAGGTCATCGGGATGACGTGCCGGCGCAGCTTCGGTAGTCGGGACAGATACGCCTCGCCGGCGAGGACGATCGCCCGCCGCGCTCGCACCTCACCCCGGTCGGTGATCAACCGCGGCGGCTCGCCGCCGGCGTAGTCCTGAACTGTCGTCTGTTCGACGATGCGGCCGCCGCGACGTTCGACAGCCCGCGCCAAACCTCGCGCCAGGCGCGCCGGTTGGATCGCGGCGCCTTCACGCATCCAGAAGGAGCCAACCGCGTTCGCGACCCGCATCCGCTCGACAGTCTGGCTAGCGTCAAGGAGTTCGACGTGGTCCTCCAGCCCGATCGAGCGGTACTCCTCCCACATTTCCTCGATTTTCGGCAGGTCGTACTCGGCGCGGGCGACGACCAACGCACCGCCACGCGCGTAATGGGCGTCGATCCCTTCTTCCTCAGTTACCCGCCCGATGTCGTCGACCGAGTCGATCATCGCCAGCGAGACCACGCGCGCCGCCTCCCGGCCATAGCGCTTGACCATCACGGACGGACTCACTGGAAAGTCCGCCACGCACCAGCCGCCGTTGCGCCCCGACGCCCCGAAGCCGGCGATCTCCCGCTCCACCACCAGCACGCTCAGCGAGGGGTCGCGGCGCAGCAGGCAGTAGGCCGTCCAGAGCCCGGTGAACCCCGCCCCGAGAATCGCGACGTCGACCTCGGTCGAACCGTCGAGCGCTGGTCGTGGAGTGAGGTCGTCACCCGAGTTCTCGAGCCAGAAGCTATACGAGCCGTAATCCTTCCGAAGGGTGATAGGGTCATTGGGTGATGGGGTGACAGGATGCTCTTCCTTCATCCCAACCACCTCTCTTCCCCCAGGCCTATCAAGCTTGGAGACCCGAGCTCGACCTTCACCGGCAACCTCATATCACCCCATGACCCTATCACCCCACCCGTCTCACCTTCGCCCGTATGGATCGAGTGCATCCCGCAAGCCGTTGCCGACGAAGTTGATGCTCATCACCGTAAGGAAGATCATCATGCCGGGGGCGATGGCGAAGACCGGGATTTGCTGCATGTGGCGGTTGCGCGTCACGCAGCAGATTGCCCCAGGTTGCCGTCGGCGGCTGCACCCCATTGCCCAGGTAGCTCAGCCCCGACTCGGTGATGATCGTGGCGGCTACCAGCAGGCTGGCCTGGACGACGATCGGTCCGACTGCACCCGGCAGCACATGGCGGAGCATGATGCGCGCATTGCCGCTGCCAGCTGCCCGTGCGGCCTCCACGAACTCCTTCTCCTTCAGGCTGAGGAAGGTCGCCCGCACCAGGCGCGCCAGTTCCATCCAGGAGAGGATGCCGACCACCAGCGCGATGAGCGCGATGCTTCCCTGCAGCACGCGCAAATCGGTCGAGCGAATCAAGGTGCCGAGCACGATCAGGACGAACAGCCCGGGGGAAGCAGAGAAAGGCGTCGGTAAGCCGCATCAGCGCCGCGTCGAGCGGTCCACTGAAGTAGCCAGCCACCGCGCCCAGAAACGTGCCGATGCCCAGCGCGATCGAGCGTAGCCGCCAGGCCGATGGCGAGCAAAATCCCCCCGCCGTGCAGTGTGCGGGCGAAGACAGGCACGCGGGCGGGCCGTGTTCAATCACCCCGAGATCAGTTCTGGGGGCAGCGATCGCTCGAATCCGCTCGCGATCGCGATTTTCTCGGCGTCCGTGGCGGCCACGGCGCGGATTCGAACGAGCGAGGGATCGACTGGCTGGTTGAGGATGGCGAGAAAATCGCTGAGCAGGCCTGCCCCTCCGCTTGTGGCAACCGAGATGGCAAGTGAGAGGGTCGCGTTGGCACGCGAGAACAATCCTTGTGACCAGCGGACGTACCGAATCTGATCGATTCTCGCGGCAGTTGACGTATGGGTGAACCCCCCTCGCTGCAGGAGCAGCCATTCGCCGTTCCCGGCGTACCAGCCGCCACTCCTCCACGCGAGCCACCCCGAGATCGCGAACGGCACCGCCAGGATCAAGGGGAGGAGCGCCCACCACCACAGCTGCGGCTGAAGGGTCAGCAGCAACGCCAGCAACACCGCGGAACCTGCGGCGATCCGTTTAGGCCAGTAGGTGACATACGCGTTGCGACACCCGGCCGCCAAAGGGTGAACCCCTTTTCCACACATCGCCTCGCTCGTTGCCAGATCCATCCCCGCGATCTGACTGGTGAGGGAAGGGAGGGTCGCATCGGTAACGGCCGGATGGAGCACCATGGCGTGGATCGGCGGGGAGCCGTACGCCGGCAGGCGCATCCGCAGCATTGCCCGCTTGCTCCTGAAGTACCGCTGGAGCGGCGATCGGGAGATCTCCAACCCCTGGATGGCGCCGGCCTTGATCAGTCGTCGAGACCGGCGAATGACGCCGGTTTCGAGGATCAGCCAGTCCTCATGCTTGCCGAGCCTGAAACGGGCGAACGACACCACAAAATACACGGTTGACACGAGCCAGAGGACGACGACGATGCCGAGGACTGGGACGATCACGAAGAGAGCAGGTGAGAATCCGATCACCGTGCTCTCCGTGCTGTCGAACTCGATGACCAGCGAGGGAGCGAGCTGTGCCTGAAAGAATAGGATTGCGGCGTACAGGAGCACCAAGGCGCGACCGATCTGGAGTGTCGTCGCTCCGGCAAGGAGTAGATCCCACCACCCGAGCTGATCGACGCTGAGCGGATCGAACCGTCTTGCCTCGTTGTCCTCGCCGTCGAACACGAGCTTCGTGATCAGCAGGTCCTCGAGGAGGTTTGCGTTCTTGTTCGACAGGTAGCCAAATAGGACATCTGGCGCCGATTGGTCGACAGCTGTCGTCTCCATCGCGATCCTGGAGACACCGAAGACACGCCGCACCGGTGTGGACGAGCGGTCGATCGTCACGATGTGATCGAACGTTACTCGCCGCCGCCACTGGTTGAAGATACCGCCGCTGGTCCAAATTGCGTTGTCTTCGATCCACCACCGGAACGACCACCACCGGACGAGGAGGAGGGTAGCGACGGTTCCGATTCGCGATGATCAGGACCGACATGTGCACCCAGGTGAAGTCGTCGTTCTGGACAAGGACGCTGCCATCGTCCTGCACCGACACGTCGACTGAGTAATAGTCGACGATCAGGGACACCACGAAGAGGATCGAAAGACCGACCCACCTGGGGATCCGAATGCTTTGGCCAAGAAGCGGTGGCCTGGAGAAGCTGTTGAACGGGAAGAGGATCGCCAGCGGGTGCAGCCGGCGCTTTCTGCTCAGCGTTCGAGTAACGCTGGCCGATCCGTCACGAGTTGGCATCTGTTTGGTCAGCACGCATCATCGCGGGCTGCTCGTAGATCAATCGCTCGATCGCGGCCGCGACCCGGGCTGGCACTGGCGAAACGACAACCATTCCTCCCCCGGTGTGCAGATTGCATCGTCTGAGGCGGAAGATCCGCAGCAGGATCGACGATTCGGTATCGAAGAGTTGAATGTGCTCGCGGGGGACGTACGAGCGCTTACGTCCATAGTCGAAAGTGACGGCATCGGAGGTGAGGTCGAGACGGTAGCTTCGCAATCGCAACTCTGCCAATAGGTAGAACACAGCCGCCACGACCAGAACCGCTATCAACAGGACGCGCGTCTGGCCGGAGTCCCATTGCCGATCAAAGAGCAGGTTGGATATCCAGATAACGAAAAGTGCCAGCAGGACCATGGCCAGCGCTCGAATCGCGGCGGCCAGACGAAAGTACAGCCGCACCCCTTTGAGGTCGTCGCCATGCACGACGATCTCGGAGCGATGGACATCCCCGGTGATGAGCCGAGGGGTCTGGATATCGACAGGGGCAGTCGAGGCCATCGGACATCCTTCCCGAATGACGGTGGCGCACCGTCCCCGGCGAGCCAGGTGCTCGTCGGTGTCCACGGGCGCACCGCCACGAGAATCCGGGCGTCACGGGAACGATCGAGGCCGTGCTTCCGCTCCGCTGACGACGAGGTGAGTGACCCGAAAGCGCGACCTGCATATGCTCGCTGTGATGACTTCCGCCTTGGCGCAGTGTACACCTTGACAACGCGAAACGAATCACGACAGCACGTGGGTTCGGCATCATGGGCAGCCGTATTCGAGCATGATCTCGTGAGACGGTCGTGTCGCTTCGCAAACGATCTGCTCGCAGGCGATTGCGGTCTACACCGGCGGCCGGGTGATCTTGCCACTCCAAATGGAGTCGCAAGGCCCCCTGGACGATGCCCGCCCAGACGTGCCGCATCCAGTCGCGGTCCTCGCTGTCCGGGTCGTTGGGATTGAGACACTCCCCGAGCCCGTGGTAATTGCTCGGCAGACGGCGCAAGGGGGATGAGGCCACCAACACCCGTCTGGCTCCCGACGAGCCCCAAGAGTTTTGCAATACGCTTCCAAACGTGCGTTTTAACCCCAGCGAGCAGCGAGCGAGGTCTTAGCGGGAGTGGAGCCAGCCCGTCTCCCCGGTGATCGACTCCCGGTATAGTGCGGCGTGACCACGAGCGTCATGACCGGGGGGCAGAGCAGGAGGAGCATTTCATGTCCGTGCAGGTGTCGGATCAAACCGTCTCGGCGCGCGGCGCGGCGGTGTCGCGCGCGGTCTCCCGCATCCTCTCGGGGTATCTCGCCGACATCGACTATTACACGCTTCGAGACCAGCCCGGCATGCTCGACTTCACCTTCGGTGACCCACGCGAGATGCCGCCGGAGCGGTATGTCTCCGCCCTGCGCACGGCCGTCACGCCGCAGCACGAGGGGTGGTTTGCCTACACGATGTATGAGCCGGCGGCACAGGAAGCCGCTGCCGTAGCGCTCGGGCGGCTGACCGGGCTCCCCTTCGAGCCGGACGACATATTGCTCACCACCGGCGGGTTCGCCGCCCTCGCCGTGGGGATGAAGGCCGTCGCTGATCCGGGCGACGAGGTCATCTACAGCCTGCCGCCCTGGTTTGCCTACGAAGCGCTCGCCGTCGAGGCCGGTCTCGTGCCGGTGAAGGTGGGCATCGATGCGGAGACGCTTGATCTCGATATCGACGCTATCGCCACCGCGATCACCCCGCGCACGCGGATCGTGATCGTCAATTCCCCGAACAACCCGACCGGGCGGGTCTACGGCCCGGAGACGCTCGAGCGCCTGGCCACCGTGCTGGAGGAGGCGTCGCGTCCGCCACGGGCGGCGCATCTTCCTCCTCTCGGATGAGCCCTACAACCGGATCGTCTTCAGTGGTGTGCGGTTCCGCACCCCGGCCGAGTTCTACCCCCACACCCTGGTAGCCTACAGCTACGGCAAGACGCTCCTCGCGCCGGGGCAGCGCCTCGGCTACCTGGCGCTCCCACCAGCACTCCCGAACCGGGAAGCGCTGCGCCAAGCCGTGCACGACCTGCAGATCGCCGTCGGCTGGGCCTTCCCCAACGCCGTCATGCAGTACGCCTTGCCGGAGCTGGAGCAGCAGGCGTTCGACGTGGCGCGCCTGGAGCGGCGGCGCGACCTGATGGTCGAGGCGCTGACGCGGATGGGGTACCGGGTCCACCGTCCCGAGGGCACGTTTTACCTCTTCCCGCGCTCCCCCATCGCGGATGACGAGGCCTTCGCGCACCTGCTGGTCGAGCAGGGAATCCTGGTGATGCCGGGGGCAATGTTCGAGACACCCGGGTTTTTCCGCATCTGCCTGACGGCGACCGAGGAGACCTGCGAACGATCCCTGCCGGGGTTCGCGGCGGCCCTCACGCAGGCGGCCACGTTGGCGTAGCCTTTCCCAGCCGTGGATCCACCATTTGTGCGTGCACACATGTACGGGGTGACACGCCCCGGAACATGCTGGTCCATGACCTGGAAATCGAATTGCCGTTGGCCGGCCGGGGGCCGAGTGATCACGTGCACGATTGTGCCCCTCACGCCGCTTGAAACCCGTTATCATGTCTCGGTGCTGACGATTTCGATGCGGCCTGGTCTTGGTGATCGGTGATCCGACGCGGGTCGTGCGGACGGAAACGAGCGATCGACCGTCCGAGTCTCGGCATGTTAGAGGCGAATTCTGGTTGGTGAGCAGGCGAAAGGAGGCTGGCTGTGACATCGCAACACGTTCGCTGGAGTCGTCGCCGGGTGATCGGGGCCGCTGGGGGGCTTGGCCTCACCGCTCTCGCCAGCCGGGGTCCGGCCGGCCGTGTCGCCGCGCAAGAAGATTTCACGCTCAACCTCGAGTATGGCGTCCTGGTTGGGCTGACGGGCGATGCCGCCGCCAGCGGGCAGGCCTGGAACCAGGCCGTCGTGCTCGGCCTCGGCCACCTCAATGCGAAACTGGCGGAAGCCGGATTGGGGGATCGCCTTTCGGCCGTCCTGGCCGACTCCCAGGACAGCGAGGGTAATGCTCAGCGCGGCGTCGAAGCGGCGACCAAGCTCGTCACCGTCGATCAGGTGCAGGTCATCATCGGCGACCTGTTCAGCGCGGTCACCAGCGCCGCGGCGCAGGCGGTGGTCATTCCGAACAACGTTCTCATGTTCACGGGGGGTACCAACCCTGCACTGACAGAGCTGAATGGCGACGGACCGACGCTCCTCTGGCAGCCGGTGGCGGCGGACGACTTGCAAGGGCGCGTGCTCGCGCAATTGATGGCCGAGGCACTCGGCGCCGACAGCACCGTCAACGTGGCGGTGCGCAACGACGCATACGGCACCGGCCTGGGCGACATCTTCCGCCAGGCCTGGGAAGCGGGCGGCGGCACGATTGGCCAGTACATCACGATCAACCCCGACCAACCGACGTTCGACACCGAGGCGCAGCAACTCGCTTCCGGCGAGCCGGCAGGTTGGCTGATCATCGATTTCTGCCCGCAGTTCGGCACGTTGGCCGGACCATTGACACGCACCGGAGCATGGGACCCGGCCCGAACGTTCGGCGGCGACACGCTCTACAACTGCGGTGACCAGGTTCCCGAGGGGAGCACCCTCGGCATGCGCACTGTCCAGGCCAACGCCTCGGCCGGAAGCTCGTTCCCCGACTATCAGGAGCTCTTCGAGACGGAAGGCGACCCCAACATCGACTTCCAGGCGTTCACCGCGGAAGCGTTCGACAGCGTCTTCATCTCATTCCTGGCGGCGGTCGCGGCGCAATCGAACGATCCGGTTGCGATCAGTGAGCAGGTGGTGGCCGTCACCAACCCGCCCGGAGACGCCTACACGTTCCTCGAGATCGATCAGGCGGTGCAGGCGCTCCTGGCTGGGGAAGACATCCACTTCAACGGCGCGACCGGCCCCCTCCTCTTCAACGACCAGGGCCGGGTGACCGCAACCGCCTACGATGTCTGGCAATTGGGGGCGGATGGCACGGGCGAGATCGTGGAGACGATCGAGTTCGAAGGCGTAGTCGCGCTGCCGGCAAGGTGTCATCCTGAGCTGTAGGCGAAGGATCTCGGCTCCTGCGCACGAATCCGCAATGATGAGCCGAGATCCTTCGTTTCATTCAACCTGACACCTTTTTCCGGTCCGAGATCGCCGAACCACGTGAGGCGCGTGTGCGGATTTCTGCACTTTCACCCGAGTCCCAGCCGACCAGCAAGTGGCTCGTCGCCGGCGCGTTCACCGCGCTCGCGATCGCGCTCGTTCTGATTTTGGCCGTTTTCGTGCCGCAAGCCGACAGTGCCCGGCTTGCCCAGTTGTTCGTCAACGGGTTGATCACCGGTGCGATCCTGGCCTTGGCCGGCGTCGGCGCGACGCTGATCTTTGGCATCCAGCGCATCGCCAACTTCGCGCATGGCGACTTCCTGACGATCGGAGCCTACGCCGCCTATGTCGTCAACGTTGTGCTCGGCCAGAACCTGCTGGCAGCGGCTCTGGGTGCGCTAGGCGTCGTCGCCCTCTTTGGTGTTGCCGCCCATTTCGGGCTGTTTCGTCCCTTGCGCGGACGCGGCACGGTGGCCCTCGCGCTTGTCAGCGTCGGTCTCGGCCTGCTGATCCGCAACGTGATCTTCATCGTCGCCGGCTCCGAGATCCGCCAGTTCAACGTGGACCAGTCCGAGGTCATCACCGTCGGGGTCGTCCGCCTCTCACCGGGCCAAGCGGTCGCGGTGGCGGTGGCGTTCGTCGTGGCGCCGCTGGTGGCGCTCTTCTTGGCCCGCACGCGAATCGGCAAGCAAATGCGGGCGGTGGCCGACAATCGGGATCTGGCGTCCGTCTCCGGGATCGACGTCGAGCGTATTGGCGTCTACGTCTGGATCCTGGCCGGTGGCCTGGCCGGATTGGCCGGGGTGATGCTCGGTCTGAGCCAGGGCACGTTCGATCCCAACATGGGCTTGGGGCCGCTGTTCCTGATCTTCACCGCGGTGGTGTTGGGCGGCATTGGCAGCGCCTACGGGGCGCTCGTCGCCGGTCTGGCGCTCGGTCTCGCGATGGAGTTGTCGACCTGGGATGCGCTGTTCGGCGGACTCGACTCCAAATACAAACCCGTGCTGGCTTTCGTCGTCCTGATCCTGCTCCTGCTCTACCGGCCGCAAGGCCTCTTCGGCCAGGCGCGGGTGCTTTGATGGAGATCTTCAATCTCCCCTTCTGGATCTTCGTGGCGGTGATCGCCGGCATCTACACGATCTTCGCCCTCGGACTCTACCTCCAGTACGCGCTGGCCGGTCTGCCGAACTTCGGCCACGTCGCCTTCGCGGCGTTGGCCGCATACACGATGGCCATCCTGATCATCCACCTCAACGTCCCCATGCCGGTGGCGGCCCTCAGTGGATTGCTGGTCGCCGTCCTCTTCAGCCTCGTGCTCGGCATCCCCTCCTTGCGGCTGCGCGCCGACTACCTGGCGATTGCGACCGTCGCCGGCGGCGAAATCGTGCGCTACCTGGCGCTCAATATGCAGGGCCTCACTGGCGGCCCGATCGGCTCCATAGGCATGCTCGGGCCGAGCCAGCTCGCGCAGTACAACCAATCGTGGGAAGCCTTGCTGCGGCCCATCGTCGATGCCCTGAAGCGAAACTCCGTTCTCGCTCCTGCCGCCAGCCGCGACTTTGCCATGCTGCTCATCGTCTGGGTGATCGCGCTGATTCTGCTGGTCATCTTCTGGCTGATGGTCCGCTCGCCCTGGGGGCGGATGATGCGCGCCATCCGCGAGGACGAAGATGCGGCCGCCGCCGTCGGCAAAAACGTCTTTCGCGCCAAACTCCAGGTGCTGATCCTGGGCGCCCTGCTCGGGGGTCTGGCCGGTCTCCTCCTCGCTTGGCAGATCGGCATCATCACGCCGGATGACTACCAGCCGACCTTTACCTTCTACGCATACCTGATCCTGATCCTCGGCGGCACGACTCGCATCTGGGCCATTCCGGTCGGCGCCCTCCTCTTCGGGCTGCTCTACTCCGGTACCCGCTTCCTCAACTTCTATCCGCTGTCGCTTATCGATTCCGGGGATCGCGCGTACCTGCGCCTGATCCTCGTCGGGCTGTTGTTGATCCTCCTCATGGCGATCCGTCCCCAGGGGCTCCTGGGCAATCGCCGGGAGTTGTTACTCCAATGACGGCGGAGCCGATCCTGTCGGTGGAAGGGGTCAGCAAGCGGTTCGGTGGGGTCGTCGCTGTCAACGAGGCGTCGTTCGACGTCGCGCCCAGCTCGATCACCGGGCTCATCGGTCCCAACGGCGCCGGCAAGACGACGATGTTCAATCTCATCTCCGGATTTCTTCGCCCGGAGCGGGGCACGATCCATTTCGACGGCTGGCGGTGCGACGGCCGGCCGCCCCATGCACTGGCCGCGGTCGGCCTGGTGCGCACCTTCCAAATCCCGCGGGTGCTGACCCGCATGACGGTGCTGGACAACATGATGCTGGCCGGCATGGAGCAGCCGGGGGAGGGGCTGGGAGCGGCGCTCTACAGACCAAGGCGTCTCGCGCGGCGTGAGCGCGAGATTCGGGAGCAGGCGCGCGAGCTGCTCGAGCTGGTCCGCCTCAGTCGCCTTGCCGGTGACTACGCTGGCACGCTCTCCGGCGGTCAGCGCAAGCTACTGGAGTTCGGCCGCGCCTTGATGACCCGACCACGAATGGTCCTCCTCGACGAACCGATGGCCGGGGTCGCGCCGACGCTGGCGATCCAGCTGCTGGAGCACATCATCGACCTGCGGGCGACCCGCGGCACGACCATCCTCGTCATCGAGCACGACATGGAGGCGGTCATGGCCATCAGCGACCGCATTGTCGTCATGGACGAGGGCGCGGTCATTGCCGAGGGTCTTCCGGAAGAGATTCAACGCAACGAGCGGGTGATCGAAGCCTATCTCGGAACGCACGCTGGGACGCCGGTTGACGGCGCGGCAGCGACGGCCAAAGTATGAACCGCCTGATCCCATCCTTTCGGTGCGCGGCCTCGTGAGCAGTGACGGCCAAAGCATGAACGGGCGCGATCTCATCCTTTCGGCGCGCGGCCTCGTGAGCGGCTACGGCGACGAAAACGTGCTGCACGGCGTTTCGATCGACGTTCCCACCGGCGCCATCGTCGCCGTGATCGGGCCCAACGGCTGCGGCAAATCGACCCTGCTGAAGACCATCTACGGGTTGGTGCCTCCGCGCGGCGGCGAGGTCGGCTTTTGCGCTCGAGACGGCGCGCGACACAACCTGGTCGGTTTGCGCCCCCACGCCATTACGAAGCTGGGGCTGAACATGGTGCCGCAGCTCGCCAACGTCTTCCCCGATATGTCCGTGCGCGAGAACCTCGAAATTGGCGCCGACGTCTCAGGAGGGCACTTCGCGAACCGGCTGCAACGGGTGCTGCACACCTTCCCCGCCCTCGAGCCGGCGTTGCCGAAACGGGCCGCCACCCTCTCCGGCGGCCAGCGCCAGATGCTGGGCATCGGCCGCGCCTTGATCGCCGATCCCCAACTGCTGATCCTTGACGAGCCGTCGGCCGGACTCGCTCCGGCCGTCGTCGACGAAGTCTTCGCCAAGGTCAAGGCGATCAACGCCGAGGGCGTCTCCATCCTGATGGTCGAGCAGAAGGCGCGCCAATGCCTGGCCATGTCGGACTATGGTTACGTCCTCGACATGGGCCAGAACCGAATGGAGGGGACCGGTCATGAACTGCTCAACGACCGCGAGGTGATCGACGCCTACCTCGGCAGCCGCGGCCGCCTCAACTTGGCGGTCTTGAAGAGACGATGACGATGATCGGGAGGGGAATGCCGCGAACTACCTTTCTAACGTTTACCCCCGCCGTGCGCGTGTCGAGGCGACGCCTACGTTGCCTCTACCATATCGTGCTCGGTTTCGAGAACCATCAACCGGCAAGAGATCTTTGGCCGTAATAGCGGGAGATCACGATGACCGCTTCAAGCGAACGGCGCGAATCGACAACAACGGACCAAGACCCGACCGTGGCACGGACCGCTGTTACGCCCATCATGAACACCTTCGACTACGACGGTGTCACCCTCCTTCCCAGCCCCTTCCGGGATCAAATGCTGCGTGCGCGCGAGGTCTATTTCGGGGTGCCGAACGACGACATCCTCAAGGGGTTCCGCCGCGAGGCTGGTTTGCCGGCGCCAGGCAACGACATGCGCGGCTGGTGCTCAAAAACCAGCGCGGTCATCTTCGGCCAACTCCTCAGCGGTATGTCCCGTCTCAGCCACGCAACAGGCGACGACGCGCTGCGCGACAAGGCCATCACCCTGTTCGAGGGGTGGCGGGAGACGATCGGACCCGACGGCGACGCCAAGATGTGGCCATACGCGTGGGAAAAACTCGTCTGCGGTTTGGTCGATCTCCAGCGCTACGCCGGCTACGACGACGCGTTGGCCACGATGGAGGCGACGACGGACTGGGCCTCCCGCACCTTCGATCGCACGCGCCGCCTGGCCGATGAGTACGACTTCTGGGGGGCCGGTCCGGTAGAGTCCCATGAATGGTACACCCTGCCGGAAAATCTCTACCGCGCCTACCTGCTCACGGGCAACCCGCTCTTCAAGGAGTTTGCCGACGTCTGGCGCTACGAGGACTACTGGGGGCAGTTTGCGGAAACCTGCGAACTGACCGATGTTGTCCCGGTCCACGCCTACAGCCACGTCAACACGTTCAGTAGCGCGGCCATGGTCTACGCCGTCCATGGTGACCCCCGGTATCTCAATATCTGCGTCAATGCCTACGATTTCCTGCAGCGGACTCAGTGCTACGCCACTGGTGGCTATGGCCCCGACGAGCGGTTCATGGGGCTGGACGGGCAACTGGGGCGGTCCCTGGAGCTTTACGCCGGTCACGCCGAAATCCCCTGCGGCACCTGGGCCGCCTTCAAGCTGTCACGCTACCTGATGGGGTTCACCGGTGAGGCTCGCTTCGGCGACTGGATCGAAACCCTGCTCTACAACGGGATCGGCGCGGCGCTGCCGACGGAGCCGGATGGCAAGACCTACTACTACGGCGACTACCGCATCTCCAGCGGGATCAAGCAGCACTACTGGTACGAGTGGCCCTGTTGCTCCGGCACCTACCTGCAGACGGTCGCCGACTACCACAACGTCATCTATTTTCACGACCCTGCCGGGCTCTCCGTCAACCTGTTCGTTCCCTCGGAGGTCACGTGGGAGCAGGACGGGCAGACTGTCCGCCTGCGCCAGGAGACCAGCTACCCCGCGGCGGAGACGACTGACCTTACCGTGCACGTGGAACGCCCGCTCCGCTTCCGCCTCCGCCTGCGCGTCCCCAGCTGGTGCGAAGGATTCGGCCTGCGCCTCAACGACGCACCGTTTGCGGTCGACAGTGTGGCCGGCGATTGGGCGACTATCGAGCGCGAGTGGCAACCCGGCGACCGCATCACCGCCCATTTCCCGATGGAGCTGCGCATGGTCCCGGTCGACAAGCATCACCCGCGCCGGGTGGCGATCATGTTCGGGCCGACCGTGCTCGGCCAGGACGAAGCCTGCTGCCGCCGCCCCTTCGATCTGACGCCGGGCGCCGAGCTTTCGTCTCGCCTGGTGCGCGAAGAGGAGACGCTGCACTTCCGCATCCTGGATACGGCTCCCGAGCGCCACTCCCGCTGGCTGCAACCCTTTTCCGAGTTCCCGGCGTTCTGGCCCTACTGGATCTACTTCGACCTCGACGCCGCGCCGCTCTACTGAATCAACACGGACCTCGATGCAACCGTTCAACCGCGAGAGACCTCAAGACTGGTAAACCCGGCATACCAGGTCGCTTCGTCCCAATCGATAGTCAGCCTGCTGGCCACGTCCGGCAGTAGCTTGGTTAGTTTCATCGCGTACCACCGACTGCCGCCGATGCGCACCTTTTCGAAGGGGTGAGCGCATGCGTTGAGTGTGTACAGCAGGACACAAAGCGCCTTTTGCGGTATTGCAGTTCGACTCAGAGTCGTTTCACGCCAAGGCGTAGTGGCACAACCCGCGATGGGGCATGGTGCCCAACCCGATTCGTCCGAATGCTGCAAGTACCTCTCGTGATATTGGAAGCAATCGGAGCCGGCTGGTCCTTCGGTGGATAGATCGCGAGACAAAATTTGGCAGATTCAGATGAGGAATGACAGACCAGCGCAGCACGGACCATAGCGAGGGTCGAATCGGCCAGACCGAAATAGCACTCGCGGACCTCGACCTCTACATCAACAATCCACCAGAAATCCAGATTCTTGCTCATGTCCACAAGGGGATGCGGGTCGTCGACGGGAATGGCGAGGCGTTAGGAAAGGTCGAGAAGGTCCAGTTTGGCGATCCGGAAGCGGTGACAGCGAGCCCCATCGTCCTCCAATAGCGTCTCGGCTTGCGGGAAGCCTTCCTCGACGGCCCCGAGCCGCACGTGCGCGAACCTTTTTTTAGCCACCTGCTCCGTCTCGGCTTCGTCAAAATCGACGGCCGGGGCTGGATCGAAACCGATTACTACGTGACGCCCGACATGATTCAGAGCGTCTCTGACGATACCGTGACGCTGAATGTTCCCAAGGACCGCGTCATTACCGAGATCTGACAGCACACTGATTGCTCCCTACTTGAGCCTACCGGCACTATCGATCAGGGGTTCAGCCGTCGAGGCTGGCGCGGTAGCAGTCTCGAGACTCGCCACCTGGAACAGCCCACGACGTGATGCCTCGAGTGCCGCCTGGGTGCGGCTATTGACCCCCAACTTAGACAAGATGTGCCTGATGTGACTTTTGACCGTGGTTTCGCCGATCCCGAGATCTCGAGCGATCTCCTTGTTTGCCAACCCGCGCGCCAGCAGCTGTAAGACTTCGGTCTCGCGCTCAGTCAGCGCCTCCGGCCGCTCCGAAGCGCGTACCTCGCGCATGAGCCACGTCGCCGCGTGCGGCGACAGCTGCACATGCCCCTGGGCGGCGGCTTTGATGGCGTGATAAAGCTCGTTGGCGTCAATGTCCTTGAGGAGGTAGCCGATCGCTCCGGCTCGCACTGTCCCGGCGATACCCCGCGGCTCATCGACGCCGGTCAAAACGAGCACCTGGACCTCGGGCATTTCGTCGCGAATGCGGGCGGTCGCTGCGATCCCGTCCAACTCAGGCATAATCAGGTCCATCAGCACGATGTCTGGCCGCAATCTCCTCGCGAGACGGACGGCCTCGCAGCCTGTACTAGCCTCACCAACGACCTCGAATTCCGGATGCATGACGATAAGCGCACGCAACCCCTCACGGACGAGATGGTGATCGTCGGCTATCAGGAGTCGAATCGTCATGCGATCGGTCTTTCTGAAGTGCGGGACATCGGGCGGCTCTCCCCGATGATTTCACTACCAGCCGGGATCGTCGCAGCAGCACCTGCGAGCGAGCATTCGTCGCATGTTTCATGCCGAATGGCACGTGAACTCGGCGACCGGCATCGGCGGGCGCGCTCGGTCCAGGGACAACGCTCTTGTCGTAGCAATGGACTCAGCAGACGCGGCGGAGCATGCTGCTGGAGGTGCAGCATCATGCGCAGGGCGAGCACGGGCCGCCCTCTCGGATTAAATGGGTCTTGCGCCCGTGGCACCGCTTGTGCCCGTCGTACCCCGCTCCTGCCCCGCTCTCCGGCGCGGACTGGACGGTGCGGCTATCGAAGATGACGGCCCGCGGCTGCGGCATGCGCCCTCCGTTTGCCGCGCAGATCGTGCGCCATCCTCTCGAAGACGCCGGCAGCAAGCCTGACGCGGGTTTGCTGAGAGACCGCCTTCTACGGGGGAACTTGGTCGGCAGCAGCCGCCTCAAGGCTCCAGCACACGACTCAGCGCAGGGCGTTGAAGACCTTGCCCAAGTGGTGATGGACGCTAGGGCATCTTCTCGAATGAGGCCCAAAAGGGGGCGACAAAGGCTCATTCCTCATCACTCCCGTTGTCGGATTGGGCTTGCGGGAGGGAGCTGCTCGTTCTATCCGCCAAGCCCACCTCGACCATAACAAGCTTTAACCCGCGTGGCCAATTACCGGCTCCTTGGGGCTTTGACACGAGTCTCCTTTTTCACCGCTGCCCGTTCTCACAATTTTTGCTTCATCGCTACGACGGAACGGCGCGAGCCGTGGGGATGAGTCGTCCTCCTCCTTTGTGATGACGACTCCTCATCCATGTGAAGGAAATGTCGCCCGCACCGGGGCGGACAAGCATTTTTGGCACGCAATCTGCGCGCGTTTGACGAGACGAATGCGCGGCCGCGGACTCAGAGTTGGCTGGTGTCCCTAACGGCCGCCATAGACACGGAAGAAGGAGCGTCATGGCCGCGACACCGAACCGGCACGACTCCAGCTGGGGCACCGCCGGTCGCGCAGATTTCGGTTACCGGGAGTGGTCTGAGAACGGGGGATCGGGAACCAACGGTGCCTCGCCCGGGTTGGGCACGGGAGACATTGCGCAGATGGCCAAGGCCCTGGGGTGGTTCAGCCTGGGTCTGGGGCTGGCTCAAGTGGCCGCTCCCCGCCAGGTCGCGCAGCTGATCGGACTGCCCGGGGACGAGGAGGATCAGCGGGTGATGCGGCTGGTGGGGGCGCGCGAGATCGCCAGCGGCGTTCGGCATCCTGGCTCAGGCCAAACCCACGCCCTGGTTGTGGAGCCGAGTCGGAGGGGATGCCATGGACCTGGCGCTTGCTCGCGTTCCGCTATGGACTCCCCCCGCACCGATAAAGATCGTGTCGCCACCGCGACTCTGGCCGTTCTGGGCATTACCGCCGCCGATCTGTTGGCCAGCACCCGGATGACTGCGGAACCGAATGCGCCGTATCAGGCCATGCAAGCCCGCGACGTCCATGCCACGGCCGCCGTCACGGTGCAGGCCCCCATCAACGAGGTCTTTGGGTACTGGGATGGCTTCCAGAGTCTGCCTCGCTTCATGAGTGATGCCGCCTCCGTCCAGATCACCGGGGACCGGCAGTCCCATTGGCGCCTCTCAGCCCCTGCCGGACTCAGCCTCGAGTGGGATGCCCAGATCACCGACAGCCGGCCCAATGAGGAGATCTCGTGGCGCACCGCGGACGGGGCGAGCGTCACCGCGGAAGGCGTAGTGCGCTTCCGTACGGCTCCCGGCAATCGGGGTACCCAAGTCATCTTCGATGCCCGCTTCAGCCCGCCAGGCGGGGAGCTCGGCAAGAAGATCGCTCAGCCCTTAGCCGACGCCCTCGGCACCAAGATCGGCAACGATCTGCGCCGCTTCAAGCAACTCGTCGAGCTGGGCGAAATCGTGCACTCCGACGACAGCATCATCCCCGGTCCCAACCCGGCGCAGCCGCCACGCGAAATCCCCACGGGAGCACCTGCCGCGGCGAGCGCCGCCTAAGTCTCGGCTACGGAGGTGTCGACACATCGTGCAGCCGGTCGTCCTGGCAGGATGCCAGGACATCGAGAAACTGAGCACACCAGGAGAATTCGATGAAAGCCACCTGTTGGAAAGGCCCGAACACCGTCCAGGTCGAGGAAGTGCCCGACCCGAAGATCCTCAATTCCCAGGACGCCATCGTCAAGATCACCTCCACGGCGATCTGCGGCTCCGACCTACACCTGCTGCAGGCGTACATTCCGGCCATGGTCCCGGGCGATATCCTGGGTCACGAGTTCATGGGCGAGGTCGTCGAGGTCGGCCCCAGCGTCACCAAGCTCAAAGTCGGTGACCGGGTGGTGGTGCCCTTCCCGATCTGCCTGCGGCGTCTGCTTCGCCTGCCAGAAGGGGATGTACTCGGTCTGCGAGAACTCCAACCCCAACGGCTGGATGGCGGAGCAGCTCTTCGGCCATCCCATCGCCGGCGTCTTTGGCTACTCCCATCTGACCGGGGGCTACGCCGGCGGGCAAGCGGAATACGCCCGGGTGCCGTTTGCCGACGTCGGACCGCTCAAGGTGCCGGACGGCATGACCGACGAGCAGGTGCTCTTCCTCTCCGACATCCTGCCCACCGGCTACATGGGTGCCGAGATGTGCGACATCCAGCCCGGCGACACCATCGCCGTCTGGGGGTGCGGACCCGGTCGGCCAGTTCGCCATCGCCAGCGCGTTCCTCCTCGGCGCCGAGCGGGTCATCGCCATCGATCGCTTCCCCTACCGGCTGCAGATGGCGCGCGACAAGGCTGGCGCCGAGACGCTCAATTACGAAGAAGTCGACGTCCTCGATGCGTTGAAGGAGATGACCGGCGGACGCGGGCCCGGACGCCTGTATCGATGCGGTCGGCATGGAAGCGCATGGGCATGGACCGATGTACGCCTTCGACCGGGCCATGCATGCGGCGCGAATGGAGACGGACCGGCCGCTGGCGCTGCGCGAGGCGATCAAGGCCTGCCGCAATGGGGGCACCGTCTCGGTGATCGGGGTCTACGGCGGCTTCATCGACCGCTTCCCGATGGGCGCGGTGATGAACCGCTCGCTAACAATCAAGTCCGGGCAGTGTCATGTCCAGCGCTACATGCAGCCCTTGCTGGAGCACATCCAGAACGGGGACATCGACCCGACCTTCATCATCACCCACACCCTGCCTCTGGAGCAAGCTTCCCACGGCTACCACATTTTCAAGAACAAGCTCGAGGGCTGCGAAAAGGTCGTGCTCAAAGCCTAACGACGGAGTGAGTGCAATGTCGTTTCAATCGAACCAATACTCGACGTCTGCATTGCAGGCCAG
This sequence comes from uncultured Chloroflexia bacterium, assembly GCA_963751075.1. Classification (GTDB taxonomy): domain Bacteria; phylum Chloroflexota; class Chloroflexia; order Thermomicrobiales; family UBA6265; genus JACCXM01. The sequence continues at coordinate 144,749 of CAVVTE010000010.1, read as the reverse complement.
CGCCGACGGCCCAGGGATCGCCGCCGATGGCAATGGGATGCAGACCGACTCGCTACCCATTGCCTTGCTTGGCGGCGCCTTGCTGGTGGCGGGGCTGCGGCGCGGTTCGGGCGATGGCCTGGTCCTCGCCCTGGCCGGCGGAGACTTGCTGTGCAAGGGGGTTACCGGACGGCACCTCCACGAAGCGCTTGCATTCAGACCGGGCGACGGCGCGCAGCTCCAGGGGACGGCCTCTACGCCCACGGTTCCAGAGGTCGAGCGCACCCTGACCATAGGCGCGCCGGCCGATGAGCTGTACCGGCTCTGGCGGCAACCGGAGACCCCGAACCGGGTGATGGGCCACGTTGGCGAAGTGACGGTTCGGAGCGAGGATGAGGCGCACTGGGTGGTGCATGGTCCGCTGGGTCAGACCTGGGAATGGGACACCCGGATCGTGGAAGAGCAGCCGGGCGAGCGTGTCCGCTGGGAGTCGTTGCCGGGGGCGGCGTTTCCGAACGAGGGCGAAGTCAGTTTTCGCCCCGGTCCGGCCGATTGGGGCACCGAAACGACCCTTCGCGTCCGTTTCGATCCACCCGGGGGCTTGGTGGGAGACGCGGCCCTCAAGCTGGCCGGCCCGGCGCCCAAGCTCTTCCTCGGGCAAGCCTTGCGCCGCTTCAAGAGTCTTGCCGAGACCGGCGAGATTCCCACGCTCTACCGCCAGCCGGCCGCCCGCAACGACGGCCGCGACATCTAAAAGGAGCACTATTCCATGCGCGCGTTGTACTGGAACGGCGTCAATGACCTCCGGGTTGGAAGCGTTCCCGATCCCGAAATCACCAACCCCAACGATGCCATCCTGCGGGTGACCATGTCGACCACCTGCGGATCGGACTTGCACTTCATCGACGGCTATATCCCGACGATGCGCGCGGGCGACATCATCGGTCATGAGTTCATGGGGGTCGTCGAGGAGGTCGGGCCGGAGGTCAAGTCCGTCAAGCGGGGAGACCGGGTGGTGGTCCCCTCGTTCATTGTCTGCAACCAGTGCTGGTTTTGCCAGCACGAGCTCTATTCTCTCTGCGACAACACCAATCCCAACTGGGAACTGCAGGAGCCGTTGCTTGGCTATCCGACCGCCGGAATTTATGGCTATACCCATGCCTTTGGCGGCTACGCGGGAGCGCACGCCGAGTATGTCCGCGTGCCGTTCGCCGACAACGACTGCTTTCAGGCGCCCGAGGGCTTGCCCGATGAGCAGGTGCTCTTCCTGTCTGATGCCGCGCCGACCGGCTACATGGGGGCCGATTTCTGCGACCTCAAAGGGGGCGAAACGGTAGCCGTCTGGGGGTGTGGCGGTGTCGGCCTGATGGCGCAGCAAAGCGCCTATCTGCTCGGCGCGGAACGCGTGATCGCCATCGACCGCTACCCAGAGCGATTGCAGATGGCCCGCGACCACGTCGGCTCCGAGACGATCGATTACACCGCGGTCGACAGCGTCATCGAGACGTTGAAGGAAATGACCGGCGGCCGGGTCCGGACGCCTGCATCGATGCCGTCGGCATGGAGGCTCATGGGACCGGCATTGACTATGCCTACGACCGGGCAAAGCAAGCACTACGCCTCGAGTCCGACAGGGCAACCGCATTGCGGGAGGCGATCATGGCCTGCCGCAAGGGCGGTGTGGTCTCGGTCTTGGGGGTCTACGGATTGACGGACAAGTTCCCGATGGGCGTCATCATGAACAAGGGGCTCACGATGCGCTCGGCGCAACAACACGGCCAAAAATACATGCCCCGCCTGCTGGAGCATGCGGAGCGCGGCGAGCTCAACCCGTCGTTCCTTGCCACCCACCGCTTCTCGCTGGAAGAGGGCCCACAGGGCTACGACATGTTCAAGCACAAAAAGGACGGCTGCGTGCGAGCGGTCTTCGCGCCCTGACATCGAAAGACGGCAGCAGGCGACGCGCCTACCTGGCGGCTCACCACCACCACACGATCCGGCCAACCGTCGAGCGCGAAGCGCCAGGAATTCGAGCCGTTCACAATCGCAGGAGGTTCACACATGGCCGCGGTATCGCTACAACTCCCGACCGAAAAAGCGGTCGGAGAACTTGAACCGGTCGCGTACTTCAATGGTCCGATGCTCACCGGCGTCACGGTCTCACATACCGGTCGCATCTTCGTCAACTTTCCCAAGTGGGGTGACGAGGTTGCGTACACCGTCGCCGAAGTGCGAGATGGTCAGACCGTCGCCTACCCGAACCAAGAGATCAACCGGACCAATATGCAGGATCAAGCCTCGACACTGGTCTCGGTGCAGAGTGTCGTCGTCGATCCCGCCGACCGGCTCTGGATCCTCGACACCGGCAGCATCATGTTCCAGCCGACGGAGTTCGGAGGACCGAAGCTCGTCTGCGTCGACTTGGCTTCGGACCAGATCGTGCAGACCATCCTCTTCCCGCAAGACGTGGCTCTGCCGACGAGCTACGTCAACGACGTCCGCTTCGACTTGCGGCGGGGTTCCGCGGGTATGGCCTTCGTTACCGACTCGTCGCAAAACGGCCCTAACGGCATCATCGTGGTCGATCTCGGCTCAGGCGAGAGCTGGCGACGCCTGCATGACCATCCCTCGACCAAGCCGGAGACGCTGCAGACCTTCTTGCCGCTCGTCGAGGGGCAACCGTTCCTGCAGCGCCATGCAGACGGTTCGGTCCAGATCGGACCGGCAATGGGCTCGGACGGCATCGCGATAAGCGCCGATGGCGAGCGGCTCTTCTACTGCCCGCTGGGAAGTCGACGGCTCTACAGTGTCGCCGTCGACATGCTTATCGATCGCTCGCATGATGAGGCCGCGGTGGTCGCCTCCCTCGTTGACGAAGGGGACCGCGGAGGAGCCTCGGATGGGCTGGAGTCGGATGCGGATGGCAACATCTACTCCACGAACTACGAGCACAACGCCATTCTCCGGCGTGGCCAGGACGGGCTCTGGGAGACCATCGCCCACGATCCCCGGTTGCTCTGGCCGGACACCATGTCGGTCGCCACGAACGGCTATCTCTACGTCACCGCCAATCAACTCCACCGCCAACCGCGCTATCACCAGGGCCAGGATCTTCGCGAAAAGCCCTACTCCCTCTTCCGCATCCACATCGGCGCCTTGCCGGTGTTGCTGCGATAACGTGTCGGGTTCCTGATTCAGCGGGTTGCTCTGTAGAGGCTGCACGTGGTCGAGACATTCATTGGCGCTGCCCTGCTGGCCGTCGTTCTGGTTGATATCTTTCTCACGGTCCTGTATGCGCGCATTGGTGCGAGTCTCTTCAGCGGCCGCGTCTCGCACCTGACCTGGCGTGTCTTTCGTACGCTGGCGCCGGTGACGGGCCGGTACCGCATTGCTGTGCTCTCAGCCTGCGGGCCGGTGATTCTCGTGGTGATTCTCGTGGTTTGGGCGTTTGGCCTGACGCTGGGGACAGCGCTGATCATCCACCCCGCGCTCGGAACGGATGTCACCACGAGCAGCGGCACGACCCCGCGGGATTTTGTTGCCGCGTTGTACGCGGGTGGCAGCAGCATGACCATCGTCGGCGCCAGCGACTTCACACCGCGGACCGGATCGTTCCGCCTCTTCTACCTGTTCACGTCGTTAGTCGGCCTGGCGGGGATCTCGCTAACGCTGACGTTTCTGGCGCAGGTCTACACCGCTCTGCAACGACGCAACACGCTCGGGTTGCAGATCGATCATGCCTCCGACGCCACGGGAGATGCGGCAGAGCTCCTGGCTCGCTTGGGGCCGCAGGGAAGTTCGATGGCGGCTACTCGATCCTGGGCACCCTGGCCGGGTCGATGGCCGCGGTGAAGGAGGCGCATCATTTCTACCCGGCACTGTTCTATTTCCGCTTCCGGAATCCCGCCTACGCCGTATCCCACTTCACGCTGGTAGCGCTCGACACCGTCTCACTCATTGAGAGCGCCCTCGACGAGGAGTGCTACGGCTGGCTCCCTAAATCAGCGGCAGTGACTCAACTCCAGCGATCCTCTCTCACGCTGGTGACGATCCTCACCGACACGTTTTTGCCGGCGACAACACCTGAAGCAGGTTCCGCGTCCGACTCGCACACACTCGATCGCTGGCGCGATCGCTATTACCGCGCCATCTCGCGGCTGCAACAGGCGGGGATTCGGACGGTGTCGGATACGCGGCTTGGGGCCGAACGCTATGTCACGCTCCGCTCGGAGTGGGATCCGCGAGTGCGCCGGCTGGCGCCATCCATGGCCTACAGCATGGAGGAGATCGATCCCGCCGCCCACCCTGAGTCGTGCCAGAGCGTGAAGGGACGTGACGGTCACAATCTTGACGTCAGAGGCTGACAAGAGGATCAGTCAAGGCCAGTCGGAAGCGATTTTTCCGGGATGAGTCCCTTTTATTTCCCCTGGCCAGCAGGTGCGGCTCGCACTGCGCGCCGCAGCTCCTCCGCATCCACGTCTTTACGCAGGTAACCGATCGCTCCCGCGCGCAGCGCCTCGGTGCTGCGGGACTCCCCTGGAATGCCAGAGACGACGAGGACTTGAGTATCGGGCAACTCCGTCCGGATGGCCATGGTGGCGGTGAGACCATCCATCTCCGGCATGAGCAGATCCATGAGCACCACATCCGGGTGCAGGACGTGCGCGAGGCGCACTGCCTCGCGGCCGGTGGCGGTTTCACCCACAACTTCGATCGCCGGATCGTGGGTAAGCAGCAGGCGGAGCCCCTCACGAACCATGGCGTGATCGTCCGCGATCAGGACGCGAATTGACGACTCGGTCGTTCCCCTAGGCACAGGAGTTTTCGCTGCCGGAGAGCTGGTGCGTTCGGAGTCACTAACGAGAGGGAGCCAGACCGTGAAGGTGCTCCCTTCGCCAGGTGCCGACGCCACCTGGATGCGACCGCCATGCGCCTCCACCAGCATGCGGGCGATGTAGAGGCCCAGGCCCAGCCCAGGTGTTCCCATGGTATCGGCGCGGTGGAACCGCTCGAAGACCCGCGGCAGCGCCTCCTCGGCAATGCCAGTACCCTGATCGACCACGCGCAGCCGCGCTTCTTCAGCAACTGCCACCACCTGCACGAGAACCTCCCCGCCCTCCGGGGAGTACTTGATGGCGTTGCCCACCAGGTTGTCGACGATCTCCCCGAGGCGCAGCCGATCCCAGGCACCGATCACCGACGTCTCGGGCATCTCGACGCGGATCTGATGACGATCGGTCTGGACCTGTGCCCGCTCCGACGCCTCTTGAGCCACTGTGCGCAGATCGAGCGCTTCCGTCTGCAGCTCCAGTTGCCCACCTTCCAGCCGAATGGCATTGCCCAGCTCATCGACCAGCTGGCTCATCAGACCCGTCTGCTCCCAGATCATCGCGACGCCGGCTTCGTCGTAGGTCTGCCGGCTTTGAATCAGCTGCGCCTGCATGCTGATGACCGCCAGGGGGTTGCGCAGGTCGTGACTGACGATGGCCAGGACGTCTTGCCGCAGCTGCTCCAGCCGCTTGCGTTCCGTGATGTCCGGAATGGAGGTGCCGATCCACTCTTGCACCTCGCCGTGCGCATCCACGACCGGGACGGTGCGCGTGCGCACCCAGCGGTAACCCCCGTCCGTGGCTCGCACCCGCTGCACATCGTCATAGTCGCTCTGCGTCTCGACCGCTTGCCGCCACGCCGCGAGCGTGGCCGCCTGATCCTCGGGATGGACGTAGGGCGTGAGCCAGGCGTCGGTCGGTTCTTGGGCCAGTTCAATAGGACTGTTGGGTACGCCCAGCACCTCGAGCAGGCGCTCCCCATCCGCGCTCATACGGAAGACCGCGTGAGCTGTGCTGTGCACGAGCGAGCGATAGCGCTCCTCACTTTCCCGTAGCGCGAGCCCCGCCCGTTTGCGCGCATCGATATCCTGAATGACATAGATGGCACCCACCACCTCACCCGCCGCGTTGTGGAATGGTGTGGCACTGACCCGCGTCCAGAGCTCCTCCCCGCTCTCGGCGGTGAAGAGGAAGTCCATACCCGGGACGGACTCTCCGCGCAGTGCCCTGGCTCCCGGCCACTGGAACGGCTCGATGAGGCGCCCGTCCGCATCCCATGACCGCCAGCGCGCCATCTGGCTCGGGTCGCGCGAGGGAATGACGTGGGCCACAAACCGACCCATCAGGGCGTTGGCCAGCACCCACCGGCCATTGGCGTCGACCAGGCCGATGCCGACGGGGACTTGCTCCAGGAGCGCACCCAGGCGCGCCTCGCTCTCCCGAAGCTGCGCTTCCATGTGCTTACGCGCGGTGACGTCGCGGAAGGCGGAGAAGTAGAGCGTGCCCTCCGGGAGCACCGCCAGGGAGGCTCGGATCTCGACCGAGAAGACCGAGCCGTCTTTTCGCCGCAACACCGACTCCCCCTGCCACCCGCGGTCTTGCTGCAGGTTGGCGTACCGGTCTTGGAGAACCGCTGGGGCCTGCACGGAGACGTCACGCACATGTAACTGCTGCAGTTCCTCAAGGGTGTAGCCGAGGATGGAGAGGGCGGCGGAGTTGGCGTCGAGGTAGTGCCAGTTCTCGTCGAACACGAGAATCGGGTCAGCCGCCAACTGAAATAGGGCGCGGTATCGCGCGGCGGCAGCTTCCGTAGTGAGCGGAACAGTCATTCGCGGGGCCTCCGGCGGGGACGCGGACCACTATGGTGGCTCGAACTCCCTCACAGTAGCGACCTTGCGGGCGGTGTCAAGCGTCGATCGAGCGATTCATCACGCTCGAGTTCAGGACAGGGAGTTTAGATGCTTCAGGCCGCTGCCCGTCGCGGCTCCCATACGGTGCGATAAGGCATCGCCGCCGCGCGATCCGGCAGCGGGGAGCGTTGGAACGGATCGGGCAATCGTTTGCACAAGGAGCGAGGGTTGCACCTCGTGCGGCTGTTCCCGAGCGACGGGTGCGTGCTGCGCTGGGTGATGCGTGTTGGACAAGATCATCTTGGATGTCGATGATCATCAGGCGTAGGCGGATGTTGTGGCGGAGGTCTTGCGCCATTACGGGTTCCAAGCCACTGCCGTCTACACTCCCGACGCGGCGCTCGTGCCACAGAAAACTCGGCTTGCATGGCTCCAAGATGGAACGGGTTCAGCTCCCTGAGCAATACTCGAGACGATTGCCCTAGGAGCCTTCAAGACTTGGCGTTCGGCCCAGCGTAACGCGTGGCCTCGTCCTAGTTGATAATGAGCCCACTCGCCACGTATGGCAGTAGCTCGGCCAGCTCCATGGCGTACCAAGCGCTGCTGCCGCCCCGCGCCTGCTCGAAGTCGTGAGCACAGGCCTTCTGGGTGTATAAGGGGACACAATATGGAACCCCTGGCGACATTGACATTTACCCCAGCATCGCTAGCCAGCCAAGACAGCTCGGGCTAAGAAGAGGAACCACAAGTATTCCTTGGCCTGTCCGAAGCTGCGGACTATCGGCGCCCCGTAGAAACGCGGGCATAACCGATGTCCATAGGTCTCTATCGCGTCGCGTCAAACTTCGTGAGATGTGCAACGAGCAAGGTCCTGATTTCGAGACGGGTTGCGCAACAGGCGCTCCCAGGAAAACCCATTGACAACTGTTGACTCCGGCCCCGGTCTCAAGAAGGGTGTTTCTGAGTCGACCAGCGGATCGACCCCTCGCTGGGATGCGGCCACCGTGTGGAGTTGCGGATGTGCCGAATAGACGAGCGTTTGCTGTTGCTTCGCTACCTGACTCGGAACTCAGTAATGCAGCGCAGGTCGGGAATACCCAGTCCCGGCTCGTCAGGTAAGCATATGGCCGTTCCTCCCCCGAGGAACCACGAAGCATCGGCAAGAAGCGCATCCCGCGCTGGGTTGGGGGAGGTGTCGACCTCGAGCCACGTCGGCCCCTCGCTCCCGCGCACTGTAGCAATCGCCGCTGCCCAGTGGAGCGAGGATGCCAGACCGATGCCCAGACCGAAGCAGTGTGGCGCCAGGACGATGCCAGCACCCGCCGCCATCTCCGCGATGGCGGCGGCCGATTCGAGTCCGCCGACGAGGCAGACATCCGGCTGAAAGATGTCTATCGCCTTCGCGTCCAACCATCGACGGGCATGAGGGACCGAGGTCGCTGTCTCACCGGCGGCAATCGGCACCGTCGAGGTGGCGCGGAGTGCCGCGTAGTCCTCGAGTCGATCATCCCCTAGCGGCTCCTCTAACCATATGATGCCGGTGTCGCCCGCGACTTGGGCCACGATTCCGGCATCGTATGCGTCGTATGCCTGGTTAGCGTCGACCATGACCGCCATCCCATTGGTCGCCGCCCCCAGCCTGCGGATCGTCTCGATATCGTCCTCGACCCCGAGTCCAATTTTCGCTTTGACCGCTGTAAAGCCCATATCTTGTGCCTCACGCAGGGCGTTGCCATAGTGGGCTGTTGGATTTGCATCCTGGCGAAACCAGAGGGCAGAGGCGTAGATGCGGAGCGGCGGGTTTGCTATCCCTCCGAGCAGTGCCCAGGCTGGCCTGCCGAGCAACTGGGCGGCAGCGTCGAGGGAGGCTAACGCGATGGCGGACAGTGCCGCCGCAGTTGGCGCGCTCGGTAAGCCATCGCGACACCACGATACGTCCTCCGGGATGACCGTTGCCCGCTCGAAGACGCTCCGATCAATGAACCGGCTTCCTACAGTCTCGATGGCGGCAGCCGTCACTGCGGCTGGGGCAAAGGCTTCGCCCCAGCCGACAGTCCCGTCGGCAGTTACCAGTCGGACGACCGCCGATTCTCGGACTGTGATAAATCCCTTGGCATAACCAAACGGCTCGTCGACGGGACACCGATAGATCTGCGCTTCGATGGTGCGGATCTCACTCCCATCGCTAGCCAACCCACCCCTCCGGGTAGAGCTCGAAGAACTTCCAGTCGTGCTGCGGCACGATGATGTCGGCGTTGGTATTCATCCAGGCGTAGGCTCGCATGAGTTCGTCCAGGTCGAAGAACGATCCCACCGGCCAGTTCAGCTCCCAATTGAGATAGAAGTAGAAAAGATCGCCGGAGAGGCAGACCCGGCCGGCGTCGGTGTCGACCAGGATCGCCTGGCTGCCGGGTGTGTGGCCGCCCAGCTTCTTGAGCGAGACGCCATCAGTCACCCGGAGGTCGCCGTTGATGGCCTCCAGACGATCCCCCAGCTCGAGCAGGTTGTAGCCATACTCGCCGTAATAGAACTGGACGTAGGCGGGGGGATGGAGTGCCCAGGAGAGCTCGTCGCGCTGGACGATGAACCGGGCATTGGGGAACTTCAGATTGTTGCCGATGTGGTCGAAATGGCAGTGGGTCAGGATGACGACGTCGATCTCCTCCGGCGTCGTCCCGACCTTCGCCAACTGGTTCTCGACCGACCATTCGGGGCGACTTTCCGTCCAGAGGGCGAAGCCGTGGTTGGCCAGCACGGCGCGGGCGCTCTTCTCGCCTGTTGCGCCGGGGTCGTAGCCGGTGTCGACGAGGATCTTCTGGTCGTCCCCCTCGATGTAGAACATGGTGATCGGCGAGCGCTGACCCGGGCCACGCACACCGCGCTCGAACTGCATGTCGTCGACGTAGCCGAACGGCCGCTTGTCGGCATCGACAATCAGGTCGGCGCCAAGGAGGGGATACCCTGACGCGGCGGGCCCCGCGTGGTCCCCGGTCACGAGCATGTGCACTTTGCGTCCCATGAATGTTGCCCTCCCGGTGCTAGCAAACGAGTCGAAAGGTGACAATTGTTGCCAAGGGCGACGCGCGCGTCGCTCGGAGCTTCTTCCGGCCCTAACTGACCATGACCCTCCCCTCAGCCGTCGGTACGTAGCCGGAACGGCCGGTACATGAAGGCGTAGAAGCTGTTGTCTCTCCTTCCTTCGTAGTGCCCGTAGTCGCCGGAGAAGACCAGCCAGCCCTCGCGGCCGTTGGCGGAGAGCCACTTGGGTGGGATCTGGGGGAGGTAGGCGACGTGCTCGCCCTCCCAGAAGGGGTCGTAGTGGACGAGTCCCCAGGGTCCCCACGGGGTTGGACCCTCGTATATGCAGAGCTCCCGTCGACGGTGCCAGGTCGCCTTGACGACCTCCTCGGGCGTATCGAAGGTGTGCGGCACCTCGTCGCTCCCGAAGGCGAGTAGGAAGCGGCCGAGGCCGGGGTTCCAGGTCATGGTCGGGTGGCTGACGTGCCCGGGATCGGTCAGGATCGGAGTGGCTGCCGCTTCGTCCGACTGACCAGACCGGAGACGCGTCGGTCAACCCGTTCGCGTTGACCGGCGTAGAACTCCCAGGCGGTACGGTCGAGCACGCGCTCTTTGGGGACGCGGGCAAGGCGGATGTGGTCGCCGCTCTCCCAGTTGATGTCGTTCGAGATGGCGTAGACGAAGTCACCGAAGCGGCTGGGGACGCCGCTGTAACCCGGACCGAAGCCGACGAAGCTCAACCCAGCAAAGTCCGGACCGAGGAAATAGTGCGTCTCGGCGTCCGGGTCGGGCACGTTCTGGAACGTCTGCCCGCCGTCGTCCGAATACATCAGGGAGACAATCCCGCCGTGATTGGAATTGGCGTCGAGGAACCAGAACGGCTTGCCGGTCTCGGGGTCGTCGTTGTAGTCGTAGGCCGCGACGAAGAGTCGCGAACCGACAGCCAGTACGCCATCGACGTAACGCCGGTACTTGTCACTGGCCGGCCGCTTAAGTTGCGGGAAGGCGTGCAACTCCTCCAGGTGGAAATCGGGCGGGTCGCCGGTGGCCTTCAGCAAATGGGCGAAGTTCCAGGGGTTGCCGAAGTTGGCGCCATCGTCGTCGGCGAAGTAGAGGGCGTCGTCCGCGCCCCAGGCGTGCCAGTGCATATCGGTGCCCGTGCCCGGGTACTTGGCGGCGGGGGCCAGCCACTCCAGCCCAGTGACGACCTGGCTTCTGGGGTATGGGAGGGTCCGGTTCGGTATCGTCTCGGTCACGTGTTCTCCTGCTCCTTCATACGGGTATCCATGCGATCCGCGCGCATCCGCAATCCCTCACTCATCAGGTGACTCCCGCGCCGACCAGAGCGGCGCTCGCGAGTTGCTCTTCCGCGAAATGACACGCGGCCCACCGCGCCGGTTGGGCCACCTGGCGCAGACGCGGCACGTCGTGCCGACAGGCGGCACGGCCTCCCGAGAGGGAACACCGGGGATGGAACGGACACCCTTCCGGCCGTCTGGTCGGGTCGGGAGGCTGACCGGGGATGACCTGCAGGCGCTGCCGCTGGGATTCACGGATTCGCGGTTGCGATGCCAGCAAGGCGCGCGTGTAGGGGTGCGCCGGGTCCGGGTAGATGCGGTCGACGGCGCCCCGCTCGACGACGCGGCCCGCATACATCACTGCCATGGCGCTCGCGAACCCGGCAATTACCCCCAGATCGTGGCTGACCATCACCACGGCCATGCCGCGCTCCCGCGAAAGCCGCCGCAAGAGGTCGATCACCTGGGCGCTGATGGTGACGTCGAGGGCGGTGGTCGGCTCATCGGCGAGCAGCAGTGGCGGGTCGCAGGCGAGCGCGAGCGCGATGGCGACGCGTTGCCGCATCCCCCCCGAGAACTGGTGCGGGTAATCCCGGACGCGCCGGCGCGGATCGGGGATGCCGACCGCCTCGAGCAATTCGATTGCCTCCGCGAGGGCGGCACGCCGTGGCGACGGGCGGTGAACGCGGATCGTCTCCACGAGCTGGTCCCCGATCGAGAAGACAGGGCTGAGGGCCGCGAGGGGGTCCTGCATCACCAGCGCCACGTCGCGGCCGCGCACCCGTTTGAACGTCTCGTTGTCGTTCGGATCGAGGTCGTGGCCGTTGAGGCGGATCAACTCGGCGCTCACCGCGCCCGGAGGATCGATCAACCCGAGCAGGCTGAGCAGGGTGAGCGATTTGCCCGACCCCGATTCGCCGACGATGGCGAAGCGCTGGCCGGGGAAGACCGTCAGGTCGACGCCGTCGACCGCGGTCACCGGACCAGTGGGTCCGGGGAAGCGGACGGTGAGCCCTCGCACTTCGAGGATCGGTACATCAGTCGAGTTGGACACGGGGATCGATCCAGACGCGGGCCAGATCGGCCAGCAGGTTGAGCACAAGGACGAAGAGCGACCCCAGGAGTACGGTCGCCATCAGCAGCGAAACGTCGGCGCGCTGCATCGCCTCGTACGCGGTCAAGCCCAATCCGGGCCAGGCGAAGACCGATTCCACCAGAACGGCTCCGCCGAGGAAGACGCCAAAATCGATGGCCATCATCGTCAGCACGGGGCTGATCGTGACCCGCAGCACGTGCTTGCCCAGGATGGCGCGGGCGGGGATGCCGCGCGACCGCAGCGCCTGCACGAACTCACTGTGCAGCGTCTGCAGCGCGGTGTCACGGATCAGGCGCGAGTACCAGGCCGCGCCGGGCAAACCGAGCGCCAGCGCGGGAAGCACGACTGAGCGCACCTCAGACGCCCCGCCGAGGGGAAATATCGGGAGGCGGAAAGCGAAGAGGTACAGGAGCACCAACCCGATCCAGAAACCGGGGAGGGAGATGGTGAGCATGGTCCAAGCGAGCGCCGCGCGGTCGACGGACCCTTCCGCGCGGGCCGCGGTGAGCAGCCCGAGCGGCACGCCGATACCGAACTGCACCAGCAACGCGGCCGCGGCCAGGATCGCGGTGTACGGGAGGCGGTCGACCAGGATGTCGCGCACCTCCCGGCGGTAGCCGTAGGAGTAGCCGAAATCGAACCGCGCCACGTCGCCCAGGTAGCGGGCGTACTGTACCGGCAGCGGATCGTCGAGCCCCAGGCGCTGGCGCACCTGTGCCACCTGCTCTGGGGTGCCCTTGGGCCCGACGATCGTCCGCGCCGGGTCGGCCGGAATGAGCACCGTCAGAGTAAAGGTGATCGTGGCCACGACCAGCAGGGTGAGCAGGATGGCGCCGCCGCGGCGTAGCAGGTAGCGGCCCATCAGAGACGCACCCGATAGAGGCGCGGTCCGGTGGCGCGCTGCAAACCGGCGCCGACGAGATAGAACCCCGTGCCCAACAGGGCGAGGCAGATGCCCGGCAGGAGCATCAACCAAGGCCAGAAAAGTACGTCACGCCCCTGATGGATCATGGCGCCCCAGGAGGGCGTCGGCGGCTGGACGCCAAACCCGAGGAAGCCGAGTCCCGCCTCCAGCAGCACCATCGTCGCCGCGTTCAAGGTGAAATAGATGAGGAGGATGATCCCCAACTGGGGCACGATGTGACGGACGATGATGCGGGGCGTCCCCGCGCCGAGCGCCCGAGCGGCCTCGATGAAGGCGGTTTCGCGCAGGCGCAGGGTCTCGCCGTAGACAACGCGGGCGGGATAGGTCCAACTGACCAGCACCAGCGCACCCACCACGACGCCGAGACCCGGACCGAGTACTGAGAGCAACGCCAACGCAAGCAGGAAGGTCGGGAGCACCATCATCGTCTCGGTGAAGCGCATCAGGCCCGTTTCCAACCACCCGCCGTACGCCCCGGCGATCGTGCCCACGACAAGTGCGAGGGAGAGCGCCATGGCGTTGGGAACGACGGCGACGAAGAGGGCCACCCGAGCGCCATACATCAGCCTGGAGAGCATGTCCCGCCCCAGGACGTCGGTGCCCAGGAGATAGGGCGGACTGCCGGGCGGCAGCGGCTCGCCGATTGGGCTGAGCCCGTCGAAATACTGGTAGTTCGGGTCGTGCGGCGCCAGCACTGGTGCGAAAAGGGCGGCGGCGAGAAAGACGACGACGATGCCCGAGCCGAGCAGCGGCGCCGCGCCGAGGGCGCGTAACGTCCACCGTCGCATCCCTGTCGCCGGGGCGGCAGGCGCCTCGTCGCCGCGGGTTTCCGTCGCGCCCAGCAGGGCGTCAGAGGCGCCGATCACGGCCGCGGCTGGCTCCGCACGAACTCCTTCACCTAGCCCTGGAGCCAGTAGCGATCCCAGTGCTGGTAAAGGACCGGCTCCCACGTGAAGTTCTGCAATTCGGGCCGCTTCAGCGTGGCCCACTGGCGGACGCCGACGAAGATGTAGGGGGCGTCGTCGAGCAAGATCTGCTCGGCCTGGGCGTAGAGCTCGCCGCGCACGGCGGGATCGGTCGTTCGCTGCGCCTCGGCGCCGAGGCGGTCGACCTCCTCGTTGCTGTACCCGCCGTAGTTCGCCGGTGCGTCCGTCTTCATCATGCTGTTGTAGAGCTCGGACGGGTCGGGCAAACCCATCCCCCAGCCGCGCGGCCAGACTGGATACATCCCGCGCAACTTGGCCCCATACTCATTCTCGTCAGCCGGGTCTTGCTGCAGGGTGGCCGTGATGCCGATCGCAGCCAGGTCTTGCTGAAGCAATTGCTGACTCTCGCCCTGGTCTTCGCCCCAGATTGGGATCGTGATCTCCAGACCGCTGACGCCGGCTTCGGCGAGGAGGGCCTTGGCCCGCTCCGGGTCGTAGGCGTAGACGGTCGCCTCCGGGTCGTAGCCGAGCACGGCGGTTGGGTAGAAGTGGCCAGTCGGCTGGATCAGCAGCCGCTGCAACCGTTCTCGGTTGAAGGCATGGTTGACCGCCTGCCGTACCAACGGATTGTCAAATGGCGGTTGGGTGACGTCGAACTCGTACCAGACGATGGAGAGGCTGTCCCAGACCTGGACCGTCTCGTCGCCGGATCCTCCCTTTTGGAGCTGGAGCACGGTCGCCGCGGGCGTGTTGGCCCCCATCGCCTCTAGCTCGCCCCGCTGCACCCGCTGCGCCTCGAGCGTCGGGGTGATGCCCCACTCCCATTCAAGCGTGTCCAAGTAGGGGAGCGAATCGGCGTAGACATAGTCCTCGAAGCGGGAGCAGCGGTAGCGGCGCTGCGCCTGATCGAACTCCTCCAGCTTCCAGGGGCCGGTTCCCATAGTGAACTGGAAATTTTCTCCCTCGGCCTGAACCTCCTCGGCTGGCAGGACGTAGAAGGGTGGGATGGCGAGGACGCCGGGGATGGTGACGTCCGGCTGGCTCAGCGTTAGTTCGATGGTGAGGTCATCGACGATCTTGATGCCGCTGATCTCGTCTGCGTCACCGGCGACGAAATCAGCGTGACCCTCGACGGAGCCAAGGAATCCCTGCACCCAACTCGCTAACTCCGGTGAGGAGGCGCGTTCCCAGGTGAACTTGAAGTCGCTTGCAGTCAACCCGCGCCCATTGTGGAAGGTGACGCCCGGCTTGATGCGGAACCGATAGAACGTAGCGTCCTCGCTGATCTCCATCGACTCGGCGAGGTCAAGCTGCGGCTCAGTGTTCAGGCCGTAGTAGAGGAGGCCACGGTAGAAGTTGGCGATGCCGTAGTACCCACCCAAGTCGTAGGCGAGGGGCGGGTCGAGGGTGATGGCATCTTCCGGCCAGGCTACGCGGCCGGCGCCACCCCGCGTGCCGCCCTCCCACGGAGGGCCAGGAATGGTCTCGAAGGCGACGGTGCGCATCTCCTGGGCGGCCACCACCTGGGTCATCGCGTGGGACAGCGCCAGCGGGGTGATACCCAGCGCAGCGGCACGGGTTACCGCCTGCCGTCGATTGAGACGGCCCATCAAGATCTGGTCGAGCAGCATCCGCATCGGGTTAGGCTCGCTCACCGTCGTGCGCTCCTTTCTCCTCGTGGCGCCCCTTGCACGGCACCGTCACCGCTGGGGACCACCAATTCATTGCCGTGCGGCGTTGCGCCGCTACGGGCTCTCCGCTTGCGACCGCTGTCGCGCGTTTCCAACGTGTCGGCGCATCGCTAGTGCGGCCGCCGCGCCGTCCCGCTGACGCAGCGCGGCCAGAATCGCCTCGTGCTCGTCCACGGCCTCCCGCCGCGCCGGCTCTCCGGCTGCACTGGCTAGGAGACTGGCGTGGGTCAGTGCCCGCAGTCCGTTCATCAGCGCGGAGATGAGGGCATTCCCGGACGCTTGGTGGACGATTTGGTGGAAGGCAAGATCAGGTCCGAGAAAACTCTCGGCATCGGGTGCATCCCGCATCTCAGCGATACACGCGGCGAGCCGGTCGCAGGTATGGAGATCGCTGGAGGCCGCCGCAGCCTCCGCGGCGCCGGCCTCCAGCAGAACGCGGACCGCGAACAGTTCGTGCACCGCGTCGTGATTGATGTCGAGGACGAAGATGAGGGGTCGCGCCAGCGTTTCGGCACTGAGGTCGGTGACAAAGGTGCCGCTGCCATGACGGGTGCTGACGATGCCCATCGCCTCCAGGGCGCGCACCGCCTCGCGTGTGGTCGGCCGCGAGACGCCCAGTAAGTCGGCAAGCACCCGCTCAGAGGGGAGGCGCTGGCCGGGGATTAGCGTGCCCAGGGTGATCAGCCGCTTGATCTGATCGACGGCGTCCGCGGTCACCGTCCGCTGCGTGAGACGTGAGAATCCATCGGGCGGCATGGCGGCAGCAGCGATGGACGCGGTGGGATTCGGGACGGTCATCCCATTCATCTTTCCTCATGCGGACAATTCGGGCACATCCTGCCACAGGTCAGACCACCTGTCAACCAGGTAACTTGAGCGGCTCTAAGCACCGTCGGCTCTGAGTAGAGGAGTGACCCGGCGTTCTCGGCGAAGGAGTGCGGCGTCAAGCCAGCGCGGCTGACGCTCGATCCCCGTATAGCATCGGCGAGATCGACTTGCGGTTGTGAGGCAGTCTCGTGCAGCACGTAGCTGAGCATCCCGCTCATCCGCGTAGCTGCTTCGCCTCAGCCTTTAAGTGGGAGTTCGGGACGAGGCCGTAGAAGTGACGGCCGCGTGTGCTCGCCCTGGGGTGACACGTCGCTGAGACCGACAGGGTTGGGGCGAACGGCGTCTGTCGTGGGATTCACTGGCGTACTGCAGCCTCAGCACGATGCAGTTGTAACACTCGGCCTAGAGGTGGTACAGCACCGCGTGGATGGCCTCGATCGTACGGCGTTCTCGTCACATTAATCTGCTTGGCGTCAGTGAGATTCTTGAATCTTCCACCCGGCTGTCCCCGGGTGCACACCGCCACGCCGGTCCGCATTCGCTGCGGGGTCAGAGCCGGGTTCCCAAGGGGCTCAGAACTCGGCGGTGAGCCCGGCGTAGCGAATGGCCTCGTCCCAGTTGATGTTGAGTCCATGGGCCACATGGGGCAGCAATTCGGTCAGCTCCATGGCGTACCAAGTGCCGCTGTCGCCGTGTGCCTGCGCGAAGGCATGCGTGCACGTGCTCCGTGTATAGCGGAACACAACGCAGAGCCGCTGGCCACGTTGACTTTCAGTGCTGAAACTCTTCCTTAGCCGTGCTGAACTGGGACTACCTTGCCACTGTTGGTTTCGGCATTGCTGAACTTTAACCATGCTGAACTGGGACTACCTTGCCACTGTTGGTTTCTCGCATTGCTGAACTTTGCCGGATCTCGTCGCCACGGAGCCACGCCCGATTCGCTCTCGGCGCCTCACGGTTGATCGACGAATGCGTGTGGTGCGCCGCGCAGTGCGGTCGCAGGACCCGCCTGCCAGAGTTCGTCGGCAAAGTGGCAGGCGGCCAGGTGGCCGGGCGCGACCTCACCCAAGGGTGGAGGCTCCTGTATGCAGATCGGCTCCGCCCTCGGGCACCGTGTGTGGAAACGGCAACCGCGCGGGAGGTTGAGTGGGCTGGGGGGATCGCCGGGCAGCGATGGAGTCCGTTGCCGGCTTCCCGGTTGCAGTTTCGGGACGGCGGCAAGAAGCGCCCGGGTATACGGATGACTCGGCCGCGCAAAAAGTTCTTCGGTGTCCCCTAACTCGACGATCGCACCGAGATACATGACCGCCACGCGCTGGCTGACGTAGCGAACCACAGCCAGATCATGGGCCACGAGCAGGATGGTCAAACCCAGGTCGCGCTGAAGCTGGCGAAGAAGATTGAGAATTTGAACCTGGACCGAGACGTCGAGTTTGGACACCGCCTCGTCTGCGACGAGAAATGATGGCGCCGCGGCCAGCGCTCGTGCGATCCCGATACGCTGCTGCTGTCCTCCACTGAACGATCGCGGGTATCGCTCACCGGCGGTCGTGGGGAGACCGACCATCTCCAACAACTCCGCGACCCGAGTGGGAATGTCTGCTTTAGGGAGAATGTGATGCACCTCCAGCACTTCGCTCAGCGCCTGACCGACCTTGAGGCGGGGATTGAGCGAGGCGAAAGGGTCCTGAAAGATGATCTGCATGCGTGGACGCAGGTAGCGGAGTTCTTCCGGATCGAGCGCGACGATGTCCACCCCATTGAACCGGACCGTGCCGGACGTCGGCTCGATGAGGCGCAACAGACAGCGGCTGAACGTGCTCTTGCCACACCCACTCTCGCCGACCAGCGCCACCACCGCACCTTGCGGAATCTGGAGATCAACCGTGTCGACCGCGGTCACCACCCGTGGTGGGCGACGCCGCAGGCGATCGACGAGTGATCCCTCGCCCACGAACTGCTTGGTGAGCGCGATGGTCTCGACGAGAGGCGGCTCGACATCGTGGAGGGTAGCTGGCTTGATGGCAGAAGTTGGCGCTGGCATATCGTCAGTCCACTTCGGCCGTACTGGCCGCAACAGCAGCACTTGCAGCCGGGCCCGCCGCAACAACAGCACTTGCGGCCGTACTGGCCTTAACAGCAGCACTTGCCACTGGGCTCGCGCCGGCCACCGTGAGCCGGCGATGATGGAGGCAGGCACTCCAGCGACCGTCACCCAGCGATATCAACGGAATTGGACCGCTCCGGCATTCCTCGGTCGCGAAGGCACATCGGGGATGGAAGCGGCAGCCACTCGGCGGGTGAACGAGATCGGGGATAGCGCCGGGGATGGGGAGCAGTTCCGTGCTGCGCTGCTCGACCCGCGGCACGCAGCTCAGCAGTCCCAGCGTGTAGGGATGCTTCGGCTCGCGCAAAATCTCCCTGGTCGGTGCAACTTCAACAAGCTGCCCCGCGTACATGACGCCGACGCGGTCGCACGTCTCGGCGACGACCCCGAGATTGTGGGTGACCAGGATCATCCCCATACCGCGCTCGCGCTGGAGGCGGACCAGCAGCGCCAGGATTTGGTCCTGGATCGTCACGTCGAGCGCGGTGGTCGGTTCGTCGGCGAGGAGGAGGCGCGGGTTGGCGGCGATGGCGATGGCAATGACCACCCGCTGCGCCATGCCGCCGCTGAACTGATGCGGGTAGTCGCGTAGGCGCTGTTCCGGCGCCGGGATGCCGACCGCGCGTAACAGGGCGACGGCCTGCTCTCGCGCCGTCCTTCGTGTTGCGGCGCCGTGGGCGCGGAGCATCTCGACGATTTGGGTCTCGACGCGGAGCACCGGGTTGAGCGCCGTCGCCGGATCCTGAAAGATCATCGCGATCTCGCGGCCGCGCACCTGACGCAGGCGCCGCTCATCGAGCTTCAGCAAGTCCTGCCCGCGGTAACGTACCGATCCGGCGTCGACCTCCCCCGGTTTGGCCACGAGACCGATCAGCGAGCGGATCGTCACGGTCTTTCCCGAGCCACTCTCCCCGACCAGCCCGAAAACCTCACCGTGGTCGACCGCGAACGAGACGTTGTCGACGGCAGTGAGCGTCCCGCGTTCGGTCGGGAAGCGCGCCGTCAAGCCGCGAACGTCCAGCAGTGGCTCGCC
Source organism: uncultured Chloroflexia bacterium (assembly GCA_963751075.1). GTDB lineage: Bacteria > Chloroflexota > Chloroflexia > Thermomicrobiales > UBA6265 > JACCXM01. The sequence continues at coordinate 125,169 of CAVVTE010000010.1, read as the reverse complement.
CGCGGCGCCATTGTCCAGCAGCGGCTCGCCCACAGTGCTGTTGCCCGGCAGCGACACGTCGACGGCGCTCATTTCGGCCGGAGCCGATCGGCGAGCCCGTCGCCGAGGAGGCTCAAACCGATCCCGGTCAGGACTATGGCCAGCCCGGGAAAAGTCACCATCCACCATTGTTGGGCGAGGTAGGTCTTCCCCTCAGTAATCATCTGCCCCCACTCCGGGTCCGGTGGCTGCACGCCGAGACCGAGGAACGAGAGCGCGGTGGCCGAGAGGACGCAGAGGACCATATCCGACATGGCGAAGGTGATCGTCGGCGTGATGACGTTCGGCAAGGCATGGCGGAGCATCTGGCGCGCCGGCCGGAAGCCGAGCGCCTTCGCGGCATCCATGTACTCGAGCTTGCGCACGACCAGGATCTCGCCGCGAATCAGCCGAGTATAGGCCGTCCAGCCGACGAGAGTCAGTCCGATGTACATGTTGCTTGCACGCTGGACCGAGCATCGCTACGATCCCGATCTGCAGCACCAGAAACGGGAAGGCGACGACTGTATCGACCAGCCTCATCATCAGGGTGTCGATCCCGCCACCGAAAAATCCAGCGAGCAGCCCGAGGGCGTGTCCCCAAGCAGCCAGGCAAACACGACCGAAAAAAAGCCGAGTTGCAGATCGATCCGGGCGGCATAGAGAGTGCGCGTGAAAATATCCCGCCCGAAATTGTCCGTGCCGAAGAGGTGGCCGGACCCGGCGGCAGCAGCGCCGCCCCGTAGTCGGGTTTGACCGGGTCGTATGGCGTGATCCAGCGGCGCCAGCAACGAAAGGCCGATGATCCCCCCGAAGATCACCCCCCCAACGAGGAGGGTCACGTTGCTCGGTAGCCAGCTCCACCGTCCCGCGAGCATCAGTCGGAAGCGTGGGGTTTCTTGTACTGCCGCGTCGACGGCCATATTTCGCGTCCTTCAGGGCGGTTGGGCGCCAGCGTTAGCCGAGTGTGACCCGCGGATCAAGCAGCGAATAGCTTAGATCGGTGAGCAAATTGATGGCGACGATGAGAAGGGCGAACACGAGGGTGATTACCTGCACCAACGGATAGTCGCGGGCGAAAATGGCGCTGATCATCAGGGCCCCAAGTCCCGGCACGGCAAAGACAGTCTCGACGATGACGGTGCCCCCAATGAGCCATCCCATGTTGACGCCCAGCACGGTGACAGTCGAAATGAGCGAGTTGCGCAGAACGTGACGAGTCATCACGGTCTGATAGGCCAGCCCCTTGGCGCGGGCAAAGTCGACGTGCGGCGCCTGCAGCATGTCGATCAGGCTCGAACGGAGGGAGCGAATCAGCATCGGCGACATGGCAACGCTGATCGTGAAAGCGGGGAGAAAGAGAAAGCGCAAACTTTCAACCGGATTCTGACCCTTGCCAGAGATCGGGAAAATCTTGAGCTTGATCGAGAAGATGAGCATGAGCATCAACGCGACCCAGAAAGACGGCATTCCCAGCGTCACCAGGAAGATGCTGCGGATCACGTGATCGACCGGTCGATCCTTGTTCAGTGCCGCTACCAATGCCACGGGAAAGGTTAGGCAAAGCGAGATTACCGCAGCGTAGATCACCAGCCCCACGGTGACCGGCACTCGCTCGCCGACGAGCGGCAACACCGGCTGCTTATAGAAAAAGGATTGACCGAGATCGCCGCGGATGAACCCTTCCAGGAAGTGCAGATACTGAACCACCAGTGGTTGATCCAGTCCGAGCTGATGTCGAACCATGGCAATGTTTTCCTGGGTGGCAGCGCGCGTCCCGAGCATCTGCGCTGCGGGATCACCCGGGATGAGCCGCAGCATGAAGAACGCGATGAGCGTGATCCCGAACACGACCGGCACTGTCTGGAGAAGCCGGCGTCCGGCGTAGCGAAGGATGTCCAAAGGCAGTGCTCCTGGGCGCGCGAATAGTGTATGAGGGCGTGACTACAGCTCCGCCCTCGTGATCGTCGCGCCTACTCCTTCCCGTCGATCTCGTTCATGGACGGGGACTCTAATCCAATCGCGGACAATGAAATGCCGAGCGTGGTCAAGATCGACTTGGGAACCTCCAGGCGGCAGGTCATCAGTGGATCGACCACCTGGCAAATGCGCAAGTCTCCCGCGAGGCTGATCAGCATCGCCGCGTCATTGACCCCGAGCGCCGTCGCTGAAGCGAGCCACTGCACCATGGCGCTTACTGCCTGCTGGGCCGCCTCATCCAGATCGGGGGCGGACTGATCGTCGCCACGACCTCGCCCGTATCGACGAGCGGCAAGGGCAGGGGCGTTTGCTTGATGAGTCCAACTCGCAAGGTGACCCACCCATTGACCTCGAGCCCGGCCGAGCCAACCTCGCCGTCACCCATCGCGGCGTGGAGATCGCCGAGTGCCAGCAGTGCGCCGGGGACATTGACGGGAAGAAAGAGGGTTGACCCAGGCCGGATCAGCGTACAGTCGAGGTTGCCGCCGTGCGCCTCCGGCACCCCCGAATCAATGGCGCGCTCGCGAGGGGCCGTACCGATTGCCCCGATCATGGGTGTCAACGGCAGGTGGAGACCGAATCCGAAATCGATCGCCTGATCGCGGATCGGTAAGACGCGGACCTCGGCCTCGGTCACGAGCCCAGCGGTTGGGCCCTGCCCGATCGGGACATCGGTCCACCCCGAGTCTTCGAAGTCAATCGCCTCAATGAAGACGGCGAGCGCGTCTCCGGGCTCTGCACCCGCAATCGCGATCGGTCCGGTCATCGGCATGCCGGGGACCCAGCCAACTTTGGCTCGGAGCTCGGTGTTGCTGTCAGCCGTCGCTGTCTGGCGGATCATGCCCGATGCGGCGCAGAGTGTTTCGACGCGCACGAGCTCGCCAGGCTCGATCTGGTACGCGGGCTCGTGAAAAGGAGAGAACTCCCTAACGTGCATGGCAGCGGAGAGCGTTCGAATGTCGTCAATCGTGTCGCGCCGACTGTCACTGGTCGGAATCGTCACCGTGTTCGCAGACTCTGCCATGCTTTGCCACTAACCCTCTTCAGCATCTCTCGAGAGGAGACCACCCAGGCGCACCGATCGCGTCCGATTACTCTTTACGGTGTCGCCTCCTCGATGACACTATGCATGCGTCTGCTCATGGAAGTGGTTCCCCCGTTCGCCGAGCGAGAATCGCAAGGTTCCCGCCGTATCGAATCCCATCACCTGATGGCTATCGCGATCGACCACCATGACCTGGTCATTGGGCGAAATGAAGACACCGTGGGGGTCCACGATCAGCCCGCTACCCCACGATCGCAGATACCCTCCGGCCGGGTCGAAGACCACGACCGGAAACCCCGCTGAAAGACATAGACCTTGTCGTCGAGAGTCGACCGCCACGTGGCTGACGACGACGTATTCGATGTGAGACGGCAGTACGCCGCAGGGGCGGACCACGGCGCACCGCCGGTCACCGATTAGCACGACAAGCTCACTCACGGAAGCGACTTATTTTCGACTCGCATCCCGTGATCGAGCCTTCGCACAGAAGCGCAACTGCCTAATCCTTCCAGACGTATTCCAGGTGCCAGTGCGCCGTCGGATCGAGGAAGAAGTTGTGGGTCGTGGCCCGCGCCCCATAGCGGTTCACCTGATGGAGGAGATTGATGGACGGACCGCGCTCCATCACCAGGCGCTGGAATTCGTCGTAGTACTCGCCGCGCTTGTCGAAGTCCATCTCGGTCTGCGTCTTGCGGAAGATGGCGTCGACCTCGGGATCGGCCCACCCGGTGTAGCTCGAATTGGCACCGCCATCCGATACGCAGCAGAAGAGCATGTTGGAGTTGGGGTCGAGATTATCGCTCGTGCCCGAACCCATGGTCATGTCATAGTCACCCTGCGTGCGTCGTTCCCATTGCGTGCCGGGATCGATCGGTTCGATGGCCACGTCGATGTTGATCTGCGCCAGCATGTCTTTCATCATGACCGCGAGTTGATTGTCCACCGTGTTCCCTGCAGCAGTGTGCAACGAGGCGGAGAAGCCGTCCGGCGCGCTCGATTCGGCCATCAACTGCTTGGCCTTCTCGAGATCGAACGTGTAACAGTACTCATCGGTGTAGAACCAGACGAGGTTGATGGGCGAGCAGGCCACGCGGCCATACCCAAACAGCGCGGTCTGAACCATCGCTTCGCGGTCGATGGCGTAATTCATCGCCTGCCGGACCTTGATGTCCGCGAACTCCGGCTTCTCTTGATTGAGCGCGACAGAGGTAATGCCGTACAGCGGGGTGGCTGAGATGACCAGGTTCGGGTCCTGGCTGAGGGGCGCGATCTGGTTGTAGGGCACGTCCAGCGCCGTGTCGATCTCACCTGCCTGGAGCTTGAGCATGCGCGTGTTGTCGTCGGTGAGCACGATCAGGTTGACCTGATCGAGATACGGCAATTGGTTGCCCTCCGCGTCCTTCTCCCAGTAATAGGGGTTCTTCTTGAGGACGATCTGCTCCCCCTTCTGCCAGGAGTCGAGCATGAACGGGCCGCTGCCCACCAGACTGCAGCCCACCATCAGCAGTCCCCGCCTTCGCAGAGGCCTGGGAGACGATCGAAGCGCCCCACAACGCGATGTCGTTGGCGAACGGAGCCGCCGGCCCGTTCAACGTGATCTTGACCGTCGCCGGGTCCACCGCCTCAACGCTCTTCATCGCCTCGAACGTCCAGAAGACCAGATTCGTCGGCGCTCGCACGTTCGATGAAAAGACGACGTCGTCGGCCGTGACCGGGGAGCCATCGAGAATTTGGCGTCTGGCCGCAGATGGAATGTGTACTCGGTGCCATCTTCCGAGATGTCCCAAGACTCGGCGAGGTCTCCCTCGATGTCAGTGCCGACATTGTTGACGCGCACCAGCCGGCTGAAGACTCTCCATCTCGACCCAGAGCGACATGTTGTCCTGCGTCTGCGCGGGGTCGAAATTCGTGGCATCGAAGCTGATGCCCATGTTCAGGGTGCCGCCGGTCTTCCCGGCAACGCTGATATCCGGCAGCTCTCCGACGACCTGTGCGGCGCCAGCGGCGGGCGTGCCGTCCTGGGCAGCGGCGGAGAGCATGGCCCACGGCATGAGCCCGGTGATCAGGACACACGCGACGAGCCATTGCAGGAAGGAACGCCGCCGGAGGGCGCGCCCTTCGGCGAGAGTGGTTGTGCTCGAGCGAGAACGCATCACGGTTTCCTCCGTTGTTCGCGGCTGTTGCCCGTGTCTAGGTTTCTAAGTTTCTCCGATTTTCCGTCGCATTGGTCATCATGTCGCTAGGCGCCTCCTCTCATCCGCCGTCGCTTGGGACGGCAGTGTCGCATGGGGAAGTTGGTCTACGCGGCCGGCATCATCAGGAAGCTCCGTCGCCGTCCTCGGCGAAGAGGTGCCGCAAGGCGACGACGACATCGGCGCCGTGGGTCCGGTAGCACTCCCTGACCGCGTCGATGTCGCGCGCGGCGAAGGCGGCGATCAGGTTGCGGTGCATGGTGACGATCGAATCAAGGTCGCTGTTCGCCCGGTTGCGCAGCGCCAGGGCGCGGCGGATCGGGGAGACGTAGCTACGCCAGACGTCGAGCAGCAGCAGGTTGCCGCTCATCTCCACGATCCGGGTGTGGAAGCGCACGTCGGCCTCGTTCATGCAGGCCAGGTCGCTCACCTCGGCGCAGCGCTCCATCTCCGCGACGATAACATCGAGCGACGAGATGTCGACGTGGTCGTGCGCCAGGACCTGTTCCGCGGCGAAGATCTCCAGGAGTCGACGAAGTGCCTGCAGCTCGGTGACGCCCCGCTCAGTAAGCGGCGCCACGAGCGCACCCCGCCACGGCGTGCTGACGACCAATCCCTCATTTTCCAGCGATCCCAACGCTTCGCGCAGCGGAGCCCGGCTGACGCCAAGCTGCCGCGAGAGCTGCGCTTCGACGATGGCCTCACCTGGAGCGAGACGGCCCTCGACGATTGCCTCCCTTAGCGTGCGCAGCACGATCGCGCTGAGCGGCTCGCCCCGGATTTCGGTGAGGCCCACGGTCGCCACGGATTTCGCTCCCAACTTGTCACGCCGGCACAACGGGCGGCCTCAACGGTTTGGAGGCGGTCCCGGCCCCCTGTCTTGACACGTCACAGAGACACGTTATAGCATCGCCAGACATCCCTGTCGACTGTCGACAGCAACGAATAGAGGGTAAGGCTGCATCCGGGTTCCGGCCGAGCATTGGTGGCGAGGCGCCTACGTGTCGCTGCTCGCCGGTCAGGGTGGCGCCGCTCGCCCACAGGCGAGGCAGAAGCTGACCGCGAACCGGGGTCTCGGCCCCTGTGGCGACCGGACGATCGAGAAAGCAGCGCCAGCGCATGACCGACGGCCGACCAACTGACGCCGGTGCGACAACCCTCCTCCGCGGTGGTTGGGCCGCGGTCTGGGATGGGCGCCGCCACCAGATCGTCGCGCGCGGCGAGGTCGCCATGCGCGGCGACCGCATCCTGTACGCCGGCCGTCACTTCAACGGACATGCCGATCGCGTGATCGACCGGCCCGACTGGTTCATCTGTCCCGGGTTCATCAACCTGCACGGCCACATCGGCGTCGAGCTCATGGCCGCCATGGTCGACTTCTCACGCGACGAGCGTTTCGCGCCAAGCCACGAGTTCTCCCGGCGCGCTCCCGTGACGCTCGAACCGAGTCTGACGCCGGAAGAGCAGCGGTTGAGCGGGGAGTTCTCCCTGGTGCAGATGCTCCGCTGCGGTGCCACGACGATCGTCGACGCCGGCGGCTCGGGGCCGATCTGGTGGCTGGGCAATCCGCCCGACGACGAGGAGTTTCTGGTCGAGACCGTCGGCCGCGTCGGCTGCCGCGCCTATCTCTCGCTGGCTCATCGCTCCGGCCGCTCCTACCAAAAGCCGGATCTCAGCCGTGACTGGCATTGGGACGAGGAGATGGGTATGGCCCTGCTGCGGCAGGCGCTGCGCTTCGCGGAGCGCCATCGCGGCAAACATGACGGCCGGGTCCAGGTCATGCTCAACCCGCACGCCGTCGACAACTGCAGCCCCGCCCTGCTCCGGGCCACGTTAACCGAGGCGCGCGCTGCCGATCTCCTCATCCAGATCCACACCGCGCAGTACGCGTACGAGGTGACGCTCATCCGCGAGCGCTACGGCGACACCCCCGTCGGTCACCTGCATAATCTTGGGTTCCTGGGACCGGACATCATCCTCGGCCACTGCATCTACATCACCGGCCACCCCGACGTCGGCGGCGACCCAGACCGCGACCTGAAGCTGATCGCCGATGCGGGATCGAGCGTCGCGCACTCGCCGCTGCCATTCGCGCGGATGGGCGAGGCCCTCTACACCCTGCCGCGCTACCTCGACCACGGCATTACTGTCGGCATCGGCTGCGACATCTGGCCGGCCGATATCATCGCCGAGATGCGCCTGGCCTGGTTTCTTGGTAAGCACACCAACCGCACGGCGGAACGGCCGACGGCCATGGAGGTCTTCACGGCCGCCACCGTCGGCAGCGCGAACGCCCTCGGCCGGAGCGATCTCGGCCGACTGGCGGAGGGGACACTGGCCGACGTCGTCTGCATCGACTTGAGCCGCTACCACTTCGGGCCGGTGCTCGACCCGGTGCGGGCGCTGATCACCTGCGGCACGGGACAGGACGTCGACACCGTCTACGTCGGGGGCGAGCCGGTCGTGGCGGACGGCCGCGCGCTCAACGCCGACGAGGATGCCCTACTCAGGGCGGCGCCGGGCATCCTGCAGAGCATGCTGCGCGCGGCGACCGAACGCGACCCGCTGGGACGCGGGGCCGAATCGGTCCTGCACGCATGAGGCGAGGCAGTGGGTGATGAGGGTCGGGGTGATCGGGTTCGGCAAGGCGGGGCGGCAGCACGCCGACGCCGTGCACCGCAGCGGCGAAGCCGAGGTGGTGGCCATCGCCGATCCCGCGCCGGCGGCCCAGCTGGCGGCGGACGACCTGGGCGTGCGTTGCTGGCCCGAGTATCAGGCGATGCTCGACGAGGTCGACCTCGATGCCGTCATCGTGAGCCTCCCCCATGCGGCGCTGCCGGCCGCGGCCCTGGCAGCGGCGAACCACGGCCGGCACGTGCTGCTGGAAAAGCCGATGGCCGCGACCAGCGCCGACGCGACGCGGGTGGTGGATGCCTGCCGTGCGGCGAAGGTGCGCATGATGGTCAATTTCGTTCATCGCTTCCGCGCCGAGTACCGGCAGGCCTACGCCGCGGTGCGGTCGGGGGCGATCGGCCGCCCGGTTCTGGTCGTCGACGTCATGGCGTCCGGGCGCAGCAACCTGCCGGGCTGGGTATGGGACCATGAGACTGCTGGCGGCGGGATGATGATGTACAACGGCATTCACAGTCTCGACCGGCTCGCCTGGCTGGCCGGCAGCCCGATCGCCCGCGTGTCCGGGGCAGTTGGCACGTTCTGCTACCCCGTCAGCGATGAAGACAGCGCGGCCGCCACCGTCAGCTTCCGCAACGGGACGCTCGGCGCCGTCATCCAGCACAAGTCGGATGCCGCGGCGACGCTGTCCGGCTGGGAGACGACGGTCCACGGCACCGGTGGCGGGATTCGCCTCACGAGCGGAAGCGGTCTAGAGCTGGTCTCCGAGAAGGAGCGGTTCAGCCTCCAGACTGAGGAGGACGACCGCTTCCTCGGCGCATTCCGGGAGTTCGCCGCCGCAATTCGTGAGGAGCGCGACCCCATGCCCTCGGGCGAAGACGGTCTACGCGCCCTGCAAACGGTCGAGGCGCTGTACGAATCGGCGCGCTGCGGCTCGACCGTGCCGATCGGTGAGGAGGCCTGAGGTGGCGATTCCGCTGACCGACGTCGCCTGGCAGCATCGGCAGGTGCGCGCCGAGATCGACCAGGCGCTCGACCGCATCCTCACCGATGTCCACGCCGACGGAGCGGAATTCATTGCGGCGTTGGAAGCGACGATGGAGCGCCGACTGGGCGACGGCATCCACGTGATCGGCGTGCAGTCGGGGCTGGCGGCGGAGTTCCTGATCCTCAAGGCGCTCGGCATCGGGCCGGGGGACGAGGTCATCACGGTCCCCAACAGCGATATTGCCACGACCGCCGCCATCAGCCACACCGGGGCGCGTTTCGTCTTGGTGGATGTCGATGCCCACACCCACAACCTCGATCCCGACCGCATCGCGGCGGCGATCACACCCCGTACGCGGGCTATCGTGCCGGTGCATATGTACGGTCTGCCGGCGGCGATGGACGAGATCACCGCGGTCGCTAGCCGGCACGGACTGCACATCATTGAGGACGCCACCCTCGCGCTCGGGGCCGCCTATCGTGGGATGCCGGTAGGATCCCTGGCCGATGCCGCCTGCTTCTCCTTCGCGCCGCGCAAGGTGCTGGGCGGGACGGGGCGAGGTGGTCTCGTGGCGACCCGCGACGCGGAGCTTGCCGCGCGCGTGCGCCTCCTCAAGGGGTACGGACTCAACCCCAGCCACGGCGACGCCCCCATTCGGGAGCGGCAGTGGCACGCCGGTCTGGACCACCTCGCCGAGGGTTTCAATTTGCAGCTCAACCCGATGGAAGCGGCGGTCATCAACGCCAAGCTGGCGCGGGCGGATGAGTGGGCGGCGCGGCGGCAAGCGGTTGCCGATCGGTACGCCGAGCGGCTCTCGGGAGTTCCCGGGATAACGCTACCGGAGGTTCCGCCCGGGATCGTCCACGCCTGGCGGAACTACGTCGTGCGCGTCCCGAACCGCGACCGGGTGCGTGAGCGGCTCCGCGAGCGCGGCGTCGCCACGGCCGTCCTCTATACCCCGCCGATTCATCTCCAATCCGTCTACCGCGGATTGGGTCTAGGTCCGGGCAGCTTCCCGGTGGCCGAGACGCTCGCGGGCGATCTGCTCTGCCTTCCGATGCACCCCGGGTTGAGCGATGCGCAGGTTGACGAAGTGGCCACGGCGTTGATCGCCGCGTGCGACAGCGACGTCCGCGCGGCAAGGAGGGAGACGTTCGGCGACCGTACAGGGATTCACGTCGCAGAAACGCACGCGTAGACGGAGTTCGAGGAGGAACGGAATGCGAACCACCAGAGGACGCGGCACGCTTCTTTCGCTGGCCATCGTCCTGGCCGTGTTGCTGGGGCTACCGGGGCTGAGCGCGGTCGCCCAGGACACGCCGACGCCGGGCGGAACCCTGACTATCGCCTTCGTGCCCCTGACCACCGACATCGACGTCAACGCCCGCAACGTCAGCACGCTTAACGAGCAAGCACAGTACTTTTACGAAACCCTCTTCGACCGCAACGGCGCCGGCGAGATCGTGCCGCTCCTGGTCGCGGACTTCGAGGTGTCCGAGGACGGCCTCGTCCACACCTGGACTCTGCAACCGGACGTCACCTTCCATGATGGCAGTGCGTTCGATGCCGAGGCGGTCAAGTGGAACCTGGAGCGCAAGATCGAGTTGCAGCAGCCGCTGTGGGATCTCATCCCGTTCGACTCAATCGAGGTGATCGACCCGCAGACAGTCGAAGTGACGCTCACGCGCCCCTCTCCGGGAATGTACGGCGTACTGGCGGCCAAGACCTTCTCGATGTACAGCCCAACGTTTGCCCAGGAGGTGGGCGACGAAGGGCTGAAGAGCCAGGCATCCGGCACCGGGCCGTTCACAGTCGAGACCTTCGTGCCGAACGAAGACCTGGTCCTGACCAAGAACCCGAACTACTGGCAGGATGGCCTGCCCTATCTGGACAGCGTCGTCTTCCGCGCCGTTCCGGACATCAACGCCCGCGCCATCCAGCTCGAAGCCGGCGACGTCAACATGGCGCTCGATCTGGCGGTCCAGGACGTGGAGCGGCTGCGTACCAACAACGCGATCCGAGTCGAAGAGGGAGCTGGCTCGCGCCAGTACTACATCACCATGAACAACGCGAAGGCGCCGCTCGACGACGTCCGCGTGCGCCAGGCGCTCAACTACGCGGTCGACAAGGAAGGCATCGTCCAGGCCGTCTTCCTCGGCCACTACGCGACCGTGGCCGAGGCGGTCTACCTGAACCCCGCGGTCGAAGGCTTCGTCTCCGCCGGCAGTTACGCCTACGACCCGGCACAGGCCGCCGCGCTCCTCGACGAAGCCGGTTGGGTCGACGCTGACGGCGACGGCATCCGCGAGAAGGACGGCCAGCCTCTCAACCTGACGTTGCACACGCGCCGCGGCGGCGCGGCCGGCGATATCGAGATTGCGGAGCTGGTGCAGGGGATGTTGCAGCAAGTCGGCGTTGGCGTGGAGATCATCGTCCTCGACTCGGCGGCCTTCATTGCCGAGGTGACGAAGCCGGTCGAGGAGGCAACCTACGATCTGGTCAACCTCACCGTGGGCACCTTCACTGGCGACGCCGAGTACATCATGGAGACGTTCTACGCCTGCGACTCGGCGGCGCCCCGCTACTACAACCGGGCCTACTTCTGTGACGAAGAGGTGGACCAGTTGATCGAGGAATCGAGCGCGATCCCGACCCTGGAAGGCCGCAACGAGATCTATGCTGATATCGTGCAGCGCGTCTACGAGCAGGCTCCGATCCTGATGCTCTTCGACGTGATCGAGACGGCCGCCATGCAGAATGACGTCCAGGGGGTCTACCTGGAGCCGGCCGGCGTCAACTGGCCCGCCAAGTACGCTTGGATTCAGCAGGAGGGATAGCCCTCAACCCAACCCCTCTCCTAATCTCAATGGGAGAGGGGTTCTCGACACCGAAACGAGTCCTGACAGGGGAGGCGTCTCCCTGTCAGGACTCGACGAAAGTGGTGATCATGAGGCGGGTGCTGAACGGCGCCAGGCTCGGATATTCAGTCACACGGAGTGGATCGTGCTCGGATACGTTGTCCGGCGACTGATCATCAGTATCCCGATCCTGCTGCTGGTCGTCACCATGGTCTTTTTCGCCTTCCAGCTCATCCCGGGCGACCCAGCCCGCATGTACGCGGGGGAGCAGGCCTCCGCGGACGTCGTAGAAAGGCTGCGGCACGACCTGGGCCTCGACCGGCCGGTGCTCGATCAGTATGTGGCCTACCTCGGACGGCTTAGCCGCGGGGATCTGGGAGACTCGATCTTCACGCGCCGGCCGGTGATGACGGAGATCCAGGGCCGGTTCTGGAACACGGTCAAACTCTCCCTGAGCGCCATCGCCCTGGCGAGCGTGGCCGGGATCGCGCTGGGGGCCATCGCGGCGACGAACCGCGGGCGTTTCATGGACCACGTCGCGAGCGTGGTGGCCCTCCTCGGCATCTCCATCCCCGTCTTCTGGCTGGGGCTGCTGCTGATGTACGTCTTCAGCTTGATGCTCGGGGTGCTGCCCACCGCCGGCGACGACGGCTGGCGCAACTACATCATGCCGACGATCACCCTGGCCGTCTTCTCTCTGGCGTTCATCGCCCGCATGACGCGCTCCTCGCTGCTTGAGGCAATCGGGCAGGACTACGTGCGCACGGCGCGTGCGAAGGGCCTTACGGAGCGCAGCGCGCTCATCCAGCATGCGCTGCGCAATGCCCTTCTCCCAATCCTTACCGTCGTTGGTCTGCGCTTCGGCTACATGCTCGGCGGCGCGGTCATCATCGAGCAGGTCTTTGCCTGGCCGGGGATGGGGCGGTTGCTCGTCACCGCGGTCAGCCAGCGCGATATTCCGGTGGTGCAGGGGGTGTTGCTCGTCTTCGCCGCTTCCTTCGTCCTGGTCAACCTTGCGGTCGACGTCGCCTACGGCTTCGCCGATCCGCGCATCAGGCATCAGTAAGGTGGGGGCGATGGCGACCGCGTCAGTTCCGGCGCTGATCGGGCGCGTCCCGGAGGAGGTCTCGCGGCCCCAGCGCTGGGTTGATGCCATCCTCACATTTGCGCGACGACATACCCTGGGCGCCATCGGCGGTGCGATCGTGCTGCTCTTCGTATTGACGGGTCTTCTCGCGCCCACGCTGGCGCCCTATGACCCGAACGCGGTCTCCATTCGGGACGCGCTGCAATTGCCGAGCCGGGCGCACCCTATGGGCGCCGACAACAACGGGCGCGATCTCCTCAGTCGCGTCATGTACGGCGCGCGCATCTCGCTGACCATCTCGGTTTCCGCGGTGGCACTAGGCGCCGTGGCGGGCATCACGCTGGGTCTCCTCGCCGGGTGGTATCGCCGCCTGGAAGGGGTCACGATGCGGCTGATGGACGTCATGCTCTCCTTCCCCGGCATCATCTTCGCCCTGACCATCATCGCCATCCTCGGTAACGGGTTGCTCAACGTCATCCTCGCCATCGCGGTCTATCAGGTACCGCAGTACGCGCGCCTCGCACACAGCATGACGCTGTCGGTGAAGGAGAGCGCCTACGTCGAAGCGATCGTCAGCGTCGGCGCCCGCGACGGGCGAATCCTGGGCCGCTACGTGCTGCCGAACATCCTCTCGCCGCTCATCATCCAGACTAGCTTACTGATCCCCGCCGCAATCATGACCACCGCCTCCCTGGCCTTCCTCGGACTCGGCGTAACACCACCGACTGCGGAATGGGGATCGATGTTGCAAAACAGCCTCTCCTGGGCACGCATGGCGCCGCACGTCATGATCTTCCCTGGGCTTGCCCTGATGCTGGTGGTCTTCGGCTTCAACGTCTTCGGCGACGGGTTGCGGGATGCGCTTGACCCGCGATTGAGAGAGCGGTGAAGGGTCGCTCTCCGGCAAGCAGTTGCGAGAAGGGAGCGATGGTCCCGTGCAAATCGTCATCGAAGCGGACCAGATGGTGATCGGCGACGGTTCGCCGCCCGTGGCGGATGCCGCCGTCGTCATCGGAGAGGGGCGCATTCACTACGCCGGGCCAACCGCCGGCGCCCCACGAGACCGTTCCGCCCAGGTCATCCAGGCGCGGGGCGGGACCGTGCTGCCGGGGCTCATCGACGTCCACGTCCACATCACTAACGACGGTGGTCCGGGCAAGACGGCGGCAGTGCTGGGCGACGCGTTCGAGGCGGCGGCGGACCTGGCGATGCGCGGTTACGCAAACGCGCTCGTCAGCCTGCACGCCGGCTACACCACTCTGCGCAACTTGCACGCGCCATTGTTCGCCGACGTCGCGGTGCGCGACGCGATTGCCGCCGGCCGACTGGAGGGACCGCGGCTCGTCGTCTGCGGACAAGGCCTTTGCGTCACCGGCGGCCACATGGACCGCGGCAATCTGGCCGACCACGTGGCCGTCTCCGGCCGCATCGGCGTCTGCGACACACCGGACGAATTCCGGAGGGCGGTGCGCCAGATGGCTAAGCGCAACGTCGACTTCATCAAGATCAACAGCGACGTCGGCTCCATGCTCGACCCGGCCGCGCCCTACGTGCCGGAGATGTCGTTCGCGGAGATGGAGGCGGCCTGTTCAGAAGCGCACCGCCTGGGTCTCCACGTCGCCGCCCATACCGCCGGCGGACCGCCGATCGAAGAGGCCCTCGCGGCCGGTGTGGACACCATCGAGCACGGGCACTGGCTGACCGACCGCGCCATCGAGCTGATGCTGGGGCGCGACGCCTCGTACGTCCCGACGCTGATCGTCAACAGCCGCAACTTCGCCTACGACCGCGAGACCCTCGGCGTCTCCGAGCGGAGCTGGCACTGGCTGCAAGCGGCCTACGACGCGAAGTGGAGCAGTCTGGAGCGTGCCCACAAGGCGGGAGTGACCATCGCCGCTGGCAGCGATGCCGGGTTCCTCGTCAACCACGGCGAGAACGCCTGCGAGCTGGAAGAATTGGTCAAAGGCGGACTGACGCCGAACGAGGCAATCCGCGCCACCACGGGCTCGGCTGCCAAGCTCTTGGGTCTGAACGATGCAATCGGTACGCTGGAAGCCGGCAAGCAGGCGGACGTGGTTGTCGTCAACGGCGACCCGCTGACCGACATCACGCTCCTGCAGCGGCTGGACCACATCACCCACGTCCTCAAGGACGGGCGAATCGTGAAGGCGCCGCATGACCTGCTACAGGCATAGTCCCTGGAGCGGCGCGCCAACGTCGGGTCATTCTGAGTCCGCAGGGCGAAGAACCTCATTCTCCGCGAGCGAACGTGCCATCGAGCCGCGTTGGTTCGCTCCGCTCAGCATGACACGACCTTCGGATCGTGCTCTACGTTCGGCTTGTGGCGAACTCGGTTGAATGCGCCGCGACAGTTGGCCGCACGATCTGCCCGTACCCTGGCGAACCGACGATCTCACCCCGATCGTAGACGACCGTGCCGCGCACGATCGTGGATACGACACGGCCGGTCAGCGGGTAGCCGTGCCAGACGCGGCTAGCCGCGCTGGCCCGGGTCTGCCAGGTTGCGGTGTCGACGATGCCAGCGCCGGATGGGTCGTACAGAGTCAGGTCGGCGTCGGCACCGGGCAGTAGCCGGCCCTTGCGCGGGGCAAGGCCGAAGATGTCGGCGGGGTTGGCGGTGATGAGGGAGACGGCCCGCTCCAGAGGGAGTTTTCCGTCCAGCGCCGCCCCGATGGTGAACGGGGTGAGAATATCGACGCCGGGGAAGCCGGGGGTGGCCTGCCAGATGTCGTCCCAACCCGGCTCCTTATCGGCGGGGGTGAACGGAGAGTGATCGGTGGCGACGGTGTCGATGGTCCCGTCGCGGATGCCCTCCCACAACGCCTCATTGTCCTGCTTCGTCTTCAGCGGCGGGTTGCATTTGGCATACGGGCCGTGCTCGACGAGCGAGTCCTGGGTCAGCGCCAGGTACTGCGGGCACGTCTCGGCCGTCACGTGCACCCCGCGCCGCTTGCCGTCGCGGATGACCGTCACCGCTAACGCCGACGACACGTGCGGGATGTGCAGATGCGCTCCAGCCGCGTCGGCAAGGAGGAGCAAGGTGGAGATCGCCAGCGCCTCGACGTAGTCGGGTCTCCACTCGGCATGGGCCAGCGGGTCCTTGCGGCCGGCGTCGCGCAGACGCTGCTCGAGCAGGGTGTAGGTCGGAAAATCCTCGGCGTGGAAGACGGCCGGCAGCCCGGTTTCGGCGACCAGGGTCAACGCGCGCAGGATGTCGTCGTTGCGGTGGATGCAGAGTCCGTCAAACTCATCTTCCCGCCCCGGCGGCACTTCCTGCAAGAAGGCCTTGAGCGCGATGGCGCCTTCCGCCACGGCGGAAGCGATCTTGGCGCGGTCGAGGGTTGCGGAGGAGGCATAGAACCCAACGTCGACGTAGGCGTCGCGCTCAGCGTGCGCGCGACGGTCAGCCAGGATGGCGCCATCAATCGTCGGCGGGATGGCGATCGGCATCTCAAGGACGGTCGTTACCCCACCGGCGGCCGCGGCACGGGTGCCGCTGCCAAAGTCCTCCCGCTCGGGGTGGCTAGGGGCGCGGCAATGGAAGTGGGAATCGATCGTGCCGGGGAGCACGAGCAGCCCGGTCGCGTCGATCGTCTCCAAAGCATCCGGCAACGAGCCGGGAGCCGATAGGGAGACGATCTGCCCGTTCTTGACCCCGACGTCGAGGTAAGCGCGCCCCCCGGGGGTGACTGCCTCGCCGTGGATCACTGCCATGTCAAGCATGAGATGCCCCCTTAGACGCCACTGCCTACCCTCACCGCAACCCCTCTCTCCGGTCCGTACACTCGACGGGAGCGGGGTTGCGGTGAGGGCGTGCATCGCGACATCGCATCGCAAGAATTCCCAACACTACAAGCCGATTCAGCAACGGCTCGCCCCTGACAAACCGCACCACGTTGTCCAGCACTACACAAGCCGATTCAGCAACGGCTCGCCCCTGACAAACCGCACCACGTTGTCCAGCACGTCGCGCATCTGCTTTTCGCGGGCGCCGCCAGTGCCGCCGCCGATGTGCGGGGTGAGGATCACGTTGTCGAGCTGGGTGAGAGGGCTGTCGTATTGCAGCGGTTCCAGGACGAAGACATCGAGCCCGGCCGAGGCGATCGTGCCGTCGCGCAGCGCCGCGATGAGCGCCTCTTCATCAACCACCGGCCCGCGGCAGGTATTGATCAGGGAGGCAGTCGGCTTCATCAGCGCCAGCTCGCGCGCCCCGATCAGCCGGTCCGTTTCCTCGGAGTGGGGCACGTGGAGCGAGACGAAGTCCGATTGCCGCAGCAGATCGTCGAGCGGCACCGCGCGAACGCCGAGCATTGCCTCGATCTCCTTCGGCAGCGGCTCGCGCTTGGCGTAGAGGACGTTCATGTCGAAGGCACGAGCGCGCTTGGCGACCTCGGTGCCGATCTCGCCGAAGCCAACCAACCCCAGCGTCTTGCCAGCCACCTCTTGCAAGTGGGGCAGCTTCATCCACTGGAAAGCGTGCACGCGCTGACTCGTCGGCGTCGGTTCCAGCCCCAGATCCCGGTAGGCGCCGGTCGCGGTGGCTTGGTGTGCCGTCACCAGTTGCTTGGACAGGGCCAGCAGCAGCGTCATCGCCAGCTCGGCCACCGCGATGCAACCACGGAGCGGCATCACCGCCACCGCCACACCCGCTTCTTTGGCCGCGTCGAAGTCGAGCCGGTCGGGTCTGCCGCCGTACTTCTGCACCAGTTTCAGGTTCGGGCTGGCGGCGATGATTTCCGCCGTCACCGGCCGCGTGCGCGTCACGATCGCCTCGGCGCTTGCAAGCTGGTCGGGCGACGGCGCTGCCTCACCATCAGCCGTGGCGGAGACGGCGAAGCCGTCATCCGGGAGCAAGCTCTCCATGAATTCGCGCTCCGACTCCGGCGTCGGGTCGAGCATCAGGACGCGGAAGGTTTTTGTCGGCGCGGCGGTCACATCGGGGCTCCTTTCGTTTCCTGCATGACTGGTTCGAGGGTGAACGGGACGTCCCGCTGTTCCGCCAGGTCGCGCAGTGTCTCGATCGTCTCGCGGTCGAGGTCGATGCCCTGTTCCAGGCGCGCCATCGCGCGGCGGTGCTCCAACTCGCCGGGGAGGAGAATCTCCTCGAAACCCGGAGCGAGCGCGGAGGCTTTCAGTTCATCGGAGAACTGCCGCATGCGAGCCAGATAGTCGTCGTAGTCGAGGAAGCGCTCGATGGCGATGGCGATCAGCATGTGACCGACGTCGTGGTTCGTCGGGTCGCGGTACGGGGTGAGTCCGAACGCGGCGCCGGTCAGCACTCCGCAAAGTACGTCGGTCATGATCGAAAGCCCCGTCCCTTTGAAGGCGCCGATGGGAACCAGTGGTCCCTCCATCGCCGCCGCCGGGTCGTCGGTGAGGTTGCCGTCCTTGTCGAAGGCCCAGTCGGTCGGGACGGACTTCCCCTCCCGTTGATGCCAGCGGATCATCCCCTTGCCGCTGGTGGAGAGGGCCATGTCGAGGACGAGGGGGAACCCCAGGTCGGTTGGTGCGGCGATGCCCCAGGGATTGGTGCCGATCGTCGGGGTGATGCCGCCCCAGGGCGCCATCTCCGGTCCCGCGTTGGTCAGGCACAACCCGATCATACGCTGGTCCGCGGCGCGCATGGCGTGGTACGCGGTGATGCCCAGGTGATTGGAGTGGCGGACGGCGACCATGCCGATGCCGATGTCCCGCGCCTTGGCGATCGCTCGGTCCATGGCGCGGGCGGCGATCACCTGACCGAACCCCTTGTGGCCGTCCACCAGAGACACGCCGGGCGTGTCGACCAGAATTTCGAATCGGGCGCCGGGGACAATGCCCCCGTTCAGGAGCATCTCGCAGTAGCGGCTCAGACCGCGCATTCCCTGGCCCTGGCCGGGGTGACCGCGCAGCTCGCCCTGCAACCGGGCGTCAGCCTGGATTGCCGCCTCCTCCGCTGTCGCCCCGTAGGCAAGCAGGATCGCTTCGGCCTGGTGCTTGAGATCGTCTGGCGCGATGCGAATCGTCTCGATCCCCGGCGCCGTCACGCCTGGTCCTCGCGAAGTTTGGTCAGCGCGCGTTTCATGCGAACGATCGCCTCCGCCAGCACGTCGATCGGCTGCAATAGCGTCATGCGCATGTAATCGCCCCAGTTCTCGCCAAAGCCGGTGCCGGGGAAGATCAGCACTCCCTCGTCGAGGAAGCGCGCGGAGAGCTCCAGGGCGGGGATGCCGGCGGCGGTGGTATTGATCCAGATGTAGAGCCCGCCTCGCGGTTCGCCGTAGGTAAAGCCCATCTCGTCGAGAAACGCCATCAACAGACGGCGGCGCGCGTCGTAGGTCTCGCGCATCTCGCCAACGCACCCTTGAGGACCCTCGAGTGCGGCGACGGCGGCCCACTGCGAAACCGTTGGCGCCTGGATGTTGACCATCGTCTTCAGCGCGGCCACGGCATCGACGATGGGCGCCGGACCGGCGAGATACCCGATCCTCCAGCCGGTCATGGCGTAGGTCTTCGAGACGCCGTTGAGCGTGATCGTCCGTTCGCGCATGCCGGGTAGGGAGGCCGTGCTCAGGTGCTGGTGATCGTCGTAGAGGAACTTTTCGTAGATCTCGTCCGAAATGACGATCAGGTTCCGCTCCTGGGCGATCTCCGCTAGCCGCCGGATGTTGGCCGGGGTGATGATCCCGGCGGTAGGGTTGCTCGGGGTGATGAGAAGCAGCACCTTGCTCGCCGGGGTGAGGCGCTTTTCGACTTCATCCGGGTCGAGATCAAACGCGTCTTCCTCCCGCGTCGGCACGAGCACGATGCGCCCCCCCGCCAACTCGATCGTGTAGTCGTAGGAGGTGTATCGGGGGTCGGGCATGACAACTTCGTCGCCCGGATCGATCAGCGCCTGGATGACGAGAAAGAGCGCCTCCTGCCCGCCGGTGGTGACGAGCACCTCGGTCTCGGGGTCGACCTGGACGCCGTTCTCAGCCGCCAGTTTGCGGGCAATGGCCCGGCGCAGCTCGGGCAGCCCTCTGGGGGGAGCCGCGCCGGTGCGGCCATCAGCAATCGCCTCTTTGGCGGCGGCGACGATATGATCCGGAGTCGCCAGGTCGGGGTCTCCCAGACCCATCGAGATGACATCCTCGCGCGCCCGGGCGCGATCCATCAATTCGAAGATGTTGACGGTGGCTGGTGCGGTCGATGCGGTCATGATGGGAGTTCCCTCGCGGCGAACGCCGCCAACCGTGCGATCCCCTCCCGGAGCGTGGCGGCGGGGGCGCCGAGGTCGAGGCGGACATGGCCAGCGGCGGCTGGGCCGAACAGCGATCCTGGCTGCACGACGACTCCGGCGTCTTCCCGCAAGCGGGCGGCGAATCGGCAATCGTCTTCGTCGATCGCGTGGACGTCGATGAGCAGCGCCGGGAAGGCATCCGGCGTGACCGGGACGAGCTTCGTCCCCGAGAGACCCGCGATTGCGTCGTCGCGACGGCGGGCGAACTCCTCGCGTCGCGAGGTCGTCCAGTCTTCCGGCATCTCGAGGAAGGCCAGGGCGGCATATTGGGAGACCGCGGTGGTGCAGATCGACATGTCCTGCTTCAGCTCGCGGGGCCGTTTCATCAGGTCCAGGGGCGTCGTCAGCCAGCCGACGCGCCAGCCGGCCAACCCATGCCCGGTCGAGAACGAGCCCATCGTGACAACCCTGGCGCCCAGCTCGGGGTTGCCGAAGCGGGCCAGGACCGGGTCGTAGAGGGCGGTCGCCAGTGAGCGGTCGAGAAAGACGGTCATGTCGCGCCGAACGGCGGCTTCGATGATGGCCTCCAGCTCCGATGCCGATAAGGCGAGGCCAGTCACTGGCGACGGCGAGGCGAGGAGGACGGCCGACGCGTCCGCGGCGTCGATTGCGCCCGCGTTCGGGAAGAAGCTGCCCGCGGCAGTCGGCCAGACCGGCTCGGCGCCGATGAAGCGGATCATCTCGATGATGTTCGGTTGCGTCGGCCCGGCAACGATGACGCGCTGCCCCTTTTCGAGCAGCGTCTGCAAGGCGATGTACAGCGCCTCCGAGCCGCCGTTCGTGATCAGCATGGCGTCGGCGGTCGTCGGAAAGCCTTCCTCGGTCATCCGCCGCGCGATCGCTTCGCGCAAGGCGGTCACGCCGGGCCGGGTGGTGTAGTGCGTCTCCCCCCGATCGAGCGCGGCCCCCGCGGCCTCCTGCACCGGACCCGGCGTCGCCGGCGCCTCTGGTGTGGTCAGGTCAATCACGCTCGTAGGGGAGACGCCCGCGTTGCCCACGTCGGGCTTCGCCGCCATGGCAGTGGTCAACGCCACCGCCCGCTCGCTGAGGGCGCGTCCCATGACCGTGTCGGGTCGGGTTGCAGATGCCGTCGCGTTCACTGGACGGCCGCCATCGTCTCGATCTCCAGCAGACCGGCGAGGTTCATCCCATCGACGACCATGGGGTCGATCTCGCCGCCGGGCGCCGTCATCAGCAGAGTAACGCCGGGGCCGTAGCCGGCGCGGATGCTGTCGGTGGAGGAGACGACGCCGAGACTGACGCCTCCCTTCTTGTAGCCGTGGCCGTACGACGAGTCGTAGTCGGTAACGGCGACGATGTCGCCGAGCCGAAGCGTATCGAGCCCATGCCGTGACAGCGCGTTGGTGTCCATCGACTGGATGCAGATGGCGCCCCCTTCGCTGGTCAGCCCCGCGCCGGCCCCCATCAGCTCTGGCGGCACGACCGCCGCCACCGGCACGGTCAACTTGCCGCCGTTCTCTTCCGGGCGCAACCGGTCGAGCACCACAGGCGAGAGGCTCTTGAGGAAAATCCCCGGGAAGCCGTCGATGCTGAGCCCGACGCCGCGGGCACGCACGACGATCTTGTCGCCGAAGGCGAACTGCTCGAGCACGTCGGGCGCGAAATGGATGATGACGTGCTCGGCGAACCGCCCGCTCTTGCCAGTGACGGTCCCCTTCGCCCCCTTTGCGTTGCCGGTCATCACCACGGCCTCGTTGCCGACGCAGGCGAAGACGTTGAGCGCCTCATTGGCGGGAGCTTCGGGCGCCTTGATAGCCACGCCCGGCTCGATCATGTCGCCGGCCCAGCCGTAGACGGAATCCCCCAGCTTGACGTTGTAGACGATGCCGCCCAGCATCGGCAGCAGGCGCGGTTTCCCGTCGCGGTCGATCTGGTGGGGGATCGCCGGGATGCCCGGATAACCGGGGGAGACGACCACCCCCATCACCGACATCGTAATCAACCGGTCTTCATTCGTTGCGATCACGCGCACGCCCTCCGCTACGCTGCCCAGTCGTGGTTGCCGATGCCCAGGTAGACGGCCAGATTGGCCCGCTTGTCGATGACCGGCTCGATTTTGGCCGTGGCGCAGGAGAGGAGGTCCATCACCCCCGGTCCATGCCCGGTCATGAACGAATCGGCGTGGTTGATGATGCCGATGGTGATCGCGCCTTCGCGATAACCGCGATTCTGAGTGTGATCGTGATCGCGCACGGCCAGGATGTCGCCGATGCGCAACTGGTCGAGCCCGAGTTCAGCCAGCGTCTGGCGGTCGTTGGTCATCATGTCCTGATCGACGTAGTCGGCGCCCAACTCTGCCCCGGAGCCCATCAGGTAGCCGGGGATCTCGGCGGCGACCGGCACCCGGATGCGGCCATCGCCAAGCTCCTCGATGCGCAGTGCGTCGAACAGCTCGGGGCTCATCTTGCGCACGGAGATGTCCGGATAATCGAGCATTTCCAGACCCATGCCGATGGCGCGGATGAGTACCTGGTCGCCGATGCAGATCTGCTCCAGCACGTCCGGTTCGAAATCAATCAGGATGTGGGCGTGCTCGCCGGTAACCATGCCACGGGCACCCTTCGCCTCACCGGAGGTCATGGTTGCCGTGTTGCCGATGCAGGCCAGATAGTGCAGGGCGTGCTCGGGGCCGTCCTCGCGGTTGCGGATGGAGACGGCGGGTTCGACGTGGTCGGCGGCCCAGCCGTACGCCGGGTCGCCGACGCGGGCATTGATGATCACCCCGGCCGTGCCCATGAAGATCTTGGCGATGCCCTGCGCGTTTGGGCGGTACGGTGCGCGCAGCGCCGCCGGCCAGACCTCGCCGCCGACGGCCATCTCGACGAGTTGCTCGCGGTTGGTTCGTACCATGTGACGGTCTTCCCCTTACTCTCAGAATCGCTGCGCCAAACGCGCATTAGTCTGGGCGCGCCGCCCTCCGTGTCATTCTGAGCGTCAGCGAACGTGCGGAATCTCGGCTCCCCTCGACCACGCCTCGACAGCGCTGAGATTCATCGCCCGCGGGCTCAGCAAGACACGAGTGCCGTGCCGCGGTGCCCACCATCACACCCTGCCCGTGCCGACACAGCCATGCGTCGTTACACATCGCGCGGCTTCACCATGACACCTTGCCCGTGTCGATACAGCCATTCGGCTTTACACATCGCGTGGCTTGCGGAAGCGCTCTGGCATCTCGCCCTCCTTGTAGACCTGCATGAACTCGATCTCCATTCCCGGCACCGAGTCGCCGGCCAGGAAGGCGATCCACCCTTCCGGGTGCTCGTGGACGCCGGTGACGCCGCACGACTTGCACTCCTTGAGGATGGCGCCCGCGGCCAGGGAGCGCTCGACGGCGGCGTGGACGTCGTCCACGGAAAGGCAGGCGTGGTGCAGACCTTCACCGTGCTCGGCGATGAACTGGGCGAAGCGGTGGTCCGGCTCCAGCGATTGGCAGAGCTGGATCTCGACGTCGCCGAAATCGAAGTGCGCTTCCCGTGATCCCCCTTTGAGCAGATCGCGCGGTTTGGCGTCGAGTCCCACGCCGAGGAAGCGTTGGTACTGGGCCAGGGCGTCGTCGCAATCGCTGACGGCGATTGCCAGGTGCTTGATGCCGAGGATCTTCACGCGCGAATTCCCTCCCGCGCCGGCGCAGTCGGTCGCCGGCCATCAGTCCATCCCGTGCGGCGGACCTCCTCCGCCAGCTCGAACGCGTCGAAGCGCTGCCCAGTAACACCTCCCGCGGCCGGGTACTGCACCGCCAGGTAGGCAAATGCGTCGGCCATGGCGATCGGATCCTGATACTCCGCCTGCCGCTCCGCCGGCCAAGCCGCGAATTCGGCCGCGGTGATCGAAGTCGGCTTGATGCGATAGCCGGGCGTCACCAGGTTGACGCTGATGTTGCGCGGCGCCAGCTCCAGCGCCAGGCTGTAGGAGAAGCCTTCCAGACCGTACTTCGTCGCGCAATAGTCGGTTTCGTCGGCGAAGGGGCGGATGCCGGCGGCCGAGGAGACGTTGACGATGGCGCCACGTCCGCGCTCCAGCATCGGCGGCAGCAGGGCACGGATGAGCCGCACCGGCGCCAGCAGATTCACCTCGATCGTTTCGTCGAAGTCCTCGGCGGAGAGGTCGAGAAACGCCGTCATGCGCAGGATCGCGGCGTTGTTGATGATGGCATCGACGCCGCCATAGTGGGCGACCAGTGCCGTGGCGAGGCGCGCGGTCTCCGCGGGCGAGGCAAGATCGACGATCATCGTCTCGATGTCGCCGTCCGCCGCCCGCACGACCTCCGCCAGCTCGGCCAATTCGGGTTCCGTCCGCGCCACGGCGATCACCGCCGCGCCGTAGGCCGCCAGACCGCGAGCAACGCCGTGCCCGAGTCCACGCCCGGCCCCTGTGACAAGGACCGTCTTGCCCGCCAGGGCTTCGTAGAGATTGCCGGAGCGTTCCGTCGCCGCCACTCGCCGCTACCTCTGCTGCATCCGCGGATCGAACGCATCGCGCAGCCCGTCGCCGACGAGATTGATCGCCAGCACCGACAGCGCGATCGCCAGACCGGGGAAGGTGGCGATCCACCACGCGTTTCGCAACCGGGCGCGGCCGTCGCTGATGATGACGCCCCACTCTGGCGTCGGCGGCTGCGCGCCGAGCCCGAGAAAGCTCAATCCCGCCAGCGCCAGGATCGCCCCGCCGATGCCGATGGTGGCCAGGATCAGGGTCGGCGCTACAACGTTGGGCAAGATGTGCCGCGTCATCACCAGCCATGGCGGTGCCCCGACGACCTGCGCGGCGTCGACGTAGAGGTGCTCCCGCGCAGAGAGGACCGACCCCCGCACCAGCCGGGCGTACTCGGGAATCGAGGCCAGGCCAATGGCGATCATGGCATTGGTCAGGGTTGGCCCGAGCGAAAAGATGAAAACCATTGTCAGCAGGATGCCGGGCATCGCCATCAGGATGTCGGCCAGGCGCATCAGGATCATGTCGACTTTGCCACCGTAGTACCCGGCAACGAGGCCAATGACAATCCCGCCCAGGACAGCGATGCCCACCGCGATGAACCCGGCTCGCAACGAGAGTCGGCCACCATAGAGAACACGGGTCCAGAGGTCGCGCCCCAGCTCGTCGGTCCCGAAGGGGTGCGTCAGGCTCGGCGACTGCAAGCGGTCCCGCGGCTCCGCGGCGAGGGGATCAAAGGGGGTCAGGAGTGGAGCCGCCAGCGCGGCTCCAACAATGAGGAGCAGGAGCACCAGACCGACGACCGTGTTGGCATTGCCGGTAACGCGCCTGGCCAGCCCGCGCCAGCGTCCCCCACGGGGCCGGATCGAGGTCAGGTCACGCGCCGCGACGGCGGAAATCCCATAGGCGGATGCCGCGCGGTCGAGTGATTCGAGACCGACCTGAGTGGGGGAGGTCATTGTGGGCGCACCGCGCGCCGTAGGGGCGTGGCATGCCGTGCCCCTCCATCAGAACACCGTCCGAAAGGAGTGTCATTCCGACGAAGGAGGAATCTCGACTTACCGGGACGCGTACCCGGGGAAGCCACAAGATTCCTCGCTGCGCTGCTATGAAAAACTCTGTCTTTCACGCAGTGGTGGCGCCGCCCCGCGGCATGCTCGCTGCGATGAAAAACTCTGTCATTCACGCTGTGGTGGCGCCGCCCCGCGGCATGCGCGCTCGAAATGACAAGCATTCGGCGTCCCGCCTTATTCATACCGAATCCGCGGGTCGACGACGCCGTAGAGCAGATCGACGATCAGGTTGGCGAGCACGAAGACGACGCCGACGAAGAGGACTGTCCCCTGCACCAGGGGGTAATCGTGCTTCTGCACAGCGCCGACGGCCAGGGCACCGATCCCCTGCCGACCAAAGACCGTCTCGATGATGACCGCGCCGCCGAGGGCGTAGCCGAATTGGAGACCGATCAGGGTGATGGTGGGGATCAGCGCGTTGCGTAACGCGTGGCCAAACAAGACTTGGCGCTCCTCTAGTCCCTTAGCCCGCGCGGTCACGACGAAGTCGTTGCTCAACATCTCCAGCATGGAGGTGCGCACCACCCGGCCGATGACGGCGATTGGGCGGATACCGAGGACCACGGCCGGCAGGACCAGGTGCTCCCAGCCGCCGGTGCCGGCGACGGGGAACCAGCCCAGCCCTAGAGCGAAGATGTAGATGAAGATCAACCCGACCCAGAAGCTCGGCATCGAGATGAAGAAGAGCGAGACGAACATTGAGGCTCGATCGAAGAATGAGTCACGCCACGCCGCGGCGAAGATGCCGACGAACAGGCCGCCGGCGACGCCGATGGCCGTGCTGGCCAGCGCCAGTTCCAGCGTGGCCGGGAGTTGGCTCATGATCTGCTCGGAGACGGCGCGGTGGGAAAAGACCGACTCGCCCAGATCCCCCCGCGTCAGGTTGAGCAGGTAGTTGCCGTACTGAACGAGCAGCGGCTCGTTCAATCCGAGTTGCTCCCGGATCTTCTCCTGATCCTCGGCCGCCGCGGCGAACTCGGTCATCATCACCGAGACCGGGTCGCCGGGCAGCAACCGCATCAGGAAAAAGACGACGGTGATGAGCCCGAAGATCACCGGAATGCAGGCACCGATGCGGCGGATGGCGTACTGGCCCACGCGATGTGTGTCCGTTTCCTCGTGTGTTCAGCCCCAACACGGGCTGCTACGAAAGCGCTAGTCGTTGTGCCGATGTGGTGTCATGCTGAGCGGAGCGAAGCATCTCGGCTCAAGGCACGTGCAGTCGTGGAGCACGAGATTCTTTGTCCTGCGGGCTCAGCATGAAACCACCTGGACTTTCGGCATTAGCCCTCGATCGAGGCGTTGTAGATACGCGGCATCGAGCCGCGCTCGTCGATGACGTCAGTGCCGCGGACGTTAGCTTTCACCCCCAGGAAGACGGTTCGATTGTTAAGCGGGATGAAGGTCGCGTCCTCCATGAGCAGCATGCCGATCTGGGAGTAGACGGGCTTGCGCTCCTCGACGTCGTTGAGGGCGGCGCCCTCCAGGAACAAAGCGTCGAGCTCGGGGTTATCGTAGTGGGCAAAATTCCAGCCGTCGCCGATGTTCTCGGAGCCATAGACCTTGCGCAGGTCGGCCGGATCGACACCGGACCACTGTGTCCAGACCAAGTTATGCAGCCCTTGCTGGGCAGACTGCTGCTGGGCGGGATTGTCCTGGACGAGCAACTCGACGTTAATGCCGAGCTCGGTGAGCTGAGCCTGGACGATCTCCGCGACCTGCCGCACGCTGGTGAGCGCCAGGTGAACGATGGTGAGATCTTCACCGTCCTTTTGGCGTACCCCGGAATCGCCCATCGTCCAGCCGGCTTCGTCCAAGAGCTGGGCGGCGCGATCCGGGTCGTAGTTGTAGAGGGCGGTCGCCGGGTCGTAGGCCCAGGCGAAGGTAGAGATCACGCTGTCGGCGGGGCCGGACGCGCCCTCGTAGACGACCGCATTGACCTCGTCCCGGTCGACGCCAAAGGCCAGCGCCTGGCGCACAAGCACATCGTCGGTCGGGGGGCGCTGCGTGTTGATGAAAATTCCGGCCGGAGGATAGCCCTCGGTCAGGATCGTCTCCTGGCGGTAGTTCGAATCCCCCTCTAGAGCCGCAAAGTCGGCGGCGGCGAGGAAGGCGATATCGACTTCTCCGGCGAGCAGCGCGGCGCCGCGGGTGGCCGGTTCGACGATCGGCCGAAATGTGATCCGCGACAGTTGCGCCGGGCCAGAGACGGGATGGATTTCGGAGGCCCAGTTGTAGTCCGGATTTCGCTCGATCACCACCTGATTCTGTGGCACCCACTCCACGAACTTGAACGGTCCGGAGCCGACCGGGTTCTGGCCGAACGATTCTCCGGCCGCCTCGGCCGCCGTCGGGGAGACCATGCTGAGGGCGTACGTGGCCAGCGACACCGGCAGGGGGCCGTAGGGCTCGGACATCACGATTTCGACAGTGTGCTCGTCAACCGCGCGGGACGACTCGTACGGGCCCAACTGGAAGACGGCGTACTCGGACCTGGTATCTGGATTGACGATGCGCTCAAGGTTGAACACCACCGCGTCGGCGTTGAACGGCGTGCCGTCCTGGAACATCACATCGTCGCGGAGGGCCAGCGTCCAGGTGACATTGTCGTCGGCGACGCTCCATTCCGTGGCCAGCCCCGGGAAGAGGTTGCCGTCCGGCGACCGCTCGATGAGGCGGTCGAAGAGGGCGTGGAAGAAGACGGAATCGCGGGTGTTGGAGTTGACGTGGGGATCGAGGGTGCTCGGGTCGGCCTCCACGGCCATCGTCAATTGCGCGCCGTCGTCCTGGGCGGCGGCGTAGATGATCTGCAACGGCGTCGCCGCGGCGAGCGCGCCCGCGCTCAGGGCCGCGCCGCTCTTGAGGACGTCGCGGCGCGTCATTGGGTTAGTCGCCGCACGAGACAATGGCGAGGGGACAGGGGAGCGGTCACGACCGGCCATGGGACTCCTCCTCTTATGGATTTAGCTGTCGACAGTCGACAGAGGTGCGCGGAACGATAGTAGTGGGTGGCTGTGACCGCTGTCAACCGGCCCCTGCAGCCGGTGTATTGAGATCTTGCCCGTTGATTGCGCAACGTGACCAAATTCGACGCGGTCGGAGATGTCACATTGCACGGGTCCGCCCGATCAGTGGCCACCGGGCCTCGGCATGGACGTGAGTCGTTGCGCTTTCTGGCCTACGGTTGAGGGGTGAACCCGGCGTACAGCGTCGCCTCGTCCCACGCGATGTTGAGCCCGCGGGCAATGTGGGGCAGCACCTCGGTCAGCTCCATCACGTACCAGGTGCCGCTACCACCGCGGGTCTGCTCGAAAGCGTGGGCGCAAGCGCTCCGTGTTTAGCAAGACACAAGGCTGGATCTTTAGCGACACTGGCGTTTGTCCCACGGACGCAGTTCGCCGACGTCCTCCGTACCCAGCGGCTGATGTTCGTGCCGCCGGGTGTCTCCTCGCTCGGCACTTGGTCGGGGTGATGGCTCCAACACGATATCTTTACCCGGCTCAGCGAACCACCCGCGTCGATGACCAGTATTTCGAAGTCACCGAGTAGGCGCGGCGAGCCGTCTTCCCAGGTGCCGAAGATAACGGCGAACTCCTGGTTCTCCAGCCGGGTGTCGATGCCGACCGCTTTGAGATCTTCCTGGATGGCCAACTCGATCAACTCCAGGTCCGAGTAGCCGGTGTAGCAATTCATCATCAGGCTCATGGGCGTCCCATCCTCGACTCCCTCCACGCCGTGGGCCTCGCGGATACCCTCGCCGTCCTCGTCCCGCCAACCGGCCTCGTCGAGGAGCTACTTGGCGCCGCTCAGGGTCGTAGACGAACGGCTCGACCTCGCAGGCCATCCAGCCGACCGCGAAGGGGGAATCGATATCGAACCCGTGCCCCTCGAACAGATCCTGGTTGATCCGCTCCCGGTTTACCGCCAGAGTCATCGCCTCACGGACGCGCCGGTCGCCCAGGATGGGGTGCGGGGGGTCTATGCCGGGATCGCCATCGAACAGTTTGGACAGGTTGAACCACATGCGGACGACCCAGACGCCCGGGGCGAGGCGGCCCGTGCCGGCCCCGGCCGCCTCGATCTGCTCCTCGGCCTCGTTACCGGCCCAGAGCATGATGTCACCGTCGCCCTCAATCTTCTGCCGTGCGCGCTTCCTCCGCCGGGGATGAACAAGTGGATCCCGTCGAGTCGGGTTCCCTCTTCCCGGTAGTTCTCGTTGCGCAACCTCGTCAGGTATTCGCCTGGGCCCACCCTGCAGCAAGGGGCCGGTGCCGATCGGATTGCGGTTGAACTCCCAGGTCGCTATCGCCTCGGCGGGTCCAGCGGCTTGCTTGGGCAGGATCCACGGAAACTGATCGAGGTAGCCCGCGTTGAACTCGGAGTAGGTCACGACGGCTGTTTCAGGATCGGGCGTCTGCACGTCACTGATCAGCGCGTATTCGCTCGCCAGTGCAGAGCCATTCGCCGCGTGACGCGCTGCCTCACAGGTGAACCTGACGTCCTCCGAGGTCAACGGTTCGCCGTCCGACCAGAGAAGTCCCGGCTTCAGCTTCCAGGTGACGGTCTTGAGATCCTCGGAGATTCCGCCGTTCTCCAGCGTCGGTAGCTCCGCGGGAGCGCGGTCTGGAAGTTGCCGTCCGGGTCGCGGTAGGTTAGCCCCTCCAGGATCGCCAGCGACACCTGGACCGCGATCGTCGTCTGCCCCACGAGCGGGTTGAGGCTATCTGGGCTCTTCATAAGAGCAAGACGTCGACAACATCTCCCGGTTGTGGCGGGCCTTCAGTATCGGAGTAGTAGGCTGGTCCCGCTTCCGGGGTACTCCCCGCGTCCTGCCCCATGACCGCCGCCGGCGCTACGATCAGCGGCGCCAACAGGGCCGCCAACGCCATTACGCGCTACCACCCCAGGGGCACGCATCAAGAACGAGAACGGGTCCGCATCATCTCTTCCTCCTCGGACTCGAATCTCCACGCGACTCAATGAGGCAGGAGTGCCCCGGACGTGTTGGCACCTCGCTCGCGGCTACGACGGCACTACGCTCGCGAATGTGGAGCTCGCAACGCCAGCACGACAACGACGGTGAAACGGCAGATAGCAGGGCAGCCGCCGGGGCGGAATCAATCCAAATTCTCGGCACACGTGAAGTGGAAAGTCATGAGTTCCTGGCGAGGCGCAGATACCCATGGCGCGGGGGCACGCCTGTCGTGCCCCCGCGCCTTCGCAGCGTGTCTGAACCTCCCAAATCCAACACCACAGATATCTCCGCACTCACCCCCGACGACCCGAACAGCGAGGAATCTTCCTTACTGTCGAAAGTGAAGCGACGCCAGATGCAAAACACCGGCGACGTTTGCGAGGCGTAGAGGCGACATGAACCACGGTCCGGAAGGGTAATTCGATCGACTCGGTTTACTTCAGGAGATATGCCGTGCGCCCGATAGGCGGTTCTCTGCGGGATATTTCCATTATCCGCAAACGAGGGGCCCCGGTCTGGGCCCCTCGTTTGCGGATTCATCCTCGGCTCCGTCTCCTAGCGGGTCCGACTGCCACACTCGCGAACACCTAGGGAGTCATAAGGGAGGGCCGGCGCCCATGCCGGCCCTCCCTCTTGAGTCGCTCATGCTCTGCCGCGCGGCCTCACTCGACGATCGTGACCGAGAAGACGATATCGGCAGCGGGGTCGAGGTCGAACAGTTCGAAGGGGTCATTGGCAAAGCTATCGAAGGCATGGCCAGGACAGGGATCCTCGCGCCGTAGAACACGCCGAATCCTTTTGTGGGTCGACCACCGTCAGGACCAGCGCGTAGCCGGTCCCTTCCTGGACCGAGACGGCAGGTGCAAACGTGGCCCTCAGCATACGTTCCTCGCCGAGCGGCGTGAACGGCAGATTGTCGATCTGGTCCGAGGCCAGGACGGTCGTCGTGGGCACGCCTCGCCATCCAGGCTGCGGATCTCGACCCTGATGCGCCGCGTCGGCAGCTCACCCCGGTTATCGGGACCTCGGCCGAGGTCACGCCCGGAGACGGGGGCGGTGAAGGTTTGCGCGACGCGATCATTGCCGAGGGCAGCGGAGTTCGATTCGCGCCGCGCGGGCAGGTCACGGTCACCCCCTGCGACGCCGGAGGTGGTGAAGACCCAGGCTGTGGTGAGTTCGTGCCCGTCCCGCCTCCCCGGCTCGGCGTCCGGTCCGTGCCATCCGGCGTCAGGACCGTGCCATCCGGCGCCACGCACCGACCGCTCTGGCAGGTCCCGCCACTACAGGCCGTTCCTTCCGCCTTCGGCCTGAGCTTGCCGGCTTTGCAGCTCTTCTTGCCGTTCTGCTTGTGGCACTTGCCCTTCTGGCAGGTCTCGCACGCGCCGGGTGTGCGCTTGCATTTCCCGGACTTGGCGGCGGTGGCGGTCCCGGCCTGACCCAGCGCCGCTAGGGTGCCGCCGACAACCGCCGCCCCGAGTCCCTTCATGACGCCTCGTCGCGACAGGCGCTTGGTGAGGTGGTCAAAGTGCGCTCCATCGATGACCATTCGCGGCACTCCTCCGAGCACGTTCATGACACGTCCTTTCCTCGCTGCGCGTTCAGCCTGTGTGCGTTCGGCCTGGCGCCATCCGCCTGGTCGGCCTCACCCCGCACCTACCAGGGCAGGCATCGAGCCTGCCCGTGCGAGCCGGCGGCACACGCGTGAAATCACCTGGTTCGATCACCGGTTCGGTAGTGGGATCACCTGGTTCAGCAGCAGCGGGGGGAGTGGGGGCGCCAGGAGGGCGGTCCGTCCGTGTCGGGGAGCGGGACGCGGATCCCCATCCACCGCCAACGCTGCAATCCACGGGTGTCAACCACTTCATGCGAGATGCGTACTCCCCATCGGGACATCTCACCGCGGGGGAGCGAGAGCGGCCCCATCACGTCGGGAAAGGTGCACCACCGCCGATTGACATGGGGGGATTGGTGCTACGATGAGGCCACCTCAGAGGCCAAGAACCCCGTCGCCCAGGTGGTCGCCATGGTGACGGGGGGAGCCAGTGGCGCACCCGGCTGGGGCCGTTTCGGCCCAGCCGGGTTTCGTTGCGCCCGGCTGGGCGGTGGTGAGTCGACCGGTACCACCGCGACACGGTGGGTGGCACCGGCCCGACTACGTCTTGCTTCGCGGAGGAGCCTCTCATGGACCAGCCAACCTTTGATCGCCTCACCCGCCTCGTCGCTGCCTCGGGCTCCCGGCGGGCTACGGGGCGCGCCCTGCTGGCTGCGGCGCTCTTCGGGGCTACCACACGGCTGGCAGCGGCCCGCCCGTGCGCCACCGGCAAGCACACGTGCGGGGAGGCGTGCTGTCCCGGCAAGTGCTTTGTGCTGCAGGGAGATGCCTGTCCGCTCTGCTGCACCGGGTCCAACATCATCTGCAAGGACCCGGTGACGGGCAAGTCCACCTGTTGCCTGCACGACGGGAGCGAGGACCCATGCGCCAAGTGCGGCTTGCCCGTGAATCCGAATCCCCTCTGCCGGACCGGCATCACCGGCACCTATGTCGGCGCTAACCCGCAGTCGCCGCGATCCTCGCCGCGTGTGAGCCCGCACTCACGTAGGAGTGGCCGTCTGGGATAATGACCTCAGGGAGGTGACGGGGCAGCTGACGATCACGCAGGCCGCGCAGCATGCTGGCCTCTCGCCAGCCACAATCCGGGCCTGGATCCGGAGTGGGCGCCTCCCCTCGCGGCGCATCGCCGGCCGGCGCTTCATCCACTCCGCCGACCTGGCGGCAACGCAGGCTGCGGCTCACGTCGGGTGGGTGGTGCCGGCATGGCGGCGGGACCGGCAACACGTGCCCATGGCCCGGCGGGCCACCGCCGACAGATGAAAACAGTGAGCGCTCGGTCGTACGCTACAGGGCGAGTCGCCCGAGTGTCGCATGATCGCCTTCGCTTGGTGCTTGGAGCCCGCGCAACACGTTGATCCGGGGGCCGAAGGCACCACCGACTGTCGCTCCCTCCCGGGAAGCACGCTCAGCTGATTCTTCTGCCAATGCCCCAGGCGGCCGTCCCGCTCTATTTTCACAGCAGGCTCTAGACCCGGTGACAGAGAAATTCCCTAACCCATTAGTCGCAACACCCGCGCGATGTTGCCACCCATTACCCCCGCCATCTCCTCCGGGGTGATCTCACCGTCCAGCAGGGCGCGGTATTTGGCCAACTCGACGTGCATCAACTCGAACGGGGTGTCGCTGCCGAAGCAGACGCGGTCGGCGCCGAGGACGCGAATCGCGGTCAGGATAGGGATGGCGCGCACCGCGCTGCCGATCAACGTCAGATTCGGGTGCTCCTGAGCCACGGCGATCGCCGCCGCGCTCAAGTCGTGAAACGCGGCGCCGCCCATATGGATGACCAGGATGCGCAACTCCGGGAACGCGCGGGCGATACGGGCCACCCGCGCCGGATGCGTGTAGTCGTAGGCATCGGCGCCGACGTGCAGCGCCAGGACAGACCCGGCGCTGGCAATCGTCTCGATCACCGGCATCGCCAGGCGCGGGTCGTCGATCGGATAGCCGTTCTGCGCCCCGTTCAGCTTGACGCCGTAGCACCCCTGGTCAAGAGCGCGCCGGGCCTCTTCGATGGCACGCTCAACCCCGAGGTTTGGGTCCGCCCAGCCGAAACCCAGGATGCGGTCCGGATGCTCGCGCATGGCCCGCACCACGTAGGCGTTTCCGGCGTCGATCTCACTACGGACGTACGGCGGTTGCAGCCAGGTGACCGCCTTGTCTACCCCACAACGATCCATACGCCGGAGCAGCTCATCGATCGTGATGCTGTTGCCGCCCTGGGGCGTCGGCGAGATATGAACGTCGGCATCGATGAGCATCGGCATGGAATGTGACCTTCCTCGGTGAAGGGCCGTCACCTTGACACGGAGGGACCATCCTCAGTCATCCACCGCCCTCACCCGACGCGACAGGCCATTTCCCCTCTCATCAATTCGAGCTCGGCACCCGTTGCGGCGCCCTCAGGCCCGATCGGGCTTGAGGCGAGGGCACGCCTCGTACTGCCGTCCCACGGGCAAAGAATCGCCTTTCTCCTGTTTCCCTACACTTTCAAACTCTTTGAACTCTTGCACGTCTTCGCGGCCCGCTGTCGATTGCGAAGCGTCCGGTGAACGCAGCCAGGTCCTCGGCCGTTCCCCTGGTATGCACGGGTCCTCTGGTAAGGAGAGAAGCAAGCGGGGATCACTGGCGTGACGTGGCCACGCCTCGATGAGCCCGGGGCGTGACGCCGCGCCAGAGCCACCAACCACCGGCGATCATCGCAACGCCCCAGAGTAGGAACGCGAGATCCCACCAGATCCATTGTTCGGGTGGGACCGTCTCGTTGACATGGTGGATACCGAGTAGCAGGTGGTCGACGATCCCCTCGACGACATTGAACACTCCCCAGCCAAGGAGAAATAACCCGATGAGCTCACGCGCCGTCGCCGTCTCGCCGGCTCTGAGTCCCCGCCAGAGCAGCACCACCCCGGCAACAGTGAAGAGATACGTCCCGGCGTGGAAGATCCCGTCAGCGAGCGTGTTTGCTTTCAGCCCGGGCACGGTTGTGGGCGAGAAGTACTCGACGTTGCTCACCAGGTGATGCCATTGCAGAAGCTGGTGCAGCACGATGCCATCGAAGAACCCGCCCAGGCCCAGCCCGAGGAGGATGCCGGCATTGCGAATCTGGAGTTGCTCGACCGTGTGGGACATCCGGATCCTCAGCGTGTTATCCACGGCATCCATCGCCGCACCTCGTTGCACGGACCGTGCCCCGGGTTTCGGTTGCCGATTCGGTCCATTTCCGATGCCGGCTTTCCCCGGCGCGAACCCGGCTGAAGACGTTTGCGGCTGATCTTGTGACTTCTCAAAAATTGCTCGCGTTACCCTATTGACAATGAGTCACAATCATATAGAGTGTACGTACTGAAGCACCGGGGCCCGCGAAAGCGGACAGGCAGACGGAGCAATCCGGACGCCAAGCGCGGAAGTCGGACTTGCCGGCAACGGCTGACCGACGACTTTCGGGACCGATCCGTTGTGCGGTGGCAACACCGCTGGCGACGGTCACTGGTTGGCGACAGCAATGTCGCGAACCGGGCAATCGACAACCGGCACACGAACACCGGGCGTTGAACGCTCGATTGGAGAGCGGCCGAGCAATCGGCGCGGCGATTCGATCACCGAGATCCGACGGATTTATCCGCCGGAAGCGTATGGGGCTTTGGAACGAGACGCCGACGGCTGCGCAAGCGGCTGTCGGCGTTTCGGTGTTCAGTGTGCTTCCAGGCAGCATGCGATTCTCTAGCGATTTCGCGCGACGCGACCTTCGTCTTGGATGTGCAGGCACCCGGCCACTGCGTGATCTCGCACTGGAGAACGGCATCGTGCTCGAGACCAAGGAGCGAACGCGGCTTGTCACCGATCTCCTGACGCAACTTGCGGCGGCGGTCCCTGGCTCGGAGGCACTCTCAAGTGGATCGTCGCCGGAGGGCTGCGGGGATCCCTAAAGCGACGTCGATCTTCTCCGGGAGATGCCCGCCGCGGCTTTCTCCCCAGCCTTTACCGAGCGACCGGCGATCCTGACGTGGGTGCGGCCGGTCGCGTCGTTGCGCTTCGACCCCGATTTCCGGCACGCTGTCAAGCGCCGGCTGGTGTTCATACGCTTTGCCGGTGTTCCCCCTTCTGGCGGCCCGATCTGGATCTCTTCGCCCGGTCCGTTGGCCGCGATCCGGACTACGATTGTCACAATCCCGCGGTGCGCGGCGCCTCCTGGTCCGCAACCGAGAGCGGCCTCGCCAACGCGATCACGGCCATCAACGCTCACCGCCGGCATCGGGACGATGAGGTGGCCGAGCTCCTGGCGCATGCCGAGGAGTGGGTAGGGGTGGGGCCAGCTTGCTGTTGACCTACAGCTTCGCCGTCGAATCGTTCTCCTTATCGACGCCATCGCCGAAATGGACCTGAATAGCGCATCTCTTGCAGCTGACGTTCGACGTCTCGTCGCCGCGATGTTCTGAAATCTGCCCGCCAGCGGGCCGACCGCCGGCTCTCCCACGACGAGGGTGATACTCTCCGTTGATCGGCAACCCTTCGAAATCGATCGAGCAGAGGAGAATGAGCTTGTCTGAGGAACACAGTCCGCTGGCAACGGCCCTCGGTACTTACTACCCGCGGCACTACGTCGTCGCGGTTATCCACGATCCCGCTTCCGCCACGAAAGCGCTGGCCGCGTTGCAGGGAGAAGGGTTCGCCGATGCCGCCGCCGAGATCTGCCCCGGCCCCGAATTCATCAAGAATTGGGGCGACTTCATTGCCCATCGGGGACGACTGGCACGCATCGCCGACCACTTTCCGTCCGAGGAGCAAAGCGCGGTCGAGGAGTATCTCGCCGAGGCCGAGAATGGCGCGTCATTTGTGACCGTGCACGCCACCACCATGGACGACAGGAACCGCGCTCGCGACGTCCTTCGGAACTTCGGTGGGCACAGCATGCGCTACTACGGCGACCGGACAATCACCGACCTCAACTGACCGCCGGGAAGCAGAGCATGCGGTACTACGGAGATCGGACCATCATCGACCTCGACTGACCGTCGCGGAGCAGCACCAGCGAAGCACCGGCCGCCCATGGAAGCCGGGCTGGCGACGGAGCAGCCCATCTGGGCTGCTCCGTCGCTCTGCAATCCGCGATCGCGTTACACGGCGGGCGTCGCTTCCCGAGCCGCTTCCGGGATCGCGGCAACCGGCGTTAGCGTTACGCGGCGGGCGTGGCTTCTTGAGCTGCTTCCGCTGTTGCGGCGCCGGCGACGATCGGCAGCACGCTCAGCGTCTCGTCGGCCACTGTGCCGATGGCATAGACGCTGTACGCGTTGCCGCCGGTCAACTCGACACCCGGTAGATCGAGCGCCACGTCGGTGGTGCCGGTTGGACGTACTTCGAGGTCGTAGGAACCGGCCGGCACCATCAGGTAGTCACTGGCATCCGGGAAGGCCAGGTTCTCGATGAGGATGTCGCCCTCTGCTACCGCGACGTCGACCGCGGGCGCGTCCGGTGAGGCGTGGACCACGCGCACCGCCGCGTTCTCCTCATCCTCACTGACCGTGAGGTCGACCGGGAAGACCGCCGCTGTGATCTCAGCCACCGGACCGATAGCCGCCACCTCATAGGCCATATCCGCCATCAGGTCGACATTGGCGTCGATCACCGCCGCATCGGCCGCCTCACCGGTAGGCGCCACCTGCACCTGATGCTCGCCCGCCGGTAGCGCCACCCAACCTGTGGCGGCGCCGAACGCCAGGTTCTCCACCGCTGCCATGCCGTCGACGTAGATGTCGACCGCCGGAGCATCCGGCGAGGCGTGCACGATGTTCACGCACGCGTCTCCCGCGGCGCCGACGCCCAGCACTTCGCCGCACGGCGTCATCATCATTGCCTCAGGCGTTCCCTGCTGAGCGCGCACCGGGGCGGCGACCATGCTCACCACGCCCAGCCCCGCGACCGCGGCCATTACGACTACCGCCCGCCGCGTTCCCGCTAATCGACTGTCCATTCCGCGTCATCCTCCTCGACGATGCCGCCAGACTCCGCTGGCTATCTCCTCCGCCGCGGTGCGCTTCACCCCGCCGTCTTTCGAGCATGCGTCAAGACGCGGCACGGGTCCGTAGCGTCCGAGACCCCCGACCACGCTTTATGAAGAGTTCAGGTTTCCCGCGCTACAACGCGCCCGCGGCGACACCGCGTCAAATCTGGATTCGACTCGTCCCAGCGCTTGTCTCGACGCCAACAGATTGATTGACTCAGGGCCAATTCGCGGATGGTGCGTCCGTACGACTCTGTGTCAAATCAGGCAAGGTGTCCGTTCACCCGTTGTCAGTCAAGTCAACCTGACCCGATGGTCCCGTTCGGTGCGTGCCATTTGGGCACGCCGTTTACTTCCTTCGCCACGCCCCCTACTATGCAGTTGCAGAGCGACAGAGAGGGCGGTCTCTCTCCGTCGCGACGATCGATCCGGTGCCGCATCGTGCTGGCAGGAATGCGCTGGAGGCGGCTCAGGAGGCACGCCAGTGGTGATCGAGCAGACCGCCCGTGAGAACGAGCAGCTCCAAACCGTCCCGGTTCGGGAAACCGTGCCCGCCGGACGGCTGTACATGACCGGCGACTTGCGTGCGATAACGGGGTTGCCACGCACCCACATGGACTTTTACCTGCGTGAGGGCATCATCCAGCCGACGATGAGGACGGGGAGCGGGTATCTGCTCTTCGATCACGCTGAGCTGGAGATTCTGCGCGCCGTTTTGCGCTGGCGCGACGAGGGGGTCGGGATCCGCGAGATCCGGTCCCGCCTCGGGCGTCCGGCGGCGGATTGAGTTGGCTCGAAGAGATCGCCGTGGCGGGGCATCCGGCCGCGGCGGAGGAGAGAGACTATTGCCTCACTGACCGGTGGACCGATACGGAAATCAGACGTTCGGGGGAACAGGGCCGGAACACCATGCTCACCCGACTCCCGACCTCCGACTTCCGAAGTCCGGACATGACAAAGGCCGGCGCGCCAACGCCAGCCTTTCTCCCCACCCATCGGTTGTGACTCAACTGGAACCCGGATACGGGTTCACTACCTGACGCGCTTCCCGGGTAACGAACGGACCGTCGCCAAACCGCCTGTTCAAACCCACCGAGCGCCAGATTCGCCGCCATGATCCCCGCCAAGGGAGGGTTGCTTGCACCCAGGCGACTTGTTGATTCTAAGCATGCCCAGACCGGCATGTCAATATGCCGTGCCAGAACCGGCCGTCCCGGAGCGGTCCGCGTGACCTCTCCCCGGAAGCGTTCCGGTGCCAAGGAGATGGGCGTTCCGGAGCGGTCCCTGTGACCACTCCCCGCGGAAGCGTTCCGCCGCAAAGGAGCCGCTCGACCCCGGACAGACCGGCGCAGAGCGGCTGGCGCCCGTACCCGAGCCGACGCGCGCTGGAGAGGATGTCCGGCGCCGCGGCTGGTTCTGGCACTGGAATGCGCTGGTCACCCAGTACGCCCCCCTGATCGGGCTGAAGGGCGTGGGGCTGCTCAACTCGTACACGGTGTGGACCGACCGCCGCGAAGAGTCGCCGCACCGCGGCTACGCGTTCCCCTCCCAGCAGAGCGAGGCCGATTTCTACGGCGAGGACCGCGCCGAACTGATTACCATCAACAAGATCCTGGTTGCGCTCGACCTGATCGAGATTCGCAAGGAGATGGTGGTCCGCGCCGATCCCCAGGGACGGCGCTGGAAGGTGCCGCATAACTTCTACCGGGTGAAGGACCACGGCGACGACTTCACCCTCGGCACCGCCGACGTCCTGCGCGTCGCCGAGCTGGCAGCCCGTGACCGCGCCGTCTACCGCTACGTGCGGCGCGTCTTCTCGCCGCGCTTCTCTCCCATCGACGGCGACAACGTCTGGGGACGCATCCTGCCCGAGGTGCGCCTGACTCCGGTCTGGCAGGGACTGGCGTCCAGGGCCGCTACCGAGGAGAACCGGGCCTCGGCACGCACCCGCGCCGGTCACGCCGCGCGCAAGGGCACGTCACCAGAAACCCCGACATCTCCTGAACCCCTCGCCACTCCGCCATTTTTTGCGCCCATCGTCCGTGACGGAGCGGCAATTGCCGCACCTGGCAATGACAGTGGCGGTGTCACTACTGAATCGGATGAGAAAACCTCTGTTGCACAAACCAACACTGGTTCAAGCATGGATGTTGACGAGACCAACAGAGGTTCGCGACGGAAACCGCCAAGCAGCGTTGGTCCGATCAACGAAGCCGGCCTGACCAGTGTTGCCCCAACCAACACGACGTATCACCAATCTTCGACAACAACGAAAGACGAGGGAGAAAAGATCGAAGACGCACGTTCGACGGTGGGCGGCATAGAGGCCCCGGTCGCGATGGAGAGGATGACGACAGCATCCGGGACGACCGGCGGACCGGGAACACGGCCACCGGCTGATGCACCCGGCGAGGTCGCGGCGATGCGAGCCTTCGAGAGCGCGAACGACCGCGCCGCTACCCCGGCCGAACGCAAGCTGCTGCGTGACCTCGCCGCCCGCTTTGAGCCGGTCGCCGAAATCGCATGCCAGGAGCGGGAGGATGTGCCGGGCTCCGGCTGGGGCTGGCTGGAAGCGGCCGTCTGGGAAGCGGTGGAAGCGGGGAGCGCCTTTGTCGCGCCGCGCCGGGTGCGCGAGATTCTCCTACGCTGGGAGCGGGATGGTTTTCCGCAGCCGCGCGATCCCGAACCACCCCAGCCGGAACCTCCGGCCCGACTGCCCAGCCGCGGCGCACGGCGAGACGAGGCACTCCCTCCACGGATGCTGCCCCCCACCTTCATCGTCGAGGAGGTCGGGCTCTCCAACCGGCAGGTCTGGGCCGCGGTCCTGTCGGAGATAGCGCGTGGTGATGACGTCAATCGCGCCGACCTGGAGACCTGGCTGCGGCCAGCCGCGTTGATCGGTCGCGATGGCGAAACATTGCTCATCGGCGCACCGA
The DNA here is from genome assembly GCA_963751075.1 of uncultured Chloroflexia bacterium. Classification (GTDB taxonomy): domain Bacteria; phylum Chloroflexota; class Chloroflexia; order Thermomicrobiales; family UBA6265; genus JACCXM01. The sequence continues at coordinate 84,042 of CAVVTE010000010.1, read as the reverse complement.
ACGCCATGGCGCGTGACCGAATCACCACCCGCCTCCTACCAGCGCTGCGTGATGCCATTGCCGCGACGATAGGGGTGCCGCTGGGCGTGGAGGTTGTGGTGGACAATGAGACGGCGAGACAGCCAGACGGGCAGACGGCAAGTGGTTGAGACGACGCCTGATGCTCAGCGCGCGACTTCTCTTCTGACCGTCTCGCCGACTGGCCGTCTGCCCGTCTCAGCGCTCCAGATCACCATTGCCGCCACGCCGAGCATCAGGGCTCCGGCGGCGATGAAGGTGGCACGGAAGCCGAGACTGGTGGCCAGGAGCGCGCCGAGGAGCGGTCCGATGAACCCCCCGACCGCCGAGAGCGCGGCGGTCAAACCGAAGACAGCACCGCGGCGCTCGACCGGGGTGAGATGGGCGACGAGCGCGTTTGCCGACGGAATGAGACCGCCGGCGGCGACTCCCATCAGCGCCTGCAACGCCGCGAGTTGCCATGGGTCACGCACGACCGCCATCGGCAGGTAAACCAGCCCCGCCGCGAGAAGACTGACCGCCAGCACGCGGCGGTGGCCAATGCGGTCTCCCAACCGGCCCAGATACGCCGCGGCCAGCGCGCTGGTGAACCCGGCGGAGCCCAGGACGACCCCGGCGACCGTCGCCACATCCGGATTGTCGGGCGCAAGCTGCTGGACGAAGAGGGGGATGATCGGCTGCATCGACATCGCGATCATGCGGACGACGAAGATCGCCGCCAGCACGCTCAGCATGGCGGCCGTGAAGAGAAACGCGCCGGATGTCTGGAGGCGTTTCCAGCGACCCTGACCCTCGTCCATCATCGCGTGCTTGGCCACGCGGGTGAACCGCTCGCGGGCAAAGAGAGCGACGATAACGCCGCCGCAGAAGAGCATCGCCGCGGCCACCTCGAAGGTGGCGCGGGGCCCGATACGGTCGTAGGCAAGTCCCCCGAAAAGTGGGCCGACCGACGCCCCGGCAAAGACTGCCGTCTGCACCATGCCGAGCGCGTAGCCGAGACGCTGTCTGGGGGCGCTGGTGGCTACCAGCGCGGTCGCCGCGGCGACAGTACCGGTCAGGGCTCCCTCCAGCACGCGCAGTGCCAGCAGTTGCCAGGGCGCGCTGGCGAGACCCATCAAGGCGACGACGAAGGCGCCGCCGAACAGCCCTCGCAGCAGCATCGGCTTGCGGCCGTAGCGGTCGGCGATCAGCCCCCAGATGGGAGCGGTGATCGCCATCGCGCCGGCGCCGGCGGCATTGATGGCGCCCGACCAGAGCGTCTGTCCGGCAATGTCGGTGACACCGAGGTCACCCAGGTAGAACGGCAGGAACGGGACCCGGGAGGAAAAACCGATGAGGGCCAGCAACTGACCGGCCCAGACCGCGTACAGCGTTGTGTTCCAGCCGGGCTGCCCCGCGTCAGGATCGGCGTTCCCAGGGCCGGAATCGGACATCATGGCTACCGAGTGTAGACTCGGTAGCGGAAACGGGGAACCCCCTACACTTATCCGCATCACGACAAGCCGTCACTATTTCGACGTGCGCGGGAAGAGCAAGGCATGCAGATTCGGCGACGGGCGTAATTCAATATTTCGACGTGCGCGGGAAGAGCAAGGCATGCAGATCGGCGACGGGCGTAATTCAGTGAATGGAATACCCGGATGGTCCCGCCAGTCGCGGTTGACAACGCTCGGCCAGGCTTCTGATGGTTCTGGCAATGCTCGCGCAGGGGGCGTTGTCCTTGACGGCCACGCATCCAGCAAGCGTCGCGGCCCGAGAGACAGCCACAGCCCCCGGCGTCGGCGATCCCTTTGCCGACGTCGTGCCGAGCGCGCTGACGTCGGCGGAGCGCGCGGCGGACGAGCTCAGCGCCATCCGCCTGGACGTTGCCCTTGACCCGGCCCTGGGTACGATCGGCGGCGAGATGACCGTCACCTGGCGCAACCCGGTCAACATTCCCTTGCGGAATGTCTGGTTCCGACTTTTCCCGAACGCCTTCTATTATGGAGAGGGCAGCCTGGTCGTGGCGGATCTCACGGTCGACGGCACGCCGGTCACCCCCGAGCTCTCGCTCGACGACACCGCGCTGCGCGTGCCGCTACCGGCCCCGGTGCCGCCCGGAGAGAGCGCCGAGATCGTGCTGGCCTTTACGACGACAGTGCCCGCCGATTCCACCGGCTCATACGGCATCTTCAACCGTGATACCCAAATAGGCTCCTGGGTCCTCGCCGACTGGTACCCGGTCCTCGCGGTCTACGAAGCGGAGAGTGGCTGGGCACTGCCGGAGGCGACCTCCTTTGGCGATCCGACGTACGCGCCGAGCGCCTTCTATGACGTGCGGGTGACGGCCCCAGACGATCTCGAAGTGGTGGGGACCGGCGTCGTTGCGGCGGAAACGAAGGAGAACGGGACCATCACCCGCGACTTCGTCGCCGGACCGGCGCGTGACTTCGTCATGGTCGCCGACGATAACGTCGCTCCTTTGAGCCAGGAGGTCGACAACACCCTCCTGACCCTCTGGTCGGCGCCAGACCTCGACCCCGCCATCAGCGAGCAGGCGCTCGATGTCGCGGCCGACTCGCTGCGCTACTACAACGACCGTTTTGGCGCGTACCCGGCGCGCGAAGTCGATCTGGTCCAGGTGAACCCCTCCGGCGCACTGGGGATCGCCTGGGCCGGGCTCCTCTATCTCGACGGTCCGGCGCTGCTCGCGACCTATGGCGAGCATGACCCGGACGGTCTCGCCACGGTGGTCGCGCACGAAGTGGCCCACCTCTGGTGGGGCATCCTGGTCGGAGGCGACTCGAACAAGCACCCCTACATTCAGGAAGGGCTGGCGACCGTCTCCTCGATCCTCTACCTGGAGGAGACCCTCGGCCCGGAAGTCGCCGGGGCGGAGTTGGACGCCTGGGTGACCGGCCCCGCGTTCGACCTGCTGGCGGCAGGCGACGCCATCGTCGATACGCCAGTCTCGGAGGGCATGGACCCGAACATCTGGTCCGCGGCCGCTTACGGCAAAGGCTCCCTCGGCTTCCTGGCCATTCGCCAGGAGATCGGTGCCGAGGCCTTCGAGACCGCTCTGCACGACGTCGTCACCCGCTACAGCTGGGGGGAGACGACTCCAGACGAGCTGCGCGCCGCCTTCGAGCGCGCCTCCGGACAGAACCTCGACGCCCTCTGGAGCCATTGGTTCGAGGAGGCCGCCATGACGCGGGAGGAGATCGAGGCGATTGCGGCGGAGTTTGAGGGTTAGCGCGGCACAGTCAACTCGTGTCGTCCCGAGAAACAAAGCCCCGCTGCAGCGCCACCACGGCATGAAAGACAGCGTATTTCACAGCAGAAACAATGCCCGGGTGGGGCGCCACCACGGCATGAAAGACAATGTGTTTCACAGCAAATACCAAGCCCCCGGGTGGGGCGTCTCCACGGCATGAAAGATAACCAATTTCACAGCAGGAACGAGGGATCTCGTGGTTGCGCCGTGTCCGTATGCATGGAATCGAGATTCCTCGCACGCTCAGAATGCCTTATCTTGCGCACCGCTCCCCGCATGTCTAGCCACGACGTCCTTTCTCCCAGTGGGTCGCATCGCTGGCCGATGAGGCGCGTGGACAGCGCGACCCGGGTGCGCTCAGCCACGCCTCCTCATCACGTGGTTGACCCCGGTGGGTGGTGGGTCAGGTTCGCGTGAAGGATGTGTCGTCCAGCAGCGCGACGATCTCGGCCAGGTGCACTCGGTCGCGGGGGCGCTTTGACTTCGGCGTTCTGGCATGGCTCACGAGCATGACGAGGAGGGCATCATGCGGTTTCTGCTCACGTCGGCCGGCATCAAGAACCCGAGCATCCACAACGCGCTGGTCGACCTCCTGGGGAAACCGATTGCGGAGTCCAGCGCCCTCTGCATTCCCACCGCAAACCTACGCTCATACCCGGCGGTGCCGGCCACGCATGGCGGTTCATCAGCGGACGAGAACCCAGAACCCCCATGTGCGAGTTGGGTTGGAAGTCCGTGGGCGTGCTGGAGCTTACCGCCCTGCCCAGCATCGATGCAGCGCTATGGGTCCCCCTAGTCCAGGAGACCGACGTGCTGCTGGTGAACGGCGGCGACCCCTTGTATCTGTGCTACTGGATGCGGCAGTCCGGCCTGGCCGATCTCTTGCCGTCGCTGCGCGCGGTCTACGTGGGACTGAGTGCCGGGAGTCTGGTGACGGCCCCCACCATCGGGGAGGACTTCGTCGGCTGGAAGCCGCCCACCGGTGGCGAGGACACGCTGGGACTGGTTGATTTTGCGATCTTTCCGCACCTGGATCACGAGGACTTGCCGGCCAATTCCATGGCCGACGCCGAACGATGGGCCGCCGGCATGTCAGTGCCGGCGTACGCGATCGACGATCACACGGCCCTAAAAGTGGTCGACGGAACCGTCGACGTCGTCTCCGAGGGGCACTGGAAGCGCTTTGCCCGCTAAGAGCGAGAGGTTCAGCCACTCGCTCGCGATGTCTGGCCCCGGTGGCCGAAATTGGGTGGGCTCGAAAAGCGAACCAAAGGCTCAGATGCAAACTGCCCCACGACCCGGTGGGCAGCCCTCGTGGCCGAACTCGCCGTTGACAGGGCGGCGCCGCGACGAGAACGACGGCAAGCGCCGCTCTTCACACTGGGGCAGGAGCGCGCCAGCGGGTAACGCCGGCGGGGTATCGGTGCCAGGGTCGGCCAGCGATGCGACCCACCGGTGTAAAGGACGTCGTGGCGAAGCGTGCTCCCCGCGCGTCTATTCCAGCCCGGACTTAGTGCTACAACGGCATATGCCCTAAAAGGGCCGGCTGGCAGGGTCTGATCGGCCAGGAAAGCTTCTCAATCCTCTGCACCATTCAGCTCCATTTGCCCAGGTTTGGCAGCCTTCAGCGCCAACTGCCGTTGTAGTATTAGAGCGTGTTGCAAAACCTCGTTAGGACCGTGTGCCCGTCGCCAGGACGACGCCGCCCAGCCTAGGCCCAGTCCGATTTGTCGTGGTCCTTTACGAGGTCGGGGTGCCGGCCGCTTGCGGCATCCAGGTCGGGACCGCCGCCAATGGCGTCCCCTCGGCCTCGACCGGCTCGACGGTGATACGCGTGCCGTGCGCCATGTCCCGGCCCGCGTCGACGACCGTCCCGTCCGAGGCCACAACCGTGTAGGAGTAGGGGCCGCTGAACGAATCACCCGTCTCGTCAAGCTCGTACGAGGCGCGGATGATGACGGTGCCGGCGAAGTCTTCCTCCGCGACAGACCGACGAAGGTCATCGCGGCCCCCCGAGCACTGGTCGCCTCCCAGGCCCCGACGTCGCTCCCAGCCCCAGGAGCGGTGTTGAGCACGAGCCCCTCATCGGTGAAGACGGTGACGTTCGGCGCGACGGTCGCCTCTTGCGGACCCGACGGATCCTCCGTGCTGATGTCAACGATCCACGCGCCGACCAGCGGGTGGCTGGCCGTGGCCACCGGCGTGCCGTCCTGGGCACTCGTGGGTGACAGGCCGTTCAAGGCGAAGCCCAGCAGGACGACCACGCCAACCACTAGCAAGACCAATAGGCGTCGCATCGGGATCCCCTCCTCATGTCCTGTTTGCGAATCGTGCTGCGAGCGCGGCCGTCACTCCATCGTCACGATCATCGCGCCGGATGGAACGCAGCCTGCGTGCCAGCCAGTCGCTGGGAAGGCGACCGGATATAGACGACCGCCGGGGTGATGTCCACGATTATGAGGGTTTTGCAACACGCTCTTAGCTTGTGATTTAACCGCGCGTGCTCTGACAACGGTCCGCCAGGTCGTGGTGACTGGCGGGGCATGAGCCGGTTTGGGATACTCCCGGCGCGGTGCCGTGGTGCTCCTGGTCCGCCTGCGGTGGATGGCATCGCGCTGCCGGCACTTCCCCGGTGACGGCGGAGGCAATCCGGCGGAAGCCCCACGCGGAGAGGCCCGCGGCACTGGCGGCGTCGCCCCGGCTGGATCCCGTCTCCAGCGGGAACGGGGTTTTGGAGCGTTTGCCGACGGCCACGTTGCCGCTGAGGGTGCCAAAACCTGATCGGGGGCAGGAGCTAACCCGGCACTGAGCCGGATTTCCGTGCGATCGAGCCGCAGCGCCTTCGTTCAAGCGCCCCCTAAGGTTAAATCACAAGCTTAGGCGCAGTACGCGCCGACCTCGTTAAAGCAGACGAACGCGTCGAGTCGCCACCCTTCCGCGGTCTCGGTCGCGACCATGTAGTTGACCTCGACCGGGAGCGGATCAAAGAACGTATCAACGACAACGTAGGCGCCAACCCGCTCATTGCCGAGATCTTCGATGCCCAGGATGGCGAAGATGGCGCCAAGCTCGTTCTGCATGAGCGGTACTGGCGTCCCCTCCGCAGGATCGGCGAAGGAGAGGATGGCCTCGGGTGGGAAGGAGCGAACGATTTCCTCGTCGGTCACCAGGGACAGGATGCGAGTCATGTCCCCGGTGTTGTTGCAAGCCCAGAAGGTCCGGATGAAGGCCGTGTACTCAGTCGCCGTCTCGGCATCGACCGGGGTTCCCGCGAAGGCGCCGAAGGGAATCTCCGGGACCGCGGGGGTCGCGAACGGTGTCGCATCGTCGGTCGGTGTGGCCAGCGCCATCAGCGACTCGCCCGACCGAGGCTCGACGGTGCACTCTTCGGGGAGCGGAATGATGCGGTCCGCGGTAGGTGTCGCGGCCGGTGTCCCTTCCTGGGCATCGACCGGAGCCGCGCTCGCCATGAGCGCGAGGGCCAGCGTGAGAACAACGGCAATACCTCGCGGGCCAACCATGATTCCCCCTCTCTGCGATGCACGCCGGACTTCAGCGGATCCGAGATACACACTGGAGGACGGGAGTTGCATGATGTATGCCTATTCCCGGCTGGGGTCTCGTTGACGCCGCAAACCCTCTACCACACCGTGCGTGAAGCCATTGCAGTTCCGCAACCGGCGGCGAGTGGCGTGATCACGCCTTGCGAGAGGCTGACTTTGAGCCGGGCCGTTGTCACCCGGCCCTTTGCGTCCCGGTTCTGCCGCGCTGCATCATCGCCGCGCAGCCCCTTTTGATGGCACCTGTGATGCGGAGCACACCGGTCCGTGCGGCCGGACACAGCACCGTGGCGACGCGCCGACAATGGGGGCATGGTCGGGGCAGGAGCCACGAAGAGGTGAGTCAGGGAGAACCGCGATGACGACCGAGCGCAGCGCAGACCCGACCAGCGAGACCGAGGCCGAGGGACACACCCTGAAATACGGGAACGCCACCCCCAGGACCAGCATGTCGAGTGAAGCCGAGGCCGAAGGGCACTCGTCCGGTTCGGGAGGGCCACCCCGCAGGATCAGCCGAGTGATGCCGAGACCGAGGGGCACTCATGAAGGCCGGGAAAGCCACCGAGGAGCCCGCGCCCGGCGATGAGGCGGAGGTCGATGGACACGGCGTCAAGTTCGGGAACGCCACCCCACAGGACCAACCGGTGAGGGCAACGACGCCGAGGGGCACTTGCTCAAGATCGGGCGGGCCGTTCCTGAGGAGACGACTACGGAGCCACCCGCCACCGCATAGGAGAACGATGCGCCGGAGGTCGAGGGGCATATCGTCAACATGCGCCCTCCAAGTATCCGGACGTAGGTATCAACACCCCCATCGTGCGGCGCCGGAGCCCGACCTCCGTTTCCACGGCACGCCGGCCCAGTGACGCGTGTTCGTGTCGGAGACGTGCTCGCTCGGGCGCCAGGGACCCACGAGAATGAGACAGGTCGAAGGAGTCTGGTGATGGACCAACAGGATCAGAATCGCATGGCCGCCGATGAAGGAACAGACGACGTGCCGGAGGTCGAAGGGCATCGGGCAAGTCTGCCGAATCGCGTGAACAACCCTCATGTGACCGCTGACTTGCGCCATGGAGGCTCCCCATTGCAGGGAGATCGTGCCGTCGAATCGCCTCAACGCCCCGGCCAGGAGGCGCCGGGGGCGGCCGAGGTCGTCGGGCATGGAAATGCGCCGGACATCGCGTCGGACGAGAGCCTTGATGCCGATGTCGCGGGCACATCACCCCTACACCGGCCAGAAGTTGGCGGCGGCTCGACACCAGGAGCACCTCACCGAGGCGAAGCGCGATCAACAGGCGAGCCAGGCCCAGGCCGGGTCAGGCAACGGCGGGATTCTCGACACGCTGCGGCGGCACGGGCAGCGTTATTCGCTGGCCCTCTGAACCCCGGTGACGATCGGATCGTCACCGGGGCTTTCGCGTGTCTCAAGGATGATTGCTCCCGCGGGATCCTGGACCACATCCTCCGGTTGCCGGCTGACGTTCGCTGCCAGGGCGCGCAGGATCGTTTTGACCTGGAAAACGGTCAGCCCGGGATGCTTGCCCAGAATGCGGGTGACCAACCCGGCGATATGCGGCGTGGCGAAGGAGTTGCCGGTGGCCGTGATCGTCGCTCCCTCGAGCCAGGCGACCTGCACGTCGATCCCCGGCGCCCCGAACTCCACCGGCGGCGACGGGTTGTAGTAGATCCGCTCCGGGTCCCGCTCCTCATGCGCGGCCACCGAGAGGACCGCGGCGTACAGGGAGGGGTAGCTCGGTCCGGGCATGTTGTTGGCCGCGCAGATCAGCGGCAGGTGCCGGAAATAGGCCAGGTCGGCCAGCTCGTGGAAGAGCCCGAAGAAGTCGGCGCGGCCGGTGGAGAGACTCAGGTTGCACACGTCCATCCCCTGCTCGATCGCCCAGCGCACACCGGCGGCGAAGACCATCCCCTTCCCGGTCAGATCCTCCCCCAGCACCCGCACGCTGTAGAGCTCGCACGCGGGGGCCAGCGCCCGGATGATCCCGGCGCAGGCCGTGCCATGCCCGTAGAGATCGGCGTGCGGCGCCTCGTCGTAGTCGAGTTGGTCGCCGGTCCCCATCCGGATCGCCACGTACCCCTGCACGTCGCCGACAGCCGGGTGCGCGGCGTCGATCCCGCTGTCGAGCACCGCCACTTTCACCCCGGCGCCGGTGCTCCCTCCCCATGCCCACTCCGGGGTGAGATCGTCGAGCCCGGGGACCGGCTGCAGCGCGGCCAGGCTCTCCCGCGCAAATGCCTCCGACCAGGCCGGACGAATGGCGCCCGCCCCGCTCACCGCTGCCCTCGGGGGAAGCCAAATCCGAGACCGTAGGCATCCAGCCCGGCGCCCGGCTCCGGGTGGGCCGCCACGTACTCGGCAAAGACCTCCAGCACCCCCTCGCAGGCTCGTTGCTCGGCCTCGCCGCGGGCGGCGATCGCCGCGACGCGCTCAGCGAGCACGTGCGCCCGCCGCGCGACCGGATCGGCCGCGGCCCGCGCGGCAAACAGCGCGATGCGATCGGCGAGACCGCGTTGTGCTTCGGGGGAGAGCCCCCCAGGGCGGCCAGGGAGCGGCCGATGAGTGCCGTATGGAGCGCGTGGGCCCGCCGCTGCGCCAGCGCCAGGGCACAGAGCTCGGCGAAGCGTCCCAGCAGTTCCATGTCGTCCAGGCTGTAGGTCGGTGCCCCCTGCCGATCGAGCAGCTCCAGGACGCCGATGACATCCCCGTCGGCGTCGGTCACCGGAACGGCAAGGATCGTATTGGGGAGGTAGCCGACCTGCTCGGCGATGTCCCGGGCATGGCGCGGGTCCTGCTGCGCGTTGGCAACAGCCAGCGGCTGCCCGGAGACGGCCACCAGCCCGGCGATGCCGCGCCCGAGGGGGAGGGTGAGCTGCTTCAGCTTCGCCGCGGTCTGCCCGATGACGACGTCGAAGGTCAGCACCCGCGCCTCCCTGTCGACCAGCATCAGCGCCCCCTCGGGCGAGGGGACCGCGGCGGCCGCGGCGCGCACCAGCCGGTCCAGGAGCAGGTCCGGAGAATCGGGGGCGGCAACCGTCTCCGCGGTCGCCGCCAGCGTCAACGCCGACCGCAATGCCGCCGTGAACGCCGCGTCCTCAGCGCCATGTGAGGATGCGTCCTCGTGCGCGTTGTCCATGGTGCGCTCCCCTCGTCCGCCCGTAAAACCTGGACACCCAACGTCTGCCTACGGTGCCGATTAGACCAGCCGGCGCAACCGCGGCGCCAGCAGCGGCCCCCCTGGTGCCGCATCCGGCAGGAGGTCGGCCTGCGAGGGAACCCCGAACAGCCCGTGGCCGACGACCTCCGGCTCGAGGGCTGGGGGGAGAGCCGGCACGTGGTCATGGAGATTCCCCTCTCGTACCCCGAAGAGGACCGCCAGGACGATCGTCGGGGCGGCCAGGATCGCGAACGCCATGCCCGTCCCCACGAGTCTCGGCCAGCACCGGCCCGGCCAGCGCTCCGACCAGCCCGCCGGCGCCGGTGGCCATCAGGAAGAGCGAGAAGAAGCGGCCGTAGAGGCCCGCGGGCAGCCGGTGCTGGAACCAGGTCAACGCCGCGACCTCCTCCACCGTGCCGGTCAGGCCGACGACGACGAGGGCCAGCAACGCCAGCGGCAATACATTGGCGGCGCCAAAGGCGACGAGGCCAACGGCGCACAGGGTGGAGGCGGCGGCGGTCACGATGAGCGCGCGGCGGGTACGGTGATCGCGCGGCCCCGAGCGCAATCCCCCCGATGAGGGTACCGACGCCGAGGATGGTGTAAAAGAGCCCGACCCCGCCCTCGCCGAGACCCAGCTCGATGGCGCGGACGACGAAGAGGGCGATCGCGCCGAGGAGGAGCATGCAGCTCGCGGCGACCAGCGCGGTGTAGAGGGCCACTCCCCGTCGCCGCAGCAGCGTCAGGTACCCCCCCGTCGAGGTATCCGCCTCGCCTTCCTCCGGCTCCGGCTCCGACCCGGCCACCCGCTCCGGCAGGGAGGCGACGGCGGCGGCGACGAAGACGAAGGAGAGCCCGTTGAGGAGAAAGAGGGGCGCGGCGCCGACCCAGACCAGCACCAGCCCGCCGAGCAATGGGCCGATCAGCTCGCCGGCCGTCATTGCCAGCGAGTGGACGGCATTGGCGGTGGCCCGTTTGTCCGACGGCGTGAGGGCCATCAGCCGCACCTCGAAGGCCGGCGTATCGACGGTGCGCAGGACCCCCATCAGCAGCGTCAGCCCGTAGAGGAGCCAGATACTGGGGATAGCGACCAGCAGCGCGAAGGCGGCGGCCACGATCCCCATCAGGAGCTGGGTGCCTACCAGCAGCCACTTGCCCGGATAGCGATCGACCAGCGCCCCGGCCGGCCCCTGCACCACCAGGCGGGGCAGGGCGAGCAACGCCAGCATGCCGCCGACCCCGAGGGCGCTCTCGCTCAACTCGTACGAAAGGGCGATCAGGGCGATGGTGTTGAAGCGGTCACCGATGTACGAAGCGGAGGCAGCGGCCAGCAAGCGGCACGCCTCCGGGGCCGACCCGAGGCGCGGTAGCGGTCGATCCCTTGCTGAGACTCCCGTCAGCGCTGCCAGACAGTCGGCTCGCCGGCAGCGCTCCAGAAGCCGGAGTCGTCATCCCGGTCCTCCGCTTCGTTGAGGTACTCACATGCCACCTGAGGACCACAAATTCGTGCTGAGGTCCCAGGTGCGCATGTCGATGATACGGTGCTCTACGCGTAGTCAGGCTGCCTCGACTTCTTCGGCTCCCGACCGACCCGGATCGGAACCGCTCCGCACATTCGGCACGACTTGCGATAACCTAGCGAGATACCTCTCAGCTTCTGGTTCCCGCTCCCTCGTCTCCTCGGCACAGCCACGGGCCCTGCCCGTGTCCTTCGACCTCGGGCTCACCCTGATCCGGCTTACTCCTCGGGCACGCCCCATCTCTCCGCGTCCTGACCCTTCACCTTTGGTCCTTCCGCATCGCGGTGCTCCTTTCCCGACTGGTCCATCGTGATGCCTGGCCATCGGGGACTTCCCATCGACACCCCCATCGTAGAGCGGCCGGGGGCGGCCGGCTGTGCGCCACTGCACACCTCCCCTGTGCTCTACAGCGCAGCACGGGGTCGGTTATCCTACCGGATCGATGGCCATCGACAAGCCCCCGCGTGGTCCACGCCGAGGTAGAGTCCGATGATTCCCCGCTCCTCGCCGGACGCAGCCCAACAGCTGGCCGAGGTCCCCCTCTTCGCGAACCTGTCTCCCGATGTGCTCGACGACCTGGCTCGCATCAGCCGCGTCCGGCGGTATCCCTCCGGTCAGGTGCTCTGGAACGAGGGTGACCCGGGAGACAGTCTCCTCGTGCTGGAGGAAGGGCAACTGCGCATCAGCCGGTTCACCGCGTCGGGCCAGGAGGCGGTGCTGGCCGTCTTTGAAGCACCGGCGTCGCTTGGCGAGCTGGCACTGCTGGACGGGGAACCGCGGGATGCCACCGTCATCGCCCAGCGCGCCGTGGTGGTCCGGGTGGTGCCCCGCACCGCCTTCCATACCCTCCTGCAGCGGGAGCCATTGCTGGTCGACGGGTTGCTCAAGACGCTGGCCGGTCTGGTCCGGCTCGGCAACGTGCGCCACGCCGACATGCTGGGTCTCGATGTGCCGGGGCGGCTCGCCAAGTGGCTGCTGCGCCGGGTGGGGGACCCCAGTGGGACGTCGGTCACATCCGGCGCCGTGATCGCCATCAACCGGACCCAGGGGGAACTGGCGGCCGAGCTCGGCGCCAACCGGAGCACCCTCAACCGGGCCCTGCGCGAACTGGAGGAGTTGGGCTTGATCGCGGTCGACGGCGAGCGGGTGACCGTGCTCGATCCTCAGGGGCTCGCGGCATTCATGCTCTAGGATCACGGCCCGCCACGTCGATCGCTCGTCGGAAGAAGGCGCACGTCTCACGGAAGTCGTGACACCGTTCGGACGACTTGGGACTCTTGCCCCGCTTGGGATGGCCGCCGTAGCGCCACAGGTTTCTCGTATGCTGGCGGGCGAAACGCAGTCACTCAGACTCGTCCGGTCATGAATGGTAAGGGTTAGGGCATGACTGGCGGGGGCTGGGCAAGTGTTGTGCGCCAGGGTCGGATCCTCGCGACCGTCAGCGGCAATCGTGAGCTTTCCTGGGCCAGCCTCGCGTTCCTCGGCTTCAGCGTCGGCGAGATTGCCACCTGGGTCGCCATTCTCGTCTTCGCCTACGGACAAGGGGGCGAGGCTATGGCCGGAATCGTCGGTGTCGTTCAACTCGTGCCGGCCGCACTCGTCGCCCCGTTTGCCGCCTCGTTCGGCGATCGTTATGCGCGTAACCGCGTGCTCGCGGTTGGCTATGCGACGCAGGCCATCGCTTACGGGGCTACCGCGGCGTCCCTCCTCCTGACCGCTCCCGCCCCAGTGACATACGGCTTGGCCGCGGCAGCGACGGCTCTCACCACGCTCTCCCGGCCAGTCCACATGGCGCTGCTGCCATCACTGTCACGAGCCGTCGAACAGCTGACAGCCGCCAACGTCGTCACGGGCACGATCGAGAGCTTCAGCCTCTTCGCGGGACCAGCTGTCGCTGGCCTCCTGCTCGGGATCTCCAATCCCGGCGCAATCTTCGCCGCCATGGCTGCCCTGCTGCTTGGCTCGACCCTGTGTGCCTCACGTCTCAGCCGGCAACCAAAGCCTATCCTTCGGGCAGTTCACGCGAGGCCGTCTGGCCTCGGGGATGAGCTGCTTGGCGGCGTCAACGCTCTCCGGGCCGAGCCTCAGGTGCGCGTGGTCTTCGGTCTCCTCGGTGCCCAGCAGGTCGTCCTGGGCGCGCTCGATCTCCTCTTCATCACCATTGCCTTCCGACTGTTGGGCACGGGAAGCGCCGGCGCGGGCTTCCTGAGTGCGGCCTATGGGGTGGGTGCGATCGTGGGCGGAGTGGTGGCGACGCTGATTGTGGGTCACCGCCTTGCGCCACCACTGCTTGCGGGGGCTGGTTTGTGGGGCATCGCCCTGGGCACCGTCGGACTGGCTCCCGCTGTGCGTACCGCCCCGGCGCTCCTTGGCCTGGGTGGGGTGGGGCGGACATTGATCAGTGTCTCTGGCCGCACCCTCCTCCTTCGCATCATCCCGGATCACCTCCTCAGCCGCGTCTTTGGTGCCCTGGAGGGCCTGGTCCTGATGGGATTAGCGGTCGGCATGCTCCTCGCGCCTGTGCTCGTGGCACTGCTCGGACCGCAAGGGGCGATCATCGTCGTCGGATTGTTCCTACCACTCGTGGGATTGGCCGTTGGGCGGCGGCTCGTCGCGCTTGACGCCAGGGCCATTATGCCGCTGGAGCAAATCCAGCTGCTGCAGGCCATCCCGATCTTCGCTCCGCTCTCCCGGCCGACGATCGAGTGGCTGGCCCGCGAGATGATCCCGGTCGACATTCCCGCGGGAGCCATCATCATTCAACAAGGTGACATCGGCGACCGGTTCTATGTCCTTGCGTCTGGCGAGGTGGACGTCACGATGGACGGACGACAGGTCGATGCCCACGGTCCCGGCGGCTACTTCGGTGAGGTTGCCCTACTCCGGAATATCCCGCGTACCGCAACCGTCGTCGCGCGGACCCAGGCCAAACTCTATGCCCTGGAGCGGGACGATTTCCTCGAGGCAGTGACCGGGCACCCAGAAAGCGTTGCTGCCGCGGCCGCTGTTAGCCGGGCCCGGTACGAGGACAAGCAGGTCGAGGGCGCGGCAGTGAATGTCGGCACTGTTACCACTATCGAAAAGAGATGACTCAGGACTGGTTGGGCACCAGAAACTATCGTAGTTGGTCCAGTACGAGTTCCCATGCTGATCTGCGCATATGCGTGCCCACGTCTTGACGCTGGCAACTACCCCCGGAAGCCTCGAGTACGCCGGCAGCGCCCGCCGAGGCCTCATCCTCGATGGCCCAGCACCACAGGCGCCGGCACACGAACTGGCACATGTGATGCAGAGCACATCAGGACGGTGCGCCCGGACACAGCAACCGTGGCGGCGCGCAGCGACAATGGGGTCACGGTCGAGGCAGGAGCCACGACGAGGTGAACACAGGAGGATCGAGATGAACAGGCAAAGCGCCGGGGCACAATTGCGACTCGGCATGCCACTCGCCGCCATCAGGGATGCGGTGGCGCAGGTCGGGGAGGGCGGCGAAGAACGGCTCTACCTGGAGGTGCCGCTCGCTCCTTGCAAGCAGCCATGCCGGAGGTGGCAGGGCATGTAGCAGGGATGGGGGACGATGGCTCCATCGTGCTCGAGCTTGACGACGAGAACTTCAACGTCGCCGGTGCTGCGAGAATACTAGGCAACCAGATCACCACGGGGGGACGACGATGATGGCCGGGACGAGGGGGGCCTCGATAGTTTCCGTAGCGGCGGACGCGCGAACCTGCACTGGAGCGGTGGACGCGGTGAGTGTGCCGGCCCTGCAACTGTGGAGCGGGGGCAAGGATTCGGCGATGGCGCTGTGGACAGCGCGTCAGGGGAGGGAGGTCGATGTCCAGGCGCTGGCCAGCACCATTGCGCCCAAGGCTGATCGCACCACCTGGCATGGGGTGCGCACCGAACTCATGGCCCGCCAAGCGGAAGCCATCGGGCTCCCTTTCTTCCCCATCCCGGCTCCTGAAGGCCTGGCAGCGTTCACGCTTTAGTGATTACATGCGACCGGGAGCCCGCCCGCCTATTGGCGCGTCTCACAGCCATCGAGCGCGAACCCGTCTGCTAACGCCAGGGCCTCGGCAACGGCCTCTTCAAGAGGTAGCGCCCGCCCGGCATCCCAGGATTCGGCGAACGCGGCATCGCCCAGTTGCGCACGTATGGTGGACAGTAATGGCGCGTAGCGTGCCTCCTCCTCCGGCGGCAGTGCCGCGCCGATTGCCTCCTCCATCCCGTCTGCAGCCCCCAGCAATTGGGCCGCGCCGCAGCCCGGCCCTGTCTGGTAGCGATGCTTGCGAGCGCGCGCAGGGCCGTGGCGATACTGACCGGATTGCCGACCTCATGGACCATTGCGAGCACTTCCCGATAGACGACCGTCGCCCGTCCGAGATCGTCCTGCGCCTCAGCGAGAGCGCCGATGCTGTCAAGGGTCATTCCGATAAGCCTCTGGGGCGGATGCCCGTGGCGCTCGACATGCTCCCAAAGCTCGAGGCTCTCCCCGGTACAACGCTGCCGCGCGGGGGATGTCGCCTAGCGCGAGGGACCCCTCTCTCCGGTTGGACTCACTCCAGCGATGTACTGCTTGGCGCCCAATCTCCCGGAGTTGGCAATTGAGGCCGCCGCCGCTCCTCGATGAGGAGAGCGCGGCGGCCCGTGGTGTGTCTCCCCGCATGTACCAGGTGGGTTGTCCGAGGTTCGACAGCGAGATAGCCCAGTGCGGACCTTATCCCCAAGTTGGCGATGGAGAGTGAGCGCTTCCTCGTCAGTACGTCGATCGCCCCGAACGAGGGGATCCCCCGCGGCAAAGACCAGGTTGCCGAGGCCGAGGAGCGCCCACGCTGCACCCGCATCGTCTCCCGCGGCTCGATACCTCCATCAAGCCCCTCCGCGGCCGGAGCCGTCCCTCGCTCCAACTCACCCCGCACCCGGGCGACGGCGCCGAGCGTTGTTAGTGCATCGCCGATGCTCTGGTCGTCGTGGTCGGCCCGAGAGCAGACGAGCGCTTCCTCGGCCAGCGCCACCGCCCTGGGGGAATAGTCGCCCTGAACCCAAGCTGCCAACACAGCGCGGCCACCTAATTTTGAAGTGCCCCGTGTCCCAGGTCGCGGGTTGATGCACCTTTTGTTCGCTCCAGTCCGCGAGCCAGCCAGTCGCGGCTTTCACTCAGAAACCCCTGTGACTCCAGAACCGGGTCAGAAGTGAGGCCATCTGCAGCAGCAGCGTGGCGTCACACTTGAGGTCCCAGCCAAGGGCTGCGCGAAGATTGTCATGCTCGGGCTTCAAGTCGATCGAGCCACCAGGCGCTGATTTGGTCCCCTCCCAGCTGTGGCTCCCCCGCCTTAACCGTCAGGATGCCAGGAAGTACTCGGCGTGGTGCTGCCGGATCGCCTCGGCCTCTCACCGGTCGCCACTAGCTGCTCCAGCCCGAACTCGCGGATGGTCTCCAACATGGTGAAGCGGGGTTCCCCCACGACCGCGCGGCTGGCGCACCAGACTCTTGTCGACCAGGGAGGCAGATACGGTGAAGACGTCGAGCCTCCCGTCGGGTTGGCCACCGCCTCGACCGCCTCGAAGCTGGCAACCCCGGCAAAGACGGCCAGGCGCCGGAATAGCTCTGTTCCTGCGGGGCGAGCAGGTCGTGGCTCCAGGCGATGGTGTTGCGCAGGGTCTGCTGCCGCACGGGGGATCGGCGCTCCCCGGTCAGCACGGCAGGCGCGCTCCAGCCGGCTTAGGAGCGCGTCGGGGGGAAGCAGACGCATACGCGCCGCGGCCAGCTCAATCGCCAACGGCAGGCCATCCAGCCGGCAGATCTCGGCCACGGGGCGAGCGGTCTCGTCATTCAAGGCTAAACCCCGGCTTGACCGCCTTCCGTCGCTGGCAGAACAGCTTGCACGGCAGGAGTACTGCTACGGCCGCGAAGGCCATTGAGGCGGAGGAAGGGTCTCTCGTTGGGGGGACTTCCAGCGGCTCGATCGGGGACCAGTTACTCGCCCCCCTCTTTGCAGCCCGCTCCCGGCTCGTGACCAGCACCTTCAGTCCCGGTGCAGTCCCCAAGGAGGCTCGCCAGCAAGGGGGCCACCCCCGGTCAGGGCTGCTCGCAGGTTGTCCAAGACCAGCAGCAGCTCCCCACGCTCCCGGAGGTAACTCGGTCAGACTCTCCCACGAGGGGCCGGCCGCCCTCCTCCCGTCACCCCCAGCACCTGAGGCAATGGACGGCCGGCACCAGCGTCACATCAGTGAATGGAGCGAGCCTCCACCTCCAGAAGGCACCGTGAGTTGAAGACATCAACCAGCTCGGCCGCTGTCTGCATCGCCAGCCGCGTCTTGCCGATCCCGCCGGGACCCGCGAGGGTGATGAGGCGGCTGCTCCCATCCCGCCGCTCCAGGAGGTAGCCGGTGGTGCGCCGGACGTCCTCGTCCCGCCCAACGAGCGGGGTCGGTTGCACCGGTAGGTTATGCGGGCGGCGGTCGAGGGTGAGCAGCGGCGGGAAGTCGGTGGGGAGCTCTGGGTGAAGCAGCTGGGAGATGCGCTCGGCTCCCTGCAGATCCTTCAGCCGTCGCTCCCCCAGGTCGAGCAGGGTGGCGTCGGGGGGAAGGTCAGTACCCGAGCACCGTCGCTATATCCTGGGAGAGGAGAATCTGGCTGCCATGCCCCGCCCCCGAGCAGGCGTCCCAGGCGGTTGAGCCACCGGGGAGCGGTAGTCGCCATCTAGATCGGGATCAACATCTCCCACATGCAGTGCCATCCGGATACGGAGGGGCTCAACTAAACCCGACCGCGCTCCAGTTCTCGGTCACGAGCCCACGTAGGGCCTCCAGCGCCGCGGCCACGGCTTCCCAGGCACCGTGGGAAAGGCGACCTGAAATGCATCCCCGATGACCTTGTAGACGACGCCGCGGTGGGCCGTGATCGCCTGGCGCAGGAGGGCGTCGTGGCGGGCATAGGCCCGCTCCATCGCCTTCCGGTGCGATTGCCACAACCGGGTGGAGCCGGCGATGTCGGTGAAGAGAAAGGCAACGGTGCCCCGAGGGAGATCACGCATCGGTATTGTTCGTCAGCTCGCTAGCCAGCATCAGCGCCTCAGCCACTGCTTGGTCAAGTGGCAGGGCCCGGCCGGCTCCCGATGAGCCGCGGCCGGAAATTCTTTTATCGATAAAGCCCAGGATATCAGCCAGGTTGTGGCATTAGTTATTGCGCCATCGTATGACTCGCGATCGACCCCGATCCTCCAGAATCACCCCGATTGTTGCCAGAAGTTCGTCCGCAGCCCCAAGCAGGCATGTGGCCTGCTCGGCCCGCTGCGGTGAATCAGCGGCGACCGCCGCCAGGGTGATGGAGCAAGATAGCCGGCAGTCAGGCGTTGATCGGGCCGGTTCGCCCACACTCCCCCAGGCCCTCCCTCTGTTACCAGCGCTGCCACCGCTCGCGCTTGGTTTCGTTGCCCTGATTTGTCAGCCGTAGCCGCTATCCCCTCTAATTTGTTAATCAACTCTGCCAGGGCCAGTGCCTGCTCTCCCCCTTTTTTTTTTTTTTTTTTTTTTTTTTTTATAAAAAAAAAATTTTTTTTTTTTTGCCGGGGTATCCACCGTTCGGGCCAAGGTCGCCGCCTCCTCGCTACAAGGCCAGAAGTCTCTGCGTACTCCCCCCGCCCTCCGCGCGCATCACCCCGCTCAGCTCGGCAGTTCAGCGCCAGGGCCCATGTGCCCCGACTCGTGCCCCAGCCGTCCCCGGCGGAACTGGCTTATGCTCTTAGCCCGTCGTCGAGGAGAGCAGCGGCGCGTGAAGTCCGGTTGCACTAAGGCCACCGCCCCAAGCGTTGTCGCCTCCTCCGCCAAGGCCTGCCTGTCCTCCTGTGCCATAGCCATCGTTGGGCCTGCTCAGCGAAGGCAACCGCTTCCAAGTCGCCCCGCGTCCCAGGCCAACCTTGCTGCCCGGCCCAGCACCTTCGCACGAGCAGCACTGTGCGCGTCCTCGCCTTGGGCCAAGGCTCGGTCCAACCAGCTTGACCCTTCGCTCAGGTGGCCACGGGTCTCCCAGAACCGAACAAGCAGTGGCGCAGCCGGAGTGCTGTCTCGAGTTCGCCGACCAATGCCCAGTTGAGGACGGCTCGGAGGTTGTCATGCTCGACCTCGAGGCGATCGAGCCACAGGCGCTGCTGTGGTCCGCTCAGCTCTGGTCCGGCATCCGGCCAATGCCAGGAAGTACTCCGCGTGCCGCTGCCGGACCGCCTCGGCCTCCCCGCTCGCTCTAGCTGCTCCAGCCCGAACTCGCGGATCGTCTCCAGCATGCCGAAGCGCGGCTCCGCCCTCCCGCGCTGCCGAACCAGACTCTTGTCGACCAGCGAGGCCAGGCGCGCGAAGACATCCAGCTGCCCCGCCGGATTGGCCACCGCCTCGACCGCCTCGAAGCTGGCTCCCCCGCAAAGACTGCCAGCCGCCGGAACAGGGTCTGCTCCTCCGGAGTGAGCAGGTCGTAGCTCCAGGCAATCGTGTTGCGCAGCGTCTGCTGCCGCTCGGGCAGATCCCGGGCTCCTCCGGTCAGGACGGGGAGGCGCTGCTCCAGTCGGGTCAGCAGCGCGGGGGGCGGGAAGAGGCGGATACGGGCCGCGGCCAGCTCAATCGCCAAGGGCAGGCCATCCAACCGCTAACAGATCTCGGCGACTGGCCGGGCCGTCTCATTTTCACGGTGAATCCCGGCTTGACCGCCTCCGCTCGCGGGCAGAACAGCTGCACGGCCGGGTACTGCTCGGTTGCGTGGGGATTGAGGCGGGGCATGAGCTCCGCGGGGGCACGCCCAGCGGCTCGACCGGTACCAGGTGCTCTCCCCGTACCCCCAGCCGGTCCCGGCTCGTGGCCAGCACCTTCAGTCCCGGCGCAGCACCCAAGAGGTTCGCCAGCAAGGGGGCCACCTGCACCTGCTCGAGGTTGTCCAGGACCAGCAAGAGCTCTTGTCCCGCAGGTACTCCGTCAGACTCTCCACGAGGGGCCGTCCGCCCTCCTCCGGCTGCCCAGGGCTCCGGCAATGGCGGCCGGCACCAGCGTCACCTCGGTTACGGGAGCCAGTCCACCCAGAAGGCGCCGTGGGGGAATACATCGACCACCTCGGCGGCGCTCTGCAGCGCCAGCCGCGTCTTGCCGATGCCGCCGGGACCCGTTAGGGTAATGAGTCGGCTGCTCCGATCCCGCCGCTCAAGAGGTGCCGGACAGTGCGCACCTCGCTCTCTCGACCGAGCAAGGGGGTGGTTTGTACGGGCAGGTTATGCGGGCGGTGGTCGAGGGTGAGCAGTGGCGGGAAGTCAGTGGGAGCTCGGGGTGAAGCAGCTGGGAGACGCGCTCGGCTCCCTGCAGATCCTTCAGCCGCCGGTCCCCCAGGTCCAGGAGGGTGGCGTCGGGGGGAAGCGCGTCCCCGAGCACCGTCGCCATATCCGGGAGAGGAGAACCTGGCCGCCATGCCCCGCCCCGAGCAGCGACCCACTCGGTTGAGGACCGGGGAGCGGTAGTCGCCATCTGGGTCCGGATCAACATCTCCCACATGCAGTGCCATCCGGATACAGAGGGGCTCAAGTAACCCGACCGCGCTCCAGTCCTCAGCCACGAGCCCTCGTTGGGCCTCCAGCGCCGCGGTGACGGCTTCCGGCACCGTGGGAAAGGCGACCTGAAATGCATCCCCGATGACCTTGTAGACGACCCCGCGGTGAGACGCAATCGCCTGGCGCAGGAGGGCATCGTGGCGGGTATAGGCCCGCTCCATCGCCTCCCGGTGGGTTTGCCAGAGGCGGGTGGAACCGGCGATATCGGTGAAGAGAAAGGCCACCGTGCCCTGGGCAGTGGCGATAGGTCAGCCATTTTCCGTACTCGAACGTGGCGTTCCCAATCCGCGGTGGATCATGGGCGGTACGAAAGCGCTCGTCAACCGCAGGCCAGGCGACCATGCTGGGAAGTGCTGGCACCTGTGCTGCAGCGCACAGGTCTCGCGTGCCACCGGGCACAGCACAGATGGCCAGACTCCCTGACAATGGCGTCAGGGTCGAGGCAGGAGCCACGACGAGGTGAACAAGGAGGAGCGAAATCATGGCAGATCGCACCAAGGATCCGATCGAGGGCAGAGCGCGGATCATGCCGCAGGACCAGGTGGGCGACGGTGAGAGCGAGGTCGAGGGGCATGTTATGAAGGGAGGGCGTGCCACCCCACAGGACCAATCCGGCAGGATGAGGACGAGACCGCAGGGCACATTTGGCGGGGCGGCGCTGTCCCGCCAGGCGGGTGACGACGTCCGAAACGAGGCCAGTCGTTCGGGCGCCAACCTCCAGGGCCAGGCGGGTGACGCCTAGCCTGAGGTCGAAGACCATGGCTATCGCGCTATCCCCGGCGATCAGCCCGGTGAGGGTAAGGTCGAGACCAAGGGGCACATCCTGGGAGGAGGACTCACCTCCATCTTAGGGTCTCGAAGGTGCCAGGTGGCATGCAGTTTCCCTGGTGGCCTCACCGGGGCCCCTCAAAGTGCTGAACGACATCAGCAAGGGATGCTTGGCGGGCTCACAGCCTTTGTGGGCCCGCCGCCCGATGGTTCCGCTTCATATCGCGGGTCGGTGTTGTCAGGACACCAGCCCTGTCAGCCATCTGCCACATCAGGGGAGCGATCCAGACGACGGAATAGCGACGGGGAAAGGAGCGAGACGATGACCAGCCACGAGCGGGCCAAGTACCAGGAACGCCAGGAGCCGGCAGGCGATCGCGTCGCGGAGCGGCCGGAGGTGCTCGGCCACGGGCAAACCGGCCAGGTGGCTGGAGAGGGCGAGCCGGATCTGGTAGCACGTGATGATCTGGCGGAGCCAGGACATCCCTCGCCCGCGTCTGCCGCCACCACGGACGAGGGGTCCGGTGATGAGGCCGAGGTCCAGGGGCACCACCTCGGCTCCAATCCCACCCTCATGAAGATGCACGTTGATGCCAAGCACCGCGATTTGCACGCCGAGTCGAAGCGGCTGCCGACGGGCAACCAGGCAGCAGCCGGGAACCAGAGCCTGGTCGAGCGCGTGAAAGAGAAGTTCCGCGGCAGCACGGGATAGCCGGTAGACGGGAAGATCGCTTCGCGGCTGACGAAGGGTTGGACGCCACGTCACCGCGGCAGAGGTCGCATTGACCTCTGAGCGTCCGTCGAACCCGGCCATCCATTGGGTTGCTGGGTAGACCACCGTCCCCTGCGAGAGATCAAGCATCGGGTATGTCCACCCATTCATCAGCCAGCGCCGACGCCGCTGCAACGGCTTCCTCGAACGGCAGCGCCCGCCTGGCTTCCCAGGAGGCGGCGAACGCGGCATCGCCGAGTTACATGCGAGCGGTGGCCAATACTGGCGCGTGGCATGCCTCCTCTAATCACCAGCATTTGGGATGCTCCGGCGGCTAATGACCTTTGCCTTCTCGTGGCTCAACCAGCCTCACCCCATCTTGACTCCTCAATGCCAGGGCATCCGCCAATGCGAGCGCGTCGGACACTGCAGCCTCCAGAGGTAGCCCACCACCGGCCTCCGTGGCGTCTGCGAAGGTCACCTCGCCCAGTGCCTCACGCAGCATTACCACGACCCGCTCTCGCAACTCCTCCTCGGCCGGTAGGCGTGGCACACCGGTGAGCCGATGCAACCCATCTGCCGCGCCTAGGAGCCGGGCGCCAAGGACCGCCTCGTGGCTTGCCGCGGCCAACGCCGCTAAGCCAACCAGGACCATGGCAACTCGGTGCTTGTCCCCTAATCTCGGGCCAGGGCGAGAATCTCCCGGTAGGCTGCCAACGCCCGGACTCGGTCCCCGCGGGCCCGGGCCATCTCAGCAAGCTCAATAAGCGTCTCGGCCATGAGAGGCTTGTCGTCGAGCTCCCGTCCAAGCCGGAGCGCATTCTGATACGACTTCTCAGCGCGTTCAGCGTTGCCGCGAAGTCGCTCCAGGGCACCAAGAGTCAAGATGGCGTTGGCGGTGCCGTAGGTGTCTGCGCCATGCTCGAACAGACCCATCGCCTCTGCCAGGAACTGCTCCGCCCGGTCGATGTGACCTTGCTCCATGGAGACTTGAGCGAGGTTGGCCAGGGTGCGGCCGGTCCCTGAGGTATCGCCGAGGTCCCGACGCAGCCTCAGCGCCTGCTCATAGCAGGACGCGGCCTGCGAGAGATCCGATGCCACGTTGCCGAGGTGGTGCCACGCGGCGGCGGCGGCTGCTCGGTCTGGGAGGGCTTGGGCAAGGGCGAGGCACTCCTCCAGGAGGGCTTGCGCGGCCCCGTAGTCACCCTGGGTTTCAGCCAATAGCCCAGCGCCGCGCAGCGCCCAAGCCCGCGCCACCGTTTGCTCCTCGCTTCCGACGACCAGCGCCCGCCCGAGCCACTCTCGTCCCTCGCCGAGGTAACCGCGCACGGCCCAGAACCGCGCTAACGCAGCCGCAACGCGCAGCGCGCTCAGGCCATCCTGCCGCTCCAGTGTCCACGCCAGTACTGATCGGAAGTTGTCGTGCTCAGCCTCGAGCCGGTCCAGCCAGACCCTTTGCCGTTCCCCCTGCATGATTTCCAGTTCGGCATCCTCCGCCAGCGCGATCATGACATCTGCGTGGCGACGTCTTGCCTCCTCGGATTCGCCTGCTGACTCCAGTTGCTCCATCCCGAACTCGCGGATGGTCTCGAGCAATGTGAAGCGCGGTTCACCCTCGGGGCCTGCCTCCTGGCGCAGCAGGCTGTGTTCGACCAATCGCTCCAGACTGCCAAAGAGGTCCAGCCGGCCGTCAGGGTTGGCCACCGCCTCAGCGGCATCAAGGGTCATGCCCCCGGCGAAGACCGCGAGCTGCCGGAATGCCCGCTGCTCCTGCGGCTCAAGCAGGTCGTAGCTCCAGGCGATGGTGTTGCGTAAGGTCCTCTGTCGCTCGGGAGCATCGCGTGCGCCACTGGTGAGCATGGGCAGCCGCTGTTCCAGCCTAGCGAGCATCGCCTGCGGCGGCAGCATCCGGATGCGTGCCGCCGCCAGTTCAATCGCCAGTGGCAGCCCGTCCAACCGCCAGCAGATCTCGGCAATCACCGGGGCCGTCTCGTTGTCGACGCTGAAACCGGCCTTGACGGCTTGGGCGCGGTCAATGAAGAGCCGCACCGCCTCGTACTGGGAGAGCTGCTCGGGCGGAGGTGGGGGCTTGCGGCGGGGGAGACCCAGCGGGGGGACGGCATACTCCTGCTCCCCTCGCAGTCGCAACGGCACTCGGCTGGTAACCAGCATCTGCAGTTCTGGGGCAGCAGCCAGGAGGTCCCGTACTACCGATGCCGCCTCGGTCACCTGCTCGAAGTTGTCCAGCACGAACAGGAGTTGCTTGCCACCGAGGAACTCCTGCAGGCGCTGTCGTAGCGGTTGCCCCCCCCTCCTCCCGCACCCCGAGCACATCCGCAATTGCGGAAGGCACGAGCGTCAGGTCGGACAGGGACTCAGGTCGACGAACCAGACCCCATCGGCGAAGGCCTCCATGACCTCTGCCGCCACCTGCAACCCCAATCGGGTCTTGCCCGTCCCCCCTGGTCCTGTGAGCGTCAACAGGCGAGCATCATTCCGGCGAAGCAGATCCACGATCTCGCTGACCTCTCGCTCCCGACCGAGGAACGGCGTCGGCTGCAAGGGCAGGTTGTGGGCGCGCCGCTCAAGCGTGGCTAGCGGCGGGAAGTCAGCCGGGAGCTCGGGGTGCAGCAGTTGGAAGATCGGCTCCGGCTCCAGCAGGTCCTTGAGGCGGTGGGGGTCGAGGTCGCGTAGCCCTGCTCCCTCCGGCAGCCGGTCCCGGCCGAGGAAGGCGGTGCCGGCCGAGAGCAGCACCTGGCTGCCATGGCCCGCACCGAGCAACCGCCCCACCCGGTTGAGCACCGGGGAGCGGTAGTCGCCGTCCGGGTCCGGATCGACATCGCCCACGTGCAGCGCCATCCGGATGCGCAGCGGCTCCGGCAACCCGACCGCGCACCAGTCCTCGGCGACGAGTCCACGTTGGGCCTCGAGGGCAGCCGCAACAGCTTCCGGCACCGTGGGAAAGGCGACCTGAAAGGCATCGCCGATGACTTTGTAGACCATGCCGTGGTGAGCGGTGATGGTCGTGCGCAAGAGGGCATCGTGACGGCTGTAGGCCCGCTCCATCGCCTCCCGATGCGATTGCCACAGCCGAGTGGAGCCGGCAATATCGGTGAAGAGAAAGGCAACCGTGCCGGAGGGGAGGTCAGGCATCTAGGGCGTTCACCAGCTCGTCGGACAGTGCCAGTGCCTCCGTAACCGCCTCTTCCAGCGACATTGCCTTACCGGCCTCCCATGCAGCCTTGTATGCAGCCTCGCCCAAGCTCACCAGTGCCGTGTCCGTCACTTGCTCAACCGGCGCCTGCTGCTCCAGCCCGTAAACCTGTTGCTGACTAGTTGCCGCGCCGAGAAGCGTTATCGACCGCTCTAGCTGCCCCCGTTCGCTGGCGATTGTGGCCAACGTTGAGAGGATATTGACGATTCCCGCAAGTTCGCCGATCTCTCGCAGTATGAGTAGTGCCTCCCGCAATTGCTTCGTTGCTAAGGTCAGGTCACCCCGGTCACGGGCGAGCTCTCCGAGAGTACTCAGTGCTCGCCCTATGCTCATGGTGTCTCCGGCCCGACGAGCTTCGGCTAATGCCTGCTCGTACAGTGTTTGGGCCGGGTCAAGGTCGCCGAGAGCGTGGGCAATCATGCCGAGGTTACCTAGACATCGCGCAACGCCTACTGTGCGACCCAGCTCTCGGTTCAGGGCGACGGCCTCCTCGTAATAGGAGCGCGCCCGCTCGTAGTCATCGCGGTCCATCGCTTCCCCGCCCAGATCGCCAAGGGCTATGGCCACGCCGACTGAATCTCCCAGTTGCCGGGCCAGGGCCAGGCTTTCTTCGTTCAACGTACGATCCTGCTCGCTCTCGCCTTGCATCACCGCCAGCGCGGCTGCCCCGTTCAATGCCCGCACCCGCGCGATTGCGCGGACGTTACTGCTAGTGGTGAGCAGCCGCTCCAGCCATAGTCGCCCTCGGTGAAGTGGCCACGTACGAGCCAGAACCTCCATAGGCCCGCAGCCAGGCGAAGCGCGACCTCGGCCTCATTCCGCTCCACTCCCCAATCAAGCGCCGCGCGTACGTTGTCATGCTCGATCTCAAGGCGGTCCAGCCACACTCCCTGGTCTGGGCCGCTCAGTTCTGGTTCAGCTGTCTCGGCGAGCGTCAAGAAGTACTCAAAGTGCATCCGCCGCGCCGCATCTGCATCAGCCAGCGCCTTCAGCTGCTCCAGCCCATACTCCCGAATGGTCTCCAGCATGGTGAAGCGCGGCTCGCCCTTGAGTCCTTCCTCTTGGCGCAACAGGCTGTGCTCGAGCAGCCGCTCCAGCCCCCCGAAGACATCCAACTCTCCCTCCGGGTTCGTCACCGCCTCAATGGCTTCAAAGCTCGCCCCACCCGAGAAGACGGCCAGCCGCCGGAACAGGACTTGCTCCTCCGGCTGCAGCAGGTCGTAACTCCAGGCGATGGTGTTGCGCAGCGTGCGCTGGCGCTCGGGAGCATCCCGCGCTCCTCCCGTCAGCAACGGCAACCGTTGGTCCAAGCGGGCCAGCATCGCCTGTGCCGGCAGCATCCTCACCCGGGCCGCGGCCAGTTCGATAGCGAGTGGCAGGCCGTCCAGCCGCCGACAGATCTCGGCAACCGCCGGCGCGGTCTCGTTGTCGATGGCGAAATCAGCCTTGACGGCCTGGGCTCGCTCGATGAAGAGGCGCACTGCTTCGTACTGAGAGAGTTGCTCGAGGGTCGGTGGGGGCCTGCGGCGCGGTAAGCCGAGCGGAGGCACTGCATATTCCCGCTCGGCGCGTAGTCGGAGCGGCATGCGGCTCGTGGCCAACACGTTCAGTCCTGGTGAGACAGCAAGGAGATCACCGACTGCGGGAGCCGCAGCCGCGAGGTGTTCGATGTTGTCCAGTACGAGCAGCAGTTGCCTGCCGGCGAGGAAGTCCCGCAACCGCTCCCCGAGGGCCTGGCCGCCCTCCTCACGAATCCCCAACGTCGCCGCAACCGTCGGGGAACGAGATCGGGATCGGTGAGCGGAGCAAGCGGCACGAAGAAAACCCCGTCGGGGAAGTCGTCCAGGAGCTCGGCCGCCGCCTGGAGGGCCAGCCGGGTCTTGCCGGTGCCTCCAGGGCCCGTCAGTGTCAGGAAGCGCACCTCGGGGCGGCGCAGGCGCTCGACGACCTCCTCCACCTCCCGCTCTCGACCCAGGAAGGGGGTCGGCTGCAGCGGCAAGTTGTTCGGCCGGGACTCTAGGGTCTGCAAGAGTGGGAACTGATCGGGCAACTCGGGATGGAGCAGCTGGAAGATCGGCTCTGGTTCCAAGAGGTCCTTGAGGCGGTGGGGACCGAGGTCCCGGAGGCCAGCACCCTCCGGCAGCCGGTCCCGGCCGAGGAAGGCGGCGCCGGCCGAGAGCAGCACTTGGCCCCCATGCCCCGCACCGAGCAGACGACCCACCCGGTTGAGGACCGGGGAGCGGTAGTCGCCGTCCGGGTCCGGATCAACATCTCCCACATGCAGTGCCATCCGGATACAGAGGGGCTCAAGTAACCCGACCGCGCTCCAGTCTTCAGCCACCAGCCCTCGTTGGGCCTCCAGCGCCGCGGTGACGGCTTCCGGCACCGTGGGAAAGGCGACCTGAAAGGCATCGCCGATGACCTTGTAGACGACCCCGCGGTGAGACGCAATCGCCTGGCGCAGGAGGGCATCGTGGCGGGTATAGGCCCGCTCCATCGCCTCCCGGTGGGTTTGCCAGAGGCGGGTGGAACCGGCGATATCGGTGAAGAGAAAGGCCACCGTCCCCTGTGGCAGTGGCGATAGGTCAGCCATTTTCCGTACTCAAACGTGCGTGTTCCCAATCCGCGGTGGATCATGGGCGGTACGAAAGCGCTCGTCAACCGCAGGCCAGGCGACCATGCTGGGAAGTGCTGGCACCTGTGCTGCAGCGCACAGGTCTCGCGTGCCACCGGGCACAGCACAGATGGCCAGACTCCCTGACAATGGCGTCAGGGTCGAGGCAGGAGCCACGACGAGGTGAACACAGGAGGATCGAGATGAACAGGCAAAGCGCCGGGGCACAATTGCGACTCGGCATGCCACTCGCCGCCATCAGGGATGCGGTGGCGCAGGTCGGGGAGGGCGGCGAAGAACGGCTCTACCTGGAGGTGCCGCTCGCTCTCTTGCAAGCAGCCATGCCGGAGGTGGCAGGGCATGTAGCAGGGATGGGGGACGATGGCTCCATCGTGCTCGAGCTTGACGACGAGAACTTCAACGTCGCCGGTGCTGCGAGATTTTGAACGCGGGCCAAGGTGGTGCTGGCAGGCAGCAGTGATCTGGGAGATCTCGTCTCGGTGAAGGATCGTTAACTGGTGCGGCACCCGCGCAAGGATCAGTCGGTCTCCTGAGCAACGGCGTCGCCGAGCGGGGCGGCTGCTGGCAGGAGGGCCAGGGCGAGCAGACTGGCCGCGGCGATCGTCGCCCCGGCCGCGGTCAGCAGCGGCACGATCCCGACCCGTCCTGCCAGCGCCGCCGCTCCCATCCCGCTGAGCATCAGCAGCGCCTGGGTCGCCTCGTAGGCGCCGAAGACACGTCCCAGGAACGCGTCGGCCACCTGTTGCTGCAGCAGCGTCTGCTGGCCGACGTAGAAGGGCACCACGGCCACCCCAAGCAGGACCATGAGGACCAGGGCCGCGCTGAGCGTCCGCTGCTGGAAGAGCGCCACCAGGAGCAGCCCGTCGGCCAGGCCAGCGCCGACAACCATCCAGGCCGGCGGCACGAACCGGCTGAGCACCCCCACGACGGCCAACCCCCCGACTAACGCCCCCGCCGCGCGCGCGGCCATCAACCAGCCGAACTCGGCTGGTCCCTGTCCAAGCACCTCCTGGACGAAGGGGATGATCAGCACGAAGGCAAGGCCCTCAGCAACGCCGGCGAGGGCGGTCACCGCAAAGACCGTCGCCACCAGTCGGTCGCGCCGCACCAGCCCCAGCCCGGCTAGCCACTCCTGCCAGACCGCCCCCGAGCCCAGCCCGGCCGGCTCGGTCGCCACCCCTGCCACGGGGTCAGGAACCCCCGGCGTCGGCCCCGGTTCAGGTTCGTCCGCCCCGCGGCTGGGCTGCAGCCGCATCGCGGCGATTGCCACAGCCGAGACCAGGTAGGAGGCCATGTCGACGAAGACCAGCCCGACGAGACCGATGACCCCGAGGAGGGTGCCGCCGAGGGCCGAGCCGACCAGGTTGGCTGCCTCATCGCTGGTGGAGACGAGGGCGTTGGCCTCTCCCAGCCGCTCCCGTGGCACCAGCCGGGGGATCATCACGGAGCGCGCCGGCAGGAAGAACTGGGCGATCGTCGCCTCCAGCAACCCCACCGGGTAGACGACCCACAGCCAGCCCTGGGTCGGCACCAGCAGCAGGGGCAGCAGGACCACCGCCCGCAGCAGGTCGGCGGCCACCATCGTACGGCGGCGGTCCCAGCGATCGACGAAGACGCCGGCGACCGAGCTAACCAGGAGGCGCGGCACCGTCTCGGTGGCGAACAACGCCCCCGTGGCCAGGACCGACCCGGTCTCCTGGTAAACGTAGAAGGGCAGCGCAATCAGGAGGATCCAGTCCCCCACCACCGAGACGAGTTGGCCCAGCCAGAGCAACGCGAAGTTTCGCCGCCGCAGTACCGCCAGCATCGCGTCCCCTTCTCCTGACCGCTCGCGCAATCCCGGTGCTAGACGCCAATCGGGCTGGCACATGTGCTGCAGCGCACAACGAAGGCGTGACAGACGACACAGCGGCTGGTCCGTCGGATGCGTAGGATAGTGCCACAGCGGGGAACGATCCTCGCGGGATGAGGCAGGAACGAGCAGGACGTGGCTGCTCAAGGAGAATCGTGATGGAGAGGCAGAATACTGGACGGTGGATGCGGCTCGGGATGCCGATGGAGACGCTGGCCGAGGCGGTGTTGGCAGTACGGGATGCCGGTGAGGATCGGATCTACCTCGATGTGCCGATGGACCTCATGCAGGCCGCGATTGGGGCGGCGGTGCCGGAGGTGACTGGCCATCACTGGGGCGCGGGTGGCGATGAGCCGATCGTGCTCGAGCTTGACGACGAGAACTTCAATGTCGCCGGTGCTTCGAGACTCTAGGCAACCAGATCACCATCGGGAGGACGACGATGATGGCCGGGACGAGGGGGGCCTCGATAGTTTCCGTAGCGGCGGACGCGCGAACCTGCACTGGAGCGGTGGACGCGGTGAGTGTGCCGGCCCTGCAACTGTGGAGCGGGGGCAAGGATTCGGCGATGGCGCTGTGGACAGCGCGTCAGGGGAGGGAGGTCGATGTCCAGGCGCTGGCCAGCACCATTGCGCCCAAGGCCGATCGCACCACCTGGCATGGGGTGCGCACCGAACTCATGGCCCGCCAAGCGGAAGCCATCGGGCTCCCTTTCTTCCCCATCCCGGCTCCTGCGTTCGAGGAGATCGACGACCTGCTGGGGGCGATCACCGCCTTCCTGCGCACGCCTGAGGCGGCGCCCTACGCGGCCGTGGTGTGGGGCGATCTCTTCTGGGAGGAGGCCCGCCGCCTTCACGATCAGGTCAGTATCGAGGGGGGCAAGTACGGCGCCTATCCCCTCTGGGAGGAAGGACGCGATACGGCCGCTCTCGCTCAGCAGGTCGTCGGTTCCGGCTTCAAAGCGATCGTCACCGCTGTCGACACCCGGGTGCTCGATGCCGCCTTCGTCGGCCGGGACTACGACGCGAGCTTTCTGGACGACTTGCCGCAGGACGTTGATCCGTGTGGCGAGCGGGGGGAGTTTCACACCTTTGTCTGGGACGGTCCGGTCTTCCGGGAGCCGGTGCGCTGCCGGCGGAACCGCATCGCGCGGTTCCGCCACGACGTCTACTGCGATCTAACATGCGCTGACTAGTAGGCGCGACTCCTGGCCCGTGAGGTATGCGTGCGTCTGACCGGCGTCGATTCCGACGGATAGTTATCGCACACGACAGTCGCAACTGAAGAAGGGTGCGAAACTGGGTTGTGGCTCACCAGTGGCGCCCCTGTCGGCTTGAATTCCGCTTTGAACGAAGAGCCTTCGCGGCAGCGCATTCCTCTGGGCGTCATCGGTCGCACGCCAATCCACCAACAGGTCACGTAACCCAGGGAGCCTCCTGCGCCAGAATGCGTTCTCACACGAACTTGGGTTGAACAGTGCCTAAATGCGGGAAGGGATTCTAGTCTGAGTTCGCTGGAGTGCAGCAGCCTCCCTCGGCTGCGATTGGCCAGAGCGTTCGGCGCTGTGGCACTTGCCTTGCTTGGCCGGCATCAAGGTTGAGCGTAGCCCCTGCTGGCGTTCTCGTACGGAGGCTCCGATGCGTAGACATCTTCTGCCAATCCTTGCTGTCGTGCTCCTGCTCTTGACCGGCGGCAGAGTATCCGCGCAGGAAGCCACCCCCATGGGTGATGAGGAGGCCATGGGGGCCGGTCAGTCCCAGTTGCTTGCCGAAGCTCAACTTTCCGACCTTCCATCTCCGGCCTTCATAGGACTCGTGCGGTTCATGTTCCCCGCCGGCAGCGCCACCCCGGAGGGAGCTGACCCCGGTGGGGTTGTGGTCTCCATCGAGACGGGCAGCCTCACCGCCACCATCGATGGCCCCGCCACGATCTCTCGAGACGGAGATACCGGGACACCATCGCCGACCAGCGGGCGGGAGTCACGCTCCAGTCAGGTGATGCCGTCACCATTCCCGCTGGCACGTCCTCCTCGTTTCGCAACGACGGGGAGGAGGTCGCGACGGCGCTGGTGGTGATGGTCTTCCCTGAGGATCCGTTTGGGCCGTTCGCGCAGACGAGCCTGGACGGTGTGGACGCCGAGCTTCTCGTAGGTGGCATGGTAGAGACGGTTCCGTCGTCAGTAGTTGTCTTGCTCACTCGCGAGTCGTTTGCTCCGGATGACAGCTTGCCGCCAGCGGAGTCGCTCGGGCCCGTGCTGGGATTCGTCGAAGCCGGTCGCCTGACCTACGTGGTCGAGAGCGGAGAGAGCACCATCACGCGGGGTACCCGGATGGGCACGCCGACCAGCGGGGAGCGCTCCGCCGAGGCTGTGACTCCGGGTTCGGAGTCGGTCCTCGAATCCGGCGACGGCTTCATCGAGGAGGGAGGTAGCGTCAGCGGGGCTCGCAACGACGGCGATACCCCGGCTGAAATCTTCGTGGTCCTGGTCTGGCCGCCGGAGGCTCTGGCTCCTCAGGACGCCCCGGACGTGGCCACACCGACCTCCTGACGGTTCGGTCTGGCCATCCTTCAGGCCAGGAGGCGGGCGCACATGGGGTATCGACTGACGTGATGCGTTCGCTTGCCGATGACGAGCGAAGGCACGGAACTGGCGTCACGAGCCACAGGCGTGCCGGCGACCGGAAGGAGCAAGTGGCGTGAGTGGCAACCCTCTGCGTACACGACGATCAGTGCTTCTCGGCGCCGCTGGCGCCGCGGCAACCAGCCTCGCTGGTGGTCCCGGAGTCAGAGCGGCTCAGGACGCGACGCCGCACGCTACGCCCATCTCCCGCGTGCCGTTGTGGCAGACGGCCTGGGAGCACGGCCTTGTCTTCGGCACCTCGACGACGACCTGGCAGCTCGAAGATCCGGACTACGCACAGCTTGTCGCCCACGAAGCGGCAATCCTCTTTACCGAAGACGATCTGCTCTGGTGGAGGTTGCGGCCGACGCCCGACTCGGAGCTCGACTTCCAGTACGCCGACCAGTTCATGGCGTTCGCGGAGCAGCATCAGCAGCTGGTGCTGGCCGCTCACCTCGTCTGGGACGAGGGATTCGGTGAGGGGTGGACAGAGGACGACCTGTGGGGGATGGACGAGGAGACGGCGCGCGGCCTCATCTTTGGCACCATCGAGGACGTCGTCGGGCGCTATCGGGGCCGGGTCGCGGCCTGGGTGGTGGTCAACGAGGCCATCGACGCCCACGAAGAGGACGGGCTGCGCCGGGACTACCCCTGGTACGAAACGATCGGACCGTCCTACATCGCCGAGTCGTTCCAGGCCGCCCACGCCGCCGATCCCGACGCGTTGCTGCTGCTCAACGAGTTCGGATTCGAGACCGACGACGAGTTTGACAGCGCCGCCGACAAGCGGGCCAAAGCGCTGCTGGTCCTCGACCAGTTGCTCGAAGCGGACGTCCCGGTGCATGCGCTCGGGGTGCAGGCGCATCTGGAAGCGGATGACTTCGCCGGGAAGTTCGACGCCGAGGCCTACCAACAGTTCCTCTCCGAGGTGGCGGGTCGCGGTCTGAAGATCCTGATCACCGAGCTCGACGTTCTCGACGACGGCCTGCCCGAGGACATCGCCGAGCGGGACGCCGCGGTTGCCGACGCCTACCGGCTCTACCTCGATACGGCCCTCGCCGAACCGGCCGTCGCCGCGGTGATCACGTTCGGGCTCTCCGACCGCTACACCTGGCTGCAGGAGGATTACCCGCGGGAGGACGAGGCGCCCCGCCGGCCGCTCCCCTTCGACGACGAGCTGCAACCCAAACCCGCGTATGAGGCGCTGCAGAGTGCCCTGGAAGACGCGCCGGACCGCGATCCGCTGTGGCAAATACTCCGGGAAGGATGATCGCCCGCAGCCAAATCGTTCGCTCTCACCGCGGTTGCAATCGTGCGGCGCTCCTAGGGGAATACTTCCCTTACCCGGTAAGAGTGCCGAGGATATCCTCGCCAATTCCTGCCCTGCTATTTCACCAAGCCGGCTCATTGGCGAGAGGTTGAGCGGGCCTTAGCCGGGGTGCGACGTCACTCGCGTGCCACAATTGCACACGTTGCTTTGACCACTATCTGCCGTGGGAGACGGATCATGGCCGAGTTGCCGCACGGCACCGTCACCTTCCTCTTTACCGACATCGAGGGATCGACCCAGCGGTGGGAACGCGATCGTTCTGCCATGGCGGCTGCCGTCGCGCGCCACCTGGCCCTGCTCGACCAGGCGATCGACTCCCACAACGGAGTTCATTTCAAGACCGTCGGTGACGCCGTACAGGCCGCCTTCTCCACCGCCCCGGACGCGGTGGCCGCGGCATTGGCGGCGCAGCGGGCGTTGCTCTCCGAGGACTGGGGCACGCCAGAACCACTGCGCGTCCGGATGGCGCTGCACGCGGGTGAAGCGATTCCGGACGACCGCGGCGACTACCTCGCCGCCCCCCTCAACCGCCTGGCGCGATTGCTGGCCATCGGCCATGGTGGTCAGATCCTCATCTCGCAGGCGGTCCAGCAATTGGTCCGCGCCAGTCTCCCGGCAGATGTGACACTCAAGGATCTCGGGAATCACCGGTTGCGGGACCTGCTCGAGCCGGAACACGTCTTCCAGCTCCTGCACCCCGATCTACCCGCGGATTTCCCGCCGCTCGTGTCGCTCGGCACCCATCCGAATAACTTGCCGTTGCAACCCACCCCGTTCCTGGGACGGGAAGACGAAGTCCGGGAGGTCGTCGATCTCCTGCGCCGTCCTGAAATCCACCTCCTGACGCTGACTGGTCCGGGTGGCAGCGGCAAGACCCGCTTGGGGTTGCAGGTTGCCGCGGACTGCCTCGACGACTTCACGGACGGAGTCTTCTTCGTGGCGCTCGCGCCCCTCACCAACCCGGACCTGGTGCCATCGGCGATCGCCGCTTCCCTTGGAGTCCGTGAGGAGGAGGGACGCCCGCTGACAGACCGCCTGCGCGACTACCTGGCCGCGAAAAACCTGCTCCTGGTGCTCGACAACGTCGAGCATCTCATCGAGGCCGCACCGCTCGTCGCCGATCTCCTCAGCGCGGCGCCGGAGCTGAAAGTCCTGGCCACGAGTCGTGTGCCCCTGCACCTGCGGGCAGAGCACGAGTATCCCGTGCCGACCCTCGACCTCCCGCCCCGCAAACCCCCGCCGACGGTTCAGCAGCTGACCCAGTACGACGCCGTCCGGCTCTTCATCGCCCGGGCGCAAGCCGTCAAGCCCGGGTTTACCGTCGATAACGAGACGGCGCCGGCGATTGCGGAAATCTGCTGGCGGCTCGACGGTCTGCCGCTGGCGATCGAGCTTGCCGCGGCGCGGATCCGCATGCTCCCGCCGCAGGCGTTGTTGGCGCGGCTGGAAAAGCGCCTGCCACTGCTCACAGGCGGCGCGCGGGATGCCCCGCAGCGGCAGCGGACGCTGCGCGACGCGATCGCCTGGAGCTACGACCTGCTCGAACCCGACGAGCAGATCTTGTTCCGCCGCTTGGCCATCTTTGCCGGCGGTTGCACATTCGAAGCGGCGGAGGCCGTCACAAGCCAGGACGGCGATCTGGATGTCTTTAGCGGACTGGAGGGGCTGGTCGACCACAGCCTGCTGCGGCAGGACGAGCGCCTGGTTGGTGAGCCACGGGTCCTCATGCTGGAAACGGTGCGGGAGTTTGGGCTGGAGCTCCTGGAGGAGAGCGGGGAAGCGGACTCCGTATCGTCACGGCACGCAACCTTCTTCACGACCTGGGTCGAGACGGCTGAGCCCGAGTTGCGTGGTCCACGTCAGGTCGAGTTGTTGGGACAGATGGACGTCGAGCAGGACAACCTGCGGACGGCAATGGGCTGGACTCTGGGTCACGCTCCGGAGATGGCCCTGCGGCTGGCCACCGCGCAGCACTGGTACTGGTTCCTGCGCGGCCACGTCAGGGAAGGGCGCACCTGGCTGGAACGGGCCCTGGCCGCCTCGGCGAGCGCAGACGAGCGACGGATCATGGCCCTCAACTGGGCAAGTTTTCTGGCCTGGAACCAGAGCGATCTCGGTGTTGCCAGAGCCAGGGCAGAGGAAGCCCTGGCCCTGGCGAGCACGTACGGGGACGAGCGGGCCCGGGGCTGGGCATTGCTCAACCTCGGTGCGGTGACTCGCCAGGCGGGGGACCGCGAGCGAGCGTTGGAGCTCTCAGGGCAGGCGCGCGACGTCTTCCGCGAACAGGGAGAACGGTGGGCAGGCGCCCTGGCCGCCTACGGCATTGGCATGGGGGCGCGGGCCGCCGGCAGTATCAACGACGCCCGACGGTTGTTCGAGCAGGCGCTGGTGGAGGTCGAGGCGACCGGGGATCGTGCCCTCGGCTGCTTCCTGCGTTCGGTGCTTGGGGGAACCGCGTACGCGCAGGGGGACCTGGACGAGGCACGTTCGCTCACCGAGGCGGCGCAGGTGGACGCGAAGGCGCTCGGCTTCAGACTGGTCGAGGCCAGGGCACTCCATCAGCTTGGCGCCATCGCTGTCGCTCAGGGCGACCTCGATCAAGCCACGACCCTTCTGCAAAAGGCTGAGACGGACTATCGCGATGTTGGCTCGTGGATCGACATTGCGTACAGCAAGAACGATCTCGGGTATGTCAGGCTGACTCAGGGCAAAACCGATGAGGCGATGACGTTGTTCGAGGATGCGATGGCCATCGCCCGCGACCGCGGCGACCAGATCGCGATCGCCCTCTTGCAGGTCAGCCTGGGCGACGCGCTGGCCGCTCAGGGAAACATCACGGGTGCGGCCGAGCTCTACCGAATCGGTCTCACCGCGGCGCAGAAATTGACGGATAGGCGGACGATAGCCAGTTGCCTGCGTGGTTTGGCTTCCATTGCCATGGCGGATGAACGGGCTGGGCAGGCCGTCCGGCTCCTCGCCGCGGAGGAAGCGTGGCGCGCACCGAATCGCCTCCACATCTTCGGCTATGCCGCGGAACGCCGCGCGCGGGATCTGGACACCGCAAGATCGCTGCTCGGCCAGGATCCGTTTGCCATCGCCTGGGATGAGGGCATGGCGCTGCAGTTGGAGGAGGCCGTTGCCGAGGCACTGCTATGGCAGCGGAGCTCGCGGCCGAGGCAACCGTCTGAATCTGGGTCTGCTCGACACAATGCCACATTCGACTTCGCTATTCAGGCCTGAACAGCGGCAACAGCACCACCCCGCCGCCG
This sequence comes from uncultured Chloroflexia bacterium, assembly GCA_963751075.1. Lineage (GTDB taxonomy): Bacteria > Chloroflexota > Chloroflexia > Thermomicrobiales > UBA6265 > JACCXM01. The sequence goes on along the minus strand of CAVVTE010000010.1, from coordinate 46,534 downwards.
ACCGATCCGTTGCCTCGAGCCACAGCCTGGCTCGATCAGCCCCCGATCGACGGAGTGCCTGCCATGGTCGTGGCACTTGACCGTCTGTCGTACTATCGCCAGGTCAGCGGGACGTGATGAGCAAGTGAAGAAGGAGTACGACGTGGCAGAGAAGCACAGGCTCTGGAACGCGTATCAGGATCTCCGCGCCGGACGGATTTCGCGCCGCGGCTTTCTCCAGCGGGCAGCCGCGCTGGGCGTTGCCACCCCGATCGCCCTGGGGTTGCTGCACCTGACCGACGTCGCCGCGCAAGACGCGACACCCGAGACCAGCGCACCGCCTGCCGCGCCCACGACGGGCACAGAGGGACAGACCCGTGGCGCCGGTGGCGAGCTGCGGCTCCTGCAGTGGCAAGCGCCGACGACGCTGAACATGCACCTTGCGGGAAGCTTCAAGGATCAGCTCGCCGCCTGCCTGGTCACCGAGCCCTTGATCCACTTCTTGCCGGATGCCACGCCGATCCCCTGCCTGGTCACCGAGATCCCGACCCAGGCGAACGGGCGGGTTGCCGCTGACCTCACGTCCGTCACCTACACGCTGCTGGACGGGATCGTCTGGAGCGATGGCGAGCCGCTGACCGCCGAGGATGTGGTCTTTACCTGGGAATGGATCATCGACCCAGCCAACCAGTCGTCCAACGCCGCGCTCTATGACGCGGTTGCCATGGTCGAAGCGGTCGACGATTTGACAGTGAGAATCACGTTCAAAGAGCCTCAGCTCGGTTGGAACAGCTACTTCTCCTCCGCCCAGAGCGGCGGCATCCTGCCCGAGCACATCCTCGCGGCGGGTGGCGATGCCAACACCAATTTCGCGGTCAGGCCGATCGGCACCGGGCCGTACGTGGTTGACGACTTTGTGCCGAACGATGCGGTCCAATACTCGATCAATCCGAACTACCGCGAACCGAATAAACCCTATTTCGCGACCGTCAATCTCAAGGGTGGCGGGGACGCGGCCTCGGCGGCGCGGGCCGTTCTCCAGACCGGCGACTGGGACTTCGCCTGGAACCTCCAGGTCGATCCAGCGGTGCTCAGGGATTTGGCCGAGGGAGGGCAGGGCGACCTCGTCATCATCCCGGGCACGGCGGTTGAATTCCTCACCCTCAACTTCTCGGACCCGAACAAGATCGTTGACGACCAACGGTCTCAGTGGCAGACGCCCAATCCGGTTCTCAGCGACAAGGCCGTGCGTCAGGCGCTCGCGCTCGGTGTCGATCGTCAGGCGATCTCGGAGAACTTCTACTTCGGACCCCCGGGCGAGCCGCCGGCGTCCAATATCCTCCTGGGCATCCCCGGCGCCACCTCACCGAATACCACCTGGGAGTTCGACCTCGACAAGGGGAACGCCTTGCTCGATGAAGCAGGCTGGATCAGAGATGGCGATGTGCGGCAGAAGGACGGGGTTCCTCTGAACCTCAGCTACGCGACATCCGTGAACGAAGTCCGCCAGAAGACGCAGGCCCTGATCAAGAGCGACTGGGAGAAGATGGGGTTTAGCGTCGAATTGCTGCAGATCGACGCCGGGGTCTTCTTCGACACCTCAGCCGGCAACGATCAGAACTTCTATCACATGTATTGGGACGTGAGTGAGTATGCCTGGAGTCCGGCTGGGCCCTATCCGCTCTCCTACATGCTGCGCTGGGTGAGTCACAACGGCGAGAACATCCCGCAGAAGGAGAACGGCTGGGCGGCGGTCGACGAATCCCGCTACAACAACCCGGAGTACGACGCGCTCTATGACCAGGCCGCCAGGGAGACCGATCCCGAAAGGGCGGCTGAACTGTTCATCCAGATGAACGACATGCTCATCGAGGACGTCGTCGTGATTCCAATCGTGCAGCGGGCTACGGAGAAGTATGGGATCGCCAAGGATCTGAACAAAGACACCATCGCCGGCGGCCCCTTCGACGCGCTCTATTGGAACATCGCGAACTGGAATCGCACGAGCTAACCGTGTCGCCCGCTGGTCGTTCGGAACGGAGGCGACGCCCGGCAACTCCCGTTCTTCTTCCCCTCAGCGGGAGTCGGAGGGGATGCTCTGCGGGCCGTCGAATATGCCGTCCGGATCGTACTGGGCCTTTACCCGCATGAGCCGCGCGAGGTTCGGACCGTAATACGCAGTGTCCCAGTCCGGCAGGTCGGCGTCGATGTAATTGACATAAGCGCCAGTCGCGTACGGCGCTATTGCGGCACGCAGGTCGCGAACCCAGGAGAGGGACGCCTGGTTCCGCGGCGTCGTCCCACCAGTAGGCCTGGTATTGGAGATCGAAGAGCGCGCGGCGATGGGGGAACGCGGTCGCGGCGGGATCGACGGCCGCGATGGCTCCGCCCAAAGGAAAGAACCCCACCAGGTTCGAGGCGAACGGCGCGGCGCGCAAGTGATCGACCAGGGTTGCGATCGCCTCGGCAGGCAGAGGCTCGTCGACAAGAGCCGACGCGTTCTTGAATCTCACACTGGCGATTGGCGGACCGGCGAACTGCTCGGCGGCGGTGAGGAAGGGCAGAGACTGGATTGCTGGCCCCTCCGGCATACCCAGCCTGGAGCAGTGGCTCCAGAAGGGGCGGCAGCTCGGTCACGGATCCGGTGAACAGTCCTGTCGCGGAGATCGTTCCCGCGCTCGGGTGGGCTACCGCGAGCGCAACGCACAGGCGCTCGTCGACGAACGGCGCCCAGCGCTGCCAGGTATCGAGTACCTCCGCCACGTCATCCCATGGCCAGGTCACCGTGGCGATCGCTACCTCGCCAATCGGGTGCACGCGGAACGTGAAGGCGGTAGCGATGCCGAAGTTCCCTCCGCCTCCGCCGCGCAACGCCCAGAAGAGATCGGCGTGCTCCTGCTCGCTGGCGTGCAGCACATCGCCGTCAGCATCGACCAGATCGACGGCGAGGAGGTTGTCGCAGGTGAGTCCGTACTGGCGTGACAAAAAGCCGATCCCGCCGCCAAGGGTCAACCCGGCGATGCCGATGCCCGGACATGTTCCACCTGGGATCGTGAGGCCGTAATCCCAGAGGCGGCGGTAGCAATCGAGTAGCCGTACCCCGGCGCCGATGACCGCTTCCCCACGCTCGACGTCGACGACGACCTCGCTCAAGCCGCTGACGTCGATCACCAGCCCATCATCGACGGTCGAGAAGGCCTCATAGCTATGTCCCCCGGAGCGGGCACGGAGGGGAAGACCCTGCTGACGCGCCCAGCGCACGGCGTTCTGCACGTCCGCCGTGTTGTCGCAGACGACAATCGCCTCCGGAAAGCGTGAGAAGCGGGCGTTGAAGCTCTGCCGCGCCACCTCGTAGTCCGGATCCTCCGGCCAGATGATGCGACCGGTGAGGCCAGTGGTTTGAGACTGGGATTGAACGGGGACAAACGACGCAGCCAGGGTTGGCCTGCGCCATCGACCAGGCGAGGGCCGCGCCTCCTGATGCGATTAACGTCCGGCGCGTCTGCCGAAGATGAACATTGGGGGTCTCTGTTGTCGTCATGACAGCGTTGCGTTGACTATCGTCGCTGTCGATCTGGTGACCCTGCACGATCCCGCCTTCATCCCCTTCATCCCCTCGATCGTTGCCCATTCGCTCAATCTGCGCGAGTAAGGTGCTTGCGACCAGCCGGGCATTTCTGCGCGTCCGCAGCGAGCGCCTGTTTACGGTACCTCCGCTGGCTTTTCCTGACGAGCGGCGTCAGATGCTCCCGCTCTATCGATGAGCGATTTGATCGGGTACCTGGCGGTCCGCCTCTTCATCGCGCCGGCGCAGGCCGCTGACCCTGACTTCGTCCTCACATCTGCGAACGCTCCCGCGATCATGGAGATCTACCGGCGGCTAGATGGGCTCGCTCGGTTCCGGTGTGTTGGGTAACCCCGTCGCCGGGCCTCCACAATTACCAGATTTCTGCGGGTTCCAGTGTGTTGGGTAATCTCGTCGCCGGGCCTCCGCAATTACCAGATTTCTGCCATATGCCCCGGCGACATCACTCGCTAGGCTGGGGACTCGGAATCGGACGAAGCCGTTACCGGTGCGGTGGGACGTCACGCCGCAGCGGGGACGATCGCCAGGATCGCTTTGAACATGAGCGGCGCCAGTGGGGCGCCGCAGACCCAATTGACCCGGCTCGGGGCTACCCAGCTCCAGCGGCCAGGTCACATCGGCAATATCTACCCTGGCCGCACCTTCGTCAGTCCAGGCCGATCGGAGACGTTTCTGGCAGGCGGTGTTGATCGCGATCTCACCTTCACGACCTTGGTTAGGAGACGTTTATGGCAGGCGGTGTCGATCGCGATCTCACTTTCACGACCCTGGTCAGTTCCTGAACGCGCACGAGCGATAGTGGTCAACTTCGCCGCGGGGCACGGAGGTACGACATGAATGACGACGAGATTCGAGCCGCCCTGGTCCGGCACTGGACGGATATCAACGACCAGGAGGTGGTGCACGAGATCTACCACGACGATGCGGTATTGGAGTTCCCGCAAGGGGGTGAGCGGCTAGTTGGTCTGGCCAACATCCGGGCGATGCGGGAGGGCTATCCGTCCCCCTTGTCGCTGGCCACCCAGCGCATCCGCGGCAGTGGCGAGCTCTGGGTGGCCGAGCACATCATCACCTATGACGGCACGAAGCCGATGAACGCGGTCAACATCATGGAGTTCCGCGACGGCAAAGTTGCTCGCGAGACGATCTACTTCGGGGAGCCCTGGGAGCCGCCGGCATGGCGCGCCCAGTGGGTCGAACGAATGGAGTAGCCCGCCGACAGATCCAGAGCCCAAACGTCCGGTTGCATCATGACGGTCAGGTGCCCGTCGCAGAGACGCAAGAAGATAGAAAGAAGAAAGACACATCATGGACGCAATCATGTCACTTCTTTTCGGGGATACCGCCCGGGTCGCCGGGCTGGCGCTGACGATGTTCGTCAGCGGAGCGAGTGTCGCCTCCATTCCGGCCGCGCTGGGTCAGGCTGATCCAGAAGTGGGTCAGAGCTGCACGCTCGTGGCGCCAGAGGCTGACGCCGAGCCATGGATCCGCACCGAACTCTTTTTCGGTATGGCCAAGCCGGACGGCGCGATGGTCAGCAATGCCGAGTGGGAGACGTTTCTGGATACCGAGATCACGCCGCGCTTTCCGGATGGTCTGACCGTCCTCAGCGGGTCCGGCCAGTGGCAGGATGAAAACAGCACCATCGTCGAAGAGCGCAGCAAGATCGTCATCCTGCTCTACCCACGGGAGGCCAGTGACGAGAGCAACGCCGAGATCGAGGCGATCCGCGCCGCCTACGAGCAGCGCTTCCAACAGGACTCGGTGCTGCGCGCCGACGACGACCGGCCAGTCTGTACATCGTTCTAGCTCCGCTCCATCGCGAGCCGGTGCGCCCACGCGGAACCCCCAACGACCGTTTCTCAACGCTGGCAGCGATCATCGCTGCCAGCACGCACTCGACGGAGGCTTCTCGATGCGACGATTCCTGATTCTGCTCCTCTCGCGGCGATTCCGGCGACGATGACCTGTTCGGCGATGCCGGCGTCGACCGGCTGTAGGGCGGGGAGGGCTTCGACGTCCTCGACGGAGGTGGCGGCGCAGATTCCTGTCAGCAAGACGGCGGGAGCGAAATCTTCTCTTGCTGATCCGCGATCGCCTCTCGGGTGGTCGGGCGGTGCTTGGTCTGGGGAGTGGTGATATCCCCGCAAACTTCGCGCAGCCTGAACTGGAAGGGGGGTGATGGCAGGTGGTGATGTCTCCCCGGACGTCGCGCAGCTCGGACTGGAACGGGGGTGACGGCAGCCCGACAAGCGCCACAGGAGGAGACACTGCGCATCGTGCAGCCGCTCCTGGCGAGTCCCAGTTCGTCAGACTCCTCCTGGCAAGCCCCGGTTCGCCGGACTCCTGCTGGCTTTTAGACACGTATGCCCAAAGGAGCCAGGATGCTCCATCGACTTGTGGTGTGGCGAGGCCAGCATTGAGCGCCTCAATCATCGTTCCAAAGGGTGAGAAATGAATCTGACAATGAAAATGAACAAAAACGGAAGCGACGGCGTGAGCCTGCGCCGAGAAGCGTCATCAATGACCGTCTCGCAAGCCAAGCAAACGGCACGAGCCTGGGTGGAGGCCAACGCCGAGAGATGGCCCGGCCTGCGCGCGGCGCACCTCGTAGGAGGGATCACGGCGTTGCCCGATGAGGCACCGTTTCCGGCTACGAAGGACGTCGACCTGCACCTCATCTTCGACGAGGGGAGTCCCGCGCTGCGGGGGGATGGATCGGGCCCGAACATTCTCGAGGTCCCCTATGGGGGCGTGCCGATCGAGGCGGGCATCAAATCTGCCGCAGAGTACGCCTCGCCGGAGGTGGTACTGGCGAACCCGGAGATCGCCTACCACCTCACCGTCGACAGCGTGCTTGTCGACCCAACCGGCTGGTTGCGCGATTTGCAGGAGCCCGTGCGACGTGAGTACCGGCGCCGGCGGTGGGTCCTGGCGCGCCTCGAGCACGAGCAAAAAGGATTTGACTTTGCCCTTGGCCTCATGTCGACGGTGCGTGAAACGTGGGGTGCGGCGGCCGAATGGAACCTCCTTGGCTACTCCACCTCGTTCCTCGCGGCGGCGCTGGCTGTGGCAACCCTGGGCCCCCCGCGGATGGGCGGCCGGACATTCGTCCATCAGCGCGAGCTACTCGCCAGCTACGACCGGCTCGACCTCCACGAGGAGATCCTCGACCTCCTCGGCGTGCGCTACGCGACGCCGGAGCGGGTTGACCAGCTCCTGCGGGAGGGTGCTGAGGCCTTCGACCTGGCAGTGACGGTGCGGCGATCGCCACGTCCGTTCCTACCCTTCGAACACAAACTTCACGCTCATCTCCGGCCGTACCTCGTCGACGCCTGCCAGGACATGATCGCGAAGGGATGCCACCGCGAAGCGCTTCCCTGGATCGGCGCCTTCACTACTGCCTCAACCGACCTCCTTCTGGTGGACGGCCCCGAGGACAAGCGACCGATGTTCGCGGCGCGTCTGTCCGGGCTACTGCGAGAGGTCGGGTTCGACACTGACGCCGCGCGGGCCGCCAAGATCGAGCATGTGAACCAGCTGCGGGACCGGGTTTTCGCATTGGCGGCCGAGTTGGTCTCGGCCAATCCCGGCGTGATTGACTGACCTCGATATCCCAGAATCATGAGACTTCTGCTATTCCCGCTGACGGCGACTTGGCTGAATCTGGAGACCGGGCCGGAACATACCGCGCCGGGGCTGTTCGAGCGTCCCGACGAGAGCCCTCTTCGCCACTGCGCCTGGAAGGATTTTCCGATGAGCACCACTTCGATCTCAACGCGCTGGCCGGTCACCTGCTGGGCTTGACGCCCGACAGCGGATAACCACCCCGGCACTTGGCTGGAAACGATGTGCTGATCGTCACGCGTAAAGGGCGATCAGCACATCGGTGGCTACCTTGGCCGAGGACGGGTCGTAACTCCCGGTGACTAGCTAGCGTCGTTCCCCTATCCCTTCACCGACCCAGCTGTCAGCCCGGCGATGAACTGCCGCGAAAGCAGCAGATAGGCGATCACCACCGGCAATGCTGAAACGGTGACGCTGGCGAAGATGAGACCCCACTCGGTGGAGAAGGTGCCGCGGAAGGCCATGATTGCCACCGGTAGGGTCATTGCGTCCGCTTCCGTCAACAGGATGAAGCCGAGGAAGAAGTCGTTCCACATCCAGACGCCGTTGAGAATCACCACGGCGGCGATGGCCGGTCTGGTCAGAGGCAGCATGATCCGCCAGAAGACCTCGAAGTGGCTTGCGCCGTCGATGCGGGCCGCCTCCTCCAGATCGCGGGGCAGCGCGGCGAAGAAGCCAGTGAGCACCAGTACGCCCAACGGGATGCCGAAGATGGCGTAGACGGCGATCAGCGAGCGCAGATCGCCGAGGATGCCGATCTGGCGGAACATGATGAAGAGCGGCAGGATGATGAGCTGCACCGGTACCACCAGCCCTCCAATGAAGAGCAGGCGCGTGGCCAGCCGTCCCGCGAAGCGGAAGCGCGCGAGTCCGTAAGCCGCCAGGCCGGCAAGCGCCGTGCTGATCGCCACCCCCAGCCCGGTCGAGACGATGCTGTTGCGCAGCGCCACCGGGAGGTTCGCCTCCGCGAACGCCTTCTCATAGTTGTGCAGCCCGAACGACTCGGGCAGACCGTAGGGCGAGGCGAAGAACTCATTGACCGACTTGAACGAGCCGAGCACCACCATCACGATCGGAATCAACACAAACGCGCAGGTGACGATCATTACCCCATGCCAGGCAGCCGTCCCGGCCACGCGGCGCAATGTGCGGCGCCTGCTCGACCGCGCACCAGACGGATTCACGATTGCTGAAGTGCTGGCTCCAGGCATCACTCGTCCCGATTCCAGGAAGAGAACGCGATGCCATCCTGGCGATGGAACGATCGCGTCTTGCACCCGGGCCCCGGCGTGGAGCAACGAGATGCTGCACGTTCGCTGGCGTCGCGGTGAAAACCTCCGTTGTTCATGCCATGGTGGCGCCCCGTTGGGGCATCGCTACTCCCAGAGATAGAGGTGCCGGAACCCACTCCTGCCGAAGGCGGGAAGCGAGTAGAGAGGCCGGCGACTGGATATCCGGGTGACGCTTGGGTGACCCACGCCACCGTGTCCGGACGGTTCTCGAGATGCGAACGAGGTTGCGCTTCCACCTAGTGAATCGCCTCCTCGCGCCGGCCGAGCATCCGGACGAGCAGCGCCGCTACCCCCGCCAGGAAGACGAAGAGGGTCACCCCCTCGGCGATGGCGTAGCTCATCCGTGTTTGCGAGCTGAAGCCGCTGGTGCCGAAGGCGTCACCGTAGATCAGCACACCAATGACCAGTGTTGCCCCATCCGGAGCACCCAGCGGTCCTGACAAGACATAAATCAGATCGAACGCGCGAAAGATGAGGATGAAAGAGAGCACCGTGACGACGGTGAAAGCGGGGGCTAGCATGGGGAAGGTAATGTCACGGAAGACCTGCCAGCGCCGCGCGCCGTCGACCAACGCCGCCTGTTTGAGATCCTCCGGCACGTTCTGTAGACCGGCCAGATAGAGCACGACCGCCATGCCGTTCCACTGCCATGCCTGAACGAGCATGACGGTGCGCATCGCCCAGGTCTGATCGGATTGCCATTCACGTTGCCACGCGCCGAGACCGATGTCGCGGAGCACAGGGTTGACGATGCCGATGATTGGATCGAGCATCAGGATCCAGATGACCCCCGTTGCCACTGCCGACATGATGACTGGCAGGAAGATGATTGCCCGGTAGATGTGGGTCATTTTCGAGCGCCGGTTGAGCATCAGGGCCAGCCCGAGAGAGACCGTGTTCTGGAAGATGAAGATGAACAGGAAGAGTTGCGCTGAATGAAGCGCCGAGTTCCAGAACCGGTTGCTCTGGAGGAGTTGACTGAAATTCGTTAACCCCACCGGGTCCCCGAGCGGGCCTAGCCCGCTCCAGTTGAACAGACTGAGGTAGAAGGCGCGGATCGTCGGATAGACAAAGAGGATCCCGTAACCGATCAGGGCCGGTAGGAGAAACCAGAAGAACGGCGCCCGCTGCCAGAGCGGCCGCGTAGGCATGGCCGAGGTCTGAACAGGAGTCGGGGAAACGTGCCCAGGCGGAGACGGGGCCCGGTCACCCGGGCCCCGTCCATTTCCCGTCGTTCGTTCCTGGGCCGGTTTGACCGCCACCGAGCGGGGGCTATGCCGTCGGGGTGGCGGCAGCCGCGGTGGGCACGATCGCGGCCTGCATGGCCTCGGCGAACTGCTGTGCGCTCAAGCGACCAGTCCAGAGGCCACCTTGCTCGTTCGTGGCCGCGGTCGTGGTCTGCGTTGTCTCCGGCAGGTCGTACCAGACGATCACGTCTTGACCACGCGCGGCAACTGTCTCCTGGCGAATTGGATCGTTGGAGCCGGTGATGTCCTTATGCACTGGCAGCGCGATCAGGTCAGAGACCATCTGCTGCGCCTCCAGCGTTGCCAGCCAGTTGACGAGCTTGGTCGCCGCCTCCTGCGCTTCCGGGGTCGCGAAGCGGCTCACCGTGTAGAGGAGTTCCATGCCGGTGTTGGTCGCGTATTTGCCGTCTTCCGGACCTGGCCAGGCGATGAAGCCGAGATCCGCCTCGGGGTTGACTTCGCGATAGCCGCTGAAATCCGCTGTCCCGGCGACCTGCATCGCCCCCTGAGCGTTGGCGAAGATCGCCTTGGCGGTGACATAGTCGGTCGCCTGGAACCCGGACTGGTAAAACGGTTGCAAATCGAGCAAGAGTTGCGCGGCCTCGACCACGTCGGGATCGGTCAGCATACGCTCGCCACGACGAAGCTGGTCGAATCCCTCGGGACCGAGGACCGACGAGCTGAGCCCGATATACATGAAGTAGGGGTGGACCCAGTCCTTGGCGCCGAACACAATCGGGGTCTCGCCGGCATCTTTTAGTGCCTGGGCGACGTCCATGAGCTCCTGCCAGGTGGTCGGCGGCTCCAGCCCGTGCTCGGCAAAGATCGGTTTCTGGTAGGCAATGCCGACCGTGTACGACGCCAACGGCGTGCCGTACACCTTGCCGTCGACCTCGACCTGTCCCCGCGCGGGCTCAGTCAACCCGCTGATGTCGATCTTGCCGGTGAGATCGAGAAACGGTAACTCCCCTCCCGTCTGGGAAAGGGAAAGGATCATCCCTTCTTGCATGCCGAGCACGTCGGAGGGTGCTTCACCGGCGAGTGCGGTCTGCAGCTTGGTGGGATAGTCGCCGCCGGGGATGCCGGTCAACTCGACGGTGATGCCAGGATTGCTCTCCTCAAACGCCGCCAGGATCTCCAGCATCGGGTCCCGCCACTCGGGGTGGTTGCTCCACATGGTGATGGTCACCGCGTCCTGGGCACGGGCGCCGATTGTGAATCCCATCTGGCCAATCGTCGCCAGTGCCGCCGCGCCGCCAACACCCCGCAGGAGGCGGCGGCGATCGAGATGCGATCCTTGCAGGCGTGTCATACAGGTCATGAAGTCTCCCTTACTCATCGTGATCCGGAGACGGTCCGGGCGCCAGCGCGAATGTTCGCACCGGCCGCGGCACCTTGTAGCAAGGCGCCTGGGGAGTGTCAAGCGATCGTCGCTCGATCATGAGGCGCGGAAGATCGTGATCTCACCTGGCTCCAGGATTCGCACCGAGGTCTCACTCCCGAGCCGGGCGAGGGTGTCGCGGAACAGTTCCGGGTCGAGAGTCGCGCCGGCTCCGTACTGCTCGTCCGGCCACATGCCGTAGTGCATCGGCACGGCGATGCGGGGAGCCACCTGCCAGGTCAGGAGCGCTGCCTCGTGGGCGTTCATGTTGCCGCCGACGCCATTGATCGGAACGAGCATGACGTCGAGTTCCGCATCCCGCATCGGCCGCAGCCGGGCATCGTACTCGCTGTCGGCGACGTTCCAGACTCGCACGCCGCCGATGTCGAGGAGGAAGCCGACGGCGTCGCCGGTCATGGCGATCTCCTCCTCGTGGCGAGCGAAGGTCGCCGTCACCGTAATATCCCCGAACGTATGGCTCTCCCCACGGTCAATTCTTACCGTCCGCTCCACCGGCCAACCCCAGATCTGGGCGCGTACGACGCATGATTCCGGTCCGCCAAAGACGACATTCGGTTCCTGGCCGTAGCGGCGAACGATTGGCGCGTCGAGGTGGTCCTCGTGCCAGTGGGTGACGAGGAAGACGTCGGGCGTGAAGCGCTCCGGGTCGAGGACCGGCGGGATCGCCCGCGTTACGCCCCAGAAGGCTTCCGCGTAGTCAGTGAGGTACGCGTCGACCATCACGGTGACGCCCTGCGGTGACTTGAACAGGTACCCGCCCTGCCCCAGCCAGACACAGGCGGCGGTGTTTGGTGAGACGGTGAGGGAGGAGATTTGAGATTCGAGGGTGGTTGGGTCAGGTGATTGTGTCATTCGTGTTCCTCGAAGAACCCCTCATCCCCAACCCTTCTCCCCTCGAAGCGGGGAGAAGGGAGTTCGATTCGGACAGAATATGGTGTTCTCGACACGTTCGGATTTCAACATCATCATGTACCAGATCGGCGCCCCGGGACGGGCGGACGCCATAGTGACGCCTCGCGTGCGGCGCTCTTGATTGCCGCCAGCACATCAGGAAGCTGCTCTTTCACCACCTGATTTGGGAAGCGGATCACCCGATACCCTGCAGCGGTGAGTATCGCCTCCCGTTCAGCATCCTGTTCCCGCTGCTCCGCATGAATCTCACCGTCGAGCTCGATCACAAGTCGCCGCTCAGCACAGCAAAAGTCGACGACAAAGGATCCAACTGGATGTTGTCGCCGAAATTTCATCCCGTCCAAACGACGGCCGCGCAGCGAGGCCCATAGAAGGGCCTCCGCGAATGTCTCTTTCGCGCGCAAATCCCGAGCTGCTGGAACATTGTGGCCATTCTGGCGACGCGCGTTCATGATCACAGTTTCGCATGCCTCCCTGCGGCCTCCGGGTTGATGAATACTTTTGAGGATGACAAAAGCCCCCTTCTCCTGTCTTCGATGGGAGAAGGGGGTTGGGGGATGAGGGCAAATTGCCACCAACCTCATACGGTTCCAACCCGAAGCAACATCAGATGCAGGAGGTCCGCGCGGGATGAAGATCGAGGCGGTTGATTTCTACTATCTGTCGATGCCAGAGGTGCTCGACATCGGCGATGGCAGCCAGGATCTGCTGCTGGTCCGCCTCCAGGCCGGGCCGTACGTCGGCTGGGGCGAATGCGAGGCCTCGCCGCTGGTCTCCATCGCCAGCCTCGTCTGCCCGATGTCGCACAGCGCCTGCAAACCGGTGCGCGACTCGGTGCTCGGGCAGACCCTCGACGACATTGCCGATATCGACCGTATCGGGGATCTCGTCCGTGCCAACAGCCTCGATCTCCTGCAAGCGGCCCATACCCTCTCGGGCATCGACATCGCCATGTGGGATCTGCTCGGTCGCCGCTTCGAAACCCCGGTCTATCAGCTCCTGGGCTATGACCGCGCCGAGCCCCGGCTGCCCTACGCCTCCGTTCTCTTCGGTGATACCCCGGCGGAGACCCTGGCCAAGGCGCGGGGCATCCGCGACAAGGGCTACATCGCGGCCAAGTTCGGCTGGGGGCCGTACGGGCTGGGGAGCGTGGCCGAGGATGCGGAGCAGGTCGCGGCAGCGCGCGAGGGTCTCGGTGCGGACGGGATCGTGCTCATCGATGCCGGCACTGTCTGGGGTCATGACCTGGCGGCCGCGGCAGCGCGGCTACCTGCGCTTCAGGAGCACCGCGCCACCTGGCTAGAGGAGCCGTTCGTCACCGGCGCGCTCGACGCCTATGCCGCGCTGGCCGAGCAGAGTGGGAGTGTGCGCCTCGCGGGGGGTGAGGGGTCGCACAACGAGGACATGGCCCGTCACATGATCGATCAGGGTGGGGTGGGATTCATCCAGATCGACGCCGGGCGCATTGGCGGTATCTCACCGGCGAAGCGCGTGGCCGACTACGCACTGGAGCGCGGTGTCACCTACGTCAACCACACCTTCACCTCGCACCTGGCGCTCAGCGCCTCGTTGCAGCCGTACGCCGGGCACCCGGCACGGTCGATCTGCGAGTACCCGGTGGAGCTGAAATCGCTCGCCTGGGACATGACCCACGAGCACATCGTTCCGGACGGAAACGGGCTCATCACCTTGCCGGAGGCGCCGGGGCTGGGCATGACACCAAACCTGGAGGCGGGGAGGCGTTATCTGCTCGACGTCGAGATCGCGGTGGGCGGGAGAACGCTCTACCGCACGCCGGAGCTAGTCGGATGACGCCGATCGCGATCCGAGCCAACGCGATTGGCAATCGGTCTTGACGAACATCTCGACTTCATCAGCGAGACTGTCAAGCTCTAAGGGAAGAGTCTCGATCAACTCTTGCCGCTTCTGAACCATCGACGCTGGCGGCGGATCGAGCTTGGTTAACGACATCTCGAGTATCTCCTCGACATGCATCATGATCAGGATTTTGGAACGGGCGTCGCGCGCGCGAACTCTCAAGGCCGGTGGCAGGACATGCAGGACCGGCAACGCTTCATCAAATGCCTGCCGTTCGAGCGCGGAAGGGGAATAGTCCGACATGTCCTCGCGCACATGCCGCACCACCTGGGCATTGAATCGAGCTTCGTCGGCCAGGGCCTGCATCGCTGAACAGGCGCCAAGTTGCCTGTCATAACGGATTGACCACCTCGAGACCGTTGCGCCGGCAACTGCGCCGAAAATCGCGCCGACGATTGCGCCGAGAAGTGCCCCGGTGATCTCTGGGTCGATCTGAGCCACGTCTCCCTCGATCTATTACAGAGGAGTGTCAGCGGATTTTCTACGGCCGACATCGGTGATCATCGCGCAGGTTGCATCCAATGGACATGATGCCGACGTGCAGGCGCATTGGGAAGAGGAAAGAGAATAGCGCAATGGTCATCGGCAGCGAAGTTGTCATCGAGGCGGCGCTCAATGGCGGCCGGGATCGTGCCGAAAATGAGGCTGTGCCTTGGACCACCGATGAGCTTGCGGCTGAAGCCAGGCGCTGTGCGGATGCTGGGGCGACGGTTTTCCACATTCACGCCCGAGCGGACGATGGTGGCTGGACGGCTGACTCGTCGCGGTATGCCACCGCCATGCGAAACCTGCGCGAGGCAGTCCCTGGCGGGCTGGTGAGTATCACCTCGATCCGGCCGGAAGGTGTCGGCGTGGAAGAGATCCTGGAGTTGCTCGCCGTCCTCGCCGCCGATCCCGTGACCAAGCCGGACCTGATCTCGGTCAACCTCGGGCACATCGTCGCCTGGGAGACCATGACCCCAGGTCGAAGCCGTCGCCGCACGATCCATTATCCCAATGCCTACGACGACATCACTCGCCTCCTGGCAGCCTGTGCGGTGCATGGCATTCGGCCGGAGCTGGGAGTCATGGACCTCGGGTTCGTCAGTAACGCGGTGACGCTCCGTGACGACGGCCGGCTGCCGGAGCGATCGTGGTTCCTGATCGAGCTCGACAGTCCAGCGTATGGCGCGGGGGTACAGGTCTCACCTTCGACCGTCGCGAACTACGACGGGCTCGTGGCCCCGATGAGAGAGTATTTCCCAACGGCGCGCTGGGCAGTCCATGGACAGGGTGTACCAGGGTACGCGGTCATCGAACGGGCTCTCGCCGATGGCTCGCACATTCGCGTCGGCTTCGAGGACGCCATCCACCTACCGGATGGCCGCCTCGCGCGGAGCAATGCCGAATTGGTGGCCTGGGGTGTCGCGGCGGCGCGGGACGTGGGGAGGACGCCGGCAACGTTCGAGGAAGCACGGATGATCACGGGCTGCGACTGACCAACTCAGGTGTCACCGGCGTTCGCCTGTGGGGTCGCCGCCGGGACACTCTGCCCGACCGGGGGCCGCGGCAAGGTCATCATCGCGGTCGTCTCTGGCGTCAGGCCAAAGACCCCGCGGCAGATGCGATCCAGCGGACCCGGGAACGGCACCGGCTCCCCTGACCCTTCGAGGAGATTTAGCGCCATGAGCGCGTCGATCGCCTCGGCCGGATCGGCAAAGAGCCAGCGGGCGAAGGCGCGGTCGTTGGCAGGGCTGACGCCGACCAGGGCGTGAGCAAGCGCGAGGTGCTGGGCCTCGACCGTTCCCATCTGGTAGGCAATCTCGACTTGCGAAGAATCGCCGCGGGCCGCCCATTCCCGGGCCAGGGCCATGTACCCAGCGATACCGACTGCCTTCAGCTCCAGAATCCCAACCAGCAGCAAGGTGCGGTCGGTGACCATATCTTCCGGGATGGTGAAGGCGTCCGCGACCGGCAGGCCGCCGGCGGCGAGCAGCGCATGGTAGTGCTGTTCGTCCTGGCACTGGGCGGCGCGGAGGACGACCACCGCATCCTCTCCGACGTCGAGGTCGCCCTCCAGTCCGCGCTGGCGCGCCACGCCGAGCAGCGTCACCGCCGCGGCCTCCGCGGTGGCGAGGGCGTCAAGTCCGGCTTGCAGCGGATCGCGGTCAGTCATTGTCCGAGGCTGTCAGCAGGCTGCCTCACATCTCCAGCCCTTCTCCCCGTTCACATGGGAGAAGGGAGCATGCTTCCAATGTGACAGCCGTACGCCCCTCTCCCATATGGGAGAGGGATTGGGGTGAGGGCCGGGGACCGGAAGCTACGCCTTCCGGTTCCAGTTGGCGATATTCCAATAGTTGTATTCGAAGTCGCCCAACGCGACGTTCTCGTCTCGCAGCGTCGTCGAGATGCCGTACTTGTCGGATGCCCGGTTCACGATCGGGACTACCGCGACATCCTCGATCAGGATGTCGTTGAGCTGGATGAACAGCTCCGCGGCCTTCTCGAGGTCAATCTCCAGCCGCGCCTGCTCGAACAGTTGGTCATACTCGGCGTTCTGGTAGCGGCCGTAGTTCTGGCCGCTCCATTGGTTAGACGCCTGGGCGATGTTCTCACCCTCTGGACCGGCATACCAGGTGAGCATGTAATCAACCGGGACAGGTGTGGTGGGACCGGTGGTGTACATCTCGATGTCGTTGTAGAAGTGGCTGGTGTTCTGCTCGTTGCCCGGCGAGCTGTCGAAGAAGACGGCGGCATCGACCTGCCGTAGCTCGGTCCGGAAGCCAATCTCATCCAGCGCCTGCTTGATGATCGCCTGCTCTTTCTGCCGGACCGGGTTGATCGAGGTGACGAAGGTGATGCTCAGCTCGACGCCGTCCTTGGCGCGGACGTCGCCCTGCATAGTCCACCCGGCCTCCTCCAGGATCCGCTTTGCCTCCTCGACGTTGAACTCCCACGAGGTGTTGGGGGATTCCATCGACGGTATGCCGGTTAGGATATTGGCGGTCGCCGGCTCGAACTCCTCACCCGCGTAGAGCTGCTGGGAGATGACGTCACGCTGCACGGCGAGGTTAAGCGCCTGGCGGACGGCCTTGTCCCCCATCCTCGGGTTGACGGTGCTCTTCTCGGCCCGCTGCCCATCGACCTCGGTGTGCGGATCGGCGAACTGAATCAACAGGCGCTCGACGTCGATGCCGGGCGCGATCTTCAACACCCCCTTGCCGCCCTGCTCAAGCTCGGCCAAAATCTGCGGCTCGACCTGCAGATTCCAGGCGTAGTCGTAATCCCCGGTCTGAAGCACGGCGCGGGCGGCTGACGCCGCGTCGCCGCCGCCCTTCAGGTTGACTCTTTCAAAAAACGGCTTGTTCGGGTCGCGGTAGTTCTCGTTGATGACATAGATGACCTGATCGTTCGGGGAGAAGGACTCAGCCTTGTAGGGGCCAGTGCCCATCGGGTTGAGGAGGAAGGCGTCGTGGGCAGCCTTGCCGTCCTCCACGTCGAGCACGTGCTTGGGATAGACGTAGCCGAATTCCGTTCCGGCATGCGGCTGGAACCAGGTGGCATTGGGGTTGGCGAAGAAGACCTGCACCGTCTGCGGATCGACGACCTCCATCGACTCTATTGCCTCATAGACGCCCGCAGAGGTGGAGGCGTTCGCGGGCTCGATGACCCACTGATAAGTGAAGAGGACGTCATCGGCGGTCAGCGGCTCGCCATCGGCCCAGGTGACTCCATCGAGCAACTTGTAAGTGACACTCTTCAGGTCCTCTGCCAGGAGACCATTCTCCACCGTCGGCACCTCGGTGATCAGGTTCGGGATGAGCGTGCCGTCCGGCAGGTAGTGCATCAGCGGTTCCATGATGAGGCATGCCGCGAGATAGTCCTTGTCGCCGGTGGAGACGTGCGGGCTGAGCATGCTCGGCGCCTGCCACTGGATCAGCCGCAGCTCTCCGCCTTCGCCACGGGTGCGGCCATCCATCCCCTCGGCGGGCGGACCGGCTGCTCCCTGGGCCGCCACGCCCCAACCAATGTGCCGCCCTTGCGTCGGGTCCGAGGTCGTCGCGCTCGCGGTCTCGGCACGCAGGATGAATGAGATGATCGGCATGCCAACGCCCAATGCCAGGGCACGCAAGGTGAACTCACGCCGGGTGAGTGTGCCGGCGCGGAGCGCCTGGTGCAGCGCTGTCAACGGACCTTGCGGTCTTCCTTCGGTCATCGCGGGATTGCTCCTCTCCTGGACGATGTGTCCTCGGCGCATGTGCCGAGCATGCACACGGCGGCTCCATTGCCGTCGTCAAGCGCGCATTGTACCCGGGGCGTGAACGGACGGTGGCGGGGTGACAGGGTGGCAGGGCGGCGGGGTGAAGGAGGTCGGTCATGGGGCTGTTGGCGCTTTCGTGCACCTCGAGGAAAGGTCCATTTCGAGGGGACAGCGTCCTATCACCCTGCCACCCTGTCACCCCGCCACATTGAGTACCAGCTCCGATCCCGTGACCGTGGGGTCGTGCAGCCGGTAGGTTCCGGCGGGGAGATCGAGCAGCACGAGGTCGCCCTGGCGCCAGGGGGGAAGAGTGAGGATGCCCAGCGTTTCACCACTGGCTCCTTCAAAGAGAAAGGTATGGGCTATCCAACCCCGGTTCGCGCCGTGGAGCGCGATCACCGGGGAGCGGGAGATCTGACCGCCCGCGGGATCGCTCCATTGCATCGGCTGGAGGTCGTCAGCAATAGCGAAGCCGACCATGACCCGGTCTCCGAGTGACGGAGCGAGGAGAAGGACCTCTTCGTCGAAGCGCACGACACCCCGCTCCGCGATCAGGAACCAGCGCGCCGCGACAGCCTGGACCGGTTTCCCCCGGCCGCGAAAATAGAGGACGTCGACCGCTCCCCGGCCATCACTCCAGATACCGACCGGACCGATCGATTCGATCTGCAGGGGTCCAGGGTCGAGGGCGGCCAGGGCGTTGGCTTGCTCTCCTCTCTCGGGAGCATTGATACCGAGAGCGGTCTGCAGGAAGCGCGGAGTCACGATTGCCGTTACGGCGTCCCAGTCGGCGGCATTCCAGCACGCTTGCAAATTCGTGGCCGCGGTCGCGGTCATGCTCTCGAGGAGGGGATCGACGACCGCGTCGGGATCAGGCGCGGGTGTTGGCGTGGGCCCGAGGAGTGAGGAGTCGTCGAGATCTGGTGTTGGAGTGGGCGTGGCGGGTACGGGTGGGGAACAGGTCCCTGCCGCGACCGGCGTGGCGACTACAGCAGGGATCAAGGCAATGCCGGACTGATCCGGAGCACGGGCGACCATTGTAGGGGCGACGCCTGCGTCGCCCGAAACACTGCGGGTATGGAGCGGAGAGTGAACCAACGCCGAGACGAGAAGCGCGCAAAGCAGAGCAACAGTGGAAGGGCGTGAGCACGGACGCGCTATTCGACTGTAAACGTTGCCTCCATCCCCTGCGCCAGATGCGGTGTCCCCGCCTGGTCGGAGAAGAGGCAGACGAGTGTGTATTGCCCTGGCTCCAGGTCGACCAGGACGAGGTCGCCGTCGTTGCCGGCCCGGACCGTCGCCGCTCCGATGAATGTGACTTCTGCCGGCAGATCGGGACCGCTGGCGCGCAGCAGATCGGCAGTGGTGTAGCCAGGCGCGAAACGGAGGACCAGCATCTCGTGGTCTTCATCGGAGACATTGGATCCGCGCAGAACGACGTCTGGTCCGGGGATCGTCGTCTCGTCCAGGGTGAACGTGCGATCGCCGATCTCGACGTCGGTCGACGCCACGCCGGGGGGAGGGGAAACCGACAGTTGGCGTTCCCCGGCCAGCCGCCAAACGCTCTCTTCCGCTCGGCGCTCTTCCTCCGGAGCCGGCTCGAACGTCCATTCGGCACGCAGGAGTTGGTTCCCCACGACCTGCGTCACGAGAGCTGTCGCACCGTCATCATCGGATAGGGCGACATCCTCCACCGAGACGATCCGGGTCGGGATCGGGGTCAACTCAGAGGCGAGGGCGAGGTAGTCCTCCCTGGAAAACGGCACGCTGCTACCGAAAAGCTGCCCGAGATAACGCTCGCTGGCGAGCTGCGTGACCATCTCGGCATCACCCTCGGAGAGACAGGCCGCCAGAGACTCGGAGATCGCGGTCAGCTCTTCCGCCAGGACCTCGACTGGATCGGGCGCTGGTTGGACCGGCGTGGCAGCGGGTGTTGCCACGGACAGGGAGACCGCCGTCGCCGCGGAGACCTCGTCCTCACCTTCGACCTGAATAATGGAGGAGCCTGTCACCGCTGTTGGATCCGGAGCGCCCGGTGTAGCCGCGTCGAGGGAAAGACCGCGATCCCGGGTGACTTCCGGCACCTCACAGGTGGCGGCCAGCGCCGGGAGCGAAAAGGCAAGACCTGCACCCACCAGCGAGACCGACGACAGCACGAAGGCGAGTGCTGTTATTCGTGGTTGTCGTCTACCCGCCAGCGCTCGTCGCTCGGACTTTGCTGCTCGGCTGTTCCCCCTCATCCCGTGCGTCGCTCCCATGTGTTGGACCGTGCCTTTGACAGGGACACGGCTGCTCATCGGCATCGTGCGAGTGATCCTGTTGCGGGGAAGCGGGAAATGAGTAGCAAGTGGAACAGTGTAGCCGACGGGGTCGCGTCCACGGCTCGATGGGCGTGCCTATACTCGGGTTGGCGAAGAGGAGGGCTCGAGATGGAGCGGTTTCCCCCGGGGAGCGACCCCGCCGACCTTAATGGGCACGGTCATGACGAGGAGGAGTGGGCGGAGGCGCTGGCGCGCAGTGTGGCGCACCTCGCGGCGCAGTTGACGGTCAGCCAGATCCGTCTGCGTGCACTTGCGACCGAGCTCGGCGAGCGTGGGCATGTCGAGCCGGCGGGCGTGGCGGCTCGCGTGCGCACCATAGCGACCACTGAGACCGGGACGTACCTGCGAGAGAACCTCGGCGAGAGCCTGGTCGACGTGATCGACATCGAGGCGTTGGAGCAAGACCTCGTGGAGTACTTGCAGAGCGACGAAGGTTCCGAGGGGTAGGCTGAGGGGCGCTTCGCTGAGGGGGCGCCTGGGGCTAAGTGGGGTCGCTGCGCTCAAAGGGTAGGGGGCGAATGACCTTTTCGACTCCCGACCTCCGAATCCCGACTTCGATCAACGCACCCCAGAAAGCGGCAATTGACGAGCGAGTAGTCCTCCCACCGACAGGGCAGGATCGGCAACGCCGAATTGCTCCTCCACGTACATCTGGCCGACGACCTGGACCGTCGCTACTATCACGGCGGACTTCCAGCGCTCCCTCCCACAGGGGAGCAGCGAGTTGGACTGCACCCGATAGACCGGACTATCGCGAAAGTCAACTCCTCTCGGAACAGCAACAGTAAGCTGCCTGCGTAGGAGAGGATAGGAGCGATGGGACGAGGCCGGGTCCATAGCCGTGAGTTCGAGCACAGTGTAGTCCGGCCGGTGACCAGCGGGGAGAGGCGGCCAGTGCAAGTCTGCCAAGAGCACGGCCTGGGGGAGGGACTGCTCCTGCGCTGGCGACGCGAGTATGAGACCCGAGGCGAGGCGGTCTTCGCGCCGTACCAGCCGTCCGAGAGTGAGTCCCTGGCGCGGCGGGTGGCTGAGCTGGAGCGTCTCTCGTCGAAGCGCCCATGGGGGATCTGACATGACGTACATCCGTGTCTATGCTGACGAAACCGGCGAGTCGCACTACGAGGACATCGAGGCCGAGTTGACCCCTCGGGACTTCGCTCCACCGGCCCCGCCGCTTCACCTTTCCCCAATGATGCCCGCCACCGGGGTTGCGTTCGTCCGCTTTCCGGCCGGCTGGGACGGCGACTGGCACCCGACGCCGCAGCGGCAGTTCTTCTTCTTCCTAGCGGGTGCGTTTGAAGGTGAGACGAGTGACGGTGACCGCCGGAGCCACGGCCCGGGCAGCGTGGTGTTGCTCGAAGACACAGCCGGCAAGGGGCACCGCGCCCGCGTCGTGGGGGACACTGACGTGCTGGCCGCTGTAGTGCAATTGCCGGACTAACGGGCAGGTCATTGGTGTGGAAGGTGACGTGAGGATTGGCCCGGTAAATGGGAGTTACTCCAAGTTCCAGGATCTCGATCTCTTGATCCGTGACCAGAGCGAGGTTCGCACCGATCACAGCCACGCCACCGTCTAGTCCGCTCTCGTGCTCGCTTTTCGACACTAAAGCCCAGGATCGAGCTTACGGTTTCCGAAAGCGGTGAGCACGACATTCGGCGGCATCGACTGATTCTGGCACCGGCGATGTCGTGGAGCGGTGAGCACGACTTTCGGCGGGATCGACTGATTCTGGCGCTGGGCAATTCGTTGAGATGAAGGACTACGCGGGCGCCGCCTCTTCCTGACCAAGAAGGGGCTTTTTCCGGCCCCCGGCGAACGGCCGCCAGTTCATTATGCCGCTCTGACGCGGTGCCGTCTCGACCGGCTGCCCGCGCCAGCGCAGATAGAGGAGGGTCAACCCGGCGATGGCGAAGGGTTGCGCCAGGGCGTAGACCACCGACGCCACACTGTTGGCCGCGTCGACCGGGAAACGAACCAGAATCAGCAGCAGCAGGGCGACGATGACCCCGGGCGCGGCGCCGACGAAGGCAAGCACCGCAGCGTTCGCCGCCGCCTGCCACCAGCGGCCCCGGACCGCCGTTGCGGAGTCGTCGAGGGCGGTCTTGCCGCGGATTCCCCCTAGAACGGCCGCCTGAGAACCAAACATCCAGCGTACAGTGCGATTGACGGCCCAGGGAATGCCGATAACCGAGATGGTTAGCAAGAGCACGATCAGAGCGCCGCGAGCCAGCGTCCAGACAAGATCGGGAATTCTGGCGAAGCCCTCACGGAAGGCGCGGCGCACGCCCGGTGTCCTCCCGGCCACAATGTCTCCCACCGCCTGCACCACCGCCGGACTGACGATGACAAGGAGCAACCCGCGCGTCAGGAGCGAGACCGCGTTAAGCGCGCCCTGCAGCTCCGGACTATCTTCGGACAAGCGCGTGAGATGCCACGAAATCCGCGTTCGTTGCCAGGAGGTACTGGAGGACGCTCAATGCCAGGGGCGCGGGCACCATGATGGCGCCAATCCCGGCGAAGACGCGGAAATGCGGCCTGTAGACGCGCCCGGTCTCGCGCAGGGTCGGCCAGGTCTGCCAAAGCGCCCAGATCGCGATGCCGAGACCAGCGGCAATGATGCCGATGACGAGCAAGGGGTAAGGCTTGAAGAGTGTGAGCAACGCGGAGCCGTTTTCGACCGCGGCGCAGAAGATATCACTGGGAGCGGGACCGATGACCCCAGCGGCGTTGACTCGGATCGAGTCGGCGCGGAGTTCCTCTATCCAGCTCACCGGGGTAGTCCACCGCGGCTTGAACGCCGGTCCGGTTGGGCCGTCATAGACCCAGGTTTCACGTTCTCCCCAGTGACCGCTGAACGTCACCCAGGCGAAAGGGTCATCTTTCCCGGCGATCGTCTCGGGAATCAGGCGCACTTCTGGGTCGATGCGAACGGGGGCGCCGTTGGTGACGTCACAACCGAGCCCGGAGCCGTCCTGTCCCCAGCCGAGCCAGAGACCGGGGCCGTAGTACGAGGCGTGTGAGCCGCTCGAGGCGTAGACGACCGGCCGTGTTCCCTCACGCTCGAGCTTTGGGGCATCCCAATCGGCGGTCTCGCCTCCGCTGTGTTGCGCGAATGCAACCTGGACCGGCTCCTGGCCGAGCGCCTCCTCGACGCTGTCCGCGTCGAAAAGGACCTGGATCATCTCCCAGTCGCCCTCGTGCTTGTTGTTGAAATCATTGAAGTAATAGAAGAACCAGTATTGCAGCGCGACGCCGCGCTGCCCCGCTTCGGAGGTGATGTAGGCATAGATCACGGGTGGCTGGTCACCCATCACCGCCTTGAAGTGAGATTCATAGTCGCAGCCGGCGGTCCGCGGGTGACCGGGGAAGTCAGTGGCGAAGTGATCGGAGAGCGTGAAGAGATCGGCGTTCTCGACCGGGCTCGTCACCGGATCCTGCTGCGGCCCCTGGCGCAAGACGACGGCTTCATCGGCGAAGACGACGTCGACGGGCGCTGGCAAGTAGGGTTCTCCCTCTTCGTCACAGGGGAACTCCTGATGCTGGAGGATGATGACCGGGGCAAACCGGTTCGCCAGCTCTTGCTCCGGCGTCATCCCTTGCCGGGCAAGGGTTCCTCCATATCCGACGAGCAGCGCGATCAGGCAGAGAGCGAGCGCTGGCACAAGTCGGGAGCCGGGAGTCGGAAGTCGGAAGCAGGCGAGACCGCTGGACACGTCACGCGGGCCTCTCATCACTGACTCGTCGTCTGCACAATAGACATTTGGAACCTGCCCTCATGACGACTAGAGATAGGCGCAACTTCAGCGGGCGCTTGCACGTGCAGGCAGCGTGTTTACTCGTGGTCACTCATGGTAGACCACTCCCCGCGACGAGACACGACCTGCTGCCTACACCCGTTGTGCTGACTTTCGTCCTTACTCGTTCTTTCCTGGCTCAGGAGATCAGACCACCGGGTCAAGTGCGGTGGAAAAGGAGTTTCCATGTCTGGCGGCCCTGCCGCAACATACGATCTGATCGTCATCGGCGCCGGCGCTGCCGGGAGCACCGCCGCCGCTGAAGCGCGCGGGCAGGGTGCACGCGTGGCGATGGCCGAGCAGTGGAAAGTGGGCGGCACCTGCCTTAACGCCGGCTGTGATCCAACTAAGGCGCTCGTCCGCGCCGCTCACGCGCTCCACGAGGCTCGCGCGGCCGGGCGGTTTGGCATCACGGTTGGAGAGGTGGGCACCGATTGGCCTGCCGTGATCGGCCGCGTCGAACGCGTTATTGACACCATCCGGGGCGGCGACGGCGACCGCAATATCCGGGAAGCGGGAATCGATCTCCGCAAAGGACACGCGCGTCTCCTCTCGGCAACCGAGGTCCAGGTCGAGGGAGATATCCTCCGGGGCGAGGCGGTGATCCTTGCCACCGGCGTGCGGGCCTTCATCCCGCCGATTCCGGGGCTCCGGGAGACAGGGTTCATCACCAACGTCGAGGCGGTGACGCTGCCCACGCTGCCGCGCTCAATGGCCATCATCGGCGGTGGCACGATCGCCATGGAGTTCGCCCAGATCTTCGCCCGGTTCGGGGTGGAGGTAACCGTGTTCGGCAGGAATCCCCGGCTGTTGCCTTTCGATGAGCCGGAGTTGGTCGATATCCTGCGCGAGCTCCTCGTGGAGGAAGGGGTGCGCATCGAAACCGGGGTGACTCTGGAGAGCGTCGAGTTGACAGGCGGGGGAAAGCGGATCAGCGGTCACCGTGATGGCCTCCGCCTCGACGTCGAGGTTGACGAGATTCTCGTTGCCGCCGGCCGCATCCCGAACGTTGAAGACCTTGGTCTGATAGAGGTGGGAGTCAGTTTCAGTGTGGCCGGCATCGAGGCCGACCACACGCTGCAAACGAGGGTGCCAGGCATCTGGGCGGCTGGGGACTGTGTGGCGGGCGCGCCCCGGTTCACCTCACTGGCGGATCACCAGGCACGGGTGGCGGCACACAACGCGCTTGGCGGCACGCCGGTACGGTCAGCCAGTCGAAAGCGTCGTACCAACCGCGGTCTTTACCGACCCGGAGCTGGGTCGGGTGGGGCTGACCGAGTCCGCGGCGCGGAACGCCGGGTACGCGGTGCGCGCCGAGACGGTTCCGATGCGCGACCTGGCGCGAGCGGTGATCACCGGGGAGACGTCAGGTGGCGTGAAATTGGTGGCCGATGCCACGACAGGGCGCCTCCTCGGCGGCAGCGTGCTGGCGGCAGGTGGTGGGGAGTTGCTTGGCGAGATCGCTTTGGCAGTTCGCCTGGGCCTCACCTGTAATGCCATCGCCGATACCCTCCATGCCTACCCAACCTTTTCGGAAGGCGTGTTCTGGACTGCCTGGGAGCTGGCCAAACCCGAGGCCGCCGGGCATGAGGCGACCCGTGGCGTCGAGGCTCCGCGCGGTGACGTTGATGTCGTTGACGAGGTGCTTGCTGGCGGTTGAGGGGCCACGGGATGATGGGTTATGGGTGATGGGTCATAGGGAGCTACGGGTTCGAGTTGCTCAAGTAGCTCTTGACTCCCGACCCCCAACCACGCACGTCCTTGACGACTTGCCGTCTCATGTCTCGCGCAGCAGCCGCTCCATGATGATGACATCCACCCAGCGGCCGTCGAGGAGACCCTGCTCGCGGTAGACGCCCACCTCGCGGAAGCCAAAGCGGCTATAGAGACGCATCCCGGCCTGATTGTGGGGGAACGCCGCCAGCACCAGCTTGTGGTAGCCAAGCTCCCGCGCCCGCTCGATCAGCGCCGCGAGGAGCGCTTTCCCGACCCCGGCGCCGCGGGCTTCCTGGCCCACGTAGATGGAGAAGTCGGCGACGTGGGCGTAGGCCGGCCGCGGGTTGAAGATGTTGAGGGATCCCCAGCCGGCGACGGCGCTCTCCCGCTCCGCGACCAGCACCGGGTGTCGTTCGCCACGAGCCTCGAGCCACGCCAGCCGCTCCTCCGGGGTGCGCTCCTCCGTCTCCAGGGTCGCCAGGCGGTCGCGGATCCCCTCGTTGTAAATGCGAGTGATATCCGGGACGTCAGCCGGGTTCGCCAGCCTGATGCGAATCCCATCCACGGGCACGGCGTCGTTCATGGTCGAGCCAATGTATCGCGCTGAAACGCGTTCGGACAACAAGGAATGTTGGCGAGAAGCCCTTAAGGAAGCTGCGTGCAACCGGTGCTGGAATCAGCGAAGCCTGTGCTGATGAAACGCTCCACGGCTGCGCCCGCTCCGTATGCAGAAAGGAGCTCTGTACGGGACAGGCGAGGGCCGGAGCGGCTACAGTCCGCGCCTGACTTGCAACGCCGCCGGTCATCGAGGGGTTCGAGGGTGGCTCGAGCCTGACGCGACGTGCCGTTTCTTGAGGAGCGAACCACGGGAATGCGAAATCTAGTCCGAACCTTTTTCCGGGTGCTACCCGTGCTGGTGATATTGGCGGTCACCCCAGGGTTGGCGAGCGCACAAGCCGAGATCGATCCCGCGTTCAGTGACACGCTGATCCGAGGTCTCGGCTATCCGGAGGTCACTGTCGAAGTCGGCCCAGAGGGGGTTACCGCGCCGGCGCAACTTCCGGCTGGACTTCACCTGATCACCCTCGTGGCCGAGGAGGGGCTCGTCGGCTACGTCGATATCATGCAGCCGCCTCCGGGTCTGAGCGAAGAGGAGGCGACGCAACTGGCGCTCGACGCCGCGGCCAACGACCTGATTCAGCCGGACTGGGTCTATCTCGGTGGCACGAACACCCCGAACCCCGGCGAGAACGCCTCCTTTGTCATCGACCTCCCACCGGGAGAGTTTCAGTGGGCCGCATCGAGCTACAGTGAAGGTGGGGCAGACGAGATCATGCACCTGTCGCCGCTGACAGTCACAGCGGCGGGTGCGACGCCTACCACGGTCGAGACCGCGGCTGCGCCGGATGCGGGCGTTGTTCTGGAGATGACCGACGACCTGGAGTACATCGTCACCCCCGATCCAGTTCCCGCGGGACCCCAGATCTGGGAGTTCACGAACTCCGGGATGCAGAGCGCGCATCACGTCGTGATGTTACGCGTTCCGGACGGAACCACCAGTGACCAGATCGTGACCGAGTTTTCGGCCATGATGAGCGGCACGCCGCCCGCTGGTGAGCCACTGATGGCACAGATGGCGTGGGTCGGGTATGCCGCACTGCAATCGGGCGGCCAGACTACCTGGGCCGAGTTCGACCTCGAGCCCGCAACCTACGCCGTTATCTGCTTCATCTTCGACCCGGCGACCGGACGGCCGCATGTGATCGACGGCATGGCGACAGTGTTTACGGTGGCCTGACGACCGGAAGGCGAGAAGTCGAGAGGTCGCGCAGTCGAGAAGCAGACCGTTTGATAGTCGTCCGCCCTTCATCCTCCCCCGCGCCCGGAACTCCGGGCGCGGGGGTTTTGCATCCTCCTGACCCTCTGTCACCTCATCACTCGACCACCCTGCGTGACCTCACAAATTCGCGCTCCGTCACGTTCTATGGACGTGGCGGCAGTGAGAGACGCGGCTCGCACAAAAGGCTACGGACGCCGGGGAAAATGAGGAGTCAGCAATGAACAACTACTTCGCGATCGAGACCGAACTGGAGTTCCGGCGGCGCGAGTGGCAGCGGGCGGTCGAGGCGGATGCGCGTTCCGCCCAGGTCTGCACGGGGAATGGTCGCAAACACTGGCCGCAGTTGTCGTTGACGACTCTGCGCTCGTTCCTGGGTCCACGCCTGCCGTTCTCCTCGCCGCTGGCGGCACGCCGACGCAGTGTTGCCTGCTAATTGACCACGCGTGTTGAGAACGCTACAGAACGGACAACCTCATGGAAGCAACTATCCTGTTTGTCGCCGTCGCGGCGCTGATCCTGCTTGCGGTGACGTCGATGCGTTTCGGCGTCGATAGCCGTGATGGCTTTGCCTCGAAGGAGCGAGAGCTGGCTGCGCGGGGGATCATCTGGGAAGGACCTCCTTCGGCGCGGGATCTCCCGAAGAATTCCGCGACACGATTGAACCCGGACGTACCTGGGCAAGCGCGCGTGCAGACTGACGTGTGCGTTCCTGCTCCGTGCGGAGCCTGATCGCAGATACGAGGAACGCCCTTACCCCAACCCCTCGCCCGGAGCGTGAATGCGCTGGGCGAGGGGTTTTCGCTTCCTCATCCAATCCTTCGCCCGTTGCGTACCTGCGCTGGGCGAGGGGCTTTCTCTTCCTCTGAACCCCTGAGGGGGTCTAGCCGCCGGCGCCCCTCGGGCGAGGCGCCACCCCTTCATTCCTCATTCCCCTCATCCTGGCCCGAATCGTGCGCGCTTGACACGTTGGACCGGAGGTGGTTCGATCCTCGGACCGGCCATCGACGTCTGGTTCAATCCGTGGTGGCTTGCCCCTAATCGCAAAGGAGCGACACGATGCGTGACGATCGACTACGAGCCTATCTGCCCCGCCGAACCGACCGGAGATCGATCCTTAAAGGCGCTGGCGCGACGCTGACACTGGCAGCGGCGACACCCTTCTTCCGAACCGGCGCCGGCGCCGCCACGCTACGTCAGACCCCGACCACCACTGATATCTCGGGCACGAGCCTCAGCATCCTCCTCTGGAGCCACTTCGTGCCGCTGCACGACGTCTGGTTCGATCAGTTCGTAGCCGAATGGGGTGAGGCAAACGGCGTCACCACCCAGGTCGATCACGTCAACACGGCCGATGTCCCGGCCGCCATCGCCGCCGAAATCTCGGCCGGTCAAGGGCACGACATCGTCGAGCACATCGCCTCACTGGCCCAGTACGAGAAGAGCGTGCTCGACATGACCGACGTCGTCGAGGAGCTCAACAACCGGCACGGCGAGCAGTTGCCGATGGCGCAGCGCAACTCGTACAACCCGACGACCAATGTCTACTACGGTCTCTGCCATGGCTATGCGCCCGACCCCGGCAACTACCGCCGCTCGCTCTGGGAACAGGTCGAGATGGCGGATGGCCCATCGACGTGGGACGACTTGCTGGCCGGCGGCGCTCAGATCAAGGCCGAGCAAGGGGTCCAGATGGGCCTCGGGATGTCGAACGAGCAGGACTCCCGTATGGCGGCGCAGACCCTGCTGTGGGCCTACGGCGCGGCGATCCAGGACGAGAACGAGAACGTCGTCATCAACTCGCCGGAGACGGTCGCGGCTGTGGAGTACATGACCGAGCTCTACAAGACCGCCATGACGCCGGAGGTCTTCGGCTGGAACGCGGCAAGCAACAACCAGCTCCTCGTCGCCGGCCGCGCCTCCTACATTCTCAATTCGATCTCCGCCTACCGCACCGCGCAGAAGGACCAGCCGGAGACGGGCGCCGACATCTTCTTCCGCACGCCGCTGCTGGGGCCGGTGGGGGAGGAGGGAGCGCTGGCGCACGGCCACGCGGTCTTCATCTCGATGATCCCCAACCACGCGCAGTACCCGGACACCGCCAAGGAGTTCCTCTTCCACCTGGTCGGCAACTACACGGCCGCCTGCGAACAGAGCGAGCTCTACAACTTCCCAGCCTGGCCCTCGACGGTGCCTGACCTCGAGACCTGGCTTGACAACGATCCGTACGGTTCCGAGCCGGCGGACAAGTTGACCCTGTTGAAGACCGCGAACGACTGGACGACGAACCTCGGCCATCCCGGTCCGGCCAACGCGGCGATAGGGGAGATCTTCGCCCTGCCAACCCTGCCGAACATGTTCGCCCGCTCCGCCACCGGGCAGCAGTCGCCCGCGGATTCGATCGCCGAGGCGGAGGCGGAGATCAACGCTATTTTCGACAAGTGGCGGGCCGAGGGGCTCATGGGCGGCGGAGCGTAGACGGATCAAGTCGGTAAGTCGGTAAGTCGAGCAGTCGGTTAGTGAAGGTGATGGCTTCATCTACCCTCACCCCAACCCCTCTCCCGTCTAGACGGGAGAGGGGCTTCTGGCTCGTTCATGAAGGTGGGTAGGAAGTACCGAGCGCCGGCACAGCACCAGGAGAGCGCCATGATTGACCATCCAGGAGACATGCAAGCGAGGCGAGCGAAGCGGCCCTCGCTCCTGCATGCCTCCGACTTCCGGCTTCCGACCTCCGACTCCGCTCACCGACTTACCGACTTACCGACTTACCGACTTCTCGTCTAGCCATGGCCGTCGTCGAGGTCCGTGACCTGAGCAAGCGATTTGATGGTGTCGCCGCCGTCGATGGCATCGACCTGGCCTCCACGGACGGAGAGTTCCTGGTCCTCCTGGGACCATCCGGGTGTGGGAAGACGACGCTGCTGCGGATGATCGGCGGGTTGGAACCACCGACCGGCGGCGACATCCTCATCGGCGGGCGGGTCGTGACCGATCTGCCACCACGTGCCCGTCAGATCGCGATGGTCTTCCAGAGCTACGCTCTCTACCCACACATGACGGTCTACAATAACATCGCATTTCCGCTGAAAGCGGCCAACTTGCCCAAGGACGAGCAAGCGCGGCGAGTGGCCTGGGCGGCGGGCATTCTGGGTATCGAGGGATTCCTCGATCGCAAGCCGCGCCAGCTCTCCGGTGGACAGCGGCAGCGGGTGGCGCTAGCGCGGGCGCTGGTGCGGGAGCCGACCGTCTTCCTCCTCGACGAACCACTCTCGAATCTCGACGCCCAGCGCCGAGCGTCCGCGCGGGACGAGCTGCAAGGGTTCCAGCGCCGGGTGGGGACGACGACTATCTACGTTACCCATGACCAAGTCGAGGCGATGGGGATGGGCGACCGTATCGCGGTGATGGAGCAGGGGAGAATTCGCCAGGTTGGCACCCCGCACGAGATCTACGACGAGCCGGCGGACACCTTCGTCGCCACCTTCCTCGGCTCGCCGCCGATGAACCTCGTGCCGGATGCGGCTACCGGCGAGCTCCTTGGGTTTCGCCCGGAGCATTTCATCCCGTGGGAGGCTGGGATGGGGGACAACTGGGTGCGCTTTCCCTATCACGTCCACCGCACCGAGTACCTGGGAGCGGAGCGGCTGCTCTACGGGGAGGTCGGCCAGGCGAAAGCTGTCGCCCGCTTCCCGGCGAATGCCGACATCAATACCGAGATCGGAAGCACCACCGATTACGCCGTGCGCCGCCATGACCTGAAGCGATTCCATCCGGAGACCGGGCTGCGCCTCGACCGGCCCAAGAACGGGAGGCAGCCATGAGCGCGGGCGCGCGGGTGGACGCGGCGGCTCTCCCCGAGACACGACACGGCCGCTACTGGCTCGACCGGGAGAGCGTGCTGGGACCGGTCCTGCTCCTGCCGGCGGTCATCTACATCATCGCGCTGGTTGGCATTCCGTTGGTGCTGGCGGTGCTCTACAGCCTGAGCGACGTCACGGTTGGCGATCAGAGCATTGACTTCGTGGGGTTGAAGAATTTCCGCGATGCGCTCGACAACTCCACCTTCCGCACGGCGCTGCAAAACACCTTCGTCTTCACTTTCGTCTCGCAGGCGATCGTCCTGGTGCTGGCCAACATCCTGGCGCTGGTGCTCTCCGCTGATTTTCATGGGAAACGGCTGGTCCGCTTCCTGGTGCTGCTGCCCTGGACGACCCCGATCGCACTCGGCGTGCTGGGTTGGCTCTGGACGCTCGACAACGTTTACAGCCCGATCGATTACCTGATGCGACAGGTCGGGCTGCTGGGCGTCGGCAGTCCGCTGGGACCGGATTGGTTCGGCACCA
The DNA here is from genome assembly GCA_963751075.1 of uncultured Chloroflexia bacterium. GTDB lineage: Bacteria > Chloroflexota > Chloroflexia > Thermomicrobiales > UBA6265 > JACCXM01. The sequence continues at coordinate 14,359 of CAVVTE010000010.1, read as the reverse complement.
ACAGCCTCTGGCTCGCCTTCCCGGACCGGGCTCGCCTCTCCGTTCTGGTGGTCCATGTCTGGCGGACGCTGCCGCTCGCCACGGTGATCCTGCTGGCGGGGCTGTCGGCGATTCCGCAGGACGTCAAGGACGCGGCAAATGTCGACGGCGCGGGGTTCTTCCGGCAGTTGTTCGCCATCCGCATCCCGCTGCTGCTGCCAATCATGGCGGTGGCGGTGCTCTACGGTATCGTCTTCACCTTCACCGACATGATCGTCGTGTTCATTCTGACCCGCGGTGGCCCCTTCGATTCGACGCAGGTGCTGGCGAGTTGGGCCTACTTCAAAGGGATCGAAGGGGGCAGCCTAGGGCAGGGCGCGGCGATCGCGCTGTTCCTCTTCCCGGTGCTGGTTGGCGTGGCGGCACTGATGCTGAGAATCGCGAAGCGGGCGGAGACGGTGTAGCGAGGGTGGCGGGGTCGCTGGGTGGCCGGTGGCGGGTTAATGGAACGGTAGCGAGGGCGGAACGATGGCGCTACAGGGCTTTCGTGAGCTTCGGGTCTGGCAGGCGGGGATGGACTTGGTTGTTGGAGTCTATGAGCTAACACGAACGCTACCGAAGTCGGAGGTCTACGGTCTCTCCAGTCAACTTCAGCGCGCCGCCGTTTCCGTGCCGGCCAACATTGCCGAGGGCCATGCCCGCGGTCATCTCAAGGAGTATCTGCAATTTCTTACCATCGCCCGCGCTTCACTGGCCGAGGTCGCCACCTACCTCGAACTGATCGAGCGCCTCTCGTACGCTTATCTAGATCAAACCCAGCCCCTGCTCGATCTCACCGCCTCACTCAACCGGCAATTGCTCGCACTTCGTGACTCACTCTCAACTCGCCTCCAAGAGGACCCGTTCCCTTATGACCCAATCTCTCCATAGCCCTGCCACCCTGCCACCCCGCTATCCTGCTACCCCGCCACCCGCGCCCGTTTGGGATGATGCGGCCAACGAGCGGGAGCGGCGGCAAGCGCGAGTCAGGCGCGTAGCCACGCGGGGCGTGCTGTATGTGACCGCGACGTTCTTCGCGCTTTTCGCCGCGCTCCCTTTCGCCTGGATGATCTTCACCGTCTTCAAGCAGAACAGCGACCTCTACGATCCCAACCGCAACCCGTTCCTCTATAACGATCCGCCGACGCTGGGCAACATCACCTTCCTCTTCGCGCGGACGGAGTACGCCACCTTCGCCCGCAACACGCTGGTCGTCGCGGTGCTGGTGGTGTTGATCACGCTCATTGGGGCGGTGCCCGCCGCCTACAGCCTCTCCCGACTGGCCGGGAGGTGGGGCGAGGGGCTGGGTATCGCCATCTTCCTCGTCTACCTGGTGCCGCCGACGCTGCTGTTCATCCCGCTCTCGCGGGTGGTCGCGGATCTTGGATTGCGGAACACCTGGTGGGCGATGGTGCTCGTCTACCCGACGTTCACCATCCCGTTCTGCACGTGGCTGCTGATGGGGTTCTTCAAATCGATCCCGCGTGACATCGAGGAGCAGGCGATGATCGATGGCTACAGCCGGCTGGGAGCCATCTGGCGGACGGTTCTGCCGGTGTCGGTGCCCGGGTTGCTGACGGTGGTGGTCTTCAGCTTCGCGCTGACGATGCATGAATTCGTCTACGCGCTTGCCTTCGTCACCTCCTCACACCAGAAGACTATCTCCATCGGCGTCACCACCGAGCTGATCCGGGGAGATGTCTTCTTCTGGCAGTCGCTGATGGCCGCCGCCGCGATCGTAGCCATCCCGATCGCGCTCCTCTACAACCTCTTTCTCGACCGCTTCATCGCCGGGTTCACGCTGGGAGCGGTGAAGGGCTAGATCGTTCTGCCCCACGTCCGCTTGGGCAAGACCCTCTTGACGTAGCAACCCATTCAGTCCTACTCTAGAAAGAGACTGATCGGTCGGAAACGGTGGAGCCGGAGACGAAACGGTGCGCAAGGGCGAGCAGACACGGGAACGGATCCTGTCGCGGGCGGCGGAGGTTTTCAGCATGCGAGGCGCGAATGGCGCCTCGCTGTCGGACATCATGGCTGCGACGGGTCTGCAGAAAGGAGGCATCTACAACCATTTCGGCAGCAAGGACGATCTCGCCCTGGCGAGCTTCGACCACGCCGCGACGCTCATCGAGCGCCGGTTTGCCGACGTCTGGCACGAAGAAGGGTTCGACGCGCTACTCGCCTTTGTCGCGGCATTCCGCGGCTACGTCGTGCATCCCCCATTTCGAGGCGGCTGCCTGCTGATCAATACCGCTATCGACAGCGACGACACGCATCCTGCCCTGCGGGAGCGGGCGCTGTGTCTCGCGGATAGCTTGCGGCAGCGACTTCGCGTCGCCGCCGAGGAGGGGAAAGCGAGCGGCCAGGTGCGCCCTGAGGTGGATGCAGAGGCTCTGGCCACGGTCATCCTGGCCACACTGGAGGGCGGCGTCATGCTAAGCAAGCTCTACGGTGATCTGCGCCATCTCGAGCGCGCCGCAGACCACCTGGTCGAACACCTCACATGGAGGGTCCGTGCCTGAATGGGTGGCGGGCTTTTTGTTATCCGTAAAACAGACCAATCGGTCTGTTCGGCCTCAAACTGCCCCTGCTCTGGTTCTCGAGCTCTGATGGAGTCAAACCGAGAGAGCGATCGCCGATCCGAGGCCGCATGGATGACGCGGCGCGGCGAGCCGCAGTTCGATTCACGAAAGGCACAGAGATGAACTCGTACGATTTATCCCTATTCGTCGCCGCGAGCATCATGCTGGCCGCGATCATTGCGGGCGTGATGGTGGTGGTTGGCGTCACGCGTCTGGCTCACCAGCCGGGTGTGTTGAGCAATGGTTCAGGCGACGTCGCGGGAGCCGACCGGATTGCTCGAGTCGATCGGTGGACGGCGTTAATCGTGGCAATCTGGGTGGCGGGCGCGCTGCTCGTCACCTTTGTGTTCGGGAACAGGTCGTCGCTCGCCGCCCTGCTCTACGTCGCTGCGCTCGTCGGTATCGGCTATGGACTCACGGTGTTCACTGAGACGGGACGACGGCTCCTGAAGGCTGTACCCCAGACCTGGCTCATCGGTGCCCAGACTTACCGTATCGTCGGAGGCGTGTTCCTCATCGCCGCAACGTACGACGCCGTCCCGGCGTATTTCGGCTATCCCGGCGGGCTGGGGCGATCTTCTCACCGGGGTTGCAGCGCTGCTGGTCGCGGCCTGGTGGGCCCGCCGTGTGCCATTCGCGCGTGGCAGCGGCGTGGGCGTGGAATATCTTCGGGTTACTTGACCTCCTCGTGGCGCTCGGCATCGGAACATCGGTACTAGCCGGTCCAGCCGCGGCCCTCTTCGGTGGAACGCCAGCACTGGCTGGAAGCAAGCCGCGCGGGGTTTCCAGCCGTTCGGTCCAGCCATCTTTCCTGTGAGCTTCCCTCTGGCACTGGTGCCGACGTTCATTGTGCCGCTCTCCTTCGTGTTGCATCTCCTCTCGCTGCGAAAGCTCATGACGGAGGGAGCGCGGGTTGGTGTCGCGGCCGGATCGGGGAAAGACATCACCTCGTCGTCCCAGTTCAACTCCCAAACGGCCTGAGAACGCCATCTCGGCTACCCGCTGCCGAACGAGTCAACGAATTCGAAAGTCGCGAAGTTGGTGAAGGCGACGGACCGCGCCGCCTTCACCGGCACGAGCAGTCGCAGCAATTTCCACCGATCTCCGTGTTCCTGCAAGTCATCGTATCCTTACGGCATCCCCGCATTCTCCCCGCCCGCGCTCGCTGAGCCGCGGTTGTGCTCGCGTGTGATTCGCCGAGCATCGGCAAGGGAGGCTGCAAGACCGTGGACGCGCAGCGATTCGACAATCTGGCCAAATCACTGGCCGGCCGCCTTTCGCGGCGCAATGCGCTACGTCACGCCGGGGCCGCCGCCTCGGCGACGTTGCTTGCGTCGGCCGGGGTGCATGTAGCTCCGGTCGCGGCACAGGGTCAGGACGATGAGCCGGTCTACACCGTCATCCGCCGTTACACCCTGGACGGCCCGACAAGCGCGGTGCGCACCGCATTGCAGCGGGGCTATATCGAGGATGCCTGCGACGCCCCTGGATTCATCGCCTACTTCGCGGTCGAGGATGAGGACGGCGACTTCGCGACCGTCGCGGTCTTCCGCAGTCAGGAGGATTTCGAGAACTTCGCTACCGCGGAGGCGAACTGGATTGCCCGCAACCTTGGCGGTCTGCTACCCGCCCCGGACGAAGCGGTCTCCGGCGATACCTACGTCCACGCCGGTGCCGTGCAGATGTTCCGCAACACCTGCCCCGGCGCTGCACAGCAGGCCACCGGGACCGCGAGACCGGCCCCAACGACCGCTCCCGGGGCTCCGACCGCGACGACCCAACCGACCACCGCTCCCGGGGCTCCGACCGCAACGGCTCAACCGACCACCGCGCCCGCGACGCCGACGCCAACTCCGGAACCCTGTACGGGTGAGGGATGCGTCTGCTCGACCGGAACGCGGCGACCATGCGACCGCGGTTTCATCTGCTGCCCAACCACCGATGTCCCGGGAGGTCCCGGCATCTGCCAGACGCGGGCGGTCTGCTACCCGAACGAGTGTGCAGAAAACGGCGACGCCTGTGACGCGAGCTGTGGTGCGGGTGATGCCTGCCCGAGCTGCTGCTCGAATTATTGCAATGACAGCGGGCAGTGCGCCGATGCGTCCGCTCTTCCCTGCACCGCCGAGGGCTGCGACTGCACGACCGGAACCCAGGCGGCGTGCGATGCCGGCCTGATCTGCTGCGGCACGACCGGCACGCCGGGCGGGCCCGGCACCTGTCAGACCGAGGCCCAGTGCAATCCACCCTGCACGGGAGCTGGCTGTGAGTGCACGACAGGGACGCAATCGCCGTGCGACAGCGGTCTCGTGTGCTGTGGCACGACCGGAACCCCTGGTGGTCCCGGCACGTGCCAGACGGAAGCGGAGTGCAACCCGCCATGCACCGGTGAAGGCTGTGATTGCACCGGTGGTGTACAAGGCAACTGCGACGCGGGTCTGGTCTGCTGCCAGAATGGAGAGCCGATCCCCGGCGGCGCGGGAACCTGCGTTGCCGAAGCGGAATGCACCCCAGCACCCTGCACCGCTCAAGGATGCGATTGCAACGGCGGCGTGCTCGGCGCGTGCGATGCCGGTCTGGTCTGCTGCCAGGATGGGGTAGCCATCCCCGGTGGGGCCGGCACGTGCCAGCCCGAGGATCAGTGTGCGCCACCACCGTGCACGGGCGAAGGTTGCGATTGCACCGGCGGCGTTCAGGGTAATTGCGATGCCGGGCTGGTCTGTTGTCAGAATGGGCAGGAAGTCCCCGGTGGCGCCGGAACCTGCACCGCGAACTGTGCGCCGCCACCCTGTACCGGTGAAGGTTGCGCCTGCAATGGCGGCGTGCAGGGCGCGTGCGATGACGGTCTCATCTGCTGCCTGACCGACCCCTCGGTGCCGGGTGGACCGGGCAGCTGCCAGCCAGCGGACATCTGTGGACCACCGCCCTGTACCGACAACGGTGGTGGCTGCGATGCGACCTGTAACTGGGGCGATAGCTGTGCCGGCTGCTGCTCCGGCTACTGCAACGACAGCGGCGTCTGTGACGCCCCTCCGCCCGTGGTTTGCACCGGGGCCGGCTGCGCCTGCATGACCGGCACTGAAGCCCCTTGCGACGAGGGTCTGACCTGTTGCCAGACGAGCGACGTCCCGGGCGGCCCCGGAGTGTGTCAGGCAAGTTGCTAAGTCAGACGGACGCCGGAGTGTCGTGACGACGCTCCCTCGCCACCAATCCCCTCTCCCGGCTCGACGGGAGAGGGGATTGCCGGGAGACGCGGACCTGAGCGCCGTTCTCTTCGCGTCACCTGGGTGAGGGTAGCGAAGAAGTGGAAGAGTCCAAAGAATGCGAACTGTGGAGAATCCGAGGAGCAAATTCTTTAGCGCATGGTCGGGTAAAGGTGTTGAAAGGTGATGAAGATGGCACGCAGCGCGGGAGCCGGGAGGGGCCGCATCTTCACGGGCTGAGGATCTGCACCCGCCCTCCTGAGGGACCCCGCCACCTGTTACGTGGAAACCCGGACCAGCGCGGCAGGATGCCCTGTTGGACCAGGAAGTGAAAGAGCGAGCGGATGGTGGCGACCTTGCGCTGGCGCGAGGAGCCGCGCAGCCCCTGCTGGTCCAGCGTGACCGGATAGCCGTCGAGCTGCCGTGGATGTACCTGATCGATGCGCGCCACCTTCATCCGCTCGGTGAGGTAGCGGGCATGCCGCAAGCGAGTTGACCCGCGTCAGCGGCGCCAGGTTGCGAGCAGCGAGAAAGCCGTTTTGGTACTGCGTAATCGCCTCGCTAAATGGTGAGGAATGGCACTCTTTCACGAAAAACCTTCCTATAATCACTGTCAATTAGCATATTATCCGGAAGAAAACCGACGAAATCGGGGTGGTTTCTTCCTATAATGGTGATTATAGGAAGAACTACGGGCTGCAAGACACCATCTCTGATGAGCGTGCCCGCCGGGGACCCTAGAGCTGAGGCGCGACCTAGGAACCGACACGCGCAGATAGCGGGGTAGGGAACTATCAACATAGTCGGGATGTGCAGCGCAGCTTCCGGATGCCCGGTCGCACCTATTCACCCCGTGTCAGCATCCGGGTCACCCGGCGGTCGCCCCCTCACGCCGCCATCGGTGGCGACCCGATCGCTTTTCTCAAGTCGGCGCACCATCCGGGCCCGAACAGTGCGCCAGATATCAGTGGCGGCTTCCTCACCCAGCTTGTTTGCGAACCCGTTACTGAACGTCACGACGAACCACGCCCCGACGCTCACGAGCACGAGGGGCGCAAATGCTGACCACGCCGCCAGCCGCTCCCAGAGCCAATGCATAACCATCGCCATCGTCCCTTGCTGCGCGGTACTTGCCGATAGACGATCGGTGAACCGCTGCTGCTCCCAGACAACCGGGCCACTGCGGGGAACGAAAACGGGCGCCGCCAAGGGTGACGCCAACCCGGCTCCCCGGGACCTGTCACGCACTCAACGGCGCCCTGCAACTGCGACTCTCTAGCGACTCTGTGCCCGTTTTTGCCTATAAGCGGTGTGGCTCTGTGGCCAATGGCTTGGCTGGCGACTTGGGCGATTGCGCGTTTTGGCCTTCTTTGGTCTGCGCTCTCAACGTGCTCGACATATTCGATTGTCTTCGACAGTGTAGCACGCTAGGAATAGAAGGGCATCGACGACGATTAGCAGGAATTGGTACCGATAACCAATGCTCCGGGGTCTTATCTGGAACCGGCATTCCACGCTGGCAAGCGGAAAACCGGGGAGCATGGTACCGGGTTTGGGCGTTACAGGAACCGGTTTCAAAAACCTAGCGGCTGTGTTCCGAGGGGTTGACCCCGGCAATGACCGCAATGGAGGAGCGCAGCATGGCGATCGTCATGAGCCACGACGGCACCTGGTCGGCGATCGGGTAATCCGCGGACGGCTTCGTCGGATCGTCACTTCCTCCTGGTGCTGCCCATCGGCAGGCGGCCTCGTTTCTCCCTTGACATGAGCCACGTCTCGGCGACACTGATCCCGAGGAGCGACGAGCACGCGACCACCTACTGGCTCCCCAGCCGGCGGATTAATCGACCCTTGCGTGCCGTCCGTGCGATGGGACGGGGATGGCATGGGTTGTGGCACACCGAGGGAGGGACCGATGAATGACGGCCGCCGGAGGCCGCGCAAGCACCTCTTCGTCATCAACAATTCGCCCGACTTCTTGCTCGTCGTCCGCGAGCTCTTCGAAGAGGAGGGTTATCGGCGTCACGACGAGTGACTTCAGCCCGACCGTCTTCACCCAGATCGTCATGCGCCACCCGGATGCCCTGATTGTGGATGTCGGGATCGGGGAGCCCGAGGCGTGGGAGTTCGTGGAGCGACTCCACAGCACACCGGAGATAACGGATATCCCGCTGTTGCTGACCTCCACCCTCCCCGAGCTGCTGGCCGAGGTGCAAGACCAGGAGCGTTACGGAACCCCCCGCGTCCTCGTCAAGCCGATGAACCTGGATGCGTTAGTGGGCGCGATCCACGAGATGATCGGCGCCGCCTGAGCGTCCAGCGGGCGCGGTCCAGACCTTGCAAAGGTGGCCGCATGGTGCCGAGGTGCCATCGCCGCGAAGGGACTCCATGCACGCAGACGACCATGCCCACGGCCGGAACCCCCTCAGTCGCCTCAACAAGCTGCGGCACGACCTGAAAACCCCGCTGACCACGATTCGGTCTCGCGCCTACCTGCTCGCCCGGACCGTGCGCCGCTCTCGATCCCTCACGGAGGAGGAGCAGAGCCGGATCCTGGAGGGGCTGGCCGCGATCGATGCGGCGGTCGTCGCGATGGTCGTCATCATCGATGACATTCAGGGGAGTTACGGAGACGATGGCGGTGAAAAGGCGCAGGACCCGCCCTGAAGGGGCAGACCACCGGTGTCAGAACGGGCGAGACCCCAACGATCCCTTTCGTGAGTGCTCCTGCGTAGAGCGGTCCGCGCTTATAGAGCCAGGACGACACATCCTCACCGGCGCGGTTCAGCATGATGGTCAGGGACGAGAAGGAGATCATGCGTGAGAGGATAGCGGGCTGGCGCACCGGCAAGAGAACCGCTGAAGGGACGGGACCGATGGCGGCGGAACGCGAGGTGTTGACGAACCGGCTGCGCGATGCCGGGTGGGCCCGGCACGTTCCAGTTGTCTGGCCGCCCGCCGACCGAGCCGTCGCTCAACATGCTCGCCGAGGGCCACGAGCTGCCGAACAGCTTCCTCTGCTACGGGCCGCGCCTCAAGCCTTGTCGCCGTCCGGTACGCCTCGGTCAGTTGCTCCACGGCAGCCTCACGCTCGCCGACCGCCGCCAGCGCGACCCCCGCGCGCAGCTGGATCTGGGCGCGCTCGAAAGGCACGCCGGTGTCCGTCACCGCTTAGCAAAACTGTCCTCCCTTGAACCGCAGTGGGAGAGGGGGTGCTGACGCCGAGCTGAACTACCGGGAGAGACGGACAGCATCTCAGGATCGGCTCTCCGCATCCGGTAGCGGCGCATCGAGGAAGGCGGTGACGATGTCGGCGAATCCGGGGAAGGTGAGGATGTCGTAGTGGGTCGTGCCGGGCAGAATTGCTAGACGAGAAGTCGGGCGAAGGGAGCCGTCCAGGCCGGCGTCGCGTTGGCCGCCGCCGAGGAGTTTGTAGAACTCGACCATGTGCTCGGGGCGGATCGAGTCGGCATCGGCGAAGATGAGCATCGATGGTGCAGTGATGGCGGCGACATTCGCTGACCAGTCGTAGTCCCGGCTTGCCATCTCGCCCGCCTTGGCGAAGAGCGTCTCCCAATCGGCCTCGGGATAGACCGTCGCCAACGGGGATTGGGCCACCTGGGCACCGAGTTGTGGGGCGTTGGACTCCAGCTGATCGAGCTGCGCCAACACTTCAGGGTAGGAGCCGTCGCGCCGCATGGTTGCCGAAACGATGATCAGCTTACGCACGATTTCGGGATGGCGGAAGGCAGTTTGGAGGGCCACGCCGCCACCCATCGAATAGCCCAGCAGGTCCGCCTGTTCGATCTCCAGGTGCGCCAGCACCCCGGCGACGTCATCAGCCATCGTTTCATCGCGCAGCGGACGGTCGATGTCGCGCGTGTGGCCGTGGCCTTGTAGATCGATAGTGATCACCTGGCGGTTCACACTCAATCCCGGCAAAAGGGGAGCGAAGGTCACGCTGCCGACGATACCGCCGTGCAGCAGCAGAAGCGGTGTGCCGCCGCTGCCATGAATTTCATAGTAGATCTGCAAGCCGTTGATCGGCGCATAGCCAGTGATGGGATAAGTCTGTGTCACGTCAACTCCTCGACTGGTTGCGGTCGCCGTACCGGTGTCTGTCTGGGCGGACGCCATGATCGGAGCTGCAAGTGTCACGCCAGTGGCGGCCATTGCGGCTAACAGTGCACGTCTCTGCAAGGTGACCTCCCCGGTGCTATCGCCGAAAATTCGTCATGCGACACGATCGTGCCACCAGATAGTCGTCCGTGGGCAACGAGAATCGACAGCGACGTTGTTCGTGCACCTTGCGGCGCTCGCCGCACGGCCTATAGCGGTGCTCTCCGGCTGCGCGGCACTGAGGCCCATGGCGGTCAGCTCCCGCGCCACGCCGCGCAAGGTACAGTGCTCGCGGGCGGCCACGCCCAGCGTAACAGTCGCCAATGCACTCTCGAGGTTCCCGAGTCGCAGAAGAGAAACAAGGCGGCGTCGACAGGTCTTGACAACGGACGATGAAGGGTGTACGTTCACCCTACACCGGAACGCGAAAGGAACCAGTTCCTGAGCCGATGGTGGAGCAAACGCCGACGGGGCTTGCACTTCGGTGCCGGACTTGTCGGCGTTTTGCTGTGCCTCGCTGGTTAGGCACGGCCGGGGAGACGCGTCTCCCCGGCCGTATGGCCGTCCTTCCGTTCGACGAGAATGGGGTCAGGCCAGGGCGCCCACCGCGGAGCGGATCAGCTCCGCGATCGTCTCCGGCTGCGAGACCATAATCGAATGCGAGCGCGTCGACTTCGATGGTCGTGGCCTCCATGCGCTGGGCATAGAAGCGTTGCTGCCCCGGATGGATGGCCTGATCGGCGGTGGCGACGGCGTACCACGAGGGCAGGGTCTTCCACGCCGCCGGACCCGAGGGGGTCGCCAGGGCTGCGCCCACGAACGGCCGCTGCGTGGCCGCCAGTACCCGCGTCGTCTCCTCCGGCAGGTCGGCGGCAAACGCCGCCCGGTACTGCGCGGGATCGACGATGAAGTCGGCTTCGGCCTCGCTGGCCGCGACCGAGGCCGGTCGCAAGGCGTCGAGGATCAGGGTCTTGGGGTAGTCGGCCGCGACGTCGAGCATGGCCTCGCCTTCGTCTGGGGCCATCGCGGCGACGTAGACCAGGCCGATCGCGTTGTCGACCTGAGATCCGACGTTGGTGATCACCATCCCACCGTAGGAATGCCCCACCAGCAGCACCGGTCCCTCGATGGTTTTCACCACATTACTGACGTAGGCGCTGTCGCTCACCACACCGCGCAGGGGATTGGCCGGGGCGATGGTGGTCAACCCCGCGCCCTGCAGCCGGTCGATAACGCCGTTCCAGCACGAGGCGTCGGCGAACCCGCCGTGTACGAGGACGATGGTCGGGGCTCCGGTATTGGGCGCTGACTGGTTCATGACCTCTCCTTGCTGGCCCGCGAAAACGGGCGACTGGATGAGCCCTGAGCGTGGCAAGCGCGGCGCCGACGCCGGCCAGGCGACCGAGTGCGGTGCGGCGTGTGACCGGGCGGCCGAGCAGGCCGGGCGCCGGGTCCCCGAGACTCGTGTGCATGCGATCTCCATCCTTTCTGCCGCCGTTGGGAGCGGCGGCCGTTCGTGACGACCGTGGCCGTTGCCTCTCGGCGCCACGTGACCGCCACTGGTGGTCGTCGAGGCAACGTGCCGCTCGCCCTCGGTGAGCGCATCACCGAAGGTGTGGAACCGCTCTCGATCGACCGTGCTGGTGTGCTGCGTGTCCGGTACCTGAACGTGGACCATGATGCCGGAGCACGGCAGGGGCGGACTAGGACAGAACTACCCGATTTCGCGGTGAAGGCAAGGCAATGGAACCAAGCAGTTTTGCGCGATTCGACAATGCGGAGCTCAGACGAGGCCGTGGCGGACGGCGAAGATGGCCGCGGCGGTGCGCGACTCGAGGTCCAGTTTGGTCAGCAAATGGGTGACGTGGCCACTGACGGTGCGCGGGCTGAGCGAGAGGGACTCGGCGATCTCGCGGTCGCTCAAGCCCTGCGCGAGCAGGCGCAGGACCTCGGCTTCGCGCGCGGTTAGACCGGCTTCCACCGCCGGGTCGGGCGCGGTGGCCCGGGGTCGCAACCCCGGCGGGATCAGCCGCTGCCAGTGCCTCGACGATGACCTGCTCCAGCGGGCAGCGTCGTCCCCGCATCCCAGGCTGCTGCGAACGCCTTCGTCGAGATGCGCCCGGCCGCCGGCAAGATGCGCTCGTGCGCCCGATCGTCGCCATGCATGCGCCGCGCCGATCTCCTCGGCAGCGCCGCGACCGCGCCGAGCAGGCGTGCCGCCCGCTCCGGCTGCCCCCGGGTGGTGACGACGGCGGCCAGCCCCGCCAGGGTCGGCGCTGGCGGACCACTTGTAGCCCGCTGGCTCAGGCACTCCAGGCCCTCGCCGAGCCGGCCAGCGCCCGCTCGCCTGGTCACCGCGGGCGCGCGAGGTCACCCAGACACGATCGCGGTAGCTTTGCAACCAGCGGACGCTGCCGAGCGCCCGGTTCCGCCGCCGGCCTCCGCCGGAGCGCTCCGCCGCCGCGACGTCGTCCCTGGCAGGGCAACCTGGACGAGGTTGCCGCAGAGGGCAACGCCGCGATGGCGCCGTCGTCCACGGCTGCCGGCGGCCCGCGCCGGCCGCCGTCCCGAGCTCCAGGTGCAACGCCACCGCCGCCTCCATTGCCGTGGGGCGCGATCGAGTCGCCCCGTCCAGGTCGACGAAGCCCAGGAAGGCCAGCGCCACCGCCTCGACCTCCCGGTCGCCCGCCGCCCGCGCGACGGCCACGCTCTCGGTCATAGCGGCAGCGCGGCCTCGCGGTCGCCGTATTCGAGCGCCAGCAGCCCGCGCCCCAGAGCGCCATGGCGCGCGCCGTGGCGGGGGGTCGCTCGCCGCTCGCCAGCGCCGCCTCCAGCCACCGCTGCCCTTCGCGCACGTGGCCGTGGTGGTCCCAGAGACCGGATCATGGCGCCGGCCATTCCAAGCCCGGCTTCCGGCTCGCTGCGCGTCAGCCACGTCAGCGCCGCCCGCAGGTTGGCGTGCTCGGATTCCAGTCGCCCGACCACGCCAGTTGGTCGCCCCCGGTCAGTTCCGGCGCCGGCCGCTCCGCCAGCCGCGCGTAGTACTCAGCGTGCGCCCGCTGGACACCGCGATCTCCCCGCTCGCTGCCAGTCGCTCCAACCCGAACTCCCGCACCGTCTCCAGCATCCGATAGCGCGGCTCCGGCGACGCCAGCTCGCCGTCCTGGTGGAGCAGGCTCTTTTCGACTAGCGAGGCGATGCCGTCGAGGACGGAGGCAGGGTCGGAAGCAGACAGGGAAGTGGGCGGAGTCGTGCCTCGCGTGCTGTCCCTCTACCGCTGCTGAGGTCCTCGGCCGCCTCCAGGTCGAAGCCGCCCGTGAAGACGGCAAGTCGACGGAAGAGGACCTGAGCGTCCGCGGTCAAAAGGTCATGGCTCCAGGCGATTGCGCCCCGCATCGTCCGCAGCCGGTCCGGCCGGTCGCGGGCGCCCCCGGTCAGCAGGGGCAGGGCCCGCTCCAGCCGCGCCAGCAGCGCCACCGCGGGCAAGGCAGGCACACGGGCGGCGGCGAGCTCGATCGCCAGTGGCAGGCCGTCCAGTCGGGCGCAGATCGCCGCCACCGCCGCCTGGTTCGCCGCGGTGAGGGTGAAGGCGGGGTTGGTCGCCCGGGCGCGCGTGACGAAGAGCTGGACCGCCGCCGGCACCGGCAAGGGAGCCACGGGAAATCATGCTCGTCCGACAGGTGCAGCACGACCCGGCTGGTGACGAGGACCTTCAGACCGGGGCAGCGGGTCAAGAGGTGATCGAGCGCGGGGGCGGCCTCGATCACCTGCTCCAGGTTGTCCAGGACGAGCAACGACTGGCGCGGGCGCAGATGCGCCGCGAGCTGCTCGACCAGGGGCCGGTTGCCCGTGTCGCGCAGGCCGAACGCCTGGGCCACCGTCGGCACGACGAGTCCGGGATCGCGGATCGCCTCCAGCGCGACGAAGCAGACGCCGTCGGCGAACCCGTCCTCCGCCTCACGGGCGACTTCGAGGGCGAGGCGGGTCTTGCCGACGCCGCCCGGCCCGATCAGGACGACGAGCGGGACCTCGTCGCGGAGCAGCAAGCTCCCGAATCGTCTCGACGTCCTGCTGGCGACCGATGAGCGGGCTGCGGGACAACGGGAGCGGGGCTATGGCCAGGGCTTCACGCCCGGCGCGGGCTGAGGTGGACGCGGAGGGTGGTGGAGGATGCGTGCTTGACGATCCGTCGCGCATCGCGAGTCTCGTTTCTTGCGGCATTGCTGCGGTCGCGCGGTAGGGTTGGCGCCATAGTACCTCTTGCCCGCGGCGCACCGGTTGATCACGACTGCGTGCTGGCTCCTCGGCCCGCCATTATGGGAACCGCCCGGGCCCTGCCCCTGTTGACGAGGAACCCTTCATCGACTGCGCAGGTCCCAGCCAATCAGAGACACGAGGACCAGCGTCGCCGCGATCAAGAGGGTGACCGCTGCCGCGTCG
>CAVVTE010000009.1:0-27515 GCA_963751075.1 uncultured Chloroflexia bacterium | reverse complement strand
CGATGCTCAGCGAGCGGCGATAGGCCGTCAACACCTGGTCAAGCTCGAGGCGCAGCCTATCCGCGCGGCGAGAGATAGTCGGCGGATCGTCCTTGAAGCGCAGACGACCACAAACCTTTTCCGTGAGTTTCGGGAGTGTCGCGAGATTGGTTCGGTGCCGTCCACCGCGAAACGCGTTCTAGAGGCTTCGGGTCGTCGGCGTAGGAGTCCATTGCGGCTGCGGCACGAGTCGGCGTCAACCAGACGTCGAGATATGGCTTGTCGCTCAGCTCCCGAATCTGCTTACGATATGCCTGAGCGGTGGCGCAAGCTATCTGCCGCGGTGCACCGCGCTTCAGCCCTTTTTCGCGAGCGACAACAACCGCACTAGCGGCAAGTCGTTTGACATCCCATTCCCACGGACCTGCGAGGGTCTCATCAAAGTCATTGAGATCGAAAACAAGCGACCGTTCAGCCGTGCCGTAGCCCCCGAAGTTGCCGATGTGAGCGTCTCCGCACAGTTGCACGTAAAGTCCGGTGGTGGGAGTGGATGCGAGATCGTGGGCCATGATGACCGCGGATCCGCGCATGAACGCGAACGGCGACGCGGCCATCCGTCCGTATTGTAGAGAGACCAGGTGTGAGAGGCGCCGGTGATTCGACTGTCTCAACAGTGAAATCGGGTCCGGACGTTCATCGGAGGGCAGACATGCGGCGTGCTCGGAGCGAGGCACGCTCAATCGCAATTGCTTCCCGAGTTGCAGTCGCTCCATGGGAGGAGTTGGAACGGCACGCGTGGATGATGAACTATTGACGGCCATCGTGCAGCCTCACCGTCGACTAGATCGACATGGTTCCATACCTAAGCAGAGTGCCGTCCGCTGGGAGTCAGTCCGGCGAAGCCAATCGTGGATTGCGCCACGTTTCAGCGCCGCTGTTATCGCAAGAAACTGGCCAATGTGAGTGGAGATCTCAATAGGACCGCGCAAAATGAAAGCGGCCCGCCAACAGGCGGGCCGCTGCATTGAGGTGGAGATGGGGGGATTCGAACCCCCGTCCAGAACCGCTGGCCGGCAGCATCCTACGTGCGTAGTCGGCATTTTATGTGCCACTGCGGTCTCCTACCGACGGGATCCCGCTGTGGTGAGCCAAACTGCCTTTGGTGACCGCGCTCTGGCGGACTAGGTCACCGCATCCTTCCTGAGTGACGCCTGTACCCGGTCCCGGAAGGCGGAGGTCCGGACAGACGCGCTACCTAGAGGTCAGTGACTTAGGCAGCGATTGCGAAATCAGTTTCCGCAGCTCTTGGTTGCCCGTTTTTACGAGGCCTCGGGCGCCTCGGCACGCACCTACCTGACATACGACCCTGTCGAATCCAAACATCCCCATGCCCAATAATCATACCATAATGTTCGGCTCCTTGCCGTGCAAATCAATTGTGGGCCACGGTGCTCATGCGGTGTTCGAGAGACGGGGTACCATCATTTCCATGCCCGCATCAATCGCGTCACCCGAAAAAGCGGCCACACCCGCGGCTTGGTTCCTCGCGATACGCCCCAAGACTTTGCCCGCCGCGCTCGCGCCGGTCTTGGTGGGATGCGCCGTCGCATGGGCGGAGGCCGGTTTCGACCTCAGCACCGCGATCGCCGCGTTTGCGGTCGCGCTGCTCCTACAGATCGGGGCGAACCTGGCGAATGACGTCGCGGATTTCCATCGCGGCGCGGACTCGGTCGGCCGACTGGGCCCGGTTCGAGTCACACAGGGCGGTCTCATTGCGCCCCGGCAGATGATCATCGCGACCGCCGTCGTGCTTGCCGTGGCCGCTATCCCGGGTCTGTACCTCGTCTGGCGTGGGGGACCGGTCCTCGCCGCGTTGGGTCTGCTCGCGATCCTCGCCGCCGTGACCTACACCGCCGGGCCCAAGCCATTCGGGTACCTCGGACTCGGAGAGTTCTTCGTTTTTCTCTTTTTCGGGCCGGTCGCGGTTGTGGGGACGGCCTATGCCATGATGCACGTCGTGGACGCCGACTGGAATCGTCGCGTCGATCCCGATGGGGTGCCTGGTTACGGCCATCCTGGTCGTCAATAACCTGCGTGACATCGATACCGACCGGGAGGCCGGAAAGCGCACGCTCGCCGTCCGAATTGGGCGGGACGGCAGCCGTTGGGAATACGCCTTGTTGATGATCGTCGCGTACGCAACGCCGGTGATGATGTGGTTGTCGGGAACGACTGGGCCATGGCCCATGATCGCCTGGGTGACCGCTCCCCTGGGACTCATCCTCGTGCGACACGTGTGGATGGTATCTGGGCGTGGGTTGAACACCGTGCTCGCGGGAACTGCGCGTTTGTGCCTGTGGTTCGCCATCGCGCTCAGTGTCGGGATCATCCTGTGAAGCTTGATCAACAACCATCCGTTCATGGCGCCATCAGGTCCCGGGATGACGTACGGGACATGTTTGATCGCATCGTTCCGCGCTACGATCTGATGAACCGCCTCATGACTGGGGGCCGGGACGTCGCCTGGCGCCGGCTCGCTGTCCGCGAGGCGCTGTGCGGGCGAGTTAGGGAGTCCTGCCATGTCCTCGACGTGGCAACCGGTACAGGAGACTTGGCCATTGCGCTTCGCGACGCTGGAGCCGGGAACGTCATTGGCCTCGACTTTTCCGCTCCGATGCTCACCGAAGCCGCTCGGAAAGATGCCCGGTCAGGCGAAACCGGGCGGCGACCTATCGCTTGGCGCGAGGGGGACGCAATGGCGCTCCCGTTTCCTGATGAATCATTCGACGCGGTGACGGTCGCGTTCGGACTCCGCAATATGCCGAGCTACGAAGGAGCATTGCGAGAGATGGCGCGCGTGCTCCGCTCTGGAGGGACGCTCGTCTGCCTCGAGACGACGTCGTTTCGGGTGCCGGTAGTGAAGTACGCGTTCGACTGGTACTTTTCGCGTGTCGTGCCGATCCTCGGTGGGTTACTTAGCGGCGACTCCGACGCCTATCGGTATCTCCCGGCCTCCGCGTCCGCATTCCCTGACGCGGACTCGCTTGGGCGCATGATGCTCCAATCTGGGTTTTCAAAGGTGAGATACCGGCGACTTGGATTGGGAACAGTGGCCTTGCACGTCGCGAGCAAGCTGAATGGAGAGCGCCGCAACAGCGTGCCGCTGCCCAAGCCGCTGGCTGAAAACGGGCGCTCGGGTGCTGCCGCTTCCGGTCTATGATCTCGACGCGGTGGAGTACTTTCGCCACGGCAAAGCGATCCGCTCGACGAGTCCGACGACCGCGAACAGCCCGGTGCCCATCGCCGAAAGCAGGACAATCGCCGCGACAAGTCGCGGAGTCTCGAACTGGGCGATGGCGCGAGTGATGAGATAGCCCAGGCCGGCTTTGGCTCCTACCAGCTCGCCGAAAATGGCGCCGATGACACATATGGCTACAGCGATCCTCGCCCCAGCGAAGACCGACGGCAAACTGGACGGAAACTCCGCAAGCCGAAAGACCTTTCCTCGCGACGCGCCAAATGAACGAAGCAGATTGATCACGTCAGGATCTGTCGAACGAAGACCCTCGACGGTGTTGACCACGATCGGGAAGAATCCCACCAGCGCCGTCACCATCACCTTGGGAAGCAGGCCGTACCCAAACCAGACGAGCAGCAATGGCGCCAGGGCAGGGATCGGTATCGTTTGGCTGGCGATGATGATGGGATAGAAGAGCCGCTCAAGCGTTGCCGAACGATAGATTGCGACGCCAAGAGTGACTCCCACAGCCACCGCGCTGACGAAGCCGAGCATCACTTCAGAGAAGGTCACCAGCGCGTTGGGCAAGAGTATGTCTTTGTCCTCGATGAGGGAGCGCACGACGTCGCTCGGGGCAGGCAGGAGCCACGCCGGGGTGTCCGTGGCTCGCACCGCGATTTCCCAGCCAATCACGATCACCGCGATCAGCGCGAGCGGGGCCACCCACACCGAATTGCGCTGGATCCTGGCAACCATCATGGAGACGAATGCCCCACCAGACCAAGCGCTTGCAACAGCGTTGCTCGGTCCTGGATGAATGTCGGAGAGGCGATCATGTCTCGCGTGCGAGGTCGCGGTAATGACACTACCAGTTCGAACGCGATGCGACCCGGCCGCGGCGTCAGCACAATCACCCGGTCCGCGAGGAATATGGCCTCCTCGACGTCATGCGTAACCAGTAAGACGGACGAACGCTCCTGTTCCCACAATCCGGCGAGCCATGCTTGCAGGTCAGCGCGAGTCAAGGCATCGAGCGCACCGAATGGCTCGTCGAGAAGAACGAGGTCTTTGCGCGGGAGAATTGTGCGTAGGAAGGCCGCTCGCTGACGCATGCCACCTGAGAGCTGAGCCGGATAGGCGCCGCCAAAACCGTCGAGTCCGAAGCGCTGGAGCTGCGCTGACGCCCGCTGCTCGGCCTCGGCACGAGGAACCCCGGAGGCCTCCAGTCCCAACGCGGCATTACTCACCGTCGTTCGCCAGGGGAGCAGCAGATCGCGTTGCTGCATGTATGCCGACTTCCCAAGCCGTTGGGCCGCCGTCGTCAATTCGCCGTCAATGAAAATCGTGCCACTGTCCTCAACAAGGAGCCCTGAGACAATATCGAGGAGTGTGCTCTTGCCTGAACCGGACGGTCCGACTAGAGCCACGAACTCAGCGTTGCCGACTTGGAGGCTGATCCCCCCCAGCGCGGTCAACCGCCGACTGCGCTCGACATAGGTCGAGACAATGTCGATGAGTTGCAGACGAGGAGTCTGCGCCGGGCACATGCACTGACCGCAGTTAGACGCGGGCGGGTTCGCCAGCAAGGTCGCCGGCGACGATGTTGGCGATCTGGTTCCCGAGACGGACACTGTAGTTCGTGCCGCGGTCCTCCGGGTATATCTGAGTCGTATTGGCGAGGAACAGTCCCGGCAGTCCCGTGCGGTGATCCGGAATCCGGGCACCGTAGTGGAGGGGGATGATTGGCTGCGCTGACCGCTCGCGGAACACCCAGGCCTGCTCGATCCAGGAGCGGCTGAATTCCGAATTTATTTGCTTCAGAAACGGGACGTAGGCTTCGATGAGCGCCTCGTCGGGCATTGTGAAATACGGATGCTCCGGCTCGAGATACTTCGACAGGTAAACGAACCTCTTGCCGCCGTACTCCTCTGGTGAAATGAAGTTCGTCTGCTCGATGACCCCCGTGAAAGGGAGTTCATCGTCGGCGACATTCAGCCAGTAGATGTCAGTGAGTGGATTCGTTAACTGAAGCAGAGCGACGACCGCGGCCTCGTATTCCAGGCCGCCCAGCTTCTGCCGGTACGCCTCAGGGAGATCGGGCACCAGCCTCGCCAGCACCGGTGACGGTGTCGTTACCACGACGGCATCGACGGCGATGTCTCCGCTTTCGAGGACGACGTTCCACCCGCCGCAATCCCGAGGTTTCAATTCGCGTGGGCCGTCCCCGGTCACTAACTCCGCTCCGGCGTCGCGAGCGGCACGTGCCAGAGCGTCGATGAGGACGTTGAAACTCCCTTGAAAGTATCCCAGCCGCTCGCCTTCCAGGGGTGACCGCCGGGAGGTCGTGCGCAGCCAGATCTTTCCCCAGAACCAGACCATCGCCACTTGATCGTGATACCGGCCAAACTTGGCGCGCAGCTGCGCGCCAAACGTTCGATCGTAGGCCCGCGAGCCAAGCGCGCGGCGAAGCCAAACGGCGGCCGTCACCGCTTCGAAGCGTTTCCAGTCCCGGACGCGCTGCAGATAGGCGGTGACGAGTCCGACGCGAAGCCGTCCTGCACGGGAAGAAAGCCCAGACGCAACAGGTCAAGGGCGCCATTCAGGGGCCAGATACGACCATCTGCGAAGTAGCCAACATTGGATGGCAGCCAGAGGAGACGATCGCCGATCCCGATTTCGTCCGCAAGCGCCACAATTTCACGATCACTTTGAAAGAGGTGATGGTAAAAGCGTTCGATTGCCGTACCCACGACAGGAAATGCGTTCGCCTGTCCGCCGAGCAACTCCCCGCGCTCCCAGAGCGTGACGCGAAAACCGCGTTGCGCGAGGCGCAGGGCAGCGGTGAGCCCAGTGATGCCGCCCCCGATCACTGCGATATGAGAGGCGTGAGCCGAAAGTGATGAGCCGCCAACCACCTCGTCTCCGGCGCCGGCCGACCAATTCGACTGTCCCGACTCCGTGGCGTTCCCGTCTCGGCTCACGACTTACGACTCAGGTCCGGTCAAATAAAGAGCGATGCCATCACCAATGTGATCGTCGCCATGAGCTTGATGAGCACATGGATTGACGGTCCGGCCGTGTCCTTCCACGGGTCGCCAACAGTGTCGCCGACAACTGAGGCCGCGTGCTCGGCAGTGCCCTTGCCGAGCACATCGCCGTCGCCTGCCTTAAGTAGTCCGGCCTCGATCATCTTCTTGGCGTTGTCCCAGGCTCCGCCGCCGTTGTTGAGGACATTGGCGAGGAGGACACCGGCAATGGTCCCGATCATCAGCATGCCCGCCGCACCCTCCCAACGGAGGATCAGACCGACGAGGATGGGCACGGTCACCGCAAGCACGCCCGGGGTGATCATCTCACGCAATGACGCGCGGACGGCGATGTCGACGCATGAGGTGTAGTCAGGGGTCGAGGTTCCGGCCATAATGCCGGGATCATTTCGGAACTGCCGGCGCACTTCTTCGATCATCGCCGACGCAGCGCGACCAACGGCTCGCATGGCGAGGGACGCGAAAACGAAGACCAGTGCCGCGCCGATGAGCCCGCCCACGAACACTCGTGGATTGGCAAGATCGACCACTTGCGCTTGCATCGACTCGCCGCCGAAGCGGGCGACTTCCTGCAGGTATGCGGAGAAGAGCAGGAACGCGGCGAGCGCCGCGGTGCCGATCGCGTACCCCTTTGTGAGCGCCTTCGTCGTGTTGCCAGCCGAGTCGAGAGCATCGGTGGTGTCACGCACACTCTCAGGCTGGTCACTCATCTCGACAATACCGCCGGCGTTGTCCGTGATCGGGCCGAAGGTGTCCATTGCGAGAATGTAGGCGGCTGACATCAGCATGCCCATCGTCGCGACGGCCGTGCCATAGATCCCCGCCGAGCGTAGGAACCCGGTATCGACCGGGAACACACCCTGCACGCGATCCCCGACGAAGTAAGAGGAGAGGAGCGCAATGGAAATGACAATCGCGGCCGCGCCTGTCGTCTCAAAGCCGACGGAAATACCTGAAATGATGTTCGTCGCGGGACCGGTCCGCGACGCCTCCATGATGTCTTTGACCGGCCGGTAACGGCCACTTGTGTAGTACTGCGTGACCCACACAAAGGCGAAGGAAGTGATGATGCCGATAATGCCGCAGATCAGGTACTCGACCCGACCGTACGGCAACATCCAGAAGGCCGCGATGATCAACGCGAAAACGGATAG
The DNA here is from genome assembly GCA_963751075.1 of uncultured Chloroflexia bacterium. GTDB lineage: Bacteria > Chloroflexota > Chloroflexia > Thermomicrobiales > UBA6265 > JACCXM01. The sequence continues at coordinate 20,097 of CAVVTE010000009.1, read as the reverse complement.
AACCGCCGTGACGTAGAACCCCTTGTTGAGCTCGTCCATGGGGTCCGCCGGCGTTGCGGAGGGGCGAACCGAGAGGATGCCGATGATCGAGGCGATTGCGCCGAGCGCGCCGAGGACGAGAGGGAAGAAGACATAACTCAAACTTTGTGGGTTCTCGGCGCCCATTGCCGCGGTGAAGAGGGTCGCACCGAGAATCATGGCGCCGATGATCTCCGCAACCGATGACTCAAAGATATCCGCGCCGCGGCCGGCGCAGTCACCGACGTTATCGCCGACCAGGTCGGCGATAACTGCCGGGTTTCGCGGATCGTCTTCCGGAATGCCTGCTTCGACTTTGCCGACCAGATCAGCGCCGACGTCGGCGGCTTTGGTGTAGATACCACCACCGAGCTGTGCAAAAAGAGCGACGAAAGAAGCGCCGAAGGCGAATCCGACAATCCAGAAGGGCGTCTCAGCCTCAGGTGGCAGAAGCCCTTCGACGAACGGAAAGACGACCCAGTACATGATCAAGACGCCGAGCAAGCCCAGGGCCACGACGAGGAAACCAGAGACAGCGCCGCCGCGAAGAGCCACGGTGAGTGCCTCACCGAGGCTGCGTCGGGCAGCAGATGCGGTGCGGCTGTTCGACCGCACCGCGATGTACATCCCGATGTAACCGGAGATGCCGGAGAGGAGGGCGCCGAACAGGAAGGCGAGCGCGGTAATGACCCCTCTGGTCGTGCGATGGTCGGTTTCGAAGAATCCGACAACCGCGCCGATAAGAATCGCCACGACGACGGCCAGCACTGCAATGGTCGAGTACTGCCGTCGCAGGAACGCCACGGCTCCGATGTAGATGCGGTTCGCGATGTCCTGCATCGCGGGGGTGCCGGAATCCCGAGAGAGGACGTCCCTGGCGAGCCAGAATGCGAAAATAATGGCCGCCACGCCGCAGATGAGCACCGGCAGCGAATAGAGCTCCCGAGGTTCCAAGACCCCCTCCTCTAAGTCTCCCCCTAGTGGTGGCGCGGGAGACCCTTCCCGACTCGCCGGCCCGTCCAGCGAGGCACAGTTTCTGGCGGCACCCCCGGATAAACCGCGGGCGGCGCGCACCGGCGACCCCGGCTCCCGTGAAGGACGTCAGGGCCGCGACAATGAGATACACGCGAAGGCCGAGTCTACCATGCGACTATTGACTGAAGAATTGTTGTCTCGGCTCGTTAGGCAGCAGGCATGATCGGGTCCGGCTTGGCACGAGAAAATCGGCGGAACAGTCGCTGTATCTCACCGTTCTCCCAGGCGACCAGGAGTTGGCTCGCATTAAAGATCGAGGAGTAGGTGCCGCTCACGACGCCTATCAGCAAAGCGAGGACGAACATCCGCGTCGAGCCGCCGCCGAAAAGCACGAGGGCCAGGAGCGTGAAGATGACCGTCAATGATGTGTTCACCGATCGCACGACCGTCTGGGCCAGCGAATAATCGACGATCGCTTCGAACGAATCATCAGGGTGCTTCGCCAGGTTTTCCCGGATGCGGTCGAAGACGACGATCGTGTCATGGACGCTGAACCCGATGATGGTCAGGAGCGCGGTGATGAAGAGCGCGTCGATCTGAACGTTGAAGAGCAAGCCGAGGATCGAGAAGATTCCGAGCACGATCAGCACGTCGTGCAGCATCGCGACGAGAGCCGAGCTGCCATAAAGAAGAGGGTTCTGCGTGTTGCGGAAGGCGTAGGCCATATAGAGCAGGATGCCCACCGAGGCAATCGCTACCGCGAGAATCGCGCGATTGCGTATCTGGGTTGAAAGGGCGCCGCCGACAGTCGCGTATTCGAGCTCGGTGAACGGCCCGATCGCCGTTTCCAGCGCCTGAGTGAGCGCGGTTTTTTGCGAGGAGCCTTCAGGGACCTCCGGCATGCGGATCAGGAAGGTCTCATCAGTCGCTGGGCCCGACTGCTGGACGATGACGCTGTCCAACCCGGCACCTCGCAGCGCCGTCTCGACATCGAGTGCGGTCGCTGGCTGGGAGAACCGCACTTCCCATAGCGTGCCACCGGTGAAGTCGATCCCGAGCTTCAGACCGGAGAACAGCAATGAGACCAGGCCGGGAACGATGACCACGAGCGAAATGATGAACCACAGTTTTCGCTTGCTGGCGAGCCGGGTCATTATGGTGGGGACTCCTCGATGATCCGCTATGAGGCTGCCGCGGCGGCCGGTGGCGCGGCGGTCCGCGCTCCAAACCACCAGCGGTCATTCGCCAAATTCATGGCGACAAGAACTCGTAGCAGCGTTCTCGTTACGGTAATGGCAGTGAACATGCTCACCACGACGCCAATGAAAAGCGTCAACGCAAACCCGGTGATGATCGAGGTGCCGGTGTAGTTCCCGAACAGGTAGAGGATGAATGTCGTGATCATTGTCGTGATATTCGAGTCCCGAATCGACGGCCATGCATTCTCGAATCCTGATTCAACCGACGGCGCAAGCGGTCTGCCCTGCCGCATCTCCTCCTTGATCCGCGAGAAAATGAGGACGTTTGCGTCGACCGCCATTCCGATGGAGAGGATGAATCCGGCGATGCCGGCAAGCGTCAGCGTCACCGGTACGAGTTTGAAGATGGCGAAGACGATCGCGGTGTAAATGAGCAACGCGATCACTGAAATCAGCCCCGGCACGCGGTAGTAGAGGATCATGAACAGGCCTACGATGCCAATTCCGATCACCCCGGCGAGGATGCTCTTCTCGATCGAGTCCTGACCAAGCGTTGGTCCGACTGTCCGGCTCTGGATGACCTCCAGAGGCACCCCGAGTGCGCCCGCTTTGAGCTGGATGACGAGATCGTCCACTTCGGTCGGTGGAACGCCCTCGATGATCCCTTGAGTCGAAATGGCCCCGTTGATCGTCGGTGAAGAGACGACCACTTTGTCGATCACGATCGACATCGGCTGACCGAGATGACTGCTGGTGTATTGGAAAAAGCGGCTCGATGCATCTCCCTGAAGCTCGAATCCCACGACCTGGTTCAACCCGGTATTGCCGGTGGTGACGTAGGCGTCCTTCAAGTCGGCGCCGCTGACCACAGTTTCGTAAACCGGGCCCGTCGGAAGCTGCGCATTCGGGACCGGAGTGGCGGCGATTGGTGTCGCGCCCGGGGTCGCGTCGGATGCCGTCGCCTCACCACCGGGAGCGTCCTCCGCGGGTCCTAACGTCGTATCGACGATCGTTCCCGGGGGCAGGTATTGACCGAGCGGATCGATGATCTCGAGAAGAGCTGTCTGTTGGAGGATCGCGATCGCTTCTTGCGGATCGTCGACGCCCGGCAGCTCGATGATGATCTGGTCGCTGCCTCGGGTCTGGATCAGTGGCTCACTGACGCCAAGTCCATTGACGCGCCGCTCCAGCGTCTGGCGAGTTCCTTCGAGCGTGTCGCTGTCCAGTGACTGGCCCGCGACCGGGCGCGCCTGCAACACGACCTGAAGTCCGCCCTGCAGGTCGAGACCCTGACGGATAGGATGTCCAGCTCGGATACCCGCGATGTCGAAATTCGTTCCCGGGAGTGAGATCCAACCGGAAACAACGGCCAGCAGGACGATGAAGACGAGAATTAGCCAGGTTCGAGTCCGCAATCGACGATCTCCCGACTTCTTGGGGCGCGCTCCGTCGCCGCGGCATAAGCCGACATAATGCTTCCCGATGCTACGATCGCGCGGAGTATAGGAGCGGGTAGGGGACGGGTCAAACCGCGCGCGTCGCGAACCGAGAAACGCGAGGCGCACAGTGAGTTTATCCAGGACTGACCCCGAGATCCATGTTCTCAACGTCGATTCCGCGTCCGGGTTCTTGCGCCAGAACCACATCGGTTGGGAATGTGGACGCAAGATGGAGCAGCGCGGCCATAATGGCCGGCCAAAAAACGTTGAGCATGTACGGGACTCCATCAGGGGCAGGAAGCCCGGTTCATCACGGGATTCCCGGGTGAGGGGCGGAGCTCTTCGGGGCGCCGCCTGGCGCGACGGCCCTGGTTGTAGCACACGACCCAAGCACGACAAATCTTGAATCAGGGTGTTGACGAACTAGGGCCAGGGCATCACGATCGTCGCATCACGCGCGGAGCGGATCGTTGCAAACCGACACAACGCGGAGGTTCATGGATGCTCGAGACGCAAGACGATATCGCGCCAAAAGACGTCATCGCGGAGGCACTCGAGCATTGTGTCTTCCCGCTCGCTCCTATCGACGACGTCCACCGTGATGGTCCCAGAATCTACGTCCGCGGTGACGGCGTCCATATCACGGACGTTGACGGCCGTGAGTACCTCGACATGATGAGCTCGCACACGCGGGCAAACTCTCTCGGCTATGGGAATACCGAGATCGCCGGTGCCGTCGCAAACCAACTCCAGCAGCTTCACTATGTTGGAACAGTTACGAACTTTGCCCCGCCGACCATTGAGCTTGCGGGCAAGCTCGCCGATCTTGCGCCGGAGGGGCTGTCGAAGGTCCTTTTCGTGACCGGCGGCTCGGAGGCAGTTGAGGCCGCGATCAAGATTGCAAAGCAATATCACGTGCACGCCGGCAAGCCTCGCGCCAGCAAGATCATCTCGCGCTGGAATGCCTACCATGGGGCAACGATGGGCGCCCTCGGCGCCACGGACTGGTTGGAAACCCGCCACATCTCCGAGCCGGGTGTGCCCGGCTATTCGTTGATTCCTGGTCCCAGCCGGTATCGCAACCCGTTCGGGATGGAGGAAGCGGCGTACTTCGCGTTCTGTGCCGACTACCTGGAGCGGCAGATCCAGCACGAAGGACCAGACAACGTCGCGGCGTTCATCGCCGAGCCGATCATGCAGGCACACGGTGTCCAGACCGCGTCGGTGGAGTATTTCGGTCGCGTCCGTGAAATCTGCGACCGATACGGTGTGCTCCTCATCATCGACGAGGTGATCACCGGATTTGGCCGGACCGGAGCCTGGTTCGCCAGTGAACACTACGGGATCCAGCCGGACATCATGACGATGGCGAAAGCGCTCACGGCTGGGTACATGCCGATGGGCGCGGTAATCGCGCGGCCGGAGCTCATCGACGCACTCCCCGTTTTCCGCCACGTACACACATTCAGCGGGCATGCCGGCGCGGCTGCCGCGGCGAATACCGTGATCGCGATCAAAGAGCGGGACGGGCTGATTGACAAGGCCCGAGAGAACGGTGAATACCTGCTCGACACGCTGCACGAGTTTCTTGACCCCCACCCCATTGTGGGTCAGGTGCGCGGCAAGGGGATGTGGCTTGCGGTTGACTTCACCGCCGACAAGGAGACTCGCGAGCCCTTCGAGGACGATACGGTGCGGGCGGTGGTGCGTCGAATGTATGACCACGGAGTCATCGCCAGCCCGATTGGCACGGCGTTCGAGCTCGCGCCGCCGCTGATTTCGACAAGGGCTGACCTCGACGAGACGGTGCGCGTCGCGACGCTTGCGATAAACGAGGTGGCTCGGGAGCGTCGACTGGTCTAGTAATGGGCCGGCATGATCATGAGCCGGGATCAGAACGCGAGGTGTAGAGACCGCGTTCCCGGATATAGGATTCGACGGCCGCCGGCACGAAACCCTCGATGGACCGGTTTTCCCGCACCCGTTGTCGAATTTCAGATGACGACACCGGGACTTCGTCAATCAGCGCCAGATGCACCCGGCCTGTTAGCGCCGGGATCGCCCGTGTGAGGTCGTCGAGGTTTGCGTCAATTCCGGGCCGCCCGGCGACAGCGAGTTCGGCCGCACGCAGGATGCGCTCGGGATCGTGCCAGGTCGGAAGATCACGCAGCGAGTCCTCTCCCATGAGGAAGACCAACGTCGTCGGGGAAACCTGTTGCCCGAGAAGTTCGAGGGTATCCGCGGTGTAGGAAGGCCCGGAGCGCTCGATGTCGATCGTGCTTATCTCGTCGAGTGGTGAGCCAGCCAGCGCCAGCTTGAGCATCGTGAGCCGGTCCCGGTCACTGCTCACGATCTGTCCCGCTTTGTGTGGCGGCCGGCCGGCAGGTACCCATATGACCCGCTCCAGAGCGAGCGCGTCGCGCAGCTCACGTGCGATGTGAAGATGCCCATTGTGAACGGGATCAAAGGTTCCTCCTAGGACGCCGATCCGCGGCGGAACCACATTGGCCGTCATCCGACGTTGGCTGGCGTCTTGGTTCCGACTGTCGCTTCCGGGAAGAGGGCGCGTAGCCGGTCGATGACGTCATGTCGATGTGGTGCCCCTGGTCGTGCTCGACAGTGACTTCGATGTCGGTGCCCTCAGGGCTCGCCTGGATGATATCGACTGTTGGAGACCGGTGCGAGAGGTGGGGAGTGCCCCGGAGAGACTCCACGACCGCGCCTTGAATCTCGGTAATCGGCCGCTCGATCCCGCCGGCCGAATATTTCTGGCGGTCAACGGCGCCAATCGATGAATTCTCAATAATGCTCGAGAAGACAACCGTATTTGGAACGATGATGCGTTCGCCGGCATGCGGTCCGCAGCGCGGTAAGGCGGACTCCGACCTCTTCGACGCGACCTTCGATGCCTCCGATGCGAACCCAATCTCCGATTCGAAACGGTCGCTCGACCAGGATGTAGATGCCGTTAACGAAGCTGCGGCCAACGTCTTGCAGCGCGAGGCTGATGCCGAAGGTGGCGGCGCCGAGGACCGCCGCGATGGCGGTCCAGTTGGCTCCGAGAATGGCAAGGATCACGGTGGTACCGGCGGCGAAGACGGCCAGCGCGGCGGCACGGCTTGTCAACGCGGCGACTTCGGCGTAAGTGCGTCTCGCCCTCGCGGCGTTGAGGATCGCCCGGCTGAGCCATTGCGCGATCCAGACCGTGATCAAGATGATAATAAGGATCTGGAGGGCCTTGGCTAAGAGCCTCAGCCGTCAGAAGCTGATCCAACCCCAGCGCAGTCTTGACGCGGTCCCAGAACGCGGCGACGTCCACGGCTGATGGTCCTCCGATGCTTGTCGAGCGGCTGAGGATTGTAGCAAGGCGGAGGAGCAGGGATCGCCGGACGGCGCGACGAATCGCGCTCGCACATTGCTATAGTCCTGACGGATCGATGAATCTCATGCCGAGGGACATGTGACAGTGTTTGACTATCACGTTCACAGCACATATTCAGTCGACTGCAAGGTCCCCATGGAGAAATCGTGTCGCGCCGCGATACTCGCTGGCGTCACGGAGATCGCGTTCACGGACCATGTCGATCACGTCCCTGCCGATCCCGGTTTCGGATTCTACAGAGCAGAAGCGTATCTGGAGGAGGTGGATCGAATCCGCGACCTCTTCGCCGGTGCGCTTGTAGTTCTACGCGGGGCGGAGGTGGACTTCAATGAAAGCACCATCGAGCATGTGGAGCGGTTCATATACGAGTATGGGAGCCAGTTCGACTTCGTTATCGGGTCTGTGCACTATGCCCCGGACGGCATGATGATATTTCCCGACTACTTCTCGGAACGCACGCTGGATGATGTTTTTCTCCCGTACTTGGAGCAGGTGCAGAAGGCGGTCGAAACCGGCTGGTTCGACGTGATCGGGCACCTTGACCTACCAAAGCGGTATGCTCCAAGGACTCATCGCGATTATGATCCCGCGCGTTACCGCGACCGGCTCGCTGCCCATCTTCGATGCCATGATCGAGCGGGGTGTCGGCTTCGAGATCAACACGTCCGGCTTGCGCCAGACACCGAGAACGAGCATGCCAGGGCCGGCCGTCGTCCGTTGGTACTCGGATCGCGGGGGCCGCGTGATCACCACCGGAACCGATTCTCACGCCGCGCAAACGGTGGGAGCAGGGCTCCAAAAGACGTTGGATATGCTCAGCTTGAATGGCATTGACGCGGTTGCCTCGTTCCGTGCGAGAAAGGCCGACCTTGGTGCCCATTGCCTCGTTGCGCCCGAAGGAGCAGTGAAACGAGCGAACCCGGAGCGCTCCAGCAACCCGCGGTACCGGCGAGGGAACGCTGGAACGCCAGGCAGAATTGGATCTCCTCGCGCCAGTGTGTCGGGCGCCCGATCTCATTCGGATGTGTCGGTTCGGGGCGCGAGGCGAGCGATCAATCAGGCAGCGGGACGTTCGACGCCGATGCTCTTGACCGCGGCACTCGCATTTGCCGGTGCAGCGGGCGCGCTCCCGCTGCCGATAGGTTCCGAACCTGTCCGCATCGGCCTGATCGTGCTGGCGCTCGTTGTAGGCATTGGGCTTACGGTCGCGCTGGATCGGCCAGGAGCCAGACCGTATTGGCAAATAACGCTTCTGGTTACGCTTGTTCTCATGCCAGTCGTAGCGCTTCAAGCGTCTGCATCCCGCGTCCCATTTGTGGCAATTTCGAAAGGCTCCGCCGGCCCGCTACTATGGTTCACACTCGCAACGTTGATTGCCCTTACCGGGTTGTGGCTCTTTGCCTCGTTTCAGTCGGATGAAGTCCCGGAAAACGGCGCGTTGTTGTTCCTGCCGGCGGCCGTGCTCGTGCCAGCGATCCTTGGAGCTCCGGGCTCGCTGGACGAAACGTCGGCCCTCACCATGCTCGGGGAAGCCTCTCTCGTCGCTGGAGTGTCGATCTTCCTGGGCCTGCTTTCTCCCGCCAGCTGGCGACCATTGGCCGGAGGAGCTGCGCTAGGCGCTCAGTTCGTGTTGCTTTGGGCACTGGGACGGGGACCGGTGATCGGACAAGATGGCGGCACTGTCGTTCCGGCAAGCGCCGCGGTGTTGCTGTCGGTCACGACTCTGCTGACAGTGCTCACGCCACTGGGGGCACTATTCAGCCGCAGGTTTTTTCAAACCGTAGAAGAAGAAACCGGGGGACCGAAGCCGGCGAGCGCCCCGAAGAGGGGCGCTCGCCGGGCCGACAGTCGCTAGGAGCGAAGTTTTACGAGAGGCTCGAGATGTCTCCATGGCCGTTCAGCGCTGGGAGGCTCGGGTCTCCCTCGTCGTCTTTCTTCTCGGCGATGGTCATTGTTGCCACCATCTCGTCACGATCGAGCTTCATCAGCGTTACACCCTGCGTTTGACGACCGATCGTTGGGATCTGGGAGACCGGTAAGCGGATCACTTTGCCAGAGGTGCTCATCAGCATCAAATTGTGATCGTCGTCCACCATCCCAGCGCCGACGATTTGGCCAGTACGCGTGGTCAGCTTCATGGCAGTAACGCCTTTGCCCCCCCGTCCCTTGGTGATGAAGTGATCGGTATTCGTTCGCTTGCCGAGTCCCTTTTGAGCCACGACGAGGAGATCCTTGCCTGGGATCACGGCCTCTGAGGCGATCACCCGGTCACCCTTCGCCATCCGAATCCCGATGACTCCCGCGGCGGGCCGCCCCATTGGACGGACGACCTCCTCGCGAAAGCGGACTGCCTGCCCGCCCTGGCTGACAAGCATGACGTCGTCTTCTCCGCTCGTCATGCGCACCCAGGCAAGCTCATCGTCCGGATCGATACCAATCGCAATCAGTCCAGAGGAGCGAACGGTCCGGAATTGGTCGAGTGCGGTCCGTTTGACGCGTCCCAGCCTGGTCGTGAAGAAGAGGAACTGACCCGAGGTGTAGTCACGGACCTTCAACAGGGTCGTTACCGTTTCATCTGGCTGCATGTTGACGAGATTGATGATCGGGACGCCTTTGGCCGTGCGGCCGGCATCCGGGAGCTCGTGCACCTTGAGCTGATAGACCTTTCCTCGGTTGGTGAAGACCAAGAGCGAGTCGTGGCTGTTCGCGGCGAGAATGTGCTGAATCGCGTCTTCGTCGCGCATCGTGACGCCGGTCACACCGCGGCCGCCCCGATGCTGGGTGCGGAACACGCCATCGACACTGCGCTTCACATAGCCTCGCGACGTCAGAGTGACGAGCACATCCACTTCCGGAATCAGATCCTCCTCGGACAGTGCTCCGGAGATGTCCTGAATCCGCGTGCGGCGTTCATCGCCATATTTTGCTTTCAGTGCCGTCATGTCGTCGCGGATGACGCTTGAGGATCAGTTTCGGATCCGCCAGGAGCGCTTCCAGGCGCTTGATCTCGGCGCGGACTTCCTTGAGCTCGTCCTCGATCTTCTTCCGTTCGAGTCCAGCGAGACGAGCGAGCCGCATATCGAGGATCGCCGACGACTGCACCTCGGTGAGGCTGAATTTCTTCATCAAGTTCGCGCGCGCGGTCTCCGTCGTCCGCGATGCACGAATCGTGGCGATCACCGCATCGATGTTATCGAGGGCGATCTTGAGCCCCTCGAGAATGTGAGCCCGGCGCCGGGCCCGCTCCAGCTCGAACTCGGTGCGGCGGGTGATGACTTCCTGTCGGTGAGTGATGTACTCCTGAAGCGCTCTCTTGAGCGTCAGGGACCGGGGCTGGGTTCCTCGCTCGATCAGGGCCAGCATGTTGACGCCGAAACTCGACTGCAACTGCGTGTGCTTGAACAGATTGTTGAGCACCTTCATCGGTTGCGCGTCGCGCTTCAACTCGATGATGGCTCGCATCCCCGTCCGATCCGACTCGTCTCGGAGATCGCTGATACCGTCAAGCTTGCCCTCGCGAACCTGATCGGCAATCCGCTCGAGAAGCGTCGCTTTATTCACCTGATACGGCAGCTCGGTGACGACGATCTGGTAGCGGCCGCCACGGGGAGATTCCTCGACGAACGCTTTGGCGCGGACGACGATGCGCCCGCGTCCAGTCGCATAGGCGGACTTGATCCCTTCGCGCCCCAGGATTGTTCCCCCGGTCGGAAAGTCCGGACCGGTGACGATCTCCATGAGATCTTCCACGGTGGCATCCGGATTGTCGATCAAGAGCGTTATGGCGTCGCAGAGCTCATTCAGATTGTGCGGGGGAATATTCGTGGCCATGCCAACCGCGATGCCCGTGCTGCCGTTGAGCAGAAGATTAGGTAACCGGGCCGGCATGACCCGGGGCTCTTCGGTTGACGCATCGTAGTTCGGAATGAATTCGACCGTGTTCTTGTCGATGTCGGCGAGGAGTTCATCCGAAATCGCGGTGAGGCGCGCCTCGGTGTAGCGCATGGCCGCCGCGCCATCGCCATCGACTGAACCGAAGTTGCCCTGACCATCGACGAATGGGTATCGAAGATTGAAGTCCTGCGCCATGCGAACGAGGGTGTCATAGACAGAGGCGTCGCCATGGGGGTGATAGCTCTTCAGCACTTCGCCGACGATACCCGCGCTCTTCCGATAGCGGGTGTTCGAGCGCAGCCCCATCTCCGACATGGCATAGAGAACCCGGCGGTGAACCGGCTTGAGCCCATCCCGCGCATCCGGCAGCGCCCGCTGCACGATAACGCTCATGGCGTAGTCGAGATACGACTGGCGCATCTCGTTTTCGATGCTTGCGAGCCGGACGTTTCCTATTTCCACGAGTCGATTCCCCTAGCTAGGCATGGAAAAGTTGCCCCGAAACGGACATAAGTCTAACACAAATTGACGACGATTTTCGAGAAAAAATCGCGTACGGACGCCAAAAAATCTCATCCCAGATGCAACGGATGATCGTCCGCCAATGAGCCGCCGGCAATTGCCGGCGGCTCATTTTCTAGGGTTGATTACGCTCGCTGGAGATGCTCGAGGACTGCTACCTCTTCCGTGCGATCGCTTCTTCGGGGCATCGACCTCGTACGACCCGCCAACGCTCGACACCGCGACATCCGAGCCGCCGAGGCTCGTCGTTACCCCCCCGTCGGTGGCTGGACCATCGAGGCCAGGCGATGTGTCGCCCGGAAGAACTGGTGCGGTAGGTGTGGCCGGGATCACCAGACCTTCGATGGGGCCGGGCTCCCCAACGTCGCCAGTTGTGTAGTCTAGTCCGGGCACTGGTGGCGGAAGCTGGATGCCGTTGACCGTGGTTACCGGCTCACTCTGAGCATCAGCGACAAATGGTGGCCGTAGGGTTCAAAACGCCACGCCGGCGAGAGCGGCAACGAGGAAAACCACAACCACCGGGACAGTTACGAGCCATTCCTCATGAGGCCCCTCATCTATTCGACGATCGAATCGTTGGTGACGCCACCGGGGACCGAACCGACCGAGGAGCCGCCGGTGATGAGGACCCCGATGCCCGTCTCATTGGTAACGTCACCCCCATCGATCGTTACTCCCGGGGGAAGGGCGAAAATATCGCCGACGTCGATCGGGGAAGTGCCCCCGCCAACTGTTACCGCGGACCCGAGGTACTCCTGCGCATCTGCAGTCTGCGCAACGACCGCGGCCAAGATGGCCGCAGCTGCGATCGCCCCGGCGAAACGCATCCGTTTGCTGCTCGTCATTTCCTGTCCTCCCCTCATCGAGCTCTGCTCCGGTCAGCGTAGCTTTTCTCCGCAGTTCGTGCAGAACCGGCCGTCAGCCGGGTTTGCGGTTCCACACTTTGGACACGCCCTGCTGGGCCTGCTATTGAAGCGTCTTGCCGCAGTTGGGGCAGTAACGTGCACCAGCCGGCGCATTGGCGCGGCAGTGCGGGCACTCCACGACCCCCGCTCCCCCACCCTCAAGACGCGCGGGTTCGGGCATAGTTTCGCGCATCGTCGAAGCCATCGCCTGACCAATACCCATCCCAGCGCCAAGCTCGAGGCCGGTCTGCGCGGCACCGAGAGCAGGAGTGTCTTCGCTGCCACCAAGGGCTTTCGCGGCTTCGAATTGCAGATACTTGCCGGAGTCACCAAGAACGGCCATCCCAGTCCGCTCATCAATCCGCCGCTGCACTTCGTCTGGCGGCGAGATCGCGACGATCTGAAAACTGGTGAGGTCCAATCCGAGTCGTCTGAAATCGTCGGCGAGTGCGTTACGCATCGCCGCGGCCAGTTCGGCGGTCTGCCCCGGTAGATCCAGGAGCGTGGTGTGGAGGGCTCCCAGCATGTCGTTGAACTCGTTGACGATTACCCCGCGCAGATAGTCCTCGATGAGGCCCGTCGTATACGCGCCACGCGACCCAACGACTTGCTGCACGAAAAGCTGCGGATCTCCGACTCTCATTGAGTACGCGCCGAACGCCCGTAGGCGCACCATGCCAAAATCGCTGTCACGAAAGACGACCGGCTGCGCGGTACCCCACTTAAGATCGTTGAACTCGCGTAACGACACGAAATAGACCTCGGCAGTGAACGGCGAGTTCCCTCCAAACGGGATCTTCACGATCCCGCCCAGCAGCGGCAGATTGTTTGTACTCAGTGTATGGCGCCCGGGTCCGAAGATGTCGAGTGCTTTCCCGTCGCGAAAGAACACCGCCGCCTGGCCTTCACGGACGATGAGTTGAGCTCCGAACGTGAACTCGCCCGCGCCCAGCTGAGGAACGCGAAAGACGATCTCGTCAGACCGTTCGCTCGGGTGTTGGATGACGTCGATTATTGCCATGCGGCTCTCCCTGCCGGGGGGCAGCGCCCGAACCGGGATTAGTTTCCCGACGGCAAGCTCTGCGTGCTGCCGGCCCCCAGCGACGTCTTGAGTGCCTGAAGTTCGTCCTCGACGTCCGATTCATTGTCCAGCGCCTGGAATTGCGCCTCGAAGCTTTCGTCGCCGATCTCGAGCGCCGCCTTGGCATGCGCCTCTTCACTTCGGATCTTGCGCTCCATCCGATCGAGTTCGGAGGAAGGATCGAGCGGCGTGAAGACGACCACAGCCTCCGCGACCTGTCGCTGCGCTTTGGCCCGCCGCTGACGGGCGATCAGGGTGTCCCGGGCCCCGAGAGTCGTCTGATATTTTGCCTCCAGTTGCCGAAGTTGATCCTTCAATTTGGCCACAGCCTGGGTTTGCACCCCGAGTTGCTCGCCATAGATCGCCGAGTTCTCTTCGTTGTCCCGCTTACGACGCAACGCCTCGCGGGCAAGATCGTCTTTGCCGGCGGCAACGGCGCGCTCAGCTTTGCGACCCCATTCGCCGGCCAATTTCTTCGTCTCGGCGGCGTCGAGCTCGAGCTCTTTTTCCTGCGCGATCATCGCCGCGACCTGGGCACGGGCCATGGTGATGCTTTCCTGCATATCGCGCAGGATCTGATCGATCATTTTTTCCGGATCTTCGGCGCTGATCGATCAGGTCATTGACGTTTGCTCGGATGAGTCGAGACAACCTGTCCATTATCCCTGCCATAGTTATCCTCCCACTCGCTTTACCCACCCGAGCGGCAGAGCCCTACCCGGCGGTCTCAGTACGTCGGAACACTTCGACGTCCAGCGGCTCGGTGCGTCGACCGACGAATGCCTGTCGCGCCCCGTCCCAATCAAGAATGAGACCGAATGCGTCCGGATCCTCGGCGTCCTCCAGCAGAGCGTACCGCACCGCGCGCAACCCGTCTGAGCCTCTCTCGCCAGTAACCTCGCCGTCCCCAGTTCCGGCCGCGGACTGGCGCAGATCTGTTTCGGGTATTGTCGCGCCTCGCTCGGCAGGTGCGACCGGCCTCACGCGATTCATCGGACCACCCGGTTCACCGCTGACGAACAGCCATTCTTCTGGCTCGCGGTTGATACGGAACAGGCGAAACGATTGGGGCTGACCGTCGACGTCGATCCTCGCGTCGACCAAGAAGTTGTCACCGAGGATGGCCATCGCGTCTCCTGGCTGTGCTGAATAGACCTCGTGCGGGAGAGTCTCCGCAACTGGTTTCAGGGTAGCCAGGATGCCATCCCGGCTCGCCGCGCGACCGGTGTCAATGACTTCCTGTCGGGTGTTGAACCGGAGAACCTGAGTCTCCATGGTCCTGCTCACGAGGTCTGCTTTCGGGGCGAGTGGTTGTCCAGCCGCCGCTGCCGCCTCCAGGCGGTCAATAGCAGGTTGCAGCTCCTCGACACCGAGAAGGAGGCCTTCGTCGAATAGGCGAAGCTGATCGAGAGCCACGCCGTCGACATCTCGCTCCCCAAAGAGACCGCCATAGCCGGGGCTCGCGGCGCGCACGCGATCGATATAGTGCCGGATCGCCTGGCTGGCGCGTTCGACAGTCGCAATTTCTCCCAGTTTGCGAGCATTGGCGAGATCCCGCCCGATGCGTTCCACACGGGCCAGTTCCGCCGCATAGGCATCTGCAACCGCGCTCCGCACTCGCCGGTCCGCGTCCCTCCGCTCTTCCTTGAGTCGATAACCGCGGTACCCGGGCACCCGGTCCAGGACCTCACGCAATCGTCGTTCGAGGAGCTCTTCTGGTCGCTCGCTCACCGGGTGTTTCCTCCCGCCGAGATCGCGTCAGCTCTCACTGTCTGCAATTCGCGCGCACCTCCCGGACCGAGAAAGATCTCGGCGCCGCAGTAGGGACACTTGATCAGTCCTTTACCCGCCAGCACCAACTCACCTCCGCAGTTGGGACAGGTTTGCCTGCCCTCGAGTTGCGCCGCGTCGACGGAGTGTAGGACGCCCTTACGCCAGTCAACATAACCGGTAAAGAGGCCGAGTCCGACGAGATCGTAGAGGTCGCTTTCGATCTGTTCTCGCGTCAGCCCGAGCTCCAGGGCAACATCGACAATCGAGAGCTGGCCGCGCGTCATGAGCATATCGAGGAGGCGGCGCTGCCCGCGAACTCGTTCGCTCGCCTTTTCCTCTGCTCGGCCGCGGGTGAGAAAGAAAACTCCGCCGCCGACGAGTGGCGCCACCAGGATCAAGAAGCCGAAGAGAAGGCCAAATACCGCACCCGAGCCCTGTAGCGTTCCTTCACGTATCCCGCTCAGGAGCCAAACGCCCATGATCGCGGCCAGCACTAGGCCAGCAACGACCAGTATTGAACCAATCAACCGTCCAGAAGAGGGCATGGACCGAGGGTCTCCAACGTGAAAAATCGCCGCCGATGGTCCAAAGTTTACGCCAGGGTTCCGTTGACCGTAATATGTTGACCGCGCCTTAGAGCTTCAGGCAGATCTACGAGCGCGAACATGATATCGCCTCGGCACGTGAGCTCACCGTCGACCGTAGCTGTTCCCGCTCCCATGCCAATACCTCTCCGAATCTGGGCAGCTCGACTTCGATGCGAAGGGTGTCACCGGGTTTGACCTGCCGTTTGAACCGGACATTGTCGATCCCCGCGAACAGGGCGAGCTTGTCGTGATATTCGTCGGACGACAGCACGGCTACGCCGCCGACTTGAGCCATCGCTTCGACGATGAGGACCCCTGGCATCACGGGGTAGCCCGGGAAGTGCCCCTGGAAGAACGGCTCATTGATCGTCACCTGCTTGAGGCCGACGGCGCGGTGTGGGGGTTCGAGCTCCACAACACGATCGACCAATAGAAACGGGTAGCGATGAGGCAATATCCGCTGGATCGCCTCGGCGTCGAGTCCCCCGAAATCAGACATTCCGGGCATTACTGCACCTCATTCCAGTTGGCTAGCCCTGCAGGTGCCTGTTTGGCGACCGCCTACGCGCCAACCCCGGCAGCGACAACTCCTGGGTTCGCATGGAGACGCACGATCTGGTCGCGGCTCGGACCCACCCCCACGAGGGAGACTGGCACACCGACCTCATCCGTGATAAACCTCAAGTAGTCGAGCGCGCGTTCCGGGAGATCCTCGGCCTTGCGGGCATCGACCGTTGATACGCGCCAACCGGGAACGGCCTCATAGATTGGCTGGACTCGAGCAAGTTGGTCCGCCCGGGCGGGCACCGTGTCAACGACTTCACCATTAACCTCATACGCAACGCAGACGTGAATGGTCTCGAATACATCGAAGACGTCCAAGAGCGTGAGGGCGATATCGGAGATGCCGTTGAGGCGAGCGACGTGGCGGGCGGCGACCGCGTCAAACCAGCCCGTTCGCCGGGGACGGCCGGTGGTCGTTCCGTACTCGTTGCCCCGGTCGCGGATGAGTTGACCGGTAGCTTCGGCGAGCTCCGTCGGCAGTGGTCCGCCGCCGACGCGGGTCGAATAGGCTTTGAAGACCCCGAGAACGCGATCGACACTCATCGGAGGTACCCCGGCCCCTTGGCAGGCCCCGGCCGCCGATGTCGAAGAGGACGTGACAAACGGATAGGTGCCGTAGTCAATGTCCAGCATCGCGCCCTGTGCGCACTCGACGATGATCCGCTTTCCGTTCGCTAGCGCGTCGGCGACGATCGGCTCTGTGGCACAGACGAAGGGGCGGAGACGTTCGCCGTACCCACGTAACTCCTCGAACAACGCGTCGCCGTCGATGATCTCCGCACCGTAAACACGATCAAGGACCCGGTTCCAACGCGGTAGCTCCTGGCTCAATCGATGACGGAGGACTCGTCATCGATGAGGTCCGCCATCCGCAGTCCTCGGCGGCCCGCTTTGTCGCTGTAGGCCGGGCCGATGCCGCGCAAGGTGGTGCCGATTGAACCCTCGCCGCGCTGCACTTCGTCGAGGGAGTCCAGGAAGAGGTGGTAGGGAAGCACCACGTGCGCGCGTTCCGAGATGCGCAGGGGATCGAGCGAGACTCCTCGGGATTCCAAATGGGTGATTTCATCGAGGATCAGCTTTGGATCAACGACGACACCCGCGCCAACGATGGAGAGACAGGTTGGTTGAGAATCCCGGAGGGGATGAGATGGAGCGCGAAGGTCCCCTGGTCCGTCTGGACCGTGTGGCCGGCATTAGCGCCACCATTGGCCCGGACGACGATAGCGGCTGATTCCGCCAGCGAGTCCGTGAGCTTGCCTTTCCCCTCGTCACCCCATTGACCCCCCATGACAATCGTGGCGGGCATTGTGCCGCCTCCTGTCTCGTCGCCGATAGCGGCTCGTTCCCGGGCGTTGTTCTTATCCGCCGAGTTGCTCTCGCAAATCATCCAGTTCGCGTTGAAGCGATATCACTTGCTGGCGAAGGTGAAGCACCGCCGCGGCGCCGGCCAGATTGACGCCAAGATCTTCAACAAGGCGGCGGATGCGCAGGACATGATCGATGTCTGCTTCGGAATACAACCGTTGGCGTCCTGACCGCGCCGGCTCGAGCAGTCCCCATTCTTCATAGCGCCGCAGCGTCCCCTTCCGCACACCGCAGCGTGCGGCAACGACAGAGATGGCGTAGCGTGGCTCATCCTGGGGGCCGTCTTCGACCATCCAATCGGTCACTGTTATGTGGAGGCTATCGGATTTCCGCTGCCGCGCCATCAGGACTGCTTCTCCTGGCGCAATTGGCGAAGCTCCTCGAATAGCTCCCGCTCTCGGTCGGAAAGGTTCGTCGGCGTCACGATGCGGGCCCGCGCCATGAGATCGCCTCGCTCGGCTTTGCCCCCCCTCA
Organism: uncultured Chloroflexia bacterium; assembly: GCA_963751075.1. GTDB lineage: Bacteria > Chloroflexota > Chloroflexia > Thermomicrobiales > UBA6265 > JACCXM01. Next base: position 1,919 of record CAVVTE010000009.1, on the reverse strand, counting down.
GCTTCGGCATGCCCATCCCGCGCAATCGGAAGCTCCGGCCGCTTTGTGTCTCCGGTGGAACCGTCAAAGCAACTCTGCCCGTCGGGGTCGGCACCTCGACCTCGCCACCGAGAACGGCGGTCGTGACTGGGACGTCAACCTCGGTTCGAAGATTGTCGCCCTCCCGCTCGAACCGCCGATCCGGTCTGACGGTAACGATCAGATTGACATCTCCGGCACTGCCGCCGTTTAGCCCAGGTCCACCCTGACCCGCCACGCGCACTCGCTTGCCTGTGTCGATTCCGGCCGGAATGTTCACTTCGAGAGTTTTTGTACGTCGCACAAAACCGGTGCCGTCGCAGGTCGGGCACTCTTGGCCACGTACTTCGCCGGTGCCGCCGCAGGTTGGGCACGGCTCTGACACCTGCAACTGAATCTGCCGTTTCGTTCCTCGGAAGGCCTCGTCGAACGAGATTTCGACCGGAACCTCGACGTCCTCTCCTCGTTGGGGTCGTGTCGCTCGGGTCCCCGCGAGATCGTGGCCGCGTCGAAGTAAATCCACCGCCGAAGCCGCTGAAGCGATCGAAAGGTGAGCTGCGGTTCCCAAAGAGTGTTTCGAAGAAGTCCGAGTGGGATTCGTCCCCTCATCGGTCGAATAGAACGTGTAGCCGCCGGAGCCGTCGTCCTGATTCGAGTACCACCGATTGAAATCGTTCGGATCAAACGTGGCGCTCCGGCCGGCGCGGGATCCGGGTGCACCTGCTGGACCGGGGGCGGTAAACTGCTCGTCTCCAGTGAATCCCGCCTCGCGGTATCGCTGCCAGTCCTCGCCGAACCGATCGTAGAGCTTCCGTTTGTCGGCATCAGTAAGGACTTCGTGCGCTTCGTTGATCTCCCTGAAGCGGTCTTCGGCGTTCTTGTCGCCCGGATTGAGATCGGGATGATGCTGCCGCGCCTGCTTGCGATACGCCGAGCGGATCTCTTTCTCGGTCGCCGTCCGCGGGACGCCGAGCATCTGGTAGTAGTCCTTGACCTGTACGCTGGGCATACCTATCTCTCGACCTTTGAATCAAGAGTCACGCGCCATGTGCTGTCGCGGCGAAGTCTCGCCGCTGCTATTCGTTAACGGATCGTAGGCGGCGGACTCGACGCAAGAGAAGGATAGAAGAAACCGCGAAGATCACGAGGAAGAGGATCACCAGGAAGGGGAGAAAAATGGCCGTAACTGAGACAAGAACGGCGATCGCATCCTCGACCATGCTGACCACAGGATTGAAAACGCCCGCGGTCCCGATCGTTACTACCGGGCGAGTGGTGACTTCGCCCAGGTTAACTGTTCCCGCCGCCACCACCCCGAAAAGGACCATCACCGCCGGGTTGATTACCACCATGCCACTTGTCGAAGCAGAGTGCGGCGATGCCGCCTGCCGTGGGACGCACAAACGACTGGATGATGTCATTGAGGTGGTCAACCCCCGGCACCTTATCGACCGCGATCTCAACCGTGAGGAGAAAAATGAGGATCGCGAGGCCGAGGTTCGACGAAAGAACGTTGTACGGCGCACCGAGCGTGACGTGGGTCGTGGCTCGGTCCGCAAGAGCAAGCACGAGTAGTGGAATGTAGGCGTTGAGACCGGCGGGCGCCGAAAGCCCGATGCCGGTAAGTCGGGCGGTCTCCGGAGCACGACCTCGGACGCAATTCGTTGCCGCGGAGAGGCAGGTTCGCCCCGATCCAGCCATAGATTCTAGCAGTTGCTCGATCGATCTTCGGCAGGTCGGCCATTGCCTTGCTCTGATCGCTGATACGGTCTGGTGCCCGGAGTGTACAGGTATCAGTGCGCCACGGCGGCCGCAAGATCAACGGCGACGAGGGACGTGCCGAATGCGTGATGACAGTGAACGCGTGGTCGGCCCACGCGCCCAGGCGGCAGTCGCCGTTG
>CAVVTE010000008.1:0-32928 GCA_963751075.1 uncultured Chloroflexia bacterium | reverse complement strand
TGTCGGTCTTCAAGGACTCCCGAGTTCTGCATGTCGATCGGTTCAGCGACGTTGGCCCGGACCCCAACGCCCCAGTGGTGTTCATCGAGTTTGAGATCAACGGGCAGCCGTTCCAGGCCATCAACGGCGGGCCTCAGTTCACCTTCTCCGAGGCGGTGTCGTTTGCCATCGAGTGCGCCGACCAGGAGGAAGTCGACTACTACTGGGACACGCTCACCCAGGGGGGAGAGCCCGGGCCGTGCGGCTGGCTCAAGGACAAGTACGGTCTGTCGTGGCAGGTCGTGCCACGGGTTCTCGTCGACCTGCTCCGGGATCCGGACCGTGAGCGAGCCGGCCAGGTGATGCGGCAGATGCTGCAGATGACCAAACTCGACATCGCCGAGCTTCAAGCGGCCTACCAGCAGTAGCAGATGTTACAGATGACCAAACTCGACATCGCCGAGCTTCAGGCCGCCTACGAGCGGTAGAGGCGACAGTCCCAGGTAGCCCGGGGTTGCGGAGTCAGGGATCACAGGCACCGAAGGTCGGATGACTAGACTCGTCACGGTCGATCGATTCAGTGAGCAGGAGAAGACTCGCATGGCCTCAACCAGCACCTACCTCAACTTCGCGCGAAGCACCGAGGAGGCGTTCACTTTCTACAAGTCCGTCTTTGGCACCGAGTTCGTCAATGGCATCATGCGCCATGGCGATGTCCCTCTGCCGGAAGGAGCGCCGGAGCTGAGCGACGAGGACAAGCGGTTGGTCATGAATGTGCAGTTGCCGATCCTGGGCGGCCACATGCTCATGGGCACGGACATCCCGGAATCGATGGGGCTCAAGGTCAACCAGGGGAACAACGTCTACATCTGTCTCGACCCGGACACGCGGACTGAAGCCGACAGACTGTTCGCCGCCCTATCCACTGGGGGCAAGGTGGAAGAACCGTTGCAGGAGATGTTCTGGGGCGACTACTTCGGCACCCTGGTCGACAGATTTGGCATCCAGTGGATGATGAATTGCACCTCTAAGTCATAGAGCGGGTCACAATCCCGCTCGGTCAGGGGGTGGGTTGCGCTTGTGGGCTGGCAGAGCCGATTCAATCACGGACCAATGCCGGCTCCGCGCATACTGCCCAGACGACCGAGGGGGCTTGCGCTTGCGGCACGCTGTTGAGTGCGTCCGCGCCCCCTCTCTGATTACGGGAGGAACAGTCTCATAATGGATGCTGAGCGACGGCAGCGGAGGAACCTCATGATTGCGGTGGTCGTGCTCGTGCCGCTGCTGATCCTGCTGGTGCTCGCGCTATCGCTGGCAAGCTCGGCGGGGATTCTGCCGTGGCAGCCGGAGCCGACGCGCATCCCGATCACGCCGTTTGCCGACTTGCCGGGCACGGGAGCAGGCACACCGGCGCCATAGTCGTGCAGCGAGCGGTGCCATAGACATACGAGAAGAAGCCGGGTGGTTACGGGCTTCGGCGGGAGTCCACGTTGCATTGGAGCCGGTCTCGGTCGCGGCATCCTTAGACTATGCTTAACTCATAGCTGATCAAGAGCCAAGGCGCGCCTACTGGGAAGGAACCGCCATGGATCCCGCGATCCCGCTCGATCGGTACGGGCAGGTGCTCGCCGAGTATCTGCAAAACCCTGGTGAACAGGCGCTCTATGACGCCTCTCTCGTGAGCCAGGATCTCGTGCATCAGGGGGTCGGTCCCGAGGAGATCGTGGCGCTCCATATGGAAGCGCTGGACCAGGCCCTTGACGGCTTCACGCCCCTGGAGCAGGCGCGCTGCGTCGGACATGCCCACCAGTTCCTGCTCGAAGTCATGATTGCCTACGGCCTGACCTATCGTGAGTACCTCGAGCTGAAGGTGCGCGAACGTGACTCCGCGGCAGCCCTGGCCGTGCAGGAGCGCACCGAGTTGTTGGCTACGGTCGCCCACGAGATGCGCACTCCACTCACGGCCGCCCTCGGTACCCTCGATCTAGCCCGCCGTGACCTCGTCAGTGGCAGGACCGACCGTGTCGGTCCCTGGCTCGGCACCGCCCGCGACGCGCTGCACCGACTCTCCCGCCTGACCGCGGATATTGCCCGCGCCAGTGTGGGCGAGCCGCCGGTGCTCAACCCGGCCCCGCACGACCTCTGTGAGGTGGTCAGTGAAGCCTGTGTCTGGGCGGAGGCCGCGGCTACCGAGAAGGGACTGGTCCTCGCCCGCGACACCAAACTGCCCTCCGTCCTCGTCGTCGGTGACGCCGATGCACTGCTCAGTGTCTTCGGCAATCTCCTCGCCAACGCCATCCGCTACACCCCGGCCGGCGGGCGCATTAGCGTCGGGTGCGGGACAGACGATGACGCGGCATGGGTAACCATCACGGATACGGGTATTGGGATGTCATCGGAGGTCCAGGAGCGCATCTTCGAGAAGTTCTACCGGGCGCGAGAGGCACGGGACGTCGAGGCGCAGGGACTGGGGCTCGGGCTTTCGCTGGTGCAGGAGTTGGTGCAGGCCCACGGGGGTCGCGTCGAAGTGCAGAGCGCGCCGGGTCAGGGCAGCACCTTTCGGGTCGCCCTCCCACGGGGAGATGCGCACGATGGGGAGGGGACCGTATGAGTGCGTCAGGTACTGAGACCGTGGGCCAAGCCGTCCTCCAGGACACCATCGCCCAGCAACGAGCGACGATCAGCGAGCTGCAAACGCCTGTCATTCAGGTTTGGGAGGGGATTCTGGCCCTGCCGATCGTTGGAACGGTGGACACGGCGCGGGCGCAGGACATGACCGAGGCGCTCCTGGAGCGCATCGTAGCGACCGGATCCGAGATCGTGCTGCTCGATATCACGGGAGTGCCGGTCGTCGATACCGCGGTGGCACGTCACCTCCTGGAGACGGTCGCTGCCGCGCGGCTGCTGGGGGCGGACGTCCTGATCGTCGGGCTCTCCTCGCGCACGGCGATGACGCTGGTGCAGCTCGGGATCGACCTCGCCCACGTCACCACCCGTGCGACGCTGGCCAGGGGGCTGGAACTGGCCTTCGCCCGGCTCGGGCTGGCAGTTGTCCCGGAGAATGGAAACTCCAGGCGGGCAAGTAGTGCTGACGGAACTGCTCACTAGTGGCCCGGGTTCCGATCATCCCCCTCGGTCAGGTTCTCATCGCCACCGTGCAGGAAGAGCTCTACGACCACGACGCCCTGCAGTTGCAGGAAGACCTCGGTCAGCTCCTCGAGCACGGAGCCGCACGCGGTGTGTTGCTCGATCTCTCCACTGTCGCGACCGTCGACTCCTTCCTGGCGCGCCTCATTAGCAGTATTGCCGCGGCATCACGGCTGCTTGGCGCCGAGACAGTGGTGGTCGGCATCCAGCCCGCGGTGGCCGTTACCCTCGTCGAGCTAGGACTCGCGCTGCCCGGTGTCCGCACTGCGCTCAATGCTGAAAAGGGGCTCGCGCTCCTCGGCTACCTGAACCCCGATGCTCGCTTCAGCTGAGACGGAACACCCCGAATGGACCGTGCCCGTGACTGGAGAAGAAGGCATCGTTGCCGCGCGCCAGCAGGCGCGTCAGGCCGCGAAGGATTTCGGGTTCGGTCTCGTCGACCAGAGCCGGATCGCCACGGCCGTCTCAGAGTTGGCACGCAATGTGGTCCGCTATGCGACAGGGAGCCGCGGCGAAGTGCTCATCCGCGCCCTTCCGCCGTCCGAGAAGGGCATCGGCATCGAGGTGATCGTCCGTGACAATGGTCCGGGCATGGCGAATGTGGAACAGGCACTGCGTGATGGATTTACCACTGGCAATGGGCTGGGAATGGGCCTACCGGGGACCAAGCGCTTGATGGACGAGATGACTATCGACTCGACACCCGGTCGTGGCACGACGGTGACCATCCGCAAATGGCGACGCTAAGTCAGCATGCAGCCTGAAGCCGACCTTCTATCGTGTACGGTGCGTGTCGCATCCCAGCTTGACGTCGAACAGGTCCGGCGCGTGACACGGGTGCTTGCGGCGAAAGCCGGATTCGATCGTCACCAGGCAGAAGCGATCGTGCTGGCTATCTCGGAACTCGCCACTAACCTGGTCCGCTATGCGCCGGGCGGCGAGTTGCGCGTGGCAATCGTCTCCACGCAGGCCGGCATGGGTCTTGCCATCCAGAGCCAGGACGCGGGCCCCGGCATCGCCGACGTGGCGCTGGCACTCCAGGACGGCTTTAGCACGAGTGGTGGACTTGGCGGTGGCCTGCCCGCTGTTCGTCGATTGATGGACGAGTTTGAGATCAGTACGAGTCCGTCGGGGACGCACATCGAGGCACACAAGTGGGTGAGCAGCCCCTCGCCATCGCCGTAGCGGCGCGCCCGTATCCCGGGGAAACAGTTAGCGGAGATGCGTGGCAGGTCGATTGGGATGATGCAGTCTGCCGCATCGCCGTCATCGATGGCTTGGGACACGGCCCCCAGGCTGCCGCCGCCGCGATGGCCGCGGTCGCCACTCTTGCGGCGGAGCCGAAGCTCAACCCGGTGGACGCCGTGCATCGCTGCCACGATGCCCTCACAGGAACCCGCGGCGCGGCGCTCCTGGTCGCGACCATCGACCTCTCGCGAGCGCAGCTCACCGTAGCCGGAGCAGGGAACGTCGAGGGGCGCCTTTATCAGGACGGCGTCACAAAGCACCTGGTGACTGACCGCGGTATCGTCGGATCGGTGCTCCCACGTGTGCGCCCGGTCGAGCTGGAGCTCGCGCCCGATTGGCTCATCCTGATTTGTACCGATGGCATCAAGCAACGCTTCGACGCGCTGGCGCTGCTCGACGTGACTCCGGGTGGGAAGTCGCTCGCGCAGGCAGTCCTGGACGGCTGGGGCCGCATAACTGACGATGCGACCGTGCTCGTGGCGCAGCCGGGGTAGCGTTCGCTCGCCCCGGGGAGATACCAGCGGTGGTGCGGCGGCGACTCTAGCCCGGCGCGCCCGGGACGTCCTGGTCGCTGATGATCGAGAGGGACCCACCCGGAGGCTCCTCGATCAGAGACTCGAGGTCCTCGAAGGCCTCCAGTCTCTCGATCTCCTCGGGACTCAACTGAGGCTCCTGAAGATCGGCCCCGGACTCACTCGTGGCAGCGTCCGCGGAATCGGTCCGTGCCGATTCCGTCGGCGTATCTCGATCGCTCATTGCGCCCTCCCTTGTATCGGCTCTCGCAAGTGTCCTTGCCTCGGTCAACGCAGAATCGATGCCGGAAGGGAGAGGGGCGGCCGCGTGTGACCGCACCCTCAGCGCGACAGCCAGCCAACCTGAAGGGCTAATGCCGACGGCCTTCCTCGACCGATGGGCTGAAGTTCCTCGCCCTCGATGACGATGCTCCGCGGTGCCGTGTGCTCTCACCATTCGCGTCCGTCACCCTTGGTCCGGGGAACACGATGTACCGCGAATCGATCCCGCTCCCCACGAGAGGAACAACCGTCCGCTATCCCTTCGACAGCTACGAACTCTGGCTCGGCCTCGCGAACCCGTTCGTGGACCAGGCTGGAAACGAAGCGCCGCCACCCCGCCTTGCCGGCAACGCGTTCATCTCCTGTGGCGTATTGGCGCCGCTTCGGCTATGAGGGTGCGAGGAAATCAAAGCAACGCGGCAGACATGAAGAGCGGCAAAAACGTTCGAATAGGAAACCGCGCTGAGCGCATCAGACACGCTCAGCGCGGTTTCCTTTCCCACGCCAACGACCAGCGCGGGAGCGAGCCCGGGGTAGGTTGCCCTTTGCGCGCTCGGGCCGAAAGGTTTCCGCCGGTCCGTCGCCGAACCCCGGACTCGCGGCCGGTGCATGCCCCGGCTAACGGTGAGGACGTCGTCGCTCGGGATGAACGAGCGGCGGCGTTCTCCAGGGCTGAAACGCGTGAGATTGTGAAATGGGGCCGCCATGGGCGATCGGTCGAAGACGGCAAGACGGCAAGACGGCAAGGACGAACGTAGTCGAGGAGGCGAGGAGTCGGGGGTCGAGTACACGCCGGCCAGACGGTGAAGCAGGCGACCTTCCCGAACTTCCCGGACTGGCAAAGGTGACAACGGCGAGAGTAGCCGATAGTCAGCAGCCGATAGCGCCGATGCTATAGTCGCTACTCCGTTCACCGAACACCGCGCGTCATGCGCTAGGAGATTGTGATCATGCGAAGCTGGCGCCTGCTGGCGATTGTGCCGCTGGCAACAATGCTGCTGACGGGACCGGTCCTGGCCCAGGATGATGCGGACCGGGAGCCCGGCAATAACCGCCGCCAGGTGCCCCCTACCGATTGCATAGCCGAGCCGCGTCCATTCGAGGAGATTGCGACGATCCTGGAACTCGAGGGCGAAGGCGTGCCGGCGCCGCCTACGATTCAGATTTCGGCGCCCGTCGGCATGCTCGCGGACGCGGAGACCACAAGCGAGATTCGTGCGGTAGCGCGGCAAGTCATCGCCTGCTTCAATGCCGGCGATGTCCCACGGTCCACGGCGCTGATGACCGAAAATGGCGTGCGGCGCGTCTACTGGGAATTGTCGAACACCGAGGAGAACCGCGAGCTTGCCCGCACCCGACTTGCCGGCGCTCCCGAGCCGCGAGCGGACGAGGCGTTGGTCAGCCTCATAGCCGTGACGGACGTGTTGGTCCTGTCGGATGAGCGGGTCGCGGCGTTCGTGGTCATCGACGAGCCATTGATCCAACCGGAGGGTCCAGAGACGTTGCTGTTCGTCTTCGCCAACGAAGACGGCACGTGGCGTGTGGACGACTGGATCGACTTCACGATCGTCCCGGTTGAGCCGGTCGCCGCCGCGACGCCGGCATCGTAGCAACGGTGGCGCGGTCGAGGTCCACGGTTCGCCGGTGATGCCCGCGTTGCCCGGGACTGGCGAAGTGCAGGTGCAGGCCAGCTCCGAACTCGGGAAATGGCAGACCACAGGCGAGCGGGAGTGCGCGTTCGAGTACGTGCGGCCGCTGACGAGTGACGACGGCGTTGATGAGGGCGCACTCGACGTCAGCGGCGTGACGACTGTGGACTGCGCTGGTGCGAGTGACGGGTCACTCGCAATCATCTGCGGCACCGGGTTTGGACAAATGACGGCCATCAGCGAGTGTGCCCTCTCCGTCACCACGCTGGATGGACCGCTGCTATGGCTGCCAGCGACCTCGGATTAAACGCCGGACGCCTGAATCCGAAAAGCTCATGATCAGGTCTTGACCCTGACGTAACGTCAGGCCGTATCCTCCTGATCAGGAGGTGACGCATGGGGCGCAACTACCGCGTCGGAGAGGTGGCCACGCTGACGCGGGTCTCGGTCCGGACGCTGCATCATTACGACCGGATCGGGCTGTTGCGCCCGGCACTGCACTCCACCGGGGGCTACCGGTTGTACGGGGAATCTGATCTGCTGCGCTTGCAGCAGATCCTGACCCTGCGCTATCTGGGCTTCCCCTTGAAACGCATTGGTGAGCTGCTGGACCGGACCGATTTCGATCTGGTCGCCTCACTTCCGCGTGCAGCGGCAGGCGCTGCGCGACCGGATCGAGGAGTTGGAACGCATCTCCGCTGCCGTCGGCGAGCTGGTCGACCAGCGCCTGGCGACGGGGGAGTGGTCCTGGCAGCTCGTCATCGAGGCGTCGGAGGCGGTTGGCGCCGGTCTGACGCGACGAGAGGAAACGATGGAGACCTATTACACACCGGAGCAGATGAAGCAGTTCGAGGCTGCCGGGAAGGCGATGCCACGGGAGGAGATCGAGTTCATCGAGCAAGGGTGGACCGCACTTCTGGCCGAGGTCCGCGCCAACTACGAGCTCGATCCCGCTAGTGCCGAGGCGCAAGCGCTGGGCGCGCGTGCCGACGAGTTGACTGCGCGCACGGTGCGCGGCTACGAGCAGTACCCTGAGCTGGCGGCGGCGATCGGCGCCAACTACGAACGAGGCGCCTTTGAAGGAAACATGCTTGCACCGCAAGCGGCCGATTTCGCGTTCTTCGAACGCGTCAAGGCCGCGCGGGCACAATCTCCTGAGACCGGTTCCACATAGCGTCAACGGCTAGGGACCGCAACCAGTGGTGATTGGCCGATGGCGCAAAGGTCCGTGGGGGGAGACAAAGCGCCTCTCTCCGTGGGCCTTTGCGCCGGCTGAGGGAGACACGGCATCCGGGTGATCGCTGTACTGAGTGGCGGGTGTGGAGCACCTGCGCTGCTGGGTGGCGGGTGTGGAGCCCAGAACTGCTGTCTGGTCGTTATGGAAGATCGCAAAGGCTGCAAAGGTTAACGGGAGGCAAGGCGCGGTAACGGTCACGGCAGTGGCGCATCTCCAGCGGTCATCACCCGGATCTCGGATCAAAGGCACGGCTGAGAGGAGTTCGGGTGGCTCTTGGTGATGGTGGACCATGCCCTATCCCGCGACGAATGCGGTAAGCAATATTATGGAAGGGCAGGGCCCCATGCTCGACGCCAGCACTAGTCCCACACTGATCGAGGAGGCCATCATTGGGGCCGTGACGGCGTTCGTGTGGGGCGATGGCAGAACCGGCGTGGTGGGGGCCGCTGAGCTCTACCAGCGGTGCGGCGCTCAACCGCCCGACCACCACCGGCCAACCACGACACCAGCGAAGGCGGCGAAGGCGGCTGCCGCGGCATCGATCACTATCGCCCAGATCCCGAAGATCACACCCCCAAACGCCTGCCGGCGGTCGGTTGGCGACCGTTTCAGGTAGGCGGCAATGACGACTGTGAGCGTTGGCACAGTGACGGCCACAAAGGGACCGAGCACCCACCACCAGGCGCGAAGCCGGATGCCGATCAGGAAGGCAATTAAGAGTGGAATGAGAAAGCGAGCCACCGCGGCGAGCTCCTGCACGCGCTGACCCGCCTGGTTCAGCCATGACCCGGCCAGGAAGTGGGCAGTGTCAATGACCCAGACGGCGAGGGCGTAGCCAACTGTCCAGCCGAGCCAAGCCGGCATTAGTCGCCGCCGATGATCGAACATGCGAGACGCGGGTCTCGTGATGCCGTGTCGCCTGATCCGCTCATGCCAATGGCTCTTCATCAGAGATGCCGGTGGCGCGCTCGAACTCTGCGATTGGCGCGTCAACGCCGATGGCGATGTCCCCATTCCAGTCGAAGTCTGGATCCAGCTCTGGCCACCCGCCAACGGTTGAGTCGTCGTCCGGATGCTCCACGATCACGGCCCCATTGCGTTTGCCGATCCTGACGAGGGTGGCCCAGAGCTCTTGTGCCTCGAGGGTATTTCCCGGGGTGATGAGATCGGGATCCTGATCGGCGAGGCTCTGCCACCAGGCGCGGAATGTCGATGCCATGACCGTGGGTCTATCGTCGCGCATAGTTGCAGAGACTCCTCTCGTGAGATGAGACCGCACCGAAGAGCGTCACGCCAATGTGTCCTGCCGGGCGCTGGCGAAGGCGCGGAATCTCGTCCCAGCGCGCGTCCTCGGCCGTGGAACGACATCCTTCCTGCAACGTGCACGTGCAGTTCGTCGGGATGACACGAAGTTACATTGCCGCACTAGAGGTCAGCGTGCTCCGGGATGCCGGTCGCCGCCGTGATCTCCGCAATGAACGGCTCTGCCTGGAGAGCGACGTACCCTGAATCCGGCATGAGCGCGATCTCTCCACCCCAGTCGAACGCCGAGTCCAGGGTGTAGCGAAACATGAGATGGGCGTGACTGCTTGGTCCACTGCTGTGGATAACCACCGGCAACACGGCCCCGCTCCGCAGCCCAATACCGATGAGATCGTGCAGCAGCATCACGGCGCTATGCTGGTTGCCGGGAGCCACGTCGTCCGGGTCCTGCGCCACGATCGCCTCCAGTTCCTCGTACCAGACCTTGAAGATCGCGGCGCTGATCGTACGCTGCGGGCCGGTCACGCGCCCGGTCCCATGGCGCGATGCCGGCCCGTCATCGTCTCTCTCCTTGCCCAGCTCGACCTCGACGCCGCGGGGATATCACCACCCAGGAGCGCCATCGACAGATCTCTCCTGGTCAGGATCGTTTGGTTTGGCCTTACCGGGACGATCAACAGCACCACGCGGCGGGGCGGTCAGTCCCACCGGATGGTGCGCAGGGTCGACGGCAGAGATCCCCGGACGCTTTCCAGTATCTGAGTTGTCGCGGTCGGGCCGGTCTAGGGCTCCTCGTACTCGCACTTGACGCCAGTGAGACCCTCGATGAGACCAATCTGCTCGGCGGTGAGCATGTTGGTGGTATCCCCTGCTTCCTGCCGCTGTCGCTGCTCGGCGACCGCTCGCAGAAGATCGAGGTCGCCCTCGGCGCCAAGTTGCTCCAGACCGCTTTTCCATTGCCGCATGGTCCCGAGACTGATGGTCCTCGTCTGCCCGACGTCGCTCATGGTGGAGTACACCTTTCACGAGATGCCATCGTGTTCGGTGCGGGCAACCGACCCGCGCCGGTAGCCCTATTGTCCACAGCATACGGCGTGCCGCAAGACGATCGTCATACAGCTGCATGCGATCCTGGAATCGCTAAGAACGGACCCGTCCGGTAGTTGCATAGAGGCTCAGGCCGCGTGTTGGACGGATCTGCCAGAGGTCTAGACCTGATCGAGCCATCAGCATGCAACGCGGTGCGCGCCACGTTGCTCCCCTATGAAGGTGTTGATTGCCGGCGGCCAACGGTCCGTAGATGCCGGTAGAACTCTTCCATCAGCGGGCCGAGGCGCTCACCGGCGGCGTCGAGGGTCACGAGGGTGACACCAGGCTTACCGACGTCAGAGCGAGCGCTGATCTCGCCGGTGACCCGCGGCAGGATGCCCTCGGCCTTACCCATCACGAAGACCTGGTTCGGACGCCCGGTGCGGCCAGCCCGGTAGCCGCGCTCCGAGAAGAATGCAATTGACAGGTCGAGCACCGCGCCCGGCGGCATGCGGCTGACGGCCTTTTTCTGGAATGCGGTCCGCTTCAACTCCGCATCCCAGGGAGAGGTCGCCGCATCCGGAGCGCCGGATTCGCCCTCTGCCATCACCGTGCCAGGTCTCGTCGCCAGTGGCCGGGTCGGCGGTCGTTGATTGATGAATCGTCGTAGTCCCAAATGTGGCAGTAGGGGCGACGCCCGCGTCGCCCACGTTCCCAACCGATTCGGAACGATCTGGAAACTGGGCTGCCAGCCGCGAGCATACGTGGTGGATCGACGCGGGCGACGCCTGCGTCGCCCCTACGGATGGACGTGGCCCATTCGGTCCGGATTTCACCGGCAACGACCTCAGACATCAAACGACTCTCCGGGGGAGAGGATGACGACCTGCGTGTCTGGCGCCCGCTGCGCGACCTTGGCGCGGAATGCCTCCGGGTCCTGCCGGATCGGGGGGAAGGTGTTGTAGTGGCAAGGGATCACCGTGCTGGCGCCGACGAACTCGGCGGCGCGGGCGGCATCATCCGGTCCCATGGTGAAGTGATCCCCGATGGGGAGGATAGCGACGTCGATACCCTCGTCGCCGATGAGCCGCATGTCGCCGAAGAGCGCCGTGTCGCCGGCGAAGTAGAAGGTGCGCCCCCCGAAGCGGACGATCAACCCGGCCGGGATGCCGTTGGCAACCTTATTCTGGCCATCCCAATATGAGGAGCTATGCCAGGCCTGGGTGAATTTGACCGTGCCGCCAGTGAAGGCAATGGTTCCCCCGTGGTTGCCGCTGACCACATCGCGCACGCCCTGCGACTCCAGCCAATCGCCAAGCTCCACGGTGCAGATCACCTTCGCGTCGTTCCATTCCGCCAGGTCGACCGTATCCCCGACATGATCGTTGTGGGCGTGGGTGAGCAGGATAGTGCTCGGCTTCAAGGACTTGGGGTCAACTGCCGTGGCCGGGTTGTCCTCGATGAACGGATCGATGACCACGACATTGCCGTCGTCGTCCTCGAGCAGGAAGGCCGAGTGGCCAATCCAGGTCAGTTTAGGCATCGATTCCCTCCGGGGACATTGGGTATTCGCGGCCGAATTGCCGCACGAAGTCAGTATGGTACGAGGGTGGCAGGGTGATCGGCTGATAGGGGAGTTAGATGTTCGTCTGATGCGGGAGGTGTACTCCCTGAGCAGACCACTAATTGCTGGCGGCGGATCGAACGAAGAACGTCAGGCGGGAGGGGCGCGCAGGGTCAGAAAAGACCGTTTGGGAGGCGACCGCGTAGTCGCCGTCTCTCTCCTCACCGTAGCTCGCGCCGGTGTTCGGATTTGGATGGTAATACGGGAAGAGGCACGAGGTAACGATCAATCGGAGCCGATGGCCCGGGAGAAATACGTGCCCGAGATCGGCCATCTCGATCGGCAAGCTGTAGCGCTCGCCGGGAACGAGTGGCGTCGGGTGGGACAGTGATTCCCGAAACGATGCGCGCAGAATGCCGTGGCTGATAAAGATCGCCTGGCCGTCCGGATCGACGTCGGCAAGGATAGCCGCGAAATCCGTGTCGACAGCACTGCTCGATGCCTGCAACAGGAGATGGACCGGTCCGGCAATCTCGAGCGGATCTTCCATCCGCTCACTGGTGTAGACCAGGACATCCGATCGGCGTTCCAGGAAAGCCCAGATCGCGCGGTGACCAATCGTCGAGGGGTTCCGACGAGAGGTGCTCGCTACCGGGGGTCGGACTTGCCGGATCGTAGTCAAATGACCGGCTGGACGACGTCGTGGGTGGTTCGGCAGAAAGCAATCCGTCTGCGGCGAGGTAAAACGTGCGCTCGCTGGCATCGCTCGGTGGCCAGGCATCCGCGTCGCGCCAGGCATTCACGCCCATGGCGAAATAGCGAACGGGGGGCATAGGGTCGCTTGTCGACGCCGCGCAGCCAGCGGTCGAACCAGGCGAGCCAGACTGCCGGCAAGTCGATCGACGCCTCGGGGCCAAGATCGAACGCGCCTTCGATCGCGCGTCCGGTGGTGCAGGCCCCGCCATGACCCCAGGCTCCAACCAACAATGATTGATCACGAGACGCTGGGGAGGCGGCAACCATCTCGCGGAAGTGATGAAACGATCCCGGGGCGCAACCATCAAACCACCCCGTAATGTGCAACGCGGGGAAATCCATCTCCTCGTAGCCGGTGATCGCTAACCGTTGCCAGAAATCATCCAGCGTCGTGTGGTCCAGGCACTCCTGCCAGTGCGGCATTGGCCGGCCCAGCGTGATGTCCATCGTCCGCGGATGACGATGCTCGTGCAGATCATTCCAGTCGATCAGCGTTTGCTGTTGATAGGAGCGGCCCGAGACGCGATTGACCCACTCGACGTAGTCCTCCGCCCAGAAGGCGCCGAAGCGATAGGGCCAGTCTCGGAACCATCGTCCTGGGCTGCCCGCTGTCACCAGTGTGACGAGATGTGGTGGCTTGCGCGCGGCGGCGGTCCACTGCACCCAGGCCATGTACGAGCCGCCGAGCATGCCCACCTTGCCGTTGCACCAGTCCTGCGCGGCGACCCACTCGACGGTGTCGTAGCCGTCGTCGAAATCGTCGAGCCAGGGAGTGAAAACGCCGTCGGAATCGCCACGACCGCGTGTGTCCTGGATAACAACTGGATAGCCATGCGCCGTGAAACGCGGTGCCCAGCTGACGAAGTCAGCGCGGGTGTTGTCATACGGGGTGCGCACGAGGATCGCGGGAGCCGCGGTCTCGTCATCAGGCAGGTAGACATCCGCGGAGAGGCGCACGCCGTCTCGCATCGTTGCCCCGAGATCGAACTTCCGTCGCACGAGCGCACTCCCCTGGCTATCTCACAGAGCCAAACACACGCGAGATCACCCGCCCCAGATGTGCTCGAAGACCCGCAGGAAATTCTCACCGAGGATGCCGCGCACCTCGTCGTCCGTGTAGCCGCGGTGCTTCAGCGCGGCGGTGATCCTGGGAGCATCGAGGAAGAAATCACCCAGCCCGGTTGGCCAGGTCCAGGGTGGGCGCGGGTAGTAACGAGGGTCGTAGCCGAAGTAGTCGTAGTCATCCTCGTCCTCGATCGCGAAGTCAAGACCAAGCCCGACGTGCTGAGACCCGACGAGATCACTGATGTAGTCGGCGTGATCGATCAATTGCTCCAGGGTTGGTATTGGAGACGGCGAGACGAACGCGGGGAAGCCGCACAGACCAATCACCCCGCCGGATGCCGCAACCGCACGGATCTGCTCGTCTGTCAGGTTACGTGGGCTGTCGCAGACCGTGCGAGCATTGGCATGCGTGGCAACCACGGGTCCCGAGGCAAGGTCGATTGCCTCGAGGCTGGTCCGCTCCCCGACGTGAGAGATATCGATGGCGATCTTGCGCTCATCCAGGCGCCGGATCGCCTTCCGGCCAAACGTGCTCAGCCCCGCATTCGCGTCTTCCAAACACCCATCGCCGATGAAGTTCCGGGCGTTGTACGTCAATTGGAAGACCCGCACGCCGAGGGCGTGAAAGGCGTCGATGAGATCGAGATCGGCCTCGATGGGATTGCCGCCCTGAAAATGGAGTCCGACGGCGAGCTCGCCGCTCTGCTTGGCCTGACGAAAATCGGCGACAGTGGTCGCCAGACGAATCGGGTATTGACCCGAATGGGCCAGGTGATGCCAGTCGGCGAGCGCGCCGACGGCGTAACGGCAATCCTCCAGTGACGCGACCGTCGTCAGAATGGCGTCGACCCCGCCCTGGCGAAGCTCCGGCAGGTACGTTGGCAACAGACGCGGGTTCACGAGCGGTACGGCGGCGTCGAGATACAGCGCATCCTGATGGAGCGCGGTGATATCGGGATCGTGTGCGACATTCACGAGATTCGAGACTCCCTTCGAGACGCTATCGAGAGCGCTGCAAGAGCGGATCGACGGCATCGCGCAGGGCGTCGCCGAGGACATTGAACGCGAGAAGCGTCAACCCGATCGTCAGCGCGGGAATCAGCATCAGGTGGGGAAACGACCGCAGCGAGGCGACGCCGTCGGAGATCATGATGCCCCAACTCGGTGTTGGCGGTTGCACGCCCAACCCGATAAAGCTGAGACCGGCCTCCAGCAGTATCGCGTTTGGAATCGCGAGAGTCGCCGCCACGATGAGTGGGGCGAGCGTGTTCGGCAGGAGATGCTTGCGCAGGATGAAGCCGCTCCGCGCGCCCGCGCCGCGCGAGGCCTGGACGTATTCCCGGTGCTTCAGCGACAGGAGTTGCGCCCGCACCAGTCGTGCCGTCGTCAACCAGCTCGTCAGCCCGAGGGCGAGGAAGACCGGAAAGAGGCCGCTGGACGCTCGGTCGATGACGGAGGCAACTGACTGCCAACCGGTCACATCACCGCTGAGCTGCCCACGCACGAGGGCGCTGACCAGGATCACGAACAGGAGATCAGGGAAGGCATACATGGCATCGACGAAGCGCATGATCAGCGAATCAGTGCGGCCACCGACGTAGCCGGCGATCGAGCCGACGACCACACCGATGATCAGGGTCAACAGGGTAGCCGCGACGGCGACCGTCATCGAGACGCGCGCGCCATAGGCGAGGCGCGAGAGCACGTCCCGCCCGAGCTGATCTGTGCCGAGGAGATGCTCCTGGGAGGGCGGGGAGTTCCGCTGCCGCATGTCCTGATAATCGTAGGTGAAGGGCAACGAGGTGGCGAAAATTGCGGCGATCGTGACGATCAGCAGGACGACGAGGCTCAAGATAGCCGCTGGGTTGCGGCGGATACTGGAAGCGATTTGCCAGCCAACTGCCGTCTGGCGTCGAGGCGGCGCCAGCAGTGGCGCCGCTGGCTCGATCGGCATAGTTACGACGGGGCTACTCGCCATAGCGGATGCGCGGATCGAGGCCGGCGTAGGAGATATCGACCAGAATGTTGACCACCATCACAACCGCGGCGTAGAGAAGTGTGGTGCCGATGATGACCGGATAGTCACGCGCCGCAACCGAGATGACGAAGTAGCGTCCCAGTCCCGGCACCCCGGCTATGGTTTCGACAAAGAACGATCCCATCAGCACGTAGGAGAAATAGACTCCAGCCACTGTCGCCACCGGAATGAGCGCGTTGCGCGCCATATGACCGCCGACGACCGCACGTTCCGACAAGCCCTTCGCTCGTGCGGTCCGCACGTAGTCGCGATGGATCTCCTCGATCATGCTGGCCCGAAAATAGCGGGTCAATGCGGCAAGGGGCGCCAAAGCGAGACCGATGATTGGCACGATCGAGCTCGTGGTGAACAGCCCATCCCAGCCGATGGTCGGCACCCAGCCAAGTTTCACACCGAGGACCACGATCAGGACCGACGCCACGACATACGATGGCAGGGAGATCCCCATCGTCGTCAGGGAGACGATGATCCAATCGACCCAGGTGCCGCGGCGGACCGCCGCGAGGCCGCCCAGCGGCAGCGCGACGATCACCGCCAGGAGCATGGCCGCGGCGCCGAGTTGGAGCGAGACCGGCAGAAACTCCCGAATGATGTCGGAGACCGACTGCGAGCGGCTGCGGTAGGACGGACCGAAATCGCCCCGCAAGGCATTGGCCAGATACGTCACGTACTGCTGCGGCAGCGGTGCGTCGAGGTTGTATTTGCGATTGAGGTTTTCCTCAACCTGGGGCGCCACGGGCCGCTCGCTGGTCATGTCCCAGGGCGTGCCCGGCGTGGCGTGGGCAATAAAGAAGACGACCGTATAGACCACCAACAACGTCGGGATGATGGCCAGAGTGCGGCGCGAGACGTAGCGCAGCATCGATGTGAGATCCTCGGGGCGTCATGCGACACCAGTTCGAGCGAAGCGACCGCTCGCCCTGGCAACTCGGCATGGAGGGACAGCGAACCTGCCCCTCCACGCGGGATTCTCTCGTCCTACTGGTCCGTAATGCTCGCCTCAGCAATGTAGAAGAGGCCGAGCACGTCTGTATGACCCAGCCCCTGGAGCCACGGCTTGCGGAGCTGGATGTCGGTCAAATAGTAGGCCGGAATGGCTGGGACCTCACGTTCGAGAATCGCGTCGGCCTGGGTGAAGAGCTCGGCCCGCTTGCCCTCGTCGAGCTCGTAGGCAGCCTGATCGACCAGGCTGACGAATTCCTCGTTGGTGAAGTGCATGTTCCGGTAGTCGTCGACGAAGACCTCCTTGTACCAGTTGTTGGGGTCGACGTAGTCCGTGTACCAGCCATTGATCTGGATGTCGTATGGCTCGTCCTTGCGGGCGTTGACCCAGGCGCGGAAGGCATTCTCTTCGAGCACTTCAACCGTGCCCGTCACACCGAGGTTGTCCTTCCACATCTGCTGGATCAGCTCAGCGAGTTCTTTGCGGCCGCGTGCCGACGAGGCGGTGATGGTGAACTCCGGAAACCCCGCGCCGTCGGGGTAGCCGGCGTCGGCCAGGAGTTGCTTGGCGTCATCGACCGTACCCGTCAGCGCGTGGCTGACATCACGACCGACGATTCCCTCAGGAACGAGGACTGGCGCCGGTTCTGATGTGCCTTCGGTCAGAACATCGACGATGGCCTGGCGATCGATCGCGAGGCTAAAGGCCTGGCGGACGCGGACATCGTTCCACGGTTCCTGACGATTGTCGAAGACCGGGAAGATGGTCGCCGAGAGGGGCTGCAGGGAGAACTCATCCGGGTACTGATCTCGCATGCGGGCGATGTCCTGGGAGGGGACACAGGTGGCAAAATCGACTTCGTCCGCCTCGTAGGCCTGAACCTGGGCCACGCAGGGATCGCCGGTAGCGATGGTCAGGACAGCGCGCTCTATGGCTGGAGCCTCGCCGCCGTAGTTCTCGTTGCGGGCGAGCACGATCTGCTGGTCGTGATCCCACGCTTCGAGCTTGTACGGGCCGTTGGACACCAGATTGGGAGCCTCCGTCCACTCCTCACCGAACTCCTCGATGACGTGCCGCGGCACCGGTGTCAGGTAGGGGAGCCCGGCGACGGCCTCGAACTGTGGCGACGGCTGGGCCATCGTGATCTCGAATGTCAACGGATCGACAGCCCGGAGACCGACTTCGGCCGGATCGGTGATCGTGCCCGCGGTGTAATCGGACGCGCCCTTGATCGCGGTCAGGAAGGTGCCGACGCCGCTGCCAAGCTCCGGCGAAAGCGCACGCAACCAGGAGTAGACCCAGTCATCGGCGGTTACCGGCTGACCGTCCGACCATTTTGCATCGGGATTCAGCTTGAATGTCCAGACGAGACCATCTTCAGAGACTTCATAGCTCTCCGCACCAAGCATCTTCAGGGATCCGTCATCCTGGAGACGATAGAGAGTATCGAAGAGTTGGGAGGTGACATAAATCGAGAAGTCCGTCGCAATATTGGGGTCGAGACTGCTCGGCTCCCCGACGATCATGCGGAATTCAGCCGCATCCGACTGCACCGATGGCGTAGCCAAAGCGTTCGGCGCGAGTGGCGCCACGAAGGTAAACAGCATTGCCAGCAGAGATGCCGACACTGCTCCACGAATCCAGCCGGACATCGATATTCCTCCAGACCTCCGCGTACAGATCCGTCTGCCACACGTTCGCGATGCACGACAACGAGGTCGCCACGCCAGGCAAGGGGCTCGCGGTTCATGTGGTAACTCGGGCTCGATTCTAGCATGCGACTTATCGAACGGAGGATGGGTAATTTCCCTGAACGTATGGCAGCAATGCGGGTTGTGATCGCGAGCCAGGGCGAGGCGAGGGGGCTGAGTGACTCGCCGAGGGCGGGGGGCAGTGCGGCGCGTCAGGAGCGAAGGCGAGTCCTATGATCGAGCTTTGTCTCTCAACGTTCGAATGCCACCCGTCCATCAACCACCGTCATCTCGACTGCCAGCGACGGCAGGTCTTCCGCCGGGATAGCCCGGGGATCCCCTGAGAGGACCACCAGATCCGCCAGCTTGCCGGGGGTGATGGTGCCTTTGATCTTCTCCTCGAAGGAGGCGAAGGCGCCGTTGATCGTGAACATCCGCAGTGCCTCGTCGATGGTGACCCCCTGGGTAGGCCCCATCCGCTGCCCGGTCTGCGTCAGCCGGGTGACGGCCGAGCGGAGGTTGACCAGCACGTCGCAGTCGACCACCGGCACGTCGGAGGAGCCGACGGCGACGATGCCGCGATCGAACCAGGTGCGGCAGGGGTAGGAGCAGGCCAGCTGCTCCGGTGTGAAGGTGCGGAGGTACGAATCGCCCAGCTCGTAGAGGTTGCACAATCACACCCCGATTTCCCTACGCTGCACTTCAGCGGGCGAAGGCTGGGAGATTGCGGGCTGAACGGGCTGCGGCGCTCAACCATTGTCGCCCGTCCCTTCGAGGACTCCCATTATCTGTGGACCAATTTTGGGGCAGGAGATTCGTAGGAGGAGGTCCGAGAGGGCAAAAGCTGTAGCGGGCGAAGACGCCGCGGGCACCGGCCTCGTGAATATTGCGCCAGGAAGCCCCGATCAACGCCACCCAGAACAACTTACGGGATAGGATCGTCCGGCGGTCGTGGGCCGGGCTCCATCCTGGGCTCCTGGGACGGGAGGAGCGGCGACACCCGCTCTTAAACCTCATCCCCTCATGGGCAATGGCTGCCGAATTCCCGGTAACCGGGCGGCTCGGCCTCGTGGTACTCCCGGGCGAGGTTGACTAGTCGGTCGACCAGGACGTTGAACAGCCGCTCGCCCTTCTCAGCCGAGGCGACGAACGGGTCGCCCATCACGCCGTGCGCCATCTCACGGCGGCGCTCCGGGAAGACGGCATAGCGCTGGACGGCCTCGCTGAAGTGGCGCCGCCACTCGTCCTTGACCGCGACGGTCATGTCGACGAGCTCGGGTCGGAGATAGAGCTGAAGACTCGTTTCCCATTCACCGCCGTGGCCGATGCTCCCGGCGTCCGCCTCGCTCCAGGCGGCCAATTCGTCCTGAGCCATGTTCCAGTAGGTGATCGCCAGCGCCCAGACGTCTTCCTCGGCTAGCTTGACCGAGGCGGCCCAGGTCGGCGCCTGGTTGCCGCCGTGGCCGTTAACCATAATGATCCGCTTGAACCCATTAGCCCAGATGCTCCGGCAGACATCACAGAGCACGGCGATGAAGACCTCCAGGCCGAGCGTGATCGTGCCGACCTCGCCCATGTTGTAGTGGGTGAAGCCGTACATGACCGGCGGGGCAACGATCACCGGGAAGTCGTCAATTGCGTCCGCGGTGTGGATCGCTAGATGGTAGGGGATGCTGATGTCGACGTCCGGAGGGCAGTGAGGTCCGTGCTGCTCGATGGAGCCGACCGGGACAATCACGACCGGGTGGTTCTCCAGCGCGGCCAACAGCTCGTGGCGAGACATTTCCTGCCACAGCACCTTCTTACCAGAGGGTGGACGAATGAGCATTGGTCACCTCCGCAATCATGCCCTAATCGATGCGCCGTCGAGCACCATATGCAGGCGCTCGACGATGATGTTCTCGTCTCCCGGTCGTAAGCAGTGGGTACTGATCATCAGGGCATGGGACTCGGCGTTGACATGAACCGATGGGTGACCTGCTATCAGCACGTCGCTCACCGCCTGGGGTGACCAGGCATCTCCGGCCGGAAAGACTCGCACAACTGGCGCCGGCCATAGCTCCCAGTCGCCCTCGATCTCGCAGCGGAGATCGCTGCGGCCGGATAGGCCGTCACGGATCGTCTCGGCCTGGCCGGTATGCGCGGCAAAGTCGGCTTCATGGTCGTGCCGCATGAAGAGGTCGAGGGCCACCCAGAGGCCGACCATTGCCTCCTTGCTGACTTTCATCCCCCGGCCGATTGCGGCGTGAGGATTCCCGTTGGCGCGAGCCCCGGCGATCAGGTCAGCGCGTCCGGCGAGGAACCCGGAATCCTGCGGCCCGCGGATCCCCTTGCCGCCACTGTAGATCACAAGATCCGCGCCCATGCGGATCCAGCGACGTAGATGGTCGACGGGTGGCAGAGTCGAGGCAGCATCCACGATCACGGGGACGCCCCGGTCGTGGGCTATCGCCACCACCGTCGCAAAATCGAGCGCGACCGGGCCAGTATTGCGGGAATCATGATAGGCCACGGCCGCGGTTCGCTCGGTGATCGCCCGCTCCAGTTCCCGTGGCTCGGTCGCGTCTGGCAGGCCGATCTCGACGAGCACACCACCCCCGACCCGATACATCTGATCGTAGTTGATCCGGTGGCTGCGGTGGATGACGATCTCGTTGCGCTTCCCGTTGCTGTCAGGAAGCCGCCGGACCTGCTCGGGGTCAGTCCCGGCGATGCACGCCGCCGCCGCGAGCGCCATAGCGGCCGCCGAACCGGATGTCACATAGCCCGCCTCCGCGCCGGTGACTTCGGCTATCCGCTCGCCCACCCTGGCGTTCAGTTCATCAAGGACCACGAACGCCGTCGCCGCCTCCGCCATCGCGGCGGTGACCTCCCCCGGCATCAGCGTCCCGCCGACCGCCGTCGTCGCGCCACGCCCATTGACAATGGTGCGTACCCCTAACCGAGCATAGATGCTCGCCGCGAGCACCCCGGCTCGCGGGGCAGTGTCAACCATGTGCCGCCTCCGTTGTGCGGGTCTGCGTCGAGTCTTGGTGGCTGTATGGGCGTCCCTCAGGGAGAGCGATCATGAACGTCAGCTCACCAATACGGACGGGCGGCATGGAACGGGCTGCCCATACCGTGCCGGAGACCGGCGAGCAAATAGTGGCCATAGGGTCACCGAACGGGGTGATGATAACGCCGAGCTCTTCCCCGGCCATGACGTGGTCGTGCAATCGCTTGCTCGCCCGGAGGAAGCCCGTCGTTGGGGCAACGACATTGACGGTTTTCCGAGCCGGCCGGGAATCCCGTGACGAGCGCCGTCCTGGCAAAATGCCCAGAAAGGCCAGGATATTCCGCAGCCCCGCCAGATACGCCGCGGTGTCCTCCGGATTGCAGCCAGCGCGTCCTGTTGTTTCGGTCCCGAGAGTCGGAATCCCCAATCGGGAGGACTCAGCGTTCAACGGTCCAGGGGAATCGGGGATGCACCAGAGGTTGGGCAGGCCGAAGTGACGGGCAGCTTCCTCCGACCGAGCGCGGGCTGGACCGGGGATATCGCGGAACCCGTTCATCGGCGCGAACGCTACATCGGCGCTCCCGCTGTGGAAGTCAATCAGGAGGTCGTCGGTCGTCAAGGTCGCCACGACGAAATCGAGGAGGGCTCTGGCCAGCACGCGGCTCGCGCTGGCCCCAGAGTCGCCCGGGAAGACGCGCGCCAGATTGAGTCCATCGACAGCGAGGGGGGCGACCCGTGCCCGGGCCTCGTAGGCAAAAGGATTCGCGATCGGGAGACCGATGAAGGTCCCGCGCATCTTGACCGGATCGAGCTCATCGAAGAGGAGGCGTATCGCTTCCATCCCCTCGTACTCGTCGCCATGCACTCCCGCAATGGCGAGGAGTGTCCGCCCTTCCTGTCCTCGTGCGACCAGCGCAGGCAGACTGACGGGCCCGACTAGTCCAGGAAGCGCGGCAAGCAGCAGCCGCTCTCGGCTACCGGCTGGAAGATCAGCAATGGAAAATTCATCGAGCGAGACCGTTCGCATCCCAGTCCTTCCTGCTCGCGCGTGATCACCTATCGCCCGGAAAGCTACCGGATTTCTGATGAGATGTGATCTGCCCGGCTGCTCGACCTGGACGCGGAACACGGTCAAGTTTGATATCTTCCTCGGGTCCAGCCCATTGTCCTGAAATGACTCGCGCGATCATCGATCACCAGTAATCGAATTAGGAGGAAGTGCAACAGAGGGAGCTGTTCTCGCCAGGCAAACTCAATCCATGGCGCAACGGAGGCGGAGAGAAGGGATGAAGATGACTGCCATCCAAAACCGGCTAGGGCGAAATGCCGAGCTCATCGCCCGAGCGGAAGAAATCATGCCTGGAGCGTGTCTCGGGTTATTTCAACTCCCGCCGGACCAGGCGATGGTTATCGCACGCGGAAACGGCCCGTACCTCTGGGATGTCGAGGGGAACCAGTACATCGACTATGTCCTCGGCTCTGGTCCGATGATGCTCGGACACGCTCATCCCGCGGTTGTCGAGGCGGTCCAGCGCCAGGTCGCCAAGGGGTCGACGTTCTACACCTTGAACGAACCGATCATTGAGCTCTCCCATGAGATCGTCGACGCTGTCCCGTGCGGCGAGGCGATCAAATACGTTTCGACCGGAACCGAGGCAACCTTCCACGCCCTGCGCCTGGCTCGCGCCTTCACGGAAAAATCGACCGTATTGAAGTTCGAGGGCGGGTATCACGGTGCTCACGACTACGCGCTTGTCGGCGCCATCAATGGGTTGCGAGACGGTGAAGATCGCCCGCGATCCGACTCGGCTGGAATTCCCATTCCAGTCTCGGCAACGATTCTTGTCTCGCCGTTCAACGACCCCGATGCGGCCCGGCGCATGATTTCCGAAAACGCCAATGAGCTTGCGGCGGTGATCGTTGAGCCGTTACAGCGGGGGATCCCACCGGCGCCCGGATTCCTTCAATCCCTGCGCGACGCGACCCGCGACCATGGCGTCCTCCTCATCTTCGACGAAGTGGTGACCGGGTTCCGGCTGGCGTACGGTGGCGCTCAGGAGTATTACGGCGTCGAGCCTGACCTTGCGACATACGGCAAGGCCATTGGTGGCGGGTACCCGATTGCGGCCGTTTGCGGCCGGCGGGATGTGCTCGCATTGAGTGATCCGGCGCGGCGTGGTTCCGATTCATACGCCTATCTCGGAGGGACGCTCAGCGGCAATCCCGTTGCCGCCGTCGCCGGGCTGGCTACATTGAACGAGATGCGCCAGCCAGGGGTGTACGAGCGGCTCTTCGCAACCGGCAATCGCTTGCGTCAAGGGATCGAGACGCTGGGGCGCGACCTCGGTATGCCGGTGCAGGCGCCTGGCGAAGGGCCGGTCTTCCAGGTCTTCTTCACGGAGCGCCCGATCCGCAATCACCAGGACAGCAGTGCCGCTGATGCCGCGCTAGCCTGGCAGTTCGGCCTGGAACTGTTGGATCGTGGTCTCTTTCATACACCGGGGGCCAAGTTCTATGTCTCCACCGTTCACGGTGAGCAAGAGATCGCGCGGACACTCGAGGCCTTTGAAGGGGCGCTCAGGGCAGTGAAGACGCGACCGGTTTGAACCGGGTTGGTCCGATTTCCCGATACCCGTTGAGGTGCACACGAAACGGAGGATGACTCATGCGTCCCAATGCAACCCGCGGCAAGCTCGCCTCCGGTGATGCCGTCGCGGGACTGATCGTGCCCGTGGCGGCGCCCGTGCTCGTTGATCTGGCGGCGCTCGCCGGATTTGACTACGTCTTGATCGACTCTGAGCACGGTCACGTGGGGTTTGAGGCGGCGGAGCATCTTGTTCGTGCTGCCGAGGCCGCGGGGGTCACACCCCTCGTCCGGGCTTCGCACAACGCGCCATCAGAAATTCTTCGCTTGCTCGACATCGGAGCTCAGGGAGTCATGGTGCCGCAAATCGGCAGTGCAGCTGACGCCGAGGCCGCGGTGCGCTCGGTGAAGTTTCACCCGCGTGGCAACCGCGGTTTGGCAAGCTCGCGCGCCGCCGATTACGGTCTGACCGATTCGATGGAAAACTACGTTACCCATGCAAATCGCGAGACGATGGTGCTGGCGCTCATCGAGGATATACGCGCAGTCGACAATTTCGAAGCGATTCTCGCCATCGATGGGGTCGACGTGGTGTTTATCGGCGCCTCTGATCTGGCCCAATCGATGGGCTATCCGGGCCGTCCGGACCACCCGAAGGTTCGCGTCGCTATCGACCGCATCATCGGTCAGGGAGTCGCCGCCTCTCGGATTGTTGGTGTCAATGCCGCGACGGCGGAAGCGGCAGCTTCCTATTACCAGCGTGGCGTGCGATTCTTCAGCCTCAGTCCATGGCATCAACTGGTTGAGATCTGGCGCAACTATGTAACAACACTCACCGGTCAACCGGCGGTGGACGACGGGAATTAACCCGTTTGCTCTATCTCACAGCCGCGACCATTGGCTCCTTCGGTGGAGCGTGGTGTACCCAGGAGAGTAGGTCATGACCGCAGCGAGCTCTGGAGCGATCGTCAAGTACCGCTATGGCGAGATGACCTGGCGCGAGGTGCGGGACGCGGCCGCCGCGGGACGGGTGGCGATTCTCCCGGTCGCGACGATTGAGGATCACGGTCATCACCTGCCGATCGATACCGACGTCGTCCTCTGCACGACCGTTTGCGAGCGCGGCGCCGCCCTGATCGCCGAGGAGTGCGTGCTCGTACCACCGGTGATCCATGGATACAGTCCCCATCATATGGACTT
Organism: uncultured Chloroflexia bacterium; assembly: GCA_963751075.1. Classification (GTDB taxonomy): domain Bacteria; phylum Chloroflexota; class Chloroflexia; order Thermomicrobiales; family UBA6265; genus JACCXM01. Next base: position 7,746 of record CAVVTE010000008.1, on the reverse strand, counting down.
CCCCGGCACGCTCAGCATCGACGGTCATACCTTCATTAAATATGTGTTGGATGTGACGAAGAGCCTGGCGCACCACGGATTTACCCGGATTCTGATCGTCAACGGTCACGGCAGCAACACCCCCTTCTGTGAAGTGATCGCTCGCCTCACCGTCGTCGAGACCGGTGGCAAGGCCCTGGCGATGGCTGTCAATCATTGGGCTCTCAACACCGTCATCAAGCTCTTCACCGAGATCCGCGACTCACCACCCGGCGGCGCATCGCACGCCTGCGAGCTGGAGACCTCGATGTACCTGGCGATCAAGCCGGAGCTCGTCGATATGAGCCAGGCGGAGGCAGACATGAATCCCTATCCGACGAAGAGCATTCCAGCCTGGAACGATCTCGTTGCCGGCCGGCCCGGGGACGCGTCAGGTGTTGCCTGGATGCCGTATTGGAGCACGTTCAGTAAGGATGGCGTCCGGGGCGATCCCACGAAAGCGACACGAGAAAAGGGCGAGCAGATCCTTGCCGCTGGCGCTGAAGGCCTGGCGCAGCTCGTCCGGGAGCTGCGCCAGCTCGAGATTGGTCCCCGGGTCGACCACCACTAAGAGCGCCGGACCACGGAGAAGAAACGGATCTCGAGCATGAACAAGACGGGTGGTCAAGCTGTTGTCGAGACCTTACAAGTGGGCGGTGTCACCGCGGTGTTCGGGATACCGGGTCTCCACAATCTCGCGATCTACGATGCTCTCAGCAAGACGCCCAGTATTCAACACGTCCTCTGCCGCCACGAGCAAGGCGCTGGGTTCGCCGCCGATGGCTACGCCCGGACCTCAGGTAAGCCCGGCGTCTTCATCACGACGACCGGTCCCGGCGCCACCAACGCCTTCACTGCCGTCGCCGAGGCCTGGAGCGAGTCCTCGCCAGTCCTCCACCTCGCCTCTCAACTCGATGCGCATCTGGTCAACACCCAGCGTGGCGTGATTCACGAGTTGACCGATCAAAGTGGAACGTTCCGCAACGTGACTCGCCACCATGAAAGCGTGCATGAGCTCGATCGCATCTCACCCGCCGTGGCTGAGTGCCTGACTGAGATCCAGAGTGGTCGTCCCCGCCCGGCTTTTCTGGAATTCCCGCAAGATGTCCTCAACGCTTCCGGTGACCTCGCCATCTCTTGTCCGGAACCCGCCGTGCGTCTGGAGGCGGACACGTCGCTCGTGCGGCGGGCGGCGCAGCGGCTGGCGAGCGCCCGCCGACCAGCCATCATTGCCGGGGCCGGTGTCCACCGGTCCGGCGCAACGACCGAACTATTGCGGCTGGCCGAAGCGGTGCAAGCTCCCGTGTTCGAGACGGCGCCCGGTCGTGGCGCCATCCCGAGTGACCACCCCCTCTCCGTCGGTGGCCGCTGGACCGGCGAGCCACGCTTGATCAGGTTCCTGACTGAATCGGACGCGCTGCTAGTGATTGGCTCCCGGCTTGGGGCGGGCGATACCTCCTACTGGCAGATGGCGTTGCCGCCGGTGCTCCACATCGACGCCGATTCCGCCGTGATTGACATGAACTACCCCGCGGATCTCGCGCTGGTCGGCGACGCCCGCCTGACGCTGGCCCAGCTCTTGACCGAGCTCGAACGCCGGGGTCCTGATGGGGATGGTGCCTGGGCTGAAAACGTGCGAAGCCAGTGCGAACAGATTGATGCTGAGATGCGCGCCAAGCATCCGGTCCCGATGGGTGTCATCGACACGCTGCGCGGCACGCTCGATCGCGACGCAATCCTCACCAACGACAGTCTGATCCAGTACTGGACCGCTCGTCACTTCCCGGTCTACACGCCCCGTTCCTATCACATCCCCTGGGTCTATGGGACGCTGGGCACTGCGCTGCCATTCGCGATCGGCGCCGCGGTGGCCGCACCTCAGCGTCAGGTGGTCGCCATCGGTGGTGACGGAGCGTTTGTCTTTACGTGCGCCGAGCTTGCCACGGCTATTCAGGCCGGTGCGAATGTGGTCAGCATCGTCTGCAACGATCAGGGGTATGAGGCGATGCGTCGTCACCAGCGCAAGCGATACGGCAGCCGCGTCTTTGCCAGCGACCTGGTGACCCCCGATTTCGCCGCGCTGGCCCGGAGTTTCGGCGCCCTTGGCTTCTCGCTGCAGTCACCCGACGAGCTCGGCCCCGCCTTGCGTGAGGCACTCGACGCCAAGCGTCCCGCGGTCATCGACCTGCCGCTCTCCCTGGATCTTCCCTGGCAGTAGGCCGACGTCCCAGGATTCGTTCCTGCCACTAGCATGGCACTCAGCCCCAACGCATAAGTGCTGAATGCTGATCGGCCGATACGCGAAAGCACGGGGACGCATTTGACGGGCAAGACCACGGTCTGATAGGATCCCCCATCTTCACAAGGTCCCCGGAAAGCAGTCCACGGCGCGCGACGAAGCGCGTGATGAGAGGAGTAGGTCCACGATGACTGATCTCAAGTCGGACCGACGCCGTGAAATGCCGGCAATCAACCGGCGTCACTTCTTGTATGGATCAGGGCTGGCGGTCGGCGCCGCTCTGGCGGGCAAATCTGGCGCGAGCGCCAATGCCGGGACATCCGCTAACGGGCTAGCCGCCGTAAGTGCCTACGGACAAGCAGACAGCCCCACCCCGGGCGGGTCAATGATTTGGGCCCAGGAGCTTGACCCCGTCTCTCTGGACCCGCACACGACCTCGAACTTCTCGTCCGTGCAGGGCGTCGAGCATACCTATCAAAGCCTGACCATGTACGACGAAGAGCTCAATGTGATCCCCTGCCTTGCCGAGAGCTGGGAGACCCCCGACGACACAACCTACGTCATGAAGCTGCGCCAGGGTGTTCAATGGCACGACGGCAGCGAGTTCACCGCGGATGACGTCAAGTACAGCCTGGAGCGCTTGCTCGATCCGGAAACTGCCGGTCCTTATGCGACCTGGTTCAACGCGATCGAGACGATCGATGTGATCGATCCGCACACCGTTCAGCTCAATCTTTCCGCGCCGTTTGGTCCCCTGCTAGCAAACTTCGCCGCAATGCGCGGGTCGGCGATTATCAAGAATAACGCCGCGGACGAGATGAACCTACAGGTTCAGGCGGTTGGCACCGGGCCATACATGATGAAGGATTACGTGCCCGAGAGCCACTTCACGCTGGAAAAGAATCCGAACTATTGGGAAGAGGGGCTGCCATACGTCGATGAGGTGACGTTCAAGGTTCTCGTCGAGGAGGATGCCCGGGTCGCGGCGCTTCGGTCCGGACAGATTGGCTACGCCTATCTGACGGTCGAAGGCGCGGAACGCGTCGCCGAAGAACCGACCGTGCAGGTGATGCGCAGTCCAAAGGCCTGGCTCGTCGCACACTTCATGAACACCTTCCGTGAGCCCTATACAGACGTGCGAGTGCGGCAGGCGATCAGCATGGCGGTCGATCGTCAAGAAGTGATCGACAAGGCCGTCGGCGGCGCTGGCGTCCTCTCCGGACCGATGCCGACCGGCCACGGCGATTGGTTCATCCCGGTCGAGTCGCTCCCGTACAAACGGGATCTGGAGGGGGCGAAGGCATTGCTGGCCGAGGCCGGTTTCCCCGATGGATTCAAGACCACGATCACCAGTTCACCTCAGTACCCGGAGTTCGTGGCCGCCTCGGTTGTCCTCCAGCAGCAGTTGGCGCAGATTGGCATCGACGCCGAGGTCATTCAGTTGGAGTGGGGTCAGTTCGTCAGCGATACCAGCCGGGCCGAAGGCTGGAATTACGACATGAAGATCACCGCGTTCACCTTCTATCCCGATCCTGACGGCTACTACTACAACCCCTGGCACACCGATTCACCATCGAACTACACCTATTCAAACCCGGCGTATGACGCGATTGTCGAGGAAGCGCGCGCCACGGTCGACCCGGCAGCGCGGCACGAGTTGTACGACCAGGCGGCGCAGATTCTGCTCGAGGAAAGCCCGGCGATCTTCTGGTACGTCGGTGAAAACATCGAGGCAGTCACCGCCGACGTCAAGAACTACACCCAGAGCTACACCGGGCGGCGCATCTTCCTCAAGAAGACCTGGCTGGATCAGGGCACATAGGGCGGCCGCGAGGCGGGGAACGCTGCGAATGGTGTCAGCCGCGATCTGGGATTATTCTCCAGATCGTGGCGAGACACCGTGGAGGCTTTCCCCAGCCTGGCTTTCGACTCGATTGCGGCGGGCAGCACCTGGTGACCTCACTCTCAGTTTGCCGGCGCTGCCATTGACTAACTAGCCCAGATCCTCGGGTACCAATCACCGGCGCTTCTCGTGGGGAGACGTCTTGGGCGGGTATATCCTGAAGCGGATGGTGCTTGCGCTGCCGGTCTTGTTCGGCATCACCGTCGTTGTCTTCTTGTTGGTTCGGCTCATCCCCGGCGATGTGATCGACGCCATGCTCGGCACAGAAGCCTCACTCCGGCCAGAGGTGCGCGAGCAATTACGCAAAACCCTCGGTCTCGATCGACCGCTCTATGTCCAATACGTCACGTGGCTCGCCGACATCGTGCGCGGCGACCTCGGGCGGTCACTCCGCACGGGGCAGCCAATCGTCGAGAACCTGTCCGGCAAACTGCCCATCACGCTTGAGCTCGCTTTTCTTTCAGTTGTGATGTCGCTGATCATCGCCATCCCCCTCGGGGTGATCTCGGCGCTCCGGCGCAACAGCTCCTCCGACTTCCTGGTCCGCCTGCTTGGCACGGCAGGGCTGAGCCTGCCCAACTTCTGGCTGGCCACGATGTTGATCTTGATCGCCTCACGCTATTTCAGCTGGGGCGCCGCATTGATCTATGTCAGCCCATTCGAGGATCCGATCGCGAATCTCAAGCAAATGCTGCTCCCCTCGCTCGCCCTCGCGCTTGGCCTCACCGCGGTGGTGATGCGCATGACGCGGTCCTCACTGCTTGAGGTGTTGTCGGAGGATTACATCCGAACCGCACGCGCGAAAGGTCTGCTCGAGCGCTGGGTTCTCTACCGCCACGCGCTCCGCAACGCCCTCATGCCAATTGTCACTATCGTCGGGATCCAGACCGGGCATCTTCTGGGTGGTGCGGTCATCATCGAACAAATCTTTGGGCTCCCCGGGCTCGGCTGGTTCCTGCTCAACGCGATCTACCAGCGTGACTACCCCGCCGTGCAGGCCGGCGTTCTCATTTTGGCAATCATTTTCGTCTTGACGAATCTCGTCGTGGATCTGCTCTATGCCGTCCTCGACCCCCGGATCAAGTACACATGAGTGCGTCATGAGGGCAGCATCGGCAGCACCCGCGAGATTATCCCCAAAGTGGCACGCTGATCGAGACCGCGCGCGCTGGCGAGCCAGGTCTGAGGACCCGCTTAGAGCGGCTGGCCCGGCACAACCCGATCGGCGTCCTCGGGCTGGCAGTTCTCCTCGTTGTCGTGTTCCTGGCGATCTTCGCCGGACAGGTTGCCCCGTTCGATCCGGCGGCGCAACCTGCAGAGCGGCTGACGGCCCCCAATCAAACCTACCTGTTCGGCACCGACGAATTCGGCCGCGATGTTTTCAGCCGGGTTGTTTGGGGCACCCGGATCTCGCTCTACGTTGGCATCGTCTCCGTGGCAATTGCCCTGGTCATCGGAGTCAATCTCGGGCTCGTTTCGGGCTACTACGGTGGTTGGGCCGATTCGCTCATCATGCGCGTCGTCGATGTGCTCTTTGCCTTCCCGACGATTATTCTCGCCATCACCATTACCGGCATCCTCGGACCGAGCCTGACCAACGCCACATTCGCGATCGGCATTGTCTTCGCGCCGGTCTTCGCCCGCGTGACCCGTGGTCCGGTGCTTTCGGTCATCAATCTTGACTATGTCGAAGCCGCGCGAACGGTCGGCGCCAGTGATGTGCAGAATCATCCTGCGCTACGTCCTGCCGAACATCGCCGCTCCTCTTATCGTGCAGACGACGCTCGCACTCTCGACCGCGATCTTGGCGGAGGCAGCGCTCTCGTACCTGGGGCTGGGGACGCAGCCACCGGCTCCGAGTTGGGGAACGATGCTCGGGACTGGCCGTAAGTTCCTCGAGCTTTCACCGTGGATTGCCATCTTCCCGGGTTTGGCGATCATGATTACCGTTCTGGCCTTCAATCTCCTGGGCGATGGCCTGCGCGATATTCTCGATCCGCGGCTGCGCGGCTCGTAGAGTCGTCGCGGCTTTCTCGTAATCAACCATGACGATGACTGGAAGAAGGGACCCCCATGCAGTTCCGTGTCATCCGCACAACGGTCTTTCCCCATGCACCGGAGTCGATGCTGCCGGAAGAGCGCCGAATCCTTGGTGAAGTCGGCGCCGAGGTGGTTCCCGTAACGTGCAAGACGTCTGCCGAACTGGCCGAGGTGGTCCCTGGAGCGAACGCCGTCATCGTTTCGAATGTGCCCGTCACGACTGACGTCATGGCGGCAATGCCGGAATGTCGCGCCATTGCTACCGCCAGCATCGGGTTCGACCACATTGATCTCGCTGCGGCGACGGCCCGCGGCATCCCGGTCGCGAATGTGCCTGACTTCTGCGCGCGCGAGGTGGCCAACCACACCATGGGTCTACTCCTGGCCTGCGCTCGCAAGATCGTACGCCTCAATAACGCGCTCCAGGCCGGGCGCTGGGACCGAACGATGTTCCAGCCGATGCCCTCGATCTATGGCGAGACGCTCGGACTCATTTCGTTTGGCCGCATCGCCCGGCAAGTCGCGCTCCGCGCCCGCGGTTTCGAGCTGAGCGTCCTCGCTTATGATCCCTACGTCGATGCCGCGACTGCCTCTGAGTTCGGTGTGGAGCTCGTGCCGCTGGACGAGTTGTTGCGACGGAGCGACTATGTTTCGGTCCATGCCCCGCGCACGCCCGCGACACATCACCTGCTGAGTAGCCGCGAATTCGCGCTGATGAAACCGACGGCGATGATCTTCAATACAGGACGAGGCGGAGTGATTGATGAGCCGGCCCTGGCTCAAGCGCTTCGGGCGGGCGAGATCGCCGGCGCTGGCATTGATGTGTTCGAGCAGGAGCCCATCTCGACCGACAACCCGCTACTCGGGATGGAGAATGTAGTTGTCACACCGCATGCTGGCGGCTACTCCGAGGAGTCGATTCGCACCGTGCGCCGTCGCGCGGCCGAAGAAGTTGCCCGCATTCTCCGTGGTGAGCGACCCCACAACCTTGTGAACAGCGATCTCTACTCTGGGTAGGGCCGCGTCACATGTCAGTGGCCCAGTTGGGCAGGGACGGGAAGGATGGCGTCAGACATAAGAAATTCCCCGTCCGCCTGATGGACATCGAACGCGCCAAAGTAGAACAGATCATCGGCATCGCCCTGGCACCCGGGTTGATGCCAATGCGGAACCTGATCAAAGTCAAACAAAAGTCGCGCGTAACAATTGCAGGAGTACACAATCACGACTCGCTGGTCAGGCTCCGCTGTTCCTCGAACGAGGTCTGGCTGACCTTCCCCTCAAAACGGGCCCATCAAGAAGGTGAGTTGGTTAGGATGATTGTGACCAGTGCACCTACCCGCTAGAACTCTTCACGTGGTCGATACATCGATCGCACAGGCGGCAGAGCAGCACCCTCTCATCGCGCAAACGCCACCCGCCCGTCAACCACCGTCATCTCGACCGACAGCGACGGCAGGTCTTCCGCCGGGACAGTCCGGGGATCCTCTGATAGGACCACCAGATCCGCCAGCTTGCCGGGGGTGATGGTGCCCTTCAGGTGCTC
>CAVVTE010000007.1:0-15278 GCA_963751075.1 uncultured Chloroflexia bacterium | reverse complement strand
GGCAGGATGCACTCGATTCCACCCAGTCCTCCGTTGACCAGGAAGCACAGCTCCCCGCCCTGGCAGACCGAGCAGGGGGTGCCGGCTGGAAGGAAGCGCCCGGCGCCCTTCGTGCAGAAGCGTTGCCCTGATTCATGCTCGCGGCAGGCGCACATGCCTCCATCCGTATCGGTTCCACAATCGGCGTTCGGGTTGACGCACGTCTGGCAGGTGCCAGCGGCACAGCGGCCACTGGCACAGTCATTGCGGCTGGCGCAGGTCTTGCCGACGGCACAGCGGGGACAGGTCCCGCCGCAGTCGACGTCACTCTCGCTGCTGTTCTTGATACCGTCGCTGCAGATGAGGGTCGCTCCCGGATCGTTCGCTCCCGGAGTGTTCGCTCCTTGAGCGTTCGGCGTCGGACACGCGCCCTGGGTATCGCCGTGCTTGAGGTGGCCCTTGAGTGCGGACTTCGAGACGGTGATCGTCTGTCCCTGATGGCAGACCTGCACCTTGCCCTTCTTGGTCTTGCCCTTTTTCGCTTCAGAGGCGTTGGGGTCGAGGGCGAGGAGACCGAAGGCGAGCCCGCCAAGAATGTGGGTCACGCCCCTGCGATCCGTCGTGCGGGCCAGGCCCCGGGTTAGTCCATCGAAAGCTGTGCTGTCCATTCCATCCTCCGGTTCTCGGCGGCGCACTCGCGTCGCCTGTCGTTCAGGACCTGGTCAATCCGTTTGTCCTGGTCTTCACGATAGGGAGGGCTGACAGGTGCCACATGGGCAGAACTGCGCATTTGGGATACGCCTTTGTCCGTGCCCCTTCGCAGGATCGACTGGGCGTATGCGTAGGGAGGTGCTGGTGGTCAGGGCATACCGGACCGTGCGCCGGGCACTACGTGGGCGACTATTGGAGGTGATCGCACGAGATCTTCGGGTTGCCGGCTCCGGCCTATCCTGGACGAAGGGAGCCGTGAGTGCCCAGAACCCCCACGACCGTGGAGACCTGGGAGTGGGGGAGGTCGAGATTAGGGAGTGGCGATCCCCAGGTGGGAGGCGGCCTGGGCCGCTTCGATGCGGGTCTCGACGCCCAGTTTGGCGTAGATGGCGGAGAGGTGGTGGCTGACCGTCTTCGGCGTCAGATAGAGCCGCTCGGCGATCTCGGCGTTGCGCAGTCCTGCGGCAACCAGGCTCAGCACCTCGGCTTCGCGCTGGGTCAAGCCGGCGGGATGAGCGCGGGTCGTGGCCCGGGGGCCCCGCCGCATAGCAGGCGTCGCTGACACCGAGGGTCGCAGGTGGGTGATCGCCGCGTGAGGGCAGGCTTCGCTCCCAGCTCTTCGAACGTCGCGATGGCGCGCCGCACCAGTGCGGGATCGTTACTGTCGGCCAGGGCGGCGGCCTCCTCGTAGGGACAACCGAGCTCTTGCCAGGCGGCAGCCGCGCCGCCGAATCCCGGCGATGTGGAGGGCATACGGCTCGGCAAGATCCTCGCTCGGGAGGTCCCGCACTCCGGCTTGCCAGAGCAGCCAGGCGATCTCGCCCGGTGCCAGCGATTCCCCGCTGGAACACATCCCGTACTGCTTCCGCTTCCTTTCGTGCCCGCGCTTGTCGCCTGCCAGGAGAGCGGCTTCGGCACGCGCGGCGCGAACCGGCCACAGGCGTAGCAACTTCCCGCTACGCTCGGCCAGCGCCAGCGCCTCGTCGAGCGTCGCCGCGGCTTCTGGCTGCCACGGCGGGCGGGAAGCTGCCCCAGGGTCGTGAGCGCCATCATCCGGGTCATCGATGATAGCATTGGCTGCCGGAGAAGCTGGCGGATCTCCGCTTCTGCCGCATCCCAGTTGCCCCGGCGGAAGCGGAGGGCTGCCCGCGTCGCCAGGAGATAGCCGCGGCGGAAGTCCAGATCGTGCTCGATCGCGAAGGCAATCGCCTTCGCAGCCGGTGCTCCGCCTCATCGAGCCGCATGTGCAGCAACGACGTATAGGCGAAGTTGACAGGGCCCGGCCGGCATGATCGAGTATCCCGTTCGATGGCGAGGTGCAGGCTCCGTATCAGCTCGTCATGCCACTGGTCGTCCCGCGTAGTGACGCGCCGCACCGATGTTGGCCAGGGCGTGAACGAGGGTCTCTGTCTCCCCGAGTTCCTCGGCGAGAGCAATCGCGCGGTTACCCCATTGGAGAGTTCCCTCCAGATCGTGGTCGAGCATCCGCAGCTGCGCCAGATTGCTATAGGCCATCGCCAGCTCCGGCCCGGGTCCCAGCGGCTCGAGCACGTCCAGCGCGGCCATCGCCGCATCCGCGGCGTCTGCCCGAGCCAGTAGAGGTGGGACAGCCAGCGGAGACTCTCCCCTTCCTTGAGCGGATCACCGAGACTACGCCAGATGTCGAGTGCCGCCTGGCGCGAGGCGATCGCCTCCTCGCCATGATCGCTCAGGTAGCAGGCGAGCGAGCGTCCCTCGAGCAGACGGGCGCGTTCGGCCGGCGGTAACCGGTCAGCGAAACGAAGCGCCCGGGCGTACTGGGCCGCGGCCTCGCGGTGGGCATGCAAGGCCGCGGCCTGTCGGCGGCGGCGATGGCGAACTCCAGCACCGCCTCCCGGTCCCCGGCTGCCTCCGCGTGGTGGGCCAGCCGCGCCAGGTCGCGCTCCGCTCTCGGGCACATCGCGCAATGCCGCGAGAACGCGGGCGTGGAGCAGCCGGCGACGCAGCGGCGCGATGGCCGCGAGGATGGCTTCGCGGGCCAGTTCATGGCTGAAGGCGAGCCCATCACCGGTTCCCCGCAGCATGCCACGAGCAATACACTCGTCGGCTTCGTCCAGGACCGGGCCGGCGACAGCCAGCAAGAGGTCCGGCTCGATGGTCGAGCCGATTACCGCCGCTACGTCGAGGACCGCGCGCGCCTCGGGCGAGAGGCGAGCAGCGCGGGCGAGGACGGCATCGCCGACGGTGGCGGGTACGGTCTCGCCCCGTTGGCCAGCACCTCGGTCACGAAGAATGGGTTGCCCCCGGTCAGCCGGTGGAGGTGGCGATGTCTCGGCCGCTGTCCGCCGCCAGCTGGCGCACCGCCGCTTCCGACAACGGACGGACAGTGATGCGGTGCACGGCCGGGGCCGTCGCCAGATCCCCCAGGACCACCCGCAGTGGGTGATCGGTCCCGATCTCGTCATCACGGTACGTGACGACGACGAGGACCGGGAGATCGCCAATCCGCCGACCAAGAAAGCGCAGCAACTCGATCGTCGCGCCGTCCGCCCAGTGGGCGTCTTCGGCCACGATCACCGTCGGCCCGGGTCGCGCAGCAAGGGCCGCCAGCACGTCTCGGAACAGCCGGTCCCGGGCGTCCCGTCGAGGGCGGCTCGTCGATTGAGACCGAGAGAGGGCGCCAGATCGCGTACGGCACCGAGCGGACCCGGCGTGGAGAGCGCGTCGCACGAGGTCCGCAGCACCGTCGCTGTCGCGGCGACGCTGCGGCGAACTCCTCGACCAGCGTAGTCTTGCCCACGCCGGCTTCGCCGCCCACGAGCACCAGGCGCCCGTGCCCCGCGGCGGCGTGACGCCATTGCTCGCCCAGCTGATCGAGGGGCTGTTCGCGCTCCAGTAGCTCCATCACGGCGCGCTCCTTGATTCCAAGGCAATGATATGGCTTGTCGTTGCGGCGCAGCAGCCCGAGAGACTGTTGTCGCTCAACCCGCGATGCGGCGTACGTCACGCCGTTCACAATGTGCCCCTCGCGAGATTGGTGTTCACGCCCGAGGACAATCGTGGTCTGAACTGATTCGCTGCTGAGACTATCAAGGCGGGCAACAACCTTGCCGGTCGTGGTGAAGAGGCGGAAAGGGAACATGAGGACACCTTCACTGGGGATGCAGCTCGAGAGGTCGTGGCGTGAGCATGGCCCCATTATCCACAACACCACGCGCCTGGCCGTGCCCAAGCTGCTGATCTGGGACAACGCCCCACAAACCGCATCGCATGCACGAGGCGGCGGAGGCGGCCGGGATTACGCTCGCCTTCCTTGCCCTTCCTCGCACAGGAGTTGATCCCGCGGGAGGAGTTGCGGCGGGGCCTAGAAGCCACGGTGGCCGCCACCCAGTGCTATCCCACGCTCAAGGACTTGACCCAACACGCGATCGATTGGCTGGATGCCATGAACCCAGGCAGAGCGCCTCCACCGCTGTGGCTTCCAGTCGTCCAAATTCGATTGGTTACCTACTTAGCTTGAGATTTAACCCCGGCAAGGTCCTTGCGCGAAGACTCTCCGGCGTCATCACAAAGAAATCCGGCTCACAGCCGGGTGGGCACCTGACCCGCATCAGGTTTTGGCACGCTCGGAGGCAGCGTGGCCGTGGGCAAACGCGCCAAAACCCCGGACCCGCTCGAGGATGGGATCAGGTTCGGGACGGCGCCGGTAGTATCCCCCTCGATCCAGATCACGCCTCCGCCAATCTCCCGCAACTCGCCAGTCGCGCTCAGAGCGCAAGCGTTCCTTCGCACGCTTCGTCACGGTCGTCTGCCCAACGCCAGATCGCGTGCTCGATCCACGTTTTCACCACGTGGCCATGCCCCTGCGGGCCACCGCCGAAGGATGAACCTGGTCGCTCCCGCCCGTACGCGAGCCAAGGCGGTCGTGGCCGGCGGGCTCTGTTCAGCCAATGCCGCCCCGTTCTGCCACAATGGCCCCGAACGATCACCCGCCATGGAATCCCTGGGAGATGGAGTCCCTGGCATGGGGCGCCGATGGAGTACGGACGTCGTCACGGCCAAGCGGGAGCCATAATGGGAGACTCGCCAATCACGGCCCAGCCGGAATCAATGCTCCGGGTCGATGCGGTGGAGGTTGCTCCCGCCGAGTCCTCCGCAGCGACCGGACGATCATGGGTGCGTCCCGTGGCCTTTGCCGTCCTGAGCGTCTCGCTGGCGCTCCTGGGGGCGGTGGTGTTCGTCTACGTGCGTGATCACCGGTCGCTCGAGGTGGCCCCGGGATCGCCGCAGGTTGGCCTCAGTTTGCTCGCTGGCACGCTGGCGTTGATGGCGCTTGCGGTGGTCGTGGTTCGTCCAGAGCACGGCACCGTGCGCTCCCTGATCCGGACGTCCGCGAGCTGGTCGCTCACGTTGCTGCTAGGGCTCATCCTGGCCTGGGCCGCGACCGCGGCCTTCGAGCGACAGGATGCTTGGCACGGGACGCCTCTGCAGACCGCGGCTGATCTGGATACCTATCTCGCGCAGCACGTTCCGGAGGGGATCGACCCGATCCTCATCCCCACCGGGATTCTGGTCCAGTCGCTGGAGTTCCTGAACGGGGACAACGTCCAGGTCACGGGCTATCTGTGGCAGCGCCTCGGGCCAGATGTGCCGGAGGACCTGGTCCCGGGAGTCGTGCTCCCCGAGGGCACGAAAGATTCCTATAAGCAGAGCGAGGCCTATCGCTCGGAAGAAAACGGCGTCGAGACGGTCGGGTGGTATTTCGAGACGATCCTGCGCGAACCGTTCTCCTATGCGGAATACCCCTTCGACCAGCAGGATCTCCAGTTTCGCCTCTGGTCACGCGATTTCACCCAGCGCACGGTCCTCGTCCCCGACTTCGCCTCCTATGCCTCGCTGGACCCCACGTCGTTGCCAGGACTGGAAAAGGAATTCGTCTACAGCGGTTGGACCCCGCTCTACTCCGGGTTTACCTTGGCCATCCAGCCATATAGCACCTCCTTTGGGATGGGGACGGCCGATCAGCATGTAGGCCTTCCCGAGCTGTTTTTCAATCTCATCCTCGATCGCAACTTCGCCGGTCCGTTCTTTGAGCACATGATCTTTGCCATCGCGGTGATGATCCTCCTCTTCGGATTGCTGGTTCTCACCACCGACGACGAGGATCTCAAAGCGCGGTTCCAGCTCAGCACGGCGGGCGTCCTTGGGGCCGCCAGTGGGCTCCTCTTTGCGGTCATCCTCAAGCACAACCAACTACGAACCGTCGTTGGATCACCTGGCGTCAGCTACATCGAGGTGATTCCGATCATCCTGTACGGCGTCATCGTGGTCGTGGTCCTGAATGCCATCCTGCTGGCGTCGCCGTACAACGTGAAGTTCATCCATTACCGAAGCAACCTGGTGCCCGTCTTGGCCTATTGGCCGGTGGTGCTGGGGCTCCTGTTTGGCGTCACCTTGGTGGTCTTCTTTGGCTCGTAGCCGTTGGTGGGATCCGTGGCCGGAGGTGCCAATCCGAACGCCCGGTCGGTTCTCACACCGCCCCAGCCTGCGGCTGAAAACAGCCGCAGGCTGCCAGTCACCTCTGGCGCAGATGGGCCGATGAGCACCGTCGGGGTAAATCACAAGCTTAGACGGCGCTCCAGAGTGTCGTCGCTGGTTCAGCATCGCGATAGAGGACCTGCCACAGGGCGTCGAGCAGCCGGAGACTTCCTTCCGCCAGCGCGCCGACGTCGACTGCCCGCCGGTACGAGCGATAGCCGAAGTCGGCGGCCTGGTAGCCTTCCACGGTCGTGCCGGCATTGGTGAGCGCCCGCACCGCGTCACTAGGAGAATCACCACGCCCGATACGTTCTCCCAGGAGGCGGTTCCGACCCGAGGTGATCGTCACCTGCAGGTCCCCGGCCCCGGCTAACCCGAACACAGTCTCGGCTTGCCCCCCGAGCGCGCGCGCGAGCGCACCCATCTCGGTAACGGCCCGTGGGAAAAGGGCTGCGCGGAGATTGTGGTGCGGCAGCCCGGTCCGCTGCTCCAGACCGTCCGCCACACCAAGCGCTATGGCGTAGGCATTCTTCATGGCCGCAGCCACTTCCAGCCCGGCGATGTCATCCGTCGGCTCGATGCGGTACCGGGGCGTGGCGAAGACCTTGCGGGCGAGCGTAACCGCCTCTGCATCGAGGCTGCCAAAGACGACCGCCGTGGGAAGGCTCCGCGCCACCTCGTTCGCCTTGGACGGCCCTCCCACAGCGACGACGGGCGCGTTCGTGAACTCTGCAATGGTGGCAGGGAGAAGTTGGATGTCGTTTCCGTCTGGGCCCGCGTCAAAACCCTTTGCGACTGTGACGACGACCCGGGGACCTCCTGGCATGGGAGCTAGCCGACTCAACACCGCGCGCACGCTATCTGAGGTGATCGCGACGACGACGACCTCCGCCTCGTCGAACGCCTCTGCCGACTCTTCGGACGTGAAAGTCTGAACGTCGCCCGGAACCGAAATCCCGAGACGCGGATGGGCCTTCCCGGCGCGGAGCGCCGCGATGATCGCACCGTCACGCTCCGTCCCCCACAGCCGCACCTCGTGGCCATTGTGCGCCAGGGGGATGACCAGGGCCGTGCCCATATCTCCCGCGCCCATGATGGTGACTCGTGCCACGATTGCTCCCTGAACGGTTCATCACCGGCGAAAGGATCCACGAGCCGGGGCTGAAGAGCGACGCTCCTCAGCCCCGCGGCCGACTACGGGGAGGACGCAGGGCTAGCTAGCCGCGGCCTCGTCGACCAGCCGCTTGATCTGATCCATTCCCTCCTGGGTCGACCCGTAGCCGCCAGTCGTGAGCTTGCCGAGCTCGACCGCGATGATGTCGGTGGCGATCAACGGCCACTGAGGAAGATGTGGTTCAGTGCCCATGCGGTTCGTGATCACGTCGAGCATTTGAGGGAAGTGACGGGTCGTACCGGCACCGACTTCCTCTTCCGCCTTGACGCGCGGATCGTCGAAGGTCGACTGCCGCATCGGGCTGGCGCCACCGCCGATCACCGAAGCGAGCGTCTGCGTATTCGAACTGGTCGCCCATTGCAGGAAGACCCATGCCGGGTCGGCAACCTTAGAGTATCTCGACAGGCAATAGGTGCTGCCGCCCTGGTGTCCGAGGTCCGGGATCTCTTCGAAACCGGCCTCTTCCGGCGAGCGCTGCGCCGTGTTGGCTGGCAACGCGGCCGGCTGCATCAGCCCGGAGACCTTCGAGTTGGTGGGGTCGTCCCAACCGGGGAAATCCTCGCCCCAAGTCATGACTTGACCACCCTGACCTTGCTGGATGGCAGTGGCCTGTCCGCCCCAGTCATAGGTCGTTACCGCCGCGGGCATGTACTGCTGCAGCTCTCGCATGTAATCGACGCCGGTGACGGCCTCGGCATCGTTGAGCGAGCACATGCCATCGGCGGTGAAGACGGAGCCGCCATGCGACCAGACGTACGCGGTCATGTCGCATTCGAGCGAGTAGTGCCCCGACTTCATCTGGCCGACAGTGCCATAGGTGCCCTCGGCGCTCATGGCCTCGTTGATGGCCTTGGCGTGAGACAGGTACTCCTCCATCGTGGTGGCGGGCTGGAGACCGAGCTCGTCGTAGATGTCCTGCCGGTAAAAGTACATGAAGATCGGCACGTCGCAGGGAAAGCCGATCATTTTGTCGCCGTATGTGGCGATGTGTAGATACCAGCGGCTCGAGGAAATCCTCGATGTTGTAATTCGGCATCGCCAGGTCTGGCTTGGATTCAAACAACTCGCGCGGGTCGAACGTGTCGTTGATGAAGCGGCCGACCCAGGCCTGATCGAAATAGTAGATATCGTTGGCCCCGGCCTGGGTCGCCGCGTCCTGGCTCACCTTGGCGAGAACCTGATCCAGCGGAACCACTTCCCAATTGACGGTGATTCCGGTGATCTCTTCGAAAAGCGCCGCCTTCAAATTGATGATCGCTCGGCTCGGCGGTGTCTCCTCGGAGACGACCTTGATCGTTGCGCCGGAGAACTGACTTCCCACGTCTTGCAAAAAGGCGTTGATCTCCTCAGGCTGCTGGTCGGCGGTCATCTCTTGCCGTGCGGGTGCAGCGAAAGACCGGGCTCCATGCATGGGGCCCGAGCTGAGCGCGACACCGGCGGCCGCGAGCGTCTTCACCATGGTGCGACGCGAGATGCGCCCGCGCCGGTAATCGGCAATCGCGCGGCTGATCGTCATCTTGTCGCGGAAATCGAATGTCTCTTTCACCTTCGCGTTCTCCTTTGTCGGCCCGGCAACGTCGAGCAGGCACGATGCGTCGATCGGCGAAACACGCTCTCTACCGAGCGCTCTGATCGGCGGGCGAAGCCCACCCCTGCGGTCATCAGGTCACATCACGACCCGGCTTGACTCCTTCCTCCCCGCATGAGCGGGACGCGCAGGCGGGCTGACCGCCTCAATGAGTCACTCGTAGAAAGAGCGGATTTAGCCTCTGTCCGGGAGCCGAGATCGGTCCAACGACGTGCGCTCGGCATCCATACCTATTTGACCGCACCGAGGGTCAACCCCCGGACCAGGTGTCGCTGCACGATCAGGATGAAGACGAAGATCGGGACCATCGACGTGATGCCCAGCGCGGCGAGATAGCCCCATTCGGTTTGGAACGCCGTCGTGAAGGTTGACGATGCGACAGGAACTGTTCGCACACCGCCGGTGGTCAGGACTAGAGAAAGTAGAAACTCATTCCAGGAAAAGATGAACGCCAGAACAGCCGTAGCCACCAGCCCTCCCCTGACGAGTGTCAGACTGTTCCGGAAAGCGCCAAACCGCGTAGCGCCGTCGACCATCGCCGCGTCGTCGAGATCACGCGGGATCTCGTTGAAAAAGCTCATCAGCAGCAGGACCGCGAGCGGGACGTTCATCGCGGCATGAACCAGGATGAGCCCGTGATAGGTATCGATCCACCCGAGTTTTCTGATACACGAAGAAGAGGGGAAACGCCGCGACGACCGGGGGCATCATCCGCTGGGAGAGGATCCAGAAAGCCAGGTCCTTGCGCCAGCGTAAAGCGAACCGGGACATCGCGTACGCGGCGGGAGCGGAGAGGAGAAGCACGAGAGCGGTACTGCCGATTCCGATGATCGCACTGTCGCGCAGGTACGGGATCGAATAGAACGTCGAGCCTCCCGAGCCGCGACCAACGGAACCTGTTGATTCCAGGTTGAATTTCGTCGGGTCGTCGTTGCCGAGGACGACGCGATACCAGTTCAGGGTCGGTTCGAAGCCAAAGAGCTTTGGCGGGACGGACAGGATCTCCTGGGTCGGTTTGAACGAAGCCAATCCCCACCAGAGGATGGGCAGAATGAAGACGCCAGCCACTCGCCGCGGCCGCGATCGTGCGGACGATGCGCCCCCACGCGACCGGGCGACGCGCGATTGCGGGAGAGCCATGGTGCTGGCAGCGGCGTTGGCGCTCATTGCCGAACTTCCCTTCCGCCCTACCAGGCGACCTTGAAGACGCGGACGAAAAGGTTGGCTAAGAGCAATGGCGAGCACGAAGATGAGCAGCCCTAGCACCGAGCCGTACCCCCATTCAATCGTGGTGAACGAGCGTTGGTAGGCGTAGAAGCTGATGACCTCCGTTTTCGAGCCAGGGCCGCCTGAGGTGAGGACGAAGATGTAGTCGAAGACTTTGAGGAGGTCGACCAGACGGAACAGGACAGCCACCGCGATCATCGGCCGCAGCATCGGCAGCGTGATGTTCCAGAACGTCTGCCAGTTGGTTGCGCCATCGACCTGAGACGCTTCCAGCGGCTCGCTGGGAAGAGATTTGAGACCGGCGAGGAGGATCAGCACGAAAAACGGCGTCCACTGCCAGATTTCCGGGATCAGCACTGCCTGGATCGCGTACCTTCCGGTGCCACCAAGCAGCGGCTCGACTTTGTCAGTAATGCCGGCCTGCTGCAGGTAATAGGCGAGGGCACCGTAATCCGCGTTCTCCAGTACTTTGAACATCACCGCGGCAACCGTGGGCGGCACGACCATCGGTAGGATCATCAACGCTTGCCAGAGGCCGCCGGCCCAGACGCCACTATTGAGCAGGACCGCGATGGACAGCCCGAGCACGAACTCAATAATGAGCGCCGAAATGACGTAAATAGCCGTTATGCCGAGCGAGGTGCGGACACGGCCGCCCGGCTCGACGACCTCCCGGACCAGCCGTTGCCAATTCTCGAACCCGACCGGCTCGACTTGCCCGGTCATTGGGTTGAACTCCTGAAAGCTGTTCCAGATGTTGTAGAAGAAGGGGTAGATACCGATGAAAAGGAGCAGCGCGACGACGGGAAGCAACCACACCCAGGGTCGGTCCGAACTGAGATAGGAGCGTGACGTCCGGGTTCCCTGTCGCGGCACGACCCAGTGCGTCTCAGGCCGGCCATCGATCGTCACGATCTGGTCGACGTTCGCCATTTTGCTCCCTGGGCGAGCCAGATCACTGCGCGCTGCCGCGCTGCTCGAGCCTCTGGCTGTCGAAAGCCCTTACGGGTGGCGGCGACCGTATCACGGGGTTCGACGACTGTCAACGGATCGTTGCACGAATGTGCACATTCTGCGCGTATGCTACAACGCACCTGTTGCCAAATATGCGCCCGGTGCGACGTCTGAGGTAGACCATGAGCGATCGCGCATGCACCGATCCAGGGGTGGGGTGCGCAACCGACCCTATCTCGACATGGAATCGACCGTCCTGCAACCATCCATATTGGTGCCTAACGCCGGAGCCGAATATGCGATGAGAGAGCGGTCGGCGCGCGATATCGATCCAGGTGAGGATCGGCTCCAGCTCGCGGACGTGGCGCAGCAATACTATCTCGAAGATTTGACGCAGGAGCAGATCGCGCGGGGAATGGGTGTCTCTCGTTCGCACGTGTCTCGCATGTTGAAAGTGGCCCGCGAGCGCGGCATAGTCGAGATTCGTATCCACCATCCGTTGCAGACGGCGCCTGACCTACAGCAGGGACTCCTGGCCGCTTTGCCCCTGATAGATACGCTGGTGTTAGCCGCGGTAGAGGATTCGCGGAGTGGTCCGCAAGGACAGGACGCGAGCGGTGACGTGGCCCAGCAGCTCGGCGTGCTAGCCGCTCGCTATCTCAACGAACGGATTACCGACCATGCCATCGTCGGGGTCGGCTGGGGCTCAACCGTCTACCACGTGGTGACGAGTGGCTACCTTCGGCGCAAGCAGAGCATCTCCGTCGTTCAGCTCATGGGGAGCGTCGGCGGGGCCACCCCGGATATCGATGGTGGTCAGGTCGCCTCGCGGCTAGGCCGCGCGCTGGGTGGGAAGGTCTATTACCTTCAGGCTCCGATGGTCGTCACGGATGCCGGCGTGCGGACCGGGCTGTTGCGCGATCAGCACATTCGCAAGACGCTGGAGATGGCCCGGCGCGCCAGTGTGCTCCTGGTCTCGGTCGGAGCGGTGACACAGGCGTCGGGCATCTTTCGGGCCGGCTATCTCGACGAGACGGATCTCGAATACATCCAGGGGCAGGGCGCCGTCGGCGACATCTGCGGCGTGTACTTCCGGCAAGACGGTTCGCCCTGCTCTCTGGAGCTGGAGGAGCGCACGATCGCCGCTGGCGGGGATGCGATGCGGCGCGCCGCGTTGCGGGTCGGCGTCGGCTGGGGGGCCGCGAAGGCGCTGCCCAGCATCGGGGCGATCCGAGCCGGACTCATCAATACCCTGGTCACCGATGAAGAGTGCGCACGGGAGATTCTTGCCATCATTGCCGGTGAGATCGCGGAATCTGGCGCTGTCGGCAGCACTCCCGACGCCGAGCGCGCGGCGTCCTAACCGACTTCTTCTCCAGCCGCCGAAGCGGTCAGCTCCGTCAGCCGGTCCATGGCACCCCTGATTGCTGGGAAGAGATGGACATACACCTCACGGTAGAGGCGATCGTACGCCTCGGTTTCGTCCGGACGCGGCAGAACAACCTCGGTCGTGCTGGTCATCGCCCCCGCCGCGTCCTCGGGGGTGGAAAACCACCCTGCCCCCCAAGCGGCGAGCACGCCGGCGCCGAGGTTGGTCGCGTCGGCCGAGCGCGCCCGCAGGACCGGGGCGCCGAGAACATCCGCCATGATCTGACGCCAAAGCGAGGAGCGCGAGCCACCGCCCAGGATGACGTGCTCCGTCAGCGGGGTTTCGGTTGAGGTGGCAATCCCCTCCATGGCCAGCCGGTGCTCGAAGGCGATCCCTTCGAGGATGGCGCGATAGAGATGATGCCGCCGATGCGCGGTGGTCCAGCCCATGACCAGTCCGGTAGCGGCGGGGTCCCAGTAGGGGTTCATGACGTTGTTCCAATACGGAACCAACACCAATCCATCTGCGCCTGGGCGCAGCGCGGCGGCTTCGCGCTCGTACACGTCGAAGGCCTCGCCCTGGAGCCGAGGATCGGCGAAGTGGTCCATGAACCAACTGACCGTGGCCGTGCCTCCACGCAGCACAGACTCCAGCACGAAGGTCCCGGGAATTGGGCCAAAGCAGGTGCGGTAGGCGCGGTCCGTCACGTAGCGGTCCGAAAGCGCGCCGCCAGCGACCGCCGTCCCGAGATTGACAAACGCCCGACCCGGACCCGTGACTCCAGCCCCAAGGCTCGCCGCCTGCCCGTCACCCGCGCCGGCAACAATGGGTGTCTGCGCGACGAGACCGGTCAGTAGCGACGCATCCTCAGTGACAGCACCGATAACCGCGCCAGGCGACTCAATAGTGACGAACTGCTCTGCTCGGAGACCGATATCCTCGATCAGGTCGGTCGCCCACACTCCTCGATCCATGTCGACGAGGCCCATGGGATCGGCCGAGGCGAGACTCGTCGCCCAGTTGCCCGAAAGCCGGTGGACCAGGAAAGCGTGGACGTCGATGATGCGCGCCGCGTCCCGAATGACATCCGGCTCGTGCTCCGCGAGCCAGACCAACTTGGGTAGCGATTGGGTCATCGAGGGTGGGCGCCCGGTCAGAGCGTGTAAGGCGTCATTGCCAAACTGGCGGTCCAACGTATCCAGCTGGCGACGCGATCGTTCGTCGAGCCAGAGGATCCCGTTTCTGAGCGGGGTTCCCGTGGGACCGACCGGCACAAACGTCTCGCGCTGGTGGGTCACGCAGATCGAGGCGATCCGTTGCGGGTTGACGCGACTCATCACCTGGCGCGTGGCCTTGGTGGTCGCGTCCCACCACTGATTGGCATCCTGTTCACCCCACCCGGGATGAGGCGTTTGCAGGTGGAGGGGAGCTCGGCCCTCCGCCACGGCAACGCCATTGCGATCCCAGGCGACAGCCTTGCTCGCGGTTGTGGAGCAGTCGATCCCAAGCACGAGGTCGGCGTTCACGGCGGCACTCCCTAAGTGGTCGTGAGGCTACGAGTACTAGGCACGGTCGTGCAATATCGTAACCATTGTGCGAAGCGTTCCGCGGTCAAGACCCAATCCTCCGCTAGAATCTGCTTGCTCCTTGCGCGCAATGCAAAGACCAAAGGACCTTGGCAAGAACGAGAATCAGCAGAAGGATGACCTAATGCAGGCAGCAGTCTTCTATGCCCCTGGTGACGTGCGGATCGAGGATATTCCAGTTCCCACGGCAGGTACCGGTGAGGTGGTCGTCCGTATCCATCGCGCCCTGACTTGCGGGACCGACCTGAAAACCTTCCGGCGCGGCCATCCCACCATCATGCAGCATGTGCCCACGCCGTTTGGACACGAGTTTTCCGGCGAGATCGTCGCGGTGGGCCGAGGGGTGGAGGAGCGCTGGCGACCAGGTATGCGGGTAGTGGCCGCGAACAGCGCGCCCTGCAATCACTGTCACTATTGCCGTTTGGGGCGCCAATCGTTGTGCGAGAACTTGTCATTCTTGTGGGGCGCCTACGCGGAGTACATTGCGATTCCCAGCCCCATCGTCGAACAAAATCTCTATGAGATCCCGGACGGGATGTCGTTCGAGGCCGCGGCGTTAACTGAGCCGCTGGCCTGCGCGGTCCACGGTGTCGCTGAGACCCCGATCGCCGTTGGCGACATCGTCGCGGTCAACGGGGCTGGCCCGATCGGGCTCATGTTCGTACGGCTGGCCGCATTGCGAGGGGCGCGAGTAATCGCGAGCGATCTCAGCCCGGCGCGCTTGACCGCCGCGCGTGCGCTCGGCGCGTCCCAAACCATCTGCGTGCGCGACGTGGACGATCAGGTTGCGGCCGTGCGCGCGCTGACACCCGGAGGGCCGAGGCGTCGACGCGGCGATCGAGGCGGTTGGATTACCGGAGGTCTGGGAGAAAACGGTGCAGATGGTCCGCCCTGGAGGGACCGTGAACCTTTTCGGCGGCGCGAAGGGAGGTTCGGCGTTCAGCGTGAGCACGACGCTGCTGCACTACAGCGAGCTGACGATCAAGGGCGTGTTCCATCACACCCCGCGGTACGTCGAAACCGCGCTCTCGCTTCTGGCCAGTGGCATGGTGCCGGCGGATGCGTTTATTACCGGTGAACGCCCACTGGTGGATGTGATCGACGCGTTGGAGGCCATGGGCCGCGGCGAGGTGATCAAGTACGCGATCGTGCCTCCAGCCATCAGCAACGCTG
>CAVVTE010000006.1:0-48695 GCA_963751075.1 uncultured Chloroflexia bacterium | reverse complement strand
TGGAGCCTCCGTAAGTCGGTCAGTTGATAAGGCGGTTAGTCGGCAAGTAGACGCAGGACAGCAAGATAGCAAGTCAAGGGGGAAGTGAACTACGTCCGATTCGTGAGTAGGCTCTTGACTAACCGACTTACCGCCTTGTGTCCGACTCCCGACTCCACCCCTCGACATTACGGATCGCGAGTAGGGCATCGGCGATCGGATCGGCCGGGTTGTCCTGCTCGACGATCCACCAGCGTGCGCCCGCCATGGAGGCCGCCGGCAGAATCTCTTCCCAGCGCAAGATCCCCTCGCCCGCGGGAAGATCGGTGCGCTCCGGACCCGCGGCCATATCCTTCACATGAAGGAGTGGCACACGCCCTTGCAGCTCGCCCAGCAGGCGGGCTGGATCGACCCCGGCGTGCGCTGCCCAGTAGACGTCGACCTCGATCCCAACCAGATCGGGGTCGGTCTCCCGAACCAGGATGTCGAACAACGTGTCGCCATCGCCGTCCGGCAACGGGACGAACTCGAAGTCATGGTGGTGATAGGCGAAGCCAAGTCCGGCCTGCTTTGCCGCGGCGGCCCAGCGGTTGAGGTCGGCCGCCAGCGACCGCGCGAACGGTGCTCCGCCTCGCCGCTCGACCGGCACAAACGGCACGACGGCGTACTCCCCGCCGAGGGCGATGATATCGGCCAGGGTGCCCTCGAGTTGTCCCTCCCAGGCGGTGAGGGGCACATGTGACCCGGAGACGCGCATCCCCAACTCATCGAGGAGTGCCCGCAGTTCGGGAATGGGCATGCCGCCGTAGCCGGCGAACTCGACGGCACGAGCGCCGCCCTCGGCCAGTCGCCGTAGCGTGCCCGGAAAGTCGTCGCGCGCGGCCTCGCGAACGGTGTAGAGCTGAACGGCGACCGGGTTCTCGAGCGCAACGATCATTCACGTCCTCCTTTGGGTGGCAGGATGGCAAGGTCGCAGGGTGGCAGGAAGAACGAGTCCCCCGTCATCCTGCGACCCTGCCATCTGCTCCTCGACTTGCAGACACCGGTTCCAATCTCTAGAGTGCCTGGATACGCCAATCGCGGCGCATCATACCCTGCAAGAAGGAGAGGCCATGGACACGTACCGCTCCACGACCCGTCGTAGCGTTGTCGCCGCGGCCCTGGTGACGCCGATTGCCGTCGCGACCAGGGGCGCCTCGGCTCAGGAAGCGACACCCTCGCCGTCAGACGTAGAGGCGATCGTCCGCTCGTTCTACGAGCCGTTCAATACCGGCGATACGAGCGTCTACGAGACGATCCTCGCCGAGGACTGGATCGACACTCCGCTCGGGCCAGGCCAGCAGCCGGGCCGCGCGGGATTCCCGCCCGTCATCGACCAGTTCCGTGCCATCTTCCCCGACTTGCAGGTTACCGTCGAGGACGTGCTCGTTGCCGGCGACAAAGCGGCGGTGCGCTCGACGATCCGCGCCACGCACGAGGGCGAGTTGTTCGGCATTCCGGGCACCGGCCAGCCGATCGAGTTCATGGCTATCGATATCCACCACCTGGAGAATGGCGTGATCGTCGCGACCTGGCACATCGAGGATTTTGTCAGCGTCCTCTTCCAGATCGGGGCCAGCATTCAACCCGGGACGGTGGCTGAGGCGACACCAACCGCGTAACGACATGGGTGATGGGTGATAGGGAGAACGTCCCTCATTACTGGGTCGTTTCTTGCCGCGCCTGGCGACGCTAGTCGTTCCCCATCACCCTAACACCCTGGCGCCCGTCACCAGCCGTAGGAGCATCGTGTGCGAACAATGACCCCTGAGGAGATCCGCGACTTTCTCTTGGAAGGTACGCGCACGGCCGCACTGGCTACGGTCCGCGTCGACGGCCGACCCCACGTAGCGCCGATCTGGTTCACACTCGATGGCGACGATCTCCTCTTCAACACCGGTGAGGGAACGGTCAAGGGCGCCAATCTCCGGCGCGATACTCGGGTGGCGCTCATGGTCGACGACGAGGAGCCGCCCTTTGCCTTTGTCTCGATCGAAGGAAACGTGACGCTGTCGGACGATCTCGACGTGATGCGCATCTGGGCCACCCGGATCGCCGCCCGGTATATGGGCGATGACCAGGCCGATGCCTATGGAAAGCGCAACGCCGTCCCCGGCGAGCTATTGGTGCGCGTGACCCCGACGAAAATCGTGGCGTTCAAAGGTGTAGCGGATTAGGGGGTGCCAGCCGCCTTAACTCAGCGCTACGGCACATCCTTCTTCCATCGACCGCGCGGCGGCAAGGATGATCGCCAGCACGTGCGTCGCGTGCTCGGCGGTGAGGATCGGCGGTTCGGCGCCTTCCAGGACCGCGACGAAGTGCTCTGGCCCCGCCTGGATCTGATGCGATATCCGCGATGAGTTGGGCGGTGAGGCTTGGGTCCATTGCTCGACGGCGCCAGAACGCTCATCCCGCAGCAAGACGTCGACCGGCGCATCCGGGTCGTACCAGCCCTCCAACGACATGCTTACCGTGCCTCCCTCGCCATGGATCTCCAGAGCGGGAGCCTTGGAGCGAGGCGTGGCGAACGACGAGAGCACCTGCGCGAAGCGGTTGTCACCGAGGTCAAGGTGAATCAGGAGATGGTCCGGGGCCGTGACGTCAACCACCTGCCCTTCGCGACCGGGAATCAGCACGTTGCGCCGGGGGATAGACACTCCCCCAAAGGCTTCCACGCGCTGTGCCGGGCCAAAGAGCCCGGTGATGGCATGGAGGATGTAGACCCCGGTGTCGAGCGCCGGTCCGACCGATGGGCCATAGAAGACCGCCGGGTCACCTTTGTAGTCGCGCCAGGCTGCGGGACCCATGTTCGCCATCTGGCCAACCGCGAGCGTCGGGCGGCCAAGCCATCCCGCATCGAGTTGCGCTTTCAGCCAGCGAAAGCGATTCGTCGCCATCACTGCCGGCGCGCAGAGTAGCGTCAGTCCCCGCTCGCGCGCCAGGTCGATCGCCGCCCGCGCGTCCTGCAGCGTTCCAGCCAGCGGTTTCTCAGAGAAGACATGCTTCCCGGCCTGGAGCGACGCGACATTGATCTCGTGGTGGAACGGCGCCGGGCTGAGATTCAGCACCGCCGCCACGTCAGCATCGGCGAGGAGTGCATCGAGCGTCGGGGCGATGACCGGGCACGGAAGTCCCAGTGCTGCGAGATCATCTGCCAGCCGCTCGGCCCGTGCCGGATCGGGATCATGGACCGCTACGGCCGTGGCACGGCCCGCCAGAGGCGCCAGGCCCGGCCCGTACGTGCGCAGAGCAACGTCACCGCAGCCAATGATCCCCAACCCGATCCCGCGTTCAGACACGTTTCCCTCCCCTGACGCCCACACACTGTCCCGGCACGATAGCATGACCGAAACGGGGTGATGGGGGATAGGGTGATAGGGAGAACGACGGACGCTCTTCCGTCACCCCGTCACCGGGACCGCAGGGAGCCATCCCCCTATCACCGTGAGCGCAGCGAACAATCACCTTCCGTGCGCAGCCGCGTAGCGAGTAATCACCCCATCACCCTCGTCGTTTCCGCATCCAGACGCCGGGGCGGCCGGGTCCGTAGTAGTTGGGGTTTTCGGATACGTCCTCATATCCCAGGCGCCGGTAGAGCGCTCGTGCGCCCGTGTTGCCCGTCTGCACCATGAGGGACATGTCGCCCATCGGTAGAGCGTCCTCAGCGGCGTACAGCAGCGCGGACCCAATGCCCTGCCGTCGCGCGGCCGGATCGACCGCCAGGTTGATGATCCGGCTGCCTTCCAGCACGCGGTCGCCAATCACGCAGCCAACGATCATTCCCCTGCGCCGCGCGACGAGCAGACGTGCCCAGGGCAGCATCCAGAGGAACACCAGTGTGCCAAGGGGGTAGGCCAGCCGCGGAGGAAAGGCCCGCCGCTGCAAACTGGCGATGGCCGGTAGATCTCGTGCTCGCGCCGGACCGATCTCGAGGTGCGCCGGCACGGTATCCGGCGCAGCGAAAGACGAGTCTGCCTGATGTGAATCACGATGGAAACGGGTCCGGAACCCCACCATCTCTCATGTGCTCCCCCTCTCCCGCAAGCGGCTCAACGGGCCGGGTGCCGGGCGCCTTCTTGACGTGATGGCGAGCCAGGGGGGTGAGGGCTCGCCCTCACTGCGCCAGGCGATCATCGCGGCATGGTACAACCCCGCGATGCCTCCCTCATTGGCGCCTTGGAGCCGTGGCTCATGCCTGACGATCAGATCATGAACGACAACCCGGACTTGGCAACTGGAGTCGTGGCTCATGCCTGACGATCACAGCATGAACGACAACCCGGATGTGGAGACCGGTCCTCCACCAGAGCTTGCGGACTGGTGGGTCTGGGGGGTACGCAAGATCGCCGCGATCATCGCCGACCTGCTGCTTGCCGCACGCATCCTCCCGCTCCTCTTCGCCCTTCTAAAGAGCGGGATGTGGTTGCTCACCCGCGACCCTAACGAGTTGTGGGGAGCCGGCGCGGCCGTGGCGGGATTTTTCGCGCTCTGGGGCGGAGGACTGCTGCTGGGGCACTTTTCCGCGGAGCGGGACGCGCCCGATCCCGAGCGCTGGCTCATGCTTCAGCGTCGCGCGAAGAAACGCTAAGGAAACGTCCCGATTGGCGTGATTTTCAAGACGGCACCGGGTGCCGGCAGGGAGCGGAGAAATCGGCAGGCGAAGACGCTACCGTGATGTGAGCCGCAGGTTTCTCGCTGTCATCCGGCAGCAGGTTGTGGAGCGTCGAATACCGGCGCTGGCGTCATCTCCCAGGCCATGGCCGGCATGGCCGGCGTGAAGTGCATCTCGCCGTCGGGGCCGGTGATGATGAGGATCATACCCTCGGCAAAGGTGTAGGACGTGGCCTCATCCAGACCCTGGACGAATGACTCCTCCAGCGAGTCGGACGGGCATTCGGCGACGGTCGTCATGGTCACCGTGACGTCCAGCGCGCCGTTCGCGCCACTCCAGAAACCGGCGACCCAGTTGCAGTCGGCACGAATGTTGACGGTTTCATCCGGGAGAAAGTGCACCGTGTAACGCCCTGGCTCGATGCCGGTCTCGACGCCGGAAAATGCCGTCAGTTGCCATGGGATCGGCGGGATCGCCGGAGCGGGAGCATCCTCAGGAATGTCCTGAGCGCCGGTGGAGGAGGCGGGCATCAGGCTGGCGGCCGCCAGCAGCACGGCAACCATGAGGACCAGGAAAGAGCGCATCAAAAACCCTCCAGCGAAACAGACATGCTCGGTGGGTACACCTGTCAGTTGAGACGTTTGACGAGGGTATCAGGTTACGTCCGCCACTTCTATCTCGAAAGCCGGCTTGTATTTCCCCCGCGATTGACCCGATCTGGGTCATATTGCCGCTCATAGGGAATCAGGATGAACACCGGGCATCGTGGTGCAGGGTCTCACCCCTGGTTCCTCGCTCCCAAATGCCACGGGAGCGGGAGACGGGCACGGGAGTACCCAGTTCGGCATGCTTCAGCCGGCTGACGGACGAATGCGTGTTATGGAAGGTTGTAAAGGTGTTGAAGGTGTTGAACTTCTGAGGAAACGGGAAGGACGGAATATTCGGAGTCCAGGACGGATCTGGAGAGACCTGGACGGGCCACTCATGCCTCCGCTGCGGGGTGCTGAGGAGATGGAGCATCGGTTGGGAGCTCTCCGGGTCTCCGGCGATTATCACCTGGGTCTCGTATTAACCACCGACCGGTGAGATCGAGCCGCGCCTCGATCGCTCCCGCCTCTTCGCGGGTCGGCACAAACCCCGCTCGCGCGTATAGTCGCCCGGCAATCTCGTTGTCGGTGGCGTAGTCAAGGAACACCTCGCGGCAACCGTGGCGCTCGACCATGAGGTTGATCAACCCCAACAATGCAGCCGTACCATAGCCCTTGCCCTGGTGCTCGATGCCAATCATGTAGCGCATGATCCACCAGTGCCCAGTCTCGTCATCTCGCCCGAACATGGCAAAACCGACGAGCTCCTCTCCGGCATAGATGGCCAGCGGCATCCACGACGGCTCGAGGGAAGCTTCGGCAATGGAATAGAGGTTCGACGCGACGAAGTTCTCCTGCCCAGGCGCGACCTTCATGTCGATAACACGAGAGAAGTTGTCGCGCGTCACCGCGCGAAAGGTGATGTCCATCGCATTGTCCGGGTCGGTAAGTCGGGAGTCGGGAGTCGGTGAGGACGGAACTCGTTATCCGTTCTTCCCCCCCATCTCCCTGCCACCCTGCAACCCTCGTACTACTCGAACGCGATCACGCTGCGCGCGACCTCGCCCCGCCGCATGGCGTCGAAGCCGTCGTTGATCTGATCGAGACCGATGCGCGCCGACACCAGTTCATCCAGCTTCAGCCGCCCGCTCAGGTAGAGGTCGACGTAGCGGGGCATGTCGACGCGGAAACGGTTGGAGCCCATGTTCGAGCCCTGGATCTTCTTCTCATCCAGGAACTCGGATCCGGGCAGCTCGATACGCTCCCCCTCCGGGATCATGCCGATGATCGTCGCCGTACCCCCTTTGCGCAGCATCGCGAACGACTGCTCCGAGGTCGTCTTCAGACCGATCGCCTCGAACGCGAATTCGACCCCGCCGTCGGTGAGATCACGCACCTGCTCCACCGGGTCGCTGGCCGTGGCGTCGACCAGATCGGTTGCGCCGAACGTCCGGGCCAACTCCAGCTTCCAGGGATTCGTGTCGATGGCGAGCACCCGCCCCGCGCCGGCGATGACGGCACCCTGCACCGAGTTGAGCCCGACGCCGCCGCAGCCAATGACGGCCACGCTGCTGCCCGGGGTGACTTTGGCGGTGTTGAAGACAGCGCCAAGACCGGTGGTCACCGCACAGCCGATCAGCGCGGCCCGGTCGAGCGGCATCTCCTCCCGGATCTTCACCAGCGTGTTCTCGTGGACGAGCATCATCTCGGCGAAGGCGGAGAGGCGCAGGAACTGGTGGATCGGGGCGCCATCCCGTGACAGGCGAGGCGGCTGATCGTCCCCCCGCGCCAGCCCCTGGCGGTCGCAGAGAACCGGCCGTCCGGAGAGACAGTATTCGCAGTGACCGCAAAAGATCGAGAGGCAGCCGATGACGTGGTCACCCGGTTGGACATGGGTGACGTCTTCACCGACTGCCTCGACGACCCCGGCGGCCTCGTGGCCCGGCACCGTCGGAGTGTCGTGGGCGTACTTGCCTTCCATGAAATGGAGATCACTGTGGCAGAGCCCGGCGGCGACGGTGCGCACCAGCACCTCCCGCCGCCCTGGCCTATCAACCTGGATCTCGGAAACCTCCAGCATGGAGGGGATCTGCGGCAGTACGGCGGCGCGCATCGGTTTCTGCTCCGGCTAGACGAATAGCGAACGAGACTGGCCGGCACCCGATCCGGGTGCCGGCGAGGGCCATTCTCGCCGAGTGGCGCGCCGCGTGCCCGCAAGTCCTCTAACCCAATGAAGTACCATCCGGCCAACGACGACATCCTGGCGGTTATGCGCCAGTTCAGGGCTGGGGCTCGGGTTGGGGAACGAGGTGGCAGAAACCGGGAACCACAAACAGAAGCACATCTTCGTCATCAACGACACCGTCGCCATCCTGGAGCTGTTCACCGCGCTGCTCGAGGACGAGGGCTACCGGGTCACCACCGACATGTTCTCGGTTGAGATGATCGAGCTGCTGGGCCGCGTCAAAGCGGACCGGCCGGACCTCCTGGTGCTCGATTTCGTGATCCAGGACGAGGGCAAGGGCTGGCAGTTCTTGCAATTGCTCAAGATGGACACCGATACCCGTGATATCCCGGTCATCGTCTGCACCGCTGCCGCCAAGCTAGTCGAGGAGCTGCAAACGCACCTCGACAACATGGGGGTGGCCGTCGTCCTCAAACCATTCGACATCGACCACCTGCTCGCCCAGATCGATAAGAAGTGGGCATTGCAGCAAACCGATCTCCCCCAATGACATAGACCGGACGGCGGTCGGCAGTGCCATCCTCGGTCATCGCCGGCCACCACAGCTCCTGACATTGGACAGCGCACTTCACCGGCCACGTTCAGCGGTTCGCCTCACGCGGACGATTGACTCCTGCGACGGGCGCCTGTAGTCGTGTCGCGTGGTGTGCCGATCGGACAGCTGGTACGGCAATTGGCGTCAACACTGTGACATCTGCCGCTTTTTCAGGCCTCCTCGCCAATGATGACAATGGCTCAGCCGTGTCAGCGACCGCCAAGCGGCATTGGTGGGCAGAAGCGGCAGAGGAGGAGTCCACCAATGTCCTTCAAGATGAAAGAATTATTCTCTGCGTGTGTAGTTGACATTAGACCAAAACGCATTATCGTGGTCTGCAACACCTAATCGACTTCCGCACGCTCGTCTGGGAACTACCGCCCGCGCAATTGGCTGGCCATTCAGGTTCGTGACGGATCCATGGAATGCTCGCCATATCCATCGGGAGGGGTCACATTCGATCTACCGGCTGTCGAAGGCACGCCTCGGCCCTGAGCTCTTAACTGAGGAGGATTCGGTAATGGATAGGATCGGCTCCGCGCTCCACTCAGGGATTAACCGCATCACGATGAACAACCGCAACAAGGGCAAGAAGGACGATCGAAAAGAGGACGGGCCGAACAGACCGAACAGACCGGACAAACCCAACAAACCAAACCGGCCGGACAGACCTGACAAGCCGGACAGACCCGACAGGCCGGGTCCCGCGCCTGAGGTGGGTGCGCAGGGGACCGTGCCTGCCCCACCGC
Organism: uncultured Chloroflexia bacterium; assembly: GCA_963751075.1. GTDB lineage: Bacteria > Chloroflexota > Chloroflexia > Thermomicrobiales > UBA6265 > JACCXM01. The sequence continues at coordinate 39,949 of CAVVTE010000006.1, read as the reverse complement.
CTGTCTCACCATCTCCTGGAGGGCGGGTGGAGGCGTTCCTCGCCTGCGCGCGGCAGAGCCTCGGCGGCGAGTACTGCACGCCCGCTCGCGAGCCCGATTGCACGGACTGCTCAGGACTGGTCCGGCGCTGCTATCGGGAGGCGACCGGACAGGATATCGGGGGTGACTCTCACGAACAGATCAAGCTGGGAACGGAGATCGCACGCTCCGCTGTGCAACCGGGTGATCTGCTGTTCTGGGACACGATGAACGGCACGGAGGTGCGTGGCGGGAACACAGCCAGTCACGTCGGGATTGCGACCGGCGGCAACCGCATGATCAACGCACTGACCTGGGGGATGAAGACTGCCGAGAGCGATCTCGGCAGCAACTACTGGACAACCCAAGTGAAGTTCCTGGGAGCGCGACGACTGAATTTTTGAGCCGAGCGAACGACAGACTCTCCGCCGGCCCGAGCGAGCACGCCCTCCTGCCCTCGCTTGGGCTCGGCTCCGTCGTGAGTCCGGTCATGATGTCATGTCCACGTAATCATCACGGCGAGCCCGATTGTGGTGCACCATGCGCTACATGACGCCTGGTGGCTTGACGTTCGCCTCCAGGTCCTTGGCTAACTCCTTTTACCCGTCAATGCATCCGCGATGTCGGACTTCTGGGCGTCTTTGAATTCCATCACGTCGGCCATACGCATGTCGCCCAGCTTTCGAGCAAAAGCCGCAATTGCCGCTCGTTCCTCCCCGGCATACTCCGCCGTCGCCGCGGTCAGAAACGTGTAGCGTTCACTCGTGGGTGCTTCGCGATAGTATGCCAAGCGAACTCACTCTTCCCCCCAGCGAAACGCGTTACTCAGCCCGGCGACGATGGCCACCAGAGCTGAGAGGATGGCAGCGATAAGGCGGCGGCGACCATCGTCGGCAAGGAATGGCAGGACCGCCGCATCAGTCAGGAGAATGACCGGGGTAATGGCACTCAACACGATGATCACAACCTGCGCATCAGTCAGGAGAATGACGGGAGTAAGGGCACTCAGCACGATGATCACAACCTGAGACCTGTGCAACAGGCGGTGCGCGGTCTTGGCAGACCTTCGGAAGAACGCGATTTGCTCCTCCGCGTCAGCCAGTGCCGTAGCACGGCGCAGCTGCAGCTCCTCTGCTGACAGAGTCCACTCGTTGGGTGTGCCGAACCGGGTCACAGGATCGGACGATTGACCCGAGCTCGCTGCAATGAGCTCAGCGGACACGTCAGCATCACCCCCACATCGCAGCGACTCGTAGTGAGGTATTGACCCGATACGTCGACCCTACAGCCGAGTCGCGGTCAGTGCCATGCCAGTCAGAAGAGCATAATCTGGGTCTCAACCGCCGACATCAGTGCCGGCACGAGCAAGAGGCAAACTTGCCACACGAGACAATCCAACGCAGGAGGCGCTGTGGACGATCAATTCGACCTGGCCGCATGGCACGAGTTCTTCGCCGCCGTCGCCGGGGTGGCGGCGACCTTGGTCGGCTTGCTCTTCGTCGCCCTGGCGCTCAACCCGGCGGTCATGGCTGACGACGGCCCGGCCGGGCTGCGCACCTGGGCTGGTCAGACCTTCCACAACTTCCTGATGGTGCTGGTCGTCGCCCTGATTCTTCTCATTCCGGACACCGGCCCCGTGGGGTTGGGCCTGCCGCTGGTGCTACTCGCCGGCTGGGGGGTGGCCCGGGTCATCGCCGACGTGCGCCGGGTGCGGAGCGACCCCGCGCCGGAGTGGCGCGGCCGGACGGCGCTGAGCCGCTTCGGTTCGCCGCTAGCCGGCTACGCCATCGCCCTGTGGGTGGGCATGCAGAGTCTGCGTGGCAACGCCGAGGCAGTCGGCTGGCTGGTCGCCACGGTCTTCTTCCTGATGATGAGCGCCACTGGCAATTGCTGGGACCTGCTCAGAGAGATTGGCGACCGTCACCGAGATGGGACGTCTGGCCCGTGAGCCGTGGGGCGGCCTCATGAATGGGCTGCCGCATGAGCCGGATGAATACTCTAGATCACCATAAGCCCAACTCGGCAAGCTGGGCACTTGGCGCACCTATGCCGCGCGGCTAAGGAGCTATCCGATCAGTACTGGCTTCTGCACGACCTCAGCCAGGGTGTCAAGCAACTGCGGATAGTTGCGGGCCGCCGCGTAAAGCTCGATGGCCCGTTCGCGGCCGCGCTCTCCCATCGCCGGGAGTTGCGCCCGATTGTCGATCGCCCAGCCTACCCGCTCAGCCAACGGCGCCGCGTTGCCGGCTTCGATCAGGAACCCGCCAACTCCGTCCTCGACCATCTCCGGGATGGCGCCGACCCGTGTCGAGATCACCGGTACCCCGGCGCTCATCGCCTCGATCACCGCGTATGGGGAGTAATCAAACCGGGTCGGGAAAACGAAGAGGTCGAACCCCGGCAGCACCGAGGTCATCAACTCGACCCACGGCACCTCCGTCTTGATCTCGACGTTCCGCAGCCCGCTCAGCCCCTTGGGCGCGTCGTGGGTCACCAGGGTCAGGTGGGCCAGATCGGCGAACTGCTCCTGATGCACTTTCAAGAGAAGGTCTCCCCCCTTGCGCAGGAAGCCGTTGCCGATAAACCCGAGTTTCAGAAGGTCTTCGCCATCCCGATGCCGCACGCCGCCGTGGCCGTTCGACCCACTCACGCTTGCGCCATGGCCGTTGGCGCCATGCCCATTCGGGCTCTGGCCAACGCGGTGAAGATATCGCGCGTCGCCTCTGGCGTGACCATTCGCGCCGCCGTGACCGTTCGGCGAGTGGCCGTTGCCTCCTCGCAGCCCTGTTAGCGGCGGCGGCAGGGTCACCCCGTTACGTACGACTTTGACCTTCGAGGCGGGGATGCCGTAATCGTCGATCACCGAGGTCGCCGCCCAGTCTGAAAAGGAGATGACCAAATCGCTCCGCTCGAAGATGCGCCGCTCCAGCTCCAGGACTGGCTTCAGGAGTGGTGACACGTAATAGCGCGACTCCTGGAATGCGAGCTTCCAGGTCAGGTCGATCGAGACGACGGTTGGCACGTGCCGGGGCAGGTCGAGCACGCTGGTCGCCGCAGTCTGGGTGTGGATGTAGACCAGGTCGAGGCTTTCCGGGTCGTAGCGGCGCAGCAGATAGCGGACCTGCTGCCGTTTGAACTGAAAAATCCACCAGGTCCAGAAATCGAGACCCGCGTTGCTGAACGGCAGGAGGTGGAAACGCCCCAACCACTCCGCAAGGTCGTCCATCCAGTAGAGACGGATAAGAGTGGCATCGAAACGGGGGTCACGGTCGAGATGCTCCTCCAGGAACCGGAGGTGCGTCTTGTGCCCCATGCCGTATTCGACGAAGAAGAGGGATCGGGCAGCGTCCCTGGCCGGAGCAGCCGACGACAACTCCTTGACCTCCGATCGCACTCGACCCCTCCCTCAAAGGTCGGCTTGCGGTGCGTCGGTTGCCCCGCAAGCGCGGTTCGGCTTCCTGTCACACGCAATACCCCCGGCTGGCCTGCGACCGGAAGCCCCCGTTCATATTAGTCATTTCGACAGACGGCACATGACCGCCCCGCGCACTATACCCCGAAAACGCCGCGAGCGGCATGATTTTTTGCGAAATCTCGCGGCTCAGGCGAGAAGTGCAGGAGTGCGATCGGGCTTCCCTGGCCATCGTTGCGCCCTTGTACGCAGGATTTGAACCAGGTATAGGGGAGGGGGGGGCCGCCGGAAGTGCACGGCCTGAGGGGGGAGAGGAGCACAGATGAGCGTCTTGCGTTCTCCTCTTCCCCGCTTCTTAGCTAAGGCATCCGCCTTAGCGTCGCGCCCCCTTTCAGCGAAGGGGCTGGTAGGATGTATCCATGAAGCTGGGTCTCGGGCTCTATCGCCACATGCTGACCGCGGAGAACTTCCGCTTTGCCCGGCAGGCCGGGGCCACCCACATCGTTGCGCACTGGGTCGACTATTTTCATAGCGGCCCGCGCATCCCCCAGTCGGAAAGTGCCGGTCAGGGGTGGGGCATCATCCAGAACCAGGACCGACTCTGGTCGGTCGAGGAATTGACTGAACTCCGCAACGCGGTCGAGGCCGAGGGGCTCTCGCTAGCTGCCATCGAGAATCTCGACCCGTCACACTGGCACGACGTGCTGCTCGACGGCCCGCTCAAGCGGCAGCAGCTCGAAAACATCAAAACCATCGTGCGTAACCTAGGCGCGGCCGGCATCCCTGTACTTGGCTACAACTTCAGCATTGCCGGGGTCTGGGGGCACGTGGTCGGACCCTGGGCGCGCGGCGGTGCGGAGTCTGTTGGTTTTTCCGCCGCGACCGGGCCGAAGGAGACGCCGATCCCCAAGGGACAGGTGTGGAACATGACCTATGACCCGGATGCCCCGCCTGGAGACATCGGATCGGTGACCGCCGAGCAGCTCTGGAACTCGCCTGGAGGAATTCCTGCACGAGGTGGTTCCGGTGGCCGAGGAGGCCGGCGTCCGCCTGGCTGCCCACCCGGACGACCCGCCCCTGCCGAGCCTGCGTGGGGCGGCCCGTCTGGTCAACAAGCCGGAGCTCTATCAGCGTCTGCTCGATATCCACCCCAGCCCGTCGAATGCGCTCGAGTTCTGCCAGGGCACCATCGCCGAGATGGCCGGTGAGATGGACGTCTACGAGGCCATCGATACCTACAGCAAGAATGGGCACATCGCCTACGTGCACTTTCGCAATGTGCGGGGCAAGGTTCCGGAGTATCACGAAGTCTTCGTCGACGAGGGGGACGTCGACATGGTCCGCGCCCTGCGCATCTATCACCGCAACGGCTACGACGGGGTGATCATCCCCGATCACACCCCGCAGATGGAATGCGCCGCCTCCTGGCACGCCGGGATGGCCTATGCCCTCGGTTGGATGCGCGCCGCGCTCCAACTGATCGGGGAGGAGCCGCGTGCGTGAATCAGCGCAAACCCCACTGCCGGCAATGGCCCCTCTGCCGGGTTCGTCTCCCTGACCGCGCACGTTAGCGGCTGATGCAATCGTTCCTGATGCCGTTGCACTGTCAGGAATGATTGCCCGCTTCGCTTCGTAACCTGGCGATCTGCTCGGCGGTAATGGTCGCGGCGCGGGTGATGAAGTCGAGGATCACCGCCAGGTCTTCGTCGCCGTAGCGGGACATCAGCTCATCCATCGCCGCGCTCATCGCGACGTAGGCTGGCCCCAGGTCGCGTTCCGCATTCTCGATGAGCGGTTGCACGATCACCGAGCGGCGATCGGTAGGGTGACGCTCGCGGCGAGCGTAACCACGGCGCTCCAGGCGGTCGACGAGCCCGGTGATAGCACCGGTTGTCAGGCCGGTCAGTTCCGCCAGCCTCCCGGCGGTCATCGGCCCGTTGCGGGCCAGGATATCCAGCGACTCCAGATCGGTCGGATTCATGCCAACGCGGTCGGCCACTGCCTGGCTGAAAAGGACCGACTGCGCGCTTGTTTCCCGCAACGCCCGGTCGAGCGCCGCCTGCGTTGCGGCGCGATCTATCGAGGGGCTTGACACCCACGGCTCCTTATCTTAACATCTAACTGTCTTAGTGAATGAGATAAATATCTCGTCAGAGACATTCTAGCAGGGGCGGGGATCGCGCGATGACCGTGCCGATCACCGCCACACCAGACCGGGCCGACGAGCGCCGGCTTTTCTTAAGGAGGCTGTATGAGTTCCCCGGACCAGATGACACCAGTGCTGAACGGCGCCGCCGAAACGACTCCTGTCCTGATCGTCGGCGGCGGGTTGACCGGCTTGTCGACGGCTCTTTTCCTGAGCTGGCATGGCGTGCGGCCGCTCTTGGTCGAGCGTCACCCCGATCTCCTCATCCACCCCCGAGCGCGCGGTTTCACCCAACGCACGACTGAGATCTTCCGCCAGGTCGGACTCGAGCCGGCCATCCGCGAGGCGGGCTTCGCCAGTGGCGAGGACTTCCGGTGGGTCGCGGTGCGTGCCGAGACACTAGCCAGCGAGCACGAGCCGGCCGAAGAGGCGGAGGAGGGCGAGGAGATGCGCGTCCTGAGCCCCGCCCCGTTCGCCCCGATCGACCAGGACAAGCTGGAAGTCATCCTGCGACGCAAGGCAGAGGAGCTCGGCGCTGATATCCGGTTCTCGACGGAGATGATCGCCTTTGAGCAGGACGACACCGGAATCACCGCGGTGCTGAAAGACCGGCGGACAGGAGTCGAGCAGACGGTTAGGGCCAGTTATCTCGTCGCCGCCGACGGCTGGAGCAGCCCGATCCGGGAGCGGCTGGGCATCGGCCTGGACGGGCCGGGACCATTCTTCCACGTGCTGACCGCGCTCATCGATGCCGACTTACGACCCGCTCTGCGGGGCAGACCGCTGAACATCGCCTATCTGCAGCAGCCACGCCCGGGCACGATCCTGATGGCTCATGACGAGGCCGGGCAGCGCTGGGTCTTTGGCACCGGTTTTTCCCCGGAGTACGGCGAGTCGTTAGCTGACTTCACCGAGGAGCGCCTGGTCGAGATGTTTCGTGAAGCAGCCGGTCTTTCCGAGGTCGACGTAGCGTTCCGGCCCCAGATTCCCGGGACGGACCTGAAGGTGCTTGGCTTCGCGATCGGGGCTCAGGTTGCGCAACGGTATCGGGAGGGAAGGGTCTTCCTCGTTGGCGACGCCGCTCACATGGTGCCGCCGACCGGCGGCCTGGGAGCCAACACCGGCATCCAGGACGCTCACAACCTGGCCTGGAAGCTGGCCGCCGTCCTCCAGGGGAAGGCAGGACCGGCACTGCAGGACACCTATCACGAGGAGCGCCGTCCGGTCGGGCTGCTAACGATGGAGCAGGCGCTCGCCCGTTGGGGTTCCCGCATCGGCGAGGGCGCCGATGGGGAGACCGTGCCCCTACTCGACTATGCCGCCGTTACCTTTGGCTACCGCTACCGATCATCGGCGGTGCTTGGCGCACCGGAAGACGCGCGAGCGGCATTTCCTGGCACGGAGTTGAACGGGCAGCCGGGCACCCGAGCGCCACACGTCTGGCTGGCACGTGACGGGCAGCGACTCTCGACCATCGATCTCTTCGGCTGCCGGTTCGTCCTCTTGACGGGGAATGACGGCGGTGCCTGGGTCGATGCGGCGAGATCGATCACTGACACCGTGGTGGATGCCTATCGCATCGGCGACCGTGGGGACCTCACCGATGCGGACCATCTCTGGACCGAGGCGTACGGGGTGACCGCCGGCGGCGCCGTCCTCGTCCGCCCCGATGGTTTCGTCGCCTGGCGCGCTGAGCGAGCGGCCGCCGAACCCGCACGACAACTCGGCATGGTGCTCTCGGACCTGCTCGCTCAACAGAGCTCAGTGACCACGGCAGCATAGTCAACCGCCGCGCCCGCTGCGCGCGCAGCGGGCGCCATCTCGAGCAATTCGCACGTGATCCCGAACTTGCCTATAAGGCGAGTTCTGGGCGCCATCTCGAGCAATTCGCACGTGATCGTGAACTTGCCCATTAGGCGAGTTCTCGGGAACCGCTTGCCTAAAGACAGGGGAGACATTGACATGAATAACGCGCTCGCCCATCTCCAGCCAGTCGCGGTGCGACACGGCCAGGAGTTTGCACCCCCGCTCAATGCGGCGTCCGGTGGCCGCCTGGAAATCGTTCCCGGCGCATCGCGGGTCACCATTGCCGGCAACCCGGCCCTGACCGACCTCTGCCGGATCCATTTTGATGGGGAGGCGCCGCTGGTTCAGGCGGATGCCGGTGTGGTAACGCTCCGTTATCCGCGGCACTCAGGCATCAATTGGCTCACGGATCTCCTGGCGGCGAACGACAGCGCTGCGTCGATCGCCCTTAACGGGGCGATCCCTTGGAGAATCGAGGTCGGTGGCGGCGCCTCGCAGTTCAGCGCCAACCTGAAAGCCCTCCGGCTGGAGGCACTCCGCATCGGGGGCGGAGCGAGCCAGGTCGAGTTGACCCTCCCTCGCCCCGTGGGCGTCGTTGCAGTGCGAATCGGCGGAGGCGTCAGCCGATTGACGATCCATCGTCCGCACGGGGTCGCTGCCCGGTTACGTGTCCGTGGCGGCGCCTCACAGCTCACGGTTGACGAGCAGTACACGGCGGCCATCGGGGGTGAGGTTCGCTGGCAGAACGCTGACTTTCTTACCGCGATGGATCGCTATGAGATCGAGATCGCCGGCGGCGCCAGCGATTTCGTGTTCGGCACCTGGTGAATCCCGGAACAGGAACCGGTCATGAATGCTTCTGGCGCCCTACTGAACCGCATCGATGCGCTCGTGAGTTGGTGGGATGGTGGGCGAGCCGCTGCTGCGCACCCTCGGCTGGGTCACGGGCATCATTATTGTCTTCGGCACTCTGGCCGTCCGGCTCTACCGCCGGTCGGAATGACAAGACCATCGTGGATGGTGTGACGATGCCATCGGAAACTTTACGAAACGACACGTGACCGGAGCACGAAAATGGACACAGTCCAGCCCCGGATAATTTACGAAACGACACGTGACCGGAGCACGATGATGGACACAGCCCAGACAGGGACACTACGTGGTAAGGTCACCAGTCTCAGACCCGTTACAGGAACTGACGCACTCCGCCTCACGGAGATTCTCACCGACCCTGGCGTCGCCGCTTGGTGGGGGTCGTGGGACCTCGACCGGGTCCGACGCGAGGTCGTCGAGGCCACGGATGGCACGGTGACTTACGCCATCGAGGTCGATGGTCAGGTGATCGGGCTCATCCAGTACGCGGAGGAAAACGACCCGGAGTATCGGCACGCCAGCATCGATATCTGCGTGCACCCTGTGTGGCATGGTCAGGGGTTGGGATCTGACGCCGTTCGCACTCTAGCCCGCTCCTTGTTCGAGGAGCGGGGGCATCACCGCATCACGATCGACCCGGCGGCCCACAACGAGCGAGCGATCCGGTCCTATCAGCGCGTCGGGTTTCGGTCGGTGGGGATCATGCGCCGCTACGAGCGAAGCCCCGACGGCACCTGGCATGACGGCCTGCTCATGGACCTGCTCCCTGAAGACCTGGTCTAGCCGGGCGGCTGATTGAGGAAGTTCGCTCATGGATCTGCTCCCCGAAGACCTGGTCTAGCCGGGCGGCTGATTGAGGAAGTCAGCCCATGACCGAGAACCAGGCGAACGTCGAGTCATCCACCGTATTGCTCTACTCAGCCTGAGGCTGTCTTCGCCGATCTACTCTTTGCCCTCAGGTTCGCTCTTGCGATAGAGATCGTCGAGCCGATCGAGGAGGTCGTCAGCTGACGCTCCGCCCGCCAGCCAGTCGTGGATCAGCTCTCCGGATCGCTCCTGGACCTCCATGAAGCCCAGGTAGCGCGGGCGGAGATAGGCACGGTCGAGCGCGTCCAGGGTGTCCTGGAAGAAGTTCGAGGATGCCGCATTGACGCCCTCATCGAGCCACGCGGCGCGATGCCCGGGCTGCCCACCGGCCGCGAAGTAGATCCCTCGCTGCACGTCGGCGCTTGCAACGTACGATGCGTAGGCGGATGCGGCTCCGGGATTCTTCGTGCTGGCGGAGATCGCCACCCCGGCGCCACCCAGGATGCCTCCCCGTGATGCTCCACCGTCCATCGTCGGGACACCCGTGAAGCGGATCAGCGATGGCCGGAATCCGGGTCGCGCGTAGTTCGAATAGCCGAACAGGAGCGGGATATAGGCGATTTCGTCGGTGGTGCTCATCAGATCGAGCATGCGCGGCGGATTGAGTGACGGCGACTCGGGATGGGCTGCCGTCTGCAGCGCCTTCAGCATGCCCAGCGCCTGCCGGCCGGTCGAGCGGCTGACCACCCGATCTGGATCGGCGTAGGGTGGTTCACCCGCCGCGGCACAGATCGAGCAGAAGCTCATCAGGGCGTCGATCGGGATCAGGGGATTCCCGACGCGGGCACGCTCCTGATTCTCGGCGCGCCTCAGCCACCGCCAGCACGTCGTCCCAGGTGCGAGGCAGCCCGCCGATCTCGGCCAGCAGGTCAGGGCGGTACGCGGCGACGTGCCCTGCGGCATCGGTGGCCAGGGCCCACTGATGACCGCCGTAGAAGTAGCTGCGGTGACTCGGTCCCACGCTGTTTGCGGCCTGGTCGGCGAGCACCCCGGCGTCGATATGCTCGTCCAAGGGCAGGAGGCAGCCGTCCGCGGCAGCGAATCCGACAAAAGGGTGATCGATGACGAGCAGATCGTAGCTCTCTGCCAGCTTCTGCACTGGGAAGTCGGCGAAATCCTGCAGGCTGCGCGTCTCCCAGACGATGCGCACCTCCGGTTGCACGGATGCGTAGGCCTCAGCCGTGGCCACCATGCAATCGTGACCCCGGGGATGGTCCCAACTGATCCCCCGCAGCTCAACTGAAGGCATTCAGGCTCCCTTTCATGTCCCCAGTCACCTGGGGTCCCCTGCCCCCGATCATGTCGGCGATGGCGGCCTCCTCGCTGTCGATTAGCGCGGTCAGGAGCGGACCGCGCTCCTTACCCGCGACGAACTCCAGCCGGCGCATCCCCAGGGGGTCGACCTCACGCCGGATCAGCGCCAGTTCCTCCTGCGTCGGACTGGGTGTCTCCGTCAGTGATGGCGAAAGCTGAAGTGGAAACCCCGTTGCCTCCTGAACCTCCTCGACGGTGTGTCCGCGATGGATGGTTACTAGCGCAAGCTCCCTGGATTCCGGGTCCAGCTCGAACACACCCAGGTTGGTGACGAGTTTCACCTCTCCCGGCTGGTAGCCGGCCGCCAACCGCTCTTCCGCGGTGAAGAGCCCCCGCGCGGCGCTGATGTAGTCGACCCGCTCCACGAGCGAGAGCGGCGAGTGGCGGGTGAGATAGAGCAGGAAATGGCGGTGCATGTTCGCCACGTCGGCCATACCGCCCTGACCCGGCAGGCGCACGCGGCGTCCGCTGGGAGAGATGACCTCGATGTTATTGGTGTTGGCGTGCCGGTCGATCTGCGCCGCGCTGACGACCTCGTGCGTGACGCGGCCGCGCTGGTAATACCAGTGGTAGCTCTCGTCCCCACCGCAATGGACGGCGGCGGTCTGGAAGTCGAGCGGCTCGGCGAGGGTCATCAGCATCGGGCGGCTGGCCACGTCGATGAGACCGCCATTCGCCGTCATCAGCACCAGATCGGGAGCATGAGTCCGCTTCGCCAGGAGGTAGGCGACGGTCGCCAGCGGCGAGACCGAACCGACGGAGCAGACACTGTCGTTGTCGAGCTGCCGCGCCAGCCAGACCACCATCACCTCGTCTGCCGTCGCCTCACCCGGCTCCTCCTCGCCGGCGCGATGCCTCAGCAGCAGGGGAGCGGTCACGCGAGCTGGTGCCAGCACCGTCGCGGCGGAGAGGAACGTTCGCCGAGCGCGCGCCGGCGGCACGATCTCCAGGTCATTTCCGCTGGTCAGCCGCAGCAGCTCGCGGTAGTCGGTGGGGTAATACGGGAGACAGGAGGTCGGGTAGGCCCCCAACGGTACCCGCGCGATAGCCTTGACGAACGACCGCGGCAGGATGAAGGAGCGGGGTGCAGCACTCTTCTGAAATGTCCCGGTGGGCACGACCTCCTCGACCGTGACCAACACATTCCTGGCGGCAAAGATGCTGCTCAAGTCGAGTCCGCGTGCGCCCTGAATCTCGACGTTGCCGTCTTCGTCGGCGCGCTGGGCGTGCAGTAAGAACACGTCGAGTGGAAGCGCCCGCGCCGCGCCGACCTCAGCGCCGCTCACCGGATCGGGATACGGCGTGGCGAAGCCGGAGCGCTCGACGATCTCCGAGCCAACCGGCAAGGGAAACGGCATCGAGGGGACGCCGTGCTGCGCCGCGTGGAACCCCTGCATCATGCCGAGCGCGGTCCACTCCTCGAGCGGGACCGAACCCTCTTCGACGACCCGGCGAAAGCGTGGCGCCAGCCCGAAGACGTCGAGGCTGTTGAAGCAGAGCGCCATGCTCCGCACCGCTCCCGCGTCCAGCAGCAGCTCCAGCCCGAGACTGCCACCCCAGCTGACATAGTCGAGGTCGCTCACACCCCTACGCGCGACCTCCTGGATCAGCGCGATCGGCAGACGCGAGAAGTGGAACCCGCCGATGCCCAACCGCACGCCCGAAGGCACGAGAGCGGCCAGCTCGGGAAGGTCGAGAACGAGTGGGCGGTTGCTCGGCGGCGTCGAGCGAGTGTCATCCTGAGGAACGAAGGATCTCGTCTGATATATCTCGGACGTACGCCGCGAACGAGATTCTTCGCTGGCGCTCAGAATGACACGCTCATTAGCTGGCACGGCATGGCTCACGAATTTACCGCGCCCGACTCTTGCAGCTCCCGGACCTCGTCCTCGCTGAATCCCGCGACATCGCGCAGGATCTCCTCGGTGTGCTCGCCCAGGAGCGGCGCGTGGCGGCGGATCTCGCCCGGGGTATCGCTGAATTTCACCGGGATGCCGACCCCCCGCACGGTGCCCGCCTTCGGGTGCTCCCACTCCACGATCATCTCGTTCTCACGCACTTGCGGATCTGCTTCGACCGCGGCGTAGTCGTTCACCGGCGCCACCCAGATGTCCTCGGCCAGCAGGATGTCCAGCCACTCCTGGGTCGTCTTCGTGAGGAACCCCTTCTGGAAGTCGGCGCGCACCTCGTCGCGACCCTCCATGATCTGCGACTCGGGATGGTCCTCGTACCCCTCGATGCCGACCAGCCGCGCCAGCTTGTCGATGGGGTTCATGGCGATGGCGATGTAGCCGTCGGCCGTCTCGTAGAAGCCGTAGGGGGCGCCAAGGTAAGCCCCCGGAATGTTGGAGCGGCTGCGTACCGGCAGGCCCGCGCCGTTGAGATAGAGACTCAGCTCCTGAATGTGCAGATTCATGATGGAGTTGAGCAGGTTGACGTCGACCCGCTGACCCCGCCCGGTGCGGTCCCGCGCATAGAGCGCGGCCAGCACGCCGTAGACGATGTGGAAACCAGCGGTGAAGTCGGCGATGCCAACACCCACCCCCTGCGGCGGTCCGCCCTCGTTGCCATTGAGATAACCGACACCGGCGACCGCCTGCACCAGCAGATCCTGACCGGGGCGCGACACGTAGGGCCCAGTCTGTCCCCAACCCGAGCTGGCACAGTAGATGATGCGCGGATTCCGTTCCGCGAGCGTCTCATATCCGAGGCCAAGCCGCTCCATCACACCCGGCCGAAAGTTCTCGATGACCACATCGGCTCGGTCGACCAGCCGCAACGCGACCTCCTTGCCGCGGGGGTTCTTGAGATCGATGGCGATCGAGCGTTTATTGCGGTTGAAGCTCAGGTAGGACGCGCCTTCGCCTTCAACGAAGAGGTTCGCCATGCTCCAGTGACGCATCCAGTCGCCTTTGATCGGCTCGATCTTGATGATCTCGGCGCCGAGATCGCCCAGCATCTGGGTGGCGAACGGTCCCTGGGCGAGTTGGGTGAAGTCGGCGACGACGAGCCCCGCGAGCGGTCCGGTCATGATCGGGAAACTCCAGTTCGGTCATTTGTTGTGTCATCCTGAGGAACGAAGGATCTCGTCAGATAGCGCGCGCCTTCAGCGTACGAGATTCTTCGCTGGCGCTCAGAATGACACACACGCTTTAGCCGTTAAAGAGTGGCGACAGCAATCCGCCGTCGACGCGGTAGACACCGCCGGTGCAGAACGCGGCCTCGTCACTGGCCAGGAAGAGGACGAGGTTGGCGACCTCCTCCGGCCTCCCCACCCGACCCAGCGGATGGAGGCGGCCCCACTCGGCGATCGCCGCCTCCGGGTCGTCCGGTCCGAAGGTGTCCGCCGCCTGGTCGACCATCGGGGTGCGAATCGTGCCCGGCGCGATGCAATTGCAGCGGATGTTGTCGTCCGCGTGATCGAGGGCAATCGTCGTCGTCAGGCTGACCACGCCACCCTTGGACGCCGCGTAGGCAGGCACCGTCTTCTGCGAGGCGAAGGCCTGCACCGACGCGGTGTTGACGATGGCGCCCCCGCCACGCTGTCGCATCTGGGGGATCGCGTACTTGCAGGTCAGGAAGGTGCCCTTGAGATTGATGTCGATCTGGAAATCCCAATCTTCGACCGAGAGCTCTTCGACCGTCCCGTAGCGCACGACCCCGGCGTTGTTGTAGAGGACGTCGACCCCACCGAAGTCGGCGACGGCGCGCGCGATCATCGCCTCGACTTCCTCAGGTTTGCGCACGTCACAGCGGACCGCCGTCGCGTACCCCCCGGTGTCGAGGATCTGGCGCGCCGTTTCGGCGCCATCGGTCTCGTTGATATCACCGATTACCACCGCACCGCCCTCGCGCGCGAAGGCCAGTGCTGTGGTACGGCCGATACCGCTACCGGCCCCCGTGATCACGATGACTTTATCGGCGAATCGCCGGTTTCGATCGGTCACGACGTCCTCCCGTTACTGGCTATCAGCTATCGGCGTATTCTCGTCCTTGCCGTCTTGCCGTCTTGCCGTCTTGCCGTCTTGCCGTCTTGCCGTCTTGCCGTCTCACTCCCGCCTTACCGACTCACCGACTTACCGACTCCCGTCGGGTACTGCAGCCGCGCCCCCGCGATCGGCATCTCGCCTTTAGTCAGGTGCCAGCGCGAGAGACTCGCCACGACCAGGGTGCGTCGCTCCGGGCCAGCGAAGGCGATGTTCGTCGGCGTCGCGATGGTGGTGCTTTCCCAATCTTCGGCGAGGAGTGCGAGATCGCCTTCCGGCGAGAGGCGGTAGATCACGTCCGGGGTGTAGCACGAGATGTAGAGATTTCCCTCAACGTCAAAGGCGAGGCCGTCGGGTACGTGCCGGGGCAACTCGATCACCGCCTGCGGCGGTCCAACCGTACCGTCATCACCGATCGTGAGACTCACGACTCCTGGCAGATTCGAGAGCACCACATACAGCCGAGAACCGTCGGGGTGAAGCGCCATCCCGTTCGGAAACGCTTCCAGCCCTTCGCCGACCACCTCGGTCTCGCCGCCCAGACGGATGCGAAAGAGACAGCCACCGTTCTCCTTCCAATTTCCGGAGTCGGAGACGTAGAGATTTCCGGCGGCGTCGAAGACCGGGTAATTGGGAACGGACATGCGGCGGCCTGGGGCGCCGCTCGAGTAGGTCGAGACCGTGCCATCGGGATCAATCCGCATGACCGCGCCGAGAGCGAGATCGCAGGCGTAGATGGCGCCGGCGCCGTCCAGGCAAAGTCCGAGGACGAAACCGCCGGTCGACGCGATCTGCTCCGAGCTCCCATTCAAATCGATGCGGTAGATTTGCCCGGCCTCGCCGCCGGCATAGACTTCTCCCCGCGGACCGGCAGCGACCCCTTCCGGGTGATCCAGCCCCTCAACGAAGGGCGCGAAATCCTCGATCCGCATCAGGCTAGGGCGCTCGGTTGCGCTCGTCACACCATTCTCCCTGGAGACACCCCTCATCCCCAGCGCCATCTAGCCATGCAAGCGGCTGAAGAGAGCACTACCCCGTCCTCCCAAGCCCCTCTCCCATCGCAATGGGAAAGGGTGTCGTTGTGAGGTGCGAGTCTGTGCGCGCGACCAACGCCGCTGCCGACGGTCCTCTGCCGCCGAAACCAACTCTTATCGCGCTCTACCGCACCGTCACGCTCCCATCCGGATAAATCCCAGTGATCCCCTTCTGCGCGTGATACAGCACAGCAACGAACTCGACCTCGATGCTCTGCCCCGCGGCGATAGTAAGCTGGGTACCGGTCTTCTCGATCACCTTGCTCAGTCCGTGCCCCGGCATGCTGGTGAAGGGTTCGATAGCCATCACGTAGACCTCGCCATACCACGGGAACCCGGGTGAAGCATGCATCTCCTGCCAGAACCAGGCGTAGGGGAAGACCGCCGTTGGCCAGACCAGACCCACGCCGAGACCAAGCTCGGTGTTCGTGATGCCATACCAGCCGTGCTCGCCTGAGAAGTCCGTCAGATAGGCCATCGTCTCGTGTGGCGGGTCGTCTGGCCCGGCCACCAGGGAGAGGTCGGTCGTGACCCCGTCCCGTTCGCCGTCCGGCCAGGGGAATGTCGCTCCTTTCGCCAGCGGATTGAGCGGCCCGCCGATCTCATCGTCGGCGTGCACAGTGGCCGCGTTGGTGTCGATGCGGCAGGCACCACTGAGGAACGGCGCGCCGTAGGCGGGATGGTGCCCCCACATCGCCTCCAGCGTCTCGCGGCCCTGATTCGTGATGCGCTCTTGGAACCGCAACACTGGCCGCCCGGCCTCGATGCGCATCGTCCGTTCGATCAGGAAGGGACTGCGCCGTAGCCGGGTGGAGAGGCGCACCTCGGCCACATCGCCGTGATCCGCGGTGATCGCGTAGTCCCAGGCTGCCAGCGAGGCTTCACCGTGAAAATTGAGCTCGACACCGCGATACATGTTCGCGGTGCCCCCATTGGGAAAGATCTCCTGCCAACCACCCTCATACGCCTCGAGCCAGGCAGTCGCCGAATCGGTGGCCGAGTGCACGCCGCCGGGCGGGCGGAGTCCCCACGGACTCTTCCAGAGCGTATCGATACCGTCCGGCCTGGATACCAGAGCCGAGATGTCCGCACCTTTCCCGGGGAGCACCGTCACCGAGATCAGTTCGTTCTCGAGCACCAGTGCGGGCACGCCGCGGTCCAGCGTCGTCTCGCGTACCGTGCATACTGCCTGAGGATCGCTCATGACTCGGTCCATCGTTTCCGGACAGCGGGCGACGCGGGCGTCGCCCCTACTGATCGCCTCGTCGTCTTGCCGACTTGCCGTCTTTCTTCTCGACTCCTCGACTCTCCCTTTACACCCCGCGCCGTCGGCTCTCGACCAGCATGCGCTGACGCAAACCGTGCAGGTAGACGGCCACGAGCATGACGATGCCGGTGACCACCAGTTGCTGCGTGGTGTGGACGTTCATCAGCCGCAACCCCTTGCCGGTCATGCCCAGGATGAGCACGCCGAGCATGGCGCTGAGAAGATTTCCGACACCTCCGGAAAGGCTCACTCCGCCCAGGACGGCCGAGGCGATCACGACCAACTCGAACCCCTGAACCCCCGCGTCGAAATAGCCGGTCCCGGTCTGCGAGGCGACGATCACCCCGGCGATTGCCGCGGTCGTGCCAGAGAGGACGAAGAGGAGGAATTTGTCCCGCTGCACGCGGATGCCGGAGACCCGGGCGGCAGTTTCGTTTCCACCGATAGCGTAGATGTTGCGGCCGAACTCCGTGCGCGTGAGGAGGACAAAGGCGAGGGCGATGAGGACGATGGCGACCACCCCCGGCGTCGGCACGCCCAGCACCTCCCCCTGGTAGAGCTGGGTAAAGGCGGTGAATCCGTTCTCGTCGACGACCGGCGTCTTGTTGGTCCAGACGTAGACCAGCCCGCGCAGGGCGAACATGACCCCCAGGGTCGTCATCAGCGAGCTCATCCCCTGGACTGTGACCAGGTAGCCGTTGATGGCGCCGACGAGTGGCCCGGTGAGGAGCCCGGCAACGATGCCTGCCCACATACTGCCGGTAGCGTTGAAGGTCGACACCGTCACCACCCCGGTAAAGGCCAGCATAGCCCCGACCGAGAGATCGAACTCCCCGGCGAGCAGCAGCTGCGTCACCCCAATGGCCGCGATCAGGTTCGGCGAGACATCGCGCAAAAGATCGAGATAGGTGCCACTCGTGCGTGCCGAGGGGACTGCCACCGCGAAGAAGGCGGCGACGAGCAGAAACAGGCCAAACAGGGCGATCTCTTCGTGCCGGATGAGCGGTAGCATGAACCGGCTCAGGGCGCCTGGCTGGCGCGCGCCGAGGATCCGCGTGCCACGGTCGTGTTCAATGGCTGACATTGCCGCCTCTGTTCCCCGCCTTCGTTACGCGCCGGCCCGAGCCGGAATCTGGTCGTCCGCCGTGCTCCGCTCCTCGTCTGTCGCCGCGGCCGCAACGAGCCGCTCCTGAGTCGCCTCGGCGCGCGACAGTTCCGCCGTGATCTGCCCTTCGCGCATGACCAGGATGCGATCGGCGATGCCGAGAATCTCCGGGATCTCGGTCGACATGAAGAGAATGCCAATGCCGCGCTGGGCCATGGCATCGATCAGGCGGTAGATCTCCGCCTTGGAGCCGACGTCGATGCCTCTCGTCGGTTCGGCCAGGATCAGCAACTTGAGCGAATCCTGCCGCAGCAGCCAGCGTGCCATGAGCACCTTCTGCTGGTTGCCGCCGCTGAGATAGCGGATCGGCTGGCGTAGCGAAGGGGTCTTGATCCCCAGGCGCTTGACATAGTCGCCCGCGGCGCGCGTCTCGGCGCCCGCCTTGATCCATGTCAGATTGGCGAACCGGGCTAGCGCGGCAAGGGTCATGTTGCTGCGCACGGAGAGGGGCAGGACGAGACCGTCGTCCTTGCGGCTCTCGGTGAGCAATCCTATGCCCTTGGCGATCGCGTCGCGTGCGGTACCCGGCCGCACCGTGGCCCCGTCGATCGTGACGGTCCCCGCGTCACGCGGGGCGGCGCCGAAGATGACCCGGCCGAGGGTGTTGATGCCGGCGCCCATCAGCCCGAAGACGCCGACGATCTCTCCCGCGTGGACCGTGAACGAGACATCGCTGAGCCCGGATCCAGCGAGGTTGTCGACGACGAGCAAGGGGCGGCCGATGGTGGCTGCACTCTTGGGAAAGAGATCTTGCAAGTCGCGCCCGACCATCCAGGTGACGAGCTGCCGGGGCGTCGTCGTGGTGACCTCCTCCGTCACGACCCGCTTGCCGTCGCGGAAGACCGTCACCCGATCGGCGATGCGGTAGATCTCGTCGAGCTTGTGCGAGACGTAGATGATCGCTACCCCGCGCGACTTGAGCCGCTCGATCACCCCGAACAGGGTATCGACCTCGGCCGGGCTGAGCGCGGAGGTCGGCTCGTCCATGACGATCAGCCGGGCCTGCCGGGAAAGGGCGCGAGCGATCTCGACCAATTGCTGCTCGGCAACGCGCAGCTCTCCGACCGGCAGATCCGGGTCGATGGCCAGCCCCAGCTCGGCCAGTAGCTCCCGCGTGCGCGTCTTCAGGACGGTAAAGTCGACGAACCCGTGCGAGGTTTTTGGATAACCACCGAGAAAGACGTTCTCCGCCACGCTGAGACCGTCGACCAGATCGAGCTCCTGATAGACCACCTTGATGCGCCGGTCGAGCGCGTCGGCGGGACTCCGGAAATCGACCTCCTCCCCCGCGACCAGCATCGTGCCGCCGTCACGCCGGTAGACGCCGGCGATGATCTTGATCAGCGTGCTCTTGCCCGCGCCGTTCTCGCCGAGCAGCGCGTGCACCTCGCCGGGACGCGCGTCGAAATCGACCTCATCCAGCGCGACCACGCCGGGAAAGACCTTGCGAATGTCCCGCATCTCCAGGACCGGCACCCCGGGATCAGTGCTCGCGGTGGTCGCCTCCACGTCCAGAGCGTCAGCGGCCATGAACTACGCTCCGCTGCCGGCCACCTCGCTGTAGGGGCGATGTCTGCATCGCCCGCCTTCCCGACCATCCGGCCAAGAATCTAGAAACCCGGCACAGGGACACCACAACGATGTCACGGTCGACCGGCGAGGCGACGTGTTGCAGCGCGCTCAATCGCGGCGGATTGACGCGGGCGATGCAGGCATCGCCCCTACGACGGAGGTGCAACCTGAGCCAGCTCATCTGATCAGTCCTGACCCAGCGCGCGCCGCCGGCGCGCGTCGAGCAACACCGCGATCAGGATGACGAGCCCGTTCACCGCCACCTGCCAGCTGGAGTTGATGCCGAGGAGCACGATGCCGTTGTTGAGTGTGCCGAGGAGTAGTACCGCCAGCAGGGTGCCGATCAACGTCCCCTGACCGCCGGCGAGACTGGCCCCGCCCAGCAGCACCGCGCCGATCACTTGCAGCTCGAACCCGAATCCGGCGTTGTTCTGCCCGGAGTTCATCCGCGAGATGAGGATGAAGGCGCTCAACGCGGCCAGCACACTGGTGATCACGAAGGCGAGCGTCTTCACGCCATGGACGCGGACCCCGGAGAGAGCCGCAGCCCGCGGGTTGCCGCCGACAGCGTAGATATGGCGCCCGATCGTAGTGCGCGAAAGGACGATCGCGAAAAGCGCAAAGATCAGGGCGGTGATGACGACAGGCCAGGGAATACGGCCGATGCCGGGGAGCTCGACGATGAAGCCGGTGCCGATAGCCCGGAACGAATCCAGCTTGTGATCGTTCTGAACGGCGGCATCGGTGAAGGTGTAGGCGAGCCCGCGAATGATCGAGAACATGGCCAGCGTCACGATGAAGGAGTTGATCCCAAGGCCGAGGGTAAGTCCCGCGTTGACGAGACCGACGACGACTCCAGCCAGGATGGCCACTCCCAGACCGACGGCCAGGTTCGACGTGGCATTCAGGGCTTGCATCGCCACCACGCCGACGAAGGCCTGCATCGACCCCACAGACAGATCGACCTCGCGGCCAATGATCAGCAGCGTCATTCCGATCGCCGTGATCGCCGTCATTGATATCTGGCTCAGCAGAACGAAGATGTTCCGCTCCGAGGCGAAGACGGGCGAAAGCCGGGAGAGCGCGACGCAGAGAACGACCAGGATTAGCAGGAGGACGCCCTCCTGAGTCCGAAACAGCCAGTTGACGATGCCCGCCAATGGCCGGGTCGGCTGTCGTTCCGACTCCCGCTCTGACGGCGCACCGACACCGACGCTGGGTAGACTGTCCGCTCCCATCAGCCTCGAGCTCCCGTCCTTCTCGGTACGGAGAAGAGATGTCGCGGCGTGGTTGGCAAAGGCCATGGTCGCGCGAGCCGCGTCATACCCTCCTCCGTGGCCTGAGAGTCGGGGGCTTGGCTTGCTACTCGCGATGGCACCATGACCTGGAACCTACCCACCGTCGATTGGACCGCTTCATGGCATAAGTCAGAAGCGGGGCCGAGAACGTTGACCTTCTCGGCCCCGCATATCAACGCTACTTCTCGCCTTCGACCGAGATCTCAGCGATGGCGTCGAAATTCGGGCTGTAGGTATCACCTTCCTGAGTGTAGTAGTCACCGAGATTGTCGGCGGTCATCGCCTGAGTCGGCGCCACGATGTGCGCCGGCAGCTCGACCCCGTTGAGGGCTGCGACGCCGGCGTCGATGATGAGCCGGCCCTGGTATTCGGGGAACATCGCCGCCGACACCTTGTAGGGGCCGCCTTCCATCAGCGCGTCCTTGCAGGCGTTTCCTTCGCAGCCGAAGCCGACGACGAGAAGCTGCGAGGTGTCGCCGCCCTGGGATTCGAAGGCCTGGAGTCCGCCGAGCGCGGAGTCGTCGTTGATACCGAAGATGATATTGACGTCCGGATTCGCCGTCAGGGCGTCTGCGGCCACCTGGACTGCCCGGTCTTTCAATCCCTGCACCGTCGACCGAGGCGACAATGCGGGCATCTGGCAGCACCGACATCAGTCCCTCGGTGAAGCCGGTCGAGCGGGCGACGGTGGTCGTCAGCGCCGGCAGACCGACGTCGAGGACGTTGGCTACGCCGTCGAAGTTGTCGCGCGCATACTCGCCGGCCCACACGCCGACCTTGTACCCGGCCGCATAGTCGTCGATCGAGACGAGCGTCGTGCAGCCGTCGGTCGGCGACGATTCGCAGATGATCGGCTTGCCGGTCCTCTCGGCGATCTCCGTGATCGTCGGGCCGGACGCCTCTTCATTGACCGGGGTGAAGTTGATGACGTCGACCTGATCGGCGACCTCTTGCACCGCCGCCAGCGACGCCTGCAGATCTAGATTGGCGTCGACTTGATTGAACTCGATGCCGTACTCCTCGGCGCGAGCCGCCTCGCCCTTGGTCAGGTTCTGATACCACTCGTGAACGCCGTAGTTCGTGATGTGGGTCGCGGTCCCCGGAATCTCGAACCCTTCAGGCAGCGCGCTGGGGTCCATCGACCGGACCATGGCGTCGCCTTCCCCGCCACCGGCAGTCGGCGTTGCGTCCTGCGCGAGTGCCACCGGCGAGATCAGCAGTGCGGCGGCGACCACCGCCACCAGCTTTCCGGTCCAGCGGGCCCGGTTCTTCATGGACACATCCACGTGCAAGTTCACGATCTTCCTCCTCGATGAGCGGTGCGAGGTTTGCGTGCGTCACAACACCGCACGCGTCCAGCCCAGGCGGTGGACAGCATATCGTTCCTTGACCGGCGAGGCACCTCCTCTCGACGCAACCCTAGTGGCCGGTAAATCGAGGCGGGCGCTTTTCGATGAACGCAGCGATGCCTTCGCGCGCATCCGCGGTGGCATAGAGCGTCGCGGTCATCCCCATCTCCTGGGTGATGGCGGTCGCCAGGCTGGACTGCAATCCGTCGTTGACGAGCTGCTTGGCCATTTCAACCGCCAGCGGGGCTCGCTGCAAGACGCGGTCGGCGAGCGCATGAGCGGCCGGCAGCAGCTCCTCCGCCGGCACGACCCGGTTGACGATGCCCAGATCGCGGGCCTCTGTAGCGGTGATGAAGTCAGCGGTCATAAGGAGTTCCTTGGCCTTGTTCCGGCCAATCAGGCGCGGCAGGCGCTGCGTCCCGCCGCCGCCGGGAAGAAGGCCGAGCTTCGCCTCCGGCAGACCGAAAGTGGCCGTGTCCGCCGCCACGACGAGATCTGCCACCAGAACCAGCTCGAAGCCTCCCCCGAGCGCGTAGCCATTGACGGCGGCGATGACCGGCTGCCTCAGCCGCTCCAGGCGATCGTAGACGAGCCGACCGAGTCGCTGAAAGTCGACGTACTCGAGGACCGTGCGGTCGATGTAGCCGGTGATGTCCGCCCCGGCGACGAAGGCCCGGCCGCGCCCGGTGAGAATGAGCACGCCGATCTCGCGGTCGGCCTCGATGGTGTCGAGAGCGGCGAGGAGATCCTGGAACGTCTGGGCGTCGAGCGCGTTGAGGCGATCCTCCCGGGTAAAGGTGAGGATCGCTTTCCGGCCGTCCCGTTCGAGGGTGAAGTTCGCGCTCGCGTGCCGGTCGCCGAACGTGCTGTCCATGGTGCGGGGCTTTCCCTTGGGCTCGTCACTGGCTCCCGGTCACGGCCGGTGAGCGGGTCATGGAGTCTAAACGAGTCGGTTGGCATCGTCACGTTTCGTGCGGTTGCAACAGCCCGAAGCTCCCCTCAGCGGGTTGCTCTGAGGATTGAGTGCCGGATCAGGCTGCGCATGGTGGCGGCGCGGGAAGATGGCAAAGGTGCTAAAGGTGCTGGGGAGAGGGAGAAGGTGATGAAGGTGATGAACATCTCAGGAACCGCGAGGGTGAGAATCTTCACCCGGGCTGGCCTCGAACAGCCAGCGCCCGTGGCTCCGGACAGCGCGAATCAGGTAACCAGGCGCGTTCAGTACGACCCATGCCGAAGGCAGTCTTGGCGCCGGTTCCGCAATTCACAGAAGTGCAAACATCCAGATTCACCGGCAGGACGAGTCAGCGTCGTCCATGCGTGGCTCAGGGCAACGGTCCCGCGGAGGCCTTGGCCCGAGCGACAATGTCGATATAGGTGGTGACCTGCTGGGTGATCCAGGCAACGCCTTCCCGCGCGACGACTTCGCGGTTGAAGAAGTTGCGCGCGCCCGACACGGCACAGGCTCCGCTCCGGATGAAGTCAGCCGCGTTCTCGAGGCTGATCCCGCCGGAAGGAATAAGGTTGACCTCGGGGTAGACCATCCGCAGGTTCGTCATGTAGGCCGGCCCGGCAACGGCGGCGGGGAAGATTTTCACCATGTCCGCGCCGGCCTGCATCGCCGCTAGACACTCGGTCGCCGTAAACGCGCCCGCGTAGCACGCCGCGCCGTAGCGATGCGCGGTCGCGATGACTTCTGGCACGACGGCGGGCGAGACGATCACCCGGGCCCCGGCCTCGATCGCCTCCCGCGCGGTTGCTGCGTCGAGGACGGTGCCGGCGGCCGTGACGAGTTCGTTTCCAAACTCCTTTGCCAGCGTGCGGAACATCTCAAGGGCTCCAGGAGTCGTCATCGTCACTTCGACGACACGCGCCCCACCCTCGTACATGGCGCGTACGTAGGGGACGATGTCCTCATCCTGCTTGAGTTTGATCGCCGGGAGGACACCGGTGATTTTTGTGAGGTACATCACCCGTTCGCGGGCGCTCATGCCTCCCAGCTCCATACGATTCACCTCCGCACTCGCAAGTCGGTCTCCTCGTTCAACAAGGGCATGACGTCCTCCGCCGAGACGCGGGCGACGTCGCCTTCGATCGTGTGGGCGAGCGCGCAGAGGGCGTCGCCGAAATCCAAAGCGAACTGAACATCCCCTTCCAGATTGCCGTAGAGAAAGCCCGCAAACCAGGCATCGCCTGTACCGAAGCGGTCGATGATGTCGAACGCATACCGCCGTCCCTGGAGCATCACTCCTTCATGCCGGGCTACGCTGCTCCACGCGCCACGAAGCACCCCAAACATTTTGCGAGTGGTTAGGCAGGCGGTTCTGCAGCCGAACTCCTCCTGGTAGCGCGTCAGCAATTCCTCGTCCGATCCTTCGTAGCCGAAGACTGCTTCGGAGACCGATCGGTTCGTGGCCAGGATGTCGACAAGAGGCAGGATCGCCCGCCAGGCAGTACGGGCGCGCTCGATGGTCCACAGATGTTCCCGGTAATTGACGTCGAAGCAGGTCAGGGCGCCCTGCTCCCGCGCGGTTGTGAGGAACGCCAGCGTCGCTTCGAAGCACCCCTGGCCAAGACCAGGAAAGATGCCGTCCGTGTAGGCAAGGCGCGCGCCCCGCATGATCTCCGGCCAGTCGAAGTCGCCGGCCGTGATCGAACTGGCGGCGCTCCCGGCGCGGTCGTAGACCGCCACTCCAGCCCGCGGCGTTGCGCCGAACTCGAGGTAGTTGACGCCCATCCTGGTTCCTGCGACGAGTCGCAGGTGGGAGACATCGACGCCATACCCCTGGCAGGCGCTACGAGCGAGCTGCCCAAGCTCGTTCGCGGGCAGCTTCGAGACAAAGGCCGTCTTCTTTCCGAGCTGGGCCAGGTTGGCCGCGACGTTCAATTGCGAGCCCGCGACGCGTACGTCAAGACGCGTCGCTTGGCGAAGCCGCTCGTGTTTGGGAGGCGACATCCTCAGCATGACCTCGCCGAGACTGACGAGGTCATGCATCAGGCGCGGCTCCGAAGGTGATCCACGTGCTCCCGGAAGCGGTCGATCTCTGCGGCTCCGTCCAGAACCCCGATCTCGAGGTCGTAGATCCGTTTTTCGCCCGGCTGGAGGACGATCAACTCGCCCGCCTTGCGTACCTCGTCACGGCCAAAGCCGTTGGTGCACGGCTCGATGCCGACCGCGTACTGGCCTTCGCCCATCATTCGCCACTCGATGTATCGCGGGAGCTGGGCGCGGTTGTAGGTCACATAGAGCGCCTGGCCGCTCTGTCCCAGCCTGGGATTGACGATCGCCACGGGCACGCGGCCATTGGCGTCGGCATGCATCGTGTGCTCGAATGTCTGCTGCATCCAGTCCTTTTGGGGGGCGATGAACCGGGCGTACTCCTCCGGCCGCTTCGGATCTGCCTGGCCGAAGAGCACGTGCGGTGGGCCACCGAAGGGCGCCACGAACTCGGCGCCGTCATCGACGAAGGGGAATCCAGCATTGATGTGATAGAGGAGCATGTGGACGGCCGGCAGGTAGCCCGCATTCTCGATCTCGTCGTGCAGGAAGAATCGAGACTCGCCCAACCGGGCTGTGTAGCGCCGGGTCAGCACCAGATTCTCACCATAGGTCTGCGCCTGGGTGACACGACCCACGGCTTCCAAAACGCATTCGTCCCCATCCCAGCGCTCGCCGAAGCTGAGGAGCTCGCCGGGGATCAGCGCCATCCGGTCATGAACGCCATAGCGTTCGGTCGGTCGTGCGGGGAAGTTGTAATGCGCGACCGAGTCGGTCTCCGGGTTGCCGATGTGAACCATGCCGCACGAGTTACAGAAGCCGCCAAGACCAGCGCGAAGCCAACCGAACTCCTCCTGCTGCTCGAAGAACCACGGTCCGGGCAGGAGCGTCGGTGGAATCCAGGCAAGGGAGGCGCCCCGGTATTCGCAGTAGCCGATGTCCATGCCGCGCTCGATCGCGACCTTGAACATCAACCCCGTGCCGGTCCGAAACTCGAGTAGGCGCACGCCGCGGGGCGCGCCGTTCTCGGCCGCAAGGAGTTGGACGCCACCGAGTTGGGAGATATGCCCGACGTGGCGCAGCAGTTCCGCTCGTGTCCATGATCGATTGAAGAGCTCAGGCACGCCCGTCTCCCATCCGCATTCGGCTCGTTCGCACGCGCCGTGTCCTCCCTCCTCGGCGTCGCTGTCGGCCGCGGTGCCATAGCGGTGCAGGAAGCGGTCGCGCTCGCTGGCGACGTGCTCTGGCGGAATCGGCACGACCGCACCGGCGCCCGTAAGCAGGCGCATCTGGGCAATGCGCTCGACGACGACGCAGGTGAAGAGCGCCTCCTCGAGGGAGCGGCCGCAGCAGACCACGCCGTGATTAGCGATCAGCACGGCGTTGCTCGGGCCGAGTGCCCGTGCTGTCTCCTCGCCCAACTCCTCATGCCGCCCCGCCGGCACATAGCGTGTACAGCGGATCTCGCCGCCGACGACCTGAGACTGTTCCTCGACGATGACGGGGATCGTATCGTGACAGCACGAGAGCGTGGTGGCGTGCAGGGAGTGGGTATGGAGGACGGCATTGATGTCAGGGCGCCGCAGATAAATCTGACGATGCACCTGCAGCTCGGACGACGGAAGGCGCCCCCCATCGATCACATCACCCGCGTCTGAGACGGTGACCATGTCTTCGGGGGTCAGTGCGGTGTAGTCGACACGGCTGGGGGTGATGATCAGGCCGCCGGGCACGCGGGCACTGGCATTGCCGTAGGTGCCGATAACGAAGCCCAGCTCGAGGAGCCGGTGACAGGTGACGATCAGCTCCCGCTTCAGGTCAACGTAGTCCATGTTTAGCGGTCCGTCTGGGTGAAGTTGGTCAACCACTCGCCGTCCCACAGACTCGGAAACGCGTTCCGGACGTAGGGATGCGCGGCAATGGCCGCCTCGTCGAGCTCGAGCCCCAGGCCGGGCTCATCGCTGAGGACGAATTCTCCGTCACGGACCGGATTCCACCTGCCAACAAGACTGTTACGCCAGGGCACATCGAACTCGGCGAAGGCTTCCTGCACCATGAAGTTGGGGGTGCTGACGTCGACGTGGAGGCAGGCCGCCAGCGCGACCGGACCGATGGAGCAGTGGGGCGCGATCCGCATATCTTGGGCAGCGGCCATCGCGGCGATCTTCTTGCTGGCCAGGATCCCGCCGCAGTGAGCGACGTCCATCTGGACCACATCGGCGGCGCGCAGCGCGGTGAGACGATAGAAGTCGGAGAGCGTGTAGAGTCGCTCGCCGGCGGCGAGGGGGACGCCTGTCTGCCGCTTGACCTCAGCCAGCAAGTCCAGGCTGTCCGCGGTCACCGGTTCCTCGCACCAGGTGGGCACGAAGGGCTCGAGCGCGCGGATCGTTGCTATGGCGCTGCCCACCGACAGGCGCCCATGGAACTCGATCATCAAGCGCACCCGGGGTCCAACCGCCTCGCGCACCGTGGCGACGGTCGCGACCGCGATCTCGCTCTCCTCGGCCGACAGATCCTTCCAGGCCGTGCCAAAGGGGTCGAACTTGAGCCCACGGTAGCCCCGCGCCACCACCTCCCGCGCCCGTTCGGCGTATTCCTCAGGTGTCCTCGCGCCGCCGTACCAGCCGTTGGCGTAGGCTGGAATGCGCTGGTGGCAGCGCCCTCCTAGCAGCTTGTAGACGGGCTGGTGACAGGCCTTGCCAACGATGTCCCAGAGCGCGATTTCGACGCCGCTGATCGCCGTCATCACCGTGCTGCCACCCTGGTACTGGTCGCGCACCATCGCGCCGACGACCGCCTCGATGTCGAACGGGTCGCGGCCCAGCACACGGTCCTCGACCCATTCGTGGATAAGGGTCTGGACTGTCTGCTCCTGCCACTCCAGCGAGGCCTCGCCCACCCCCGTCAGTCCGGTGTCGGTGCGGAGCCGGACGAAGAGATAGTTGCGCAGACCGGCGTTGGCCATCCACGTTTCGAGCTCGGTGATCTTCATCTCGACCGCCCCTCGCCGTAGCAAATGTCGCCAGACATTTGGCCGCTCCTCGAAGGCGCCGGATGAACCGTCACGACACATGAGATGTCGCCAGACACATGGTCGTTCCTCGAAGGCGCTGGATAAACGGTCACGACACATGAGCGGGCGCCGTGGCGCCGCGCAGAAGCTGCCGGCTCAGCACTTCGAACAGCAGGGCGAGAAGGATAGCGGTGCCCTTGTATGCGTAGAAGGAGGCGTCGCGCATCCCCAGCGTGCTTAAACCGTTGTTGAGGACGGCGATGAAGAGGACGCCGGCGGCGGTGCGGCGGAGGCTTCCCTCACCACCATGAAACGGGTTGCCGCCGATGATCACCGCGACGATTGCGTCGAGCTCCAACCCGTAGGCGGCATCCGGGGCGGCGGCGCCGAGGCGGCTGACAGTGATGATCGCGCCGAGCCAGACGAACACGCCGAACATGAGGAACATCAGGACCTTGTACAAGCCGGTGTTGACCCCGGCTTGCCGCGTTGCTCGCTCGTCACCGCCGAGAGCGTAGGTGTAGCGCCCGAGCCTGGTCTTATTGAGCAGGAACCACCCGGCGAGATAGGCCAAGCCGATCAGCGCAATCGACGGCGAGATGCCGAGCAGTTCGAAGCTGTTCATGAAGTCGATGAATGGGCTGTGCACGACGACCGAGTTAGCGTCGGTCAGGCTGACGGCGAGTCCGCGAACCCAGATCCAGGCGGCCAGGGTGACAATCAATGGGTCGATCCCGACGCCGACGATGAGGAGGGCGTTGAACAGCTCGATCGCCAGCGCCACGCCGAGCCCGGCCAGGAGCCCGAGGACAATGTTCCCGGTCGCCGTGAAGACCAGCGCGAGAGCGACACCGCTCAATGCGATCAGCGATCCCGGCGACAGGTCGATGTTGCGGGAGATGATCGCGAAGGTCGTGCCAACGGCGACGATCGCCAGCGCCGCGTTTTGCTCCAGCAGGCTGCGCACATTGGCGACCGTCAGAAATCCCGGATTGACGATCGTGAAAATCGCCACCAGCACGCCGAACATCAGCAACAGGCCGTAGTCGGCGAGGAAGTTCCCAACGACGTACCGCACGTCGCCGCGGCGCGGCGCTCCCGCTCGCTTCCCGATGCTCATGAGCCGGGCGTCCCCATCACTCGCGGGCTCGCCGCAGGAGGCGGTCGAGGATGACCGCGGCCAGGATCATGAATCCCGTGACCGAGGTCTGCCAGGTGTCCGGCACTCCCCGGAGGGTCAGGTAGTTGAGGACCATGGTCAGGATTGCCGTCCCCACGAGTGTCTTCTCGACGCGGCCGATCCCGTCGCGCAGGCTCGTGCCACCGAGGACGACGGCGGTGATCACCTGGAACTCGAGCCCGAGCCCGGCAGTCGGGTTGACGACGCCTGTCCGCGCCGCCAAGAGCAGGCCGCCGATCCCAGCGAAGAGGCCGCCGAGGACGTAAACGAGAACTTTCACCCGGTTGACCGGCAGGCCGCACAGCACGGCGGCCCGGGGATTGTTGCCGATAGCGTAGACGGCGCGTCCGAAGCTGGTTTGGGTCATTACCACCGACACAAGGAGGTAGAGAGCGAGCATCAGCGCGGCGCTGACTGGGAGGAAAAGCCACCGCGCGGCGGCGATGTAGGCGAAGAGCGGATCCTCGACGTAGACCCAGGAGTTGTTGAGCCAGAGGATCGCCTGACCGAGCCCGCGCACGACGATCAGCGTTCCCAGCGTCACAATCACCGGGCTGATCTGCAAGAGCTCGACCAGGGTGCCATTGACGAGGCCAACCAGTGCGGCAGCTATGAGACCGGCGGCGATGGCCACCCACGGATTGATGCCGTAATTGAGGATCAGCGTGCCAGTGATGCCGCCAGTCAGCAGCGCCACCGAGCCGACCGAGAGGTCGATGCCGCCGATGAGGATCACCAGCGTTGCCCCGATGCCGACGACGCCGATCACCGACATCTGGCGGAGGATGTTGAGCGCGTTGTCGGGCGTCAGAAAGTACGGGCTGGTGAGACCGAAAACCACGGCCAGGGCGACGACGACCACCACGCCGCTGAGGTCGCCGGTCAGTGCCGACACCAGCGAGAGCGGCGATCGCTCGCTACCGGGTGCCCGTGCGGTGGAGGGAAGGTCGCTGGACATGATGGTGCGTTCGACTCCCACCCGCCTGCCCCAATCAGACGCCATCGCCGCTTCCACTCTGGATGGCCGCCAGCAATCCTTCTTCGGTCGCCGCCGCACGCTCGACGATCCGCGTCAGCCGGCCGCCGTGCATGACCAGGATCCGATCCGACAGGCCAAGGATCTCCGGCAGTTCGGTGGAGACGACGATGATCCCTTTTCCCTCCCCCGCCAGCCGGACCAGGTCGCTGTAGATCTCGGCCTTGGCGCCGACGTCAATGCCGCGCGTCGGCTCGATGAATATCAGTACCTCCAGGTCGCGCATCAGCCAGCGGGCCAGGATCACCTTTTGCTGGTTTCCGCCGCTCAACGTCCGCACGCGGGACCCAGCCGAGCGGACGACGATGTGGAGCGCGTCGATGAAGCGGCGCACCATGTCCCGCTCACTCCTGTTGTCGAGGAACAGCCCAGCCTGGCGAAACGCGGTCAGCGACGGCAGCGACATGTTCTCCTTGACGCTCAGATCGGGGAAGAGTCCTTCCTGCTTGCGGTGCTCGGTCAGCAGACAGATGCCCTGGGCGATCGCCTCGGCCGGGGAGCTGATCTGGACCGGGCGACCCCGCCGCCTGATCGTCCCCACGGCTCCCGGCGCGATCCCGAAGAGGGCCCGTACCAGCTCGTTCTGCCCGGCGCCGAGGAGTCCGGTGACGCCAAGAATTTCGCCGCGCCGCAGGGCGAACGAGACGTCGTGGACACGGTCGCCGACGGAGAGTCCGGCCACCTCGAGCAGCGCCTCTCCCGACTCCGGCGGCAACAGTTCCTCGCCGCGGTAGAACCCCTCGATCTGTTGCCCGATCATCCGCTCCGCCAGCTCGTCCTCAGTAACGCCTGCCAGCTCGATCGTCTCCACGAGCCGGCCGTTGCGCAGGATCGTGCCACGGTCGCAGTGGGCAATGATTTCCTGGAACCGGTGGGAGATGAAGACGATCGCCAATCCGCGTGCCTTCAGCTCGTGCAGCATGGCGAAGAGCAGCCGGGTCTCCTCGGCGGCGAGGGGGGCGGTCGGTTCATCGAGGATGAGGATCCGTGGCTCGTGTGAGAGTACCTTGGCGATCTCGACCACTTGTTGCTGCGCCAGCGGCAGATCACCCGCGCGCTGCCTGACGTCGATCCGCGTTTCACCCAACAGATCGAGCACCGCCCGCGCCCGCTCGACGATGGTCCGCTCGTCGATGACGAAGCCGTTGCCGGCCTCGCGGCCGAGGAAGATGTTGTCGGCGACCGACAGGTTTGGCAGCAGGCTCAGCTCCTGATAGACGGTGCCAATGCCGCGGCGTAGCGCCTCGCGCGGGTGCCCGATGGTTACCGGCTCGCCGCCGATCCAGATCTCCCCCTCGTCGGCCATGTAGACGCCAGCCAGGATGTTCATGAGGGTCGATTTCCCGGCACCATTCTGACCGATCAGGGAGTGGATCTCCCCGCTACGAACGGTGAAGTCGACACGGTCGAGTGCGACAACCCCCGGAAATCGCTTGCTGATTCCGTGCATCTCCAGCGTCGGCGGGCTGCCAAGGGATACCTCAGAACCCTCTCCCACCGCGGTGGGAGAGGGTGGGTTGAGGGCTGGGTGTGACTCCGGACTGGTCGTCGTTACCATACCTCCCCCTGTCAGCCCGCCGAACGTGAGTCCTACGCCGTCGGTGTCGCCTCGCCGAGATACCCGGCGACGATCTCGGTTAGAGGCTGGTCGAACGGGAACTCCTCGATCTGGGCAACTTGATCCGACGCGAGCTGGATGACTGGATCGACGTTGTCCGGCGTGACCAGGACGCCCTGAATCAGCACCTCATCGCCGACATCCTCGCCCATCGCCACACGGAACGGTACCCACGCCTTCCAGAAGCCGGAGTATTGCGGCGCGAGCAGGATCGTGCTGTCGAGCGTGCCATCCTTGACCCCGTTCAAACCGGGCTCGGTGCCGTCGACCGAGACGAGCAGGATGTCATCCTCCTTGCCGGCGCGCTCGATGATGTTGGCAGCCGGGAGCGTCAGCGAGTCGCTATTGCCGTAGATTAGGTCGAGGTCGGGGAAGCGGGTCAGCCAGTTCTCGGTGACAGAGGCCGCTCTCGCCGCGTCCCAATTGGTCGGCTCCATGGCGACGACCTCAATGTTCGGGTACTCAGCCATGACGTCGGTGAAGCCGCCGCTGCGATCCTCATTCAGCCCTTGCCCGAGCAGACCTTGCAAATTGGCGACCTTACCCCGCGGCTCACCGTACTTCTCGGTCAAGAGAGCGACGGCGTGCTCGCCAGCGATGCGGCCGGTGTGCCGTTCATCGAAGCCAAGCATCGTCGCGCACCCCTCGGCGACGCTATGCAAGCAAACGACCGGGATGCCGGCCGCTTCCGCCTGCTGCAGCGTCGGTCCGAACGCGTTGATGTCGATGAAGTTGACGGCGATCGCGTCAACGCCCTCGTTGATCAAGTTCTCGACTGCCTGCACCTGCTTGTTGACATCCCCTTCGCCGCTGGTCACCCGCAGCTCGAAGCCGTTGCGGCGGGCGGCCTCCTCGGCCCCCTCGACCTCACCGAGGTGGAACGGATTGCTGAGGTCTATTTGGACGAGTCCAATGACTAATTGCTCCCCACTCTCTCCGGCCGTTGGGGTGCCCTGGGCTGCGGCCAGCCCTCCAGACGCCACCAGGGTCATAACGAGGAGTGGAGCGAGGATCGCGCCAATGCGAGCCTTCATCTTATTATGTGCCTCCTTGTGCGAGCGAATAGTTCGCCAACCGACCGTTCTCGATCGGCGCGGAGCTGGCAATCGATAGTCCTCCTTTCAGAACGGCCTCTGGGGCCTCGGACCAAGGGTTGATACGGAATCGGCAACGGCTGCTCGGGACGTAGCTACTGTCGAGCATCAGGGGCGTGCTTCCCAGGAAGCGCACCCGCTTGAGGTGGATCAGCGGCGCCCTGGAAGTGACGGCTAGCGACTTGGCCAGATCGTCGGATGCCGGTACGCGGTGTCGTTGGAGGAGGTGGTCCTCCAGTGCTAACTCCTGAACTCCCATCTGCTCGCGAAGCTGTAGACCGAGCGCATCTCCTGCTTGAGCTTGGTTCGCACGACGAAGGTGCCGCGGTCGTGAACCCGCTTGCCCAGCCCCTCGCGCATCAAATCACTGATCGCCTGACGCACCGTCGCCCGGCTGACCCCCGCAGCCCGCATCAATTCACGTTCAGAGCAGATCAGGCTGCCTGGCTGCCAGGAGCCCGAGGAGATCAAGGAGCGAAGGGCCTGTTCGAGCTGGTAGTAGAGCGGCAGGGGACTATCGGGTTGCAGGGCGAAGGAGATGTTACTCATCCGCGCTTTCACGAGACCACCTTGTCTCCTGGTCCGGACCAGAAGGCCGCAGGCTATCAGCCCTTTATTGGGCTGTCAATTGCCCTCGTGAGCGTCTAGATCTGGCAGCCGGGAAGGTCATGGCCCGTTATGGAGGACCCCTCCCCCGCTCTTCCCCCTGCACATGCGTCGGGATGACACCGATGGCGTAACACTGTATTGCTGTGAAAAACGCTGTCGTTCATGCCGTGGTGGTGCCCTATCAGGGCATGGCTTCTCAACATCACACGGTCACCCTGTCACCGCACTGAGGTAACGAAGCGTCTCGGCTCAACGCCGCATCGGTTCGCGGTGAACGAGAATCTTCCTACGGGCTCAGCATGGCACGTCCTGGCTGGCGCGGAACTGAGGGACGAGCGACCCGCGCGGGAGGTCACACATTCGCCTGGAAAGACGAAACGCCTCGCCGATGCGCGCAAAAGCACCCCCTTGTCGAGAGATCCAGGATTGACGAGTCAGGCCGCATGCCAGATCATGCATGTCAGATGTCTTACAGGAACAGGTTCGCTCCGGACTGGCGAGAATGGGGCAGTGCATCAACTCCCCATTGAAAGTCATGCATGGCTGACCGGCAAACATTCGAATCAGCCGTGTGATCATGCCGTCCTGAACGGCTTCGATTGCCCCATCGGAGAAGCGGGCAGACGAGAGAAGGAGGATGACGTGAGCGGGATTGGGTTGCGAAATGGTGAACACTTCACAGCTGGCCGGATCGGTCGCCGCCGGCTCATTGGGGGTACGGTCGCTGCCGTTGCCGCTGCCGGTCTCCCCCTACCCGCCCAACACCTTGCTCGTGCCAGCCAGGCAGACGAGCCCACCGGGGTGCTGCAACTGGGTGGCGAGTCCGAACCGGCTGGGTCCTGGCTTCCCTTTCGGGCGGCGGGAGGGGCGGAGACACAGGTGTTCGACCTGATCTTCAGCCGCCTTATTCGCTTCGACGCCGATTACAACCTCATCCCCGATCTGGCCGAACGGTTCGAGATCTCGCCGGATGCTTCCGAGTTCACCTTCTTTCTGCGGCAGGACGTGACCTGGCACGATGGCCAGCCCTTCACCGCCCGCGACGTCATCTTCACCTACCGCCTGGCGATGATGGAAGAGGTCGCGGCCAGCCAGTACAACAAGCTCTCCCAGGTCCAGGGCGCGGAGGCGTTCCGTGCCGGCGAGAGCGACGAGATTCCGGGTCTGCAGATGGTCGATGACTACACGGTGAAAATCGTCCTGGAGCAGCCAAACATCGCCTTCCTGGTCGGGGCGGCACACAACAACTCGCTCGTCTGGATCCTGCCCGAGCACGTCCTGAGCGATGCCGATCCGGCCGCGCTCGACCAGCATCCCTTCGCCCAGAACCCGACGGTCGGCACCGGGCCGTTTCGATTCGTCGAGTACGTCCCCGATCAGCACGTCCAGACGGACGCCAACCCCGACTACTTTCTGGGCGCGCCGAAACTCGCCCAGGTCTTCGTCCGGCTGGCAGCCCCCGCCACCCAGCTCGCCGCTCTCGAGTCGGGCGAGTTGGACGTCATGCAGGCGCTCAGCGCGGCCGACGCCGAGCGCCTCGCGACGAGCGACGTCGTCGATGTCGTCCCGACGCCTGGCGTCGGCATCTTCCAGACCGCCATCATGAACGAGCGCATTCCGCGACAAGCGGGTCCGTCAGGCCTTCATGTATGGCGTCGATCGCCAGGCGCTCATGGACGTCGTGCTGAAGGGGCAGGGGCGGCTGGTCAACCAGTCGATCATCGGACCGGAGTGGGCGCAGTACGACGATCTCAACCCGTATGAATACGACCCCGATCGGGCCCGGGAGCTTCTCGCCGAGGCAAACTGGGATGCGTCGCGGACGGTCGATCTCATCTGGGAGCAGGGTTTTCAGGCCATCGAGCTGTGCGCGCCGGTCTTCCAACAGCAGATGCAGGAGATCGGGGTCCAAGTCACGTTGACGCCGCTGGACGAGGCGGCATTCGAGCAGCGAGTGCTCGAAGAGATGGACTTCGACCTCGCCTGGTTCGGCGGTGGCGCCTACGGCCTCGATCCGGATGTCTCGTCGACCTACTACGCCTGCGCGAACTGGACGCCGGAGGGCGGCAACACCACGCATTACTGCAACGAGGAGCTGGACGAGCTCTTCGTCGCCGGCCGCGGCACGTCAGACGTCGACGAGCGCCGGGAGATCTACCACCAGGCCGCCCAGATCCTCAACGAGGACGTGCCGACGATCTTCTGGTGGTCGGAGAACATGATCTGGGGCATCAACAAGAGCGTGCAGGGAGTCGTGCCGGGTCCGAATACCGATATCCACTGGAACATCCACGAGTGGTCGCTCGCCGAATGACGGCGTAGGGGACCACCGCATGGGAGCGTTCGTCCTGAGACGGATCGCTGTCGCCATCCCGGTGCTCATTGGGGTCACGTTGCTGGCGTATCTGCTGGTCGATCTCGCGCCCGGCGACCCGGTCACGGCGCTGATCGACCCGGTGACCCGCGCGGAGCTCGGCGCCGAATGGGTCGAGCTCCGCAAGGAGCAGCTCGGGCTGGACGACCCGGCGCCCGTCCGCTACCTCCTCTGGTTGCGCGAGGTGGCGCAGGGCAACCTCGGCTACTCCGTGGTCAGTGGGCAAAGTGTCGCCGAGCAGATCGGCGCCCGGCTCGGACCGACGCTGCTGCTCATGGGAACGGCCCTCCTGATCGGGACCGTGGTCGGCGTCTCGGTCGGCATCCTCTCGGCGGTGCGCCAGTACAGCGCCCTCGACTACACGGCCACGGTTGTCGGGTTCCTGGCGGTCTCGACTCCGAGCTTCTTCCTGGGGCTGGGACTGGTCTATCTCTTCTCGGTGAACTGGCGAATCCTGCCCAGCTCGGGGATGCGAACCTTAGGCGGCGACGCGTCGCCCACTGACCTCCTGCGCCACATGATTCTCCCGGTGGCGGTGCTTGCCGCGGCCCAGGCGCCGCTGGTGATGCGGTACGCCCGATCGACGATGCTGGAGGTCCTGCTCCAGGATTACGTGACGACCGCGCGGGCGAAAGGGCTGCGCGAGCGGGTCGTCCTGCTCGGCCACGCCTTTCGGAATGCCTTGATCCCGTTGATCACCGTCGTCGGATTGAGCCTGCCCGAGCTGCTGAGCGGCGCCGTCATCACGGAGACGATTTTCCAGTGGCCTGGCATGGGGTTGCTGGCCGTTCGCGCCGTCGCTGCCAGAGACTACCCGTTGATCCTGGGCACGATCCTGGTCACCGCCACGATGGTCCTGGTCAGCAATCTGCTCGCCGATCTCCTCTACGGCGCCGCCGATCCGCGCATCCGGCTCGAGCGCGGTCGCTGAGGTGAGAGCCCTCGGCATTCCGCTCGCGCTCCCGGCGCGTCGCTCCTTCGAGCCCACCTCCTCGCAACGCTGGCGCGTCGCCCATGCCTTCGCCCGCCATCGCCTGGCGGTTGCCGGGTTGGTCGTCATCACGCTGCTCGGGCTGGCGGCGATCTTCGCGCCGGCTGTCGCCACCCACGATCCCTACACGATCGACCTGCTGGCCGCCGGGCAGCCGCCAAGTGGGGAGCACTGGTTGGGAACGGATGAGGTTGGACGAGACGTCTTTAGCCGGCTCGTCTACGGGGCCCGCGTATCGCTCTCGGTTGGCCTGGTGGCGGTCACCATCTACACGGCGATCGGGATGGTGCTCGGCGCCATCTCGGGGTACTTCGGCGGACTCGTCGACGGCTCCATCCAGCGCCTGACCGACACGGTCATGTGCTTCCCTCCGCTGATCATCATCATCGCCGCGGTCTCGATCACCGGCCCTAGCATCTGGAACGTGATGATGATCATCGGGCTGCTGACCTGGACCGGCACCTGCCGCCTGGTGCGCGGTCAGTTCCTCTCCCTGCGGGAGCGGGAGTTCGTCGAAGCGGCGCGCGCCGCTGGGTCCAGCGACGTCCGCCTGATCGTTCGGCACGTGTTGCCCAACACGCTGGCTCCGGTCATGGTCTCGGCCACGTTTGGGGTCGCGGCCACGATTCTCACCGAGGCGGGGTTGTCGTTTCTGGGTCTTGGAGTACAGCCGCCAACGCCAAGCTGGGGCAACCTGATCAACCTGGCCCAGTCGGCGACCATCTTGCAGACCATGCCCTGGCTCTGGGCGCCACCCGGGTTTCTGATTGCGGTCGCCGTCCTCAGCATCAACTTCATTGGCGACGGATTGCGCGACGCGCTCGATCCTCGCGCCGCTCGTCAGTGATGACCGCCTCAGGATATTCCGGGACGCGAAAGCGGGGACTCCCCAGGCGATCGATTGAAGTTGGGCGAGACGTCTCTCAGCCGGCTCGTCTACGGGGCCCGCGTATCGCTATCAGTGATGCGGTGCTCCCAGCCAGCGGATGTCGGCGCGGTGAGGAGCATGTCGTGGTGTTGAACTCGTTGGCCAGGCTTTCCGTGCACGACGAGGTCCTCGACAACCTCAAGCGTTACATCGGCGAAAGCGACCTGGAAACCGGCGACCGCCTGCCGGGGGAATCGGAGCTCGCGGCGCGGCTTGGCGTCGGGCGGCCGGCGGTACGTGAGGCGCTGCGAGCCCTCGAGGCCGTCGGCGCCGTCGAAACGCGCAAGGGCGTCGGGCG
This sequence comes from uncultured Chloroflexia bacterium, assembly GCA_963751075.1. GTDB lineage: Bacteria > Chloroflexota > Chloroflexia > Thermomicrobiales > UBA6265 > JACCXM01. The sequence continues at coordinate 1,706 of CAVVTE010000006.1, read as the reverse complement.
TTTCGTCGGACAGTTCCGCCCGGAGTCGTACGTTCGTAACTTCACGACCGAGTCGCTGATCCGGACCTTCAGCGAACGCGAGTTGATGGAGACACGCTGCCTGCTCGAGATCGTGGCTATCCCCGAGGCGGTTTCCCGCCTGACCGATACCGATCTCGAAGAAATTACACGACTTCAACATGACATGCGGCGGCGCGTCGAGCGCGGGGAGCCATACGCGGCCGAGGACTTCGGCATGCACCGGACGATCATGCGCCACGTCGACAACCGGCTCCTGGCCGCGATCCTCGACGCGGTCTACGCATTGTCAGAGGTCCGCCTCAGCGGGCCAGAAGCGATGCAGTCCGCCATCGCGCCGGAGCGAAGCCGGGTCGACCTGGCCGAACACCTGGCGCTGACTGAAGCGGTGCTTGCGCGGGACGGCCGGATGGCGCAGCAACGGTTCATCGACCACTTCGAAACGACCGCGAGTCGTCTTGGCTTCGCCCCCTCCTGGCGAGCCCTACGCGGCAAACCAGCAGCCAGTGCACACCGCAATGCCTGAGTACTGTTGCGCTCTGGTGGGGCTATCAGACGACACCGGCGGACCGGCAGACTCAACGCTGTCCGGCGGCCGCTGGGCGCTTCCCTGTTCCCATGCCGTGGCGCTGGCGCCCATACCGGGAGCACGTGTCGGCACCCTTATGGAGGCGATCCTCGAATCCCGCCGCATCAACGGACCCATAGGCATTCCGGCCGGGCCATGTCGGTCCGAATGATCCGGATGAACGAGCGGGCATGGGCGCGAGGAGGGCTTGGATGAGGCTGGTCAGCTATCGAGCATCCGAGGGAGAGCTCCGGGCCGGGCTTGTGGTCGGCGATGACGTCGTCGACCTGGAACGGGCCGGGCAACGGCTCGGCCTCGAGTTGTCGTCGGATCTTCTCGGCATCCTGGCTCGGGAACAGGATGGGGGGCAATCGCTCGAGTTGGTGGCGTCCGCGGCAAACACCCTCGAAACGCTGCCGTTGGCAGCGGTCTCGCTCGGTCCCGTCCTGCCACGTCCGCCGAAACTCCTCCTCCTCGCGGGTAACTATCAATCGCACATTACGGAAGGCGGGGCGCCGCCGGTCAACAAGGCAGAGATCACGCCTCGCTTCTTCCTCAAGCCCGGGACTGCCGTGATCGGTACGGGCCAGGCGATCCGGATCCCTCCCGTGTCGACGGCGATCGACTATGAGATCGAGATCGCGGCGGTTATCGGGAAACGCGGGCGGCAGATCGCGGAGGAAGACGCCCTCGACCACGTCTTCGGCTACCTGCTGTTCAATGACATCTCCGCGCGCCACCTGACGGTGGTTGGCGGTCGCAAGCACCGGGCGGGAGACGAGTTCTTCGACTGGCTCGTCGGGAAATGGTGCGATACGTTCGCCGTCGTTGGCCCCTACCTCGTCACCGTGGACGAGGTTCCGGACGTCGGTTCCCTGGAAATGGCCTTGAAGGTCAATGGCGAGCTGCGGCAGCACTCGTCGGCCGGCGAGATGATCTTCACCGTGCCGGAGGCCATCGCCTGGATCTCCGCGTTCCTCACCCTGGAGCCCGGAGACCTCATCTGCATGGGCACACCCGGCGGCGTGGGGGAAACAACGCAAACGTATCTGCGACCCGGCGACGTTGTCGAGGCGTCCATCGAGCGCCTGGGGACGTCGATCAACAGGGTCGAGTAGAC
>CAVVTE010000005.1:0-415510 GCA_963751075.1 uncultured Chloroflexia bacterium | reverse complement strand
CGACGGATTCGGCACGCCGACCGCATATGTCGTCGCGGCCGACGGAACGATCGGGTCCGACTTCGTGGTGGGCGCGGTCGAGGTGCCCGCACCTGCTGCGGCGCCTGGTCGAGCGTCCGTGACGGCACCGATCGCCGAACTCGTCGGCCAAGAGTCGCGGCTGAAGGGCTTCCGTCCCGCGAGCTGTGCCGGCCGGAACCGATGGACGACGCGCAGTTCACGGAGCTGCTCGATGCGGTCGACCGCGCAGCACATCGCCGGTCATCTCACACGATGTGTCGAAGTGTTCGGGTGGCCCGTGAACGAGGCACAGGCCGCTCCACCTCGCACACAGCCACGAAGCAATGCTCGCGATCGATCTGGTGCTCGAACGCCTGCTCGTCGACACGAGCCGGCGCTTTGCGGCGAGAGGGATCCGCACCCGCCCTCAAGGGTCCGGTCGTCGCGCACCGCGTACTCCGAGCCGGCGCTACGCTCGTTCGGCGACGTCGACATCCTCGTCGCCGGCAGCCGCTTCGACGAGGCGATCGCGCTCCTCCGTGCGGCGGCCGCGGGGCGCGCTATCGCGAACCGCGCCCGAACTTCACCGCCCGTTTCGGCAAGGGCGTGTGCGTTGTCGCGCCCGACGGCCTCGAGATCGACGTCCACCGCACGTTCGTGGCCGGGCCGTTCGGTCTGGCGATCAACGGGCGCGATCTGTTCACGGCCGCCGAGACGATCGACGTCGGCGGCGTCGCGATCCCGGTGCCCGCGCCGAGGTCCGGTTCCTCCATGCCTGCTCCCACGCTGCGTTGACAAGCCCGCGCGTCACCACGGTGCGCGACGTCACGCAGATCGCGACCGCGACAAACCTCGACATCGACGCGACCCTCGACCTCGCACGGCGTTGGCGCGGGCGCGCCGTCGTGCAGCGCACGTTGGCGCTCGCCGCCCCCGCCTGTCGGCTGACCTCGACGGTCCGCTCTACGAATGGGCCGAGCGCTACCAGCCCGATCGGTTCGAGACGACGGCGCTGCGCTCGTACACGACCGAAGGCCGCAGCTTACGCGGGCCAGATGGCCACCGGCGTCTGGGCGCTGCGCGGCATGCGCACCCGGGCCGCGTTCGGCGCCGCGCTGCTCGTGCCGGACCGGAGCTACGTCGCGGAGCGCGAAGGGAGCTACGTCCGCCGCTGGGCGCGAGCGCTCACGCTGGTGCGACCGTCGAGAAGCGCTTCGTGCGCCCGACGTTCCGAGCGCTGACTTCGCGTTCACCGTCACGGCCACGGACGCGGCGCTGCAGGAGGTCGTCGATCACGTCTTCGAACCGTGTCGCTCGGCGGGCTCGGCAACGACCCAGTTCACGCTCCTCGAACGCGGTACCGACACGACGAACATCGTCCTGTTCGAGAACGATCGCCGCCTGATCACGACGACGGACGAATCCTTTGCGCTCGCGTATCTCATCTGGCAGGTGAACCAGCGCGCCGTCGCCGAGTCGGGTTCCCGACTCCTCCTGCACGCGGCCACGGCGGCGCGTGACGGGAGGGCGGTCCTGCTCCCGGCCGCGTCGGGCGCCGGGAAGTCGACGCTCGTGGCGGGACTCGTGGCGGCGGGCTTCGACTACCTCACCGACGACGTCTCCGCGATCGACAACACGCAGCACACGGCCCTCCCCTATCCGAAGCCGATCGCGATCGCGGCCGCGGGAGTGCGAACGTTCGACCGCGCCGGAGGGCCGGCGATCCCTGCCGAGCGGAACCGCTTCGTCGGCGAGGACAGCGTTCCTCACGGCCGCGGATCTCGGCGGCGCGGTCGCGGCCGGTGCCGTACCCGTCCGGCTCGTCGTCGTGCCCGCCTATGCGGCCGGCGCACCGACCCAGTTGGAACCGCTGACGCGCGCCGAAGCCGCGGTGCTCCTCGCCGAGCAGTCCTTCAACTTCGACGACCTCGGCGCACCCGCGCTCCATGGTCATCGCGGACGTGCTCCGCGGCTGCACCTGCTACCGGTTGACCTACTCGGAGCTCGCCGCCGGCGTCGCCTGCGTCGCCGACCTCCTCACCGACCCAGCGCGCAATCCCACCATCTGATGTCGCGTCGCCGTCGCTATGCCGCGCAGTACCGACCATCTGATGTCGCGTCTCATCGCGCAGTGCAGCCGTCTGACACAATGCGGCCGTGAAGGCTGCCGTGTACTACGAGACCGGCCCGCCGGACGTCTTTCGCTACGAGGACGTTCCCGATCCCGGCCTGCCCGCCCGGTTGCGTGCTGATCGAAGTCGAGGCGATCAGCATCGAAGGCGGTGACACGCTGCACCGTGCGGGCGGCGTGCTCACGGTGACACCGCACGTCGTCGGCTACCAGTCCGCGGGCACCATCCGCGAAGTCGGCGCCGACGTGACGGATCGTCACGTCGGCCAGCGTGTCGTCGCGACGATGCTCTCCGGTTCACACGCCGAGCTCGTCGCCGTGCCCACGTTGTGACGTGGCCGATCCCCGACGGCGCCGATGTCATCGCGGCCGCGTGCGTGCCCGTCGCGTTCGGGACGGCCGACGACTGCCTCTTCGAGTTCGGTCACCTCCACGCGGGCGAGACGGTCCTCATCCAGGCCGGTGCCGGCGGTGTCGGGCTCGCCGCGATCCAGCTCGCGAAGCGCGCCGGCGCGACCGTGATCGCGACCGCATCCTCCGACGATCGCTTGGCCCGCCTCGGCGAGTTCGGCCTCGACCACCCGCGTCAACTACTCGCGCGACGACTGGGTCGACGTGGTGCGGACGCATCACCGGCGGCCGCGGCGTCGAGCTCGCCGTCGACTCGGTCGGCGGGCGGGTGCTCGACGGCAGCCTGCAATGCCTCGCATACCGCGGACGCGCGATCACCGTCGGCAACGCGGGTCGCGAACAGCGGCGCCCCGACATCTCGCCGCTCGCGATGGGCAACCGCTCGCTGACCGGCGTGTTCCTCGGCGCCGAGATCACCTCCGGACGCGGGTACCGCATGATCGCGGGACTCATCGACGATGTCGTCGAAGGCCGGCTGCACGTCGTGGTCGATCGCACCTACCCATTTCCGAAGCCGCGGCCGCGCACGCGTACATTGAGAGCAGTCAGGCGTTCGGCCGTGTCGTCCTGATCCCGTAGGAGACCAGAAAATGCTTCGTTCCCGCATGTGTATCGGTGGCGCCGTCGCGCTGCTCGTCATCGTCGGCGCCGCGTGTGGCGGTGACGATGACGACGACAGCAATGCGAGTGCGGTCGACCCGACCTCGACGACGACCGCCGACTCCGGGTCGGAGACATCCGGGGAGTTCGACGCGTACATCGGCCTGACCGTCGCGGAAGCCACGACCAAGGCCGAGGACGAAGGCCGCCCCGCGCGTGTCGTCGAAGAGGACGGCGAGTCGCTGCCGGTCACCATGGACTTCAACGAGCAGCGGTTGAACTTCGTCGTCGTCGACGGCAAGGTCACCGAGGTCTCGACCGGCTGAGCCTGTTCCACAGGCCGTCAACGCACGACGAACCAGGCGACCACGAGGGCGACGCCGTTGGTCGCGAGGTGGGCGATGATCGGCGCGACAAGGCTCCGCGATCGCAAGCGGAGCCAGCAGAACACGAGACCGGCGACGAAGGTCGCGAGCACGGTGCCGCACACGAGGAGGATGGTGCCGCCCGTGGAGGTGGTGGCATCGTCGAGCTGGTGGTTCTGGTTCATCGTGTTGAGCGTCGGCGAGATGTGCCACAGCCCGAACAGCACAGATGTCGCGAGCGCTGCGCGCCGGTCGCTCCAGATGCCGCGACCGGTTGCCAGAAGCACGCCGCGGAACACGGAACTCCTCGGGAATGACCGTGAGCAGCAGGATCGGAACCGCGATCTCGAACAGGAGACGCGGCCCGGACACATCGGCGCGCGAGTCCTCGAGGAAGTCCGCCGTCGCCGGGATCACCGCGACGATGACGAGCACCACCGTCACCAGCAACAACGCGGCCCCGCCGTCACCGCGCGCCGCGTCCGGCGTCATCGCGTTCGAGCCCGAGGTCGTCCCACGTGAGGTTCGCGTACCGCGCGAGGAGCACGAACGCGAGCAGCAACACGACCGCAAACGCGTCGTCGAGGGCACCGAATCCGCCGAGCCCGCGTGCGACGTTGTAGACAGCCAGCACCACGACACCGACGATGAAGCAGCGTTGCGGTGTCATCGGCGCGTGCATCGCCGATCATGGCTTTCGCCACGGCATCGATGCCAATACGCTGCAGATCGCTTCGCCGCCATCCAGGGGACGCCGTGAACAACGCCGTATGGGCCATGCTCACCGAGACCGAGAAGGCGTTGCTCGCGCGACACGGAGCGCTCCGCACTCGTCGATCTCGACGAGGACCGGCTGATCGCGCTGCACGATCGTGTTCCGCAAGGCGCGCACCAAGTATTCGAAGCTGTATCGGCGCCGGGCGAGCAGTCAGGTCACAAAGGACGCGAGTCGGGGCCGCGCGCACGCGACGCAAGTGCGCGCCGCGATCAAGGCCGAGGCTTTCGAGGACGCGCTCGCCCGCGTGTCGCGGCGACTCGCGCGGGCCGCCGCGGCCAGCGCGAGCCAACTGAAGCGCGAACGACTCGCGGTGGCGCGGAAAGAAAGGGCCGCCGCAACGCCCGGGCCGAGGCGGTCGCGTCGCGCGCGACCACGCAACGGGCGGCGACCACGGCCAAGAAGGCCCCTGCGCACTCCGGCCCGCAAGCGGGCCAGTGCGCAGGCTCGCGCGTCGACGCGGCGGGCCGAGGCGGCACGCGCCGGACGCTGACCGGGCCGGCACGGCGTAAGGTTGGCGGTCACAACACGCCTCAGGAGTTGCTGTGCTGATCTTGGCAATCATCGCGTTCGGGATGCTCATCGGCTGGCTCGCGCAGGCGGTGCTCGGCATGGGCACACGGCCGAACGCCCAGTCGTTGATCGCAGGCCTGGTCGGATCGTTCGTGGGTGGGCTCCTCGTCAGCCTCATCGCGGGCGATGGTCTCCGGCTCCGGCCGAGCGGCCTCATCGGTTCGTTCGTCGGTGCGATCATCGTGCTGCTGATCTGGAACCGGGTCGCACCCGCCGGAGCGCCACTAGCGCGACGAACGCCCGAGCGTCAGCGGCGCCGGTTGTCGACGGTCTTCTTCACCAGCACAACCGGCAACAGCAGCCCGGCGAGCAGTGCGGCCAGCCACACGATCAACGTGGCGAGCACCCAGGTGGTCGCGCCGGTGATGCTGAGCCCGTCGGAGACGGCGGCCGTGATGACGAGACCGACGAAGGTCGTCACGAGCGCGGTCCCGCCCCGCAACGCGGGCATGTGTTGCAGCGCGATCTTCGTGAACAGCGGATCGGCGACGACTTCGATCACGGTGAAGATCACCACCGCGATCACGAAGGCCGCGCCGTCGATCGACAAGTCGTCGAGCACCAGCGCGGCGACGATCAACCCGATTGCGTTGGCGAGCAGCCGGATGCCCGTCGCGATCAAGAGTCGAATCATGCGTGAAGCGTAGGCGCCGAACAGGCTGAACCGTGCGCTTGGTACCGTCTGGCCATGGCCGACACCATCGTGCTCTGTGCAGATGGCTCCGAACTCTCGACGCAAGCCCTCGCGACCGGGCTCGCGCGAGCTGAAGCCGGCGGCCCGCACCGTGATCATCACCGCCGTCGAAGCCGGCGATCCGACGCTCGTGATGGGAACGGGCATCGCCGGCGGGACGATGTCACCCGGCGAGTTCGACACGCTCGACCGCCGAACACGTCGAGGAAGGCGAAGTCGTCGTGCGTGATGTCGCGACCGCGCTTGGCTCCCGGACGCGGAAACGCTCGTCCTCCGCGGCGAGGCCGGCGCGGCCATCTGCGACTACGCCGCCGAGATCGCCACGCGCGCAGTCGTCATCGGGACACGTGGACGGGGCGGCATCAACGGGCGTTCCTCGGATCCGTCTCCGACTACGTGGTGCGCAACGCGCCGTGCCCGGTCGTGGTGACCGGCGACCTCAGTGAGTGAGCCAGCCCTTCCGCGGGAATCGGGTGACCCGGCGCCGCTACCGTGGTGGGCGTGGACGTCCTGACGACGGCCCAAGCCGCCCGAGTCGCCGGTATCGACGAGCGCAACGCGCTCGGCGATGGTGCCGCGCCTGATTCGGGGCGCTCACCAACGACGCGGTGGATGATCCCGTCGGTCGTGAGGTGTGGTCAGCGGGTGAGGTGGTCGCGATCGCGGTGGTACGTGCGCTGGATCCGCACGGTGCCCACCCAGAACCGTGGGCGACGGGCGCGGCTCGCGTCGGCGCCGCGCACGAGCGAGGTTTGTGCCCCGCGTACTTCGTCACGGCCGGCGGGGCCGACTACAGCATCGTGCTCGACGACGAAGGTGCCGACATCGCAGCCGCGCGTCTGTCACGCGCCTGGCGGCCGAAGGGCGCGTCGCGAGGGTCGTTCCGATCGCGCCGATCATCGAACACCTCTGCGACGTCCTGGAGTTGCGCGCGTCCGCCTGAGCGACGGGCGGGGTGGATCCACAGCGTGGCTGCTGTCACGACCGCAAGCACACTCCACGCCGCGACGCCGAGCGGAAATTGATGGAAGGTCATGTGCTGCACTCCACGCGCATGCCCCTGATCCTCGGCACGTCGCGCGCCGCTGGGATCCCCTATTCCCGCCAACGTGCGTACGATTCCGCGCACCTCGCCACCGTGCGTCGGTTCGCGCGCGGCGAGTGTGGACGCGGGCTCGTCGGCCTCGGTGAGCGCGCGCGCGTCCGGTGGGCACTCGGGAAGCGGAATCTCGTGCTCGTGCAGCAACCGGCCGAGGGCGAGTCCGGCGAGCACGGAAAGAACGCACCAGATGGCCAGGGCGGTGGCGATCAACGGCATCCCGAACACTTTCGCAGAGGGGCAACGGCGATTGTTGCTGCTCACGAACCCGGCGGGATCGTCAATTCATGCCATATCCGGTGCAGTACCCGGATCGATGTCTATCACGGAGTATCCCGAACGCGCAGCGCGCGCGCAGCGAGGTCGTCACTCATCGACGGAGCGTCACTTTCGGGCGGGCGCACGACGAGCACGACGATCTCCTCGCCCGGCTCGCGAGCGCGGCCACGCGCACAACGAGCGCGGCATTCGTGCGCCGGTAGACGTCGTCGTCTTCGTGCTCATCGAGGATCTCGACGTCGGCGCCGGCAACGAGCTCGGTGAACCGCTGCTCCCACGCTGCACCACGCGTTGCGACCGACGTCTCGAGGAAGCGCGGCATCGCGAACGGCAACACGATGTGCGCAGGGATGCCTTCCGCGGGCGGCGGCGAGCACGAGCAGATCCGCGCCCGACGCGGCCGCGCCGACTACGAGCCTCGGTCGCAACGCACCCAGGCGCCGCGTACCGAGTCCGCGACGGCATCGACGTTCGCCTCCGGAAACCGCGGCTGCGAACGATCCTGCGCATCGACCTGCGCCCCGCCATAGACGACGATCACGGACGGGAGTATTGCCGCGCGGCGTCGTCGTTCGGCAGCGTCACAGGCAGGTTCCGGTACCGACGCGCGGCGCACCTCCGACGGCTGCGAGTGCCGCCCGCACCTCACTGTCCGCAATCGCCAGGCCTGTGTCGGCGGCGGGGTCATCCACGACGGCGAACGCCACACCGATCACGGCACCCTTCCCGTTGACGACTGCGGCGCCGGAGTCACCATGCTCGAGCGCGACATGGACCGTGAGGATGTCGCGCTCGCTCGGCGGACCTTGAACATCCAGGGGCTCAACGTCATCAGCATCGCCGATGGCACCCAGGTCGGCACCGATCGACCAGGTCTTCCTCGATCTTGCCGCCAAGCAGGTGGTGGGCTTCTCCATCACGAACGGGGTCGGCCCATTCGGGGGAGCGCGCGACAACGCGCCAACCGTCGCCGCCTCCGGCGTCCACTCGCTCGGACCCGATGCGCTCACGCTCGACGATGTCACGGCGGCGCATGCCGCCTGGGTCGAGCGCGGCGTATGGGCCGCTCGAGCCCTTGGACGACGTGGTGGGGCGCAAGGTCGTCACCGAGGGGGGCACCGATGTCGGCGACGGTGGCCGCGGTGGAGTTCGATGAGCGGACGTTTGCCATCACCGAGGTGGAGGTCTCCCCGGGGTTTCTCAAGACCAAGACCCACATCCCGCTCGACCAGCTCGTCCGCTTCGGGCCGGACGTCCTGGTGGTGGCGGACGTCGGGGTGGTGGCGAACACGTTGCGGCGCCGCTGCCCGGATGAGGGTTGCGAGCAGAACGGTGTGCAAGGAGGTTTACGATGACACGCTACCCAGCTGAGTTGACCGAGACGAGGGAGACCGGGACGTTGGGCCACAGGGACATGCTTGGCGCCGCCTGGGGCGTGTGCCAGATCCGCCTCGTGGCCGACCGGGTGGCGAATCGCCGCTCCGGTTCGACGCACAAGGTCTATCGCGGCTGGCGGATGGCGGTAGCGCTGGACAGGGCTCGGCGGACCCCGGGACGACGCTGTTCACGGTCCCTATCGATCCGGCACAGCTGGCAGCCAGTCAGTCCCGGTATGCCCTGGTGCAGCTGCGAACCAGGGTGTCATGACCGTTGGCGATGCCGCGGCCTTCTCCTGGTCCACCACATCGATCGGGACGGCCGATCCCTTCGCCGTGGCAATGCAGGAGGCCCGTCAACACCTGGAGGCTGACGGCTGGACGCAGGACGCGACGGTCCCGGGGTGCTACGCAAAACCCGATCCGACGCAGCCAGAGGGCGCCGAGCTGCATGGGTGGGAGATGGATGGCGGCATGTGCGACTGAGCATCAGGAGCGCAAGCGTCCACATACGGGTCTGGTGCACTTGGATCTGCGGCACCGACTCAGGCACAACGCGTATTCCTTAGAGGAGGTAGCAATGTATACAGCGCCGATTATGACCACCAGCCAGGCACGGGAAACACTCGACCGATTGTCGGACCAGACGGCTTCCCTCCGGAGCTATGGCGTCGCGACCGACACCTGGATCGCGGAATACAACGATTCGCTCATGGCCTTCGTGCCCAGGGACAAGCTGCCACGCTTCTACATCGGCAAAGACTGCTATGTCGGAGATACCACGCGTCCGGGCGCCTTTGTGCAAGGCGGCCTCTTCCGGCGACTCGTCGAAAGCGCCCGAACCGACTTCGATACGCTCCTGATCGAGAGGCAACAGCAACCACCCACTCGGTAACGGACGGTATCCCGCGAGGCCTGCAAGAAGGAGAACACGTTGTGACACATCCCCATCGCCAAACACGCACGGTTCCGACGGCGAAGGTTCGCGAGTGGTTAGTCTGGTTTGGCGAACGGCTCACCCAGGACCCAAGGAACACGGAGAATCGCCGACTGAGCAACCGCCTCTACAATTTTTGCCAACGAGCCGGCGCTCCAGGCTCCACCATCGTGGCGAGAGGAACGCCCGCCGCGACCACCTCAGAAGGGCGGGAAGGTCAACCCGGATTTGAATGGACGAGGGGCGAAATCTCGTTCACCGCACGTCCTGGCTTCGGGTCCAAGACGATTGACCGCCTGATCACGCGAGTCGTTGCAGTGACCGGGATCCCTGAGTAATGCGCACGACCCCATCGCCCCGAGGATGACCCATCCGTCGTGGCGCGGAGCGTCACTGAGCGAGCCTCAGGACGCTCTGGAGCATGAGATCGTTGTCGTTCCCTGCTACGGGCATTCTTCGGCACTTTCGGCGTCCACGTTAAGGAGCGTCATGGGTTTTCTCGACGTGCTCCTCGGCAAGCAACGAACCCGCACTCCCGATCGTCTACGCCGAAGATGCCAACTCGCTCAACATCGTGCGCCTGACCGACGATGTCTACGATCTCCTCTACAACACCTCCTACGCGGAGCGGTGCCACCGCGACGGTCAGTACGCCTGTAGTGCCTGGCTCCATGCACAGATGGACGATTTGGGCATTGTTCACGCCCAACACGAGCGCCTGATCATTCTGGCGAAGTTCAGAAACGGTGATCGGTCACCTCGCGATCTGCCAAAGTCTTAATCACGTTCCGCAAACGCCAGGACCTGAGCACGATGCAACGCTGGACGACAGCCCCCACCCGAGGGAGGGACACCGATGGAGAGCAAACCCGATCCCGAGTGGGAAGCATCCATGGAGCAGTACCGGAAGCAAGTCGACGCGAACCCCTCCGTGCGGCGAGATCCCATCCTCGCGGCGCACCTTGAACGGATCCGTCTCACCCACCAGAAACTCCTCGCCGCCAAGGCTCGCGTGGAGCCCCCCTTGTTGTCGCTCCCCGCGGAGGTGCTCGCGGACATTCCCATCTGGTCCTCGACGGCCGACCGCTTCGCCGACTTCGCCAGCGAAGCGCAGACGATGGTGGATCACTGGGAGGCGCTGGCGAAGGAGTACGACGGGCTCGACCGGCGCATCCGAGAATTCCTTGCTGAGGACGAGTCTCGCGCTCGGCGGCTGCGAGACCTTGGATCCGAGTAGTGGCCGACGAGCCATCAGCAGGAACTCGCGCCGAACAGGACGAGCTCTGGCGCGAGTTAGCCTCAACGCGCGAGTAGATTGCCCTCCCTACCACGACCAAGACCAGGATCGCCACCCGCGGATGGGCGGATTGAGAGGAGTGAGGAGTGAGGAGTGAAATAATGAGCGACGAGATCCGACGCCGAGTGCCCAGGGAAGAGCCGGGCGACGAGGCGGTCCGTGAGGGTGTCTCCGGGCGCACACATGAAGGCGCACGTGCTGAGGACGATGGTGCTGAGGTGAGCGAGCACGGGGCCAGAGCGGGGATAGGACCCGTGCCACGCTTGCAGACGGAACTGCCGGAAAGCTGGGCAGAGGCGGTGGCAAGGAAGGCCGAGGCGTGGCGGATAGAGAAGGAAGCGAGAGAGCAGCGGGAGAAAAGGCTGGCGGTGATGGAGTGGGCGCCTCGAAGAGCAGATCGCTGCGGTTGAGCGCGAGCTGAGCCGGGCCCGGACCTCGTGGCGGAGGAAGCAGACATGACGAGGAACACACGTCTCGCGGCCGACAACCAGGCGTTAGAGGAGCGACGGGATCGGGCCCTCGAGAGTTTGGCGCACCGAGCAGGTGTCGCCGTGCCGGAGATCCGGAGCAACGACGGTCCTCGGCCGTTGAGCTCCGCGGACTATTTGGTCGGCGGCCTGGCGATGGACACCTTCCTGTTGGAAATGGTGGCGGCGTTGGCCGTGGAGGTCGACGCGCTGAAAGCAGACGTGGCCAGGTTGCGCGGCGAACAGGTGAGCACATCATGAGCACATGCCGCGATCACCGGGCAGTAAGGGCGTCTTCAAGTCGTGCCGGAGCTGGTCACTGGAATCGTGGGCAGGCCCATCCGGGGAAGTATCCGTTTCAGCCATCCTGGACTTCTCACGGGCACCCGCTCGATGCCATGACTCGAATCCTACCGTTGCCACGCCACATACCACCGTCTGATCCGGCCTCCCCGATCATCTCCCGAATATGCGTCAGGATCTCCTCTAGGCCGAACAGCTTGATCAGATAGCGGTTCTTTCCGTAGCGTGCTGCCTGCTCCTGGACACGGGCCAGCAGTCGGGGGTCGGTGGAGACGACCAGCACCGGGATGCCGGTGGTTGCCGCCTCCGCGTTGAGCCGCTCCAGCAGGTCCCACCCCGCCCGCTGCCCCACGACGATGTCGACGATCAAGACATCCGGTTCCAGTGCCGCGATCTGGGCGAAGGAGTTGGGCACGAAGTTAATGGTGGCGACGTTGTAGCCCTTCTCCTGAAACACGTCCCGAATGACGTTGAGGAAGTCGGGCGAGCCGTTGATGGCGAAGATGTGCTTGCGCTCCTCATGGTTGCGGTCCGCCACCACTCCCTCTCCCATGCGTCTCACCACCATGGTCCCGGATCGCTGCTCCCGGACCGCATCCTAGCGGGTGAGCCACCTCGCGCGTGTCGCCGCTAGGACAGTGCCACGCCGTCGGCATCGGGCAGGGGATGGCGGATCAGGTCCCGCAGTTCCGCTTCCAGCGCATTCAGGGCGACCAACGCCGTCGGTCCGTTCACGGAGGGCCACATCGCGGTGGACCAGCCAGGCGCAGGATCCGACGAGGGGTTGGCGGGGTTCAGGCGTTTCCATGTGGTGACGCGCGCCACCCAGCGGTCCTCCTCCCGGGTCTCGGCCAGAAGCTCGATGTGCTGGTCGGCCTCGATCACGTGCCGTCGCTGGGAGCCGTGCTGGGGAAGCACCACCAGGAGCGGCTGGAGGGGATCGTCATCCCACGCATCGTGCCAGCCGCCCGGCACGCCGCGGGTCGGGAAGGGACGGGGGCTGGTCCCCAAGGTGCGGTACGGCGTCGGCGGCTGAGCGCGCATGGCGGGGTCCTCATCTTACAGTGGCACAAACGGAACGGCCGCGAGGCGAGGGAGGCCGCTGTGCCGCGTTATGCACAGCGCGTGCCGCCGCTCCTCGTTGAGGCGTGGCGAAAGGCACGTGCTGGCACGTCCAATTCGACATTGAACGAGCTGCGCTTCGCGGGTCGGGATCATGAGCAATATCACGACCGCGGGGCGCTGCCTGGTCGTGTCTTCCTAGCGACCGGAACCATGGCACCATAGGCAATCGATCGCCGGCAATTCCTCGATGAACGGCAAATCGGGCTTGATGTCGAAGAGCCAGCCCGGGCGCTCCAGTCGCTGCGCGTATTGGATGCAGCGCTGGAGGGCGACGACACCCTGGCAGGCGCAGCTGAAGCCGGTCACCAGATGGCTGCCGCTGCGGTCGCTAGCGCTGTCCATCACGGAAGAGCTGGAGTCTACGCTCGTGGGCGAGATCGGCGAGTTGGTGAGCGTCTCCGGCCGTTGCTGGGATGGTCCGCTGTTCCTGCATCGCTGGTTCCTCCCACTGCATAGAAAACCGTTTCTGACCCGGCTTTCCGTCATATCGAGGTGGGGCACTACCTCCCATTTATTTTTTTATAGACCATATATGGAGCATAAGCAAGAATGACGGCGCTCGCTTGTTGATGCGGTGTAGAAGCGATGTTATGATATTCATAGATAAAGGAGGAGCAATGACGACATTGCGACAACATCGCTTACGTAGAGTTTGGACTATCCGCGACCTGGCGCGCGAGGCTGGCGTATCGCAGCAGAGCGTCGTCAATGGTGAGGCTGGCAAGCCTCTGCGAATTGCAACGATGCGAAAAATGGCCAATGCGCTAGATGTCGACGTCTGGGCCGTCGAGGAATTCGCGTCCACACTAGAGTCAATGGGCGGCGCTGACGATCTAAAAATCGCCGCCTGAACTAGGCAGGCGGCGATGCAATGCCCCACCCCGGTCAGAACGGGGGAGGGCAACCTGATTATGTCAGCGCAGCGAATTCGAGTCCATACGTTGTGGGGAAACCATCCCAGATTCGATCCTACGTTCGACCAGATGGAGTTTATTGCAGACAGTGGGCACCTCAAGATTTGGCGCTTCATCGATTTCTGGAAACTCGCCGACCTGCTAGCTACCCGAGAGTTGCATTTCACCCGCCTTGATCAATTCCCTGATTCACTTGAGGGAACGAAATCGGGACTCGCGTGGGAACGCGACATTCGGGCCACGTTCGATCGATACATGAGAGAAGCGTTCCCACCGACGCAAGCCGGGATTCAGGCTGCCCGCGAAGGCGCGCTCGGTGTCGTGAGCGTCGACCAAGACTTTACCAGGGCCACGACGTTCGCGTCCTGCTGGAATACGAACGAAGACTTCAACCCAGCGCTTTGGCCGATCTACACCAAGAAACCGAGCCCGGTGGCAATCGAGTCGACGGTTGAACGGCTGCTCTTCGCGGCGAATTACCAGTCGGGCGGAAGGATCGTCCACATACGCCCGATTACCTACATCGATCACGCCTCAGAGGATATGGACGAAGTGATGAAGCACCTATTCAAAGATAAGAAGTACCAGTTCGAGCATGAGTTGCGGGCTCATGTCTATGACGCCGGGCAGGGAGAGTCAATGGCCGCTCTGTTGAGTCGCCCAAGCTTCAGACGAAGTCCATGCGACCTTAACCGCCTAATAGCTGCTATCCACGTGCAGGAGGATTATGGCAGGCAAGACGAGCTGCTCCGCCTCTTGCGCGATGCGGGGCTTGAAATGCTTCCTGTGATTGCTCACAGCGCGGAGGCGACTGCCTAATGCCGCCAGAGAACCCCCCGAACAATCCGGGTCTTCGCCCGCCCGAACTAGAGAATGGGCCGTGAGTCGACCCCGGGCGCGCCGGGAGGGAGTATCGCATGGGCGCAACTATCGATCGAACACAGGCCACGATCGTCGCCGCAAGCTATGAGCGCGTCAGCACTCGCGTCCAAGGCCAGACCGGCTTCTCGCTGATCGCCCAACACCAGTCTGGCGAAGAGTTCGTGCGGTCCCATGGCTGGCAGATGCCGCCGGAGCTGCGCTTCCGCGACGGCGATGACGCCAACGCCAGTGGCGCCGATTGGGACCTGCCGGGGCTCACGGCAATGATGGAGGCTGCTCGCCGCGGCGAGTTTTCGGTCCTGGTCGTGCCAGATCTCGATCGATTCGCCCGCTCGATGGTCAAGGGACTGGTGCTCGAGGAGCAACTCCGCAAGTACGGCGTGCGAGTGATCTTCCAGCGCGTGCCGACCGATGACACGCCGGAGGGCAATCTCCTCAAGCACCAACTCCTCAGCTTCGCGGAGTACGAGCGAGACAAGATTCGGCTCCGGACCACGATGGGGCGGCGAACGAAAGCCCAAACCGGCAAAGTCGTCGGCAACGGCGCCGCTCCCTACGGGCACCGATTCGTCACCGAGATCCTCGACAGCGGCCGACAACGCGTGACGAGCCTGGAGCCTGACCCGATCGCCGCACCAATCGTGGTCCGTATGGTCCGCATGGCCCACACGGCGTCGACGTGGGAGATCGCCAACACGTTGACCGCCGAAGGGATCCCGAGCCCGAACGGCGGGCGCTGGACGTCGAAGGTCGTGCACCGCATCGTGACCAACAGGACCCACATCGGCGAGTGGCGATTCGGCGACATTGCGGTCCCGGTTGCGCCGTTGATCGCCGAGGACGACAATCGAACGCCGACTGCAGAATGGCTCGCCGAGTGGAAAGCAGCCCAAGAAGCGATGACCGATCGAGCGGCGCGGAGCGGGCCGCGGGTGGCACGAGACGAAGACGAGTACCTGCTGCGCGGCATGCTGACGTGCGGCCACTGCGGCTCGTTCCTGCGATCGTCACCCAACGGGAAGTCACGCGTCGACGGCCGTCCACTGCGCTACTACGTCTGCGGCTGCCATGCGCCGCGGCGAGCTCGTCAACTCGGCAAGCCGGTCTGCGACTTGCCGGATGTGCCGGCGCCGGCTCTCGAGGCTGAAGCGTGGGCCATCCTGTCGAAGACACTGCTCGACCCCGAGATGCTCATGGCCGGGCTTGAGGCAGCCCGTTCCACACGCGCGGAGTCCGGGCGGCTGCAGCGGGATCGCCTCGACACCCTCGATGCCGAGATCGCTCAAGCAACGAAAGACGCTCGAGACCCTGGCGGACAAGCTCACGACGACGGACGCTGGCGAGTTCCTCGACGCCATCATGCGCCGCGCGAAAGAAGTCGAGGCCACGATCGCGAAGCTCAACGCTGAGCGCGGGCAATTGACCTCAAGCCCGGGTCCTGGGCTGAGCGACACGGAGGCGGAGGCGATTCGGGAGTTCGCCGCGACGGCTCAGGTTGGACTGGAGCTCGCGACGCCGGCCGAGCGACGGCAGCTCTACGAGACGTTGCGTCTTCGTGGCCGCGTTCTTGCAGATCCCGAGGGCATGCTGCTCGGCAAGCGCAACCGCTTCAAGATCGAATGGGAGGCGAGAATCCCTCTAGTGCATACTGCGGCGGGTTTCCTTAAGCGGGACGATCCCTAGCTCTATAGCCAACGATACGCTGACTATGCTGGTCGAGCTCGCCATTCGCAACTTCGCCATCATCGAGGCCGTCCAGATCCCCTTTGGCTCGGGACTCAACGTCCTCACTGGCGAGACTGGCGCCGGAAAATCGATCCTGATCGATGCCCTGGGTGCGGTCCTCGGTGACCGCGTTAGCTCCGACATGGTCCGCACCGGAGCGAGATCGGCCTCGATCGATGCCACCTTCGATCTAGAACAAATTCCCCACCGAGATGCTTTGTCTCTCGTGCTCGAAGAGTTGCAGATCGATGAGAGCGAGGGGCTACTGATCTTGAGTCGGGAGATTCTCGCGGGGGGGCGCAGCACCGCCCGATTAAACGGCCGCCCTACAACCGTCTCGATCTTGAGTCAGGTCGGATCACTTCTCGTTGATATTCACGGCCAAAGCGACCACCTTTCCCTCCTGAAGCCAGCAGCTCAACTGCAACTCCTCGATCGCTTTGCTCAGACTATCCCCCTCCGCGAACAATTTGCCGAGCGGCTGGAACTTCTGCGAGCCACCCAGACCGCCCTCGCCGAGTCGCGATCGGGAGCGCGGGAGCGCATGCAGCGGGTCGATCTCTTGCAATATCAGATCGAGGAAATCAGCCGGGCCAACCTTCAGCCTGGCGAGGAAGAGGAGCTAGCGGCAGAGCGGGCCCGCCTGGCAAACGCCGACCGCCTAGCTCTCGACGCCGCGGCGGCGTACGCGTCGCTTGCTGGTGATGACGATACTGGAATTCCGGGATCGGCGATCTCCCTGCTGCGTCAAGCCGCCTCAACATTCCAGAACATTTCGACGATTGATCCGATGACGGCGGGAGTATCGGAGCGGTTGCTCGAGTTTCAGTACCTGCTTGAAGATGTTGCCGCTGATGTCCGCGCATATCGAGACACTGTCGATGCGGACCCGGCTCGGCTTGCCGTTGTCGAGGAACGGCTCGCGGAGCTGCGCCAGCTTCAACGCAAGTACGGCGGCACAGTGACCGAGATTCTCGATCACGCGCGGTCGGCCGAAGCGGAGCTCGAACGGCTAACTGGATCGGAAGTCGACACCGAAACGCTCACGGCTCGGGAAGAGGCGCTTTCGCGTGAAGTCGGCGAAATGGCGGCAGCACTGTCTGACAAACGGACTTCGGTAGCGAGAACTCTTGCGGCTGACGTTGAACGGTCAATCGCGCACCTGAACATGGGAGCGGCTTCATTTGCCGTGACGATCGATCAGATGGAAGACGCTCGGGGCGTTCCGGTGCGCGATAGTGACGGTGCAGCGCATCACTTTCTCGTTGATGCGTCCGGTATGGACCGCGTCACGTTCCTTATTTCCCCGAACCCGGGCGAAGAGCTCAAACCGCTGAGCAGGATCGCGTCAGGTGGTGAGACAGCGCGCCTGATGCTGGCGCTCAAATCGATCCTCTCGGAAGCAGATCAGACTCCGACGCTGGTATTCGACGAGATCGACGTCGGCGTCGGGGGAAGATCCGGCCAGGTGGTCGGTGAGACGCTCTGGTCACTAACGAAGAACCACCAGGTGATCGTTATTACTCACCTTCCGCAGATCGCGGCCTTCGGCGACACCCATTACCAGATCGCGAAAAGCGAGCGGGATGGACGAGTGATATCGACCATCAACGAGCTCGACCAAGCGGTGCGCCAGGAAGAGCTTGCGGCGATGCTGGATGGGACACCGATCAGCGCAAGCTCGCTGCAGAGCGCCGCCGAAATGCTGGAGCGCGCTACCGCGACCAAGTTGGGTGTGCCGAATGAACGACGGAAGAGGAGATAGCCGGGCAGGTTGGTATACTCCGCGGTCGACCGCGAGGAACAGCGAGTTACTCGCCGTCGTGCACGAACAGAAGGAGCCGCGCCATGGGCGTAAACATGAAGATGATCCAGCAGATGCAGACGCGGCTCGAGAAGATGCAACGCGAGCTCGCCGAGACTATTATCGAAGGCACAGCCGGAGGTGGTGTCGTCAAGGCGCAGGTGAGCGGCGCCCGGGAATTTCGCGGCATTTCGATTGACCCGAGTGTTGTCGACCCTGAAGATGTCGACGTGCTCGAAGACCTGATCACCGTGGCTATTCAGGACGCGATGAATCGCGCAAACGCTGTTGCTGAAGAGAAAATGGGCGCTGTCACCGGGGGATTGAGCATCCCCGGGTTGATGTATACCGCGCCGAGTTCGGCCACCGTACCCCTGTCGGATTATGAGACCAGCCCGATGGTGAAATCGGAGCCGATCCCGTTTGCCGTTGGCGATGTGCTGAAGCTCAAGAAGGCGCACCCGTGCGGTGGGTCTGATTGGACCGTCGTGCGGCTAGGCGCCGACATTGGGATCAAGTGCGAGACTTGTGGCCGCCGGGTGCTTTTGCCACGCCGAGACCTGGAACGACGCGTGAAGACGTTCGTTGCGCATGCGGCTGATGCCGATAACGAGCCAACCGCCGGAGAAATGGCTCCCGTCTCTATGGCAGCCATTGAGACCGGTTGTTGAGCAACTCTCCAGACGATAAGGACCAACTGCGCACGGATTCCGGGGGCCCGCTTTCCTCGGCGCCCCCGGTCGAACGGCGCGTGCTGC
This sequence comes from uncultured Chloroflexia bacterium, assembly GCA_963751075.1. GTDB lineage: Bacteria > Chloroflexota > Chloroflexia > Thermomicrobiales > UBA6265 > JACCXM01. The sequence goes on along the minus strand of CAVVTE010000005.1, from coordinate 396,995 downwards.
GCCCGCGGCAGCAGGGATCATTCCGGGCGGTGCTCGGAAATGGTCCGTTCTTGCGTCTCTGGATCGCCCAGGCCGTCTCCCAGACGGCAAACAGCATGGTCGACTTCTCGCTTTTGCTCCGGGTGGGCGAAGCGGTCGATTATCACAATGTCGCACAGGCAAATACGGCCGTTAGCTTTGTGATCCTGGCGTTCTCGCTCCCGGCGGTTGTCTTTGGGCCCATCGCGGGTGCCGTGGCAGACAGGATGAGTCGGCGGAACCTCATGGTCATCACGAACGCACTGCGGGCGGTGCTGGTCGTCCTCTTTCTGCTCGTTCAACCAACCTGGCCCGTTCAAATTGCTCTCGTATCGTATTACTCCATTTCATTCCTGTTTGGAGCCGTTGGCCAGTTCTTCATGCCAGCGCAGGGGGCCTCGATCCCGGCTCTCGTGCCACGAGATCAGTTGACCGCCGCCAACGGCCTGTTCAATCTCACCTTTACCGCGACCCAGTTGCTCGGTTTTGCGATTCTCGGTCCGGTGCTTTCCCAGGCGCTCGGCGTCGATATGCTCTTCTTAGTGACCATGTTCGCATTCGTCATCTCCGCTTTGCTGACTGTCTGGCTACCACCGATGCCGGTCGTGCATCGCGTGGTCATCGCGGAACGGGTAAACCCGATCAGGAGAGTTTGGGCCGAGATCCGCGAAGGTCTGGTCTATATCAAGCAAGATCCCATCCTGATGAAGTCGATCGCCTATCTGACATTCGCGACCACCACCTTCATGCTCGTTGCGGCCCTAGCCCCGAACTTCGTGGCTACGGTTGTGGGGCTTCCACCAAGTGACATTGGCTATCTCGTGGCTCCAGCGGGTCTCGGCGTCATCGCTGGCGTCGTCCTCGTGCCAAGACTCATCGGCCGTTTTCGTCGGGACGCGGTCGTGGACTGGGCGGTCGTGGTCGGGGGACTTTCGCTGCTGCTGCTGGCGCTAAGTCGGCAGATTCTGGCTAGGCTCATCGCTCCCGCGGAAGTGCCGCAGATGCTCGAGGTCGCGGTTGCCGGGGCCCTCGCGGCGATTCTCGGAATCTGCAATGCGTTGGTCCTCATCCCGTCCCAAACGATCTTGCAGGAACGTTCCCATGAGCACATCCGGGCGCGGGTCTATGCGACGTTCTTTACGATCACCAGCGTGGTTTCGTTCGTGCCCATATTCTTCGCCGCCGCCGCGGCCGACCTGTGGGGCGTGGTAACCGTGCTTTCCGGTGTGGCCCTCCTGCTCATGGGAGTTGGTAGTTTGAGTTTGCTTCGAGCACGGCAGCGGCAGCGACAACGACATCAACGGGTGCGAACTCGCCACCGACAGGGCCCTGAAGCGGTCCCTCCGGCAGGCTGATGGCGATGTCACTCGGCTGAATATCCAAGGGCGCGAGCATGAGCGAGAGCGAGGCGGACGTACTCGCGAAGCAACAAGGCGTCGCTCGCCGCGACGTTCTGAATCAGTAAGCAGACGCGCGAGCTGCGCCACATCGTCGTCCGCGAGGAGTTGCGCCGCCTCCTCAGTTAAGAAGCCGGCGGCGACGAGCACATCGAGTTGCTCGCGTCGATCGAGATCGAGCACGTTACAGATGCGATCCAGCACTTCACGGCTGACGCCTCGGCCTCCTGATTCGAGCCGGCTGAGGGTACTACCGTCGATCTCCGCAAGCTGCGCGGCTTGCTTTTGAGCCAGACCCCGCTTTTCGCGAAGTCTTGCCAGGAGGCGTCCGAGGTCTTCACTCGGACCGGACACGCCCCGGTTGTCAGAAGATGACATTCTTTTGCACCGGTCGAGTCGGGATCATCGAGTGGCCGAGAGCAATAGAGCCGCGCCAGCCGGCGCGGCTCTCCATCTTCGGTGACTTGGGTTACCTGGTGAGCCGCGAAGGACTCGAACCTTCAACCAGCTGATTAAGAGTCAGCTGCTCTGCCAATTGAGCTAGCGGCCCGACAGGCCAAGAATAGCAACTGACGAAATCTGCTGTCAATCGAGTTGGTGTGTCAACGTACGGCCCCCGGCAGGTTCGGGCGACGTGCGGACCATGACTCCGATCGCTCATACGCATCCGCGATTCGTAGGATCGACCCTTCGGCGAATGCCGGACCGAGCACTTGCAGTGAAACCGGCAGGCCCTCGCTGAATCCACAAGGGATGGCAACGCCCGGGATACCCGCCATGTTTGCCGGAATCGTGAACACGTCGGCGAGATACATCTGGTACGGGTCGTCGGTTCGCGCACCAAGTGGAAACGCGACTGTTGGCGACGTCGGTGCGACGATAGCGTCGACCTTTGACCACGCCTCGTCGAAATCCCGCTTGATCAGCGTGCGTACCTTTTGTGCTTTGACGTAGTAGGCGTCGTAGTAACCGGAGCTCAACGCATAGGTGCCAAGCATGATCCGGCGCTTCACCTCCGGCCCAAAACCTTCGCCACGCGTTCGTTCATAGGTCTCTGGCAAGGTCGGTGCTTCAATTGCCAACCCATACTTGACGCCGTCATAGCGGGCAAGATTCGCGCTCGCTTCGGCAGGAGCGGTGATGTAGTAGGTGGGCAGGGCATACCTGGTATGGGGAAGTGAAACGTGGACGAGCTCGGCGCCGAGATCGCGGATTCGCGCGATCGCCGCGTCGACGGCCCCTGCCACTCCCGGCTCCATCCCGTCAACCGTGTACTCGTCGGCAATACCAATCTTCATCCCGCGAATATCGCCGGTCAGCGCTTCTCGAAAGTTTGGGACGGGTTCCGGGGACGACGTCGAATCCATCGGGTCATGACCCGCTATCGCCTGCAGCACGATTGCGGCATCCTCGACGGTCCGGGAAAATGGGCCGATTTGATCGAGGCTTGAGGCAAATGCCAACAGACCGAGTCGGGAGACGCGCCCGTATGTTGGCTTGAGGCCGACAACGCCGCAAAAACCAGCCGGCTGTCGGATCGAGCCACCTGTGTCTGAGCCGAGGCTGACCGTCGCCAAACCGGCGGCTACGGCTGCGGCCGGTCCACCGCTGCTCCCGCCCGGAACGCGTTCGCGGTTCCATGGATTTCGCACGGGCTTGAACGCCGAATTTTCGTTTGACGAGCCCATTGCGAACTCGTCGGTGTTAGCTTTTCCCAGGAATACGACCCCTTGCTCGCGCAACCTGCGGACCACTGTCGCATCGTATGGCGGCCGGAACCCCTCGAGGATGCGCGACGCAGCCGTGGTCGGCGCATCAAAGGTGCAGAGCACGTCCTTCAGAGCCAACGGAATCCCAGTCAGTGGGGAGATCTCGCCGCTCAGCAACCGGCGATCTGCTGCGGCAGCCTGCCCAAGAGCGACATCGTGCATGACGTGGAGATAGGCGCCAATCTCACCGTCGAGTTGCGCGATGCGCTCCAAAATGGCACTGGTCAGCTCGACCGCCGAGAGTTCTCGAGCGTCGAGCGCCCGTCGCGCCTGAGCGGCCGTCAGTTCAGATACGTCTGAGACGGGATTGCTCATTCAGCATCGGCGTCGGAACTACCGCCGAGAATGGCATGGACCTCGAAAAACCCGTCGGCCTGCCGCGGCGCGTTGGCAAGCACGGCATCCCGGGGAAGCGAGGCAGCGACTACGTCCTGTCTCAGGACATTGGTCAGCGCGACAACCTGTGCGGTCGGTGCGATCGCCGCCGTGTCAAGTTCCTCAATTGCCGCAATGTGCTCGAGAATCGACGACAACTGATCCCGCATTCGGGTGATTTCATCCTCGCCAAGCCCGAGTCGCGCGAGCTTGGCGACATATTGAACTTCCTCGTAGGAGAGTCGCATTGTTCTTGTCCGGAGATGCAATAGAGTCCCAGGGTGTGCCGGGATCGAATTCGGAGTGACGATCCGCTGAGTTTAGCACGATGAATTCTTGATTTTGGCGTGGAGCTCGCGATCGAGGTGCAGATGCTCAAGCTCCGTCGTCCGATTGTGATCCCTGCTCGAGAAATCCTTCGACGATTTCGACGGCCTCCTTGGCGTCATCGCCGCAGAAGATGCCGTCAACACCCTCCTGAAGGAACGGCATGTCGGTGAAGACCTTGCCCCCGAACCCGATTTCTGGGACGTAACCGTCGGTGCCGTGAGCCCGGCCCATCGCCTTTATCTCGCCAGAGGAACGAGCGAGGTTGACCGCGGCCTCCGGAGTGGAAGCGGACAACAGCACGATCGGAGGCCGAAGCTCGTCGATCGTCTGGACAAGGTCGCCAACTGGCAAATTCGAACCGAGGTAGACGACCTGGAACCCGCGCCGCGAAAGGAACAAACTTGTCATGAGGAGGCCGGTCTCATGCAGCTCCCCTTCGAGGCAAGCCGCCACGATGGGACCCCGTCCCTCTTCTGGACGAGAAAGGTTGTACAACGACCCTAGCGTGCGGCTCGCGAATGATGAGGCGAAGTGCTCGCCGCTAACAAGGACTTCACTTCGTTGCCACCGATGCCCAATTTCGTCGAGTGCCGGCTGCAGAATGTTGAGGCACACGTCTTCAACCGGAACGATGGCCAATGCTTCTTCGAGCAATCGAGAGGCGGAGCGAGCATCGTAGGCAACGAGCGCGTCCGCAAGCTGCAGTGCATAGCGCGAGAGCCCGTTGTCCTCCTTAGCGGGGAACGCGGCGTCCGGTGCCGAGATTGAAGGGATTCGCGTGATCGCTTGGCCGTCAATGTGTTCACGGGACTTGAACAGCTCGATCGCCTGGCTGATCGTGAGACCAGCCTTGGTCTGGTCGCGGAGCCAGGTAATTACGGCGATGTCCCTGTCAGAGTACAGCCGCTGATTCCCTTGCGTTCGGGCTGGAGATGGTATGCCATAGCGTCGCTCCCAGGCACGAAACGTATCCGCGGGAACATTCGTGCGCAGCACGACCGCACGTGTGTTGTAGACTGGCTGTGTCGCGAGTCGGCTGAAGAGTTCCACGGTCTGCACTCCTTCAGCCTGGACTATACGTACTCTGTGGCGACGCGGTCTGTGACCTGCGCCACCATAGTCAATAACGCTTGTCACGATTTCGTTTTCTCGGAGAGTTCCTTCCTACCGTTCGATTGGGGGGTATGAGGCGTTTTCGCGGTATTCGGACGGCACGCCTCACCGCGTTACTTGCTGGCGCCTTGCTAGTAGGTTGCGCGGAGGAGGGTGCGGGTCCTCAATTTGCGAGCGACCCCAGGCCAACTCGAGCTCGAACGGAGGACACGGGCCAGGCAACGCCGGCGCTCCTGCCAACCGCCGCGCCCGCCTCGTCCCCGGTTGTCGTGGCAACACCGGCTTCATTGACCGACCTCCTCGCTGTTCGAGGCGCCGTCCCGCGGGTGTTCATTGCATTTGGCGATATCGTCTGGTCGATTACCAGCGACGGGGATGCGGCGCGCCTGTTCGAGGTTCCGGAAGGCTCGTCAATTCGAGCCATCGATTCCTCTCCCAGCGCTGAACGCGTAGCGGTTCTTCTCCAGACACTCGCGGACGGCCGCGACAACCTCGAGGTCGTCGTACTCGAGGTTTCCGGAGAATTGTTGACGCGGGTGGCCGAGCTGGAGGAGAGCGCGGCGACCCCGACAACCGGAACCGGGGCCGGCACTCAAACAATTGACTGGTCACCACAAGGTGACCGGGTCCTTGTGTCGCTGCCCAACGGGAAGATCGTTGATATTATCGTCGCCGAAGACGGTGCACCCGCGGTTCTCGATGTCGGGGCCGAACGAGGCTCGCCCATTGACCCAAGATGGTCGCCGACGGGCGAGACGATCGCGTTCATCTCCGGAAATCCCGACGGCACGTCCCGTTCACTCATGATTCTCGACCCCACCGATGGTGCGGTCTCCGAGGTGGTCACCCCAGGCGAGGGCCGGGTTGTCGTCGACTTCGCCTGGATGCCGGATGGCGTGTCGTTGCTCTTCACCGAAGGCGGCGAGCCGGGCAGAGCGGCGACGGGAATCGACTTGTGGCGCGTTGACGCCGACGGCGAGAATCGCCAGCTGGTCGCGAGTGCGGGAACCGTGGCGCCTGTTGCCCGAATCGCGAACCTGAGTCCCTCTCCCGACGGCAGAAGCGTCGCGTACTCGGTGCTCGTACCCGGACCCACTGGGCCCCTCGTCGATAGCGTCTGGGTTCGGGACTACGCGAGTGGCGTAGGATTCCGGATTCCGCTGCCGTCGGTCGGGTCGGTCGATGATATCTGGTGGACCGACCAGGGGCTAATCCTCTCCGTCGTCACGTTCGGCACGTCTCCGAGTCGGCAGCCGGCTCAGGCGCTTCTCCAGCTCCAGAAGGACGGTTCGATCGCCGCGCTGTGGGCCGCGCCTGTGGCGTCCGGCACTCCCGCCAGTGGCACCCCATTGGCCGCTGCAACGGGTCGCTAGCGGTCAGCCGGCGCCACGGATTCGCTTAAGGGTCCGGGCTCTGGGATCTCTTCCGCGTCGAAGATATTCATCGCCGCTCGAAGCCGAACTCGCGCCCGCTCTTCTTCTTCGGCGTCGGGACTAGCCTGGGGCTGAGGCAAGGACTCAGCCTGCGCCCGGGGCGTCGCGGGTTCAGGCGCTAGTGCCGTCATTTCGCCGCGCAGGACGCAGACAAGTGAAATCGGCTGACCAAGGAGCCGCGAGATGACTCCACCCACGGTCTCCCGCACTTCATCACTATTCAACTTGTCCCGATGAAAGGGGTAGGGCACCGCTAACGTGATCTGGTTTCCCGAGATCGCGACAGGATCCACTTCACTTAGAAGCGCTTCGACCCGCCGATTCAGCGCCTTCACGTCGGCGCGAACGTTTGGCCACAACTCCGCAATCTGTTCGACGTCAAACGCGAGTCCCGATGTGGGCTTCGCATCGGCCGCGGGCGCTGGGAGTGGGGCTCGATGTAGTGGCGTAATCGGGGGCGGCTCGGCCGGTGTTTCAACCAGTGCCGCTGGGCTGGAGGCCTCCCGGGGAGCCGATGTGGCACGAACGCGATCTCTCAGCGACGTGGGCCGTGACTCTTGTGGTGCTGGATCGGGGGTTTTCTCCTCGCTGGGTCGCCCCTGAGGCCGCGGTCCGACCGCTGGCTCGCGGTCTGGGACTGCCGACGATTCGACCACCGCGACTTCGAGCGGGAGTTGCGGAAAAGGAGCGTGCTTGATGCTGAAATCAATCTCGCCGAACCGGCGTGCCAGCACGGCCAACTCGCGCAGTGAAAACGACTCCGCAAGTTCGCGCGCCCGTGAATCTGCCTCAGGAGCTCCACCCGTGCGTGCGAACAACAACAAGCGCAGATAACTCAGAATCTGCCGATTCAGCTGACGTGGGTCTTCGCCGTCATCGACCGCGTCCTGCACAACGCGCAGAGCCATTCCGGCGTCACGACGACCGAGCGCCTCGACGAGCCGTTCAACTCGGTCATTTCGGCTCAACCCCAGCGCGGCCGTAACATCGGAGGCTGTGATCGCCGCGGTACCGGAATCCGTTCAAGACCGGTCCCGAAAGCAGCGAGAGTTGCTCCAGGAGTCCGAGCGCATCCCGCAGGCTGCCGGTGGCATGCCGCGCGATCATTCGGAGTGCGTCAGGCTCGATGGGGATGCCCTCGAGGTCTGCCACCTTCTGGAGTCGCCTCGTCATGTCGTCGGCGCTGACGCGGCGAAACTCGAACCTCTGGCAGCGTGAGACAATCGTGGGAAGGAGTTCCTCCGGGTCCGTTGTGGCCAGGATGAAACGCGTGTGCGAAGGCGGCTCCTCGAGGGTCTTAAGGAACGCGTTAGCGGCCGCACCAGTAATCTGATGGGCCTCGTCAATGATATAGACCTTTGAGTGAAGTTGTGCGGGGGCATATCGCACTCGCTCTCGGAGGTCCCGGATATCGTCAATGCCACGATTGCTCGCGGCATCGATCTCTATGATATCGGGAGTTGCACCAGCGTTGATTGCAAGGCAGTTCGCGCACACCTGGCACGGTCGTCCGCGGGGGTCGTCAACCAGACAGTTGATCGCCTTGGCGAGCACTCGCGCGGTCGTCGTCTTACCCGTTCCTCGGGGACCGCTGAACAAGTACGCGTGTGCAACTCGATCGAGTGAGATAGCGTTGCGTAGAGTACGGACCACGTAGTCCTGACCGACCAACTCGTCACTGTCGAACGACTGCGGTCGATACTTCCGGTACAACGATGATGTTGAAGCGGATCGGGAAGCTGGTGGATGTCGCGAGCCCGATTGGCTCCTCCGATTCGGATAATGTCCGCTCATGGCTCTCGCTATCGCCAAAGAGCGACGGGGCCGTCATGCAGGATCTCCTCGAGAAATCGTAGGCGCGGGGGTCGGACCAGGGCCGCTGTCCGTACAGGAGTATAGTCGACGGCGTTTGGGCACAGATTAGTTGAGCACGCCGCCGCCGTGCGCCGTAAGGTTCATGAAAATGGGAACGCTCTATATCGTGGCGACGCCAATCGGAAATTTGGAGGATCTCTCTCCGCGGGCTCTGCGGATCTTGCGCGAAGTCGGATTGATTGCCGCCGAGGATACCCGGCACAGCGGGCGCCTTCTCGCCCATTTCGGGGTCCAAACACCGCTGATCAGCTACCACGAGCACAATCAGCGCGAGCGGCGACAACGATTGCTGCAGGCACTGGCGGGCGGCGACGTCGCGCTCATTACCGACGCGGGAACGCCAGCGGTATCCGATCCGGGGGCGGACCTGGTCAACGCTGCCCTGGCAGCGGGTCACCGAGTATCACCGATTCCCGGGCCATCGGCGCTGTCGGCAGCGGTCAGTGCCTCGGGGTTGATCGATGGTCCATTCTTGAGCCTTGGGTTTCTCCCCCGAGAGCGAGCTGAACGACGAAGAGCATTCGCCAGAGCCGCGGCGAGTGGTATGCCGGTCGTCATATTTGAATCCGCGCGCCGGCTCGCGGGGTCTCTGCGAGACCTGGGGGAGATACTCGGTGATCGCCGCGCGGTGGTGATGCGTGAGTTGACCAAGATCCACGAGGAAGTCCGTCCCGGCGTCTTGAGCGAGCTCTTAGCCTGGTCGGAAGCTGCTGCGCTCCGAGGCGAAGTCGTACTGGTGGTGGCCGGCGCCGAAGAAAGGAGTGCATCCGGGCAGGACGCGGAGGCCGTGGTGAGAACGTTGCGCCAGTCCGGCCTTGGCCCAAGCGAGGCGGCCCGCGAAGCAGCCGCGATTACCGGATTGCCCCGATCGGACCTGTATCGCATGGCGATCGCCGTTGACCCTCGAGCATCAGTCGGGTTGGAAGGCCAGCTTCCGTCGCCTGATCAAAATGCTCTGGAGAATGCCCTCGGCAATCAAGAAGGTCCAGAGTGACGAAAGTCCAGAGCTGATAAACGGCAGAGTAATGCCGGTTACGGGCATCAACCCAATGTTCATTCCGATATTGACGAACGCCTGAACGAACAACATCCCGGTAATGCCGATTGCTAGCGATTGCCCGAGTTGGTCGCGAGCAACTTCAGAGACGTGAAGGCAACGCCAGAGGAGAATCGCGAACATCAGCATCAACGCGAGCATCCCGATGAAGCCGAACATTCCACTGGCGTGCGCAAAGATGAAGTCGGACTCGCGGACCTTCAACAGTCCGAGTTGGCTTTGCGTCCCGCCCTCGATTCCAAAACCTCGCAACCCGCCAGAGCCAATACTGATGCGGGCCTGGATCAGGTTGAATCCATCTCCCCGCGCGTCGGCTTCCGGGTTGAGGAAGACTGTCCACCGCCGCCGCTGATAATCGGCAAGGAGAAACTCCCAAGCGATGAACAGTGCGACCGGCGTCGAGGCCAAGATGGCCACCCAATAGCGTCGGCGCGTTTGTGTGAGGCTCATGATGGCGACCCAGATGACACCGTAGACGAGGCTGGTGCCAAGGTCGGGCTGGCGGAAAACCAACGCCATCGGCAGGAGCACGATCAGGATCGATATGACGAAGTTCCCGAGCTCGCGCATCGCGGAGCCACGTGAGGCGACAAACGCGGCTAGTGCCAGTAGGGTTGCTATCTTCCCGAACTCGGATGGCTGAACAGTCGTGAACCCGAGATCAAACCATCTGCGGGAACCCGCGATCTCGACGCCGACGCCCGGAACAAGAACGAGGATCAGGGCCAGCATAGCGACGCCATATGCCGCCCAGGCGAGTGAGCCGAGGATGCGGTAGTCGATGCTAGCGACGACGAGCATGACGACCAGGCCGAGAGAACCGTAGAGAGCTTGCCTGACTCCAAGGTTTGACGGCGTGAGCGGTCCGCCGCCGTCCGCGCTATAGATGGTGACGGCGCTGAAGCCCATCAGGACGATGGTCGTGAAGAGTATGTAGAAATCGAAGTCTTTCCAGCCCCGGCCAAGTCGGTTCAATGTTGTTGTCTCACCCGCGCGTGTTCGGACTCCAGGCGCTCCCTAGAGCACTGAGACACTGTTGATCGTAATATGAAACGCATAACCGAGTGCTTCGGCGGCGCGTCTCGACATAAGCATGCGGGGCAGGAAGATCTCGAAATAATGCATCACCGGGGCAATCGACGTGTCGATCTCCAGTTCGAGGGTAATCGACTTTTCAGCCGCGTCGACGAGCAGCCGAGAGGACGTTGCCGCGTAATTTACCCGGTCGTGCTGATCGAACGTGGTCGGATCAGGATTGCGAACTCGGGAGCGGTGGACGTCCGCCTTGTCCGCGAGAATCAGCCCCGCCGAGACCGCGTGCACCGGCTCACCGAGATGGCCTTCGTCCTCATGTGAGCCGATGGCCCCCATGACGATGGCAGCGTCGTCAGGGCTTGCGCCAAGTCGGCTCAGGATTCCGTGGGCGAGCAGCGCCCCGGTCCGCGCATGATCAAGCCGACTGACGACGTTGCCGATGTCGTGGAGATAACCGGCGATCGCCGCGAGTTCTTGTTGCCGCCGGTCGAAACCCATCCTCTTCAGGATGTTACGTGCGATGTTGGCAACGAGTCCGACATGGCGAAACCCGTGCTCTGTGTAACCGATGACAGCAAGATTCCTGTTCGCGTTGCGAATGAATGCTTGAACTTCTGGATCGGCTTTGACCGCATCGAGAGTTACGGATGACCGAGTTGTCGTGTCCCGGCCATCAGGAGATGCCTGAAACGGATCCGTTTCTTCATCGCGCGCCACGACACGACCTACGGGCCGCGGCTCGCTCGGTATGACAATCTCCGGCCGTTCTGTCATTTGCACATCGCCTGGGGGTATCGGGACTGCTACGAGGCGAAGTATAGGGACGATCGAGGTGAACGAGTGATGGCCGGTTCCGGAGTTCGGCATCGGCGCCGGTTCGATGCGGCCGGCGAAACGATCGATGCGAGACCTCATGCTATGCTTTGTAGATTCCAGGAGCCGACGCATAGTTCATGCTCCCGCCGATACTAGGTGGTCCGAAGGAATGGGTGGAGATCTCGACGCGGAGCGGATCCAGGTCGAAGCAATCGGGGAACCGGGTGACCGCCGGTTCAGGCTGCTGTCGATTGTCAATGGCCAGACCTACGCGGTCTGGATGGAGAAGCAGCAGGTCCACGCTCTGGGTCTCGCGCTCGAGCAGATGCTTGAGCGATTGCCTGACGCGGGCCCGGTTATTCCTGAGGCGCCAGGCATCACGGAGTTCGACCGCGAAACTCGGAAGCAGTTCCGGGTTGGACGAATGGAGCTTGGGTATGACGATGATGAGGATCGCATCGTCATCGTCGCGCACGATCTCAATAGCCAGGAAGAGAGTGACGCCGCATTCGCCTGCCGCATGACGAGGGCGCAGGCTCGTGACTTGAGTGCGGAATCGGCCGCGGTCGTGGCCGCGGGTCGGCCCCGCTGCACGATGTGCGGCGAGCCGATGGGCCCGGGACCACACGTTTGCCCACAACAGAACGGCCATTTCCGGCACGATCTGGAAACTGTCGACGATCCAGAAGATGTCTAGATTCCAATAAAATCGAGAGTTAACACTCAAATGGGATTGACAAACGGCGCTGTCTCACCATACGATTCACTGCACCAGTGGATACGCCGTCGCGCGCGTGGTTTGGAATCGATGTCTAGTTCGTCCTCCATCATCGTTATTTCTATTGTAACGGGCCTCGTACTTACGGGGCTCCCGGTAGGGAGCCGCGTGCGTTGAGGGAGGCCACCTGATCGGCAGAAGCCGAAAACAACAGTAGATGCGTTCTTGGGCCGGCCTCCCTCACGGGGGGCCGTTTTGATGTTCTTAGCAGGAATGCCGGCAAGCATTGGTTCCGGACGAACTGTCCGGGATCGAGGGGAAGGGATCAGTGATGGCAGCAACGGGAACCGTGGTCCAGGAATCGGCGACAGGAACGAGTGGCGCTGATCGTCGGTCGACCGAGAAGCCGATATTGACTGGTTCCGAGATCGTTTGCCGGGCGCTTGAAGATGAGGGCGTGGATACCGTCTTCGGCTACCCTGGCGGAGCGGTAATCCCTCTCTACGATGCGCTTCCGCGGGCCGGATTTCACCACGTCCTGGTGCGTTTCGAGCAGTGGGCTGCCCTGGCCGCGGAAGGCTATGCCCGCGCGACCGGAAAACCGGGCGTCTGTCTGGTCACCTCAGGCCCGGGTGCGACAAATCTGGTCACCGGCCTGGCGGACGCCATGTTGGACTCGGTGCCGATCGTCGCAATCACTGGTCAGGTGATCCAACCGCTCATCGGCCGCGACGCCTTTCAGGAAGTCGACATCACGGGAATCACTCTGCCGGTCACGAAGCACAACTATCTGGTGAGCCGCATCCAGGATCTGGCACCGACCATCAAAGAAGCGTTCCACCTGGCAACCAGTGGACGGCCTGGTCCAGTGCTCATCGACATCCCGAAGACGCTGTTTCTCCAGAAACATGAATACGCATATCCGGACTCGGTGCATCGACGCGGTTACCAGCCAACGTCTGTTCCCAATATGCGTCAGGTGCGACTCGCCGCGGAGGCCATCAAGAAGGCGCGGAAGCCGCTCATCATGGCCGGTCACGGCATCATGCTCAGTGGGGCCGCGGAACTTTTCAGAGAGTTTGTCGAGAAGACCGGCATCCCCGTCGTTCATACCTTGCTCGGGCTGGGGACATTTCCTGAATCTCACCCGCTCGGTCTCGGCCTAATGGGAATGCATGGCCATAAGCACGTCAACGACGCGCTCGACGAATGCGATCTTCTCCTCAATATCGGAGCTCGCTTCGACGATCGGGCGACCGGGCAGGTGAGCGGATTCGCGCCGAACGCCTTCGTGGTCCATGTCGACATCGATCCCGCTGAGATCGGCAAGAACGTGCGCACCGATGTTCCGGTGGTCGGCGATGCGCGGGAGGTTCTCAGACTGCTCGTGCCGGAGGTCCCAGAGGGACGGCACGATGACTGGATGGCCTGGATCGATTCACGCCGCGATCGCGCCCTTGACGAGGCACTTGAAGAGCGACCGGACTGGCCGGAACCTTACACCATCATCAAGGCGATCTCCGAGGCGACGAAGGGCGAGGCTATCGTTACGACGGACGTCGGTCAACACCAGATGTGGGCTGCCCAACACTTCGGTTTCGATCACCCCGACCGCTGGATCACCTCGGGTGGACTCGGTACGATGGGATTTGGATTGCCGTCCGCAATCGGCGCCAAGATCGGGCGGCCTGACCTCGAGGTTTGGGCAGTTATCGGCGACGGTGGATTCCAGATGTCCTCGAATGAGCTCGCCACAGCGGTGCAGGAGAACCTCGACATCAATATCGCGGTGATCAACAACGGCTATCTGGGAATGGTTCGCCAGTGGCAGGACTTGTTCCACGCCAAGAATTACTCCGAGGTCAAGATCGGTGCGCCGAACTTCGAGAAGCTTGCCGAGGCCTACGGGATTACCGGGATAACCGTTCGCTCGGACGCTGAGATTCGGCCGGCGATCGAGCTAGCCTCGGTCAATCCGAGGGCCAGTCCTGATAGATTTTGTCATCGAACCAGAAGCCAATGTCTGGCCGATCGTCCCGCCGGGCGCCGCGAACTCCGGAATGCTTCATCAGCAGCGGTTTGAAGGGTAGGTGGTAGAGGTGAAGAACCGTCACACCTTGAGCGTCCTCGTCGAGGACCACCCCGGCGTTCTCAACCGAGTGGTTTCGCTCTTGCGGCGCCGGTCGTTCAATATCGACTCGATCACGGTCGGGCACTCCGAACAGCCTGGCATCTCCAGAATGACTATCGTGGTCATCGGCCAGGACGAAGAAGTGGAGCAAGCGGGGAAGCAGCTCTACAAGCTCATGGAGGTGCTAAAAGTCACGGACGTCACGCCGTTGAACTGCATCGCCCATGAGATGGCACTGATCAAAGTGGCGACGAAATCGCAAACGCGGTCGGAGATTCTGCAGATCGCGCAGATCTACAACGCCCGGATAGTCGACGCTAGTCCAACGACCCTGTTGATCGAGGCCACCGGGCCCGAGACGCAGATTGATGGATTGCTCACAATGCTGAAAGCGTTTGGGATCCGGGAATTGGTGCGGACCGGTCCCGTGGCCATGATGCGGGGCTCGACGACCGTGGGTGTCAAGGAGAGCGCCCGTCCGGAGCGTGAACTGGCGGTAGCTGGAAACGGCACGACACCGCACGTGAATTGATCCGGGAGCGCCGTGCATGCGGCGCTCTCGTTTCGAGTCGTGCTGGCGTCGGGCCAGGGCGGCGGGAGCAGCGCGCGGCGCTGCCACGTTTAGGGGAGTAAAGCTACATGCCCGCGAAGGTCTATTACGAAAGCGACGCCGGACTGGACGCCCTCCAGGGCAAGACCGTAGCCATCATTGGTTACGGCAGCCAGGGTCACGCCCACGCTCTCAATCTACGGGACTCGGGGATCGATGTCGTTGTCGGTCTGCATGAAGGAAGCAAGAGCCGGGCGAAGGCGGAGGCAAACGGTCTTCGCGTCCGCTCTGTAGCCGACGCGGTACGCGAGTCAGATGTGATCATGGTCCTTGTGCCGGACCACATTCAGAAGCGGCTGTATGAGGAGGAGATCGCCCCGAATCTCGAACCCGGCAAGACGCTGATGTTCGCCCATGGCTTCAATATCCACTTCGGCGCCATTGCTCCACCGGACGGAATCGACGTCGCCATGATCGCGCCGAAGAGCCCAGGGCACCGCCTGCGCGAGCTCTTCGAAGAGGGAGTGGGTGTCCCTGCCCTGCTCGCTGTGCACCAGGACTCCACGGGCCGTGCCACCGACACCGCCCTCGCGTATGCCAGAGCGCTCGGGTCACTACGAGCGGGTGTGCTCGGCACGACGTTCAAGGAAGAGACCGAGACCGATCTCTTCGGGGAGCAAGCCGTCCTCTGTGGTGGCGCGAGCCATCTCATCGAGGCGGGATTCAACACCCTGGTTGAGGCGGGCTACCAGCCGGAAATCGCGTACTTCGAATGCCTCCATGAGCTCAAGCTCATCGTCGATCTGATTTATGAGGGTGGTCTCGAGTACATGCGCTACTCCGTGAGCGATACCGCGGAGTACGGCGACTATTACGCCGGACCGAAAGTGATCGATGACCATGTGAAGGAGACGATGCGGGGTCTTCTCGCACGGATCCAGGATGGTTCGTTTGCTCAGGAATGGCTTGACGAAAACGCGGCAGGGAGAGAACGGTTTCTCAGCATGCGTGAGCAAGCACAGGGGAGCGACGTCGAAAAGGTCGGCGCCGAGCTACGAAAGATGATGCCCTGGTTGCGAAAGGGCCGGCCAGTCGCGGTTGCCGGTCAGACGGGAGACTAAGCAATGCCCGAGGATGGCGTAGCAGAGCCAGTACGACCTCAAGTCATTGTCTTCGATACGACACTGAGGGACGGCGAGCAGTCGCCCGGCGCGACGCTGACATCGGACGAGAAGCTGGAAGTTGCCGATGCTCTGGTCGAGCTTGGCATCGATGTGATGGAGGCAGGGTTTCCCGCCGCGTCGCCGGGAGACTTCGAAGCGGTCCGGGCAATTGCGAACCGGGTGAAGGGCGTGACCGTCGCGGGGCTTGCGCGGTGCAACGAGAGCGACATCGAGCGAGCGGCGATGGCGGTCAAAGGCGCCGAGAGCGCTCGCATTCACACCTTCATCGCAACGTCCGACATTCATCTGGACCACAAGCTGCGCATGACTCGTCCCGAAGTGCTGGAGCGAGTCGACCGGATGGTCCGGTTCGCCAGCGCATTCACCTCGGATGTCGAGTTCTCGGCGGAGGACGCGACCCGGTCAGATTGGGCGTTCCTGGCCCAGGTATTCGCCGCCGCAATCGCCGCCGGGGCGACGACAATCAATGTTCCCGATACCGTCGGTTACACGTCACCAGTTGAATACGCGGCGCTGATGGAGTTTTTGACCGAAAACGTCCCGGGCGTTGAGCGGGCGGTAATCTCGGTCCATTGCCATGACGATCTCGGAATGGCCACCGCGAACACCCTGGCGGCGGTCCGGGCCGGAGCGCGGCAAGTCGAAGTGACCATGAACGGCATCGGTGAGCGTGCGGGCAATACCTCCCTGGAAGAGGTCGTGATGGCGCTCGCTACCCGTGGGGATCAGTTTGGTGGCGGCGTGACGAGAATCCGCAAGGAACGGTTGGTTCCCGTCAGCCGGCTCGTCAGCACCCTGACCGGCGTACCCGTTCAGCCTAATAAAGCGATCGTTGGAGCCAACGCGTTTGCCCACGAGGCCGGCATCCATCAGGACGGGATGCTGAAGGAGCGCACGACTTACGAGATCATGAATCCGACCGATGTTGGTTGGGAGGGAACCCGGCTGGTGCTCGGCAAGCACTCCGGCCGCGCGGGGTTCCGCAACACCTTGCTAGAGATTGGGATTCGGCTGGACGAAGGTCAGCTCAACGAGGCGTACCAGCGCTTCCTGGCATTGGCCGACCGCAAGAAAGCGGTCACCGCAGCCGACCTCGTTGCCCTGGTGAGCGACCAGCTTGAAGTCGCGGACGATCCCTTGCAGCTCATCCGATGGAACGCCAGCATCGGGTCGGGCGGCCCGGCTACCGGAAGCGTGGTGGTCAGCCGCGATGGCAAAGAGATCAGTGGTGACGGCCTCGGCAACGGAGCTGTCAACGCTCTGTTCCAGGCAATCGACGCAGCCGTCGCGATTCCCTGCGAGCTCGAGGAGTACCACGTCGAGGCGGTCACGCCGGGCGAAGACGCTCAGGGACAAGTACGCCTGCGCATTCGGTCAGGTGAACACGTCTATACGGGTCATGGACTCGCGACTGATGTCATCGAAGCGAGCGCGCGAGCGTATCTGGCAGCGTTGAGCAAGGTCATCCAACGCGATCCGACAGCAATGATCGCCGGGCCGGTATCGGCCGTTTCCCGATGGACGTGAGTTTGGAGAGTTGGCAAGAGACGGGTCGCACCGTCCTGAATATAAGAGGCAATTGACTGTGAGCGAGAAAACGGAACCGAAAACGCTAAGCGAAAAACTGTGGGACCGTCACCTTGTGCATGAGGCGCCCGGAGAGCAAGACCTGCTGTACATCGATATGCATCTCGTGCACGAGGTGACATCGCCTCAGGCGTTCGATGGCCTGCGCTTGGCGAATCGACCGGTGCGGCGGCCCGATTTGACGATCGCCACGGCCGATCACAATGTGCCGACCTTCCAGATCGACCGGCCCATCGAAGATCCGATCTCTGCCACGCAGTTGGCGGCTCTCGATACCAACTGCGACGCCTTCGCAATCCGGCTTTATCCACTGGCACATCCGGAACAGGGAATTGTCCACGTCATCGGTCCCGAGCAGGGACTGACCCTGCCGGGAATGACCATCGTCTGCGGCGATAGTCACACCTCTACACATGGCGCATTCGGTGCGCTGGCGTTCGGAATTGGCACGAGCGAAGTCGAGCATGTGCTGGCGACGCAGACGCTGCCCCAGGTGCGGCCGAAGTCGATGGCCATCACCGTCGATGGCGAACTCCAACCTGGAGTAACTGCCAAAGACGTCATTCTGGCCATCATCGGCAAGATTGGCACCGGTGGTGGCATCGGTCACATCATCGAGTACCGCGGATCGACGATCCGCTCCCTCTCGATGGAGGGCCGTATGACTATCTGCAATATGTCGATCGAAGCGGGCGCAAAGGCTGGGATGATCGCTCCCGACGAAACGACGTTCGCCTATGTCGAAGGCCGCCCACACGCCCCGAAAGGCGTTCTCTGGGAGCAGGCCCTCGACGATTGGAGGACCCTCCCCACCGACGAAGGCGCCGTGTTCGATAAGGAGATTTTCCTTGACGGCGCGGCTATTCGACCGCACGTCTCCTGGGGCACAAATCCGGGTCAGGTCGTACCAATCGACGGGTCTGTGCCGAGTCCGGAGTCGATCGACGATCCGGGAGCACGCGAAGTCGCCGAGCGCGCCCTGAGATACATGGGGCTCGAGCCGGGCACCCCGATGCGGCAGATTGCGGTTGATACCGTATTTATTGGCTCCTGCACAAACAGTCGGATCGAAGATCTAAGGCTGGCGGCGTCGGTTGTGGAAGGTCGAAGGGTTCCGTCGACCGTTCGTGCCATGATTGTCCCTGGCTCTATGCGCGTGCGAGCACAGGCGGAATCCGAGGGACTCGACCGCATCTTCACGGACGCCGGCTTCGAGTGGCGCGCCGCGGGTTGCTCGATGTGTCTGGGGATGAACCCCGACAAACTGAGTCCCGGGGAGCGGTGCGCATCGACGTCGAATCGCAATTTCGAGGGCCGGCAGGGTCCTGGGGGCAGAACTCACCTCGTCTCTCCAGCCGTGGCCGCGGCCACGGCGATTGCCGGTACGTTCGCCACGCCTTCGGAATTGAGGTAGTCCTATGGAACCGATCAGAGTTATCACCGGAACGGCCGCGCCCCTGGACCGCGCCGACGTCGACACCGATCAGATCATCCCCGCTTCCTGGCTGAAGCGCGTGGAACGCACCGGCTTCGGCATCGGACTCTTTTCTGCATGGAGAGAGAACGATCCGGATTTCGTGCTCAACCGGCCGGAATATGCTAGGGCAAGCATCCTCATTGCCGGTCCCAACTTTGGCATCGGATCTTCCCGTGAGCACGCGGTCTGGGCGCTGACCGATTACGGCTTCCGCGCAGTCATCTCACCGCGCTTCGGTGATATCTTCCGCAATAACGCCACCAAGACCGGCCTGCTCCCGGTCGTCGTCTCGCCGGAATTCAACGAGGCACTCATGCGGGCGGTCGAAGCAGATCCGGAACTCGTCATAACAATTGATATCGCTGAGGGGTGGATCTCGGCGCCAACGGCTGGTCTCGACAGCGACTTCCCACTCGACGAATTCACGCGACATCGGCTTCTTGAAGGCCTGGACGACATCGGCATATCTCTCAAGCACGTCGACAAGATCACCGCCTTCGAGGCTTGCCGCCCAGAGTGGATGCCGAGAGTTCTTCAGGGTTAATCGGACGCAACGCTGACACAATCGGCAGAACGGGCGTCAACTGACACCCGCAGGGTGTTGGGTTGCCCGAAGTTCGTGCAGCATGCGCAACCGGAGTCATCCCGAGGCACCAGGGATCTCGTTTAGTCGTAACCAACGTGGAATCTAGTCTCTCGCTGGTACTTACAGCGACACCGGGTTGTGAAATAGGGGGGAGATGCGAGGAATGCCGAGGATCGCATTATTCCCGGGCGACGGGGTCGGTCCCGAAGTCATCGCCGAGGCCGTCAAGGTGCTTGGCGCGGTCGAACGCCGCTTTGCCTGCTCCTTCTCATTTGAGCAGCTCGCTATAGGTGGCGATGCGCTGGACCGCTATGGTGTGCCGCTCCGAGCTGAAGATATCGAAGTGACCCGCGGCACTGACGCGGCACTCCTAGGTGCGGTAGGAGGTCCGCGGTGGGACGCCGTGGAGTCCTCTCTGCGACCCGAGCGTGGGCTCTTGCAGATCCGCAAAGCACTTGCGCTTTTCGCGAATCTTCGTCCCGTCGCTGTGCTGCCCGCTCTCGTTGGTGCCTCTCCGCTGAAACCGGAGATCGTTTCCGATGTTGATCTCCTCATCGTGCGCGAGCTCACAGGGGGAATCTACTTTGGCGAGCCATCAAATCGCTGGTCTGACGCGACTGGCCGGGCTGCGGTCGATACGCTGACCTATCGCGAGCATGAGATCGAGCGTGTGGTCCGACTCGCGTTCGAGTTTGCGCGTGAACGTCGGGGACACGTGGCAAGTGTTGACAAGTCGAATGTCTTGCAGTCGTCTCGGCTCTGGCGAGAGATCGTTGACGAGGTGAGCGCGGATTATCCGCAAGTCGAAGCTCGAGCACGTGTTGGTCGACGCGATGGCTATGCATCTGATCAAGAGTCCGAAACGATTCGATGTAATCGTGACGGAGAATATGTTCGGCGACATTCTTACCGACGAAGCGTCGGTACTCCCGGGCTCGATTGGCCTTCTTCCTTCGGCCAGCCTGAGCGACCGACCGGGGAGCGCAAGTGGGACGCGGTTTGGTCTCTACGAGCCGATCCACGGGAGTGCGCCGGACATCGCCGGCAAGGGCCGGGCCAACCCAGCCGGAGCGATCCTGTCGGCAGCCTTGATGATGCGTTGGTCGTTGGGGTTCGACGAGGCTGCAAACGCGATCGAACAAGCCGTCGCGAACGCCATTGCAGCTGGGGCTCGAACCCCTGATATCGTAGAGCCAGGGTTGCCGGCCGCGAGCACGGCGGAATTTGGGGATGAGGTCGCGCGCAGGGTCGAGGCGACTTAGCCTATTTCGAGATCAACCTTCGAATGGGATCACCGCGTACGTTGTCAGCTCTGGATACGGCTCGCGTGTGTCGAGCGTCACAATTTCGACTTCGGTCACTAAAAACTCGCCAAAAACCTCGTTCCGCCAGGGGCCGATAAGCCTGCGTGCTTCTTCGTGAGGTGTCGTCCCGTCATAGTGCGCGATCGTGCAGTGGGGTAAGTAGGGATAATCCGGGGCACTCGGGATTGCCGCCAGGTCGAATAGCCGCTCGTGAAGCCCGAGGAGCCGGAGGCTGCCACACGCATCGAGGAATACCGCATCTTGGAACGAATTGGCGCCGCCAAAACGCATTGAGAATGCGGTCATGCTCGAGACAGGCTCCGTCGCGGCCTGCGCGAACTCCTCCAAACGATCGGCGCTCAGCTCGTCCGAGTACCGTGGAAGATCGACGACGAAGCCGAGTTCCTGGAGCATGATGTGCAGAAAATGGTCCGGATGGACGCGTACTCCGGGCAACTCCACCAGTTTCTGGCGCAAGGTTGCCAACTTTGGTTGAACCGCCGGGGCGGGAACCCGAATGACACAGGCGGCATATGGACCGCTCTGGGCGAACCATCGCGCGGTGTCGTGTCGCCCGTCTTCAGTCGACCCGCTCTGTTGGAAGGAGTCCCAGACACGTTCGTAGGCGATGGTCAAGGCGTCCACGTCTCTCGGAACCCTTTATCTTCGTTACCGCTCGATCCGGACGACCCGCAGCCGCGTCTCACCGTGTGGCGCCGCGGCGACGGCTTCATCACCGGGGCGGAGACCGAGAAGCGCTTTACCAACTGGCGATTCGTTCGAAATTAGACCCTGGGTGGGTTTCGCTTCAATGGCGCCGACAATCGTATAGCGTTCCTCGTCTCCTTCGACGTCGACCACGACGGTTGAGCCGATGCGAACTTCGTCGCCAGCACTGCTGGCATCCGCGTCGATGATGTCGGCCTGGCGAACCAGCGCCTCGAGATCGGAGATGCGCTTCTCGGTCATTGCCTGGTCGTGCTTCGCCGCGTCGTAGCCGGCATTTTCTCGTAAGTCGCCATGCGACCGCGCTTCCGCAAGCGCAGCCACGATCGCTGGACGTCGGACCTCCTTGAGTTCTTTGAGCTCAGCGTGCAGGCGCTCGAGTCCTTCACGCGTTACTGGTACTTTTCTTGTCGTCACGAAAGTTCTCCGGATGACCATGCGCGGTCGCCTTACGCGAACCCATCAGGTTGCTGCGTGGCTAGCGCACCTCCATCGTGCATTCGATTTCTACCGGGATCTGGTTGGGAAGTGCCACAAATCCGACAGCAGACCGCGTGTGCTTTCCCGCGTCGCCGAACACTTCGATGAACAGATCAGAGCAGCCATTGATCACTTTCGGCTGGTCCTCGAAGTCAGGGGTGCAATTGACCATTCCGAGAACCTTGACAACACGAGTGACGCGATCCAGGTCCCCGAGTGCCGCTTTGGCGGTCGCCAGGATCTGCAAGCCGACTTCGCGCGCCGCCGCATACCCTTCATCGACGGACATGGTGCTGCCAAGCTTTCCTCGCTGCGTTTCGTCGCCCGGTCCTGTTCCGGAAATGAAAAGCAGGTTCCCCGTTTGCACCCATCTGACGTAGCTCGCGATTGGCTGCACCGGCTCAGGAAGGTTTAGACCTAACTCTTTGATTCTCTGCTCCGCTCCCACGAATGGACCGCCCTTTCCTTGCCAAGGTCGTTCAAGCCTGCTTGAAACCGAGTAGTTTCCCGATACGATCCGCCGCGTCTTCCAGCAGGGCATCACTCGTCGCAAACGAGAGCCGGACGTGTCCTTCCCCGGCCGCGCCAAATGCGATACCGGGGGTAACCGCGACGTGAGCTTCCCGCAGGAGCAGTTCAGCGGCTGCCGTCGAAGACATGCCGGTCTGTCGGATGTCGACGAACGCATAGAACGCACCTTCAACCAGCGGACACTGAATGCCAGCAATGGCGTTCAAAGCGACAGCGAGGTTGCGGCGACGACGGTCCCAGGCAGAGACCATTTCGCCGATGAACGCCTGCGGTCCGGTAAGCGCCGCGATGCCGGCCTGTTGCACGAACGAGGTCGCACAGGTGACGGAGTGGCTGTGGACCTTTTCGATCTGCTGCAAATAGACTCGGGGTCCGGCCACGTAGCCCAATCGCCAACCTGTCATCGCATACGCCTTGGAGAGGCCATTGAAGATCAGAGTTCGCTCGGCCATGCCTGGGAGCGTTGCGACACTCGTGTGTTTCTGGCCGTCGTACAGAATCTTCTCGTACATCTCATCCGAGAAGACCAGAAGATCGCGTTCCTGGGCAAAGTTGGCGATCGCGGCAAGTTCGGCACGATCGAAAACCCGGCCAGTCGGGTTGTTCGGGGAGTTGATCAGCAGGATGCGAGCGGCCGGGGTCCAGGCATCCGAAAGTTTTTCGGCCGTGAGTCTCCAGTCGTCGTCCGGGTCCAGGGCCACCGGTACCGAGGTGCCGCCGGCCAGCTCCACCATTGGGCTATAAGAGACCCACGCGGGTTCTGGAATCAGAACGTCCACTCCGGGCTCGATAAACGCCAGAGCCGCTTCAAATAGCGCCTGCTTTCCACCCGGGGTTACGATAACTCCTCCGTTGGGATCGACCTCGATTCCGTTATCGACAAGGAGCTTGTCAGCTATCGCTTTGCGCAGACCCGGAACGCCGGCACTCGCGACGTAGTGCGTATCGCCGGCGTTCATAGCATCAGTTGCCGCGGCGCGAATGTGCTCGGGAGTAATGAAATCCGGATCTCCGCCACCGAGATCGATGACATCGATCCCCTTGGCTTTCAACTGCCGGGCGCTCTCGGAGACGGCTAGCGTCGGAGACGGCGCCAGGTCACGCACGCGGCTGCTGAAAAACGTAGACGGGGCTCGCTGCGTTTGCGATGACACGCCAAGTCCTCCCCCGATGAATCTTGCGGGAGTGCCGCACGGCTACGGAAAGCGCTGCAGTTCTCGTCCGCGTGGACGGATTCTAGCATGGGACCCTCGGGCCTATTGATCCCGATATTCAAACCTCTCAGCACAGCAGTCATTTCTTGGATTGGCACTCCCCCCGGGTGAGTGCTACCCTATTAGCACTCGCTCTTGCAGAGTGCTAATCGCGCTGGTACGCTACGCGGCGTGAACATCGCCCTCGAGTGAGGGTCGGTAGTGTAGTTGCGAGATAGGAGGCGAAGGAGTCGTGGCCAAGGCAAAGGGAAACGGAACCGCAACGGCAGTCAAGCTCGAGCCGCTGGGCGACCGCGTCGTCGTGCAGCCGGCTGACCGTGAAGAGACGACGCGGTCTGGCATCGTCATCCCGGATACCGCGAAGGAGAAGCCGCAGCGCGGCAACGTCATCGCGGTTGGTAAGGGCCGTCGCGACGAGGACGGCGACCGCATCCCGATGGACGTCGCGGTTGGCGACACGGTGCTGTTCGCCAAGTATGCCGGCACAGAGTTCAAGTTCGAAGAGGACGAGTACCTCATCCTCTCGGAGAAGGACATCCTGGCGAAGGTCGACGACTAATACGCCGCGGGGATAAATCTCGAGCATTGAGAAGGGTTCTTCAACAAACATAGGAGGTAAACCGTGTCAAAGGTCATTGAATTCAACGAGACAGCGCGAGGCTCCCTCAAGGAGGGCGTGGACACGCTGGCCAACGCGGTCAAGACGACGCTCGGACCGAAGGGCCGCAATGTCGCCCTCGACAAGAAGTACGGCGCCCCGACCGTCACCCACGACGGCGTCACTGTCGCTAAGGAGATCGAGCTCGACGACCCGTTTGCGAACATGGGCGCGCAGCTGCTCAAGGAAGCGGCCACGAAGACCAACGACGTAGCCGGTGACGGCACCACCACCGCGACGGTTCTGGCTCAGTCGATCGTGCACGAGGGGATGCGCAACGTCGCCGCCGGCGCCAACGCCATGCTCTTGAAGCAGGGGATTGACTTGGGGTCGGCTGCCCTGGTGCAGCGGCTGCAGGACATGGCCACCCCGGTCAAGGGCAAGGATGAGATTGCTCAGGTGGCAGCCATCTCCGCCGCCGATCAGGAGATCGGCACCCTTATTGCCGAGGTCATGGAGAAGGTCGGCAAGGACGGGGTCATCACCGTCGAGGAGTCCAAGGGGCTCGACTTCGAGACCGAGTACACCGAGGGCATGCAGATCGACCGGGGGTATATCTCCCCGTACTTCGTCACCAACCCGGAGCGGATGGAGGCGGAGCTCGACGATCCCTTCATCCTCATCACCGACAAGAAGATCTCGTCCATTCAGGACATCCTCCCGGTTCTCGAGAAGGTCGCTGGTGCGCGTGCGCCACTCATGATCATCGCCGAGGACGTCGACGGTGAGGCGCTGGCAACCCTGGTCGTCAACAAGCTGCGCGGCACGCTGAACGTCCTTGCCACCAAGGCTCCTGGTTTCGGCGACCGCCGCAAGGAGATGCTGCGCGACATCGCCGCGCTGACCGGTGGTCAGGTCATTTCCGAGGAAGTCGGCCGCCGGCTCGACAGCGCAACCCTCGAGGATCTGGGCCGCGCCCGCCGCGTGGTCTCGACCAAGGACGACACCACCTTCATCGAGGGCGCCGGCGACCCCGGCACCATCAAGGGCCGCATCGACCAGATTCGCACCCAGATCGAGACGACGACCTCCGACTTCGATCGCGAGAAGCTGCAGGAGCGGCTGGCCAAGCTGGCCGGCGGCGTGGCGGTGATCAAGGTCGGCGCGGCCACCGAGACCGAGCTGAAGGAGAAGAAGCACCGGGTCGAGGACGCGCTGAGCGCGACCCGTGCTGCCGTCGAGGAAGGCATCGTCCCCGGTGGTGGGGTGGCTCTCATCAACGCCCTGTCGGCGCTCGATGGCGTCCAGGCTGACGGTGACATCCAGACCGGCGTCAACATCTTCCGCCGCGCTCTTGAAGAGCCAATGCGGGGTATCGCTGGAAATGCCGGCAAGGACGGCGCAGTCGTCATTGAGATGGTGCGCCAGGCCCAGCAGTCGCAGGGCAACACCAACGTTGGCTACGACGTGATCGCCGACTCCTACGTCGACATGGTCCAGGCGGGGATCGTCGACCCGGCGAAGGTGACGCGCTCGGCGGTGGAGAATGCGGCCAGCATCGCCGGCATGATCCTCACCACCGAGGCCCTCATCACCGACAAGCCTGAGGAGAAGCAGGCTGCTCCGGCCATGCCGGGCGGTGGGATGGACTACTAGTCCACCCCACTAATCCGGAAGGAAATCGAGAGCGGGCGGCCGATTGGCCGCCCTCTCTTTTCATGTCTCTAGTGCCGCTACTAACCCTCCGCATGACCGACAATCGCGGCAGGTTTCGCCCTAACTATGGGTTGGAGATCAGGTGCGGAATTGGGACGCCACGCCGCTGATCGTCGATGCCTTACCCTTGGTGAAGAATTCAAAGGTGTTGAAGATGTGTTGAAGATGTTGAACTTCTGGAGAGACGGGCGGAGCAGCATCTTCACGGAGTACGTTACATAACATATGCACCGAATGTTTGAGATGAGCCCATGACACCAATCAGGAGTCTCCGGCGCTGAAGAATTTCCGCTCCCTGGTTTCCCACAAATTCAAACTCTTTAATCTCATGTAATTCTTTGGACACTTCCCGGCCATCGGTCTA
Organism: uncultured Chloroflexia bacterium; assembly: GCA_963751075.1. Lineage (GTDB taxonomy): Bacteria > Chloroflexota > Chloroflexia > Thermomicrobiales > UBA6265 > JACCXM01. The sequence continues at coordinate 370,611 of CAVVTE010000005.1, read as the reverse complement.
TCTCCTGAGGACCGACCGCTGAGCAGACCATCCCACCTGGTTGCACGCGGGAGGGAATGCTCACTGCACTCGTCACTCCAGGCATTCGCAGATGAGTTCTGGCAGCTCAGGGAATGCTCACTGCACTCGTCACTCCACGCGTTCGCAGTTGGGTTCTGGCACCTCAGGGAAAGCGCATTGCACTCGTCACTCGATGCGTTCGCAGCTGAGTTCTGGCAACTCGAGGATGCAGCCCAGGAGGGGGTCACTGTTCGCGTCGCGCTGGACGGCAATCCAGTTCTCCGCGTCCCGCTCCAGCGTCAGGAATCCGAACGCGGAGAGCGTTTCGGCATCGGTGACCATCGGATCGCCTAGTTGGCCGGCCGTTGGGCTGGCCGTTGGGACGTCATCGAGCGCAGTGCCAGCATTGCCCGAGATCAGCTGCGGCGGTCGATCGGACGCTTCGTCGAAGGCAATCGACTCGGCCAGGTGAATGTGGCCAGACAGGACGAGGGCGTAATCGGCATTGAGCGATCCTCTGGTGGCCGCCTCGAAGGCCGCGTTCTCGACCTCGAACTCGCCGGTCTTGGCACTGAGAATTCCCCAGATGGGCCGGTGAGTGACAAGCCACGATCCGGGAGGGGTAATCTCGGACAGCAGATCGAATTGTTGCGCGTACGCTGATTGTTCCGCAGGTGTAACGATCGTGTCGGCGGCTTCCGCGGAATCGATCACCGCGAACGAAAGGCCCAGGACCGGCGCGACGTACGGCTCCGTGAACTGCTGGCAGGTCGCCTGGAATTGACGCGGGTCGAGATACGCGAACCACCCCTCCGGATTACGTTCGCACGTTTCGTGATTGCCGCGCATGAAGACCCAGGGAGCGACTCCGAGCAGGGGACTAACTGGCGTGAAAAAATCCGCGTTCCAAGTTGCCCAGTTGTCCCCGTGAGGACTCCCTTCACAGCCGACCATCCCCGCCGGGCAGTCACTCTCTCGATAGAGGTAATCACCCACATGGACGATCAGATCAGGTTCCCACTCGGCGACTGACTCGGCAACTTGGGCGAAGGGCCAGGCTCGAGGATCATTGCATTCCTGGTACTTCCCTTCCCAGTCGTTAAGTCGACACCCCGTGTCGCCGATCACCGCTATCCGACTCGCTTGACCGTCCGGAAGAGGCAGTTCCTGACCCTCGATCGTTGCAACATCCGTTGCGAACGGCACGGGAGCCTCACAGGCGATGACAGGGAATGCTGCCGAAGGAGTCGATCGCGGGGTCATGACGACCTCGAAGCCGTCAAGCACGATGAACGGGCAGTCCGATTCCACGATCACGCGGGCGATCAAAATGCCATCGGGACCGAACTGCAGCCAGGCCGGAGGCAACGGTCCGCTTGGTTCGGTGGACATCGGTGATGCGACCGGGGTAGCTGACTGAGCCGTGGTTTCACCCCACGCGGCCAGGATCATGAGGAAGGTGATGGTCGTCGTGGTGATTGCCGCTCGGGCACCTTGAAGAAGGCCCTGATTGACCACCGTTCCCTCCTGTTTGACATCGACCACGGAGGACGATGAGTGATTGGGCAGATTGCCAAACCAGGACGCTGGCCGAGAAGCGACGCCGCTTTGCTCTACTCTTCGTCGCTCGTGGCTTTGTCCCTGGCCTCGCCGAACATCGGTGTGAGGATCGTCGGAAAGACGCGCCGGCCAAATTGCTCGATGATGATCGCCTGAGTCGGGCAGGCGCGCGCTCCAGCGAAGAGTTGCTCGATGGTCGCGTCGTCCGGATTCATGATCACGGCGACACCCGTTTCTTCGTCCAGTACGTAAACGCCTGGCGCGGCCGTCGTGCACTTAGCATTCGCGATGCATCGCTTCGGATCGATGTAGACCCTCGTCGTGCCCTTCGTAATTTCCATTGCCATGAAGCGTATGCCTTACTGCGAGCTGGTCGGAACTGCCAACTCGCACGACGATTCAATCACAACCGGTGCGGACGGCGGGATTCGAACCCGCACGAGGGGTGCCCCTCAGCGGTTTTGAAGTCCGCCCGACGGCAGTCTACCGCAATCCAGACCCGTCCATTCTCGGCATAATCGCGTGGGTTCTTGGCATCGAATTGTCTAGCGGCGAGCGACCAGACCCCGCCTGTGCCGCACAACGGGGGCCAAGGTCACCCTCGCCATGACCCCGCCCGTGGACAGCGTCGTGATCTGCCTTGCTGAGAGGGGACCGGAGAGCGCCAAGCGCGTCCCCGGGTCGCGGCGGGTGTGCCGCGATCCCAGGCGAAACCGACGCCGGCGCGCGAACCAGGCGATCGCCGATGGCCGGCGTGGGCAGGGGGACGGCTTCGCGGCCTTCGTGCCGGCCACCGGGAGGACCTGCACCGTCCGCTCCGCTGGGCGCGCGACCGCTCACGTCGTGGCTGTCTTGGAGCCGGTGGCGACGTGGCGCGCTCCCCCCAGCGGACGCGGCTCCGCGGTGGTGGACACCCTGGCAGCCCACCGCCGCTGGGAGTTCGTCTTTCAACCGAGGTACGCGGCCTCCCTGAACCTGATCGAGCCGTGGTGGAAGGTGTTGCGCTCCTTGGCGCTCAAGGGCCGGCGCTTCGCGGCCTGGCAGGAGGTTTGCCAGGCGGTGGAGGCGGCAACCGGCTATTGGAACGCCCATCGTCATCCGTTCGTCTGGGGCCAGCGCCAACGCCGTCACCCCGCCCGGCCGACCGGCACTGCCCTCCTCCCACTGCCCGCATGAACTTGCCGGACGGACCACTTAGCTCGTCTTTAGCCATTCCGGAGTTTCAGCGGCTCGCGGGACCAGGCGCCTCCAGTCCGCCGATGACGCCCCGTCTGCGACCACGCTGACTGCTCTCGCGGCCGATCCCCCGCCCTACGCCGCGGGTGGCAGCGCTGGCGTCTGGGGTTCTTGCCCGTCGGGTGCGGCCGGCGATGCCCAATACGCCCCTGGACGCAGCGGATCCAGCGGTGCGGCGGCAAACGTCTGGTCACGCGGAACGGGCAATTGGCTAAAGTCGAGGTTAGACGGCTGGTCAACGGCAGGCGCATCGGCAGGGTTGCAGCCAGTCTACGGTAGACTTAGCGCCGTCGGCGACCCATCAATCCACCACGTCGAGACGATGCGCATGCGGTCGACCCAGCAACCCCTTGACGCTACGCATGACATGGCAGAGGCCGATCTGACCACCCTGGAAGCAGCACAGCGCCTTGGCGTGAGCGAACGCACTATCCGGCGCGCCATCGTCCGCGGCGACATTCCGGCGCGCAAGCAGGGCGGCGCCTACCGCATCGCCGCCAAGGTACTGGAGCGAATCGCTCCGCCGCGCCCCTCCCCACGTCTTGTCACGCTGATCCCGCCGCGCGATGGTAAGGCGCCTCTGCCGCGGCCGCTTACGCCGTTCATCGGCCGCCGTGACGACCTCGCCGCGGTCATCGCCTTGCTACAGGATGGGACGGTCCGCCTGCTGACGTTGATCGGCCCGGGTGGCATCGGCAAGACGCGCCTTGCCATTGAGGCAGCCTCCGCCGTGGAGGGGTCATTCGCGGACGGCGCGGTCTTCGTCAGTCTCGGCGCCATCGCGCGAGAAGTTCACGTCCTCCCCGCGATCGCCACGGCCCTGGGGCTAAAGGAGTCGGTCCGGCACGACCTCCGCCAGCGGGTGCGCGCGTTCCTCCTTCCGCGGCGGCTCCTGCTGCTGATCGACAACATCGAGCATCTGCCCCGCGCCGCGCCGCTGGTAGGCCAGCTCATGATGGATGCGCCCGGCCTGACCGTGCTGCTCACCGGCCGCGCGCCGCTCCACATCAGTGGGGAACACGAGTTTCCGGTGCCGGCCCTCGGCCTGCCAACACCCGACCACCCCCTCACGGCGGATGCGGTGGTAGCCTCCGATGGGGGACTGCTCTTCGTCGAGCGGGCGCGTGCCATCGACCCGAACTTCAGCCTCGACGAGAGCAGCGCGACCGCCGTGGCCGAGATTTGCGCGCGGTTGGATGGTCTACCACTGGCCATCGAATTGGCGGCGGCCCACGCCAAGCTGCTGCCGCCCCGGATGCTCCTTGAGCGCCTGGCGCCCGCGCTGGCCTTCCTGACCGGGGGACCGCGTGATGCGCCGCGGCGCCAACGCACGCTCCGAGACACGATTGCCTGGTCCTACGATCTCCTTTCGCCAGAAGACCAGGCGTTCTTCCGCCGCCTGGCCGTCTTTGCCGGTGGGTTCACCATTGAAGCGGCCGAATACAAAGGGGGGGACAAGCAGTTTACTCCTCTCTCCGCCGAGGCCGCGCAGCGGCCTTCCCCCCCATTCCCCCCTGCTCCCCCCTCGACGCTTGACCGCCTTGCCGCGCTCCTCGATCAGAGCCTGCTCCTGCGCGAGATCGGATTACAAGGGGAACCCCGTTTCCGCATGTTGGCGACGCTTCGCGATTTTGGGGTGGAACAGTTGGCGGCTCTTGACGAGGAGGTATCGGCGCGCGCCGCGCATGCGCAGTATTTCCTGCATTTCGCGCAGTCGCTGCGCGTGCCGGCGCTGTTGAACGTTGCAGCCGAGCCACTCTCCCGGCTCGAGGCGGAGCATGCCAACCTGCATGCCGCGCTCACCTGGCTGGACGAGGCCGGACCTGATGAGGCGTTCGTCCGGTTGGCGGCGGCGCTGTGCGGGTATTGGAACGCGCTGAGCCGCTTCCGTGAATGGCGGGAGTGGCTAGAGCGTGCCTTGGCCAAGAGCGACGCGGCGCAGGCGCTGGACCGCGCGCGGGTGCTCATCGGGTTGGGACGTCTCAATCGCCAACAAGGGGAGTTGGCGACATCGGAGGTGTCCTTTGACAGTGGCCTCCCGCTCCTGCGGGAGTTGGCGGACCCGCTGGAGGCGTCGGCAACGCTTGTCTGGCGTAGCAGCCTGGCGAAGGACAGGGGCGACCATGCGCTGGCGGAACGCCTTGTCGCGGAGGCGCTGGCACTGGCCGAGACGGCAGACGAGCCACGCTGGAGCGCCGCCGCCGCCGGCAACGCCCTCGCCAATCTCGGCCGCTGGCAGCGACGCCGGGGAGCCTTTGCCCACGCCGCGTACCAGCTCGAGGCGGTGCTCCAGTGCTTTCAGCAGCAGGGCCTTGAGCGCGGCGTGACGCGCTCGTTACACGATCTTGGCGACCTTGCCCGCGACCAGGGGAACACTCCGCTCGCGGCCACGCGCTATAGCCAGGTCCTGGCGCGCGCGGGCGAGGAGGGCGATCTGGTGCTGATGACGGAGGCGTTGGAGGGAGTCGCCGGCGCGGCCGCGGGATTGGGCCACTTTCGCCACGCGGCGCGTCTCTACGGGGCCACCGACGCGCTGCGGGAGCGGGCTGGGACGGCCTTCCTGCACCCGGAGGATATCGTCGCCAGGCAGCGCGGCTTCGCCCAGGTACGGCAGGCGTTCGGGGAGGAGCGCGTCGCCGCCTTGCAGAAAGAGGGAGGCGCCCTCTCCCCGGCCAGCATCAAGGCGGACGTGGCCGCCGTGGTGAGCGCGTTGGGTGAACCAGCAGTCCAGTCAGCCGGACGCGGCGACCGCACCGCCCTGACGGAGCGAGAGCGGGAGGTGCTCCGTCTGCTCGTGGCGAGGCGAACCGACCGCGAGATCGCCAACGTCCTCTTCCTCAGCCAGCACACCGTGCACTGGCACGTCAGCCGCATCCTCGGCAAGCTCGGCGTCAACTCCCGCCGTCAAGCGGCGGCGCTGGCGATGGCCGACGGCCTGGTCTGAGCGCGAAGCGGGGATCACCGCGGACACTGGCGGGGACAGCCTGTCCGCAGCGGTGTCCGCAAAACCCTCAAAAAAACCCAGTAGGTTCTGCTGGTGCCACGGGCCCTGTCCCTGGGCTAGGGTGAGGGCGACCCGCGGGTCGCCCTCACCCAGGCACCCCTAGCGCGGCAGGCGAAGGATCCACCATGGACAGCGCACACTTCGATCGGTTCACGAAGTATGTTGGCCAGCACCTCACGCGGCGGGTCGCACTCGGCCCGCTGGCGGTTCTCGGACTCGGGAGCCTGTTCACCCTCACCGCCGAGACCGACGCCAAGAACAAGAAGCAGAGAAAACGCAAGGACCGCCGACGACAGCACCAACGACGGCGGCAGGCGCGGCGACTCTCGGCCGGAGGCCAGCTCTTCGAGGAGTTGGCCGCCACCCTCGAACAAGTTGGTGGCGATTGCGAGGCGTTGAAGGCGGCGGCGACGGCGTTTCAGGCGGACAATCAGACGCGCATCGACCTCATCCGCGCCGAGGAGGCCGGCTGGGACCGGGCCCAACGCAGCGCCCAGGCGAGCCACGACCAGCAGCGGATCACGGCGGCGGCCGAAAGCCTCCACGCGCTCCTCGCCACCTGCGGCTTTCGCGGCGCCTCCCCCACACTCACCTCGCAGCTGTCCGATCTCCCGCCCGGCGGCCCCGTCGACCCGCCGGGGTTCGTCGCTTGCCAAGGCTGCGACTGCGGCTGCATTTGCCCGCTCTCGGGCTGGTCCTGCACGGAGGAATTCTTCGGCTGTTTGTTCGGCGGAGAGGCAGCGCCGCCGAATTGCTGCTGGTTCGGCACTTGTATCAGCCATCTTTGCCTGCAGCAATGCCCCAACTGCTGCACTTGCTGCCCGTCGGCAACGTAGGAGAGCGTTCGGCGATCACCCGCCGATCGGATCACGATCGATTTCGACCTGCAGGTTCGATTGGGTAGATCGTCACCAAGGAGGAACCGCGATGCGACGCACCGTTGTGCTCGTTCCGCTGATCGTTGGTCTTTTCGCCGTCACGCTGACGACTCCGCGGGCGCTGATCCTGGCCCAGGAGGCGACTCCGGCGGCCGACTGCCCGGTAACAACGGAAGACGAGAACGAAGCGGTCGCCCGCCGCTGGCATGAAGAGATGATCAATGGCGCCAATCCGGCTGTCGCCGATGAAATCGCAGCGGCCGATATCATCCATCACGCCGGCACGCTCCCTGACGGCGTCGGCACGGATGCCGTCAAATTCGTGCTGGAAGTGCTCATGACCGGGTTTCCCGACGTGCAGCACACAATCGAGCAGGTCCTCACCGACGCCGACTTCGTCGTCATCAGCTGGCAAGCCGAGGGGACCCACACTGGCGAGTTCCAGGGGTACGCGCCAACGAATAAGCCGGTGACCTGGACGGGGGTCAACATCTATCGCTTTGAGTGCGGCAAGATCGCCGAGGAATGGACCGAGGCCGACGGTCTCGGGCGCCTACAGCAGCTTGGGCTGATTGCTACACCGACGCCGTAACACAGGAAGCCCATAACGCGGGGGACGGAGGCGCTGTTGCACTAGGTCTGGGTTCCAGGGTTTCCCGAACCCGTATCAAAATTCGTGGAGCGCTGCGGTGCTGGCGAGCGGTCAAGAGATGCCAGGATGTTGCGGCAGAGCCAGCGGATCGTTCGATGATGCCAGGACTCCGCGCTGCTTGAGCGGCGGTCTGGCACCGGTCACCAGGAGGAGGCACCCAACATGTTGCGCGTCGTCTCATGGCTTGGCGTGCTCGGTCTCCTGGTGCTGCTGGTGTCGGGACTGACGACCCCCCGGGTCAGCGCCCAAGCGACTCCTGTTCCCCCATCAGACGAACAGTACACCCCGATCATCCAAGCCGTTCCCTCGCCTCCACGGTGGTTCACCGGCTCGGACGGGAAGGTTCACCTGACCTACGAGCTGCTCCTGACCAACGCCTTCGCCGTGCCCATCACTGTCAGCGCGGTCGACGTGCTTGATGCGGCCACGGGCGCCACGGTCATGCCGCTCACTGGCGCTGCGCTGCTGGCGGCGATGTCACTCATGTCCGTGCCCGGCACGCCGGTCGTGACCCTCCCGCCCGCAAGCGTCGGCGCCATCTGGTTCGACATCCCGTTCGCCAGCGCGGACGAGATCCCGGCCACCATCGCCCACCGCCTGACCGTCACGGTGCCGCCCGGCCTCCCCGTTCCCGCGACCATCACCTCCATCGGTGCCGAAGCAGCAGTCGACCTGCACCCGCCGCTGGTGCTGGGGGCGCCGCTGGCCGGACCGCGCTGGGTGGCGGTTGGCAGTTGCTGCGATGGGCCCCACCGTCGGTCCCTGCAGCCGATCGACGGCGGGCTCTACCTCGCTCAACGCTTCGCCATCGACTTCAACCTGCTCGATGCCGAGAATCGTCTCAGTGCTGGCGACCCCAGTCTCCTCTCCAGTTATCCGAGCTACGACCAACCGGTCGTCGCCGTCGCCGATGCCACCGTCGTCGTCGCCGTCGACCGGTACCCTGATCAATTCCCGGCCAGGTCGTCGGCGTGACGCTGGAAAACGCCGACGGCAACCACATCGTGCTCGATTTGGGGGATGGCTCCTACGCCTTCTACGCCCATCTGGAGCCGGGCAGCATCACCGTAAAGGCGGGTGATCGCGTCACGCAGGGTCAGCAGATCGGGCGGCTCGGCAACTCCGGTAGCTCGGATGGCCCGCACCTGCACTTCCACGTCATGGACCACCCCTCGGCGCTGGTGGCCGACGGCCTCCCGTACGTCTTCGCCCGCTTCGACCTCACCGGGCGAATCCCACCCCTTGCCGATGCCGCCCCGTACTATGAGGCGCAGCAGTCCCTTCCCATCACGACCGCCGACGCCGGCCCCCGCCGCGACGAGCTTCCGCTGGGCAGCGACGTCGTCACGTTTCCCGACCCAGGCGGATGACGCACCCCGCGCCAACAGCGGCGGCTGGCCGTGGCGTCATTGGTCCGGGGGATGGCGGCACCACGGCCTCGTAGGGAGCGGCGGCGGGGAACGCCGTGAGCGTAGCGTCGGTCAGCCATCATCAAGGGAGAGACAGACCATGCCAACGCCGTTCACCGCTCGGCTCGAGCGGCGCACTTTGCTCAAGGCCGCCGCGGTCGCGGCTCCCTCTGTCGCCGCGCGCAGCGTTCCCTGGCGGGGGCAATCCAGCGCTCGCGCCCGCTCGCAGACCGCCACCCCGACCGCTGACTGGTCGGCGTTCGACGGTGCCGTACTGGAGGCGATGCGGATCTTCAAGATGGTGGGGGCGGCCGTCGCCCTGGTCGACCGCAGCGGCATCCCCACGGTCGCGGCTTCGGCGTCCGCGACCAGGCCAGCGGCGCCCCGGTCACGCCGGACACGCACTTCCTCGTCGCCTCCACCACCAAGTCGATGAGTTCGCTGCTCGTCGCCACGTTCGTCGACGACGGTGCGTTGTCCTGGGACCAGCCAGTGCACGAGGTCTGGCCCGAATTCCGCGCACCGACCGACGAACTGACCAACATGCTGCGCGTCCGCGACCTGCTCGGCATGGACTTCCGGCATCGGCGAGCCGCCGTCCGTCTCCAGCTTCCACCAGGGCGACTTGACGGCCGGCGAGCTGCTGCGCTCGGTTGCCGCCTTGCCGGTCACCGATCCGCCGCACACGACGTACTTCTACAACAACACGGTCTACGCCGCCGGCGGCTACCTGCCAGCCCTGGTCCAGGGTGCCTCTGGGAACGAGCTAGAGACGGTCTACGCCGACTGATGGCAGGAGCGCGTCTACGGTCCCGCCGGGATGTCCACCGCCCGCATCACCGACGACCCCCGCCCCTTCGTCACCGACTATGCCACCGGCTACGGCCCGACTTCACGCAGGGGACAGCGGCGCAACCGTATGCGCCAGTCGGCAGCTACGTGCCGGTCGGCGGCACGCTCGCCAGCCTCACCGACATGGCGGCCTACGTCACGATGCAGCTGAACGGCGGCGTCTCGGCCACGGGCGGACGCGTCGTCTCGGCCGCCAACCTCGCCGAGTGCTGGAAACCGCACATCGACCTGCCGACCTCGCCAGAGTTCGACCCGGACTCTCGGCCCGGACCAGCGCCGGCTACGGCATGGGCTGGATCTCTCAGACCTACCGGGACGGACGCCGGCTCGTCTGGCACAACGGCGGCATCGACGGCTTCGCGACCTACATCGGCTTCTTCCCGGAGGACGACCTCGGCCTGGTCGTCCTCACCAACATGGGGCCGTTGCCACGCGGCGTGTTCTTCTCTCTTCTACGTCCTGAACCTCCTGCTCAGCGCACAGCTTCGGCCTCAATCGGGGGGTCAACGAGACCGTCGTCGCCCAGTACCAGACTGCCGAGCAGCACCTGATCGACCTCGCCGCCCAAGCCGAACCGGTGGACCCCGACACTGTCGCGCCCTACCTCGGCTTCTACGAAAAGGGCTGGTCGCTCGCGTTCGACGCCGACGGCACGCTGCTCCTGCGCCAGAGCTCCCGCGCCATCCCGCTGCTGGCCATGCCCGATGGCGACTACGTCATGGCAGGCGGCGTGCTGCCCGGCAACGCGGTCCGCTTTTCCGAAGATGGAAGCGGCATGCGATGGCTGGAGATCCAGGACATCGAAACCGTGCGCTGGTCCAGCGGACCGGCTTGACCGGCGGCCGGGGCGAGCAACGCGCCCTCGCCCACGCCGCGGCTCACGCCCCCGGTTTTGCCACATGCTGTTAGACGCGGGAGTCCAAGAGTCGAAGGGTCGCGAATGCGGACTCGAACTATTTTCAAACTTTGGGTACAAAATCAGGTACAGAAACAAATTGAGCGCCAGAGCCTCACTCGCTCCGGCGCTCGATTTTTGGCACCATTATTACGTTTTCTGGTGCGGACGGCGGGATTCGAACCCGCACGAGGGTCGCCCCTCAGCGGTTTTTAAGACCGCGGCGTCTGCCATTCCGCCACGCCCGCGTTGCCAAACCTCGCGGTCAAAAGCCTACCCGGTCTCGACCCCGTGGTACATGAAAAACACCCGGGCATGGCCCGGGTGACGCTGGAGCGGAAGACGGGATTCGAACCCGCGACCTTCTCCTTGGCAAGGAGATGCTCTACCACTGAGCCACTTCCGCGAGGTTACTGCCCGGGTATGATAGCCAGGCGTTCTACCAGAGTCAACCAACAGCGACTGTGCGAATTGCCCGCTCGACATAGTGTTCGAAACCCTCTCGAGGAGCATGGAATGCCTGGCTCGATCCTTCCCGGAAGTCTTGTCAGTGTCGGATGGCTCGCCGAGCACTTGAGTCATCCACAGCTCCGAGTCGTGGACATTCGCGGCTACGTCAAGACCGAGGATCTCGGCGGCGGTCGTCAACACGCGGAGTATGTCGGTGCTCGCGATGAATACCTCGCGGCTCATATTCCAGGGTCTGTCTTCATCGACTGGACTATCGACATCGTCGATCCGGAGCATGAGGTGAAGGCCCAAATCGCCCCCCCTGTCCAGTTCGCCGCGGCGATGAGCGAGCGAGGCATCGACGGCGACACCGACGTCGTGGCGGTCGATCACACGGGCGGTCACTTTGCCACCCGTCTCTGGTGGGCGCTCAAGTATTACGGTCATGACCGCGTTGCGGTCCTCGACGGCGGCTTCAATCGGTGGCACGAGCAGGGTTTTCCATTAGACGATGACATTCCCCAGGTTGAAGAGAAAGAGTTCACCCCCCGTGAACGACCTTCGCTGCGCATGGAGGGTGACGAGCTGTTCGCTGCGATAGACGTAGCCGAATCGGTTATTGTCGATGCTCGCGACCCGGCGCAGTACACCGGCGCTGTGCGGCGCGGCGCCCGCGGTGGCCATGTGCCTTCCGCCATCAACCTGTGGGCGAAATCTCTCGTGAATGAGGACGGAACGTGGAAGCGAGACGAGGAACTCCGAGAAATTCTTCTTGCCGGGGGCGTTCCGCTTGATAAGCCGGTCGTCGCCTATTGCAATGGAGGCGTGACGGCGACCGCCGTCCTCTTCGCGCTCGACCGTATCGGCCACACATCCTGGGCAAACTACGACGGCTCTTGGAACGAATGGGGAGAGCGGCCGGAGTTACCGGTTGTCGAAGGATCGAACCCGGATTAGGAACGTTTTTACGGAAACAGTTCGATTGGCTCAACCGACTGGCGGAGGACAACGTTGTTGGTGCCAAGGGGCAGACTCGAACTGCCGACCGCACGATTTTCAGTCGTGAGCTCTACCAACTGAGCTACCTTGGCGCGGGCCTTGACCCGGATCGGTGGGCGATAGAGGGCTCGAACCTCTGACATCCACGGTGTAAACGTGGCGCTCTTCCAGCTGAGCTAATCGCCCTAGGCTGGTTCGAAAACGGTGCCCAGGAAAGGATTTGAACCTTCACGCCCTAATCGGGCACTAGCCCCTCAAGCTAGCGCGTCTGCCAGTTCCGCCACCTGGGCAAGCCATTGCATGGCACCACGCGATTATAGGGATCCGCCAGGCGGAGCGTCAACCGAATATCTGCATTCCCACCCGGCCCAACTTCCCGGATTTGGCGCTTCTGCGTCGCTTTTCACCTGGATAGCCGAGCGCTCCTCCAAGGAGGCGAGGAAGGCAATACGACCCACTCCTCCGCTGCTCGAGATCGCCGTGGTTTCAAGCAAAGGCCATGTTCCGGGCACCTGCTCCGTCTCAATCGAAATCTGTCGTCTACCCTTCAATCTTGCGGCCGTCCGGACAGAGTCATGGAACGCGTATCCTTTCATCCGCTAGACAAATCGACGTGCACGCGGGAATTTCGTTGCTTGTCGTGTGCTTGGAAGGAAGGATTGGAGATTCGACTATGGGCCGAGTAGGCAGGCCGAAGGTCACTGTCGTTGGTGCTGGCATGGTTGGCGGGGCAGTTGCGCAGTATCTCGCGCTTCGCGATTACGCCGATATTGTCCTGGTTGACATTGTCGAGGGAATGCCGCAAGGCAAGGCATTGGACCTGGCGGAAGCTGGGCCCGTCCTTGGGTACGACAGTGGTGTCACGGGGGCGAATGGGTACGACGAAACAGCCGGATCGGATATCGTGGTGATCACCTCTGGGATCGCGCGAAAACCGGGCATGAGCCGCGACGATCTGCTCCGCACGAATATGGGTATCGTTCGCTCGGTCACGGAGCAGGCAATTCGGCATTCCCCTGATGCCATCCTCATCGTCGTCTCAAACCCGCTCGACGCGATGTGCCACGTCGCGTTCGCCGCCGCCGGCGTTCCCCGCGAGCGACTCATTGGAATGGCCGGCGTGCTCGACTCGGCGCGATTTCGAACCTTTATCGCTGAAGCGACCGATGTCTCGGTCGAGGACGTCAGCGCAATGGTCCTGGGCGGGCACGGTGACACCATGGTTCCCATCTCTCGCTATTCGACGGTAGCGGGAGTCCCGATCACGCAGATCCTCGAGCCGGAACAGGTGCGAGCGCTCGAAGAGCGAACAGCCAATGGGGGCGCCGAGATCGTAGGGCTGCTGAAAACCGGGAGCGCGTACCAGGCGCCCGGCGCGTCGGTCGTGGAGATGATCGATTCGATCTTGCTGGACAAACGGCGCGTCCTGCCATGCAGTGTCTATCTGCAGGGCGAGTACGGCATCGACGGTTTGTTCGTGGGAGTTCCAGTAAAACTTGGCCACGGTGGCGTCAGACAGGTCATCCCGCTTTCGTTGACCGACGACGAGTTAGCCGCCTTGAAGCGATCAGCTGGAGCAGTGCAAGATCTCGTCGACGCGATGGACCGACTCGGCGCCGAGGCGGCGCCAAGCGCCTGAGATAGATCGAGCCAATCGAAGGTGCCCGAACCCGACACACCGCTGATCGAGCGACCATGGGAAAACGTCGACCGCATGCTCGACGTGGATGCGGCGATGGAGCAGGTGCTGTCCGCGTTTGCACCGCTGCCATCCACCGTGGTGCCGCTGCTCGATGCGGCGAGTATGGTGCTGTCGTCCGACGTTGTGGCACGCGACAACGTTCCACCATTCCGCAACTCCGCGATGGATGGATACGCGGTGCGCGCCTGCGACACGTTGGCCGCGGGCTGGAACGCCCCGGTCGTGCTGCCGGTGGCGGACCAGGTCGCGGCTGGCCAACGACTTGTGCCCGCACTCGCCGCCGGCCATGCGATCCGGATCATGACGGGAGCGCCATTACCCGTGGGCGCTGATGCCGTCGTTCGTTTCGAGGAGACGGACGAGCCCCAATCCTTGGGACAACAGCCACGATCGGCCGTTCGCGTTTTTCGGGCGGCGGCACCTCTCGACAATGTCCGTGAGGCTGGCGAGGATATCGCACGGGGCACGATCGTCGCCCGCCGCGGACAGGTGCTGCGACCCGTGGATCTTGGGCTCATAGCTTCAGTCGGACAACCGACTGTCCACGTTCACCGCCGCCCCGTCCTGGGCATCTTGTCGACTGGCAACGAGGTCGTCGCGCCAGGCGACGTTCTTCATCCTGGGACGATTCGCGACAGCAATTCATTTGTGATCGGCGCGCTTGCTCGATCGTTCGGCGCTGAAGTGCGAATGATTGGCATCGCGCGCGATACGGTGGCTGATTTGACCGGCCGCCTCGACGAGGCGAGAGACGTCGATCTGATAGTCACGTCGGGCGGGGTTTCCCTCGGTGACTTTGACTTCGTGAAGGACGTCCTGAAGGCAGAAGGTGATATTGCCGTCTGGCAGGTCCGCATGAAGCCGGGGAAACCCCTCGCGTTCGGCCACATCAGGAACACGCCGCTGCTGGGATTGCCGGGCAATCCGGTAGCGGCGGCGATCAGCTTCATCTTGTTTGGGCGTTCCGCTATTCGAAAGATGCTCGGATTCAGGGAGATCGCGCCTCGAACGATCGAGGTGGTGACGGCCAGCGAAATCGACAATCGTGGTCACCGCCGTCACTACGTCCGAGTTCAGCTCGAGCCTGCCCCGGACGGGCCGGCCGTGGCAAGAGTTGCCGGTGAGCAGGGAGCCGGGGTACTCAGCTCGCTTGCCGCCGCGGACGCGCTTCTTGTCGTGCCGGAGGAGATGGAGCGGGTGCCGCTGGGGACCCGGTTGCCGGCGATATTGCTGAACGCGTGATGCCCGTGATCTCACGGGACCGGCAGAGAGCCGTGAGCCGGTAGACTGCTCTGGACGATTCGCGGCAACCAGTGGTGAGAGACCAGTCGATGTTATCCCGGGAGGAAGCGTGGTTCAGCGATTCGGCGCACTCGGTGCGATGCGCACTATGTTGGATGTTCTGCGTGAAGTCAGTCTGGACGAGCTTCGCGAGCAAGCGGAGAAGACGCCAAGACTCCTCCTGGTAGCCCCAGACGCGGAAGAAGCGCGTCGCCTCGGTCACGCGCTGACGGGTCCGGAAGGGGAGTTCGCAACCGTTTTGCGCACGGTGGACGGGCCGATTGAGTCGATCGGAGACACCGACGCCGCCGTTGTGTGGGATCCCCAGCGTACCGGCGCGGCGTCGCGTGTCTTTGAAGCACTTCGGTTTGAGTCACCTCCTGTGCCAATTGTTCGCTTCGAGGGCTCCGGTCCAGATGACAGTGACGCCATCGCCAGGGTTCGCGCGGACATCCTGAAGCGCAACGCCGACCGCGCTCCTGCATTCGGCCGCGCCTTTCCCGCTTTCCGGGCGGCGGCGGCAAAGCAGGTCATTGACGAGACTTCGGCAGCGAACGCGCAGTTCTCACTCGTGTCGAACATCCCGACGCTTTTACCGATCGTCGGCAATATTGCCGCCGCGGGCGCGGATTTCATCGTCCTGACCAAGAATCAGGTGATGATGCTTTACAAACTGGCCGCGGTTCATGGCCGGGACCTGCGTGATCGACGCGAGATTCTCCAGGAAGTCCTTCCCGTCGTGGGTGCCGGCCTGATCTGGAGAACCGTGGCGCGTCAAGCGACGACGTGGCTGCCGTTTGCCGCCGGGACCATCCCCAAGCTGGCAATCGCCTATATGGGCACGGTGGCTGTCGGCAGGGCCGCAGAGTACTACTACCGCACGGGATTGAAGCCGACAAAGGCTCAGATGAACGAATTCATGCGGCACGCCGCGCTGCTATTGCAACAGCTCAATCTCCCAGGCATGCGTCGGTTTCGCAAATCGACCGGAACGGAAGCGAGGTCCGGAGAAGTCCCGAAATCGACCGCGATTGGAAGTAACGACAGCGCTTCAGAGATTCAGCCGGGTGGGCGTCAGTAGGCTCAACGCCCGCTATTGCGCCCAGTCGAGAGACCGATCGATCGCGCGTTGCCACACGGCGTAGCGGGCTTCACGCATGTCGGTACTTATCAGCGGCTCAAAAACTCTGTCAATCACCCAGTGTTCGGCCAACGACGATCGGCCCGGCCAGAGACCCTGGCCGAGTCCAGCCAGAAATGCCGCGCCTACTGCCGTCGTTTCGACATTGGCGGGACGCACGACCGGGACGCCGAGAACGTCAGCCTGGATCTGCATCAATAGATCGTTGCGGGCTGCACCACCATCTACGCGCAAGCTTGTGAGAGGAATACCGGAGTCGGCGGACATGGCGGCCGTGACGTCACGTGTCTGAAATGCGATTGCCTCCAGAGTAGCGCGGGCAATATGCCCGCTGGTCGAGCCTCGGGTGAGACCGAGAATTGTGCCTCGGGCCGAGGCGTCCCAGTGCGGTGCGCCGAGCCCTGTCAGTGCTGGGACCACGGTGACTCCTCCGGAATCGGGTACCGAGGCGGCAAGCGCCTCGACGTCTGCGGCGGCGTCGATGATGCCCAGCCCATCACGCAGCCATTCGACGGCGGCTCCACAGATAAAGACAGCGCCCTCGAGGGCGTAGTTCACCGATCCATCGATCTGCCAGGCGATCGTCGAAAGGAGCTTGTGGACGGAAGGCTTTGGCTCCTTTCCTGTGTTCATGAGCAGAAATGCGCCGGTTCCATACGTGTTCTTCGCTTCACCCGCGTCAAAGCATGTTTGCCCGAAGAGGGCCGCTTGCTGATCTCCGGCGATTCCTGACACCGGGATCTCCGCGCCCAGGAGCTCAGGTGAGGTGAAACCGGCTATCCCCGCGCTAGGCAGGACTCGCGGAAGTATGTGGTGCGGGATCGCCAAGTCTCCAAGGAGGGCCGCTGACCAGTCAAGCGTCCGGATGTCGAAGAGCATCGTTCGCGAGGCGTTGGAGACGTCGGTCCCGTGGACCGCGCCGGCGGTCAGGTGCCAGAGCAGCCAGGAGTCAACAGTGCCAGCCAGCAGGTCTGCGGCTTCCGCACGGCGGCGCAGCTCAGGATCGGATTCGAGAAGCCAGGCTAACTTCGACGCAGTGAAATAGGCGTCCGGCACGAGGCCCGTCGTGTTCTGGTACGTCCGGGTCATGCCGCGGGCAACCAGCGCGTCGATCTGCGGCTGGCTCTGGCGACTCTGCCACACGATAGCCGGGCCTACAGGATTCCCCGTTTCTCGATCCCAAACGACCAGCGTTTCGCGCTGATTGGCAATCCCTACAGCGGCAATGTTCCGCCCATGTAGTCCGGCTTTTTGGACGGCATTCCTCATGGTTTCTAGCGTCGTGGACCAGATCTCGGAAGCGTCCTGGTTGACCCAACCCGGGTGCGGAAAGTGCTGGGTTGTCGATTGTTGGGCGATCGAACGCGTTTGAGCGACATCGTCGAAGACGATTGCCCGGCTCGACGTTGTCCCTTGATCGATTGCAAGGACGTATTTCGCGTTCCGCATGACGCGTAACCCCTCCAAACCTACGGAACTGAAGCTCCAACGCGCGGACTATACTGGTCCGCCGTGTCGAGCAAACGGATGAGCGAGGGGTGTGTGCGGAAGGTCGAACGGATCGTCCTTATCGGATTCAGCGGCACGGGCAAGACTACGGTCGCTCGACTTCTGGCGCAGAAGCTGGGGTGGACCGCGGCCGATTCAGACGAAGAGATCGAGCGGCACTGGCAGACGACGATTCCGACAATTTTCCGAGACCACGGGGAGAGTGCTTTCCGCTCAAGTGAACGCGCGATTCTCAGTCGGCTCCTGAGCCAGCGCGGCGTCGTGATCGCCACAGGAGGGGGGGCAGCAATCGACCCGGCCGCCTGGGACGACAACATGCTTGGCCGCGAGTCGACCCTGGTCGTGGCACTCGACGCCAGTCCGGAAAAGATTCTGGCGCGCCTTCAGCAGCAGAAAGTGGAGCAGGGAAAAGCAGTCGAACGGCCACTATTGGAGGCCGCGGACCCGCTTGAGCGCATCCGCTTTCTCAAGGCAACTCGCCAATCCGCCTATGACGCGGCGCACTTGACGGTTTCCTCTAATGGAGTAACGGCCGCCACTGTTGCCGAGGAACTCGCCGCGGTTGTTGGGGTAGCCGACGGGCAGGCGCTGCATATCCGGCTCGACGCTCCGTCAGGAGCCTCGGACATCTATGTCGGACCCGGCGCGCTGGCGGGCGCCGGCGTGCGCATCCGGGAACGCTGGCCAAAGGCGACGCGCGCTTGGATCGTTTCGGACACCAACGTCGGCCCGTTGCATGTTGGCGCCATTGAATGCACTTTGCAAGATTCCGCGATAACTTCGTCTACCTATCTCGTCGCCGCGGGCGAGGGGAGCAAGAGTCTCTCGACAGCAGGCGAGCTCTATGACTGGCTCCTGAGTAACGGTGTCGAACGCGGCGACCTGATCATCGCCCTTGGGGGCGGGGTCGTGGGCGATCTCGCGGGGTTCTTGGCCGCGACGACGTTGCGCGGTATTGGCCTTGTGCAGGTGCCGACGAGCCTCCTGGCGGCGGTCGACAGCAGTGTTGGAGGCAAGACCGGAATAAACCACCCGGCAGGCAAGAACTTGATCGGGGCCTTTTATCAGCCACCGGTCGTCATCGTCGATACCGATCTCTTGCGAACAATGCCTCCACGCGAGTTGCGTTCCGGGTGGGCCGAGATCGTCAAGCACTCCATTATCCAGCGCTCCACGCCAGGTGGGCAGCGAGGTGATCTGGTTGACGTTCTACTCCGGAACGCGCCCCGACTGAAACGACTTGAAGAACCAGCCACGCCCTATGTGATTTGGCGAAACATTGCATTGAAGGCCGCCGTTGTCGCCGCCGACGAACGCGAGATGGGGATCCGCGCGTATCTCAACTTCGGCCACACCCTAGGTCACGCAATTGAGGCCGCGGACTACCGGCTCCTGCATGGCGAAGCGGTTGCGCTCGGAATGCGGGCAGCGGCGGAGCTTGGAGTGATGTGTGGCACGTGCGGGCGTGAGGACGCGGAGAGGATTGCCCGCCTCATCGATCAGTTCGAGCTCCCGGCCTCGGTTAACCTTGATGAATCGCGGGTGCTTGCTCGACTTGGCAGTGACAAGAAGCGTGTTGCCGGGCGGCAGCGCTACGTCTTGCCACACGACGGAGCCGGCGTCGTTATCCGAGACGACGTATCGGATAACGCGGTGCGACGAGCGCTAGCGCTGGTGAGTGCCAAGAAATCGGCAGAATGAAGCGAATTCATTACCGCGTGTTATCCTCCCGGGGTTGCGGAATTCGCCTGTGTTGGAGACCCTAAGAGCATGCAACCCGACGGCGAACCAGAGCAGCCCACAATCGTCATCAGTGGGTCGCTTGCGTTCGATCACATCATGACGTACCCCGGTTCGTTTCAGGACCACATCATCCCTGGAAAGGTGTACGTCCTGTCGGTGAGCTTCTTGTTCGACTCGCTCCGTCGTCACCGTGGCGGAGTGGCGGGCAACATCGCATACAACTTCGCACTCCTCGGCGAGCGACCAGCGCTTGTTGGGGCAGGTGGGTCCGATTTTCCGGAGTACCGAGCCGCATGCGAGTCGCTCGGTATCAACACCTCGTACGTCATCGATGTGCCCTCGGAACTGACCGGCTCAGCGTTCATGACGACCGATTTGGTCGGGAATCAGATCGCCGGCTTTTATCCCGGTGCGTCCGGAGCCGCCGAGCAAATTTCTGTTCTTGAGGTGGGGCGCGGCGCAATATTCGGGATCGTTGGACCGACGACCCGCGAGGCAATGCGTAAACACGCGCGGGAGTTCGCCGACGCGGGCTGCCGCATGATCTACGATGCGTCGCAGCAAGTGGTCTCCCTCGATGAGGAAGAGCTGCGCGAAGGCATCGATCGCGCGTGGGGGGTGATCGGCAGCGACTATGAGATGGCGGTCATCGAGAACAAGACCGGCCTGACCGTGCGCGATCTTGTTGCACAAGTACCGTTCGTCGGGGTCACCCTCGGCCAGCACGGATCGGAGCTGTATCTCGACGACAGGCACGTGGTGATTCCCGCAGTTGCCGCAGAGCCGCTCCGGGACCCAACGGGTGGTGGAGACGCGTTCCGAGCAGGTGTGTTCAAAGGCCTTTCGTTGGGTTTGCCTCTCGAGCTCGCCGGCCGAATGGGATCCCTGGCCGCGACGTACGCCGTCGAGCAACACGGGACCCAGGAGCACGTGTACACCCCGGATGCGTTCGTCAGACGTTTCGACAACGCCTTCCCGGAGTACGCTGGAGAAATCAAGACCGAATGGCTACACGGTCCAGTCGGCCGGGAGCATGCTAACGACCGGCTTTCTAGCCACGCTGTGAGAGGAGACTGACGATTGGTTGATTCAACAACGCGCGCGCGACCGTTCGACATCAAGGATCCCGGTCTTGCCCCTGAAGGGCGGCGCAGGATCGACTGGGCATCCCGCGAGATGCCCGTCCTCGGTCAAATCAGGGACCGGTTCGATCACGAGCGTCCGCTTGACGGCGTTCGCGTTCTCGTTTGCGCTCATATCACCACCGAAACCGCGAATCTTGCGCTGGCGCTAAAAGCAGGCGGCGCAAACTCAGTGCTCTGCGCGAGCAATCCACTATCGACCCAAGATGACGTAGCGGCAGCGCTGGTAGAAGAGGGAATTCCCGTCTTTGCAATCAAAGGTGAAGACAACGAGACCTACTACCGGCACATTCGAACCGCTCTGGATCATCGACCAGAGATCATTGTTGACGACGGTGCGGACGTTGTCTCGCTGATCCACCAGGAACGGCCGGAGCTGCTGCCGAACGTGATCGGAGCCACTGAAGAGACGACGACGGGAGTCGTCCGACACCGTGCACTTCATCAAGATGGTTTGCTTCAGTTCCCGGTTGTCGCGGTCAACGATGCGGAAACCAAGCATTTCTTCGACAACCGCTACGGAACGGGCCAGAGCACAATCGACGGGATTCTGCGCGCTACCAACATTCTTCTGGCTGGAAAGACGATTGTCGTTGCGGGTTATGGCTGGTGCGGCAAAGGCATTGCCATGCGCGCCCGCGGCATGGGCGCGCGGGTGATCGTGACGGAGATCAATCCGGTGCGGGCGCTGGAGGCGGCGATGGACGGTTTCGCCGTCACGACCATGGATCGAGCGGCGGCACTCGGGGACCTCTTTGTTACCGCAACGGGCAATATCAACGTTGTCGACCGCAATCACTTCGACCTCATGAAGGATGGCGCTATCCTGGCAAACTCGGGTCACTTCAATTCCGAGCTCAACATCAAGGCGCTCGAGGAGATGTCGGGCGAAGGCCGGCGAACGTTGCGGCCGTTTGTGGAAGAGTTCGTGCTCGGACCAGACCAGCGGGTGATTCTGCTCGGTGAAGGGCGGCTAATCAATCTAGCGGCGGCCGAGGGACACCCCGCGAGCGTCATGGACATGAGCTTCGCGAATCAGGCACTTGCCGTGTCATACCTCGTTCGGGAAGGACGAGACCTGGGACCCGGCGTTTTCAGAGTTCCAGAAGACATCGATCGCGAGATCGCACGACTCAAGCTCGCGGCCATGGAAATCGACATCGATGAGCTCACTCCAGAACAGGAGCGCTACATGACGTCCTGGGAGGGCGGCACATAGGCAACGGGCGATCCACAGAGGAACCGCTTACTTGCGCACAGACTGGTCAAGCGTTGTGGCTCGGCACGTTGGGCGAATAGCCGCAGAACCGACATGATCGAGGGGAAGATGGGTAACCACGGCGACAGCTGGATGACCGCGGAGCAGACATTTTTCACGTCGGAGTCAGTGACAGAGGGTCACCCTGACAAGGTCTGTGACCAGATTTCCGACGCAGTCCTCGACGCGGTGCTTCGCCTTGACCCCGAGGCGCATGTTGCCTGTGAGACTGCAACCACCACGGGCATGGTCGTTGTGTTCGGCGAGATTTCGACATCGTCCTATGTTGATATTCCAGCCGTTGTCCGGGATACGATCGAAAGGATTGGCTATACGCATTCGTTGCATGGTTTCGACGCTAAGACCTGCGGCGTGATCGTCGCGATCAAGGACCAAAGCCCGGAGATCGCGAGCGGAGTGGCGGCAACGGTTGAGGTTCGGTCAGGGAACGATGTCGATCGGTACGATCGGGTGGGCGCTGGTGATCAGGGTATGATGATCGGTTTTGCCTGCGACGAGACTCCTGAGTTCATGCCATTGCCGATTTCGCTGGCGCACGGTCTGTGTCTACGGCTCTCAAGTGCGCGTAAGAGCGGAGAGATCGCGTGGCTGCTCCCGGATGGCAAAGCCCAAGTGACCGTCGAATACCACCGAGGCAAACCCGCCCGAGTTGATGCGGTCGTGGTATCCACCCAGCATATCAGGCGATGTCACCAATCAGGAGATCACGCAGACCGTTGTCGACTCTGTCATTCGCGAGGTTATCCCCGGACATCTGCTCGACACGGAAACCAAGATGTTCATCAATCCGAGTGGACGATTTGAGATCGGCGGCCCGATGGCTGACGCCGGATTGACCGGCCGCAAGATCATCGTCGATACGTACGGCGGCATGGCCCGTCACGGCGGCGGAGCCTTCTCGGGAAAGGACGCGACGAAGGTCGACCGCTCAGCCGCCTACGCGGCTCGGTATGTGGCCAAGAATATCGTGGCGGCAGGACTCGCCGAGCGATTCGAAGTGCAAGTGTCGTATGCGATCGGCAAAGCGAGACCGGTCTCATTCATGATCGAAACGTTTGGCACGGGCCGGGTACCAGACGAGTTGATCACACGGCTTATCGACGAACACTTCGATCTCCGGCCCGCGGCGATTATCGAGTCGATGCAGCTGAAGCGACCGATCTACCTGCAAACGGCGGCCTATGGGCACTTCGGTCGAGATGATATTGATGTGCCCTGGGAGAAAACGGATAAAGCCGCGGCGCTGGCCGATGCCGCCCAACTCAACGTCGCCTCAGCAGTCTGAGTTTCCATGCCTTTTATGGGCGATCAGGATTCTCGCTCTGGTACCCCATTGCTGACAGGGATGACGGTTACGAGCCCGCCCTGATCGATTGCGATGAGATCGCCACTCGCGATCTGCCGCCGGTCATGGTCGGAAATGACGATGAGGGGCGGACACGATGAGTAGAGCTCGTCTCCCAGGATACAACCAAGACCGATAATCGGATCTACACGCGAGGTGAGGATTGCTGCCGGGGCGGTTCCATTGCGGATCGCCTCGAGGAGCACACCACTTCCAGAGCAAGATCCGCGTCCGGAGGGGAGCACGAGCACGCGCCCAGTAGCAATGCACCCGACAAGCGGGTGCCGTTTATCGATGATGGCACCGGTTTCGGCGTCGAAGCCGCCCCAAAAGCTCAACGGAACATCTGCTATCAGGGCCTCGCCTCGCGCCGAGCCGGAGGCAATTGCCTCGCCGCTGAATTGCCTCACTGTGCCCACGGGCCATCTGTTGTCGCAACGCGTCCGAGTACCGCTGATTCGACGCACTCCTCCGTCGTGGCAAAGACCGAATCGACTCCCAGCAGACCCGGGCCATAATGCGCATACTTGGCCGAGTTGGTCATCAGTACTTGCGCGCCCGGCTTGACGAGTGGGGCGACGACGATACAGGTATCGGCGGTGACTTTCGCCCCAAACGCTTCAAGCGTTTTTAGCTCCCCGGACCGCGACAGTAGATCGCGCACTGCGCGGCTGGTCGTTATGAAAACCTCGACGTTTTTGGACGCTTCCCGTCCGGACATCAGAGCGGCCAGAGCTCTACATTCTGCCAGGCTGCAGTGCGGGCTGCCAAACGCGACGACGTCGAGTCGTGAACCGGTTGCCGTGGTCAGAGCGGCGCGGGTCTTCCGCAACTCGGCAAGCGAGATGCGCATCGTTTGCTCGGGCGGTCTGTGACCAAGAGCCTCATGGACTGTGGGTGCCTCTGGCGTCGTCCCTGCGATATGGAACATGGCCACCTCGCCGGATGATGCCGCAGCCGCAGCAAGTGCTTTCAGTTGATCGTCTGTTGGACGCACGTCGAGTCCGGCAACTACCGCTACCTTCGCGCCGACGACTGAACCGATGAGATAGCCGAGCACGGGGTAGAAGTCGTCGCGACTGGTGAGTCCTGACGGCAGAGAATCGAGCTCCAAGAGAATCGTGGCCAGCCGCGGTTCGTCAAGATGGAATCCGGCTGCTGGGACCCTAGCAGTCAAGGCGCAGCAGATGTCGAGATAGTCTCCGTAGCGATTGGTGCGAGCACCGATCACCGAGTTTGCAAACGCAACAGCGTTCGATTCGGACCAGGCGATCTGCTCCCCGAAGGAAGGGGCGCTTTCCGATTGATAGGGAGCGCAGGTAAACGTTGGCCGCGCTCCCATTCGCAGGTAGGCCTGACCCAGGCGAAGGGCCCGGTTGGCGAAATCCGCGTTGAGATCCCAGTCACGCCACCGGCGTTGATCCATCGACATGACATTGAGGGAGGTGGGAACCGAAACCTGTCCTCCCAAATCCGCTAATCGTTCAGCGAATTCGAGGCCGGCAGAGCCGGTTAGGATGACGCCATCAATGTGAGCTCGCGTGATGGGCAGGAGGGACGTGGCGCCGTACAGCGGGGCCATGCGAGAGAGAATTCGCATAGCGAGTTGAAGAGCCGACCCTAGCTCCCCGTTCAACATGGCACGTTCTTCGGAATCGAGAACGAGAGTCACAGGAAGCCACCCCATTCGGTCTTCAACAGGCAGACTTACACGTGGAACGCGTTGTTCGGAACGGGGTGACAGAGACGGTCGGCGGTTGTGTTGGAGCAATGGGTCGTTAGTTCGCCAGTGGTAGCGCCCCAGCCGGAACGGCGAATTCGTCACCGCTGAATCGATCATCTTCGGAGAGCATCGGCGAAAGCATCTGCTGGATAGCCATGACGTGGGCGCAAGTGCCAAGCGCATGGGAAGAAAACGTATGGCAAGAGCAGCGCCAGTGTCCGTTCTCCAGGGCGACTTGGTGATCGTCGTGACCACCGTGGAATGTCGCCTCAATGGACTGGAGGCGGACGCGCTCTGGTTCTCGCGCGTACCGGTGGGCCTTTTCGATCTTCCCAATCATGCTCGAGTTCATGCTTGCTCTGCTCCCTTCGACTTGCACTGTTAGCTGCTCACCAGAAACACCCGAGAATGAATGCCGGACCCAGTCAAGGCGGAACTGGGCCATAAACAAAAACAGCACCCCGGCGCGTCTGCCAGAGGTGCTGTCCGCTACTGGTGCGGTTGATTGTTCGACAAACCATGGGCGGGACTCCAACTGGAGTGGACCCTAGGTCGACCGCCACAACGCGGCCGGTTGCAACGGGATTATAGTGGCGCTATCAACGGCTGCCTAGTGGGCGAAGTATCGCCGGGGTTGGTAAGCAGGAGTTCGATGCACGACCGGAAGGCCCTGTTTAGCGCGGCGGTTCTCGCAGGCGGTCAGAGTACGCGAATGGGTCAGGACAAGGCACTTCTCCCGCTCGTGAACGGCGGTCCGGCAATGCTTGCGCTGGTTCTCAACTCGCTCGCAGGCATTGCCGATGATGTGTCTATCGTCGCCAATGATTGCGAGAAGTACCGGGCATTCGGCGTTCGGGTTGTTCCTGATCTTCACCCTGGCAATGGCGCGCTCGGAGGCATTCAGACCGGGGTCGCCCACGCGATCCACGAGCGGTGTCTTGTCGTGGCCTGTGACATGCCATTCCTGAACCCAGCCTTATTGCGGCGAATGACAGATGAACCTAGTGACTATGACGTCCTTGTCCCGTTGATCCCAGGTGAAAGTCGTCAGGGCAGGGACGGCTTCGTGTACCAGACGCTGCACGCGATCTATAGCAAACAATGTCTCCAGCCCATTGAGAGACGGATTGCACAGGGAAAGCGGCAAGTTGTCGGATTCTTCGAGGATGTACGCGTTCGCACCCTTGACATCGCCGAAATTGCGCGCTGGGATCCCAACTTGCAGTCCTTTTTCAATGCCAACAATCCTGAGACTCTCGCATTGGCCGCCGATATGAGCGCAAATCGGGAACAGAAATCGGGTGCCTGACGTTGTCTTCGTTGAACGGAACCAGCAACGTCCAGATTTTCACAGCAAGGACACAAGAGCGATGGATCGACGAACGACATCCGCGTTTACCGGCGCGAGTGCGCTGCTCGATTACGGAGTCCGTGAACGGCTACGCCTGTGCTGGCGTCTGCTTCGTGACGAACGAGTTTCGTCATTCAAGTACGCGCTGCCGGCACTCATCAGTCTCTATGTCCTTTCCCCCGTGGATCCGATTCCCGATTTTCTCCTGGGGATCGGTCAGATGGACGATCTCGGTGTCATCATTGCTGGAATTCTGCTCCTGGGGCGAATGATCCCGATGATGGCCCCGAAGCAGATCGTTGACGAGCATCTGCGAGACATGCGCGGGGAAGGCCGAACCGACTCCGGGCATAAAGTGGATGACAATGACGCCATTGATGCGCGATTCAATGTGCGGCGCTAGGCGCAACAAGCAGGAGCTGAGTTGAGCGACGGGACAACGCGAAGGCGAGCAACCTCGGGTCAATCGAACCGCCGACGAAAGAGCGGCTCTCGGGGTGGCCGGCACGGCCTTTCTCGGCCATCCGCAGTCGCCCCATCGCACGATTTCGCAATCGAGCAGCAAGCCCCGACCGCGAGGCCTATTCAGGCACGCCGTTCCACGACAACCGCGCCTCGCCCGATAGGTATATCGCGGGAGGTGGAATTCGCATACATCCGCTCAGACATGCGAAGACTGGTTGTGATCGCCGGTGTGCTCCTGGCATTGATGCTTCTCCTCTTGGTCCTCGTGAATCGGTAACACGCGTTTTGCGGTTACGCTGGTGCCAACCGAGCGGCGCCGAGCACCGGTCAAGCGGCATGTCAGGAATGAGGGCCGGGGATAGGCAGGCAGAATCACGCTCCGGGTGGCAGATCGTACATGGACGGTTATCCAACGCTGCCAGGCGCACCATCAGTAGCGGGTCCATGAAGCGTTCGGCCCGGTCGTGTCAACAAATCGGAAGTTCGCCCGCTTCACTGCGCCGACATCGTCTGATAGGCGCGGACTCTGACGCGAGAGCGGTCTATCGGCCCGCGAGGTAGCGTCACAGGCATGAGGGAGAAGCTTGCCTAGATCGGCGAATCTTCCTCGTCTGCCACTTGAACCACCTCGTCGAACGACTCAACCTCGCGCTCGGTCTCGACCGAGTCGTCATCGTCGCGCTCGACAGTAATCGGCTCCGTATCTTCGTCCTCATCGTCTTCATCGAAGAGGAAGAAATCGGCTTCATCTCGCTGCCGGAGCAGATCTCTGTCGCGGAGGTAGGCTCGGGAGGTGATTTGTCTCGGAAAGGAAACTGTCGTCGCGACGGAGGGATCCCGGAAGATCTCCCGGATGATGATGCGAAGCGTCTGTCCGGCGAGTCCAAGGGCAAAAATTTCGTAGCGATTGCCGCTCGCCATCAGATCCAAGACTCGTCGCGCCGTCTTCGGCTCGACTTCGCCGAGCCGGTCCCCAGTCGTGCGCCGTACCACGAGTCGATCATCTTCCGTAGATAATTGCAATTCTTCTCCTGAAGAGATGTCAGCAAGGGTTCGCAGTTCGCCGGGGTTGACGAGCTCATCCACCCAGGTCTTGCCGACCTCCTCCAGAAAGGCACTTGGACGTGGCATAGGTCCCGGCCGGGTCACGTCCGCGGATGCACGTCCTCCCTGACCCCGGAGTATCTCGAGGCGCTGCAGATTGCGCCGGGCAATGAGATTCGCGGGATCTGCACGGAGAGCCTTTGAGTACGCGTCCTTCGCTTCATCCAGATTGCCCAGTGAGATGTACGCCCGCCCCAGGCGGTTGAATGCGTCGGCGTCCCTGTGAAATCGGTCGATAATTTGTAAGTTGAGCGCGACGGCCTCTTCCCAATTGCCTTCAAAAGCTGCCTTGCGCGCCTCCTCGCCCAACTGGCGTCGGGTTAGCTGCTGTTGTGCCAAGTTTCCATTCCTTCCGTTCGGTGCTACGCCGATATTGAAGACTTTTAGTCAGTTCGCGACGGAAACGGGTTCGCCGATCAAGAACCACGGGCTGGTGCGGGTCACCCGCACGTCGACAAACTTCCCGGTCAATTCACGCTCATCGTCAAAATGCAGCAGGATATTGCCGCGCGTGCGCCCGGTCCAACGGCCCTTGGATCGGCCCTCCACAAGCACTTCATACGTTTTGCCGAGCCGAGAGGCGTTGAGCTCGGTCTGAATACGCTCTTGCAACTTTTCGAGCTCACGGTGCCGGCGCTGCTTTTCTGGGGCCGGGATATCGTCCTCCCATCGAGCGGAGAGCGTTCCCGGCCGTGGGGAGTACATTGCGAGGTGGACTTTGTCGCATCGCGTGCGTTCCAGAAGTTCGTAGGTCTGCAGGAATTGCTCTTCGGTTTCTCCCGGAAAGCCGACAATGATGTCGGTGGCAATGGTCGCGCCCGGCATTCGATCACGAGTCAACTGAATGCGATCAAACCAGTGGTCGCGACTGTACGTCCGTCGCATCCGACGTAGAACCTCGTTATCGCCTGCTTGCACCGGTAAGTTCATGTGCTCGCAGACGGACGGAAGTGCGGCCATTGCCTCGATAATCTCGTTTGACATGTACTTCGGATGAGAGGTCAAAAAACGAAGTCTTGCGAGTCCGGGAATCGCATCCACGGCTTGTAACAGGTCGGCAAGACCGGAATTATCAGGAAGATCATGCCCGTAGGCGTTAACGGTTTGCCCGAGAAGCGTCACCTCACGCACACCGCCCGCAACCAACCGTTCGACCTCGGTGACGATGTCGACGACGGGCCGGCTGCGCTCCTTGCCCCGGCGATACGGCACAATGCAGTATGAGCATAGGAAATTGCAGCCATAGATGATCGGGACGTACGCCGACGTCGCGGATGTCGTGGCCTCTGGGTCGGCATAGTAGTGAGGCAGTTGCGAGAGATCGTCGCTGAGGTCCGAGATCTCTGGTGCGACCTTTTCCAGCTCAGCAAAGTCCGAGGGATCGAAAAAAAGGTCGACGTGGGGAAAACGTTCGCGAAGTCGATCCTGTTGATTCGTGACCATACATCCGGTGAGCACGACCGCGACATCCGGGCGCTCACGCTTCAGGCGAATAAGGGCGTTGAGTTTGCCGGCGACTTTATCCTCAGCGGCCTGGCGTACCACGCACGAATTCAGAATGACGATATCTGCGGAGTTCTCATCCAATGTTGCCGAGTACCCGGCTTCTTGCAGCGTTGCCGCAATCTTGGCGCTGTCGGCTTCATTCATCTGGCATCCGATGGTCCAGACGTGGAAGTGTTTGCCGTTGCGCGGCAACGGCGCAGGTGATGTCGCCTTGCGGAGCGTTTGAGTCAACTGTTGCTGCATGCGAACTACTGGTCCCCGTAATCGTTACGCGTCATGACATGATTCCCGTGGTCACGCGGAATGCTCTTGAATGGTTCGCAGACCCTGAACGACACACGAAACGACAAGTATAACAGGGCAAGTTCGTTGGACGTTAGACGCCTCGCACGCCAGGATTTCGACGAACCAATGGCTGCTTGTGTCTGATAGACAAACCAACTCGGCGTTGGTAGAATCGGCGCCGCACCGGCGGCAATGAGACAGCCGAGGCGAGCAGGGTTTTCGCGTCAGGAACTGGGGCCTGCCGGAATCCACACTCTGTTTTCGCCTGCTGAGGCCATGCCGCTCCGACCCGTTGGCCGCTCCTGGGGGAAGGCGTGGCAAAACAGAAGTGTGGTTCCTGCCAGTTTTTCCAGGAGGCCGGTCTTGCTGGCAGCGGGTGGTGCCATCATCCCCAACGTAAGGTTTCAAGTGGCGTCCTCATCATGGTGCGGCGAAACGAGCTCGCGTGCCGCGACGAGTGGTCGCGCAGCCTTTGGCAGCCGGCCGCCGAGCCTAACGCAAACGGCGCCTTGCCTTTCCAGCGCCCATTCTCTGCAGGTCCATTACCGCCGGCGCAGCCGGAGAATTTGCGCTCACTGCTAAACCAAAACCCCGCCTCTTTCGGACAATCTGAAGGAGAAGATGTCCTGCTCAGCGAAGCGAGGATCGTCTCGGAGGCTCATAAACCATGGGAGCCAGACGAGCGGCCGTTTCCGACCGCGAACTTTGATCCGCGTACTGCGATATTTCGTGCCAGGGAGGCCTACCGCGAGCGAGCGCGGGCAAAAGCCACTGCCAACCGGCAGGCAGGAGCGGCCGATGCGGCAAGTACCGAGGACAATCGGCGGCAGGTTGCGGAACGCGAAACGAGCGAGTCAGTAATCGCCATTAACGAGCCGGGGGCGGTTGAGAGCGAAAAGGATCTCGCAAGCCAAGGAACGACTGGTCGAGTGCCTGAAGTTGACACCTACCTGGTTACTCCCCCTGTTGATGAACACTCAAGGCAAGACGACCAATTTCGCTTACCGGCGGAACGCCTTGAGCGACAACCAGAGGGGCACAACAAGACCGAGTTGGTCAGTTCGATTGCAGACGACTCTACATTGCAGACGAGTCCCGCTTCGTTGCCAGGTGCCGTACCGCCCGAAGTCGACCCTTCGGGTGAGAATTCGCCAAGTCACACAACTGAGGCAGCTTGGCCAGACGTCGAACCGGAACTAGCTGAGCAAGATCCACTACCCAGTTGGTTCAGGACTGACCTGCCGCGCCTGTGCCGGTCGTGCCGCGACTACCGGCCCGCGGCAGACGGACAGCGCGGCTGGTGTGCCAATGCCTGGGCCTTCACGCATCGCAGGTTGGTCCATGAGGACGAGGTTGCACCCTGCCAGTCTGCGATTGGTGATTGGTGGACTCCGGTCGATGATGTTTGGCTCGTTGCGGCTGACGTCTCTTCTCACGGAAGGGCAACCCCCCTTTTCGATCGCTTGACGGGAAAGGTAGACCCTCAGCGCCGCCGCTCCTGACGTATCTTGGATCGCCGCAACTGCCCTGGACGTTGCGGCAAGACGAACTTGTCAACCCTTTCCTGGTTGTCCAAACGTCCCATATCCGATACGATGGGTAATGGGGGTCGAGGGTCCTTGGGCATTCGTGCGCCGGGGAGAGGGGAGCCGGATTGTCACGATGAGCGTGTTCGGGGACACACTGAGGCAGGCCCGGGTTTCCAAGGGCGTTACCCTCAGGGAAGCCGAGCAAGCGACGCGCATCAATCGCCATCACCTCGCCGCATTAGAGGAGGAGGACTTCGCTGTCCTACCTCCGCTCATTTATCAACGCGGCATTGTCCGGAACTATTCGGCTTATCTCGATCTCGATCCGGGAAAATCCCTGGTGATGTTCGAGGACGCCCGAGGCGGTGACAGCGCCGCAGAGCTTGTGGCTGCGGTCAAGCCACTCGATATGCCCCGACACTGGTCGCCTAATTTTGCCATCATCGCGTTCATGGTTGTCATGGGGGCGGTCATTTTCGCCTGGGTCTACAGCATCTCCTTTAGCCAGCCGCCAGTCGCCAGTACCGTGCCTCCCGCGATCCCGACTGTGACCCCTATCCCTGACGATCGGCTCGCGTTGCCAAGTCCCACACCGATTGCGACCGCAACCATTGCCCCGACTGTCCCGGCGCCTACCGCCGCCTTGGTCGCAACATCGACGGCGCCAGCGCCGGCGCCGACTACCGGGCCCGCGCCCCAGCCGACCGCTGTAGTCAATCAGCTCGAACCTGTAGCTCCAGTCGCCGTTGCCCCGGAACCGGCTACCGAGGCGGGAATGACCACTCTGCGTATGATCGCCGAGGGTGATGTCCAACTCACAGTGGTCGCGGACGACGTCGTGGTATTTTCGGGCTGGCTGGGTCCCGGTGGCTCAACGGACTTCTACACCGCCAGGCTCTTTTCGGTGACGACATCCGACGGCAGCGTTACATTGTTTGAGAACGCAACCACGGGACAACAGTTTTATATGGGCTATGGAGCGAACGAGACATATTATTTAGGCGGGTAGCCGCCTCGAGTCACGACCACACCAGTTGCTCAAGAATCATGTCGCGGCACGATCACACTGAGGGCACCCGGAGCCACCTGGAACTCACGGGGTGTCTCCCCAAGTGGATCTCCGTCCATTTCGACCGGAAGTTGAGGCGTCGCTTCAATCCGAACCGCGCGAGCGCGAGTCCACGCCACGTGGGGGGACCGATCCAGGCGCTGTATTGCCGCGTGCCAGATGACCGCGGCGATCTCGTATGGGGTCGACGATGTGAACACCAGTACGTCGAGTAAGCCGTCGTCGACTGAGATCCCAGGGTGAATCTTGAACCACGGGGCAATCGCCGACCCGCCATTCGCGACAAGTACCAGCGAAGAGCGGGCCACAATTTCGGTCTTGTCGGTGATCACGCGAACCTCTGACGCGGGAAGCGCAAGCGCGGCGGCCGCGGCAGGGACATATGCGAGCCAGCCTACACGGCGCTTCCAGCCCGGGTCCGCAATAGTGAAAAGCGCGGCGTCGGCTCCAGCGCCAGCGATGTGCAGAAAGGACCGATCACCGCTTCGACCGACATCGATCGAGCGGGAAAAAGGTAGGCCGCCGAACAGGGCCAGCGCGTTCTCCGGGCTATCCGGGATGCCGAGTGAACGAGCGGTGATGTTCGTCGAGCCCGCTGGTACGATCCCCAGCACAGCACCTGACCCAAATATGCCGGTTGCGACATCAGCGACGGTGCCATCGCCGCCCACCGCCACCACGGCATCAGCATTTCCCGCCGCGTCTCTCGCCGCAGCTGTCGCCTCCTCGGACGAGCTCACCGCGCGCACCCTAAGGCCCACCGAGGGATCGAGGTGTCGTTTCAGAGACGCCGAAATAGCCTCCGCACTTAACCGGCTCGCGCCACTGACGATCGCAACAACACTGCGCAAGGCACGTTCAGCGGGCAAGTGACGGAGTTCCACATGCTGACATCGCGATTCAGGCAGCCGCGCCGTCGTCCTCCGGACCGAATATCAACTCAGTCACGAAGTTGGCGAGCCATGTCGCGGCGGCGACGAACACGAGTCCCAGGATTCCACGAACCAAATTTCTGAACATTCATGCCCTCCTTCCGATCCGTGCGGATTGATAGTAGAGACAGCAAAAGACTAACTGTTGCAAGTCGTGATGTGACCGAAAAAGAGTCACAGCCGGGCGCGCCGGCCGAGGAGCGCTAATGGAACCGCCAGCAAGACAAGTGCGGCCGTTAGATCCGACAAGGTTGCGGCGCCGACGACGGTCCTGTCCGCGGCCGGCGCAATCGCGAACGGAGCAACGAGGAGTGACGATGCCGAAAGTATTGATCTCACGGTCCCCACGGTATCAGGGAAAGCAAACACCAGTACTACACAGCGCAAAGCGATCGCGGCACAAAGCGCGGCATAGACGGCTATGCCGAGACGGACCGCGAGCTGTGAGCGCGCAACCTGAACCGCCCTTCTTCCCGACCGGCTCGAATAGTTCACGGACGCCGTTCGATGCGATTGAGCATGTCGGTTGCGGCATGGATGACCTTATCGGCGAGACTGGACTTGCTCATTGAAGGTAGGGTGATAACGTCCCCATCGGATGTCAAAATCGTGGCAGTGCTCGACGCCGCGCCTATCGTGAGCTCCGCGTCGTTTGCCACGATGATAGCGAGGTGCTTGGCCTCGAGCTTCCGCTTCGCATTATCAACGATATCCTCGGTTTCCGCCGCGAAACCGACTTTGAGGAGATTGGGGCGATCGACCGACGCCAGAATGTCGGGATTGCGGACCAGCCGAACGTCCATGAACTCCTGATCCGGATGTTTTTTCAGTTTCCGTTCCGATCGGGATTCCGGCCGAAAGTCGGCCACAGCGGCTGCCATGATGAGGATATCGGCATCGACCGTAGTTCGCTCGACCTCGCGGTGCATTTCCACCGCAGTGGTCACTTCGATGAAGTCTGCTCCGCACGGCGGGCGCAGTGTCGTGGGGCCAGAAATGAGAGTGACGGCTGCTCCCGCTGAAATCGCCGACGTTGCCAATGCGTATCCCATCCTGCCGCTGGAGCGATTGCCGATGTATCGGACCGGGTCTAGCGGCTCTTGGGTGCCGCCCGCCGTGACAACAACTTTTCTCCCGTGCAACTGCGAGGAACGGCGAAGGCGGGTAATGGCGGCTTCGATGATTGCCTCGGGCGCCGCCATACGGCCCTCACCCAGCGCTCCGGACGCCAGCCTGCCGTGATCCGGTCCGACAACGATGACGCCCCGCTCAGAGAGCGTATCGAGGTGATCGCGGATTGATGGGTGGTTGAACATATGGTCTTCCATCGCCGGAGCGAGGATTATCGGGGCCTCGGTCGAAAGCGCAATCAGGCCGATCAAATCGTCAGCAAGACCGAGCGCCAACCTGGCGATCGAAGCCGCCGTCGCTGGCGCGACGATGAAAAGGTCCGCGTTCCTGGCTAGTCCCACGTGGCCGGTGTACTCGTCGCTCCAGGGCAAGAACGTGTTTGTGTGAACGGGCGTGTGCGTGATTGCGGAAAACGTAAGCGGCTGAATGAACCGTTGCGCCGCCTCGGTCATGACAACGTCGACCCGCGCTTCGGCCTGAACAAGCAGGCTGGCCAGCGTTGCCGACTTGAAGGATGCGATGCCACCGGTAATGCCAAGAACGACCGACTTGTGGTTGAAATCGCTCACGGAATTGGCGGTCTTTCCGAACAAGCACTCTCGCAGCTAGCAATTAGCATAGCGGAACCGGTGCCTGCAAACCGGCGGCTATATCTGCAAAATCGGGAGCCCATTGACGCGGAGCCCGGAGGATGTACAGTCAGCAGTACAGAAAAATCGTTCCAGGAGAGACGGAGTCAATGATGGCGTTGAGCGCGGAGCGGGCGTTGCAGCCGGTGCTCGAAGCGCGAGGTATCAATAAGCACTTCGGGCCGGTTCATGCACTAAAAAATGTTGACCTTACCGTGTTTCCCGGTGAAGTTGTTGCCCTGATCGGTGATAACGGGGCTGGCAAGTCAACCTTGATCAATGTGCTGACCGGCGTGCTACCGCTGGAGACCGGGGAGATCATTTTTGCTGGGGAACGGGTGCACTTCTCGTCACCTCACGAGGCGCGAGAGCACGGTATCGAGACGGTGTACCAAGATCTTGCGGTGGCGCCGCACCTCGACGCGGTGGCGAATATCTTCCTAGGAAGAGAACGCAGGCAGATGGGGGTTCCTGGGTTCCTCGGCTTCCTTAACAATGGGCAGATGCGAAAGGAGACCGACGAGCAGTTGGCAAGGCTTCGGGTCAAGGTTCCGGATCTCGAGCGGCGGCTGGTGACGCTGTCCGGAGGGCAACGCCAGGGCGTAGCCGTGGCGCGTGCGGTCATGTGGGCCAGTAAGGTCGTGATCATGGACGAGCCCACTGCGGCCCTTGGTGTGGCGCAGACTGGAATGGTTCTTGATCTCATTCGGCAGGTGCGTGACACGGGCATCCCGGTCGTGTTTATCAGCCACAACATGCCCAACGTCTTTCAGGTCGCCGATCGCATCGTGGTGTTGCGGCTGGGTGAGATCGTCACCGAACTCGATCCAAAGACGGCTTCGATCGAAGACGCGGTCGCCGCCATGACGGGATCGACGAGATTTTCGAACCGAGAGGTTGAAACGA
Organism: uncultured Chloroflexia bacterium; assembly: GCA_963751075.1. Taxonomy (GTDB): domain Bacteria; phylum Chloroflexota; class Chloroflexia; order Thermomicrobiales; family UBA6265; genus JACCXM01. The sequence goes on along the minus strand of CAVVTE010000005.1, from coordinate 334,904 downwards.
GTGACTGAGGCGAGTGGAACTTACGACAAACTCGTCGATGAAAACGTGCCCATATGGCAGCGCTATTTTTCCAAGATCTCGGCGTCATTCACACCCGTAATACTCGTCATCATCATATTTACGTTCGGGATACGGGTACGAGGCAGCTTTCTCAATCCGGGCAATTTCAACGACATCATCATCGATTCCTCTCAGTTGGTCGTGCTGGCCGTCGGCATGACATTCGTGATCATCACGGCGGGCATTGATCTGTCCGTTGGCTCGATACTCATCTTATCGTCCGTCGTGGCGGCGAAAGTGACCATTGCACTGTCTGGGACTCCTCGAGACATCGCTAACTTTGAATTTCCGACACAAAACATCGGCATCCCAGTTGGTCTCGCGGCCGGTGTCGCAACCGGGCTCATCTGCGGCCTAGTGAACGGACTCCTCATCACGAGGCTCAAAATGCCGCCGTTCATCGTGACCTTGGGAATGCTCGGAATCGCGCTGGGACTTGGCCAGCTCTTGACAGGCGGCACGTCCGTCCCGAACGTCCCGCCGTCCGTGCAAACCGAAATTGGTCTTCGCGAGCTCATTGGGTTCGACGTTGCCGGTCATCACGTAAGAATTACTCCTCCGGTCTTTATTGCCTATGGTATCGCGGTGATTGCCGCCATCGTGCTCAACAGAACGAGGTTTGGCCGCTACACCTACGCAATCGGATCGAATGCCGCGGCGGCCCGGCGGGCCGGTATCAACGTTGATTTTCACCTGATCAAGGTGTATGCGTTGAGTGGACTGCTTGCCGGCGTTTCGGGCGCCATGGATTTGATGCGCTTCGGTACGGCGTCGGTCGGTTCCCATCAGTCAGACAATTTGGCCGCCATCTCGGCGGCGGTCATCGGAGGGACCAGTCTTTTCGGCGGTATCGGCACTGTTGGTGGCAGTGTCGTGGGCGCATTCATCCCGACCGTGCTTCGCAATGGGCTCGTGATCTCTCGCGTCCAACCCTTCTGGCAAAACGTGGCGATTGGCATGGTGCTCATTCTCGCGGTTTACCTGGACCAGCGACGCCGCCGCGCAGAGGAACGGATGTAACTAGGTTCGCGCTATTGCGGTGATCCAGTTGCGTTGCTACCCTGCGCGAGCCCGCCAACCTGCGGGAACCGTGGCAATTATCGGGAGGTACAATGAATACTCACGACCGATCCGTAAACAAACTGAGCCGCCGGACGCTAGTGCGGGCGTCAGTGTACGCCGGTGCTGGGTTCACCCTGTTCGCGCCACTTGGTTTTAGAGCATCTGCCCGTCAGGATTCGTTCACCATCGCGTTCATCCAAGGGGTGATCGCCGACAACTTCTACATTACGATGGACTGCGGCGCCCGGGCGAAAGCCGAGTCTCTGGGCAATATCACGATCGACACGCAAGGACCCGAGCGGTTCGATCAGACGCTGCAAACTCCGATTCTCAGCGCCGTGGTGCAGACGGCCCCAAGCGCGATCATGATGGCGCCAAATGATCGACGCGGCATGATCGCCCCGATCCAGGCCGCGATCGACGCGGGCGTGCCGGTGCTGTGTGTAGATACAACAATCGATTCGGATATCCAATTGGGTGATATCGCGACTGATAACGTCGAGGGAGGGCGGCTAGCGGCGCGCGGTCTCGCAGAGCAGATTGATGGCGCGGGCAAGGTCTTCGTCGTCAACGTCAAGCCAGGTATCTCCACCACCGACATGCGAGAAGAGGGGTTCCGCGATGCGCTGGAGAAGGAGTTTCCGGACATTCAGTATCTCGGGCAAGAGTATTGCGACGACGACGCAAATATTGCCGCCCAGATAACGGCTGCTCGCCTTCAGTCCGACCCGGACCTGGCCGGCATCTTTGGCACGAACCTGTTTGCGGCGCAAGGCGCGGCAGCAGCAGTTCGGGAGCAGGGTCTACAGGGCACGGTGAAAATGGTCGGCTTCGATGCCGGGCCGACCCAGGTGCAAGACCTGCGAAGCGAAGTCGTGGACCTCTTGATTGCCCAGCATCCCGGTGATATTGGTGAGGTGGCGGTTCAACTCCTGCACGACTTCTTGACCACCGGCGAAGCACCCGATCCGAAAGAGCTTGTTACCGGCGCCACCATCGTGACCCGCGATAACATTGAGGATCCTGAGGTAGCGCGGTACCTCTATGTCGCGGATTGCGCCGACTACACGCTCGCGAATGCGACGGCGATTCCGGCCGCGCCATCTGGAGCAACGCCGACGGCATAAGTCCCACGCCGCAAGCCGAAGCAGCGCGGACTTTTGTCCGCGCTGCTTCGGCTTGACAAAACGTATCCTGTATCGTACAATGATCGTTCTGACTTGCTGACCCGCAAATCAGTGAGACTGCTCAATCTTCGGAACCGGTAGCCGGACGGGGCGTGCTGGAACATTCACTACTGAACCTGGTTGAACGGGAGGGGCAGCCTATGTCCTCCCGCTTCCGCGTGTCAGATCACCAGCAGAAGCCGGGCCTATTGACAGTGTAGTGGTGGTGCCTGCAACCCGCTAGCAGGTTTATCACGTTTATCTCGGCGTGCCGTCCCCAGATCAAATGGAGGAGAGATTGGCTGTGGCAGTGACGACGATTAAAGCGAATGGGGTCGAGGCGGCGAGTACTGGTCAGGTGCAGACGGTCCTTTCCAACACTGGCATTGATCGGCGTTCCTTCACCCGGATCCCGACGGTGTGGGAGATGCCAGACCTTGTGCAGATTCAGAAGGAATCGTTCGAGTGGTTCAAGCGCGAGGGACTGCGTGAGCTGCTCGAGGAAATCTCGCCGATCTCGGACCACCATAAGAAGATGGAGCTGACGTTCGGCGAATATCGATTCGACGAGCCGTGGAAGCGATTGCCGGAGCACCTGCAAGAGCAGGGAAAAGCTGATCCGCGGATTGTCGAACAGTTTTGCCGCGAGCGTGACATTACGTACGCCTCCCCGCTGAGGATCAAAGCGCGGCTGCGGGTTGTAAACCCGGAGACCGGAGAGATTCGCGAAATCGGCGCCGGTCAGGATGAAGATTCGGAAATCTTCATCGGTGACTTCCCGCTGATGACCACGGATGGCACGTTCATTATCAACGGTGCCGAGCGAGTGGTCGTCTCGCAACTCGTGCGATCACCTGGTGTCTATTTTGACCGCGCCGCCGATCCGACGACAGGCAAGCTGGTATCGACGTCCAAACTGATCCCGAACCGTGGTGCATGGTTGGAATTTGAGACGTCGAACCGGGACGTCATGTCGGTCAAGGTGGACCGCAAGCGGAAGATGCCGGTGACCATATTGCTGCGCGCAATTGGGATGACCGATGAAGAACTGGAGTCGGTCTTTGCAGACGTCGACACCAATCCAGATCGTCCCTTCGTGCGAACGACACTCGAGAAGGACCCGACGCGCGAGAAAGACGACGCGCTGATCGAGCTCTACCGCAGGCTGCGGCCAGGCGACCCGCCGACGCGGGATAACGCCACAACTATGCTGGAGAACTTGTTTTTCAACGATCGCCGGTACGATCTTGCTCGCGTTGGCCGATACAAGCTCAATGAGCGTCTGCATCGCGAGAAGGGAGCCGATGCGCGACCGGAGAGCCGGATCCTGACCAAAGAAGATCTCATTGAGATCATCCGGGAAATGATCCGTCTCAGCAACGGCTTGAGCGAGGCTGACGACATCGACCACCTCGGCAATCGCCGCATCCGTGCGGTTGGTGAACTGGTTCAGATGCACGTCAGGACGGGCTTCCAGAGACTCGAGCGCGGTATTCGGGAGCGAATGACGATCCAAGACCCGGAGACCGTCACACCGAAGGGATTGATCAGCACGACGCGGCCGGTTATGGCAGCGGTGCGGGAGTTCTTTGGTGGAAGCCAACTCTCGCAGTTCATGGATCAAACCAACCCGTTGGCGGAGTTGACCAACAAGCGCCGGTTGTCCGCGCTGGGACCCGGCGGGTTGAGCCGCGATCGGGCCGGCTTCGACGTGCGGGACGTTCACCCGTCGCACTATGGTCGAATCTGCCCCATCGAGACTCCGGAAGGTCCGAACATCGGTCTGATTGGCTCATTGGCCACCTACGGCAAGATCAATCAGTACGGGTTTATCGAGACGCCATATCGACGCGTAATTTCACAACTCCTCGTGGATGAGCCGGCACTTCCACTCGAGGGTCTGGTTCTTCGCGATGATGCAGTGAACCCAGAGACGGGCAAGGTTGCGGTTTCCGCGGGCACGGAGTTGACGGAAGCCGACGTCAACAAGATCCAGAAAGCAGGAATCAAGACGATCCGGGTCAAGCCCGTTGCTTCTGAGATCATCGACTATCTCTCTGCTGACCGCGAAGAGCAGGTGATGATCGCGCAAGCGAATACGCCACTCGACGAGCGAAATCGCCTGATCCCGGACCAAGTCGTTGTGCGAGTTGGAGGTGGACACCGGTTCCCGGTCGTTCCCTCGGAGCAGGTCGCCTATATGGATGTATCACCGAAGCAAGTTGTTTCGGTGGCGACGGCGTTGATTCCGTTCCTAGAGCATGACGACGCGAACCGGGCACTGATGGGCGCCAATATGCAGCGCCAGGCCGTCCCGCTCCTCCAACCTCGGGCCCCAGTTGTCGGCACCGGTGTTGAGCATCAGGCCGCGCGGGATTCCGGTCAGGTGTTGGTCGCCGCCCAGAATGGGATCGTCCATTCGGTCAGTGGCCGGCAGATCGTGATCGTCGACGACGACGGAAACGTGAATGAGTACAACTTGCAGAAGTTTGTCCGATCAAATCAGGACACCTGCATCAATCAGCGTCCAAGCGTGCGACAAGGTGAACGGGTCACGACCGGCCAGATCATCGCCGATTCGTCGTCGACGGAGAACGGGGAACTGGCACTGGGCCAGAACGTCGTCGTCGCTTTCATGCCATGGGAGGGCGGGAACTTCGAGGACGCTATTCTCATCAGTGAGCGACTTGTGCGAGACGATGTCTTCACCTCGATTCACATCGAGAAGTACGAGACCGAGGCTCGCGACACGAAGCTCGGTCCTGAAGAGATCACCCGGGACATCCCGAATGTTGGCGAAGAGAGTCTGGCCAATCTCGACGAGAACGGGGTGATCCGCATTGGAGCGGAAGTACGCCCGAACGACATCCTTGTTGGAAAGGTTACGCCGCGGGGTGAGACCGAGCTCAGCGCCGAGGAACGGTTGCTGCGAGCGATCTTCGGGGAGAAGGCGCGAGAGGTGAAAGACACCTCGCTGCGCGTGCCTCACGGGGTACATGGAAAAGTTATCGATGTCAAAACGTTCCGGCGAGATGACGAGTCCGATCATGAACTGCCCGCGGGCGTAAACGAGATGGTCCGTGTCAGCATCGCCCAGAAGCGGAAGATCTCCGAGGGCGACAAGATGGCCGGCCGGCATGGCAACAAGGGAGTGATCTCGCGCATCCTCCCAATCGAGGACATGCCGTTCTTGCCGGATGGGACGTCGGTTGACATCATCCTGAACCCGATTGGCGTTCCCTCGCGGATGAACCTCGGTCAAGTGTTGGAGACGCATCTCGGCTGGGCCGCATCCAAGCTCGGGTTCCGGGTGGCCACTCCAGTCTTCGACGGAGCCCGTGAAGATGAGATCAAGGACCTTCTCATTGAAGCGGGGCTGCCTGAGGACGGTAAAGTCGATCTCTACGACGGTCGCACGGGTGAGAAGTTCGATCGGCCGGTCACCGTTGGCGTCATCTACATGTTGAAGCTGGCACACCTGGTCGAAGACAAGATTCACGCTCGGTCGACCGGACCTTACTCCCTGGTCACGCAGCAGCCTCTTGGAGGTAAGGCGCAGTTCGGAGGTCAACGGTTCGGAGAAATGGAAGTGTGGGCGCTGTATGCCTATGGCGCGGCCTACACGTTGCAGGAGATGTTGACGGTCAAATCTGACGACACAGTCGGCCGGGTGAAGACCTACGAAGCGATCGTCAAAGGTGACGAGATCACCGGCGCCGGCGTTCCGGAGTCGTTCAAAGTTCTGGTCAAGGAATTGCGCTCCCTCGGGCTCTCGATCGACGTTATTAACGAGGACGAGCAGACGGTGGAGTTCGCTGAGGACAACTCCCGAGACCTCCTGTCGAACCTGGACCGGATCAACTTGAGCGGATACGAGAAGACGGCTGACTAGCGAAACACTTTAGAACGGCGATGGCTCTGAGTGGGCTTCCCACCCGCTCAGACCGTCGGTACCGGAGGGAAAATGTCCACAACTGATACTGATCTTTCTATGCTGTCGATCGATACCGCGTTGCCGCCGCGGCTGTCTCTTCCATCTTTGCCTGATGCCGGAGGCCCTCGGGACGGATTCGGTCGCGCTGATCGCGCCGATCGTGGCCGGGTGCTTGACGTCAACAATTTCGATGCGATTCGGATTAGCCTCGCCTCTCCGGAGGCGATCCGGTCCTGGTCGTACGGCGAAGTGACGAAGCCAGAGACGATCAATTACCGGACGCTGAAGCCTGAGCACGGTGGGCTCTTCTGCGAGCGCATTTTCGGCCCGACCAAGGATTGGGAATGCTATTGCGGGAAGTACAAGCGCATTCGCCACGCGGGCACCGTCTGCGACAAGTGTGGCGTCGAGGTGACGCGCGCCAAGGTGCGCCGTGAGCGGATGGGACACATCGAGCTCGCGGCGCCGGTTGCGCACATCTGGTACGTAAAGGGAACTCCTAGCCGCCTTGGTCTGCTCCTGGATATTACGCCTCGCAATCTGGAGCGCGTTCTCTATTTCGCGTCTTACCTCGTCACGGAAGTCGATGAAGCCGCTCGCGAAGCTTCAATTCTCGAGGTCCGTGAGCTTGTCGACGTCGAGATCGAGGAGTTGCGCGCGGCGACTCAAGTGGAGATCGATGCGATCGACGAGTCGACGACTCGTGATACGGCAAATCTGAGCGAGGGGCAGCGCAGCCTCACAGAAGCTATCGCCTCGCGACGAGAGTCTGAGCTTGCAGAGCTGCGTGCGGAATTTGAGTCGGTGGAGTCGCGCCTTACCGCTTTGTCCAACGAATCAGCTGATGAGGAAATTTCGTTCCGCGGCAGCGTGATTGTTCGCGAGGGCGAAGCGGTCAATGATGACCGGCTGGCCACGCTCAGCGAAGCATTCGAAGAGGAGTCCGCGCGGATTGCCGAGGGCGCCGAGGCGGAGGTTACTGGTAGCGAGGCATTGGCTGGCGCGGAGAGGGACCAGCTTGTGTCCGCGGCCGACGAACGGCGCGGGAAGATCGAGAGCGCTCTTGCCGAGCAAATTAGAGAGGTTGAGCGCGAGCGGGACGAGTCGATCAAGGCGATCAGTGACCTGAAGGAGCTCCAAATCCTCTCGGAGCAGCAATATCGGGAGCTCAATGAGCTTCTTCCTCCCGGCGTGTTCAAGGCGGGTATGGGCGCTGAGGCGGTGCACCACTATATTCGGAACCGCATCGACCTCGACGAGATCGCTGTCGAGCTCCGCAACGAGATGCAGAGCACCTCGGACGTCAAGCGGAAGAAGGCAACGAAGCGTCTGCGAGTCGTCGAGGCGCTGCGGAAGAGTGGGAACCGGCCGGAGTGGATGATCTTCACGGCACTGCCGGTTGTGCCACCTGAACTGCGCCCCATGGTGCAACTCGACGGTGGCCGGTTCGCCACGTCTGACCTGAACGACCTCTACCGTAGAGTTATCAACCGAAATAACCGACTCAAGCGGCTACTCGAGCTCGGAGCGCCCGATATCATCGTGCGCAACGAAAAGCGGATGCTGCAGGAAGCAGTCGACGCATTGATTGACAACGGCCGACGGGGGCGAGTGGTCTCGGGCTCCGGGAAGCACAAGCTCAAGAGTCTGTCCGACCTGCTGAAGGGCAAGCAAGGGCGATTCCGGCAGAATCTTCTTGGCAAGCGCGTTGACTACTCTGGACGGTCGGTCATTGTGGTCGGTCCCGATCTGGCGCTGGATGAATGCGGGTTGCCGAAGCGGATGGCGCTCGAGCTGTTCAAGCCGTTCGTGATGCGCCGACTCGTAGACCACGGTCACGCTCACAATATCAAGGCAGCCAAGCGGCTCGTGGAGCGCGTCGATCCCAAGGTTTGGGATGTCCTCGAAGAGGTCATTCAGGACTACGTGGTGCTCTTGAACCGAGCGCCGACGCTGCACCGGCTCGGTATTCAAGCCTTCAAGGTCCGCTTGATCGAAGGATCGGCGATCCAGATCCATCCGCTGGTTTGCGCGGCTTTCAACGCCGACTTCGACGGCGATCAGATGGCGGTACACGTGCCGTTGTCGCGGAGAGCGCAGGACGAGGCGCGAACCCGGATGCTTTCGGTTCGCAACCTGTTGTCGCCGTCTAACGGAGAGCCGATCGTCTCGCCAACTCAGGATATCGTCCTCGGCTGCTACTACATGACGTCCGAGCGGGATCTTGCAGCCGACACCGCCTCCGGGTCCGTTCCGCGAGGCTGGGGGAAGGTCTTTTCTTCCCTGGAAGAAGTCAAGCTGGCGTACGACGCGGGCGCGGTTGATATCCATGCGCAGATCATCGTCCGGACGGATCGCGAGGGCGGTGAATACAAACGGATCGAAACGACAGTTGGCCGGGCGATTTTCAACCTCGCACTGCCGAGCGCAATCGGCAAGTACTACAACCAGACGATGGGCCGCAAGCAGTTGCGGCAAGTGGTCGCGGACGCGTACCGGTACTTCCAGGATGCGAACGAAACCGCCCGTATTGTCAATGAGATCAAGAAGGTTGGGTTCGAGTTTTCGACACGCGGTGGTATGAGTATTGCCGTCGACGACGTCGTGATGTCCGAACAGAAGGAAGGACTGCTTCACGACGCGGACGAGCGCGCCGACAAGATCGAGCGGCAGTACCGGCGCGGTCTGGTGACCGACCAGGAGCGCCTACGAGAGCTCGAGCTGATCTGGAATAGCACTCGCGACGAGCTGGCGAAGCACGTCGAAGAAGGTCTTCGCGGGCAGAACTCCGTCTTCATGATGGCGGATTCCGGCGCGAAGGGGAATATGAATCAGATCAGCCAGATGGCGGGTATGCGCGGTCTGGTGCTCGACCCGAAGGGGGAGATCATCGATATCCCCATTCGCTCCAACTTCCGCGAGGGTCTGACGGTTCTTGAGTATTTCCTGTCGACGCACGGGGCCCGAAAGGGTCTGGCCGATACGGCGCTACGAACCGCCGACTCGGGATACCTCACGCGGCGGCTCGTGGACGTATCGCAGGACGTTATCGTCACGATTGACGATTGCGGCACCGAGCACGGGCTGTGGATCATGCGCGATGAAGCGGCCGAGCAAATGGCCGAGGATGAGTTCCGGGCCACTATTCTCGGGCGCGTACTTCTCTCGCCGGTCGTCCATCCCGAGACCGGGGAAATCATTGTCGACCGCGACGAAGAGTTGACCGATCGTCTGGAGGCGGAAGACGGATCCGTTCGCGATCTGGTGCGGGAAGTCATGGATGCCGGTGTGAGCAAAGTGCATGTTCGCACCGTCATGACCTGTGAGGCGACCCATGGCGTCTGCCGAGCGTGCTACGGCCGAAATCTAGCAAGCGGGCGGTTGGTTGAACACGGCGAGGCGGTCGGCATTATTGCGGCGCAATCGATCGGCGAGCCGGGCACTCAGTTGACAATGCGAACGTTCCACACCGGGGGCGTTGCTCGAGCCGACATCACCACCGGTTTGCCCCGCGTCGAGGAGTTGTTCGAGGCCCGGGCACCGAAGGGAGCGGCTGTTCTCGCCGATCGGGAAGGGGTGATCTCGGTCGAGAACACGGATACCGGCCGAGTGTTGGCCATCACCTCCACCGACATAGAGCAGCGGGTGTACCCATTGGAGCAGGGATGGGACCCAGCGCTGGCCGATGGCGATATGGTTTTGAAGGACAAGACGGCGCTCGCCGTTGGCCCGGACGACCAGAAGCTCTTCAGTCAGATCGATGGCCGCTTCTTCATCGATGATCGGACCATCTATGTCCGCAACGAGAAGGAGGAGCGGGTTGAGTACTCGGTGCCCGTGGTGTACCAGGTCTATGTGCAGGACGGAGACCATGTCTACCCCGGCCAGCAGTTGACCGACGGCGCGAAGGATCCTCACAAGGTGCTGCTGACGCAAGGCCGTGAAGAGGTCCAGCGCTATATCATCGACGAGGTGCAGAAGGTGTACCGCTCGCAAGGCGTCAACACCAACGACAAGCACATCGAGGTGATCTGCCGGCAGATGTTGCGCAAGGTCAGCATCACGCATCCTGGTGACACGGATTACCTGCAGGATGAGCGGATCGACCGGTTTGAGTTCAACCAAATCAACGAGGAAATCATGGCCCAGGGTGGTGAGCCAGCTACGGCTGTGCCCGTGCTCCTTGGGATCACCAAGGCCTCGCTGGAAACTGACTCGTTCCTGTCGGCGGCCTCGTTCCAGGAAACCACGCGGGTGCTCACCGAGGCCGCAATCAACGGCAAGGTTGACCATCTGCGCGGTTTGAAGGAAAACGTGATCATCGGTAAGTTGATTCCCGCCGGCTCCGGGTTTGGAGTGGTGCCGGGAGTCGAGGTCGACTTCATTGGCGAAGGAGCACCGGGTGGCAGCGTTGCTGTCCTCCCGGGTTCCGAAGATGATCCGGAGCCGGCGACGGTCGAGGATCTCGAGGAATTGATGCAGCAGGGGCTGGTCCCGTCCGGGGTCGGCGACATATCCGTCGACGATGACGACGAGCCTGATGTTGACGTCGAAGAGACGTCCTTGAGCATTATCGAGGCCGATGATCTCCTGAACGTCAACTAGGTTGTCCGAAGCCGCCGGCCGAACCCGAAAGGGCCCGTCCGGCGGCTTCGCCCGAGAGCCGGAAATCGGCTTGACATCTCGTGTTCTTTCGACTAAAGTACCCCCTTGTGTCCGCCGCGAGGCGGACATACAAGTGAGGTTGGATCCTCACATGGCAGGTGGCGCCGCAGCTGCTGTCTTGGCAGAGCACGGTTATTGGAAACGCCCCCTGTCCTGCTAGGAGTCATCGTGCCGACGATCAATCAGTTGGTTCGTAAGGGCCGCAAGAGCGTCAAGAAAAAGACCAAGGCGCCGGCACTGGGGTTCACCAGTAACGCGCTTGGGCGATACGCGGGCCGTCTTCGCTCGGGGACCCATTCTCCCCAGAAGCGCGGCGTGTGTACGCAGGTCAAGACCATGACGCCGAAGAAGCCCAATTCGGCGCTGCGTAAGATCGCCAGGGTTCGCCTGACCAACGGTATGGAGGTCACGGCATATATCCCGGGCGAGGGGCACAATCTTCAGGAGCACTCTGTGGTGCTGGTGCGCGGGGGCCGGGTGAAGGATCTCCCGGGCGTTCGTTACCACATCGTCCGAGGCACCTTGGATGCCCGCGGTGTAGATAACCGCAAGCAAGCGCGCTCGAAATACGGAACCAAGGCGCCCAAGAAGAGCGCCTAGCGCTTAGCAGGACTCGCTGAAACCAGCGGTCCTGCGAAGCGCCAACCGCCTCGGCGGATCTGATTGAACATGGTGCGAGAAGCGGCCGGACGTCGACTGACGTTCACCGCTTTTTCGTGTGTTTAGAGAAACCGTCGCCAGGCGGCGGGTTTACAGCTGGAGCGGCGGTCAGCGCTGCAAACGATTGAGGGAACGAATATGCCACGCCGGGCGAAGGTCGAGCGCAGAATTCCACCGCCAGATGCGCGCTATCAGAGCGAGGTACTCGCGCGGTTCATCAACAAGGTGATGGAGCGCGGCAAGAAGGGTGTCGCCGAGCGGATTGTCTACGGTGCTCTCGACCGAATCGCCGAGCGAACCGGGCGGGGTCCCCTGGAAGTTTTCGAGCAGGCGCTTGGCAATGCTACTCCGGTAATCGAGGTCAAACCTCGTCGTGTCGGTGGAGCCACGTATCAAGTTCCCGTGCAGATTGAAGGTCCGCGTCGCCAATCGTTGGCCATGCGCTGGCTTCTGATGTCGGCCCGCGGGCGACCCGGAAAGTCGATGCAGGAGAAGCTGGCCAACGAGTTGCTGGACGCGTTCAACAACACTGGCGCGACGATCAAGCGCCGTGAGGATACCCACCGGATGGCCGAGGCAAACCGCGCCTTCTCTCACTATGGACGCTTCTAGCCGCTGCAGGACAGCCGTCGGCCTCGACGAGGCCGCTCGGAGCATGTGAACGGACTGTCCTTCCGGCACAATCTATAGGACGTATAAGGAACACAATGAGTACCGCAACCGCGACCCGTCCCACGGCGACCGAAGCCGAAATCACGTTGGCGAAGACCCGGAATATCGGGATCATCGCCCACATCGACGCGGGCAAGACGACGACGACTGAGCGCATCCTCTATTACACCGGTCGGGTCCACAGGCCTGGCGAGGTGCACGAGGGCGCCGCGACCATGGACTGGATGGTTCAAGAGCGAGAGCGGGGCATCACGATCACCGCGGCCGCGACGACCTGCTCGTGGGACGGGCACCGCATCAATATCATCGACACGCCCGGTCACGTGGACTTCACCGTCGAGGTGGAGCGATCGCTGCGCGTCCTGGACGGCGGGGTCGTCGTCTTCGACGCCGTAGCCGGTGTCGAGCCGCAGTCGGAGACGGTTTGGCGACAGGCTGACAAATACAGCGTGCCTCGCATCTGCTTCGTCAATAAGATGGACCGCACTGGCGCGTCGTTTACGCGCACGATTGAGATGATCGTTGACCGCCTGAAGGCCGTGCCGGCGCCGATCCAGCTTCCGATTGGGGCGGAGTCAAACTTCACGGGGATCATCGATCTCATCGATGAGGTTGCCTACATCTTTCACGACGAGATGGGCCAGAACATCGAGAGAACCGAAATCCCGGCTGAGATGGCAGAAGAGGCCAGGGCAGCGAGGCATCATCTCGTCGAGTTGATCGCGGAGTCCGACGAGGAGCTCATGATGCGCTACCTCGACGACGATGTCCTTACTCCCGACGAGCTCCGCACCGGGCTGCGGTCAGCGACAGTGAGCGGACGGCTTGTACCAATCCTGGTCGGAAGCTCGCTGAAGAACAAAGGCGTGCAGCTAATGCTGGACGCGATCGTCGACTATTTGCCATCTCCACTCGACGTGCCGCCCGTTACGGGGATCGATCCACGGACAGGCGAAGAGGTTGTCCGTACTGTAGAACCAGGTCAACCTTTCTCCGCGTTGGCATTCAAGATCGTCGCTGACCCCCACGTTGGGAAGCTGGCCTACGTACGTGTGTATTCCGGACAGTTGGATGCCGGAAGCTACGCCTTGAACTCGACGAAGGGTGACCGTGAACGCGTGGGCCGGTTGCTGCGCATGCATGCCAACCACCGCGAAGAGATCACATCCGTGAGCGCAGGCGATATCGCCGCGGTCATTGGACTGAAGTCAACCTTTACCGGCGACACACTCTGCGACCCTGCGGCGCCGGTTGTGCTCGAATCGATTACCTTCCCAGAGCCGGTGATCTCGGTTTCCATCGAGCCAAGGACTCGGGCCGATCAAGACAAGATGGGCGCCGCCCTGGGCCGGCTTGCGGAAGAGGATCCCACATTCCGGCTCCGGACCAACGAGGAAACCGCCCAGACCGTTATTGAGGGAATGGGCGAGCTTCACCTCGAAGTAATCGTCGACCGGCTGATGCGGGAGTTTCGGGTCGACGCCAATGTGGGCCGGCCGCAAGTTGCCTACAAAGAGACGATCACGATTCCGGTCAAAGCCGAAGGACGTCACATTCGGCAGTCGGGTGGTAAAGGGCAGTACGGCCACGTGGTTGTCGAATTCGAGCCCCAGGAACGCGGCGTAGGGTACGAGTTCGAGGACAAGATCGTGGGTGGGTCTATCCCGAGGGAGTACATCCCTTCGGTCGACGCCGGCATCCGCGAGGCGCTGTTGACCGGGGGCGAGGCGGGATTCCCGTTGGTCGATCTCAAAGCACGGCTCGTCGACGGCTCGTTCCACGAAGTTGACTCGTCAGAGATGGCTTTCAAGATCGCGGGTTCGCTTGCGCTTAAGGAAGCGGTGCGGCGGGGCCGTAATGTCATTCTCGAACCAATCATGGACGTCGAGGTGACGACTCCTGACGAGTTCATGGGTGAGGTCATCGGAGATCTGAACTCTCGTCGGGGACACATCCAGGGTATGGAGATGCGCGCTGGAGCGCAGGTGGTCAAGGCGTTTGTCCCGCTGGCGGCGATGTTCGGCTATGCAACCGATCTGCGGTCCGCTACCCAGGGGCGTGCGACCTACTCGATGCAATTCGATCACTATGCGCCACTGCCGACCGCACTGGCTCAGGAGATGATCGCGAAGGCACGGCGCGACTAGATCTGCGGCGGCGGCATTGACCGGCGGTGTAGGGCCTTAACGAGGAACGGAATCGAGAAGCCACTCGAGGTGAGTGGCCAGGAATGAGGAGAGCGGAGCGAGATGGGGAAGCAGAAGTTTGCGCGGACGAAGCCGCATGTGAACGTGGGGACGATCGGGCATGTGGATCATGGCAAGACGAGTCTGACGGCGGCGATCACCAAGACGCTGGCGTTGCAGGGGCAGGCGCAGCTGCGCTCCTTTGACAGCATCGACAATGCGCCGGAGGAGCGGGAGCGGGGGATCACGATCGCGATTGCCCACGTCGAGTACGAGACGGAGAAGCGCCACTACGCCCACGTCGACTGCCCGGGCCATGCCGACTACATCAAGAACATGATCACCGGGGCGGCGCAGATGGACGGGGCGATCCTGGTCGTCTCCGCCCCGGACGGACCGATGCCCCAGACGCGGGAGCACATCCTGCTGGCGCGCCAGGTCGAAGTGCCCGCGATGGTGGTGTTTCTGAACAAAGTCGACATGCTCGACGACGAGGAGTTGCTGGAGCTGGTGGAGCTGGAGGTGCGGGAGTTGCTCTCCACCTACGAGTTCCCGGGCGATGAGATTCCGGTGATTCGGGGCAGTGCCCTGGCCGCCCTGGAGACGGCCAGCCAGGACCCGAGTGATGCGGCCTACGGGCCGATTCTGGAGCTGATGCAGGCCGTCGACGACTACATCCCGACGCCGGAGCGGGCGGTGGACAAGCCGTTTCTGATGCCGATCGAGGATGTCTTCGGGATCAAGGGGCGGGGCACGGTGGTCACCGGCCGGGTCGAGCGCGGCATCGTCAAGCCGGGCGAGGAGATCGAGATCGTCGGCATGGGGGAGCGGCGCAAGGTCGTCGTCACCGGTGTGGAGATGTTTCAGAAGACGCTGGACGAGGGGCTGGCCGGCGACAACGTCGGCTGCCTGCTGCGGGGAGTGGAGCGCGACGACGTGCAGCGGGGGCAGGTGCTGAGTAAGCCCGGCTCGATCAACCCCCACACCAAGTTTCAGGCCGAGGTCTACGTGCTGGGCAAGGAGGAGGGGGGCCGCCACACCCCGTTCTTCCCCGGCTACCGGCCGCAGTTCTACATCCGCACCACGGATGTGACCGGCTCGATCACCTTGCCGGAGAACACCGAGATGGTGATGCCGGGCGACAACGTCCAGATGGGGGTGGAGTTGATCACCCCGGTGGCCATCGAGGAGGGGTTGCGCTTCGCCATCCGCGAGGGGGGACGCACCGTCGGCGCCGGCGTCGTCACCGCCATTACTGAGTAGCGGACGCAGGATTTGGGCGCGTTGGACGCGGCCACACGCAGGAGTAGATGGTTCGATGGTCGCGCGTAAGCCCAGTCAGCGGATTCGCATCCGCTTGAAAGCATATGACCACAAGGTGCTCGACCAATCGGCGAGCAAAATTGTGGAGACTGCGGAGTCGACGGGTGCCAAAGTGGCTGGCCCGATCCCGCTCCCAACCCGGATCGAAAAGTTCTGCGTCATCCGATCGCCGTTTATCGATAAGGATTCGCAAGAGCAATTCGAGATCCGAACGCACAAACGGTTAATCGATGTGCTCGAGCCAAGTGGGAGCACGATTCGGTCGCTCATGCGACTGAACCTACCAGCTGGTGTGGATATCGAAATCAAGTTGTAGTGATGGCGCGGGTCGTCGATTGCGGCGACCCGAAGCGCCGGTCACGCTCTATAGGCGGACGCGGCTAAGAGCTGCGCCGCTTCCTGAGAGACAGGAGAGAGCCAATGATCGAAGGGCTCATCGGAAAAAAACTCGGCATGTCCCAATTGTTCGACGAGACGGGTCTTGCCCACCCGGTCACCGTGCTCGAGGTTGGGCCGTGTGTGGTTACGCAAGTCAAGACCCCCGAATCGGATGGCTACGGTGCCGTTCAGCTCGGGTTCGGCCTCGACAAGCGACTGAACCGGCCTGAGCGAGGGCATCGCCAGGCGAGCGGGTTCATGTCGCGGACCCTGCGTGAGGTGCGGGCGGCCGATCCTTCCGAATTCTCCGTCGGGCAAGTCATCACCGCCGATGCCTTCGGCGAGGGCGAATTGGTCGATGTGATCGGAACGTCGAAAGGGCGCGGCTTCCAGGGCGTTGTCAAGCGGCACGGCTTCAGAGGCGGTCCGAAAACGCACGGACAGTCTGACCGATTGCGTGCACCGGGCTCCATCGGTTCGAGCGCCACACCGGGGCGGGTTTTCAAGGGAATGCGCATGGCCGGGCGGACGGGCGGCGATCGCGTCACCGTTCAGAACCTTAAAGTGCTACGTGTGGATCCCGAACGAAACCTCCTGCTGGTGGAAGGATCGGTTCCCGGAGCTAACGAGAGCCTGGTTATCGTGCGCCGAGCTATCAAGTCGAGAAAGCAGTAGTGCCTCGAGCGCTTAACGCCGGCCGCGGCATCCCGGTCCGGGTGCGGAGATTGACATGATCGTCGATGTACATGACAAGCAAGGTCAAGTTGTGGAACAGACCGAACTAGATGATTCGGTCTGGGGCATCGAGCCGAATATTCAAGTGATGCATCAAGCACTCTTGCGCCAGCTCGCCAACGCGCGCCTCGGAACGAGGGATACAAAGACTCGCGGCGAAGTGCGGGGCGGAGGGGCCAAGCCCTGGCGGCAAAAGGGGACCGGGCGTGCGCGCCAGGGCTCCATACGTTCGCCGCAATGGGTCGGTGGCGGTGTCGTTTGGGGACCGCATCAGCGTTCGTTCAAGCAGGACATGCCGCGAAAAATGCGGCGGTTGGCGGTTCGGTCGGCGCTCTCGGCAAAGGTTCGAGATGAGCGGCTCACCGTGATGGCTGGGCTAGGCGACGTCGAGCCTAAGACCAAGGTGATGAAGGAAGTCATTGCCGCGCTGCCCGAGAGCCGATCGGTGTTGATCGTGACCGACGGGAAAGTCGAACCAATTCGGAAGTCGGCGGGCAACCTGCCGAATGTCTGGGTGATTGACGCGCGGTATCTCAACGTGCGGGATATTCTGAAGTTTGACCGAATGCTCGTTACGCGAGAAGCGATCCCGGTCGTCGAGGGACTGCTGGCGCTGCCCGAGGACGAGCGTGAACCAGGCGTCTGGAAGCAGGCGCGAATGGCACGCCGGACCCCGGTCACTGTAACCGGGACGAAGGAGGCCTAGATGCCAGCGCTCACAGTCGATCAAGTCATCATCAAACCACTCATCACTGAAAAAAACACGGACCTGATGGAGCACGATCAATACACGTTTGAAGTTGCCACCGTGGCGAACAAGATTCAGATCCGAGAAGCCGTAGAGAAGTTATTCAACGTCCGGGTCAAGGCCGTGAACACGATGAATGTCAAGGGGTCGCGCCGGTCACGCGCGATTCGCCGGGGACGCAGCCGAATCTACGGACAGGAACGGGCTTGGAAAAAGGCAGTGGTCACGCTCTTCCCAGGCCAGCGCATCGACGTCTTCGAGCAGGTCTAGTGGGCCTCGGCGACTACGGAAGGAAGCGGTAATGCCGATTCGCATTTACAAGCCAACCTCGCCGGGGCGGCGCTCGATGAGTGTCAGCACGTTCGAGGAGATCACGAAGCAAGAGCCGGAAAAGAGTCTGATCGAACCGCTAAAGAAGCACGCCGGTCGAAACAACCGGGGTCGTATCACGACACGGCATCGTGGTGGCGGCCATAAGAGGTTCTACCGAATCATTGATTTCAAGCGGAACAAGACGGGTATTCCGGCCAAAGTGGCGGCAATCGAGTACGACCCGAACCGGTCTGCGCGTATCGCGCTTCTCCACTATGTGGATGGCGAGAAGCGCTACATGCTGGCCCCGGTCGGAGTGAGTGTCGGAGACACGGTCATCTCCGGGCCGGATGCCCCGATCCGGACCGGGAATGCGATGCCCCTCCGAAACATCCCGACCGGTACCCAAATCCATAATATCGAACTCTATCCCGGCAAGGGCGGTCAATTGTGCCGTTCGGCGGGCACATCGGCGCAACTCATGGCGAAGTCCGATGACTATGCTCAGATCCGGATGCCTTCTGGCGAGGTGCGGCTGGTGCACCTCAATTGCGCGGCGACCCTTGGACAGGTCGGCAACGTCGACCACGAGAACGTCGTCATAGGTAAGGCGGGGCGAAACCGGCACCGCGGCCGGCGGCCGACGGTTCGCGGATCAGCGATGAACCCGCGTGATCATCCGCACGGCGGAGGCGAGGGCAAGGCCCCGATCGGCGGTCAGCCGAAGACAAAATGGGGAAAGCCGGTGCAGGCTCGGACCCGGAACAACAAGCGCACTGACTCAATGATCGTCCGGCGCCGCACGACGAAGCGAAAGTAAGCGAGGAGGTATCACATGTCGAGATCGTCCAAGAAGGGACCGTTCATCGACGAAAAACTGCGGGAGAAGATCGACTCGCTCAATCGCACGAACGAGCGGCGCGTGATCCGCACCTGGGCACGTGCATCGACGATCTTCCCGGGTATGGTCGGGCACACGGTGGCCGTCCACAACGGCAAGGTTCACGTTCCGATTTTCGTATCGGAGCAGATGGTCGGCCACAAGCTTGGGGAATTCGCGCCCACGCGGACGTTCCGAGGGCACGGCAAAGACGCCGACCGGCGCGGCCGGCGTTAGGCACGGCGGGGAGATAGGAACCATCATGGAAGTTCGAGCGAGCGTAACAGGCGTCCGCGTCTCCCCGCGGAAGGCGCGGCTGGTCGTCGATGCAGTTCGCGGGAAACGAGTCATGGACGCCATCGCTATGACGCGGTTCATGCCGCAAAAGACCGCGGTTGACGTTGGCAAGTTGCTCCAGTCGGTGGCGGCGAATGCGGAGAACAACTACGACATGGATCCGGAAAACCTCTGGATCAAGGCAATCTACGCCGATGATGGGCCATCGTTTCGCAGATTCAAGGCGAAGGCCAGGGGACGCGTCGGGCGGATTATTCGTCGCAACACCCACATGACGGTGATCGCAGAGGAACGGAGAAGCTAATGGGACGCAAGGTCAATCCGATTGGTTTCCGACTAGGAATTGTTACCGATTGGGAATCAAAGTGGTATGCGGAGCGGAATTACACCGAGCAACTCCATGAGGATCTCCGCATCCGGCGGCTCATCCTCAATGAGTTGACCCGAGCCGGCATCTCCAGGATCGAACTGGAGCGCTCGGCGAATAAGGTCGACGTCACGCTGCATACATCGAAGCCGGGAATCGTGATCGGCAAGCAAGGCGCGAACGTCGAGCGCCTGCGCCAGATGCTCGAGAAAGACATCAACAAGAAGGTGCATCTGCGGATTGAAGAGATCAAGGTGCCGGAAATCGATGCCAAGTTGATCGCCGAGAGCATCGCGGAGCAGATCTCTCGTCGCGTGGCTTACCGACGAGCTATGAAGCACGCCGTTCAACAGGCCATGCGCCGCGGGGCGAAGGGCGTCAAGATCACCCTGTCCGGTCGCTTGGGCGGAGCTGAAATGAGCCGCTCGGTGACGGAGATGGACGGTCGCGTACCTCGGTCGACACTTCGCGCGGATATTGATTTCGGTGTCGTCCACGCGCACACGACCTATGGCCGCATCGGTGTCAAAGTATGGGTCTATAAGGGTGAAGTCTTGCCAGAACGCGCCCCGGTTACAGCGGCGACATTGACGGCGGACCTCGCGGCGATCACAGGTGATTAATAGGGTGCTAGCTGAAGATTACACAGGCACCCCCAGTCGGAGGCAGGAGCGTCGATCATGTTGATGCCGAAGCGGACTAAATACCGCAAGATGATGCGAGGCCGGATGACCGGTAAAGCCCATCGCGGCGTCGAGATCTCATTTGGAGAGTTCGGTCTGCAGGCGACAGAGCCCGCGTGGGTGAGCAGTCGGCAGATAGAAGCGGCGCGCCGAGCCGTTACAAACTACTTGAAGCGCGGCGGCAAGGTCTGGATTCGCATCTTTCCGGACAAACCGGTGACGCACAAGCCGGCCGAGACTCGCATGGGATCGGGCAAAGGCAACCCGGAGTACTGGGTCGCCGTGGTCAAGCCGGGGAGGGTGATGTTCGAGGTTGCCGGGGTCTCGCGAGCCCAGGCCGAAGAAGCCCTACGCCGAGCAGCTATGAAGATGCCAATGGATTGCCGGTTCATCGAACGGCAGCATATCGGCGTCAGTGACACAACAGAGGATGACGAGGCGGGTGCCTTGGCCGAAGAGGTGGTGGCATGAAGCCAGCCGAGATTCGAGCAATCGGCAACGATAAACTCAATGAGCAACTCGACGACCTGCTGGCTGAGTGGCGGACCCTCAGATTTCAGGAGGCTGTCGGTCAGCTAACAGCGACGGCGCGCATTCGGCAGATCCGTAAGGATATCGCGCGCATCAAGACGATCCAGACAGAGCGGGAAATCGAACTTGAGTTGGCGGGTGCCTCCAGCAGTCGAGTCGAATAGTCGCCCGTAGTGAAATGAGGAACGCAGTGACGGAGAACGTTTTGGAGCGGACGGACACGCCTCCTGCCCAGACGCCGAGGACGCAAAAAGTGGGTCGTGTCGTCAGCGATAAGATGGAAAAGACAGTAGTCGTCTCGGTCGATTCAGTGCGCCGCCATCCGCTGTATCACAAGCGAATCACGCGCACGAGTAAGTTTCTGGCCCACGATGAGCAGAACACCTGCAAGCCGGGGGACATTGTAAGAATCGAAGAGACGCGACCCATGTCCAAGCGGAAGCGCTGGATTGTTCGTGAGATTGTCGAGCGGGGCGTGCAAATCTAGAGCACCGCAAAGTACTCAGGCGTGAATAGGAGCAAACGGGGTGATTCAACAAGAGTCGCGACTGCGGGTCGCAGACAACAGCGGAGCTCGAGAACTCTTGTGCATCCGCGTGCTCGGTGGTTCAGGCCGAAAGTACGGCGGTGTCGGTGACGTCATTATCGCAACCGTCAAGCAGGCTCAACCTAACGCCGCGGTCAAGAAAGGCGAGGTCGTGCGGGCGGTCGTGGTACGAACGGCCCAGGAATATGGGCGGCCTGACGGAAGCCACATCAAGTTCGACGACAACGCCGCTGTACTGATCAATAACCAGGGAGCACCGCGCGGTACCCGCATTTTTGGTCCGGTGGGTCGAGAGCTACGAGAACGGCAGTTCATGCGGATTGTGTCTCTTGCGCCAGAGGTTCTCTAGGGCGGCAGGGGCGAGGAAGCGGGAGCATAAGAGGATGCGAAAAATTCGGAGTGGCGATACTGTGCTCGTCACCTCTGGCCGCAATAAGGGTCAGCAGGGGCGAGTGCGGGTCAACGTCATCGAGCGCGACCGAGTGGTCATCGAGGGCGTCAATATCGTCAAGAAGCACATCAAGCGCGGACGAGCGCGCCAGGCTGGCATCGTCGAGGTTGAAGCGGCGCTGCACGTTTCAAACGTGATGCTGGTCTGTCCGAACTGCAAGCAACCAACGCGAGTTGGCGTCCGTGAAGGTGCGGACGGCAAGAACGTCCGCTATTGCAAGAAGTGCGATGCGACTGATTCCGCGACCCGAGGCTGCGTAGCCTGATTGGAAAACGTCGATCTGGACGGCGGCCTGAGCGCATGAAGCATTGCGGACCAGGCGGGAACGCCGATTAAGAAAGAAGCAGGTTGATTCTGATGGCACGACTGAAAGAAAAATATCAGGGAGAAATCGTTCCTGAGTTGATGAAGGAGTTTGGCTACTCCAACGTGATGCAGGCGCCAAAGCTGGAGAAGATCGTCGTCAATGTCGGTCTCGGCGAGGCGGTCAGCAATGCAAAGGCACTCGAGAGCGCGGTCTCGGACCTCACCGCGATCACCGGTCAGCGGCCGGTGGTGACGCGAGCCAAGAAATCGATCGCGGCATTCAAGCTGCGGGCGGGGATGCCGGTCGGCGCGACGGTCACCCTTCGCGGACCACGTATGTATGAGTTCTTTGATCGACTCGTTGCCATCACGCTGCCCCGCATCCGTGACTTCCGAGGCGTTTCTCCGAATTCATTTGACGGACGGGGCAACTACACCCTGGGGCTCCAGGAGCAGATTGCCTTCCCAGAGATCGACTATGACAAGATCGACAAGGCCCGCGGGCTCGAGCTCAGCCTTGTGACCAGCGCCAAGACTGATGAAGAGGGGCGGAGGCTGCTGAGCCTGCTCGGTATGCCATTTGCCCGCACGGAGCGAATGAGCTAGCTCGTCCAGGGGACGAGCCGGAGGAACCTGAATGGCGAAGAAGTGTTTAATCGTCAAGGCGGCTGGGCCGGCCAAATTCCAGACCCGGCATGTGAACCGCTGCCAACTCTGCGGGCGCGGCCGAGCGTATATGCGGAAGTTTGGTGTCTGTCGCATTTGTTTCCGCGAATTGGCGTCGGTTGGACGGCTCCCTGGCGTGACGAAGTCGAGTTGGTAACTGAGCGCCAGGGAGAAACGATTATTGGAAGCCAGACTGCGAGGAGAGCGGACGCATGAGTGTCAATGATCCCATCAGCGATATGCTGACCAGGGTGCGTAACGCGGGGATGGCGCGCCAATTGGAGACGACGATGCCGTCGACAAAGGTGCTCGTCGCGATTGCCAAGATCCTCAAGGAAGAGGGGTACATCGCGGACTTTCGGGTGATCGAGAAGCGCCCTCAGGATCAGCTGGTCATTTCACTCCGCTACGGCGCGGACCGAAAGCCGGCGATCAAGGAGATCAAGCGGGTCAGCAAGCCGGGCCTGCGCGTGTATGCCGGGAAAAATGACATCCCGAGGGTGCAGAGCGGCCTTGGGATCGCGGTTGTCAGCACTCCACAGGGTGTGATGACAGGCTACGAGGCCCGGCGGCGTGGTATCGGCGGTGAGGTGCTCTGCACCGTCTTTTAGGATTTGAAGCGAGACGATCTGAACCGGGGTTGCCCGCGGGAGAGTGGCCATGTCACGAATCGGAAATATGCCAATATCGATCCCGGCTGCGGTCGAGATCGAAATTGGCAACGACAACACGGTGACCGTCAATGGGCCGAAAGGCTCGCTCACGCAGCGTTTCAGCCCCAGCATGCGACTCCAAAGAGAGAACGGCACAGTACTCGTTGAGCGACCTGATAATCAGCGTGAACATCGTTCGCTGCACGGACTGACACGAACGCTACTCAATAACATGGTCGTTGGTGTCACTGATGGTTACAAGCGCGATCTCGAGATTCAAGGCGTTGGATATAGAGCGGCACTGGACGGCAAGGTGCTCGTGCTTTCGGTCGGGTTCTCGCACCCGGTGCGAATGTCCCCACCTGACGGCGTGTCATATACGCTCGATGGAAACACGCGACTGTCGGTCGTAGGTATCGACAAGCAATTGGTCGGCGAGGAAGCGGCACGCATTCGACGGGTGCGGCCGCCCGAACCGTACAAGGGCAAGGGCATTCGTTACGCCGGTGAGCGGGTTCGCCGCAAGGCGGGCAAGGCCGGCAAAGCGAAGTAGACGGAGCGCGGAAGTTTCCGCGCAGTGATGAGGAGCAACCTGGATGCAACGAAAGTTCCGAAGAGCGCTGACCCCACGCAAGCGCCGCCACGTGCGCGTGCGGGCGAAGGTCAGTGGAACAAGCGCGAGACCTCGCCTCAACGTCTTTCGCTCGTCAGCGCATATCTACGCTCAAGTCATTGATGATGACCGAGGCCGCACTCTTGTCGCTGCTAGCGACCTCGAGCAGGACATCCGTGACCGGGCCGGCGTCGATGCCACCAAGAGCGTGAGAGCGCGCGTGGTCGGGGAAGTCATCGGAGAGCGCGCGAAAGCTGCCGGCATTGACACGATTATTTTTGACCGTGGCGGATATCTCTACCACGGACGAGTCAAGGCGGTTGCCGAGGGCGCCCGAGAGTCGGGACTCGTCTTCTAGGACAAGTCCGTCAGGGTCTGGCGCGGATGCGCTGATCGGGGAGAAACACATGGACAGGAATCGAGGCGAGCGCGGCTCCAGACGCCGTTCCGACGACGAAGGCGGGAGCGAATTCGAAGAGCGCGTCGTGCAAATCAATCGAGTCGCCAAAGTCCACAGAGGCGGGCGTCGCTTCAGCTTCGGCACAATTGTGGTGGTTGGCGACGGCAAAGGGCGCGTCGGAGCCGGGCTCGGAAAAGCTAATGAGGTGCCCGATTCCATTCGAAAGGGAGTTGAGGCGGCCAAGAAATCGCTCATTCGGGTGCCACTGGAAGGGACCACGATTCCGCATCCGATCGAAACTTCATTTGGTGCGTCTCGCGTCCTTCTCAAGCCCGCGGCGCCGGGGACTGGTGTCATTGCTGGTGGTGGCGTACGCGCGGTGGTCGAGGCCGCGGGCATCAAGGACGTGCTAACTAAATCGCTGGGTAGTAACAACCCGGTAAATGTGGTTCGCGCGACCCTGAAGGCGCTCCAGGAACTGGAATCGCCGGATGCAATTGCACAGCGCCGTGGGCGTCCTCCAGGGGTTCGCCGGAATCGAGGCGATGCGGCCCGCGCGGCGGTCACGGCGCCGGGGAATGGCGTGGAGGATGCGGCCGTGGCACCGGCGCGGCGTCGCGCACCCAGAGGGGGTGAAAGCTCGTGAGTGAAATCGGAACGCGAACACTCCGCATCACGTTAGTACGAAGTACGATCGGTCGGCCAGCAGATCAGGGCCGGACAATCAAGTCTCTGGGTCTCCGCAAGCTGAATTCGACCGTTGAGCGCCCTGACAATCCGTCGATACGCGGCATGGTGAACAAGATTAGCCATCTCGTGAAAGTCGAAGAATTGCAGACGACAAGCGAGCCGCAAGGGCAGCACGCAGTCACCATAGATTGAAAAGCGGATGAGGTCCGGCGCGTTGCTCGGATCCGCCAATGGGGAACAACACTATGCCTCTAACACTTGACGACTTGCGCGGAGGCGAGGGCGCGCATCGCGAGCGGAAGCGAGTCGGCCGCGGCCACGGCAGTGGCAAGGGCAAGACAGCTGGCCGCGGGACGAAGGGCCAGAAGTCGCGAAGCGGTCCGGGCGTGCGGCGTGGCTTCGAGGGCGGTCAGCTTCCGATTCAGCAGCGGTTGCCATACAAGCGTGGATTCACAAACATCTACCGTACTCCATGGGAGGTCGTAAATCTCGGCCGGCTTGAGTCGGTCCAAGTCGATGGCCCGATCACACCCGAGGTGCTCTTTGCCCAGGGTGTCACCCGGGGACTCGAGTTTCCGGTCAAGATTTTGGCCGGGGGCGAGCTCACGCGTGCGGTAGTCGTCCACGCACACGCCTTTTCGGATTCGGCAAGGACGACCGTCGAGCAGCTGGGTGGGTCTGTCACGCAGCTCGACCGGACCGATGAATGGCTCCAGGCGAAGCCACGAACACGCCGCCTCCCACTGAATCGTGATCTCAAGAAGGCTAGGGTCGGCAAAGTTGGCGGACCGTCGCGGCGCGAAGCGATCGCGGCGCTTGCTGAGATCCGGGAGGCCTAGTCGGTGCTCACCGCTGTAGCGACCGCCTTCAAGATCCCTGACCTCCGAGCGAAGATTCTCTTCACGCTGGGCATGCTCGTCATCTTCCGTTTTCTCGCCGCCATCCCCGTTCCCGGCGTCAACCGCGAGGGTCTGCAGGAGTTCATTCAAAGCAATGCCCTGTTGGGGATTCTCAACATCTTCTCCGGCAACAGCCTCCAAAACTTTTCGATTGTGGCGCTCGGTGTGTATCCGTATATCACAGCATCGATCATCATGCAGTTGATGACTCCGATCATTCCCAGCCTGAACGAACTATCGAATGAGGGTCAGGGAGGCCGGAACAAGATCAATCAGTACACGCACTGGCTGACCGTACCGCTCGCCATGTTGCAGGGGTATGGTCAGGGCGTCCTGTTCTCCCAGCAAACAGGTCCCGACGGCCGGCCTCTTATCGAAAATTTTGGCTTTGGCACTCCGAGCATGGTGCTGTCGACGCTCGCTATCTTGCTCACCATGACTGCGGGGACAATGCTCCTGGTCTGGATGGGCGAATTGATCACCGAGTTCGGAATCGGAAACGGCATCTCCATCATCATCTTCGGTGGCATCGTCGCCTCGCTGCCGGGTTCGATCGTCTCGCTCTTCCGGGGTCCCTCGGTCACCAGCAACGTCATCGGCACAGCGATGTTCATCGCGATCGGACTGTTGACGATCGTCGGCATTGTGCTGATCAATGAAGGGCAGCGCCGCATTCCCGTGCATCACGCCAAGCGTGTGCGATCTGGACGCATGTACGGGGGCAATACGACGTTCATTCCACTGAAGGTCAATTCCGCCGGAATGATCCCATTGATCTTCGCCGTCAGCATTCTCGTCTTCCCCGGTTTAATCGCCCAGTTTCTGTCGACTTCAAGCAATCCGTGGCTTCGCAACTTTGCCGCTGAGTTGTCCCGCTTCATGAGCCCGAACACGCTTCAATACAACATCGTGTACTTCGTGCTCGTTGTGGCATTCACCTACTTCTACACGATGGTCATCTTCCAGCAGCAGAAGATTTCGGAGAACCTGCAGCGCCAAGGGGCTTTCATCCCGGGCGTGCGACCGGGAAGGAATACGCAGCAGTACTTGATGCGCACGCTCAACCGAATCACGCTCATCGGGGCGCTGTTTCTAGGCACCGTGGCGATTTTGCCGTTCATCGCCGCCACGCTGACGGGCGTCAACTCCCTCCTGCTGGGCGCCACCTCTCTCCTTATTGTTGTCGGCGTCGCAATCGACACGATGCGTCAGCTCGAAGCGCAATTGGTGATGAGGAACTACGAGGGCTTCATTAAGTAGGTCGGAAGTATGCGCCCACGCTGCCTACTTCAAGATCAGACAAGGAATGTCCCAGGATTTGTTGATGCATGTGATTCTGATGGGCCCCCAGGGGTCCGGAAAGGGAACCCAGACCGAGCGCGTACGAACACGGCTCAATTTAGCTTCAATCGCTACTGGTGAGCTGTTTCGGTCAGCGATCAAAGATGGAACGGAGCTCGGTCGACAAATTCAAGCGGTATACGATCGCGGTGAACTCGTTCCCGACGATTTGACAGTCGCCCTTGTTGAGGAGCGGCTCGACAAGCTCGCGCAAGAGCGATCGGCAGGCTCCAAAAATGACGGCGTCCTGTATGACGGATTTCCAAGGACAATTGGGCAGGCGGACGCGCTGCGGGCGGCGCTTGGTGCCCGCGGGCAAGAGTTGACCGCTGTCATCGCGATTGATGTGCCACGGGAAAGGCTGATCGAGCGCCTTTCTGGGCGACGCGTCTGTTCCACCTGCGGCAGAGTCTACAACGTAGTATTCGATCCACCGAATAAAGACAACACCTGTGACGTCTGTGGTGGGTCGGTCATCCAGCGCGCCGACGACACTCCGGAAGCTGTTGCCAAGCGCCTCGATCTGTATGACGTGGAGACCGCACCACTGGTCGACCGATACAGCGATGAGGGTCTCGTCGTACATGTCGACGGCGACCGACCGATCGATGAAGTGACCGACTCGATCGTGGAGGCGATTCAAAGCAGAACTGCGCTCGCCAGCGCGAGCGGCCGGTAGGACTGCCGAGCGATGACGATTACGATCAAGAACGAAACTGAAATCCGCCTCATGGAGGAGGCTGGACAGGTTGTCGCCCTCGTGCATTCCCGTATTGAGCGAGCAATCGCACCTGGGGTCTCGACGGCAGATCTTGATGAAATCGCCCGCGACACCCTGAATGAAGCAGGAGCCGTTTCCTCGTTCCTCGGGTATCACGGTTTCCCCGCACATATATGCGCTTCCGTCAACGATGAGATCGTGCACGGCATACCAGGACAGCGACTGTTGCGCGAGGGGGACATCATCTCGGTCGATGTTGGTGCGATTCTCGCCGGGTACCACGGCGACTCGGCGTGGACGTATGGAGTTGGCCGGATCTCCGAAAAAGCCGCCGAGTTACTTAGAGATACCGAGGCAGCGCTCTACCTCGCCGTCGAGGCGGCGACCGCGGGAAACCGGCTGGGCGCGATCGGTCACGCGGTCGAAACGTTCGCCAGGCGGCAGGGGCGAGGCGTGGTCCAGAACTACGGTGGCCACGGTATTGGACGACAAATGCATGAGGATCCGCACGTACCGAACCAGGGACGTCCTGATCGAGGCGTGACACTTCGATCGGGGTTGACCCTTGCCATTGAGCCTATGCTGACGCTCGGCAGTGAAGACTCGCGAACACTTGGCGATGGATGGACGGTGGTCACCGCGGATGGCTCCCTGGCGGCGCACTTTGAGCATACCGTC
Organism: uncultured Chloroflexia bacterium; assembly: GCA_963751075.1. GTDB lineage: Bacteria > Chloroflexota > Chloroflexia > Thermomicrobiales > UBA6265 > JACCXM01. Next base: position 306,280 of record CAVVTE010000005.1, on the reverse strand, counting down.
GCGGTAGGAACTGACGGTGGACGCGTATTGACGCGGCGCCTGGCTCCCGTGTTAGAATAATGTGTTCGGCGCACGCCATGGGCGTGCGCTATCCGCGTGTGCGGTCAAGTTTGTTCATATCGGTTTCCGGGGCACTTGGTGTCCTCATAGCAAAGAAAGATTGGTTACGGAGATGAAGGTAGCTGCTTCGGTAACTCGCCGATGCGAGAAGTGCAAGATCATCCGGCGCCAGGGTGTGGTGCGGGTGATTTGCGTCAACCCACGACACAAGCAGCGCCAAGGTTAGCAGCCCGCTTTTTCGCGGGCACAAAGGGGAGACCAGGTGGCAAGAATTGCGGGAGTCGATCTCCCTCGCGATAAGCGGATTGAGGCTGCGCTGCCCTATATCTTCGGTATTGGGTTGCATACGAGCCAGCAACTACTCGAGAGAACGAATGTCAGCCCTGATACGCGAGTGCGTGATTTGACCGATGACGAGGTCAACCGCATCCGTGAGATCGTTGACAAGGAGATGCGCGTCGAAGGCGATCTGCGCCGAGAAGTTGCGATGAATATCAAGCGCCTGATGGACATCGGGTGCTACCGCGGTCTGCGACATCGGCGTGGCATGCCAACGCGAGGTCAGCGGACACGCACGAATGCGCGGACACGCCGGGGCCCACGCCGAGCCGTGGGAGGCCGCAAGAAGTCTTAGAGCGTGAATGCCGGCGGTCATACCCGCAAATCGGCGCACAGCGGTCCCGAGAATAGAGGAGCAGCACTGACATGGCAGAAAGACGACGAGGTGGAAAAGGGAAGACCCGGGTTCGTCGTCGCGACCGGAAGAACATCCCTCGCGGCAAGGCGTATTTGCAGGCCACATTTAACAACACCATCATCACCATGACCGATCCCGCGGGCAATGTCATCGCGTGGTCGAGTGCTGGGGCCAATGGCTTCAAGGGGAGTCGGAAGAGCACTCCCTACGCGGCGCAGGTTACCGCTGAGTCCGCAGCTCGGAAAGCTATGGAGCACGGTCTACGCCAGGTCGACGTGTTCGTCAAAGGGCCAGGTTCGGGACGCGAAATGGCTATTCGCTCGTTGCAATCGAGCGGGGTCCAGGTTGTGTCGATCACGGACACGACCCCTATTCCTTTCAATGGTTGCCGACCGCCGAAGCGCCGGCGAGTCTAATTCACACTGTAGGTATTTCGCTGAGTCCGCACCGCAAGCGGTGCGCTGCATGGCATAAGGTGACTGTGACGGAGGACTGATCGAGATATGGCGAGATATACGGGTCCGGTTTGCCGGCTATGCCGGCGGGAAGGAATGAAGCTCTATTTGAAGGGCGCACGCTGCGACAGCCCGAAATGTCCAATCGTAAAGCGGCAGCCCGCCAAAAACTTTCCGCCGGGTCAACACGGCCAGCGGCGAACGAGGAGACCATCGGAGTTTGGACTTCAGCTTCGCGAGAAGCAGAAGGTCCGGCGCTTCTATGGGATTATGGAGAGCCAGTTCCATAAGCATTTCGTGGAGGCCGTCCGGCGCGGTGGTGTTACGGGCGACAACCTGTTGCAGATACTCGAGTCCCGGCTCGATAACGTGGTCTACCGCATGGGGTTCGCGGACTCCAGGCGCCAGGCGCGCCAGCTTGTTCGCCATGGGCACTTCATGGTTAACGACCGGAAGACCAACATTCCTTCGTTTCTCGTAAAACCGGGCGATGTGGTCTCGGTGCGACCGGGAAGCCGAGGTAGGACCTATTTTACCGACTATGGCGAAGTGTTGGACACGCGCCGGGCTCCCGATTGGATGACCGTCGATTCCCGAGCGCTCAGCGGAAGGATCATGAACCTGCCCGCTCGGGATCAGATCGAGGTTCCTTCGTTCAATGAGGCGCTGGTCGTCGAGCACTACAGCCGCTAATCAGCTGCCGCGCCTGCTCACGGATATTGGAGACGGGCGCAGAACCTGCATGGCATAAGGAGGCACTGAATCTTGTTGGAACGACCACAATTTCACATTGAAACAGTTGAGACTGGGCTCAATTATGGCCGCTACAAGGCTGATCCGATGGAGCCCGGGTATGGAACCACGCTCGGCAACGCGCTGCGGCGCATTCTCCTCAGATCGTTGGAAGGCGTCGCGGTGTCGCGGGTGCGTCTGGACAACGTCTGGCATGAATTCTCGACTATTCCCAATGTGCGTGAAGACGTCACCGAGATCGTGTTGAATCTCAAGCGGATTCGTCTCAAGCGCATGATGGAGCTGAATGGTGAGACGCGAGCCCACTTGTACGTCCAGGGCGATCCATCGGGTGAAAGGGTGGTCACCGCCGGCGATGTAGTCTGGCCGGCCGAAGTGGATGTGATCAATCCCGACCAGGTGATCGCCACCATCGACTCACCGGACGGTGTGATGGACATGGATATCTGGATCACCCAGGACCGGGGCTACAAGCCGGCGGAGTTGCAAGAGTCGTATTCGATTGGCGAGATTCCAATCGATGCGATCTACACGCCTATCGAACGGGTGAACTTCGTTGTCGAGCACACGAGAGTCGGTCCGATGACCGACTACGACCGCTTGATCATCGAAGTACTTACGGACGGCACGATAGAACCGGATGACGCGCTGGCCGAAGCGGCCCGAATCCTGATGACCCAGGCGCAAGTGTTCGCGGGCTTCACCCAGGGAGAGCGCGATCAGCCCGGCGCGGGTGGGCCAGAGATACCAGATGAGGTGCTGAACAAGCCTCTTGCCGACCTTGGTCTCTCGCCGAGGGTACTCAATGCGCTGCGCAGCCGGCAAATCGAACGAGTCGGCCAAGTACTGACGGTGGACCCGGAACAACTCCTCTCAATCCGGAATTTCGGTCCTCGTTCCCTCACAGAGTTGCGGCAAAAGCTTGCCGAATTCGGCTACCTGCCCGAAGGGGAGGTCAACCTTGCCGGCGTCGAGTTCCTCGATGGACTGGAACTCGACGAGGACGTCTCCGACGACGAGTTCGATAGCGATATGCTGGCAGTCAGCGATGCCGAAATGGCCGAAGCGGTTGCTGCGCTAGGCGGGCGAGGCATCTCCGGCGAGATCAACCCTGCCCAGGAGGACCACAGATGAGGCATCGCAAGGCGGGGAGGAAGTTCGGCCGAAACTACGGCGCAGCGACAAGCTCTGATCCGGCAATTGGCAATATCGATGATTATGCACGAGCGGCTGACGACGACTGAGGCGAAGGCGAAGTCGCTTCGCCCCGTCGTCGAAAAGTTGGTCACGATCGCGAGGTCCGACACGCAGCATAGCCGCAGTCTGGTCATGTCGAAAATCGACAACTCTCCGGCGACCTTGAAGCTCTTCGAGGTCATTGCACCTCGTTTTGACGAGGCGCCGGGTGGATACACCCGGATTTCAAAGCTCGGCGTACGGCACGGCGATGCCGCGCCAATGGCGCTCATTGAGTTTGTCGAGGCATAAGTGAACCGTCTCCCGCTCTTGTCCCGTGGACAGTTTCCGGCTGACTCTTGCCTATGACGGTACCGAATTCTCGGGTTCCCAGGTTCAGCCAGACCAGCGAACGGTGCAGGGCGAGTTGGAGACCGTGCTGGGGAACCTATTCTCAGCGTCAGTACGCGCGACATTCGCTGGACGAACCGACAGAGGCGTGCATGCAATTGGGCAGATTGCCACAGTCGGGTCATCGGGATGGAAGGCTTCGCCGGGGGATCTTCAGCGTGCCCTCAATGCCAGCTTACCAGCCGATTTGGTGGCGACAGACGTGGCCCGCTGTCCGCGGTCATTCCATCCGCGGTTTGACGCTCGTTGGCGTGAATATCGCTACTGGATTGCTCCAGGGCTCATCAGTCCGTTTATCAGCCGCTACGCCTGGACGCCAAGGGGCGATGTTGATGCATCGGCTGTCCGAGCGGGAGCCAGTATCCTCGTCGGGACGCACGATCTTGCATCCTTCACAAGTGGTGGTGAAGGAGTTCCCTGGTCTCCACGAGCGACGCGTCCCAGAGGCACGACGCGCACTGTTTTCGCCTGCGACTGTCAGGAATTGGCAACGAACTTTGCCTGGCACGAAGGCCGGTCGACCAAGTTGCTCGAAGTTCGTGTCGTTGCTGACGCCTTCTTGCCGAGAATGGTACGGAACATGGTCGGCGCATTGGTTGAAGTCGGCCAGGGAAGACAGGAACCAAGCTGGATCGCCCAGCTTCTCGCGGCGCGGGATCGACGTCACGGTTCGGTCGTAGCCCCACCGCAGGGACTCACGCTCTGGCGGGTTGGATTTGATGGCGACGTGATTGACTACTGCTGAATAGCCAGGCCGCGCGTGGCGGTATTACAAGGGAGTAGGACCTTGGAACGACGAACATGGTCACCAAAACAGGATGATTTGAATCGCGGGAAGCGATGGTACATAGTCGACGCCGAGGGGCAGACTTTGGGGCGAATCGCGTCCGTCATTGCGGCGACGCTTCGTGGCAAGACCAAGCCGACGTACACGCAGCACGCGGACATGGGCGACTTCGTGATTGTTGTCAATGCCGAGAAAGTTGCGCTGACGGGAAAGAAGGAGACGCAAAAGCTCTATTCGCGCCACTCCGGATATCCGGGCGGACTCCGTCAGCGATCAGTGCGGGAGGTTCGGGCTTCCCATCCGGAGCGCATTATTCAGAACGCGGTCCGAGGGATGTTGCCCGGAAACGTGCTCGGTCAGCGCCAACTTCGAAAGCTGAAGGTTTACGTCGGACCTGATCATCCTCATGCAACGCAGCAGCCCGAGCCCTTGATGGTCAAAGCGGCTCCGTCCACAGCAAACTGATTCACTGTCATTCGATTGTAGACCTGAACGAGAGGAGCCGAGGGTATGGCAGATGCCGGATATATTTGGGCTGTAGGGCGCAGGAAGGCCGCGGTCGCGCGCGTCCGGCTTTATCCTGGATCGGGAAAGATGACTGTCAACGGCCGACCGGCGGCCGACTATTTCGGCGGCCGCGCCATCTACCAGGCATCTCTATTCGAGCCACTCCGCCTCACGGGAACTCAGGAACGCTTCGACGTTACTGTACGCGTTGTCGGCGGCGGCATATCAGGTCAGGCTGGCGCGGTGCGCCACGGTATCGCGCGGGCTCTCACTCGATTTGATGAAGAGCTGCGACCGGTGCTGAAGAGGGCTCAGTTGCTGACGCGAGATGCACGGGTCAAGGAGCGGAAAAAAGTGGGTCTCAAGCGCGCCCGTAAGGCCCCACAGTACACCAAGCGGTAGTTCTCGAAACGCGCCAGATCGGCGTCGCGCTGCGGGGAGGTAACTTCTCACACACGATCTGGCGCAATGTTTCCATCAGTTGCCTCGTGAAGACGAGCTGCCCTCAAAGCGACTGATTCCGTCCCGAAGTGCCTCGGCATGGACTGCAGCGCGTTCCGTGATGTAGTCCATGGCGCGACTGGCCCCATATGTCGCGACCCGGGGAGTGATTGGAAACGGCACCGATTTTACTGCGGTGACCGCGATATCAAGCTCCTGATCACGGTCAATCGCGGCGTGAAGTGCGCGACACGCCACACGGTCACGTCCGACGGCCGTTCGAGAGGGTGCAGCGGCGCTAATCCTCAGGATACTGAGCCGGTCACCCAGCCGAGATATAGCAGCTTCGGCTTCCCACGTCGGATCGAACTGCCCCGACAGGTCTACAGCCACCGAGAGATCCCACTCCTCCGCGAAGCGCCTGATACCGCCCAACTGGACAAGATGCGGACGGCCGCCCCGGAGAGCGGACGATGCCAGTCCAAGCGCAACTGGCCAAGGTTGAGCATTCAACCGCCCGGGTTCGAAGGTGCGAGTGAGATCTCGAAGGGTGTAGGCGCTCGACAAGACCGAAACTACGAGGGGTCGCGCGTCGGGTTGACGCTGCGCTATCACCTCTAGGACACGACGGCTTCGAGGGGAGTGAAGGTCTTCCGAACTCAGCCACACTGAGCGTACCGGAACACCGTTCGCGACGGATTCTCTCAGTCGCGTCGCTAGCCAGGCAGCAACGTTCGAGGTCGCATCAATATCTACGCCGTCAACGCCGGCGGCTGCGGCGGAGTCCTGCGCCATCGAGGCGGGCACAAACATCTTGCGGGTTGAGAGAGTAACCGCAATGAGGGCCGACGGAAGCGCGCGGGACATACTGATGCTCACCGGGTAGCGCGTCGCTGGCGCTGAACGACGCTATGCTGGGAGTCTTGGTGGAGTCTAGCATTGGCGCCGCCGCCACTCAAACCAGCCGGTGATCCCAGCTCAATCGAAACCCCGGCGTAGCCAGGATGACCTTCCCGCCGAACGCCATCTCAGCTTCCTGAACTGCCGAGAGAGGATCATTCTCGGCCCAGAGGTGTGAAAGGATCAGTACGTTGACTTCTGCATCTCTAGCCAGAGAACCTGCTTCGGCGGGAGTCAAGTGACCACGACGTGTAACCGGTCCTCGAGATATGCCCTGATCGGAGCCCTCTGCGATCATAACGCTAGCGCCTTTGGAGAACGACGCGAGATCGGAGGTCGGGCCGGTATCCGCCGTGTAGACAAGGTCCCCGCCACCGCCGTTCGAGACGCGAGTCGCCCAGCACGGTATGTAGTGCACGGTTGGTTGAAAACGAACCCGCAGTGCTCCAATCCAGAGGTCGACCTCGGGATCGTATTCTCGAGCGTCGAAGACTGAAAAGTAATGACTGCTCTCCGGCGGGTCAGAGAGGGCCGTGGCAAGGCGATCGAGAAAATCCAGGCCGCCCGGAGGAAGCCAAAGTGGAAGTCGGCGATCTGGGGAAACAGGGTTGTAGGCGAGTGCGTACCGCAGAGCTAGGACATCAAGGGTGTGATCGAGGTGCAGATGTGACAACACGACCGCGTCAATGCTTCTGAAATCGACATGACGTCTCAATTCCGGGAATGTCCCTGTGCCCAGATCGATGACGAGCTGTGTCGATCCGCTTTCGACGAGATACCCGCTGCACCCCTGCCCGGGGTTTGCGCCGGCGGCGCTTCCACCGAGAATCGTCAGCCTCATTGCACTCACAAGTCCCCTCCTATGACCCGCGGCTGACGCTTTTCCTTAGAATGCCGCGACATTCTGACAGAAGCTGGGCGCCATCTGCGGACTGGCCGAGCCCCGTGATACCGAGCGGGGATGAGACAGCCCTGGAGTACAGACGATAGCGTCGGAGCTATTCGCCGGTATAGCTGCCGGCCGGGTTGAGCCGGCATTCCTTAGCCGGTGGGCCGTCTTGGGAGCGACCGGCAGTCTTTCCGTGTCATCATGAAGCGGTGATTTTGACGACCGTTGGATAAGATGCCTATACTCCGCTAGACGCCTGAGACGAGGGAATTCGTGGCGCTACAGATGAGAAGACTTTGGGCGGCAGCGCCGTCTCCCGGACTCCTTTGGACCGTGAGGCGGTTTTTTTCTGTGCTACGCGTGTTTCAATGACGCACGATTTACTGCTGCGGCGCGGCCGGGTCATCGATCCAGGGAGTGGAATCGATTCAGTAGCGGACGTTCGCATCGTGGACGGCCTGATCACCGCAGTTGGATCGCTCGATCCTCAACCCTTGGAACAGGTGATTGATGTCGACGGTCTGGTCGTTGCCCCGGGTCTGATCGACGTCCATGTTCATCTCCGGGAACCCGGGCAGGAGTGGAAAGAAACGATTGCGACAGGGACGGCCGCGGCCGCCGCCGGTGGGTTCACAACAGTATTCTGTATGCCGAACACAGATCCAGACCTGGACTCCGTGGTAGTGCTCGAGGAGTTGAGGCGTCGGACGGATCGCGACGCTCTCGTCGCCGTTCATCCAATCGCGACGATAAGCGAGGGCCGACGTGGGCAACGTGCCACGGACTATGAAGCGCTGGCGGCCGCCGGAGCTGTGGGTTTTTCAGACGACGGTGACACAACCCCAGACTCAGGCGTCATGCGCGCGGCACTAGAGGCGTCATCTCGACTTAGACTGCCCGTTATCGTCCATTGCGAGGACGCGACCCTGACCGGCGGTGCGATGCATGAGGGGGGCGTTTCCGAGAAATTGGGCGAACGTGGACTGCCAGCGGTTGCCGAAGAAATTGTGATCAGGCGAGACCTGGCGCTCGCCGCGCTGACCGGGGGCTGGCTCCATGTCTGCCATGTTTCAACTGGGATCGGCGCCGACCTCATTGCGGAGGCCAAGCGGCAAGGCGTCCACGTGAGCGCGGAGGTCATGCCGCACCACCTGACAATGACGCATGAGTGGGTTGGCGGTTGCCGGCACCTCGAGAATACCTTTGAGCCGCACGAACGAGGCGCGCCTGCCGACCCGGAGACAAAGGTGAATCCGCCTTTGCGAACGGCCGCCGATTCGCGGCAACTGTTGAACGCATTGAAGCGGGCAGACATCGATCTCCTGGCGACGGACCATGCTCCCCACGCGAGAACCGAAAAGCAGGGGCGTTCGCTGCAGAAAGCCGCGTTCGGCCTGACGGGCAGCGAGCTTGCTTTGCCAACCTTGCTAGCACTGGTGAGGGCAGGCAATCTCACGCTCAGCGACATTGTGCGCTTTTTGTCTGAAATTCCGGCGCGTCTGTGGGGTCTGCCCGGCGGGACCCTTAGACCGGGGACTCCGGCTGACGTCGTGGTCTTTGACCCCGAGGAGACCTGGCAAGTTGGGCCGGATACCTTAGTCTCACGTGGTGCAAACACGCCGCTAACGGGGATGAACGTGCGCGGTCGGGTAAAAATGACTCTGGTCGGTGGAGACGAGCGGCACAGTGACTGGTAAAAGTTCCTTGACAACAATCAACCCGCCGGACCAGATCGCACCGGGGAGACATCGATCGCGATTCGCTCCCAAAGCGGACGCGGCGCTGGCGCTCGCGGATGGCCGAATATTCCGCGGTACCAGTTTTGGCGCCCCGGTTGACGCCGAGGGCGAGGTCGTCTTTACCACCACGATGGTCGGCTATCAAGAGGTAACGACCGACCCATCATTTCAGGGACAGATCGTTTGTATGACCTATCCCCTCATTGGAAACTACGGCATTCACCCAGGGGCGAATGAATCCCGGCAGCCTTGGATCGCCGGTCTCATCGTACGCGAGCATTCCCATATGCCGAGCCATGCGGGATCGACCGGCACGATCCACGACTATCTCAGGAAGCACGGGATTCCGGGAATTTCCGGCATTGACACTCGTGCATTGACCCTCCACATCAGGGAGGTGGGTGACACACGAGGTGTGATGATCACAGACGCCGCTGAAGTGCCAGACGCAACACTCGCTGCGAAGGCTCGGAGCGCACCATTGCCAGGTGAATACGATGCCGTCGGCCAGGTCACGTCCGAAGCGTCAGAGACGATCGAGGGAGGACTGGGCCCTCACATAGTCGTTCTTGATTGCGGAGTGAAACGTAATATCATCCGGTCGCTCGTCAAGCGCGGTGCCCGTGTGACCGTGGTCCCGTTTGGCTCCAGCCTATCGGATATTGAGCGCCTACAACCGGACGGCGTTGTCGTCTCGCCTGGTCCGGGCGATCCTGCAAACCTTGACGCAGGTCTCGACGTCGTAAGCGGAGTTCTGGAGCAAGGCATCCCGTACTTCGGAATCTGCCTGGGTCACCAACTTCTGGCGCGATCGATCGGCGCAGATACGAGAAAGTTGAAGTTCGGACATCGAGGTGGGAACCATTCGGTACGGGACGTGAAGACCGGACGGGTGACGATTACAGCGCAGAACCACGGGTATGAAGTCGATGCATCGACGGTACCAACTGGAACCGGATGGGAAGTGCGCCTCGTTAATCTCAACGACGGGTCTGTTGAAGGTTTAGTGCACCGGGAGCGCCCGGTCCTGACGGTGCAGTTTCACCCCGAATCCTCACCCGGGCCGCTCGACAACGACCACCTCTTTGACACGTTCCTGGATCTGGTCCGGCGGCACGAATCGAAATGATCGTACCCGTTGATGAGCGGAGATTCTGCACTGCCAGTTCGAAGCGTGCTCGTCCTGGGCTCAGGTCCGATTGTCATCGGGCAAGCGGCGGAGTTCGACTACGCCGGCACGCAAGCCTGTCGTGCGCTGCGTGAAGAGGGCGTGCGAACGATTCTCGTGAATTCAAACCCGGCTACGATCATGACCGACGAAGGCGTGGCTGACGCCGTCTATATCGAGCCGCTCATTCCCGACGTTGTGCGGCGGGTAATCCAGCGAGAACGCCCGGACGGCTTGCTACCGACCCTGGGGGGGCAGACCGGGCTCAATCTGGCGGTTCAAGTCGCCGAACGTGGCATCCTCGACCGATACGGCGTGCGGCTGCTAGGTACTCCGCTGTCGGCGATCAAGCAAGCTGAAGACCGCGCGCTATTTCGCGATCTCCTCACTCGGCTCGGCGAGCCCGTCGTGGACAGCGCAATCGTCAACACCGTGGAGCAGGCCCTGGAGTTCGCGGCGGAGGTGCCGCTTCCCCTTGTAGTGCGCCCGGCGTACACCTTGGGCGGCACCGGTGGAGGCGTCGCGACGACCCGCACCGAACTCGAAAGCATCGTCGCTGGCGGCCTGAACGCAAGTCCCATCTGCCAGGTGCTGATCGAACGCTCGCTGGTGGGTTGGAAAGAAATCGAATACGAGGTTATGCGCGATGCCGCCGGCACCTGCATCACCATCTGCAACATGGAGAACTTCGATCCGATGGGGGTCCACACCGGCGACAGCATTGTCGTTGCGCCTTCGCAGACCCTGACCGATGACGAGTACCAGATGCTCCGCTCGTCCGCCCTTCGGATTATCGATGCCCTTGGAATAGAAGGCGGATGCAACGTCCAGTTTGCTCTCGATCCCTGTTCTATGAATTACGCGGTTATCGAGGTTAATCCCCGCGTCAGCAGATCCTCAGCCCTCGCGTCGAAAGCGACAGGCTATCCAATCGCCAGAATGGCCGCCAAGATCGCAATCGGCCGGCGCCTACACGAGTTAGTGAATCCCGTGACACGACGGACTACGGCCGCATTTGAACCGGCGCTTGACTATCTCGTGGTCAAGATTCCACGTTGGCCGTTCGATAAGTTCAGCCGCGCCGACCGCACCATTGGAACTCAAATGAAGGCCACCGGCGAAGTGATGGCGATCGACCGATCACTCGAAGGCGCATTGCAGAAGGCGGTTCGGTCACTTGAATCCGGCGCTCCCGATTTACTGTGGGAGGATCCCACCTGGACTCAGGAGAGCATTCTCGAGCTCGTGAAGAGACCAAATGACGTTCGACTCTGGGCGATCGCCGCCGCTCTGCGGCGGGGCGTGTCAGTAGATGAGCTGCATGAGCTGAGTCGCATTGATCGGTGGTTCTTGCACAAACTTCAGAGCATCATCGAGACCGAGCGCCGCATCGAAAACGGGGAGCTCGATCTCGAGCTGATCTGGCACGCGAAGCGGTCTGGGTTCAGTGACCGTACAATTGCCCGGCTTTCAGGACGTTCAGAGGCTGACCTGCGAGGGATACGTGAAGCGGCGGGAATGTACCCGGTTTACAAGATGGTCGACACGTGCGCCGGGGAATTCGCCGCAGCAACGCCGTATTTTTATTCGACATATGAACAAGAGGATGAGGCTGTCCGACTGAGTAATTCAAAGGCGGTCGTGGTTGGCTCCGGCCCGATTCGGATTGGTCAAGGGATCGAGTTCGATTACTCCGCTGTCCAGGCCGCCCAGGCGCTTCATCACAGCGGTATCTCGTCGATCATGATCAATTCAAACCCGGAGACGGTTTCAACAGATTTCGACGCGTCTGATCGACTGTATTTTGAGCCTTTAGACACCGAAAGCGTTGCTGAAGTCCTTCGCCACGAGTCTGAAAGTGATGAAATCTCAACGGACGTCCCGGTCATCGTCCAATTCGGCGGCCAGACCGCCATCAATCTCGCGCAGCCGCTTTCGAGCCGCGGCGTGCCCATCCTCGGCAGCCAACTGGAATCGATTGACCTAGCCGAAGACAGGCACCGTTTCGAGGGCTTCCTGCGGAGACTGGGGATCCCGCAACCGCCGGGAGCCGCGGTGACAACGCTCTCGGATGCGAGAACGGTTGCCGGTCGAATTGGCTACCCGGTGCTCGTTCGCCCGTCGTACGTTCTCGGCGGCCGTGCTATGGAAGTCGTGTACAGCTCGGATCAACTTGGCCGCTATATCCGTAATGCGGCCGAGCTCACCCCCGAGCATCCGGTACTGATCGATAAGTACCTCATAGGCCGCGAGGTCGAAGTCGACGCCATCGGTGACGGAGAGCAAGTCCTGATCCCCGGGATCATGGAGCATATCGAGCGCGCAGGAGTGCACTCGGGTGACTCGTTCGCTGTCTACCCGGCGATCAATCTTTTTCCCGCGGAGGTCGATGTCATTGTCGACTACACCACGCGGATAGCCCTTGGTTTGGACGCCCGCGGTTTGATCAACATCCAATTCGTTATTCACGCGGGCCGTATTTACGTACTGGAGGTCAATCCCCGCGCGTCTAGAACGGTCCCTTTCCTGAGCAAGGCCACGGGTGTGCCCATGGTTCCGATCGCAACGGGGATCATGCTCGGACGCTCGCTACGCGACCAAGGGTACGCTGGCGGATTGTGGCCCCGGCAACCGCTCGTCGCCGTCAAAGCGCCAGTTTTCTCGATGGCAAAGCTACGCGGGGTCGACGTGCATCTCGGACCCGAAATGAAGTCTACCGGCGAGGTGATGGGGATAGACCGTACGTTTGAGCCAGCCTTTTACAAGGCTCTGGTCGCCGCAGGGCTCGCTTTGCCGGCGCAAGGGTCGGTGCTTATCACGCTTGCCGACGAAGACAAATCCGAAGGGCTCGAGATGATCCGGCAACTGGTGCGAATGGGACACCGGCTCTACGCCACAGAGGGGACCGCCGCGCTGATCGAGCGACACGGCATGCCGGTGCAGATGGTAACCAAGCGGATTGGGCGCGGTCATCCCGATATGCTTGACGTGATTCTGGAGCGGACGGTCGATTGCGTCATCAACACGCCTGGACCAGCCGACAAGGAGATTCTCGACGGTATCGAAATTCGCCGCGCCGCCGTCGAACGAGGCGTTCCTTGCATTACTTCCATCGACACCGCGCGCACAATCGTGGCGGCGATGGCGAAGTCAAACGCGATCTACACAATCCAACCGTTCCCCGAGTACCGTAGTACGGGGAGCGGATATTGATGCCGGCCGCACATGCCGGCAGTTTGGGGCCTCCGCGCGGGAACCGGATTTGCGGGTGAACACGGCAGAGGTCGGGATGCCCGGAACCTCGCGGGAGTTCGAGAGCGAGATTCTCTCGGTCGAACCGATCATGGGCGATGCAATCTTGCTGACGGTCAGCGCTCCACCGACAGTTGTGCTGCACTTGCGACCAGGTCAATTCTTCAATATCGTGACGCGGTTTTCGGGTTCGTTCGATCCTCTCCTGAGGCGCCCCTACTCTGTCTATCGGGCGCACACGAGTACCTCCGCATTGACGTTCCTGGTGCGAGCCTTCGGCCGAGGAAGCGCATGGCTCGCCGAGCGGGCGCCGGGCGAGCGGCTCGCGATGCTCGGTCCGCTCGGCAATTCGTTCACGATCCCAGGTCGCGCGCAGCGACTGCTCATGATTGCCGGAGGCGTTGGCGTTGCGCCCCTCGTGATGCTCTCCGATGTTGCCGTGGCCCAGAAACGAGACGTCGTGTTTGTGATGGGCGCGGCAGAGGAGGCGGGGCTGCTTGCTGCTTCCGAGCTCTCCAGCAATATCGAATACATCGTGGCCACGGACGACGGTAGTCGAGGGCATCACGGTCTGGCAACCGAGGTCATCGGGGATTTCGTAAGGTGGGCGGATGAGATATACGCCTGCGGTCCTGAGCCAATGTATCGAACGCTGCGGGCCGTTGTGGATCCGCTGCGAATCAATCGCCGGCCGCGGATGCAGATCTCCGTGGAGCGCGGCATGGCCTGCGGGGTCGGTGCATGTCTAGGCTGCGTGGTTGAAACAACCCGTGGGATGATCGCGTCGTGCGTCGACGGCCCGGTCTTTGATCTCGATCAGGTGGTCATATGAACGGCCGTCCGCGCCCGTCAGGATTGAGATCGCACTAATGAGCGACAGGGTGATTCCCGATCTCTCGGTCGATCTTGCGCCGAGTAATCCGCGAGAGCTGCGGCTCGATAACCCGGTCATTGCGGCGTCTGGCTGCTTTGGTTATGGAGAGGAATACGCGGGAATCATAGACGTGCAACGCCTCGGTGCATTCGTCAGCAAGGGCATCACGCCGGAGCGCCGGGCTGGCAATTCCATGCCCCGTATCGTGGAAACTCCCGCTGGAATGCTGAACGCGATTGGTTTGCAGAACCCCGGGATCCACGGATTCGTGAAGAAATATCCCGCGTTATGGGAGACCTGGACCGTTCCCGCCATCGTCAACATTTCCGCCGAATCTGTAGCCGATTATGCAGATATGGCCGCGATCCTTGACGAACAACCAGCCATTGCGGGAATCGAAATCAACGTCTCGTGTCCTAATGTGGCACGCGCGGGATACTGCTTTGGTTGGGATCCCGAGATGTCGGCTGAAGTCACCCGAGCCGTACGCTCCGTCACCACGCTACCGCTCATCGTCAAACTAAGCCCCGGCGCGACCGACATCGTTGCGGTCGCGAGTGCAGTTGAAGACGCGGGTGCCGATGCCATCTCTTTGATCAATACCGTAGTCGGCATGGCTATCGACGTCCGACGCCGCAAGCCGCTGCTGGCAAACCAAACCGGGGGCATCTCGGGACCGGCAATCAAGCCTCTGGCCGTGAGAATGGTCTATCAGGTTGCCGCGTCCGTGCATGTCCCGGTCATCGGAATGGGCGGCATCATGGGGCTCTACGATGCGCTGGAGTTCTTCCTTGCCGGCGCAGCGGCGGTTCAAATTGGCACGGGGATCTTTGTCGATCCGGGTTTACCCATACGGCTCATCGACGACCTGGGGCGCTGGCTGGAGCAAGAGGGTTTCGCGTCCATCGATCAGATCGTCGGTATAGCGAATGACGGGTTTCACCTCGGGGGATCGCACGTCCTCTCAGCGTGGGAGGCCGCCGGGGTATGAAATTCATCTTGCCGTTGCTCGTCCTGGTGCCGATCGCCTTTGTTCTGGAATTCGCACATATCGGCGGGCCTACGGCGGTCTTCGCGGCTTCCGCCCTGTCCCTCATACCGCTAGCGGGCCTCCTCGGCCGCGCGACTGAGGAGGCGGCTGTCTACACCGGCCCAAAAATTGGCGCCCTCCTGAACGCGACGCTCGGAAACGCCGCCGAGCTCATTATTACAATCATTGCGCTCCGGGCGGGCCTGGTTGACCTCGTCAAGGCTTCGATCGCGGGGTCGATCATCGGAAACATTCTTGTCGTTTTAGGCCTGTCGCTGCTTTTGGGGGGACTCAAGAACGGGACGCAGTTCTTCGACGCTAAAGCAGCGGGAACAAACGCTACGATGATGGCCCTCGCGGTCGTTTCGCTGACGATTCCGGCTGTGTTTGCCCTCGGACCCCTCGAAGTGCGACCTTCGGAGCAACGGATCTCGTTTCTCAGCGACGGACTCGCGCTTGTCCTCATAGTGGTTTACGCGCTTTACATCCTATTTTCGCTCAGACAGGTGAGTCCCGAAGCCGATTTGCGGAGCGAACACGGACCGCCGTCGATGAAGCTCCGAACGGCACTAGGGCTGATGGCGCTAACCACGGTCGGCATCGTATTTATGAGCGAACTCCTGGTGGGAGCCGTCGAACCGGTCGCCGAGCAGTGGGGACTTTCTGAGCTGTTCATCGGCGTCATGCTCGTTCCGCTCGTTGGCAATATCGCCGAACACATCGTCGCGGTCCAGGTTGCCTACCAGAACAAGATGGACCTGAGCCTCGGCATCGCGATTGGATCAGGTCTGCAAATAGCATTGTTCGTCACGCCCGTGCTCGTCTGGATCAGCGTTCTGCTGGGAAACCCGATGTCGCTCGTCTTCAATAGTTACGAGTTAGCGGGTCTGATCGGGGCGGCTCTGATTGCGGTGCTCATCTCCGTTGATGGCGAATCAAATTGGCTCGAGGGCGTGCAGTTGCTGGCGTTGTACCTCATGCTTGGGATCGCGTTCTATTTCGTTGGATGAGGCAGGTCAACGTGGGAATCGATGCCGGCATACTTGGTACCCTGCGGGCCTCTGGGGCACTGAAGCAGGGTCACTTTTTGCTTTCCTCGGGTCGTCACAGTGACCAGTACATCGAAAAATTCGATCTTCTGCGGCAACCGGAAGCCACATCCAGGGCTTGTGCACTGATCGCGGCGCAGTTCTCAGGCCAGGCAATCGATGTTGTCGTTGGCCCCACGACCGGCGGCGTCGTTCTTGCTTTTGAAGTGGCGCGCCAACTCGGCGTCAACGCCGCATATGCGGAACGAGTTGGCGGGAATGGAACTGGACGGGAGTTCCGTCGCGGAACAACGTTCCCCGAAGCAGCGCGCGTCCTTGTCGTCGACGATATTCTCACGACCGGGGGATCGGTCCGCGACACCCTTTCCGCACTCGGCAGGCATAACGTGGAAGTCGTTGGAGTTGCGCTGCTTGTAGACCGCAGTGGTGGCTCGGCCGACCTTGGAGTGCCCTACTTTTCTCTCGCTACATTAAACATTGACACGTGGGATGCAGGAGCCTGCCCACTTTGTCAACGCGGCGTTCCGCTGGCAAAGCCAGGAACAACGCCGACAACCAAGTCGAGTCGAACAAACCCCGGTTGATTCATGAACCTGGCGGATGTTCCGCCATACGCGCGCGAAGCTCGTCCTGCAATGCCACCAGGTCAGTAAGCCGCTGATCGATCTGGACCAGGAGATCGGGCCGGGGCCGTTCAACATACTCATCCCGGAGTTCGATGATCATCTGGGCGAGTCGGCCAATCGTTCGTACCGTGTGGACCGGGTCGGCTTCGCGAGTTGCATAGGTATAACCGCTCACCGGCCCTGGTCCTTCCCATCCGGGAGCGGCGCACCGTCGCAGAATCTCCAAGAGTTCCTGTTCTCCCGAGACACTGGAACCCCGAATTCGCGCGCTCGATCGGCCTTGCTGCCGGCATCCTCACCAGCGAATACCACGCTCGTTTTTCGAGATACTGAACCGGCAACACTCGCACCTGACCGTCGCAACGCCGCTTCGGCTTCCGGTCGAGTCATCTCCTGCGAGTCGCCCCGTGATTACGACGCTCTTGCCAGCGAGAGGGCCGCTTGCGGGGCCATCACCAGCATCGTCGTCGACTGTCCGCACGCCTGCAGCCCGAATCTTTTCGAGGACGGCAAGATTTTCAGGCGTGTGGAGAAAATCGAAGACTCCCTGCGCCTGGACAAGACCAACGCCGGGCACACTATCGATGGTTTCAACATCGGCGGAAATAAGATTGTCGAGAGAGTGAAAGCGGTCCGCCAGGAGGCGGGACGATCGCTCGCCAACAAACGGAATACCAAGTCCGAAAATCAACCGTTCCAATGGACGCTGCTTGCTTGCCTCCACAGCAGCGCGCAGATTACTTGCACTTGTCTCGCCCAAGTCCCTCGAGTTGGGCGATGGCGTCCCAATCGAGCGTATAGATGTCACCCAGGTCGCGGATCATGCCGAGATCGACGAACCGGTCCGCCAGTTTTTCACCGAGTCCCTCGATGTCCATTGCGCCCCGAGAGACAAAGTGATGAACATGCCGCTTGAGTTGAGCCGGACACGCTGAGTTCGTGCAATAGCGTGCCGCTTCGCCTTCCGCGCGATGGGTCGGTGATCCGCATACTGGGCAGTGAGCCGGCATTGTGAACTCTCGTTCATCTCCGGTTCGCCTTTCGATCATCACCTGTACGACCTGAGGAATTACGTCTCCCGCCCGTTGCACGACAACGGTGTCCCCGATCCGGATATCTTTGCGGCGGATCTCATCTTCGTTATGAAGTGTGGCGCGACTGACAATCACGCCGCCGATATTGACCGGCTCGAGCATGGCAAGCGGCGTCAGCGCCCCAGTACGACCTACGTTGACGATGATGTCATTGACTCGGGTCGTCTGCTGCGTAGCGGGGAATTTGTAGGCCGTTGCCCAACGGGGTTCTCGGGACACGAAGCCCGAGTTCCTCTTGTTGCCTGAGATCGTTCACCTTGATCAACGACGCCGTCGATCTCGATATCCCAAGGAGCTTCGGCGATTCAGCCACCACTCGCACCGGGCCCAGACATCGTCAATCGATTCATGGATCACCGCTTCGGGCGAAGTCTCGAAGCCCAGGCCGGCGCAGTGCGTCGAGCGCTTCAGTGTGTGAAGCAATCGAGGTGGCCCCCTTCAGCGTAGCCAATTCCGTAAGCGAGAAGTCGTAATGGGCGCCGCGCAGTGATCGCCGGGTCGAGTTGTCGCAATGAACCTGCAGCGGCATTTCGCGGATTCATGAACGGCCGGCCACCGTCACTGCAGAATTTGCTCGTTCAGCTTTTCAAAATCGGCCCGGCGCATGAAGACTTCGCCGCGAACCTCTATCAGGTTCGGAGTGGTCGAGGAGTTGTCACTCCATCAATCGCAGTGGCACGTTGCGGATCGTGCGGAGGTTGGACGTGACGTCCTCGCCTGTCATCCCGTCGCCGCGCGTGGCCCCGCGTTGCAAATTGCCGTCGACGATACGTCAGTGCGACCGCCAGACCGTCGATTTTTGGTTCGCTGACGTACGTGAAGTGAGCACCAGGGAGAATGCGCTCGAGCCGGGCCGCCCACGCGTCGAGGTCGGCTCGGTCATAGACATTGCTTAAGGAAAGCATCGGGAGAGGGTGCCGAATCTGGTTGAACTTGCACTGAGGGGCTATGCCAACTCGTTGGGTAGGTGATTCGGGAGAAATCAGCTCCGGGTGGGCGGTCTCGATCTCCCGCAGTTCGCGCAACAACGCGTCATACTCGGCGTCCGTTGCCGTCGGTTGGTCGAGGATATAGTAATCGTAATTGTGTTTTTCAATGGCTTTGCGCAGAGTATCGACTCGGCGCTCCAGAGACACATGTGTCGCTGGCGACGTCCGGCATTGGCAGTGGCTCCTCTGGCAAGAGCAGCGCAGGCAAGACTTCGACTGAGTACAATGTAGGGCGGCGGGTGTCCGTACGCCCCGAGTTTACCATAGCCGTCTATGGAGCCGAATCGCTCACGAGCGTGTCGGCCCGCGCCCAAGCGATGGCCGACGCTGATCAAGGGTCAATTCAAAGCGATCCAGTTCCAAGCGCGGCCGACAACGGAGCGCCGTTCCATCACCTTGCTCAGCGGGCAGAAGCGTTCATAACGGAACACGGAGGTCTCGCCTCCGAAGATCTTTTGATTTCCCACGTCTTTGGTTCGGCTGGCTCCCCGGCCTTATGGCGCCCGTTGCTGCGCAGTGTTCTGAGCCAACATGAGGCTCTGAAACTTCGAGGCGACGGGGCCTGGCTCCTGGCTGATGGACTTCCGCAAACCGGCGCCGGACCTCTCGACGATTTCGTTGTCATCGATGTGGAAACCACGGGCCTACAGCCGAGCCGTCAGCGAATCATCGAGATCGCGATTGTCCGATTCAGTAACGGACTTGCGACAAATCAGTGGGAGTCGCTGTGCCATCCCGGTCGCCGAATCCCAGCCTACATTGTCAAGTTGACCGGTATTGACGATGACTTATTGAAGGAGGCTCCCCCGTTTGAGGAGATCGCGGCAACAGTTGTTGAATTGCTGTCTGGAGCGACTATCGTTGGCCACAATGTGGAATTCGATCTTGGCTTCCTGAATGAGGAGTTGAAGCGGATCGGGCAGCCAACAATCGTCAATGACCGGGTCGACACGCTCGCCCTTGCGTCGCGGCTTCTGCCCGGACTGCGCAAGCCAACATTACATGCGGTCGCTCAACGACTTGGTATTTCAGGCGGATCCAGTTCTCGTCATCGCGCTGGCCCTGACGCCACGGTCACCGGCAAGGTGGCCGTCACCCTTTTCGAGTACGCCCGTGATGCTGGATTCCAGTCGCTCGAAGACCTGAAATCGATCGGTCGTCCCACGACTCGGCGCCCTCGGGAACGTATGCCCCGGGCAAGCTCCGTCGTCGATCGCTCGATTCTGGCGACGATCCCGCGGGCACCGGGTGTCTATCTCATGCGGGATGCGAATGAGCATGTGGTCTATGTGGGCAAAGCCAAAAACCTCCGGGATCGCGTTGGAAGTTATTTTTCGCAGCCGCTTGGATACACGCGAAAGATGGATGGGCTCATCGAATCGCTTTCGCGAATCCAGGTCGAAGTTGTTGGGTCTGAACTCGAGGCTTTGCTGCTGGAATCGCAACTCATTCGGCGTTATCAACCTCGGTACAACACTGCACTCCGGTCGCATGAACAGTACCCGTTCATCCGCGTCGACGTTGTCAATCCGTGGCCCAGAGTGAGCCTCGCCAAGTCACGGAAAGATGATGGCGCGCGCTATTTTGGTCCGTTCCGGAGCGCGAACACCGCGCGCAAGACAGTTGACCTCATCAACCGGGTCGTGCCTTTGCGGACCTGCACCCGCTCGTTTCGTGACGCTCGCTCGTACGGATCACCGTGTATTCAGCTCGATCTGGGACGCTGCCTGGGGCCGTGCGTTGGCCGAGCGGACCGAGACCACTACATATCGCTCGTGCGAAGTGTTGTTGACTACGTCGATGGACGCGACGACGCTCTGCACGATGTTCTTTGGTCCGGCCTGGAAGAGGCAGCGGCGGCACTTGATTTCGAGCGGGCGTCACGCTTGCGACGTGATTTGCAAGCATCGTTGTCACTGACCGCAGCGCAGCGGAAGCTCCGAGAGTCAACCGAGGCCAACTGGGTGTTGCTGGTCACTCCGGCCGGGAAGCCGGAGTGCCGTGAGATCATGGTGGTTCTGCAGGGGCGCTTGTGGGCGCAACTGCAGGTTCCGGATGCGGGGTCACCCGTAGAACTTGCGTCTCTGCTTCAACAACGTTGGGAACGGTTTCTCACATTTGGCCTCAGGGAACTGGACCATGACTCGGTCGACGACATGCATATTCTGGGATCATGGCTGGCGCGCCATGAGGGACACCCCGCAATCCTCTCGTTGAGGGATGACTCCCCTGGGCCAGATTGGCAGTCGCTGGCCGAGCGAGCACTCGGTTTGCGGCGGGACCAGCTTGACTTTGACGCGTGGCAAAAAGCACGTAATGCAGGAGAAGGCGAGTGGGGTGAGGCCGGGAGCGAGGTTGCGGTCCCGGTCATGTCCGACCTCTAGGCCAAAAAATGCTGCGAGGGGATGGGTATACTCGTGAGATTATGGTTGGTTGCAATCGGTGCAGGTAGGTCAACGTGACGGCAACGATTGAGGAGCGTGAGGAAGCGCTGGCGCGGATCGTCGATGAGATCCAGGCGTGCATGCGGTGTGAGTTGCACAAGACGCGGACGAAGTCGGTGCCAGGCGAAGGGCCCGCGGATGCCCGGATCATGTTGATCGGTGAGGCGCCGGGCTGGAATGAAGATCAGCAGGGGCGGCCATTCATTGGCGCGGCCGGTAAATTTCTCGAAGAGCTGCTGGCGAGCGCCGGCATGACGCGAGGCGACGTGTTCATCACGAACGTGGTGAAGTCGCGGCCTCCGGGAAACCGTGATCCCTTACCAGATGAGATTGCGGCATGTGCGCCGTTTCTCGATCGTCAGATCGAAGTGATCGATCCGGACGTCGTCGTCACGCTGGGCCGGTTTTCGATGGCAAGGTGGTTCCCGGGCGAACGGATCTCGCGCATCCACGGGCAGCCGAAACGGGTGGGGCGGCGGCTGATCGTGCCGATGTATCACCCCGCTGCCGCATTGCATCAACAGGCGTTGAAAGCGACGATTCAAGAAGATTTCAGCCGGCTACCGAAGATTCTCGCCGAGGCCGAGGCGGTGAAGCGGGATGAGGATTCTTCTGGTGAGCCGCCAGTTCAGCAGATGGGCCTCTTCTAGAGCAACGATCTTCAGCTCTCAGTGTGTCGTGATTCACCGGTAATTGTGCGAGGCCGGCACAACTGTGCGGACCTGGCCGAGACCTGTTTCGGGATCCTCACTCTGCTGGTTGATGACGTCGATGTCGTGCGCAATGGGCTCTCCCAGATTGTCTGGGATACGAAACTCCGCGCGTGCTTCTGAGAGTGGCCAGATTCGCTCGGCAACCAGGTTGATCGTGTTGTTGCGCTGCTGCAGGATCCCTTCGACGACAACAAAGGGCTCACCCCGGACGACGTGGCGGCGCTCGCTGTAGAGGTCGGGGAACACGATGACATTGAGTAAGCCATGCTCGTCCTCCAGGAGGAGGAAGGTGATCCCTTTGGCAGTGCCAGGTCGTTGCCGGCAGACGATGAGTCCCGCGACCTGAATGCGTGCGCCATCCGGGATTTGTGACGTCTCGGCTATGGAACGGATGGTGCGTGGTAGGCGCGGGCGCAACAGGCCGAGCGGGTGATACCGAGGGGAGAGCCCCATAAGTCCGTAATCGCTGGTCATCTGTTCCCAGGGACCCATCGGACGAAGCTCGACCATATCCTGCTCGACGGGCAGAGGGATCGGCAGTTGACGACCTGGAGTCTTGCCATTCTTGCCACCGAAGGCGCGCGTCGGTAGGAACAAGCCGAGCTGCCAGAGCGCCTCGCGGCGACCAAGACCGAACCCATCGGCGGCGCCAACAGCAACGAGGTTTTCGGCGGCCTCGATCCGTAACGGAACCCGGCGTACCACCTCGGCGAGCGACTGAAATGGTCCTCCCGTATCGCGCTCCGCGACGAGGCGGACGGCGACGTCCTCACCAACTGTCGCGACATATCCCAGACCGATACGGACGGCGTTGCCGTGGATCGAACATCTTACGCCGCTCTCGTTGATATCAGGTGGCAGAATGCGGACCTGATGTCGTCGGGCGTCGTTGGTCAGGACGTGGGGAGGATAGAACCCCATTGGCTGGTTGTTCAGCAGCGCACAGACGAATTCGGCGGGGTAGTGGTGCTTGAGCCATGACGACTGGTAGGCGAGGATGGCAAACGCCGTGGCATGGCTTTTCGGGAAGCCATATTCGGCGAATCCGATGAGCTTCCTGAATACCTTCTTGGCGGTTGCCAGATCGACGCCACGCGCGAGCGCACCGTTGCGAAACTGCGTCCAGAGGCGAGTCATAGCCTCACGCGATCGCTTTCGCGTCATGGCGCGACGGAGTTGATCGGCCTGACCGGCGCTGAAGCCTGCCAGCTCCATCGCGACGCCGAGGACTTGTTCCTGGTAGAGAACGACTCCCAACGTTTCCTGCAGGACCGGTTCCAGGAAGGGATGATCGAATTCCAGAGGGGGAGCGATGCCGCGCCGGGCAAGCTCTCGATGCCGGACATAGGGATTGACCGCACCGCCGATGATCGGTCCCGGCCGCACGATTGCCACTTGCACGACGAGATCTTCCAGGCAGCGGGGCTGGGTGCGTAGCAAGGTTTGAATCTGAGCTCGGCTCTCGATCTGGAAGGTGCCGATCGTGTCCCCAGCGCAGATCATGTCGTAGACAGCCTGATCGGTAAAATCGATACGGCTGAGATCGACCGGCGGCTTGCCATTGGCGGGGATCAGACGCAGCGCCTCTTCGACCAGCGAGAGCATTCCTAGCGCGAGGAAATCGATTTTGATGAACCCGGCATCATCACAGGAATCCTTGTCCCACTGACACAAATAGCGCCCCTGCATGGACGCGGGTTGGACCGGGACCAGATCGACGAGGGGGGCGGAGGAGATGATCATCCCGCCGGAATGCTGGCTGACGTGTCGCGGGAAACCAGATAACTCTCCGGCTAACTCCACCAGATAGCGCCAGGGAGGCGCCTCCATGCGTGACGCGTACTCCGGGATGCGCGCCAGCTCGAGGCCAAGATCCCCGGCCTGTCGCGGCTCGCTGAGCTTGGAGATGCGGTCGAGATCAGCGATCGGGATGCCAAGCGCTTTCCCGACGTCGCGCACCGCGGAGCGGAGCCGATAGGTCGGGAAGGCGCAGACGAGGGCAGCGTGGTTGGCGCCGAAACGCTCGTAGACACGCTCGATCAGGCGCTCGCGGATCTCGCGCGGGAAATCGAGGTCGATGTCCGGGATGGAGCTCATCTCGTCATTGATGAACCGGCCAAGCATCAGGTTGTGCGCCAGCGGATCGACGTGGGATAGCCCGATCAGGTAGCAGACGATCGAGCCGACGGAGGAGCCACGTCCGCGCCCGGGAGGGAGGGTGGCGGCGTAGCCATCGTCACCGCGAATCTCGATCGAGACTTCCCGCGCCAGCTCCAGCAGATCACGGTAGAGCAGGAAAAAGCCAGACAACCCGTGCCGGGAGATCAGATGCAGCTCTTGATCGAGCCGTGCTTCCGCAATCGCCCAATCTTTCGTGTCATACCGGCGGTGCATCTCGCCGCGACAGAGTTCGGCAAGCAGATCATCCGGTGTTTGCCCAGGGGCCGTCGGGTAGCGCGGAAAGAGGTAAGCGAGATCACGGGTGAGGTCGAATGACGCGCAGCGCTCGGCGAGAACGACGGTGTTGCGTATGGCGTCCGGGTAAGCCGCGAACCGCGCGGCCGCTTCGTCCGGCGAGCGGAGGAAGAACTCGGCATTTGGCAGGCGTTCTCGATGGCAGCCGTCGAGTGTAGT
Source organism: uncultured Chloroflexia bacterium (assembly GCA_963751075.1). Classification (GTDB taxonomy): domain Bacteria; phylum Chloroflexota; class Chloroflexia; order Thermomicrobiales; family UBA6265; genus JACCXM01. Next base: position 281,592 of record CAVVTE010000005.1, on the reverse strand, counting down.
GCGGTGGCGAATGGCGACGAGCACGTCCTGCAGGCGATGGCGCTCCTGACGGTGATAGTGAACATTGCCGGTGGCAACTGTCCTCAGGCCAGCCTCTGTCGCGAGACGAGAAAGTGCAGCGATGCGGCGGGAATCACCGAAGACGAGATTGTGTTGCAGCTCGACCGCGACATTCTGCGGACCAAAAAAATCGACGTAACGATCAAGAAGGCCGCGGGCATCGTTCCAACGGTCATCGTCGACGAGTCGCGAGAGCGCGCCGCGTCGGCAGCCGGTGAGCAGAATCAACCCCTGGGCATGGTCCGCGAGCAATGAGGGATCGAGACGAGGTTGCCGCTCTTCATCTTGCTTCCAGACCTCCCGGGGTGGGGAGAAGGGGACGATGTCGCTCTCCGGTGGGATGTTCGGACCAGCGTAAGCAGCGGTGATGAGCCGGCTGAGATTGGAATACCCGGTGCCGGTTTCCGCGAGGAGGGTGAGATGGGAGCCATCGGTCAGGGTCAGTTCGGCGCCGGTGATGGGCGTGATACCGGCCGCTCGCGCTGCCCGCGCAAACTCCATTGCCCCATGGAGCCCATCATGGTCGGTGATGGCCAGCGCCCGGTAGCCTAGATCAGCGGCCCGCCCAACCAACTCCTCCGGCAGGGACGCGCCATCGAGGAAGGAGAAGGCGGTGTGCAGATGGAGCTCGACATAGTCTTTCTGGGAGTGACAGGAAGTCAAAGTATTCGGGTGATAAGGGGGAGTGTCGGGGGCCGGGAGACGGGAGTCGGGAGGGAGAGCGCCCTGTGAGTTGCCCGACCGCCGCAATCCGCAACCCATCACCCTGTCACCCAGACACCTCGTTACCCTTAATACGTTTGCTCGAACCAGCGGTCGGCGATGCGATCGTGAAAGAGCGTACGGATCGCGCCGTCGCGTAGAAGAACCTGGACGTAGTACCGGCTGATTGGGTCCCGCCACCATTCGTCATCGACGTACCAGGAATCCTGGATGCACTCGACCTCGCGGCGACGGTTGCGCTCGTGCAGCATGAGCGGCAACCCACTCTGCTCGTCGACCGTTACCTGCACCGGACGAGGAAAATTCAGGGGTCGTACGCGATCAACGCTTGTCTCCGCTCCGGAAGACGCGACCATGGCTCGACCTCCGCGACACGATAGAGACCAGATGTTCCGAAACGCTGTTTGAGGTGATGGCTCGCTTCAGCAAGTTGCCGAGGGCGGCGAGAATTGAAGCCAGGGAGAAGTTCCTGACAGCTAGTGGCATCGATCAGCCCGGAGAGCTCCAGCGTGAGCGCTTCGATCGGTCCCGGCAACGCCAGGGATTGGACCCGGTAGCTAAGTGCCTCGATAAGGCGCTTGTGACCGCCGGGCTCGCGCAGGGTCGTAACCTGCTCCCAAGCTTGCCCTCCTTCCAGGGAAGCGCGCAGCCGGGCTTGCCGTACGTGCCGGTTCCGTAGCGCGTCGCGATCGAATGCACGGAGCACGAGTCTCGTGATGGCGATCAGGAGAGTTTCCCGGCTGGTGGCTGGGGTGGGCAAGGTGAGCGATTCGCTTACGGTTTCTGGATGCGACCGGGCGCGCACTGGCTCGCAATCGTTGCCCCGTGCCAGTTCCCAGGCACGTCGCCCTTCTGCTCCAAAGCGGGCTTGCACCGCCGCCGCCGGCAAGCCTGCGAAATCGCCCAGAGTGCGTAACCCCAGGCGTTCCAGGCGTCGCCGCTTGTCTGGGGGAAGTGGGAGCAGGGAGACTGGCGCCGTCGCGAGGAATCCCCGGATCGCGGGAGGATCAACCACCTGGACCGTTCCTGGAGCAGCGCCATACGCGGCAACTCGGGCCGTGAATCTGTTTGGCGCGACACCCGCGCGGGGACGAAAAAGCGCTGGTACGGTGGCCAGCAAGCGCTCGGTAGCGAGACGCGGGGGGCCGAGGAGGCGTTCCAAGCCTGTCAGGTCTATGGCATAGCAGCCCGGCTGTCCGGCGTCGATCTCGACCGCGGGGCTAAGCATCTCTAGTCCCGTAACGATGCGCTCGGCCGCCGCGTTCTCGCGGACGGGATGCGGGGCAAGGATTACCGCTTCGGGACAAAGCGCAACAGCTTCACGAAGACCCAGACCTGTCCGGACACCATGAGCGGCCGCTTCTGGAGTGGCATCGTTAACGATTGGCCGCCCTCCCTGGACTGGTCCCAACACCAGCGGCGCCCCGTCCAACTCCGGCCTATCGAGCAGGGCGACCCGTAGAGCAAAATGCGGAATCACGATACAGGCGATGGACACGGTCCCTCCTCCGTGGAATCGCCGACAGGAGAGCGAGGATGCCCTCTCCGCGATAATAGAACATATGTTCTTATCCTGCAAGATCAATCTGCTCGATCTGCCGTGTATACTCCCACAAAGTGAACGGACACCCTGGCCGTTCATCTCTGCGATAGGTCGGTCAGAAAACGTCCTCTGAGGCACGCTCAGGTCATGGCGACGACCATCAGAACACGCACGATCCCTTCCGGGTCCGTACCCTCCAAGAAACGGCACCGTTCTCCTCGCTTGCCGATTTCACAACGCATAGGCGCTTTTCGCCAGGCGGCGCGTGATTCACTCCCGCAGCTTGCCGGCACACCACGTTTTCGCCGGGAGCTTCTGGGCATACTGCTTATTCTCCTCGCCCTTATGAGTGCCTATGTCATCGGCCGCGGCGGAGACGAAGGTCGTCTCGTCGCCTGGTGGGGAACCAGTCTCGATCGCTCCCTCGGCCACGCCGCATTTCTCGTACCGGTCCTGCTCGCTCTCGCGGCACTTCGGGCATTCGGTGGGCAACCCGGCAGAGTGCTCGAAGCACGTCACTACCTTGGCGCATTTGCCTTCGCCGTGTCCGTCGTCGGTCTCCTGCAGCTCGGTGCGCGCTCCGTGCAATCGCCTCCGGGCGGGGCACTTGGAAGTGCCGTAGCCAGCCTCTCGTTCCGCATTCTTGGGCCATTTGGTGCCGGTCTCGCGCTATTCGCTACAGGCGTTTTGGCCATCTTCCTTCTCGCCGGCAGCGATCTCCAGACATTCTCTAACGATGTCTGCGCCCTACTCAAAGCGATCTGGAACGTCATGGCTGCGATCGCCGCGGCAGCTGCGGCCGTAGGGAGCAAGATCGGACGCTTCGCGGTCTCGCTACGACGGCTGCGCGACACCGATGTTCAGAGCGAGTCAACAATGATAGCCGTCACCGAGCCGGCCGCAGTCACTCGTCCGCGGGCGCCTAAGGAACGATCGGTTCCAGACCGGTCCCCGGTTCCAGACCCGGTCGAGATCCTGCCTCCGGTTATAAACGTCCCACCGCGCAAGCCGCAGCCAGCTGCTCTTCCTGCCAGCAGCACGTCTGAAGCTCCGCCCGAACCTCCGCGACCACCCTCTCGGCCTCTGCCACTTCCTGATATCTCGCGTCTCGCCTATTACGATGATGTCGCGCCGGACGCTGCAAGCCTCCATGCCAAGGCCGCACTCATCGAGGAAACCCTTGCCAGTTTCAAGGTCGAAGCAAAGGTCCGAGAAATCAACCCGGGGCCGGCGGTCACGCAGTTCGCACTCGAACCGGGCAACGGGGTCAAGGTCCGCCGTATTACTGAACTCCAGAGTGATCTCGCGCTTGCCTTGGCAGCCCCAAGCATCCGCCTCGAAGCCCCAATCCCTGGATTCGCTCGGGTTGGCCTCGAGATCCCGAACGCGCAAATCGCGACCGTTGGCCTCCGTGAGACGCTTGAATCGACTTCCTTCGCAAAAGGGAAACAGAAGCTGCCAATTCCGCTCGGACGTGACGTAAATGGCCGCTACGTCGTCGGCGACTTGACCCGCATGCCGCATCTCCTTATCGCCGGGGCAACCGGTGCCGGGAAGAGTGTCTGCCTCAATGCGATCATCTCGACGTTTCTCTCCACACGCTCCCCGGACGAATTGAAACTCCTCATGATCGATCCGAAGATGGTGGAGCTGACCGGATACAACGGCGTCCCCCACCTCCAGGCCCCGGTGGTCACGGAGATGGACAAAGTGGTCGGCGCTTTGCGATTGACACTCCGCGAAATGGAGCGTCGCTACTCCCTCTTCTCGAAGCTCGGTGTCCGAAACCTCGACGGCTACCGCATGAAAATGGCTGACGAAGCCAATGCGGAAACGCTCCCGTATCTGGTGGTCATCATCGACGAGCTCGCGGACTTGATGATGACTGCGCCGGATGAAGTGGAAACCCTGCTCGTGCGCCTTGCGCAGATGGCACGAGCGACGGGTATTCATCTCATTATTGCGACTCAACGACCCTCGGTGGATGTACTGACCGGTCTTATCAAGGCGAACATCCCGTCGCGCGTGGCGTTTGCCGTCTCATCTCTAACAGATAGTCGCGTGATCCTGGACATGCCAGGCGCGGAGCGCCTCCTCGGCAGCGGCGACATGCTCTTCTTGCCACCCGACGCGGCAAAACCCCAACGAATCCAGGGAGCATTCATTGAAGACCGGGATGTGCACTTCATCGTTCAACATTGGTATCAGGTGGCTCCGGTACCGCGATACCCACCAGAGTGGCTAGATCTACCGGGTGCTGGAAACTCCGGCGAAGATGACCTCGATGCCGAAGACGATCCACTGTTCGAACAAGCACTTTCGATTGTCAGGCAACAAGGCACCGCATCCGCTTCGATGCTTCAGCGCCGACTGCGCGTTGGCTATAATCGCGCTGCCCGCCTGATTGAGAAGATGGAGGACGAGGGAATCATCGGCCCGGCAGATGGTATTCGCGGTCGACCCGTGCTTGTGGGCGACGAGGTGGAGATTTAGCTGACGGGAACAGAGTGGTACGGAAGCGCCAATTAAGCACCGTCCGCCAATCGCGGTAGTTCATGCCAAATCGTGCTCCTTCGCGAGGGATCCTGAATTCATGTCCATTACCCATGGGCCGGCGACCGCACAGCCGGTAGCACGTCTCATCAACGAACTCGCTCGTCTCCCGGGGATCGGGCCAAAGACAGCGTCTCGTCTCGCCTATCATCTCTTGCGCACCTCCCGCGACGAAGCTGTCTCGCTGGCCGAGGCGATCCTCGACGTGAAAGAGCGCGTGCGTCTTTGCTCGGTGTGCTTCAACACCACCGAATCAGACCCGTGCGCGATCTGCCTCGACCCTGCCCGCGACCGCACGATCTGTGTCGTTGAAGAACCATTGGACGTTCTTGCCCTTGAACGGACAGGGCAATTCAAGGGGAAATACCATGTTCTTCACGGCGCTGTTTCACCGGTGGAGGGAATCGGTCCGGATCAACTCAAAATTCGAGAGTTGATCGACCGAGTAGGGCGGGAGAACCCTGATGAGGTGATAGTCGCTACAAACCTGGACCTACCTGGCGAGGCGACCGCGACGTACTTGCATCGGCTTCTGGCTCCGCTTGGTGTAACCGTTTCTCGTCCCGCGAGTGGACTGCCTGCGGGCGGCGACCTGGAGTATGCAGACGAAGTCACTTTGGGAAGGGCGCTCACCGGCCGTCGCGTGCTCTAAGTGAGGCGCGCGCCAATGCAGAATTCGGCAACCCGGAGAGTGAGATCCAGTCTGGTGCGCCGGATGTTACAATACTGAGGAATGGCGACGCCTGATAACGCTGTCGATCATCTCAACGATGCTACCCCCGCTTGGCGTGATTCCGCGTTTGTTTCCGGCCAATCAGCGCCTGCCGGGTTTCCTGACTCCTCGTCCGATGATCTAGGCCCCGATCTCACACAGCAACCGGCATTGCGCATCCGGCCCTATTCCATTAGTGACTTCCCTGCGCTGCTGCGATTTCCAGGCGTTCTACGGCTCGACGTCCCGGATTCTTTGGTCCTTTCGCGCTCCAGGATATTTGATGTCCAGGCCGGATTGCCCGTCCTACGGAAGGACCGCCCGGCCTTCGTTGCGGTTGCCGATGGGCAGCAGGTTGGATTTGTGCGATTTTCGCCGCGACGGCCAGATGGTCGATGGGTAATTTCGGCGGTCGGAGCGTCAACCGGGGTCTACGATCCCGAGCCAGTGTGGGAAGCATTGCTCACACACAGCGTCCGGGCAGCTGGCCTACGCGGCGTAAGGAGGCTTTTTGCGCGTATTCCAGTTGGCCACCCGCTCCTGGACGCCATTCGCCAAAGCGGCTGGACTCCATATGCGCGAGAAACTGTGTTCCGAGCAGAGAGTCTTTCCCCGGTTACGAGAAATGCGAGAGCTCTACGAGATCAGGAACCCGCTGATACCTGGGCGATTCACCAGCTTTACGCCGCGTCAGCACCGCGTCAAGTGCAGGAAATCGAAGCGCTTACGAGCCATTTCTGGCATATGGATCGATCGCGACGCATGCCTCGTGGGGTGCGTCAGACCGGTTGGATCCTCGAAGCAGACGGCGAACTTGCCGCTTACGCGCGCTACACGCGCGGTTCTCGTGCTGGCATGATCGATGCGGTGGTGGCGCCAGGGGAAGGGCCACATTTGGGGCTTCTTCTGGATGGCGTAATGGCTGAAACAGGTCGAGGACGTCCGCGTCCGACGTATTGCGTATTGCGCACCTATCACTTGGATATGAAGGATGAACTGACCGCTCGTGGATTCTCGGAAATTGGAGAGCAGGAGTTGCTGATTCGCTACACCACCGCCACAGCCAGAACCGTTGCACTTGATCCGGTGCACTTTCCGGTCGAACTTCGCCAGGCCATGCCTCGCCGCATTCCCACGTTTCTTGAAGGTCAGCCAACGGACGGAGCGTTATGACTTTTGAACTGTCGACGACACCTCGCGAGGGGCTGCCGGACGGGACTCGCGACGCGGTTAGACCCGCATACGAGCTCGCGAGCACGGACAATCTCGATGTACTTCTCGCGGTGCTCCCACCAAGGATTTCTGAAGCCGTGGCAGAGGCGGGGCTGCGCGATGGCTACGACAATCTGGTTGAGATCGTAATGGATCTAGGGCGTTTGCCAGAAGCTCGGTTTCAGCGCGGTGAATTGACCCTGACTGATCGGGAAATCGATCGCGAGAACTTAGCGTTTGTCGCCGAGCGGATTGGCGCCTTCGGTGGTGATAACCGGGCGGGCATTGAGCGGACGCTTCATCGAATCTCCGCTATTCGCAATCGATCTGGCGAAATCGTCGGGCTGACGTGTCGCGTCGGCCGCGCGGTGTTTGGCACGATCGCCATCATGCGCGATCTTATCGAATCAGGTCAAAGCGTGCTGCTGCTCGGTCGACCTGGAGTCGGGAAAACGACGCTCCTGCGTGAGACGGCGCGCGTCCTTGCGGATGAATTGCACAAGCGAGTCATAGTCGTTGATACGTCAAACGAGATCGCCGGCGATGGCGACATACCGCATCCAGCGATCGGCCGCGCCAGGCGGATGCAAGTCCCGACTCCTACCGACCAACACGGCGTCATGATCGAGGCGGTTGAGAACCATATGCCAGAAGTTGTGGTCATCGACGAGATCGGCACTGAATTGGAAGCCATGGCCGCCAGAACTATTGCGGAGCGGGGGGTGCAGCTCATCGGTACTGCTCACGGCAATACCCTTGAGAACCTGATGATGAACCCGACGTTGGCGGATTTGATCGGAGGAATCCAGTCGGTCACGTTATCTGACGAAGAAGCGCGACGTCGCGGAACTCAGAAATCGATCTTGGAGCGCAAAGCCCCACCAACGTTCGACGTGATCATCGAAATCGTCGATCGTGATCAGGTTGCGGTTCACAACGACGTCGCCTCTACTGTTGATGTCATATTGCGCGGCGGTGTACCCCGCCCCGAGCTTCGGCGCCGGGAAGAAGACGGTGAAGTAGCCATCACTGTCGCACCGCGAGTGGAAGCCAGTCCACGGCGGGAGAATGGTCGAGCAATTCGTTCCTCAGCGCCAGGCGATGCGACGCTTTTCAACGGTTATGCGATTGGGACAAATGAAAACGGCATCCGGATGGATTCCCGGCAGATCGCGCCAGTTTCCGACAGCCCGCCTCCGGCGGCACCGCGCCGCCGGGGCACCGAGGCACGTCCGCTTCGGATCTATGGCTTCGGCGTTAGTCGCAACCGCTTGGAACATGCGATACAGGTGCTTCGCGTTCCGGCAACAGTCGTTCGAGACCCTCGTGATGCAGACATTGTGCTGACCTTGAAGAACTACTTTCGGCAACGAGCGCAACCTATCCGTGACGCCGAAGCTCGCGGAATGCCCGTATACGTCTTGCGGTCGAACACGGGCGTCCAGATGGAACAGCTGCTGAGCACACTGTTCCCAACTCGAACGCACGACGAACGAGCGGTGCTGGAGGTAAGCAGACCGGAAATCGAGGACGTGAACTCGAGTACGAGTGGTCCCGCCGACGATCCGTTGCTGGCCGCAATCTCGGAAGCTGAGGACGCGATCTCTTCGGTAATCGACGGCGGCCCGCCGGTCCAGCTTTCTCCTCAAATGTCCCGAATTCGCCAGGTTCAGCATCAGCTCGCGGAACGATATGCGCTATCTTCGAGGAGCCTTGGCCGCGAGCCGCACAGGCGCGTAGAAATTTCCCGGGACGGCATAGGCTGATCGGTTGGTGGGCATGTTCATCGCCCTCGAAGGGCTTGATGGCTCGGGTAAGTCGACAGTAGCTGAGCGTCTCGTTCGGGTGTTTTGCGCGGCTGGCCTCGATGCAATGCTGACCCGAGAACCAGGTGGCACCAACCTTGGGGAACAAATCCGATCGATGCTCCTGAGTGAAGAATCAGCGACAATCGTTCCGCGGGCGGAAGCGCTCTTGTTCGCAGCCGCTCGTGCGCAGCTTGTCGACGAGGTAATTCGCCCTGCGCTAGAACGCGGCGCGATTGTTGTCACCGATCGATTCACCGACTCTTCGTTGGCGTACCAGTGGGGCGGCCGAGGACTGGACAAGGACGGAATTGATGCTGTGCAACTCGTGGCGACCGCTGGATTGGAACCGGACACCAAGGTCCTGCTCGATCTTCCCGTAGAGATGGCGCTTCGGCGGCGGCTTACGCATGAGGGTCAACTCAACCGATTAGACAAAGAAACCGTTCAGTTTCATGCTCGCGTACGTGACGCATACCATTGGCTGGCCGAAGCTGATCCAGTGCGCTGGCACGTGGTGGACGCTTCACGTTCGGAAGATCAGGTTTGGGCCGACGTTTCCCGGGCGGTAAACCTCAACGAATTGTCGGCGGCCAGTACTCGATCGCTGCGCGAGAAACCGAGCCAGAAGGTAGTGGGTTGAGACTCGTCCTCGCTGTCGTGCATTCCGCTGACGTGGATTCGCTCTTGACGGATCTTGCCTCGATTGGATTATCAGCCACCCAGATTCAGGGCGACACCATCGTCGGAAGCGCGGGCCTGGCTGCGGTGGTGGTGGGCGTAGAGGACGATCTCGTTGTTGACGTCCTGACAACGGTGCGAGCACGAGCACGCGGACGGGCGAGGCAAGCGCAGCCGTTGCGTCCGATGGCTGAACGAGCAGAGTTCTGGATCCCTGGTCCGACCGAGCAAGGGGCAGGAGGCGCGAGTGTGTTTGTCTTGCCCATCAGGCGGTTTGAGCGCATCGGGTACGCTTAGATGTGGCTGTTCTCAGTATCGCCGGATCATCGAGGGACGTAGTACGTGGTCGAAACCGCCGCACGAGGCGCCCAGTTTCTGCTCGCTATTGGGATCGCGTATCTGATAGCGGTTTGGTTTGCGCTCGTAGCATGGACATTTCGAGATATTGAATCCAGAAGTCGGAGTGTTTTTACTCAGGTTTTTTCGACGCTTCTTGTCGTGCTGTTTTTTGTGCCGGGGCTATTGCTCTACCTCATTCTTCGGCCTAAAGAGACCCTTGACCAGGCGTTCCAACGCGCGCTTGAAGAGGAGTACCTCCTGCAAGATCTGGATGACCTACCACTGTGCCCGGGATGTCAGCGCAGCGTGGACCCGGAGTTCGTCCTCTGTCCCCACTGCCAGACCCGATTGAAGGGTCCTTGCCCTGCCTGTTCGCGCCTGATTGACGTGCGATGGGATGTCTGTCCTTATTGTGCCGTCCCGGTTGATAAGGCGACCTTGGATGCCCCTCTTACCGGCCCTGATACTCTCAGGGTCCTCGAAGACGCACGCATTGGTCGGCGACAACGGGCGATGACCGCCGCCGCGCAGCGGGTAGGAATCGAACCCGAAGAATTGGATGCATTCACAGATGCACTTACTGGTTCTGGCGGGCGGGCCGCAGTTAGCGCCGGCGGCGGAGCCTCTGCCGTGACGCGTCGCATTGCTTCACTTGGTGAGTCCGCACGCGTTCGATCCGGATTCCGAGCTAGGGCCGAAAATCAAGACGAAAGTGCTATGGGAAGCACGCAGGATCAAAGTCTCATCAGTCCCGCGGATACAACTCTGCCGGGGTCGCGAGGTACTGACAATGGATTCTGGTCGGACCCGTTGCCCAGTCCACCGAGAGCGCAAGAAAACTCGGACAACTAGATCGCCTAGTCACATAAGAGACGGTAGCAGCCAAAGAATTGCCGCTGGCTGCACGACCGGATTTGCATGGTAGGTGTGGTAAAATTCGGTCGATCTTATTCCCCGATAGCTCAATGGTAGAGCGCCCGGCTGTTAACCGGTAGGTTCTAGGTTCGAGTCCTAGTCGGGGAGCCACGCACCGCCTGGGGACACACGTGAGGCGGTCCGCTGCCTATATTGCATAGTTGGCACTTGGCGCCCGGTCCGAGCGGCGGTCCACAAGCGTCTGTAAGGTAATCGATCGGAGCAGACGTTCGTCCTGCTCCTGCATTTCGTGCCAGACTTCGTGGACGACGTCGGCCGCACCAATCCCATCCGGGTGCGGGTGCGTTTTCTGATCGACGCCATCGAGCGCGCTCAAGACGGCGAAGATCGAGACCTCCGATGGTTGCCCCACCAGTTCATGCCCTCCCAGGGGACCGCGGGTGCTCTTGATCAATCCAGCCCGGCTTAATGCCCCGAGCACCTGGTGGAGATATGCCTCAGGAATCTCTTGCCGCGTGGCAATCTCCTTGCTGTGAATAGGACCCTGCCCTGCTCGCAACGCCAGTTCAAAGAGCGCTCGAACGCCGTAGTCCGCGCGACTTGAGACGCGCATTCAGCACCTCATTCGTACTTCCGCTTCGGTAACCCGCCAAGTCGAGGACTCCGTGTCGGTAACCCGCCGTACGAAGGGCCTCAACCAGCTCGTCCGCGCGCTCGATGGCGAGACCAAATTGTTCCCGCGGAATCTCGAGCCGCGCTATTTCCTGGTGATGCCGTACTCGAAAGCCCCGGAAGCCAAGTTTTCGAACGGCGCTTTCGGCAGCGGCCACCTGCCTCAGTTTTTCCACGGTAATCGGGTCTCCGTACTCGAAACGAGACGAAAGGCACGCCATGGCCGGCTTGTCCCAAGTTCGTAACCCGAGCCGCTCGGAGAGGAGTCGGATCTCCGATTTGCTCAGCCCAACCTCTTGGAGCGGGCTTCGCACGCCAAGGTCTCGCGCAGCACGCATGCCGGGGCGGAAATCGTCGAGGTCGTCGGAATTCGAGCCGTCGATGACGAAACTGATCCCGCGCGCCTGAGCCAGGTCCGTAAGACGGGAATACAGCTCGGACTTGCAAAAGAAGCACCGCTGATGCGTGTTGTCGGCGTAACGCGGGTCAGTTAGCTCTGCTGTATCGACGAATACGTGCTCAGCCCCGATCTCGCTAGCGATGATCTTGGCCTCGTCCATCTCCTCAGCAGCATACGTCTGAGACAATCCGGTCGCGGCCACCGCGTTCGGGCCCAGCGCCCTATGCGCGATTTTGAGCAGATAGCTGCTGTCCACGCCGCCAGAGAACGAGATCAAGACCGATCCCATGGTCTCCAGCAGTGCGGTCAGTTCCATCTCTTTCCGTTCTGCTGCGGCTGAGTCAACCATGAGGACGAGGTCTCCAGTGTTGGTTGGAGGGCGTGGGCTCCTGGTGATAGTCACATTGATCCTACCAACCGCGTCGCAATGATGCCAAACCCCGGCCCCTGCCGGCGCATGCGGCAGGGGCCGGAATCGCTAGCTACTCGTGTGTTGATCTATTCGTGCCCGCCGGGATTTACAGGTCGTCTACGGCTGTCTCCTGGTCGAGCGAGCACGTCTCGGTCGGAACGCGGTTGGTCCGGACGAGGCGGCCCATCCGCTCGACCGCCACCTGACGGACCGCGAAATCCGCGATCGTCACGCCGCGGCGGGCGGTCCCCCCTGTCGTCTTCGCGACGGGGCGGGCGCTCCGGCTTTGGCTCCGGTAGCTCCCCGGTGAGTGCAGCTCGGCGTGAGAGGCTGACTTTCCCATTTGGAGCGACTTCCGTCACCATCACCGTGATCTCATCGCCAACACTCAAGATATCTTCCACGCGATTGACGCGGATTGCTGGATCCTCGGAAAGCTCGGAAATATGAACCAGACCGTCTTTGCCAGGAAGGATCTCGACGAACGCCCCGTAGGGCATGATGCTGACGACCTTGCCGTTGTAGATCTCTCCGCGCTCGATGCGGAGTTCCTGGGTCAAGCCCAGAATTCGCTGAATCGCGGCGTCGGCTCCGGACGATTCCGTCGACGCCACCGACACAGTGCCGTCGTCGTTAATGTCGATGCGGGTATTGGTTTCCTCCTGGATCGACCGGATCATCTTGCCACCCGGGCCAATCACCGCCCCGATCTTTTCAGGGTTGATCTTGAGGCGGATGACGCGCGGTGCGAACTGGGACAGCTCGCCTCTCGGCTTGTCGATTGCCTTCCCCATCTCCCCAAGAATGAAGAGGCGACCCAACCGAGCCTGGGTTAGCGCCTCCCGCATGATCTCGGGTGTTATCCCCTTGACCTTGATATCCATCTGAATGGCGGTGACACCCTGCTCAGTGCCAGCCACCTTGAAGTCCATGTCGCCGAGCGCATCTTCCATCCCCTGGATGTCGCTCAGGATTGCGTATCGGCCAGTCTCGGCCTCGGAGACGAGGCCCATCGCGATTCCGGCCACCGCTGCATCGATCGGCACTCCCGCGTCCATGAGTGCGAGGGTGCTGCCGCAGACACTGGCCATGGACGTCGAACCATTCGAGCTCACGACTTCGGAAACGAGTCTCATCGTGTAGGGGAACTCTTCCGCATCGGGAATGACCGCGATCAACGCTCGCTCTGCCAACGCACCATGACCGATATCACGCCGGCTGGTACCGCGCAGCCGCCGCACTTCGCCGACGCTGAAGGGTGGGAAGTTGTAATGGTGGATGTAGCGCTTCCGCTCTTCGGGGCCGATTGAATCAAGACGTTGTTCTTCAGCTGTGGATCCGAGAGTAACCGTGGTGATGACCTGAGTCTGACCGCGAGTGAAGATCGCAGACCCGTGGGTGCGAGGAAGGTAGCCGGTCTCGATCCAGATGGGTCGAATTTCATCTGTCCGGCGTCCGTCAGGGCGAATGCCCTCCCCGAGAATGCTGCTGCGGACCTCTTCCTTGAGGATTGCTTCGAATGCTTCGGCAATGTCCGCCGATCCGGCGGGAGCGTCTTCGTCGTCTCCTGGTGAGGCCAGGTGGGCAATGAGCTCATGTTTCAGGTTTGAGGTGCCTTCTAATCGAAGCACCTTGTCCGGGTTGTTGATTGCCTCGCGCAGACGGTTCCCGAGGAACGCGCGAACACGGGTATCCAGTGCCTCATCGGCAGGGGGCGCCGTAAATGACCACTTGTCTTTACCCGCCTGCCTCTGCAATTCCAGCTGCAGGTCAACGATCCTCTTGATTTCTTCGTGAGCGCGCTCAATGCCTGCGACGAGCACGTCTTCCGGAACCTGGTCTGCCTCGCCTTCGACCATCATTATGGCGTCCCGGGTACCGGCGACAACCATATCGAGTTGGCTCTCCTCAAGCGCGGACGACGTCGGATTCACCACAATCTGGCCGTCGATATAGCCGATTCTCACCGCCCCGATCGGGCCATCCCATGGAATCTGCGAGAGCGTCAGCGCCGCCGAAGCACCAATGATCGAGAGAGTGTCCGGGTCGTTCTCCTGATCGGCCGACATTACCGTGGTGATGACTTGAACCTCGGCCTTGTAGCCCTTGGGAAACAATGGTCGAATCGGACGATCGGTCAGCCGGGCGGCGAGCGTGGCCGCTTCAGTAGGGCGTCCCTCGCGCTTGATGAAGCCGCCCGGGATCTTGCCAGCCGCATACATTCGCTCTTCGTAGTCGACGGTGAGCGGGAAGAAGCCAACCGAGGCGTTCGGCTCGCGTTCCCCGACCACGGTCGTGAGCACAATAGAGTCGCCATAGCGGACAACGGCGGCGCCGTCCGCTTGTTGCGCGATGAGTCCTGTTTCCAAGGTCAGGGTCCGACCGGCTATCTCCTCCTGGACACGGGTGACGTTGGCGAGATGGGTGCTGGACATGATGATTTCCTTTCGAGCGAATTCTCAGAACAGTGACGTACGTTTACCAAGCGCCAAGCGAGGATGCGGTGTCTTGCCTTGAGGGACTGGAGTCTGCCCGCCGATGCGCGCCGGGCAGACTCCAATACCCCAGGTGGACCCGTGATCTCTCCCTGGCTATTGTATTTCTGTGCCAATCACCTCCTCGCACCGGCTGTCACCTGCCTCTGGCTCAGATGAAAGGAAACGGCTCAGGGCCCTGCGCCCTGAGCCGTCCTGGTTGCCCTGTAATCCCGAGGTGGCACTGGTCGTGGGCCGGAACACGACTCAACGACTACTTGCGAAGCCCGAGCCGCGCGATCGTGGCGCGATAGCGCTCTACGTCCTTGTTCGCTAGATAGGCAAGCAATCTTCGGCGTTGCCCCACCAACTTGAGAAGTCCGCGCCGAGAGTGAAAGTCATGTTTGTGAGCGCGAAGATGATCTGTGAGACCGTTGATTCGCTCAGTGAGGAGCGCGATCTGCACTTCGGGCGACCCGGTATCAGCCGCGTGGGTTTGAAATTGCGTAATGATTGTTTCTTTTTGCTCGCGCTGAAGCGCCATGACTAAGGATCCCTCTCCGGAAAACCACCATTGCAGACACAAAAAATCGGCTCTTATGAGCACTCGATTTCGCGAGTATACCATTGGACTAAGGGCTCAGACATGCGAGCGATTTGTGCGGTGCACTTCGAGAGAATCAAGCCGCCTGGGACAGAGGGATTGAATGCCAGTATTAGGGGTGATCGGCGGGAGCGGTGTCTACGACCTCCCGGAGTTACGGCATAGCCTCGGCGTGCCGATCAAAACGCCTTTTGGACGACCAAGCGGGCCGATCGCCCGTGGCCGAGTAGGCGAGACTGAACTTCTGTTCCTGGCTCGACATGGGGTCGGACACGTTTTTTCACCGACGACGGTTCCCTATCGAGCAAATATCTATGCGCTCAAGCAACTAGGCGCTACCCATCTGGTGAGCTTGAGCGCAGTTGGCAGTCTCCGTGAAGAGCTACCACCCCGCACTCGAGTCGTGCCGGATCAGATCATTGACCGAACGGTTCGCCGGGATCATTCGTTCTTCGAACAAGGCATCGTCGCCCATGTGGGCATTGCGGATCCATTTTGCCAGCAGCTCCAACATGCCCTGGAAGAAGCGGCCACCGAGGCCGGGCGGCCGGTGCGGAGGGGGGGAGCCTACGTGTGTATCGAGGGACCGCAGTTTTCGACGAGAGCAGAGTCGAATCTGTATCGATCCTGGGAAGCCACGGTTATTGGCATGACGGCAATGCCCGAAGCGCGGCTGGCTCGGGAGGCGGAGCTGTGCTACGCCATGCTCGCTCTGGTAACGGACTACGACGTCTGGCACGATAGTGAGGCGGATGTCAGCGTCGAGATAGTCAGCTCAAACTTGCAAGCAAACCGTGAGGCGGCCAGCCTGATTGTCAAGAAGCTCGCCGAGCACGGCTTACCAGAGCGCTCTTGCCGCTGCGAAGCCGCCCTGGATCACGCAATCCTGACAGAACCTGAACACATCACGGCCGATGCCTTGGAGCGAGTCCGTCTCCTTGATCGGCGATCGTCTAGGCAGCTCGTGAAGCCGCGTGTAGGGCGGTTGCAGTCCGCCCTCCTTCCGCTCTTGCCGGTGGCAACGTTGCTGGTTGGAGTAGGTCTCGCATCGCTACCAGAAGCCGAATCATGGGGCTTGGTCCGCGAATTGCGCGTCGTCCTGGCGTTTGCGACCGTGGCTCCAATAGCCGCTACCCTGGCTCTTAGAGCGTTCGTGCCTCGGTTCGATCTCGTGCTTGTCTGCCTGTGCGCGATGCTTACCAGTATCGGTACAGCGACGCTCGTTCTACTGGCTAGGGTTGCCAGTCCCGCGCAGCCGTTTTTCGCAACAATTGCCTTCCGCCATAGCATCTTCGTCACGGCGGGCTTCGCCGCGATGGTCGCCGGCGCCGTGTTTGCACTTCGCGTGGAAAAGATCAGGAAGTATCCATTCACGCTCCTTGCGATTGCGTTCTTGCTCACCGCCGTAACAGCCGGATTTGGCGAAACCATCAATGGTGCGCGCTTGTGGCTCCGAGTAGGGCCCGCACAATTTCAACCATCGGAAGTTGCCCGATTGCTCCTGGCGGGGTTTGTTGCGTCGTTCCTCTACGAACGCCGTCACCTGGTGGCGGCGCCCTGGCGGCTTGCGGCAGTTGATCTCCCTCCGGCTCCGTACTTACTTCCTCTCGTGGGGGCGGTGCTCAGCGCGGTTGCCGTCCTCGTGTTTCAGAATGACCTCGGGATGGCCGCCCTCGTAGTCTTGGGCGCGGTAGCGACAGTCGCGGGCGTCGTTCGGACCAAGTCTTCCTTTGTTGCCGCGGGGGGATTGCTCGCAGTCGCCGCATGGGCATCATTCGCGGTGACACCGAGAGTTCAAGATCGGATTTCCGTTTGGCTCGACCCGTGGCGCGACCCCGCGGGCTCTGGTTTCCAGTTTGTGCAAGCGGACTACACCCTCGCGGCGAGCGGTTTCAAAGGCTTTGGAGGCACCACGCCGGGCGTGAGCGTTCCGGAGATCCATACCGATTTTGTACTCGTGGCCGTTGGCAGTCAATTCGGTTGGTTGGGAGCACTGGCTGTGCTCACCCTGGCGGGTATTCTCGTTTGCCGCTGCGCCCTGGCGGCTTTACGAGCGAGCGACGGATTTCGGTCGCTGCTCGCTTTCAGCTTAGCCGCGCTGTTTGGGATCCAATTGATTCTCATCGCCGGGGGCACGCTGCGGGTGCTACCGCTGACCGGTCTCACGTTTCCACTGCTTTCCTACGGCGGAACCTCGATGGTGGCGACGATGTTCGGTTTGGGAGTTGTCGTCGGCCTCGGTGCTCCACGCGTTGAGCGCGGGTTCACCGCCGAACGTACGAGCGGCGCCATGTACCCCAACTGCTAGAGGCGCTCTCACGGCGGTCCTTCCGGCCTACGATCTATTGTCCACCTCCTGCATTGATGTCTACACTGAAAAAAGGGCCGCTAACGTGTTGAAAATCCCGGGCAATCGGAGGGGCACGTCCACGGCCGAGTAAGGCGGGCCGGCGGTGACTATCAAACTCGATGACGACAAAGAACCGCACAATCGGACCCCGCAGGTGGATGTTCGTGTCGTGCTCTTCACGGTCGGCAACGGCTGCTTGTGGGTAGCACTCGAGGAGCGAGACGGCTGCCGGTCTCTGCCGCGTGGGATTCCGTCGCCTGACGAGAGCCTGGATGAAACTGCCGCTCGGATCCTGGCCGACCATGTAGGGATCCCGGTCCGCTACCTGGAGCAGCTGTACTCGCTGTCGCAATCGACGAGCGGGGAATGGATTGTGAGCGTGACCTATCTGGGCTTGGCAATCGGGGACGCCGCCGAATTGCCGCGGGAAGGCGCAGCGTGGTTTGATGCCGGAGCAATTCCGGATGCGAACTCCGTGGATCTACACATCATTGAATATGGACTGCTGCGTCTGCGGGCTAAACTCGGATACACGACAATCGCGTTTCACCTGTTGCCCCCAAGTTTCTCGTTGAGTGAACTGCAGCACATCTATGAAGCGGTCTTGAATCGTGAGCTCGATAAGCGTAATTTCCGGCGCAGGATCCACGCGGCGGGCATCCTAGAGGCAACTGCCGATACTCGGCGAGAAGGTAGCCATCGTCCGGCACGTCTGTACCGTTTCCGAGCGGTCCACGACGCTGAAACGTATTTGACCCCGCACTGGTCTACGACTGCGGAACGGGAGTTGACCGATACGTGAGCGAGCCATTGCTGCTGCAACCTATGTTTTCTCGATCCGAAGTCAAGGAACGACCTGAACGCGTCGGCTTGATTGCGGCGCGGAGCAAAGAAGAGGCAAGAGCGTTCGCGGCGACAATTGCCCAAGCACTGAACGATGCTGGCGTTGAAGTGGTCCTCGAGGAGCAGTTGGTATCAGATCCCGACAAACAGGTGAATGCGATTATCGTCCTCGGTGGTGATGGACTGATGATTCGGACGGCGAACGCGTATCCAGGTGTGCCATTGCTCGGGATCAACTTCGGCAATGTCGGGTTCCTCGCCCTGATCGAACAACGTGACTGGAAGCCAGCGATCGATGCGTTGCTGACAGGCGAGTACTCCGTCCAACGGGGGCCGACCTTGCAAGCGGTGTTAGTGCGTGAAGGAGACGCTGTTCCGCAGGGTTGGGCCATCAACGACGTTGTCGTGCGCTCGGGGATGCGGATGGTCGACATCGAGATTTACATCGATGGTCACTACGTCAATACCTATCCAGGCGACGGCATGATCGTCGCAACACCTCACGGCAGCACTGCCTACGGAATGGCAGCGGGGGGGCCGATTCTGACTGCCGGCGTGAAGGGATTTGCCATTGTCCCGATTTCTTGCCACAGTCCTATCCGGACCCCGTTTGTTGTTCCCGAGGAAGCAGTCATTGAGATGGTAGTCGCCAACGACCACGATGCGTCTCTTATCCTCGATGGGCGGGAGCACGTGCATCTTCAACAATGGGACGTCGTAAGAGTCTCGCGAGGCGAGCATCCGTTTCAGCTTGTCATGCTGAAGTCGACCAACTTCTATGAGGCGTTCCGAACTAAGTTCAATTTTCGGATTCGTCCAGACGCCATTCCAAGCCGCGGCCATCCCAAAGAATTGGATGGGTCTACTTCCGGGCGACTGTCGCACTCGACCCAGGAAGTCTCTCGAGACGTGGTCAACCAGCGGGTTGGGCCCGGTCATGCCTGAACGCCGGAAATTTGCCGAGCCGCAGTGGACCTTCAGGTTCACGCCCGCGACCGCTGGAGCCGGTATCGAGCCGTGGCTCATTCGCCTGCTCGCCTGTCCAGTGGACCACGCACCGGTTCGCGCAGTTGGAACTGAGCTGGTCTGTGACAGGTGTGAGCGACATTATTCCGTGCACGATCGGGTCCCGGTGATGTTCCCTGCCGAGCCGGAAAGCGAACATAAGTTCTAATCTCTCTGCTATACTAAGCCCATGTCTCGCGATCTGAACTCCGCCATCCAAAGTAGCTCCGAAACCCGCGGAACGTCCGAGCGGGCTGTCTCGCCGCGCCAACTCGTCGAGGACGTTCCGGTGGAGCGAAGTCTGCGACCGCGCCGACTAGCCGAGTACATCGGGCAGGAACGCGTCAAAGAGACGCTACAGATCTTCATCGATGCCGCAAAACAGCGTGGCGAGTCATTGGATCACGTCCTGCTTTATGGACCTCCGGGACTGGGCAAGACCACACTCGCCGCGATTATTGCGGTTGAGATGGGCGTTAGCCTACGCATCACGTCGGGTCCAGCGATCGAGCGACAAGGAGATTTGGTTTCAATTCTGACCAATCTCAAGACCGGCGATGTATTGTTCATCGACGAAATCCATCGGTTGAACCGCGCCGTCGAGGAAGTCTTGTATTCGGCGATGGAAGACTTCGCCGTTGACATTGTCTTGGGCAAAGGACCAGCCGCGAGGACGATGCGGATCAACTTGCCAAAATTCACTCTGGTGGGTGCTACAACGAGACTGGCCCTATTGACGGGACCACTACGCGACAGATTTGGATCGGTATTGCGTCTCGATTTCTACAGCGACGAGGCGATGGAGGAGATCGTTGTCAGGTCCGCTGGCGTGCTCGATGTTCCCATCTCTCCTGACGGTGCACGGGCGCTAGCCCTCCGCGCTCGAGGCACGCCGCGAGTGGCCAACCGACTGCTCAAGCGGGCGCGCGACTTCGCCGAGGTGCGTGGTCAGGGATCAATTACCGACCAGATTGCGACGGACGCCCTCCAGATGCTTGATATCGACCATTTAGGACTTGACGATATCGACCGCCGAATCCTGCGCTCGATCGTTGAGAAGTTCGGCGGCGGGCCGGTGGGAATCGACACACTCGCTGCAGCGATCAGCGAAGAAACCGATACCCTGATGGATGTGTATGAGCCTTATCTGATCCAACTTGGCTTCTTGCAACGAACTCCCCGTGGGCGGATGGCCACAGAAGGCGCATATGCCCATCTTGGCATCGCGGCTCCGGCGTATTTCGGTCGGCAGCCGACCCTGTTCGGCGGCCTGAAGGGGTGAACCTCCGTCGCCGACCGGCTCACAGCATCCGCCGGGTTGGACATCGCGGACTTCGATTTTGAATTGCCCGACGACCTGATTGCTCAGGTTCCGTTGCAGTCGCGTGAAGCATCCCGCTTGCTTGTTCTCGACCGGCGAACCGGAGCAATCCAGCACTCGTCATTCAAAGTCCTCGGAAAATGGCTGACGCCCGGCGATCTGTTGGTTGCGAACAATAGTCGGGTGATCCCGGCGAGACTTCGCGGATTCAAGACGGCAACCGGCGGTGCAGTGGAGATTCTCCTCCTGCGGCGCGGGGCAAATGGTTGGATCGCACTTGGTCGCCCGGCGAAGCGGCTCAAGGCCGGGGACCGTCTGGAATTTCCCGCTCGAAATCCTGACGTTCGCTCAGCAGTTGCAACTGTGGAGGAGAACCTCGGCTCCGGGGAGCTGCACCTCCGGTTTCATCACAATGAAGACACGCATCTAGATGCCTACGGCGAACCACCTCTACCGCCGTATATCAGGCAGAAGCTCGCGGATAGCGAACGGTATCAAACCGTGTATGGGAGCATCCCGGGTTCCGCCGCCGCGCCGACCGCGGGCCTTCACTTCACCGATGAACTCATCAGTCAGCTTCGTCAGCAGGGTCTGGAGTGGGCGGAAGTCACCCTCCACGTCGGGTTAGACACGTTTCGTCCGGTCTCCGAAGCGGGTATCCTCAACCACCGCATTCATCGCGAATGGTGCGAAGTTCCGTTGGGGACCGCCCAAGCGATCGCGGCATGCCGCGCTCGGGGAGGTCGCATCGTTGCGGTTGGGACGACATCTGCGCGGACGTTGGAAACGCTGGGAATGAACTGGTGTGACGAGGATCCACGCGGTTTCGCCGGCTTCACCGACACCTTTATTGTTCCTGGCCACCACTGGAAACTGGTCGACGCCCTGGTCACGAATTTTCACCTGCCGCGTTCGACGCTCCTGCTCCTGGTCAGTGCACTGGCCGGAAGGGAATCGATCTTGCATGCATACAGCAGAGGCGGCAAGCAGGGGCTACCGGTTTTTTTCGTTCGGAGACGCGATGCTGATCCGATGATGGAAGAGAAAGGCATGATCGTAAAGGCATCCGCTTCTGTCCAGCTGAAGCACTGGAAATGGCGCGGGTCGGTATGGATGATGGTCGCCGCAGTCCCGGCGCTCTTCATTCTGGCTGGCTGTGGTGCGGCACCCGCGGGGATCGCGGCGGTGAGCAGTCCGCAACCAGGTATCGGCACCCAGACCGCCGGTAACAACTGCTGGAGTGTGGACCAACGAATAGGAGGAGGAGAGGATATGCCGCGTCAATATTCCGAACAACCGGCGATGCGAATTGATCCGACAAAGACGTATCAGGGAACCCTTGAGACAAACAAGGGAATCATCCAGGTTGAGTTCTTCCCCGAGGACGCTCCCAACACGGTGAACAACTTTGTCTGCTTGGCCGAGGACGGCTACTTCGATCAAACACCATTTCACCGGATCGTGAAAGGCTTTGTCATACAGGGGGGCGACCCGACCGGCACTGGCACAGGAGGGCCCGGGTACAAGTTCGCGGATGAGCCTGTCGCGCGCGAGTACGAGCGAGGAACATTGGCCATGGCGAACGCGGGGCCAAATACGAACGGCAGCCAGTTCTTCGTGGTGCTCGAGGATTTACGGGGCAAATTGCCGAAGAACTACACCATCTTCGGACGCGTGACCGAAGGCATGGAGGTCGTCGACGCGATTGCGAACACACCAACCGTGACTGGTAGGAGTGGCGAAAACTCCACCCCAACAGAGCCCATCACCCTCGAAAAAGTCACCATTTCCGAGTCGTAGGAGTTCACCAGAGCAGCTTCGTACCGCATTTGTCGATACAGACGCCGAGACGCAGGCAGTTTCACACTGCCTGCGTCTTGCTTGGTGCGATAACTAGCCCCTATGCAGCTTCTTGCAACTCGCGACAGACATCCTCATATTCGCCTAGAAGCCGAATCCAGAACGATTCCCATTCGGTAACGTCCGACCCGGCTAGCGACGCCTGATCGATTCGGCGATAACCATCGTCGAGTCGCTGCTCGAGCGAATTGCGACGATCATCGAGGTCCGTTCTCAGGAGAGACGCCGTGAGACGCTCGGGCGACTCAACCCACTGAGCCATTGCCAATTCCTTCCCGGTGTCCTACGACGCCAATTGAGAGCCATTTGGCCGGGACTGAATGAGATCGATGAGGGCGGATGCATCTCGTCGACTCAGCGCTGCTGCTTGCACACCGAACTCTTGCTCCGCCCGCTCGTCGAGGGCGGCGCCATCTAGCCCGGCCTCACGAGCTATGGCCTGCAAATAGCGCAGCTGTCGCTGGGTCGCGGGCTGATCCGGCCCTATAGCCGCTACTGATGCCGTATCTTGTCGCGCCGCGGAAGCAGCGTTTCGACTCTGGCTAGATACCTTGACTGGAGCATCAACGACTCGTCCAACCGCGGCGCCAAACTCAAAGTCCGGACAGAATTGAGTGCCGAAACCGAGCGCGGCGAGTGCCCGGCCGAGCGCCTTCGTCTCCGCCTTTTCGAGGTAATCCCGAAAATCACCAGCAGTTTCACTACCCCAGCCGGTCGACGACCCGGCGCCGGGAATAGCCACTCGAGCTCGAAAGATAGCCGTGTTCTCGTTGTGCGAGACCAATTCCGTCTCGACGGTTGCATCTGGATGCTGATCACGAAGCCAGACGAGCCGCCACTTGACTTCGAGGTAGTCCGACCCATTGACGCGGGTCAGAAAGCGAGCAGGTTCGAACGGTGTTTCCGCGGACATCACTTGCCTCCCTGTGTAGAACTTTTGTTCTAATTACGAATTGTAGAATCTTCGTTGGCCTCTGTCAAGCGGTCAAGATTGGTCGGAGCCGGCGGCTCCTGGGTAACTCCACCTAGAACTAACGAGTCAGAGCCCGGGCCCACGGGGCGGGATGTTATACTCCGCTGCGATGTGTACGGACAGTAAGTTAGAGTGGGTGGGTTGAGGTGGACGTCTCCTCTCCTCAGGATCTTCTCCAGCGATCGCTGGCGCTTGTCAGCCGCGCCGTCGCGACTAAGACGACATATCCAGTGCTGAGCAACGTGCTAATCGATGCAGATGGCGATTCGTTGAAGCTGGCTGCTACCAACCAGGAGATTGGCATTACGTCGTGGTTACCCGCGAAGGTTGACGAGCCCGGTCGAGTGACCGTGGACGCACGCTTGCTATCCGAGTTCGTCAACACGCTGCCGCCGGAACCGGTCCGCCTTTCGATGAATCCAGGGAGGCTGACGCTCAAGGTCAAAGGCCTAGGCGCGGATGCCGAGATCAACGGCATCGACGCGGAAGAGTTTCCGGTACTGCCGCACGTCGAAACCGGAGCGTTTACCGCTCGCGTTGACCCGCAGACCCTGCGCGAGATGATCGCCCAGGTTGAATTTGCGGCCGCCAGCGACGACAGTCGGCCGGTCTTGGCCGGAGTCCTGATTCGACTTGAAAATGATCAGATCACCATGGCCGCCGCGGATGGATTCCGCTTGGCGGTGCGCGAGGGCGAGCTAGCCTTACCAGTTCCTGAGCGGCTCGATATCATCGTTCCAGCGCGGGCGCTCAGGGAGTTAGCGAGAGTAATCGGCGACCGCACCGAACCGATCGAATTGACGATCACTGCTAACCGAGGTCAGCTCATCGTGCACACCGGGGATACAGAATTCTATTCCCGGCTGATCGACGGCACTTTTCCCGATTTCCGTCAGATCGTGCCTCGCGAATTCGCGACGCGCCTCGACGTCGGACGAGACGAGTTTCTGGCCGCGGTTCGCCGCGCCGGGTTCTTTGCCCGCGACAACAACGACGTCGTCCGATTAAGTGCAAAGTCGGGGACCGACGAGCTGGCCCTGGGAAACCTTGAAGTGTCCGCCACGGCCGCAGAGCGCGGAAGTAGCCAAAGTGACGTAGCGGCTGCGCTTCAGGGTCCAGAGGGAGAGATCGCCTTCAACTCGAGGTATCTTGTCGACGTACTAACCATCCTTCGTACGCCGCGCGTCACGATCGCAATGAACGGGTCGAATCAGGCCGGCGTGGTGCGGCCGTTGGACTCGGAAGCCTATACATACGTCATCATGCCGATGGTTATCGGCGCCCACTGACGCCACCTGGATCACTTCCCCAATGAATGTGCGGCATCTGGAACTCGATGAGTTCCGGTCGTATCGCACCCTTCGGCTGCCGATCGAACCGGCCGGATTCCGGGTGATCGGACCCAACGCAACCGGAAAGTCAACGATCCTCGAGGCGATAGCCATGCTCGCTACGACCCGGTCACCCCGGACTTCCGCTGAGCGAGAGATCGCCAATTGGGAGAGTGGGAAGGAGTTGGGCATCCCACCGTACGCTCGCATCCGGGGGAACTTCGATCGTGCTGATGGGCCGCATCAGTTGGAGATTGGGCTAACTCTTCATGACCGCGGCCCGGGTTCACTCAAAAAATTCGTCCGGTTCGATGACCGGCCGGTGCGCGCGCTCGATGCGGTTGGTCAGATCAAGAGCGTCCTCTTCTCACCGGAGGACGTCAATCTCGTGTCAGGCGCCCCCGGCGTTCGCAGGCGGTACCTCGATATAGCCGCAAGCCAGGCGAGCCGAACATACCTCCGAGCGCTTTCACACTACGGGCGCGTACTGGAACAGCGGAACAGTCTCCTCCGTGCTTTTTCCCGCGATAAGACTGCCTTCAGTTCGTCTCGCCCGGCCCAGGAGCTTCCGTTCTGGGATGCGGAGCTGACAGCTGCGGCGACCGATGTCCTAGCGTACCGATTGGGAGCGGTGGCGGCACTTGGGACTCGTGCCTGTCATCATTTCGAGCAACTGACCGGAGACGGGTCGCTGACCGTGGCGTACGCATCGCCTGGAGTAGTGATACCGGCCCCGATTGCACCAGGGGAAGACTGGCGAGACCCGCCGCAACAGGTGCGCCAATTGCTTTCGGCAGCATTTGCAGTCAGTTTGGGGAAAAATGGAGCCGAAGAGCTGCGCCGTGGCGTGACGATCATCGGCCCACATCGCGATGACCTCGTGATCTCCGCGAATGGGGCTGACCTCGGACGCTACGGTTCACGGGGACAGCAACGGCTCGCCGTTGTCGCAATCAAGCTCGCGGAACTCGATCTGTTGACGGAGGCGGCTGGAGAGCAACCGGTGCTTCTGCTGGACGACGTCCTATCCGAACTCGATGCTGCGCATCGTGGAAAGATTGTCGCGACCCTGGCTTCCCGTAGCGCGCAAATTTGCGTTACGGCAACGGATGAGGCCGACCTTGGCTCCCAGGAGTTGGAGCATTTACCCGTCCTGCGTACGGAGGCTGGTACAGTCGAATGGGCACCCGTGTGATGAGCGGCATGCGCGCACATGCGCAACCGCGGATTCGCGCCGAGCGGCATCAACCGCGGCCGGCCACGAGCTCCGAAGCGGAAGCGCGTTAAAGGCATCGGCACGGCGGTATGGGCTTGGCGCTATTCTCGTAACCATGACAATCATTCTCGTGAGCTGTGGGGCGACCGGGGCGGAATCCGGCATCTATGTCCTCCAGACTCCACAGGGTGTACCTGGGTGGACCGGCTGGTCGGCGGGAATACCAGCCTGGTCTCCAGTGGGCGATTCGGTCGCATGGGGAAACGAGGACGGCCTGTATCTCGCCGCTCTCGGCGAGAGTTCGAGACAACTCAGCAATGCCCCGGTTGGCGGGAGACCGGCCTGGTCTCCTGACGGCCGGTTTATCGCATTCATCGATCGAGACCAGGGTCATCTTGTCGTCGTCGATGTCGAATCTGGACTCGTTCAATTCGAGGAGCCGGTGGAGCGCCCTGGTGTCCGCGCCCCTGGAGCGTTTGCCGGTGATGCTCGGCGGCCCGACGTGGGCGCCGGACGGATCACGTTTGGCTTTTGTCTGTTTCGATGGTTCCGGAGACGAGGTCTGCGTGATCGGGGCAAATGGAACCAGTCGGAGGCAGGTGACCGATCTAGAGCCTCTAGAAACGTTGCGTGGCACTCCGGTCCCATTGTTCACTCCTGCGGCCGCCAATGCGGGACCAGCCGCCTGGTCGCCGGACGGTTCTAAGCTTGCTGTCGCTGCTTACCCGGAGAGACCGGGAGCGTCGACCGGTGTATTCATCGTCGATGTCGAAAAGGGCAAAGCGCGACGCGTGTCTGATCTATTGCCGAATTCGGTTATCGGTTGGTTTCCTAACGGTCGCTCAATCTATTTTTCTGCCGTTGAACCGGATCAAATTGAGGCAGATGTCGAACGAAGCGATGTTTTTCATGTCTATGTTCGAGCCGCAGCCGAGCGAAATCTCACCGGAGGGGCTGCGATCCGGCGCTCGGAACCCGGCTCTGTCCCCGGACGGAACGCGATTAGCGCTCGAGAGTGACGGAGATATTGTCATCTTGAGCGAGCAATCAGTTCCGAAGGAGTACTCGGTAGCGGGGCTGCGGGCCAAGGATCCTGCATGGAGTGCTGATGGCTCCGGGATCGCATTTTCAGCCGACCCCGATCCAATCGAAGATTACGTGTACGATTGAGAAATCCTTCACCTTAGTCCGGATCTTCGGGGACGCCGATAGTAACGATCGCGCCTGGATCTCAGCCACCACTCGGTCGAGGAAGGATCGTGGCGAGTAGCCGTTGATTCGAACCAGGCCAATGGACTTCCGCAATTTGCTTGCGCTCGGGTGCGAGCGTGCCAGCGAATGTGGTAGGTCTCTGCACATTCCGTTCTGAATCGGAATGGGGATGGTGAAGTGAGTCGACCCGGACGGTGCGCCTCCGATGGAACCCGTCTGAACGAACTCGTCCCATGGAACCGTGATCGAGCGAAATGTTGTTGCAAACAGCAACATCATATTAGCAAACTAAAAGTGACTCAGCATTCCACTGGGGTGCATGACGCTCTGACGGCCACCATGATTACCGCGACAAGTTGAATCTCTGCGCGGTCCGATTCGAGCACCCCTGCGCTGCTGAAGCCTTTTCGATACCGCCGGGTGGGATCCGGGCTTGAGCAATTCCGCACTGCCGGTGCCAAGAGCCTTGGAAAGCGTAGAGAATATAGTTTCGGGGTTTAGTAGTAATCAGAAGAAAAACTGGCCACCCCTAATCACTAGGCCGGCGTCGCCTCGCTAACCATCGAATGTGAAGTTGTAGCGCCAGCCGATATCGGAGTTGCTAAGACGACGATGGTTTTACTTCGCTCTTACAATTTGAAAGACTGCGTCACCTCTGAGCGAAAAGGAGGACAAATCGATGGCGAATGCGCGACGCGCGAAGAGCGTCAACGGTGACGGTTGCGGACAGCTGCGCTCTGACGGCCCGTGGGAGTGGCGTATTTCTCTGGACGAAGGCCGCATGCTGAGCGCCTACGGCAAGACGCGCGCTGAGGCGAAGTCGAAGTGTCGTACCAAGGTGAAGCAGGCAGCCGCGGGGATCGACGTCAAAGCGGCAAAGCAGTCGCTTGGGACGTACCTCGAAACCTGGCTCGAGGATGTCGTCAAACCGCAACTGGCGCCCAAGACCTACGCGAGCTATCGCGACACGGTGCACAAGCACATCACGCCGGCGCTGGTTCATATCGAACTAGGCAACCTGACAGCGGCGCACGTGCAAGGGCTCTTACGGGCAAAAGAGCGCGAAGGCGTGTTGTCGTCACGACAATCGCATATATCCGCACCGTGCTCCGCGTCGCCCTCAACAGAGCGCTGAAATGGAACTTGATCGAGCGCAAGGTCGCCGCCCTCACGGACGCGCCCGGCCGCGTACGAATCGAGCGAAAGGGGCTCACGCCGGCCCAGGCACGCGCCTTCCTTAAAGCCGCCGAGGGCGACAAGTTGGAAGCGCCCTACGTCATCACCGCCTTGCTCGGCCTGCGGCTCGGCGAAGGGCTGGGCCTGCGCTGGCAGGATGTCGACCTCGATGCCGGCGTTCTCCGCATCCGGCAAGTGGTGCAGCGCGTCGATGGCCAGCCTCATCATCAAGGAGCCGAAAACCGAAAAGTGCCGCCGCACCCTCACGCTGCCGAATGTGGCAGTCGACTGCGTTGCGCCGCCACCGCGACCGGCAGACGTTCGAGGCGGCCAATGCGAAGCTCTGGCGCGACCAGGGCTTGGTGTTCACCAACGCCAACGGCGGGCCGCTGGAGCCGAGCAACGTCCTCAAACGCTTCAAGGCGACCCTGGTGGATGCAGGGCTTCCCGCGCAGCGGTTCCATGACCTGCGGCATTACGCGGCGTCGTTCCTGCTTGCTCAGGGCGTGCCGATGCGTGTGGTCATGGACATTCTCGGCCACACCCAGATGGCGACCACTGCCGACCTCTATAGCCACGTCATGCCGGCGGCGCACAAAGACGTGGCAGACTTGCTCGACCGTGCAATGCTGGCCCAGAGTTGATTTCCGACGAAAGAGACGCTGACCGATGCCACGATCAGATCAGCCATTTGATCCAGACACGTTCGACTTCGGGCCACCCCGGCAGCTTGGCCCAGTTGCCGGAGTGCGGCCGGAATCCTTGTTCGGCTACTACGAGTTGGAGAGAAGCGAGCGGTTCGCCACCGAACACTCCCGTCAGGTTCCATTCCGAATACGTCGATGCGTGGTATCGGCTGCTCGACGGGTACTACCGCTCCCTCGACGTGCCCCGAGTGCATGGGCAGCATGAGCCGTGGGTCACGATCTGGAAAATCCTCCGATTGGGACTAAGCGCGGCCAAAGGGCGCGTTGGACGCCACGTTGGCCGGGTACTACGTTGGCGCGTTCGGCGACATCCGCTGTTCCATCAAATGATTTGCAGGGTGAGGGCCGGCGCACTAGGCTGCGTTGATCCGCCGATCGACGCCGCACGGAGGCCCCGCATGCGCAAGACCAAGTATCCGTGTATCTGACGAAGCTGAGCGTGCCCAGTTGCGGACGCTGATCGGCAGCGGGGAGGCGCCGGCGCGGCTGCTGACCCACGCGCGCATCCTGCTCAAAGCCAACCAGGGCGAGGGAGGCCCGGGCTGGAGTGATGCCGCGATTGCCGGCGCCTTGGACCTCCATCCCGACACGGTCGCGCGCGTTCGCCGCGCCTATGTCGGGGCCGGGCTAGAGGCAGCGCTAGCACGGAAGGCACCCACCCGGGTGTATAGGCGCACGCTCGATGGCGCGGCCGAGGCGCATCTGGTTGCCGTCGCTTGCTCACCCCCGCCCGCGGGACGTGAGCGCTGGACGCTGCGGCTGCTGGCCGATGAGCTGGTGCGCCTCGAGGTGGTGGAGGCCGTCTCGTACGAGACGGTGCGGCGGACCTTACAGCAAACGAGCTCAAGCCCTGGCTGAAGGAGCAATGGTGCATTCCACCCGAGGCCACCGGCGAGTTCGTCTGGCACATGGAAGATGTCTTGGACGTCTACACCCAGCCCTACGACCCGGAGCGGCCGCTCATCTGCCTGGACGAGACGAGCCGCCAACTGCTCGGCGACGCCCGCAGCCCGCGGCTCCCGGCGCCAGGGCGGCCGGCCCGCCACGACCCGGAGTATGTCCGCGGCGGGGTCGCCAACATCTTCCTCGTCACCGACCCCGTACGCGGCTGCGGCAGGTCCAAGTGAGCGACCGCCGCACGCGCATCGATTTCGCCGACTGCATCAAAGCGCTGGTCGAAGCCACTACCCCACGGCAGAGCGCATCGTGCTGGTCATGGATCAGCTCAATACCCACTCGCCGGCTTCGCTCTACGACGCCTTCCCGCCCGCCGAGGCCAAACGCCTGGCCGACAAGCTGGAGATCCACTACACCCCCAAGCATGGCAGTTGGCTCACCATGCCGAGATCGAGTTGGTGTGCTCCAGCGTCAGTGCCTGGACCGCCGGTTGGGCGACCGCGCCATGATGGAGCGGGAAGTGGCGGCCTGGGTGGCGGAGCGCAACGGGGCCACCACCACGATCGACTGGCGCTTCACCACTGAGGATGCCCGCATCAAGCTCAAACGGCTCTACCCCGTAGTTCACGCCTGACGGAGCCACTAGAGCCTGTTATGGACTATGCGCGGCGACGGTGACGAGACGATGGAGCATGAGGCACGCAACGGCGACGAAATACACGCCTTCCACCGTTTGGGGCAGGCGTTCGTAATCCCGGGCCAGCTGCCGAAAGCGAGTGGCCCAGGCAAAGGAGCGCTCCACCACCCAACGGCGGGGCAGCAGCACGAAACCGCGCTTGACCTCGGGCACCGTGACCACCTCCAGCTGAATACCCTGGGCCATCGCCGCGGCAGCGGGCTCCGGGCCGGTAGAGCCCTGATCGACGAAGGCCAGTTCCACCGTCTGGCCGGTTACCTGCTGCACCGCCGCAGCCAGCGCCCCGCACGTGGGCACGCTCCTGTTCATTGGCCGGCGTTACCCGCAAGGCCAGCAGATGCCCAAGGGTATCGACGGCCAAGTGGATCTTGGAGCCCTTGCGCCGTTTGTGACCATCCCAGCCGGCCCGCGCGCCACTCTCGGGACTCGATTGCCGTGTGGCACTGTCCAAAATGACCGCGCTCGGCTCATCGGCACGCCCCTCCGTCCAGCGCAGCAAGGCGCGCAGATCGTGCGTCATATCCTCAAAACAGCCCGCCTCCAGCCACCGTCGGGTCTGCTGGTAGACGGCTTCCCACGGCGGGACGTTGGTGGGCAACAACCGCCAGGGAGCGCCGGCGCGCACGATCCAGCGCAAGCCATTGAAGTCCTCGCGCGGATCGTAGACCCGCTGCGGGGCGTCGGGGCGCATGAAGGTGAGCTAGGGGGCCACAAAGGCCCACTCCTCATCATGCACATCGGTCGGATACGGCTTGCGAGGGCGAGCGTTATTTTCCATCCTCCAAGCCTACCAAGTCCCTAACAGGCTCTAGATGGCGGAGTATTGGTTCGGGATCGAACATCTGAAGCCTAATCCCGCCTCGATTGCGGGCTACTACGCCGCTGAGGAGGGGCGGCAACAGGTGCGGCTTCCGTACATGGGAACTCGAATTAGGGAGGTCTTGGACGCATTCGCGCCCAGGGGGCGTCGCAGCCAACCCCGACGGCGACAAGTTCGCGAAGTTCGTGAACAAGACCTACAAGCGCTTGTCGGACGGGCACCACCTCGACGGCCTTGCGCTCGTGCAAACGGGAGACCCCAACGATCCAGGCTACTACTTGGGAGCTGGCTACCATCCGGGTCTGGTGAACGAGGCGTTCTATCACGGGACCAAGATGACGGCAATCCTCGGGCTGACCTCCGCGTTCACATGGCCCCCCTGAATCCCCTGAGCGGCGATTTGGCCCCGGAAATCCATGCGGCGATGCATGATGCTCTCTGCCTGCTCCCTAACGGTACTTTGTTGACAGCGTTCATGAGGTGTCATAGAGGCAGAGCGGGTGTCCCTGGTGCAGCCAGTCGAGCAGGGCTTGCAGCGGTGGGGGCGGGGGCCGATCCGACCATGCCCGCCAGCAGCGCCACAGGAGCAGCGCCGGCTCCAGCCAGGCCCGCACCCGCCGTAGCGCCCGTGGCCAACAGCGCCCTGGTCGCGGCCAGGGGGGACCCGTCCGCTCCCCCACCTTTTCCCCCCGCTCGCGGGCTGGCACCGCCTCCCCACCACCGTCCTGCGAAATCGCTTCCATCGGGGTCCGCATCTCGGCCCACCAACAGAAGGCAAAGGCGCACTGCACCAAGGCCCAGTGGCGGCGCATGGCCCGGTCAGAGCGCACCTGGTACTGGCTCCAACCCAGGCTGTGCTTGACCTGCTTGTAGGCCTGCTCCACCCAGTTGCGCAGCCCATACAGCCGTACGATCTCCGCCAAGTCCGCCTCGGCCACTGGCAACGTCGTCTCCAGATACCAGGTCGCCGGCTCGGGCAGCGTGGCCGGATCGGCCGTAGCAATCACCAACCGGCGCACCCGCTCCGGTCCATAGGGTCCCGCGTTGCCTTCCAGCACCCACCACGTCTCGGCATGCCCATCGCGGAAGAGGCGGTCCACGGGCACCCAGGCGGCGGGCTGCTCCGCGCTGACCCAGCCGCCATGAGCCGCCACCTCCCACACAGCGCCGATGGCCTCCACCGGTGCCCACCAAGCGTGCGAGGGTTTGTGCGCCACCACGTAGGGCACGCCGCGTTGCTGCAACCCGCGCGTGAAGCCGTGATGGTCGCCGTAGAGGCAATCAGCCACCACCGCTCGGAAGGGCCACTGCTCCTGCCGCGCGTGGTCGACCAATGCGAGGGCGATCTGGGGTTTAGTGCGAAAGGCGGGGTCGGCCGTGCCCTGCGCGAACCAGTGCCGCGGGGTGTAGGGGTCGACCGCCA
This sequence comes from uncultured Chloroflexia bacterium, assembly GCA_963751075.1. Classification (GTDB taxonomy): domain Bacteria; phylum Chloroflexota; class Chloroflexia; order Thermomicrobiales; family UBA6265; genus JACCXM01. The sequence goes on along the minus strand of CAVVTE010000005.1, from coordinate 248,695 downwards.
GGGGGTAGTAGACGCGCTCATCGGCCCACATGCTACTGACCGAGACCACCCCGTTCTCGATCTTGCCCCGGTTACCCAGGTATTGCCGCCCGACATGGGCGGTCCGCTCACCATCCTTACGATCCCCCGTCTCATCGACGATGAGCACGCCCTGCGGATGCGGCGCGGTGTCCAGATCCTCCCGCAGCAACTGCAGCCGGCGCGCCGTCACGGCGGTGGCGTCCCAGGTCGATTCACTGAGGAACCATTGCAGCCGCTGCACGGCGGGGTGCTGCGCCCCGACGATGGGCTCGGCATGGGCCAGCGCCGTCAAGGTCTTGTTGCGTTCGGCCGGCAGCAGCAGTCCAGCCAGGTACTGGCGAAAGGCCGCGCGTTGATTGGCCCGGGACAACAGGGCATCGAACTGGGCGGCATACCGCTCGAGCGGCTCCGGGATCGGCGGAAACGGGGTCATGGTGGCACCTCCACCCTCACGCTCCCACCACGTGATCATCTTGTCAACAAAGTACCGCTAACCGCGAATAGGAGAACGGGCCGCCCGAGACCGCCTAGTTCCGTCTGTGTAGCCATTGGTGTAATTAGGCGCGAAAAGGGCCGGGGCAATGAACCCCGGCCCGTTCGTTTTCCCCGTGTTGGTGCGAGGTTTTTTGGCTGGGGAGCAGGGATTCGAACCCCAACTACCTGATCCAGAGTCAGGCGTCCTACCGTTAGACGACTCCCCAAAGCGCTTTATGAAGTCTAACATGGGCGGTTTTCGCCCACCAATGCGCTCCTCATGGAAGATCTGTGCGCATCGTCACCCGGGTGTGAGCGACCTGAGAGTACGCGGCGGTGACTGTGTTCCGGGCCAGCGCAATGGTCGTCACCGGAGTCGTGCCTCCAGGCACCGGCGTGTAAGCGCTCGCGACGGCCGCGATCGATTCGGAATCGGCATCGCCGATGACCCGGCCGCCGGCAACGTTGACGCCGAAATCGATGACAGTGGCACCCGGGCTAATCATCTCACCGAAGAGGAGCTGTGGATGCCCGGCAGCCAGCACCACGATTTCGGCGTCCCTCGTCTCGACATCTAAAGGCACCGTGCGGCTGTGGCAGAGCGTTACGGTGGCGTCACGGCCAGTAAGGAGTGCAGCCATAGGCTTGCCCACCACATTCCCACGGCCGACCACGACCGCCCGCTTGCCGGCTATCGGGATCTGATAGTGATCAAGAAGTTCGAGTCCGGCCAGCGGTGTGCTGGGATGGAGGGTCGGCAGGCCGAGATGTAGGCGTCCAACACTCGTGGGCGAGATCCCGTCGACATCCTTTCCGGGAGCGATCGCCGAGATGACATCGAGAGAGTGGATATGAGGTGGTAACGGCAAGAAAATCAGGATCCCGTGAACGTCATCTCGTTCGTTGAGCCGATGTATAGCCTCGATGACTCGACCAGTGGTGGCCGCGACCGGCAACAGAATATCGACGTGGTCTATGTTGCATCCACCCATGGTTCGAGAAATAGCGTCCCGATACGCTACGGATGGGGGTGCGTTGCCCACCAGAACCGTGGCGAGCGCCGGTGAGCGGTCTGTCTCCGCAACAAACTCGCGAGCCGATAGCTCAACCTCTGCCTGGATTCTTCGGGCGACGGGCGCTCCACGCAGGACTCTCGCTGAAGACAGACTGACCCCCTTTGCCGCGCGAGTCATACCGCGACTCCCGGTTGTGCCAAACCAACCCGCGCTGTGACGTAGCAGCGCTCCACTAGAAAATCGAGATGTCGTTTTCGACGTACCGTAAGGCGACAGCGGATCGCGGCCACGCCGCACCCACATGCTTCAGGAAGCATATCCCAGGGCGCTGTATGAGCGATTCGTGGACTTAGGCGCCTAGTCTCTATCAGTTAACGACAGTGGATTTCCAGCGGCAACACTGTAAGTGTCGTTATCGGCGCCGCATGTTCATGCGCGCGTCGATAACATCGTGGGTAACGACGTCACTGTCGTTATTCGGAGACGCTCACGTCAGGGTTGACCATCGGGGCAATCAAGTGATACTATGCAGTCAACGAGTTGCCCGCATGTTGACTCGTAGGAAACAGGCCGGGCGGGACCCCACCGACTCAGGCAGAGGTGCGAGCGGCGATGGGACATGTGGGCGCGGATTTCGGTGGTCTACTGAAGGCGATGCGCGAGGCGCGGCGGATCTCACAGAGCAAGCTGGCAGAGCGGGCGGATTTCGACCACAGCTATGTCAGCCGCCTGGAAAGCGGCGCGCGGATGCCGACTCGAGACGCAGTCGAGCGATTAGGGGCGGCTCTGACTTTGTCTCAGTCCGAGGAAGATGGGCTTCTTGCCGCAGCAGGTTTCCTGCCTCGCGACGTGTCCAGTCTGCTCTCTGACGAGCCGGTGTTGGGTGAGGTTCTCGATCTCTTGCAGAACGATTCGGTGCCTGCCGAGTATCGAGACAACATTCGGCAGGTATTGCGGCTCTTGACCGAACAGGCACGATTCGCGGTGCGACCGCTCCCGCAGTCGGGCCTGAGTGGAGTTGCCGCCTGAGCGATCAGGTCAAGTACTAAAGAAGCCGCAGGCGCAATCTGCGCCCGCGGCTTCGCTTTTTAAGAATTGGTACTACTCGGCGGTGCCGGGCTTTCTCAATGAGGGCCGATCCTATAGGATATCCGCCACCTCGCAGACGATATGCCTGCTCCCGCCTCGATCGCTCACTCCAGTGGGCCCATGCAGTCGGAGGCCGAATTGGCTGAGTTTGCTCACCTTCATCTCCATACGGAGTACTCACTTCTCGATGGCATGGGCCGATCGAAGGAATACGCTGCCCGAGCCGGCGAGTTGGGAATTCAGCACGTCGCGGTCACGGACCATGGGGTGATGTACGGAGCTATGGAGTGGTACCGCACGGCCACTTCGGCGGGACTCCATCCAATCATCGGCGTCGAGGCTTACCTGGCTGAAGGGAGTGCGCGAGCGCGTGAACGAAAGTCATATCATCTCTTGCTCCTCGCCGAAAATGAAACCGGGTACCGCAATCTCCTGAAGCTCTCCACGCTCGCACAGCTCGAGGGCTACTACTACCGTCCCCGCATGGATTTGGAGATGCTGGCTGAACACGGCTCCGGGATCATTGCCACCTCGGCCTGCCTGGGAGGACCGGTTGCGAACAACTTCCTCCACAACCGGCCGGAGGCCGCTCGCAGCTACGCGGGCCAATTGGCCGAGATTTTTGGACCGGGTCGGTTCTTCATCGAGCTTCAGGATCATGGAGTAGCGGATCAAATCCGCGTCAACGGAGACCTGATCTCGCTGGCGCGGACACTCGATCTGCCACTCGTCGCGACGAATGACGTGCACTATTGCCGCCAGGAAGACGCGCCGGCACAGGATCTCCTCGTTTGCATCCAGACGAACACGACACTCAATGATCCCAAGCGAATGAAGTCGGAAAGTGACCAACTTTTTCTCAAGAGCCCTGAGGAGATGAGTCGCGTATTCCAGGATGTGCCCGAAGCAATTTCGAACACGATCAGAATCGCGGAGATGTGCACGCTCGATCTCGATTTTCGCGGCTACCATCTCCCGGAGTTCCCAATTCCTGATGGGTTTACATCGGATACCTATCTAGAATCACTGTGTCGCGAAGGTCTGCTCGGTCGTTACGGTCACGTGACGGGTGACGTCGCGGAACGAATGATCTATGAACTCGATGTCATCAAGGGCATGGGGTTTGCCAATTACTTTCTTGTGGTCTGGGATTTCATACGGTTTGCACGAGAACAAGGAATTCTGGTCGGTCCCGGGCGAGGCTCTTCCGCCGGCAGCATCGTGACCTACGGACTTGGAATTACCGCACTCGACCCACTCAAATACAACCTCATTTTCGAGCGGTTTCTCAATCCTTCTCGGATTTCAATGCCCGATATCGACATCGACTTCGCGGACGACCGGCGTGGTGAAGTCATCGACTACGTGGTCTCGAAGTACGGTTCCGACAGGGTCGCCCAGATCGTGACGTTCGGCACCTTGGCGGCCAAAGCCGCGGTTCGCGACGTGGGACGAGCGATGGGGCGCTCGTTTGCGGAAACCGATCGCGTCGCCAAACTGATCCCGGTCGGACCCGGTATTACCATCGAGAGCGCTTTCACTAAAGTACCCGAACTGCGGTCGATGTACGACGCTGACGATTCTGTTCGCGATCTCATCGATTCCGCGAAGAAAGTTGAAGGCATTTCTCGCCACGCCTCCACACATGCTGCCGGGGTAGTTATCTCGCGAGACCCGTTGGTCCAGCACGTGCCATTGCAGCGGGCTGGTGGCAAGAGTGAAGGCGACGTCACAACCCAATATCCGATGGCCCAGCTCGAAGACCTGGGGCTTCTCAAGATGGACTTCCTGGGCCTGAGGACGCTCACGGTCCTGGGGAAGGCCGTCTCACTGCTGCACGCGGAAGGTCACGACATATCCCTTGAGACAATTCCGCTGGAAGACCCCAAAGCCTATGAACTCCTGCGGAAAGGTGAGACAACCGGGATCTTTCAGCTCGAGGGCGGTACGACATCCCGAATGACTGTCGAGGTGGGGCCGGGGCAATTCGATGACTTGATCGCTCTCATGGCGCTCATTCGACCCGGGCCGATGGCGATGGCGCCGGACTATATCTCTCGCAAGCACGGCCGCACGCCCATTGAATATATCCATCCAGAGGTGGAACCGATTCTCAGTGAGACGTACGGTGTTGCACTCTACCAGGAACAGGTGATTCGGATCGCGAACATCCTCGCGGGATTCTCGATGGCCGAGGGTGACGGTCTACGCAAAGTGATGGGCAAGAAGCTTCCGGCGGAAATGGCCAAATACAAGGACCGATTCATCTCGGGATGTGGTGAGAGGGGTATCGAGAAGCGGCTTGCCGCGGACATTTTCGCCATGATCGAGCGTTTTGCGGGTTACGGGTTTCCAAAGGCGCACAGCGCCGCGTACGCGGTGATTGCCGCTCAAACCGCCTACTTGAAGGCCAACTTCCCGGTTCAATTCATGGCCGCCCTCCTCTCGTCCGAATTAGGGAATACAGACCGTATCGTCGCCCTAATGGCGGAGTGCCGGCGTACGGGAATCGCGGTCCTCCCGCCCTGCATTAATCGCAGCGGAGTGGAGTTTGGGGTTGAGAAATCCGATGAGGGAACCGCTGCGGTGCGCTTCGGACTCGCGGCGGTCAAGAATGTGGGCGCCACCGCCATCCGATCGGTTATCGAAACCCGGATGGCAGAGTCGAATGGTAGGTTCGGAAGTCTTGCCGCATTATGCGGGGCCGTCGATTGGTCGATCGTAAATCGGCGAGCAATTGAGTCGCTGGCAAAAGCAGGAGCGCTCGATGAACTCGGCGGCCGAGGTGGCGTGTTAGCGGCACTGGAGGGAGCAATCGCGGCCGGACAGAAACGTCAGCGAGCAAGTTTACGAGGTCAAATGGATCTCTTCGGCGGCGCCACTGACGAGGGAGACTCGCCCGCCCCAGTTCTTCCGGCAATTGACGTTTCCTCTCGGGACATTCTCGAATGGGAGAAGGAGTTACTCGGCACCTATATGAGCGACCACCCGCTCACGACGATCTTACAGAGCGTACGACGTGGGCCCGACGGGTCTTCGTTCTGCGAGATCGCACAACTCGAGGAGCGCACTGTTGGCGCGACCGTCCGCTTGCTCGCGATGGTGGCCAGCGTGCGACGCATCATTACGAAGTCTGAACGCTCGATGGCTGTCGTCACGCTTGAAGACCTGTCCGGGAGGGTTGAGTTGGTACTCTTTCCGGATTCCTTTGAGCGACTCTCGGAGCACGTGAAGGAAGGAGCAATTCTTGACGTGCGAGGCCGCTTGGATCGCCGAGGAGAGACGCTGCAGATCGTCGGGGAGTCCGTTTCCCCTGATCTTCCTGCCACTCAGCTTGACATTGTCGAGCCGGACGAGATCCTGATCTCCTTTCAGAGTGGCGCGGACTCCTGGTCTGAGATCAAATCGATGCAACAGGTGGACGAAATTTTGCGGCGCCACGAAGGAGTCAATCCCGTAGTCATTGAAGTGCCGATGGCGAGTGGGCTTGTCCGACAGTTGAAGAGTCGCACCCGCAGTGCCGACTGGTCCGAGATTCTGGAAGCGGAGTTATTAGCGGTGCCCGGCGTTGCGGCGGCAGCCCTGCTGACTGCTCAACCCGCTCGACTCGCATCGTAATTAGTCGGGTCGACCCCGAGAAGCAAGCCAGTCGAGGATCCGGGACTTCGGCCAACAATTCAAAATCTGATCCGGCTTTAGCCAGGCTCTTCTGGCCATAGCTATGCCGTAGTCCATTGACGAGAAGCCTGACGGGTGATGCGCATCGCAGTTAATCGTGATCAAGCAACCCGCGCGACTGGCTTGCTGGGCCAGCTCTGGGTCCAGATCGAGCCGAGCTGGATCGGCGTTGATCTCCAGGGCGGTCCCGGTTTCGGCGGCGACTGTAAACACCCGCTCCCAGTCAAAATCGCCACCTTCTCGCCGCTCGATGAGCCGGCCGGATGGATGAGCGACAATATCCACGTTGGGATTTTCCAGGACGCGTTTGAGCCGCGCTGTGACCTCGTCTCGGGTCTGCTGGCGAAGGCCGGTGTGGAGGGATGCGACCACCACGTCAAGACCCGCAAGAGTCTCATCATCGAAATCGAGGGTCCCATCCCGGTGAACCTCGACCTCCGCACCGGCCAAGAGTTTGACTCCATCTTCGCCGTCAACAGCATCGATTTCACGCCGTTGGGATTCGAGTCGCTGGACGTCCAGACCGCCGGCGACGCTGAGTCCGTGGCTGTGATCGGTTATCCCGAGTACCGAGTATCCACGTAATGCTGCTGCTTCTGCCATCTGCCGGATCGACGCAGAGCCATCGCTCCACGTTGTGTGCGCGTGAAATTCACCGGTGATGTCTGACGCCGTCACCAGCGATGGAATCTCGCTCCACCGCTCGAACTCGTCGTGACCATTTCTTAGCTCCGGTGGGATGTACGGGAGATCATGAACCGCGTAAACCTCATCCTCTGACGCGGCACGTGCTGGAATTTCTCCCAACCGCTCCAGATGCAGCGCGTTCCCGGTGGCACGAACCAGAGTCGATCCCCAGGCGTCCGGGTCCGTCAAATACACATCCGCCATCAGCCCGCCCGAGAGACTCAGGCGAAGCGCGTTCTCGTTTGTCCGATCTGCTTCGGACACCATCGGCAGCAAGCAGATCGCGTCGATTGCCGCCAGCAGGTCCGTCGATGAAATGACGAAATCGAGATCGTCGACGGTGACGTCCCACCGCCGCGCACTACCGGCGAGGCTCATCGTGTCCTGTGGCCGAACTCTGCGATAGGCATCGATCAGTGCGCCGGCGAGAGGGATAGCAACGCCAATCGGCGTGCGCCCGGTCCGACGTTGCAGTGCTTCGATTCCGGAACGGATTGTCGCTTCGGCCCGTGCCCCAAGGCCCTTGGTCTCTCGAATTTTTCCAGAGATCAAGGCGGCCTCGAGGGATGAGAGATTGTCAACACCGAGTGCAACATGGAGGCGCAAAGCCGTCTTGGCGCCGACACCTGGGAGAGCGGTAAGTTCCACTAATGACTCAGGTAGTTGACTCGTCAGCTCCCGGTGGGCGTCGAAGGTGCCGCCCACCAGGATTTGCTCGATAGCGCTTGCAATTCCTTCGCCAATCCCCGGTATCTCACGTAGCCGGCCCTCAGCGGCGACGGTAGCGACGCGGTCCGGGTACATGCGAAGTGACTCTGCGGCGCGCGTGAACGCACGCGTCCGAAACGGGCTTTCCCCCGCGATTTCCAGTAAACGGCCATGCCGCTCCAGAATCCCCGCCACTGTGGCATTGGACGGAGTGGCGGTCATGAGGCCTTGGCTGCTCCGTTTGCATTTCGTTCCGTCGGCGGATCGTGCCGTAAGTGACGCTGAATCAATCGGACCGTGGCGGCCGGATCCTCCGCAAGCACCAGCATCACGTCATCGGAGCGAAGGATTGTCATCGCTTGTTGCACCGCCGCACGCTCATCAAGGGCCTGGAGAATAATCGGGGGGACCTGGTTGGCTGCGGCACCGTTGCGAATTCGTTCCATCCGTCCCGCATCCCAGGTCCCATGCAAAATCAGCACCCCCCCATTCCTGCCCAGAAGTCGCCCAATCTCTGAAACGTCACCGTCAGCTATTTCAGCCATCGAGCCAACAACACGCACCTGTCGGCCCGCTCCCAGGTTCACAGCGGCGCGAAGTGACGCCCGGAGGAACCAGGGCGGCATCGGCCGATCCACGACAATCGTTGCGGAACCTGTATCAAAGACGTTAAACGAACCCGGCATGGTCTCCGGGCGTGCTTCATGGGAAGCCAGGCCCGCCGCAATGAGTCGTTCCGGGAGTCCGCAGCACCGGGCGACCGCCGTGGCGAGGAGAGCGTTCTGCATAGCGAACGGTATGTCGCCGCCTCGGGCCCAGCGGAGACTCCGCGAATCGACTATTGACAGCGTTCGTCTCCGCTCCTGAATCATAATCGTGCTTTCCGCGACCCAAGACGCATCGCCTCCGCGGAGGAGGTGCCGCCGAAGGACGGGCGCGTCGGCACTGATGCCGACGAGATACCGATCTGGCCCATCGGCGGGATCCTCCGATAGGGCAAAATCATCGGCATTGAGCACGAGCCTCCCGGTCGGAGAAACTCTCCCACGCAGCGATCGGAGCGCTCTCCGAGCTTGAAGCGTCTCCGACGTGATCAGGCAGGCTTCGTTGTTGGCGCAGAGGTTTACCAGGGCGACGATCGGATACATTGAACCGTGTGCGCCAAGAGTCTGAACGGTTGCCCAGTCCAGCTCCTGGAACGCAACGTCGAGTCCCCCCGCGGCAAGCCTTGTTAATGCCCGGGACCACGGGCCCAACTCACCCCGCTGGTGTTCACCCTCGATTTCAACGCCGCGGTCCGTCCACGAGGCGAACCGATACCCACCGATACGGAATATCGATTCGACCGCTCGCAGTACGCTTGTCTTTCCACGCGACCCGGCCACGGCGATGACTGGCGCAACATGCTCTCGGTCGAGCCGAGCTCGCCATCGCTCAAATCCCTCCCGCCGCGATGCGTTTTCAATGAGAGCGGGATCGGTCATCGAGAGGCATGGCGATCCGCATCATGCGCGGCAATCGCCTCCTCGAGCTTTGGCAGAATTGCTTTGATCGCGGCGCTGCGATGACTCATGAGATTCTTCTCCTCATCGAGAAGCTCGGCAACTGTTCGTCCGTCTCCGAGCAGGAAAAGGGAGTCGTAACCGAACCCGCCCGTTCCGCGCTCGTGGTCAAGGATAGTACCCTCGAGGGCTCCTTCGCTTATCCAGACGTGTCCTGTTGGAGATGCAATAGTGACAGCACTGACGAAGCGGGCAGAACGCCTCGACGCTGGAACATGAGCTAGGGCGTCCAACAAAGCACGCCTGTTCCTTGCCTCGTCAGGTGGTTCACCCGCAAAGCGCGCCGACCGTACACCCGGTGCGCCCGCTAGAGCTTCGACCTCTAATCCAGAGTCGTCGGCCAGCGAGAGCATTCCGGCGTGCCTCGCCGCAAAAAGTGCCTTGAGGTCGGCGTTTTCTCGCACTGTCGTTCCCGTTTCCTCGGGGGACGTCAGTCCGACGTCCTCAAGACTGAGAAGCGAGAGGTCGCGCGGTAGGAGTCCGCGCAATTCCCGAAGCTTCCCCGGGTTTGACGTGGCGATCAGTAAGCGTCGATTCGAGAATCTCGTCATTCCTGGTCACTTCTATAGCATCGTCGACGGAGATCCAACCGAATAGCCCAATTGCATTTGCCGTTGTTGTCCGACAGAGCTCGTCTTCGGTGAGACCCCACAACGGAGCGAGTAGCCTGGCGATCACTGGGAGATTGGATGGGGTGTTTCGCCGGTCCACGCCTGGAGGTGGGAGGTAGGGGGCATCTGTCTCCAGAAGTAATCGATCAACCGGCATCCTTGAAAGCAATCTGCGCAACTCTTCAGACCTGGGGCGAGTAGCGAGGCCGCCTATTCCTATAAAGCAGCCGCGTTCTAGTGCCCAGTCGGCGAGGCGATCGGTTCCGTCGAACGAGTGAAGCACAATCGGGGCCAGATTCGGCCAGCGGTCGAGCTCGCCGATGAGAGCGTCGGCCGCATCTCGCTGATGGATGATTGTTGGAAGTCCTTCGCTTGAAGCGATTTCTAGTTGAACTCGGAAGGCGTGTTCCTGCTCCTTGAACCCGGGTTGCGACCGTGAGAAATCAAATCCTGTTTCTCCTACGGCGATAGCCCCGAATTCCCGGAGAGCCAGCAAGAGGCTGTGCGCCACTTCGGGTCCAAATTGATCAGCCTTCTGAGGGTGCAGTCCAAGGGCCAGGCCGACATGGGGATACCGCTCTTGAAGCGCCCGGGACGACAACCAACTCTCGGGCGAGTACCCGATATTAACTATTTGGCGGACACCTGCCGCATGAGACGCCTCCATCACTGCACCTAGGTCATGCGCGAAAGCGGCATCATCGAGATGCGTGTGGGTATCGACGATGGGAGGCGATGTGACCGCATTTGTCACTTGACGGTCACGCTCTTGGCGAGGTTCCGGGGCCGATCTGGATCATTCCCACGCTCGAGCGCGGCGAAGTATCCGAGAAGTTGCCCAGGTACCGCCTCTACAAGTGGATTGGCGATTCCGGCATCCGGCACACGAATGAAATCGTCGAAAATCGGATCTTCAATACTGCCGACCCCGATCATGTGCCCGCCTCGGCTCTTGAGCTCCGCGGCGCCGGAGAGAATGTCGGTCCTCGTGTGGTCCTCAGGGCAGAGAACGAGGCAGGGTGTCCCCGGTTCAATGAGCGCTATCACGCCATGCTTCAATTCCCCGGCGGCGAAGCCTTCAGCGTGAATGTAGCTAACTTCCTTGATTTTGAGCGCGGCCTCCAAAGCGGAGGGATAATGCACGCCACGGCCAATGACAAAAAGGTGTTGGGATCTCGCCACGATGGTAGCAAGGCCCCTGACCCGCTCGCGCGTCCCGTCGACAAGCAGTTCGTCGATTGCGTCTGCCGCGCGCAGCACAGCGTCTCGTCCGACTGATGGAGTTTGCGCCACTCCGTGCGCGGTCAACAGCAAGGCGGCAAGCATTGCGGTATAGGATTTTGTGGCCAGGACGCATTGCTCGATTCCTGTGCGAAGGAGCACTCGCGTCTCGACGCTACGGTCGAGCGTGGAGCGGGGCGTATTGACGATGGCGGCAAGCCTGGCGCCGCGACTTCTGGCTTCGGACATCGCATCTAGTACATCAACCGTTTCTCCGCTTTGAGACAGCGCGATAACCAGTGAGTCGGGACCCAGGCTCTGCGAGCGGTAGCGAAATTCGGAGGCCGGGGCGATAGCGACGTCGCGGCCGCAGATCTCACTGAAAAGGTAAGCGCCGGCCGCCGCGGCGTTACCGGCAGTTCCGCAGCCAACTAGAATTACCTGACGAGATTCCCGGATGGCGTCGGCAAGGTCTTGGATTTCGTCGTTGGCATCATGAACGAGGCGGCGCAACGCCTCCGGTTGTTCCGACACCTCCTTCGACAAGAAGTCCGGATACTCACCGCGGTCAATGTCCTCCCACGGCCCCACCTGGACTCGTGACACAGGTGTGATCTGTGCGCATCGACGAACGGTCGTAGATTTCAACCCCGGCCGCATCGAGGACCGCCAGTTGATCATCTTCCAGGTAGACCAGTTCGTCGGCGTGGCCATGGAGAGCGACGGCGTCGGATGCTACTGTCGAACCACAATCGCCAAGGCCTATAACGAGCGGCGAGACGCGTTTTGCGGCCACGAACCGTTGTTGCAATCGATCCATGACGACAACAGCGTTGTACCCGTTCAGTTGACCGAAGACATTTGAGACCGCGGTCCCAAGTTCTCGACCGGCAGTAAGTTCTTCCTCGACGAGGTGAGCGACAACGTCGCTGTCAGTGTCCGATTCCAGTCGGTGGCCACGAGACTCGAGAGCTGAACGCAACTCAGCATGATTCTCGATGATCCCATTGTGGACGACGGCAATTCTGCGAAAGCAGTCCACGTGTGGGTGAGCGTTCGCTGCGACGACTCCGCCATGGGTCGCCCAACGGGTATGACCGATTCCCTGGCTGGATATCGGATATGCGCGATGGTGGCCGTTGATGCGGCCGACATCCTTGTCGACGAGCAGTTGGTCAGGCGTAGCAAGTGCCAGCCCCCAAGAGTCGTATCCCCGATACTCCAGCGTTTTCAACGCCGTGAGAATGGCATTGCCGACATCGGCCTGCTGGCCGACATAGCCGAAGACCCCGCACATCCTGTTCCCTCACATGCCGGCGCTCCGGCAACACATCGCCAAGCGGCGCCTCGGCCTAATTGGCCGGCCGCTGAGATGTCTATCGGCGTGGGGATGTTCGGAATTGGGGAGTAAGCCCGCACATCGTCCGGCGTTTGTTGGCGGGTCACCCCGCCAGTTTGTACTGGACGTTACGACTGTGCTAGCCGGGGAGCCATCCGCCGAATCGTTCGATCGGCTCCCTCCTCGTCAACTCGTCCCCCTCACGAGTCCTGGCGCTTGGAATGAATGATTGATTGGGCTGTTCCCTACGTTGCATCCCTCTTCAAGAGTGTAGCCGCCACGTTGCCGGCGAACAATAGGTTCCTATACTCGGGCGTGGACTCGCGGCAGCTGACACACAAAGTGTTGCATCACGGAGTAGGGACCCACTGTGATCGAGCGTTATACGCGTCCGGAGATGGGCGCGATCTGGAGCGAGCGACGGAAGATCGACTGCTGGCTCGCCGTTGAGAAAGCCGTCTGTGAAGCGTGGTACCGACGCGGACGCATTCCGGCCTCCGCGATGCCAGCGATTCGGGGCGCGACGTGTGATCTCGATCGCATGCAAGAGATCGAGCGCGAGGTTGACCATGATCTCATCGCGTTCTTGAGAGCGACGGGGGAAACTGTCGGGTCCGAAAGCCGATTTATTCACATAGGCCTCACGAGCTCCGACGTGGTCGACACGGCACTTGCGATGCAAGCGGCGGCTGCAGCAGACCTCATTCTGGCGGCCCTGGAGAATCTCACCGCGGCCGTCGCTCGACAAGCTGTCCAGCATCGCGAGACGCTGATGGTCGGTCGTACTCACGGCATGCATGCCGAGCCGACGACCTTCGGGCTAAAACTTGCCGTTTGGTACGACGAGTTGCGGCGACAACGTCGACGATTGGTCTTGGCCCGAGAGGACATAGCGGTCGGCAAGATTTCAGGGGCGGTGGGAACGCATGCGCATGTTCCTCCTGACCTGGAGGAAGAAGTCTGCCGCGATCTAGGTCTGGACGTGGCCCCGACGTCCACCCAGATCATCCAGCGCGATCGACATGCGTTTTTTCTCGCGGTCCTGGCCGGAATCGGTGGCACGCTCGAAAAGATGGCGACCGAGATTCGCCACCTGCAACGAACGGAAGTCGGGGAGGTGGAGGAGCCGTTCGACCCGGGGAATCAGGGATCGTCGGCGATGCCGCATAAACGGAATCCGCACGCGTCTGAACGAATCACCGGTCTCGCAAGGTTACTTCGCGGCTACGCAACGACGGCGGCAGAGAACAACGCTCTGTGGCACGAGCGGGATATCAGTCACAGCTCCGCGGAACGCGTCATCATTCCAGATGCTTGCATCGTCCTTGATTTCATGCTCAATGAGATCGCGGACATAATCGACCGCATGGTTGTCTATCCCGATAGAATGCAGACCAACCTTGATGCCACCAAGGGGCTCATCTACTCGCAGCCAGTGTTGCTCGCCCTAGTCGACGCGGGAATGGACCGCCAGGAGGCGTACAGAGTCGTCCAGCATCACGCGCGTCAAGCTCTCGACGGCGGTCCGACTCTTGAGGAGTCGCTCGCCCGCGATCCGGAGGTCGCCGAGAGGGTATCGCCCGATCGACTCGCCTTGCTATTCGATCCCCGAAGGCAACTTCAACACGTGGAGTCTATTCTGGCGCGGGTTGGGCTCCTGTCAGGAGTAGGGGATGCCGGCAACGAATCGTGAACAAGAATGCACAGTTACACTACATATCCCTTGAGCTACTTCATCGAAAAATTGACGACTCTCCGCACCAATCCTAGAATCGTCTAGGCTCTGGGTACCCATCTGCCCAAGCATACGTCGACAGAAAAACACGAGGCCGGTGTGGGTTCCACTGATATCAGGTCAGACCAAAATGGGCAGCCGTTGCGAGAAACGGCGCTACGTCAACGCCATCAGGAACTCGGTGCGCGCCTGATACCGTTTGCTGGTTGGCTCATGCCAGTGCAGTACTCGGGAGTCATCGACGAGCACAGAACGGTGCGCACGACCGCCGGACTGTTTGACCTCGGGCACATGGGTCAGGTTCAGGTTACGGGTCCAGATGCCCTGCCGTTCCTGCAATTGGTGACGACAAACGATGTCTCGGGGCTTGAACCCGGACAGGCGCAGTACTCGCTTCTGCCGAACGATCAAGGAGGGGTGATCGACGACATCATCGTTTATCGGATGCCTGATCAGCCGGGATACTTTGTCGTAGTCAATGCCTCCAACCACGATAAAGATCTCGCCTGGTTACAAAGTCAGCGAGCGAGCCGGCCAGAGCTGGACGTGGACGTGATGGACGTTTCCGACGATTTCGGCATGCTGGCGATCCAGGGACCGAGAGCAGAGGGGATCGTGGCGGCTCTAACTGACACTGATTTGTCCGGGCTCGGTCCTTTTCAATGGCTGCGCGCCACTGTCGCTCATGTTCCATCCCTCGTTGCCCGGACCGGATATACCGGGGAGGATGGCTTCGAATTCTATGTACCCCAGGCACGAACCGGCGAGCTATGGGATGCACTCCTGGAGGCAGGCGGCGCCCAAGGGCTAAAGCCAATCGGCCTCGGTGCCCGTGATACCCTCCGCCTGGAAGCTCGAATGCCATTGTATGGGAATGAGCTTGCCGATGACATCAGCCCAATAGAGGCTGGTCTCGGCTGGGCCGTAAAACTCGACAAAGGTTCGTTCATAGGCCGGGAAGCCATCGCCGAGGTGAAGGAATCTGGTCCAATACGGCGGACCGTTGGATTTCAGTTGCTGGAGCGCGCCGGCTCAGCCCGCCATGGCTACCCGATTCAACTATCTGGCCGCGACATCGGCATCGTGACGAGCGGCGCGCATTCGCCGACGCTCGGCACGGAGATTGGGCTTGCGCTCATCGACGCAGACGCGGCTGGAATCGGAAAGCCCCTGGAGATTGTCATCAGAGGCCGACCCGTGAAAGCGGAACAAGTGAAGCTTCCATTTTATCGACGCGCACGCAACGAGAAGTGATATTCAGCATCAAGGGGAGGCGGCAACGGCAATGAAATCACCAACGAACCGCAGGTACACGAAGACCCACGAATGGGTTTCCCTCGACGGCGATATCGCCACCATCGGAGTAACGGATTTTGCCCAATCAGAGCTTGGCGATATCACGTATCTCGAGCTGCCAGAGGTTGGTGACCCGATCGCTGCAGATCAGGCGTTCGGCATCATCGAGTCGGTCAAAGCGGCCAACGACATCTTCTCGCCAGTTGACGGCGAGGTATTGGAGCGGAATGAAGAGGTGCTCGCGGCTCCAGAGACGATCAATGCGTCGCCGTTCGACCAAGCATGGTTGGTGCGTGTTCGCGTCGGTGATTCACAGCAAGTCGATACCCTAATGCAATCGGACGAGTACGACGCGTTCGCGAAATCGAATGCCCATTAGGATTCTGTCCGAATAGAGATTTTTCCGGACTCGTGAAGAAAGAGACACATGACGTTCAATCCGCATACCGATAGCGACCGCGCGTCGATGCTCGACGCGACAGGTGCAGTCTCGGTCGCTGAGTTTTTCTCGCCCGTACCGGATGAAAAGAGATTCCCGACGCTGGACCTGCCGAGGACTCTTTCGGAGATGGAGGCCACCGACCGGCTCTCCGCATTCGCGGCTCAGAACACTGCGTTCCCGGCGCAAGATGTCTATCTCGGTGCGGGCTCGTACCGGCATTTCGTGCCGGCAGCGGTCGGCCAAATCCTGGCGCGCGGTGAGTTCTACACTGCCTACACGCCCTATCAACCGGAAGTGGCCCAGGGAACTCTGCAAGTGATTTACGAGTTCCAGAGCCTCATCGCCGCATTGACCGGGATGGATGTCGCGAACGCTTCAATGTACGACGGCGCCACGGCCCTTGCCGAGGGCGCACTGATGACGGTCTCCAACACACGTGGTCGGCGCCGCATCGTCGTCTCCTCTACGGTTCACCCGGCCTATCGTGCCGTTCTTCGCACGTACCTCGAGGGCCTCGACCTTGATTTGATCGAGGTTCCCTTGGCAGACACGGGCTTCATGGGAAGCGCCGCGGCCCTCACTCCGTATCTAACCGACGATCTCGCCTGCATCGTAATCCAGTACCCAAACTTCTTTGGCGGGATCGAAGAGATCTCTGAAATCGCGGATCTGGCCCACGCTCGGGGCGGTGCGCTCGTGGTCAGCACGTATCCAGTTCCACTGGGACTGCTGATACCACCGGGCGATCTCGGGGCTGACATTGTCGCGGCTGAAGGACAGGCTCTTGGAGTCCAACAAGGATACGGCGGACCGTACGTTGGCCTGTTGGCAGCACGACAGGGCTACTTGCGACAGATGCCGGGCAGACTTGCCGGGATGACCACGGACTCCGAGCTAAGCGGGGGTTCGTGTTGACGTTGCAGACCCGGGAGCAGCACATCCGCCGAGAGAAGGCGACCTCTAACATCTGCACGAATCAGGGACTCATGGCCACGGCCGCAACGGTCTATATGGCAACGCTCGGTCCTGAGGGTTTCCGGGAAGTCGCGCACCGCAGCTATCAAAACGCCCACTATCTCGCCGAACGGATACGCGAGGTTCCGGGCTACTCCCTCGGCGACAGAAGGACCGTTCTTTCATGAGTTCGTTGTTTCCACACCGGTACCGGCGCGCGAGGTTCTGTCCCATCTTCTTGAAGAAGGGATCCTCGGAGGGCTCGATCTCGCCACAGTCGATCCCTCGCTTGGGAACTATCTCCTCATGTGCGCCACGGAAACGAACACCAAGGGAGGAATTGATCGCTTGATCGGTGCGCTTCCGCAGTAGGGCGAGCTCGCTTGACGAACCCGAGAGGTCGCGTGCCAGCGGTTCATCGCGACCGGGCTGCTATACTCGCTCGCTGTCGTGCGTTCCGGCCGTCAGGTCTTGGGCGCGAGGGGAAACGCGGCGTCTGATTCGGCCGCGAATTTGGCGTGCTGTGTTCACGGAGCACTCGTGGCGAAACCGATTGTTGCAATCGTAGGCCGACCCAATGTGGGCAAGTCCACGCTATTCAACCGCCTTATCGGCGAGCGTCGTGCCATCGTAGAAGATGAGCCAGGGACGACGCGAGATCGTGTGTACGGAACCACCGATTGGGGCGGGGTCGAATTCACCATTGTCGACACCGGTGGTCTCCAGGACGATCAGGAGGTTGAAAGCGGTTCGCTAACGCAGATCGCTCGCCATACTCGCGACCAGGCCCACGTTGCCATCGGGGAGGCGGACGTGATCGTCTTCATGGTCGATGGGCGAAGCGGGGTCACCGCGGGTGACCATGAAGTTGCTGATCTTCTCCGTCGGGCCGACAAGCCTACGATCCTCGTGGCAAACAAAGCCGACACCACGGCGCGGCGCGATTCGGTCTTTGAGTTCTACGAACTGGGTCTCGGCGATCCGATCGCCATCTCCTCCTACCACGGAAGTGGCACGGGCGATCTGCTCGACCGCATCGTCGAGGCGCTACCTGAGGTCGAGGACGAGGCGGAGCCTGAGGGGCCCGCGATCGCAATCGTCGGCCGCCCAAATGTCGGCAAGAGCCGCCTCCTCAATGCACTGATCGGGCAGGAGAGATCGATCGTGAGCGACGTGCCGGGAACGACCCGGGACAGTCTCGATACGGTTCTCGTCTGGGCCGGACAGCCCGTTACCCTCATCGACACGGCCGGCATTCGGCGCCGCGGCAGAATTGACCGCGGAATCGAGCAATACAGCGTCCTCCGGTCAATGCGCGCCATTGATAGGGCGGACGTTGTCCTCCTGGTGATCGACGCAACCGAGGGATTCACATCCCAGGACCTGCATATTGCCGGATACATCGCCGAACAGAAAAAAGGTGTCGTGGTCGTCGTCAACAAATGGGATCTCATCGAGAAAGACGCGACGACGATGGAGGACTACCGGGAGCAGGCCCGAGCGGCGCTCGATTTCATGCCATATGCGCCGCTTACCTTCGTGTCCGCGAAGTTTGGACAGCGCGTCCCCCAGGTGATCGACAACGCGCTCGCCGTCGTGGCCGAGCGCCACAAACGGGTACCGACCGCCGCATTGAACAAGATGCTCAAAGAAGCGGTCGCAGCGCACCCGCCTCCGAGCAAACCAGGGAAATGGCTGAAGTTCTACTACGCGACTCAGGCCGATACATCACCGCCGACCTTCATTATCTTCATGAACGATCCGGCGCAGATTCACTTCTCCTATCGGCGGTACCTGGAGAACAAGCTGCGGGAAACGTTTGGATTTTCTGGAACCGCGATCCGGATGAGCTTTCGCGGACGCGACGAAGGGCGGTAGCGTGCCAGGCCAGATGGCCGGCATCGCCCTCGTCGTCCTTGCGTTTCTCGTTGGCGCCATCCCCTGGGGATTTCTCGCGGGCAAGTTGGCTCGGGGCATCGACCTTCGTAGTGTGGGCAGCGGGGGCACCGGGGCAACGAATGTTCTTCGCACGCTCGGTGCTAGAGCGTCCGCGATCGTTGCAATTCTCGATGTCCTGAAGGGATTGCTCCCAGTCGCCTTTGCGAGGATGGCCGGCTTCGACCCGGCGTGGACGGCTGCCGCGGCAGTCGCAGCCGTCGCCGGGCACTGCTGGTCGCCATTCATCGGGTTCAAGGGAGGAAAGGGTGTCGCTACTGGAGCCGGGGCAGCCTTCGGACTCTTTCCTCAGGTTCTCCTGGTGCTGCCCGTGATGGCGCTGATTGTCCGGACAACACGGTTCGTGTCTTTAGGCTCTCTCGTTGCGGCGTGGCTTGCGGTGATCCTGGCCACGGCTTTCGCGGCCGCGGGCCAACTCCACTGGTCCGCGGCTCTAGCGATTCTGGTCATCTCAGCGATCATCACGCTGCGCCATGAGGGGAACATCCGCCGGCTCCTGGCGGGAACCGAGCGGCGCTTCGGAGAATCCGTTCCCCTCTAGGCTTCGAGATTGTTGGTCGTCGTCCCCATAGCCTCCTGGGAACCGCTGTCGCCATGACCAGGCCGACGAGACCATCTCATCCAGGGTAGATTGACGTGGTTCCCACCCGAGAACCTCGCGCACCTTCGTCGCATCAGCCACGAGAATTGCGGGGTCCCCAGTGCGCCGTCCGGAGTAGACCATTGGCACTGCAATTCCGGTGACTCGTTCGACGGCATCGAGTACCTCACGCACCGACGCGCCGCCGCGAGTACCGAGATTCATCGGGCCGAGCGAGGCGCGCTGAGCGACCATGTGATCGAGGGCCAGGAGATGGGCGTCGATCAGGTCAGCGACGTGAACGTAATCACGGATCGCGGTTCCATCCGGAGTTGGGAAGTCGGTGCCGAAGACGGAGAGCGGTTCACGCAACCCGGCGACCGCATCGAGTGCGCTGGGAATCAAATGCGTCTCAGGACGGTGGTCTTCTCCAATGTCTCCGTCCACCCCGGCGACATTGAAGTATCGCAGCGCGGCGTACGCGAAGTTGTACGCGGTGGCATATGAGGCGAGCGCGCGCTCTGCCGCGAGCTTTGAGGCGCCGTACGGATTGACGGGTGCCAGGGGCGTGTCCTCGGTGATGGGCACGCGTTCCGGCGCACCGTAAACAGCCGCGGTGGACGAAAGGACGATGACCGGCACTTCCACATCGATCATGGCGTCCAGGACATTCAACGTACCGTCGGTGTTGACCCGCCAGTATGGGGCAGGATCGCGAACTGAATCCGGAACGATCGTCAGCGCGGCGAAATGAAGCACCGCGTCGGGCCGGTGCTCACGTAGGACGGATCCGATTGCAAGGGGATCACGAATGTCGACGTGAGCGAAATGCGCGGCATTCGGCAGCGCTCGCCGGTGGCCCTGGGTTAGATTGTCGACGGCTACGACCGTATCGCCGCGTTCGACCAGGCGATTGACCGCAGTGCTCCCGATATATCCCGCACCGCCGGTTACGACAATTTTCACAGCCCCTCCAAGTGGGTTCCGCAGTCGACCCGCATTGTAGAATCGGCGGAGACTGTCCGTTCCCCGCGCACCAGTCCGGCTCCTTCGTGAAGCAAGAAAGGAACCACCAGATGCTCGACCTGTCGAGAGCGCCGCAAGTGCAGACCGATCCTGACGTAGCTGGGGCAATCGCGCGCGAAGAAGCCCGTCAGCATGACGGCGTCGAGCTGATCGCATCCGAAAACTTCGTCAGCGCAGGGGTGTTGGCGGCGGTTGGGAGTGTTCTCACGAACAAGTACGCCGAGGGGTACCCGGGCAAGCGGTATTACGGAGGCTGCGAATACGTCGACGAGGTTGAGCGCCTGGCCATTGAAAGGGCGAAGCAGCTATTCGGCGCAGAGCACGCCAACGTTCAGCCGCATTCCGGATCCAATGCAAACCTCGCCGTCTATCTGGGATTTCTTGAACCCGGTGACCGCATCCTCGGCCTCAGTCTGGCCGAGGGCGGTCACCTTACGCATGGGCACGCGGTCAATTACTCCGGGCGGCTCTTCGAGCCACACTTCTTCGGCGTGGACGCGGCCACCGGGCTCATCGACTATGACGAGGTCGCGGCGCGAGCCAGGGAAGTTCGACCGCGCGCGATCATTGCGGGGGCCAGCGCCTACAGTCGTCAGTTGAATTACGAGCGTTTCCGCGCAATCGCTGATGAGGTTGGTGCCTTCCTCTTCGCCGATATCGCCCATCCTGCCGGGTTGGTGGCAACAGGTCTTCACCCCAGCCCGATCACGCACGCACATGTCACGATGACGACCACGCACAAGACGCTGCGCGGTCCTCGCGGGGGCATGATCCTCTGTGCCGAAGAGCACGCCAAGACGATCGACAAGTCGGTCTTCCCCGGCTTGCAGGGCGGGCCTTTGATGCATGTAATCGCCGGAAAGGCGGTGGCTCTCGGTGAGGCACTGTCCTCGGAGTTCCAGGACTATTCGGCCCGAATCATCGAGAACGCTCGCGAGATGGCGGCGGAACTTTCCAATCGAGGTCTGCCGATCATCTCAGGGGGAACTGACACGCATTTGATGTTGGTCGACGTCGGATCCCGGGGACTCAGTGGCAGCAAGGCCGAAAAACTTCTCGACCGCGTCGGCATCACATGCAACAAGAACACAATTCCCGGGGATACTCGCCCACCCGCACAGGCCAGCGGCATCCGTCTCGGGACACCAGCGGTGACGACGCGCGGATTTGGTCCCGCGGAATGTCGAACCGTTGCCGCCTATATTGCTGACATCCTGGAATCGCCTGAAGACGACCTCGTTCACACCCGAATTGCGGACGACGTGCGGGAACTGATGCGGCCGTTCCCGCTTCCTGGAGTTCATTGACGGCAATCTTCGAGATAAGCCTTCAGAAGTAACCCGGCAAACGCCCTTGCGCAGGCGAGAGGTTCTCTCGCCTATTGGAGGAGCAACTCGAACCTCAGCTGATCGCGCTCCGACGAGGCCAGCCGACGATTCATCAGGTGATACAGCCCGACGAAAAAACCACGGGTGTGAGGACTGAGCGCAGTTCCCACGACAGCCCCCGCGACACCACCAACAACTGTGCCGAGGAGAAATGGACCCACTGGAGAGCCCTGCGCGAGGGACGCTTCGGGCAAATCTCGGCACTGGTCATCAGTAGGATTCTGGACATGTCTCGACACCCGTTCATCCTCCCGGAGGGGCTGCACAAACCGTTCTCGCGTCATTGAATTGCCAGGAGTGTTGGAGCTTCGGCCCACAAGTCTTCCAGGCGATAGAAGTCTCGCTGGTCTTCCGAGAAGATATGCACTAGCACATCGCCGAAGTCGAGCACAATCCAGCCACTGGTTGCTCCGCCTTCGATACGCTGCGGTCGTATCCCTGCTTCCGCCATGCGCTCGGCGACGGTCCGGTTGATCGCGCGAAGCTGGCGTTCGTTTGCACCGGCGGTAATCACAAAATAGTCAGCGAAGGGCGAGAGCTCGTGAATGTCCAAAACCACTGTATCGCGAGCCGGCGTATCACTGATGATGTCAGCAAGCAGGAGTGCACGTTCGCGTCCCGCTTCCGGTGCAGGGTCGCGCACGACCGCATCCACGTCCTCTGCCTCAGATGACACACACCACTCCAGAATAGCCTGCGGTGACGTCGAGATGAGGTGAGCCTGGCAGGGATCGAACCTGCGACCCTGGGGTTATGAGCCCCGTGCTCTGCCACTGAGCTACAGGCCCGCTTACCGAAGTGCGGTGGGTGCCACGGTGACCTAGCCGAGCGTCCATCATCGGCACACTGCGCATCCCATAACCAATCCAAATGAGGATCGCACTCCGTCCACATCTCACAGGTCCATTGTACCGGAGAGTGCCCGAGGCACACGCAAACCTGGCCGCTCTATTGCATTTTGAGATGAGTGGCATGACTTCTGCTGAACCAGCGGCGCGTCCGCCACGCGCGTGACCAACTGACCGAAATAGATATTCGTCCAGAAAAAAGGGGGGTGAAGAATGGTGAGCCGATTATCGCTGATTGTGATCGCGGGCATTCTGAGTCTGGGATCCGTCCATTTGGCACGTGCCCAGGAAGGTTCTCCAAGCCCGGACTCGAATCAACCCGCATCATGTGAGGAGATTGAGCCTCGCGACGCGGCGTTCTTCGAGAACGTGGCTGCCACGCCCGAGACGAGCGCCAATGAAGGTATTCCGGAGCAGGAATCGGCTGGGGCAACACCAACACCCTTTGCGATGCCGGAAGGCGACATGGCGGACGAGGCGACAGTAACCGCCGTATCGGAACTGTACGAACAACTAGTCGCCTGTTTGAACGCGGGCGATTTCTTGCGAGCATACGCGCTCTACACCGACGACTATCTCGTACGAAATCTCACTGAGGAAGCGATAACTCGACTCGAGGCCACACCGGTACCTACTGATGAATCAACACAAAGCGAGTTCGGTGGACTCATGGATGCGCGGTTGCTTGAGGACGGTCGGGTGGCGGCGCTGGTGATGATCTCAAACCCACAGTCGGGCGATGTTCTGATACACGCGTTCTTGCGTGAAGAAGACGGACGACTGCGAATCGACGACGAGGCGGTAGTCGAATCGGAGGTTTCCGCGACACCAGCATCATGACCATCCGTCGACCCGCCCCATCCAGGCCTCTGGCGCCGGGATAGCAGGTAGCCCATATCGGCTGACGCGTTTTCCCAAGCAGAGACCCGAAAAGTTACGAGAGAGGCGCGGGAGCGCCTCTCTCATTTGTTTGGACGTATTCCTGCGGTTTCTGGAAGCGGGGGACGATGCTCGAATTCGCGCAGCCTGATTGATAGTCACAAGATGACACAGGGTCCTGATTGCTCGAGAAAGGACACTTGGATCTGTGGCATGCCGGTCCTCCCCAGTGCTCCAATCGTGCCGATTGGGATGAGGAACAGGACGTTTCAGGCAAGCCGTTAGCGCCGAGCAATTGCCCCGATCCGCTGGCGCATGGATGCCGAAGGGTGCGTTCGCGAGCTGAAGCCGGAGGGCGGGCGGGAGGCGACTCGGCTCCAATTCCACCACCATCATGATAGGTCTCGACGACAACGGGGGCGTCCGATGGACGCCCCCGTTGTTCTCAGGGCGAAGCCATTCGCCCGGCTCAGCCGCTTAGCAGGCTTGCAGATTGCCCCGGCACTCGCCGGCACTCGCCGATTCCGACGGGCAGCAGAACTGGTTGGTGCTGCACTGCGGGTTGGCCGTGTTCAAGCAGCCCAGGGCCGTCACACAGATGGCGCGGGTGTTACAGACCTGGCCCGGCGGGCAGGAGCCCTGGGTGTTGTTGGCCGGGTTACAACCCACCCCTTGCCCTTGACACTGGCCATTGACGCACAACTGCCCGTTGGGGCAGGTCCCCTGGGTGTTGTTCTGTCCCGTACATCCGGCCACACAGATGGCCTGGGTGTTACAGAGCTGCCCCGGTGCGCATGTGCCCTGGGTGTTGTTGGCCGGGCTACAGCCCACCGGCGCCGCACACGCGGTCACCCCGGCGCGGCACTTGCCCTTGTAGGAGCAGGGGAAGCGCCGCAGGATCCGCTTGGCCTTCTTTTTCTCCTTCTTCACGGTGCTGCACGACGTCGCCGTGGCGCTCGTGCACTTGCAGACCTTGCGCTTCCTATCGTTGTTATTGTTATTGTTGGCGGCCTCGCCGGCCCCGGCCAGAATGCTCACCCCGGTGAGGGCAGCGGCACTGGCCGCTAGGCCCCGGAGCGCCGTGGCCCGGGTCATGGGCCGCGTGGCCAGGCGCTTGACGAGATTGTCGAACCGTGTTCCGTCCATCGCGTCCGTGTTCCTCTCGTCGTGTCGAGCGTCTCCGACGACCGCCCTCGGCCGTCGCTTCGTCTGGACCCCCTCCGGGTTCGTGGGTGTCCTACATTGATTACACCAGCCTGGCCCAAACGGATGCATCGTCCGGCTGGTATCGCACAGGGGCCGGCGGAGGCGCTACTACGCAAGGACCGATCCCGGGCATTTTGGGGAGGCAGACTACGACCGCCCCGTGGCAACACTTACATATGCTTGTCCCTCTGCAGGGTCTGTGCTGCTGGCGCAGACGGTGTCACGGCACGAAGACACTGGCGACGCTCATGACGTTCCCCTCCACGCTTCTCGCACACGCTTACTGAGCTGCGCATCGTAGTGCGGCTGGCGTGCCGAGGATTGGCGTGCATGACCTGAGGCACAGCACGCGACGTTTCTCCTGCTGGACGGCGTGCCAGCGACGTTGGTATCGAAGCGGCTGGGACACGCCAAGGTCAGCATCACGCTGGACACCTACAGCCATATCTTGCCGGGGTATCAGCATCTCGCGGTTGAAAGCATCTCGGGGGCCCTGTTTGGTTGAATTCCACCAGCGCCAATTCCCAAGGATGCCGCACAGCCGGTGACTGCCGGAATGTTACTTAATTTTTGTAATCTTCCTTGATCTGCAGGGCGCGCCAGAACGCCGGGTGAATCTCATAAGCGTGCGCGTTGAGGATGTCCTCGGGCACTACCGTCGAGGACGTCTCGTGCGAGAAAATTGCCGGATCGTCTCGCCGCCGTACAAGGCCAAGAAACGAAATCTCATAGAGTAAGGTGAGGAGGTCACGGTACATTGCGTCAAGGAAACCATCTCGGTGCTGGGATCCATCAGCGTCGAACTCATCCCCGTTAGCCACGTAGTGCCAACAGATGTGCCATCGGCTAGTAACGCCAATCGGCATCATCCAATTTGGCAGTTGCATCGCATCGCGACCAATTCGGGAGGGCTTGAATCCGAACGGGCTAACATCGATCGATTCCCGGAAAAGGATTTTTCCACTCGTGGACGAAGCCCGTGGTGGCTCTCCTGGGAATACTGGATTCCGCTCGGCGGATTTCCTCCACGAGATAACGCCTTTCCGGCACTTCCGCAGGCACGCTTCATAGGATCGCATCGCGTGGCCGTTGATAGGATACAAAACATCCAGAACCGGATCACCTCGGTGTTTATTCGGGTTTGGAAGCAATGGTCGAAGGGAAAGAGGTTCTTCAGAGAGTGGTAGAGCTCAGAAGCTGCATCGAGTCTCTGTTCCAGGAGTGCTCGCAAATCGTGTTCATTCCAGCGGAGGGTAAGCGCCATACCCTCTGAATTTCTTCTTGGCCTCCTTGTGTATGCGCCCCATACTCCAACTGCCGAAAATATTGGTTCGAAGGGCAACTAGAATTTTCAAGTTTTTGACTCGAATCATCTCGACAGTTGTCTTGGAATAGGCATCGGATTAGCACGTTCGCAATTCGGCTGTCCACCCATTCCTTGTCCAGATCGTCAATTAACAAATATGTGGAAATGTTGAGGAAGAATCGAGCATCTCATCATTCAAGATTCACGATCATGTCGTTGAGTTGAGGCAACTGCGTCTCATTGACGATTCGCTGATATCGGGCCGCAAGTTCACTGCGCTCTTTCCTGTGAATAAATGCCCGCACCTGCCCGCGCCACCTCCTAGCGAACCGCCCGAACCAGCGAGGGAGACACCAAGATCTCCTCGGCCCGAAACCTTTTCGACAAATGACTCAGCGATCTGCTTGACTCGCTCATCCGTCTCGCACACTTGCGCCGAATGCGGCCAGATATTGGAATGTCTCTCGATCTTGCACTATCTCGTGCGACCCGCTCCCTGAGCTGGGCCAAAATTTGCCTTTTTCCTCAGGCGACGTGATGCTATACCGATGCTTTAGAACCTCTACGAGCATTACATGTTTCCAAAGGGCCACAAAGAACGACTCGAGATGAACATTGAGTTCGATTAGCTCGTGGTACGACGTCCAGGTTGGTCAAGTATGGGAGTGAGAGATTCCCCGGAGTATCGAGACAACCCGGTTGGGCTGACCCGGCCCAATTGCACGAAAGCGGCAAATTTTCCACTGCCGGCTTGGTCCGATGATCAAGCAGCGCCGCTCGCTAGCTGGGAGCCGAGGCTCACATCCCGTGTCACGAATAACCTCATACTCCGGTCTTTGCTGACTTCCCATAAAAGCTTGAGGCTGCTTTTGATAGTTCGTCGGCGCTGACGCTTGTAGCTCATCCGGCTCATCGGTCAGTCCTGGACGGCAGGAGGAGTCATTGACGCACTCCCCGATGTAGGGCCACCACTGGATTTCGTGCACATTTCGTGCACAATTTTTCACGTGAGCGCCCGTTCCGTGCCTGTCCTCGCACAATCTCCATCGGTTATGCGCCTTTTTTGGAGCGGGGGACGAGACTCGAACTCGCGACAGCCTGCTTGGAAGGCAGGTACTCTACCAACTGAGTTACCCCCGCGCTGCTCTTCCAGAGTGTACGCTCTCGGCTCTTGGCTGGGCAAGACGAGTTCCCGAGACGGAATCCCCCCCGTACTAGACCTGCCCTTCCTGATAGGAAGGCACGACCCTTGCGTGTACGGACACTGTGACAAATTGTCACGATAGGCAAATGTTGTTATCCCCGCAGCTCCCGGCTTTCTTCAGAAGCAACAGGTTGAAATGGGGTAGAACGTAGGTTATCGGTGCAGCGGAGATCCTTGATTCGTGGACTCGTCGGAGGGGTACTCGGGTTTTGCGGGCTCAAGAGTCGAGACGCCCGTGCGGAAGAGTGGATTATTTCAACGATTTACGAAGCGGCTGGGAGATACGGGGTCTCCGGTGATTGGCTTCTCAACACAGCAACCTGTGAGAGTCATCTCGACCCCTGGGCCTACAACGAAATGACTGGTGACACCGGCCTATTTCAGTTCAAACCAACGACCTGGGCGGAGTGGGGCGCTGATCCTTCTGCCATCTGGGATGTTTGGAGCCAAGCGGATATGGCCGCGTGGGCGTTTTCAGTTGGACTGCACACGCATTGGTGTTGCTCTGGTACATGGCAGGGTTACGAACAATGCATCTCAGCATGATCGTTCGCCAGCATTTCGAGTCGGACGCCGACAGCGTTAGCGCGGTCCCGTCGACGACGCCGGAGAAGCGGCCGCGTTACGACGCTCCAAGAGCGTGTAGGAGCATGGGTTGAAGGACTCCACGATCGCGAAGGGTCTTCACTAGCCGGTGCCCGCCACGCTCATGTTCAACGACCTCTACGCCGCCGAGACCGGCGATGCGGTTCGCGTGCAACAGATCGAGTGCATCGTCAGAGCTGACATGCACTTGGTACCGGGTCTTGCCGCTCTCGGGTGGTAGCACATCGAGTAGATCGAGGGTCATCGCGTGATCTGACTTACTCGCATGCAAGGCGTCGATCTGTTCTTCCCATCGCGAGTCTCCAGCCTGTCTCCGATTGTCGGCATCGATGAACGTCTGAGGTGAAAAGCCCAAGACTTCGTCCACGCCGCATTGGGCTCCATAAAGAATGGCCGCGAACCCCCCCGCAGAGGCCCCCGCCATCACAACTCGGTTGACTCGCGCACGTTCGATTGTGGCCGCGAGAAAGCTATGCACATCGGAGGAGGAGTCACCAATTCCGGGGATTCCGCGCTGATACCAGGCCCGGTGGGGATCTCGTAAAAACACCTTCTTAACGGGCAGCGTAGAGGTCAAGCGGAAGAATTCGAATACCGGCATGCTGACACCTCCGGCAATCCCGCCGAACAGGATTAGCAGTGTCTGGCTAGCCGGTTCCATATCGAGCACGACGTGAGCGTCCGGGCGTGTGATGAGAGAATCAAACGCGCCGGTTAGAATTTCAGTCATAGGGCAACCGCAGCGAGCCGCTGGCCGGATCAGGAAAAGAAAAAGGGACCCGAATCGAGGTCGGGGTGAGAGGACTCGAACCTCCGGCCTCGGCGTCCCAAACGCCGCGCGCTACCAACTGCGCCACACCCCGGTATGCGTATTTCGAGTATAAGGACGCCTTATCAGGGGTGTCAAAACGCCACGAATGCCTGGATCACTGGTCGACCCGCTGGAAGATTCGAGTACTTCCGGATTGAAATGCGGGCTCCCATATTGAGCTTGCATTTTCGGGCAGGCGTGCACATCCGGTATGGTCCGGCAGTGGCGCAGATCGGCCGCCAATCGCCTGTTTCGTACTCCCCAACAAAGAGCCAGGTCACACCGTACTTATCAAAGAGACGACTATCGGCATCGCGGAACATTTCGACCACATCAGCTTGGCGCTGCTCGATTTCGTCAATGAGCATCGGCTGACCCCCGCGCCACTGTCGCTGGTGGTTGTTTCCCCAGCCGATAACGCTCGGGACTCCAGTGAAAGCCGATACTCGATTGAACGGTAGACGGTCGAACGGAAGATACGAACAACCGGCGGCTTCCAGTACAACATCTCCGGGCGCCGCGTGGTCGCTCAGCCAACGAATCGCGGCGGTATCGTCGGGGTTGGTTTCCTCTCCGTATGCCATGCCGTCCAATCCGTGCCAACCTCGGAACTGGTCAGTCCACTGATATGACGCGATGGCTGGGTAGGCGGCGCCTGCCAGGAGCATCGCGATCGTCCCAACTGCAAGAACAGGTTTCTGCCAGCGGTTGTCCCGCGTGGAAGTAGCGGCCCAGAGCACGGCAATCGTCACGGCAGTCGCCACGCCATAGAGCGTCCAAGTTTGATAGTAGAACTTGAATAAGGTGTTCATGCGATCTTCGAACACGTCGCGGACGTAGACGATCTCGACGCCGATGGACAATGCCCAAGCAATCGAAAAGAGCGCGAGCGCGAACCATCGGGGGCTAATGGCTCGCAACCGACGCAATTGAGCAATCGCCAGGGCAAGCGGTATGCCACAAACCGGTATCACGGGCGCTGAAAGCAAGACGCCAGGAATGATTGTTGCCACGGTTGCCATTACCAGCATTCGTACGTCATCTTGTCGGGACGAATTCCAGGTGCGAATCCCGGTGATGACGAGGGCAACGCCGAGTGCGTACTGAACTCCAAAAATCGTCATGTATTCGACAACGGATGTGCGCTCACCAAGATGAAGCCCGACCGCCGAGACAACTCTTGGGACCAGCGGCAACCGCGCAATCAGGGGCGGCACCTCGCCCGGATCAATCGCTGTCGGCGTAACAAACGTCGCATAGAACGGTAACCACGCCGCGAACGAAGCCGCGAGCAGGAGAGAGAGCGGTTTCCACGCACGGTTAATCGTTGCGCCAGCGCCCATCCAGACACAGAAAGCGACAAGCAGGAGATACGTTGGAAAGTCCCATGCATTGAGCGCGTAGAGTGACCCCACGATCACCCCGCCGACCGCGACTCTGATCAGCCCGCTATTGAGCAGCACGCCTCCAGTCTTTTCACGGACGAGCGCCAGGTTCCACGCCACGCCAATTGCCACCAAGGTATAGGGCAGCGCCATTACATGAGGATGGAGATCACCAAGCAGAAGACTGAAAAAAGGGAACTCATTGATCGTCTCAGTGGCGGGAGGCGAACAGAGGTTGTCGACGCGCGGACCGTCGCAGACGATTCGGCTCGACCTCCATCCTATTCCGTTGACGCCGTCCCACCACGAGGCAGAGATGGTACCTGCCGCATCCTCTAGCAGTCTGCGCGGCGCGTAGAGGTTGCCGGAAATCGTCACGACGATGAGCGCCAGGATCCCGGCGGCGGTTGCCAATCGAGATTCCAGCCACGGACGAACGGCGTTCCAGGCAACGCCGAATGCCGCCACCGCGGTCATGCTGAACACGGTCGCCAGAGCTAAATTGAACCCGATCTCTGGAGAAACGTGTGATAACCGACCGAGGGTGCCATGCAACAGGTAACCGAGGTAGTAGTAATTGATCGGCTGCCCAGCGAACCAGGGATCTGGTGGCGGCATGGAGATCGTACGTGTGCTGCTAGCAAGGAACGCGACGTCCATCGGCTTCTCAGTGCCCAGGATCTGCGGCGTGTAGCCACGCAGCCAGATGTACGCGGCAAAAAACAACAACGACGCGAGTTCAACGAGGAAGAGATCTCTCAACCAACGGAAGTCGACCTCGCGCCGCCAAATGGCAGTCACCCATGCCAACGCGGCAGCAACAATGACAACGCCGACGACAACACCCGCGCCGAACGATGCTATGCCGAGTGAAGCGAGCAGCCATGCCGGATACAGCGCCGCAAGCACCGCAATTGGGCGCGCGATCGTTACGCCGCGGTCGGCCAGGGAATGGCAAAGCCACCTAATGCCCGGCGAGAACGCCCACGTTAGGGCAGCCAGGACGAGATACCACCGCGTCGCCGCCTCGAACCAACTCACCTGACGAGCGCCAGGTCAATCCGCGCGAACAGGAAGCACCCGGTAGACGGTTGTTCCGTGCGCGGAATGAGCGACCTCGAGAGTTGTACCCAACATCGCATCAAAGGCAGCAATGCCCTCGGCGGAGCCAGTTGGCGTGCAATTGTTGTTTGCGATGGGATAGAGTCGTTCTAGGTCGCCAACGACGACGTACTCCACGTTGTACCGGCGCAAGATCGATACTTTCTCCTCGAGATTTGTCGAGGTGTAGAGTGTGCGCACGTCCTCCACCCGGGCGGAAAGAGTATCCAGATAGCGCTGCTGCTGCTCGTGTCGTTCCCAGCCGATGATAGTTGGAAGCCCAGTGGCCGATGAAATCCTGCTGCCATTGCATCGGTACGGACCAATCGATGCCTCGGCAATGACCGGACTTGCCTCCAACGTTGGCAAAGAACCATTCGATAGCCGCCGCATCTCCTTTGAAGCTGATCTCCGACCGCTGCGGATCACCCATCAGCGGAACCGTGCCCGTGTCCATCCAGTCGAGCGCGTTCAGAGAACCAGTTTGCGTCCCTGGAGTAAAGCGCTGCGCCAGGCGCGGCCCGGTTGCCAGAACCGGATAGGTCATCGCCGCCAGTACGATCAACGTTGTCGCCGCCACTCCGACGCGTGCCCAGGCCGGACGACTTGTGAAACGCCGCATGGCACTTGCAGATCGACCGGGCAGCCGCGCCTCGAGGATCATGAGCGCAAGCAGCCCTGAACCAGCCAGGCTCAAGAGCACCCAAACCTGATTGTAGAACTTGAAAACGGTGTTCATGCGATAGGCCGAAGTACCGATAAGATCGTCGGCGACCACCACGAGCTCGGCACCGGCCGCCGTGAACAGACCAGCGGCTAACAGCAGGCAAACAAGTCGTTCCCAACGACGGCCCAGGCGCCACCATCCCAACGCCGCCGCGCTACCCAAGGCCAGTAGCAGTCCGAATACGGAGCGGCCGGTGAGGACACTGACAAGAGCAATCAACGATACGGCTAAGATCGTCAACCGCTGCAGTCGCGGCGCCCAACCCGCGTGATGCTCCCTATCGCCCACGAGCCTCCATGCGGCCGCAATCGGCGGCCCACTCAACGCAATTACCAACAGAAGCGATGCCCCAACTTGGCCGGGGAGACCGGAAATCGACCTCGCTGAGCCCAAACCGAATACTCCGATGGCCAACACCACGAGCGGCCAAGGCAATCGAGAGAATTGGTCTCGGGTCCTCCGCAGCAACAGGGCGGTGAGGCCAAGCGAGCACACCAGGATCTGCCCGCCTAGATGGCTCAAGAACTGAAGCAGATCCGACGGGTCTCGAACGAGTGCAATCTGGCTGAAGAGCGCGACGAAGTGCAGGTGGAATGGCAGGAAGAGCAGCCATGCACCAACGAGTACCAACGCGGAAGCGGTGATGAACGTGAAGAGGCGACGTGAGAGCGGAGTGACGCAACACGTCCCCATGAAGACAGACACGACGGCGAGGGCCGCGTACACCGGCACGTCCCAGGCGTTCGTTGCGCTTAGAGTTCCGAGCAGCAGCGCCAGAATCGACAACCGCGCCCAGGACACCGGCCCCGATTGTGATCGCACGGTGGGCTCGGCTGAGAGCGGACTCGTTGCGACGGCGATGCACACGGCGATCGCAATGACGGTGATCGGCAGAGCGACAACATGGGCGTGAAGATCCGCGTAGAGTCCGGTAAAGTATGGAAATTCGGTGATGACATTGTCTATTGCCCGGCTGCCGCTCCAGGTCCAAAAAAGGAATGGATCGAGTGGCATCGGAATACCACTTAGAATGCCTCTCAGTGCCGAAAGATTCCCCAACAGGCAAAGGGAGATAGCCCCCGCCCAACCGCCCAGTATCGCCAATCGCGGCGAACGCGTCAGAGAGCGGGAGAGGGCCGCAGCAACCGAGAAACCGCCACTCGCCAACATCCCCATCATCGCTGGCAACGCGAGATTGAATCCAATTTCTGCCGGAATGCCGGTTGCCTTGAAAAGAAACGCCACCAAATAGAACCCATAGTAGTAATAGTTCACGTAACCGTCGGCGTACCAGGGATCATACGGTGGGAAATAGGCACTTCTCGCAATGGCATTGATCTGAGCAAACTCCATCGGCTTCTCGCCGCCCCAGAACGGATGCCAGTTGTCCGGGTTTGCCAGCCGATATCCCAGGAAGAGAAGGAAGACCACCCAGAACGTGATCTCGGCGTGCATCCAGGCACCGCGGGTTCGCCAATTGATCCCGGGACATTCCCATCCGTGCACTCAGCCAGCGACCAGCGAAACCGACGGCGATGAGCGCGAGAATGACCCATGTTGCTCGAAATCGAAATAGCTCCGTGCTCGATCCCAACCAGACAGGGTAGGCGGCGACGACCACACAAAGCATTCGCGCCAAGCCCCAGCCCCGGTCGGGGAACATCGGGAGCAGCAATTGCGCGATGGGTAGCCCGGCCGCCAGCAGAACGAATAGCAGGAGAACCCATACCGCAACTGCGACTGGAGTTGCACTGGTCACAGTCGCACTCCAGCGAGCGTCGTTAACCGACGGGTTCTCTCCGACTGGACCGTCGAGAAGTAGAGTTGCCTGGTCTGGTTCGCGGGCCGGGTACCAGGGGCGCTGCAAGGCCCACGCCATTGTCGCGTCATATTCGGCGCGAACGATCGGTCCATTCCGTTGGAAGATGGTTACCCGAGGATGGTCGTAATTGACAAACGACTCGTCTGCTCCTCGATCGTCAATCGCAACGTTTCCGATCGCCGGTGATCGCGCGAACTCCGCCGCGAGATTGAACCCAAGCTCGCCGTCCTCGAGTTTGTCGAAATATCGTCCTTGCACGGGGTAGCGCCAGGGAGCCGCCCGCATCGCCGACTCCACTCGCTCAGAGGACTGGATGATGAAGTCGGCCCGGCTGATACCCTCATAGAGTTCAGCGCTTGCCTCTGGCGGTGGCAAATCCCGGTAGAGATCGAGTGTGCGGGTGCCGAAGCCGAACGCTGCAGGCGATAGCGAGTA
This sequence comes from uncultured Chloroflexia bacterium, assembly GCA_963751075.1. Classification (GTDB taxonomy): domain Bacteria; phylum Chloroflexota; class Chloroflexia; order Thermomicrobiales; family UBA6265; genus JACCXM01. Next base: position 214,582 of record CAVVTE010000005.1, on the reverse strand, counting down.
CGAGAGCGTCCCGGGCAGCGCGTCGTCCCAGTACTCCGCGGTCAGCATGGAGCCCGGCGCGACGGTTCCGTAAATCCATCGCGTGGCCGCGAGTCTCGAATTCTCGTGCGCATAGATGGAGAGGAAAGCGGCCGTCCATCCGAACGCCGAGGACCAGGGCAACAACAGGAATGGCCGCCCGGGGAACGCTAGGCCAACATCGGCGGGATCGCGCGACTGAGCCACGTCAGCGAGAGCGCGGCCGTGACGGCGAAAACGGGGGCCAGCGGCTCGAGGTATCTCAGAAACTTGACATCGGCGACGAGGAGCACAATTCCGTACGCCGCGACCCAGCTTCGCGAGGACTAATGCCGTCGGGGAGGCCGCGTCGGAACGCCAGACCCAGGAGGAGGACGATGCCGACGATGGAAAGGGCGCCAGCCGCGGGGCCATAGCCCCAGCGCAAGAATTGCTCGAGATGGTATGCGACAGGGAACGTTCCGGCGTAGACACGGGTGAAGGGGACATCGAAAGCGCCCGAAACAATGTCGGCTTGCGTCTTCAGCGATTGCAGATAGACTCCAGGTCGGAGTAGGGCGTAGGGTTCAAAAGCGAAGAACGCGACCGCGGTAGTCGACGCCGCGATGACCGTTCGCACAAAGGTCCGGCGCACCACCGATGCTTGTTCATCGCTGTTGATGTCCCGCAGGAGCGCGATGAGTAGAGCGATTGCGATCGGCGCGGCCAATGTGAAGACGCTTCCTTTGGTGGCAAGTGCCAGACCACAAGTGGCGCCGGCGGCCGCGAACCGCACGTTGCTCCCATTCTTTGCCGCCTGCACGCACGAGAGCAGGCAGAGCGCGACGAAGAACGTCAGCCAGCTATCGGTGGTGAAAAAGTGAGCGAGTTGGATCGACATCGGTGCGAAGGCCGCGAACAGCGCCGCCAGAAGTCCGACGGATCGTCCGCCCAACGAAGCGCCCAGAGCCGCGACTGGAATAATCGTCAACGCGCTCAACACTCCGGAGATCGCCCTTCCCACGAGATAGGCGCGCTCCATGCTATTCCAGTTCGTGTTTGTGATCCGAGAGAGAAGCCAGGCCGTGGCGTCCGTTACCCAGAGTGGCAAGGCGCCGTATGCGAATTCTCGAAACTGACCGGTTACGGGGTCCGCGGACCGGGGATTCAGTCCGCTCTGGGCTGGGTCAGCGAGTCTACCGAGGTCAGGAGGCCATTCGAGTCGAATGCGGTCGATGAGGACGATCTTGGCGACGAAAAGCTCGTCAGGGTGCAGATCGGCGCCGTCATCCCAGTCGATTCCGTACAGCCGCACCGCGAGCGCCGCTAGGAACAGAATGAATAGGGCGATCCCCCAAGAACCCAAAGCAGGAATACGAACGTTGCGACGGGAGCTGATCATCCGCGCGATTCTAGGCAGTGCAGGCGCCAAGGTCGAATGACGTCCGCACGGGTGAGAGAATCTCCGTTGCGGATCGTCTACTTTGGGTCGCCGGATTTCGCCGTCCCAACTCTGGAGTCGCTTGCGGCGAGTCCGACGTTCGATGTCGCATTGGTAGTAACACAGGGCGCAAAAGGCTTGTCACCGGTGGAACGAGCCGCGGGGGAACTCTCGCTCCCGGTCTACAAACCGGCAACGCTGCGTGATCCGGAATTTCGCCGCCCACTTGTAGAGGCGGAGGCTGATCTCTTCGTGGTGGCCGCCTTTGGGCTGATCTTCCGCCAACGCGCTCTCGATATCCCCCGACTTGGCGCGGTCAACGTGCATCCGTCATTGCTCCCCAAATATCGAGGCGCCAGCCCAATTGCGGCCGCGATTCAAGCGGGAGACATGGAGTCTGGAGTCTCACTCATGGTGATGGACGCTGGTATCGACACCGGCGCTGTCATTTCAGTTGAGCGAGCACACATAGCGCCGGAAGACACTACCGAGTCCCTGGGCGCGCGATTGGCGAGTCTCGGCGCGAGCCAAGCCGTGCGGGACATCCCACGGTGGATAGCCGGGGAGCTCATTGCCACTCCACAGTCGAAACAGTCAGCGAGTCTGACTCGGACCTTGACCAAAGCCGACGGCTGGATCGATTGGACCCGTTCGAGCCTCGAGATCGAGCGGCACGTGCGCGCAATGTGGCCGTGGCCGCGCGCCTGGACCACCATCAACGGCACGCCCGTACAGGTGCATGAAGCAAAAATCGCGACAATAGAGAACTGCGGCCACAAACCAGGAACAGTCATTCCTTCGCGAAAACGTCTGATCGTGTCATGCGGCGAAGGCGCACTGGAACTCGTCACGGTGGAGCCGGCCGGCCGGCGGGCGATGCCGGCCCGCGCGTATCTCAATGGCCTCAGGGCACCGGTCGAGCGTGTCGGAGACGCCGGGGCACCGCCGCCCCAAGAGCCTCGGATTGTGCCCGTTGATGCATGACACCGGGGCGAAGACCCTCAAAATGATGTTTTGCGGATAAGCTTTCTTATCCGCAATACCAGATTGGCGCAAACCGTCGCCCCTGGGCCGTTTCGCGTTGACCTGGCGATGCCCGACGGTGCTGGGTCCACTTTAGCCGTTGCGGTCTGCCAGGCTGGAACGTATGCTCGGCGTGGTCCGCCTGAATCAAGCCACCGTCCGGAGGTCCGAAGCGTGTTCGCGTTGGTGAAAGAGCTAAGTGAGCTTGCGGGTCCCACCGGTCACGAAGACGCGGTACAGGACTGGCTGTTACGGCGCTGGTCCGAGTTCGCCGTGGACGTTCGCCGCACTCGGGTGAACAACATCCTGGCTCGCGTCGGCGGCAGCGGTCCGCGATTGGTCGTGGTCGCTCACGCCGATGAGATCTGTCTCATGGTGAAAAGTGTTACCGATGATGGATTCTTACACCTCTGGCCCTACTACCGCGATCAACTTGGGAAACCGCCTCGCTGGTTTACTCCGTTGAATCAGCCAGCCCTCGTAATCTCCTCGAGTGGCAACGTTCCCGGCGTCTTCGCCACAGCGAGCGGTCACGTTGTCGGAGGGCAAAATAGTCAGAAAGATCAGTTCGAGTGGAATGACTGGTTCGTCGATATCGGCGTTCGATCACGAGACGATGTGGAGTCACTTGGCATTGGTCCGGGCGCGCGCGTCATCTGGAACCCGGAGACTCGCCGGATCGGGCGTAACATCACGGGAAAGGCCATGGATGACCGAGCGGCTTTAGCGATCGCCACGGCGGTTGGTGAGCTGCTTGCGGGGCGCGACGATCTCGGGTACGACGTTTGGCTCGCCTCCACGGTGCAAGAGGAAAATGGCCTGCTGGGAGCAGCCAGCCTCGCTGACGAGCTTTCCTTCGACTGTGCGATTGCACTCGATGTCGGTCTCACCGGAGACATACCGGGTCCCGACAAACGAGACTTTCCGTCGCGGCTGGGAGCCGGCCCGATCGTCGTCTACCAGGACGCTAGCTGCCATTACTCGCGCCGCATGACCGACAAATTCCTTAGCCTTGCCAGGGCCGAGCAGATACCAGTCCAGCGCGCGGTCTTTCAGAACTATGGCAGCGATGGCGCGGCCTTGATACGGCGAGGGGTCGAGACGGCGCTCTTAACCTACCCTACTCGCTATACCCACTCGCCAATCGAGACGGTTGATGAAGCCGACCTGCAGTACACGGTCAACCTTATCGTGGGGTTTGTGTTGGCTGGCGAACGGGACTTGGATTCGCCTCCCGGGAACTCCGGCACCAACTCCTAACACCAGTTGCGGAAGAAATCAAAGATGGCAAAGAAATCGAGAGTGTTAGAGCACCCTTCGGAAGACGTGCAATCGTTTCTCATTCGAGCGCGTCAAGTTGACCCGCTGTGTGACGAAGCTGCTGTTCGTAGCTATGCGCGCGAGATTGCCGAAGCCGAGGCAATGTTAAACAGCGTCGATATCAGCCTCGGCCCTTTAGACTGTCCCATTTTCCGCTTCGTGGGAGGACGAACCAAGACAATGACGTCATCCGGTGAATCCTTGCTCGACTCGAGCATCCGGGAGATCGGAGACGGCTATCGCCGGCGATCGTGGTCGCCGGTTGACGTCATAGGTGCGACCCTTACGCAAATTGAAATGACTGAGCCGTCCCTCCACGCTTGGGTCCTCGTCGATTTCGAGGGTGCCCTTGCCGCAGCCGCTAAGGCCGGGCAAGAGCTCGAGACGGGAATCGATCGCGGACCGCTGCACGGTATACCGATCGGGATCAAGGATATCTTCGACGTTGAGGGATGGCCTACGCGCTGCGGCTCAGCGTCTCTCGACGACGCGCCGCCGGCGCTCGCGAACTCTCCGGCGGTCCAGGCACTAATCGATGGCGGCGCGATCATTCTGGGGAAGACGACCACCCAGGAGTTTGCCGCCGGCACGATCAGTCCACCGGCCAGAAACCCATGGAATTCGCAACGTATTCCCGGCGGCAGCTCCGGTGGCTCAGCGGCCGCGGTGGCGGTCGGCGCCTGCTTCGGCGCGATGGGCTCAGACACCGGTGGCAGTATTCGCATCCCGGCTTCAGCCTGCGGTGTCACGGGGTTCAAACCAGCCTTTGGTGAGCTCGATGTCAGCTGGCGTCTTCCCACTGTCATGGTCCCTCGACACCATAGGACCGATAGCGCGCACTGTGAATGACAGCTGGCTGATGTGGAGCGTGCTGAGCAACTCCGGGTCCTCGGGGTCCGTGGAAAGTGCCATTGCTGAGAACGGCAATCTGCACCGCCTTCGCATCGGCGTTCCCGAGCCGTACTTTTTTGACGCGCTCCAACCGGATGTGCGTTCCACTGTCTGCGGCGCGATCGACAGGCTATCCGAGGCCGGCGCGACGATCGTCGACGCTCCATGGCCGGACGCGGCGGCCGCGCGAGCATGTGCGTTCCTTATCAACCGGGTGGAAACTGCCGCGGTTCACGAACGTGTAGCAGTTGCCGATCCCGACCGATTCGCGAGGTATGGCATCGGACCTGCGCCTGCGCGTGGCCGCCGGGCGAGGCATCTCCGCCACGCTCTATTTGAAAGCGATGCGGGCGCGGGCTGGATTCAGGGATTCCATGACCCGGCTCTTCGCGAAGCATCAAATCGACATCCTGCTGACGCCGACACTGCCGACAACGGCGATCTCAGCCGAGCGATTGGTTATTGATGATACCGGCGTCGAAGAATCGGTAGGCGTCGCCTGGACCCGGCTGACCATGCCATTCAACGCGACCGGTCAACCCGTCATTGCCCTGCCCTGTGGTCTGGATCGGGACCGCTTGCCAGTTGGCATTCAACTCGCCGGAATACCTGGTCAGGAGAAAGCGTTGTTTGAAGCGGCGGCCCTCATCGAAGACGCACTGGCATTTCACGATGCGCACCAACCGCCCATCAGCTCAGGCACGAGCGATTATCGCCCAAAGGTTCACGGATGATGTCGAACCCAGATGGTATCGCGGCACGCGGTGGCCAGGCTCGAAAGAATCTGGTGGCTGCACTCAGGGAATGTTGCGATCTCGCTGACGCGGTTGAAACGCTCGAAGGACCGGATTTGCTTGAAGTCCTCGTCTACCTCGATAGCATGCGGTTTGTCATGGCGGAGTCTGGACAACTGCTCCAAGGGGTGGTGAGGGGTCAGGGCGAGCCTGAGTGACTGATGATCTCATGGGATATGTCGTGCAACTCTCATCCCGGCAACCGGCCGTCGCTGTCAAACCCCAGGAGATCTAGCCAGAGCAGGCGTGCAGCCCAGCCGCGATTCGGTTTCCATTCTTCCGAGAGGCGGTCGAGATCTTTCAGCCCCATGACCGCTGCGTAACGCCGCTTCGCCGCACGTAGCAGTGCGACATCGCCCGTTGGGTGCGAATCATTACCGCCGACACCCCACAGTAGCGCCGACCGCACGGTCCATGGACCGACCCCGGGGATCGCCAGGAGCAGCTCCGAGACGGAGGGCTCCACCGACTCCTCGTTCACGCCGTCGGTGACGGTATCCGTGGCGAAAAGGGCTCCTACTTCCACCAGTGCTTCGGCTCTTTTCGTGGTCACGCCCGAACCCCGCACGAATCCCGCGCTTGCCGAACCCAATTGATCCGGCCTGGGGGGCGGCCAATACAGGCGGCCGTCAACGTGCATTGGTTCGTTGAAGAGCGCGAAAAGCCGCTGTTCCGTAATTGCCGCGGCGGCGACACTGATGCTTTGCCCGACGATTGAAGTAACGACTCCCACGAACAGCGACCCGGCCGACCATGGTCGTAGCCCAGCATGGGTGCTGGCGAGCCGCGCGAGGACAGAATCCTCGAACCGAGGCATTACCGCCCGGATCCCAAGTACTGACCTCGCCCACTGGGCATCGAGACTGGCGTTACTCGCTCCCTGGATCTCGAGGTCCTGTTCATTAGCCTGCCGTACGGAGCGCCAAGCCAACTTCCCATCCTCCCAGCCGACCCAGAAGAACGTGCCGTCTCTCCAGTCAACATTCGGCCAGCGACCACGTCCCCACCAGATAGGCGCGGCCGTCCGCGCCAAGTCGAAGGGCGGTGAAACAGTCAGAAGTCTGCTCCGCAGTCCCGACGTACTTTCCGACTCACCGTTGTCGAACTGCGGTCGACTTTCCACCGGCTCCTCTCAGATTGGCCTTTGCTCGACTGGGCTTGGATCCTTGTTTACGCCCACTTCCGGGTGTGAGCTTGAGCTCACCAGTCAATACCGGACGACTCGGCTTGAATACCAAATAGAGCGCGATCCCGAAAGCTGAAGCCCATCGTAGCGCCCGGCGTGGTAACGCGGTATCCTATTTGTTGATGAAGAACTCAGGATTGCCTTTGCATGACTCTCCAAGATCACCCGCGTCGAAACAGAGTGCGATCATGACGAACTTTCACGACGGTACAGTCGCAACGATTGATTCCGCGCTGAAAAACACCGGAGTGGTTCGCTCGATCGGCAATACTCCACTTGTTCGCCTGCGTCGTCTCGAACAGCATCTGGGTCTACCGGCCTCGATCGAAATCCATCTGAAGATGGAATGGGTCAATCCGGGCGGATCCATCAAAGATCGCACCGCTCTCTCGATCATCCAGGCCGCTATCGCCGCGGGCAACCTTCTCCGGGGACAGACCCTCATCGACGCCACATCCGGAAACACCGGCATCGCCTACGCCATGCTCGGGGCCGCCCTAGAGATCCCAGTAATGCTGGTCGTTCCGGGTAGCGCATCTGAAGAACGGAAGCGAACACTCGCGGCATACGGTGCGCACGTTGTCTACAGTGATCCATATGAGGGTTCGGACGGCGCCATACGGCTTGTCCGCGATCTGATCACCGATACCGACAGCAATTACTTTTATGCGGATCAATACAACAACCAGGCGAACGCCGTGGCGCACTACACCACCACTGGTCCCGAGATCTGGGATCAGACATCGGGTGCGCTGACGCACTTTGTGGCCGCACTCGGAACCACCGGAACCCTCATGGGAGCAGGTCGCTACTTCCGACACCGTGGGACGGTTGAATTGATTGGCGTGCAACCTGCGGAAGCGTTTCACGGCATTGAAGGTCTCAAACACCTCCCGACGGCAATCGTCCCCGGAATCTTCGATTCGTCGTTGCCCGACCGAATCGAAGGCGTCGATACCGAAGAGGCGTTCGATGCAGCCCGCACGCTTGCGCGGATCGAAGGGTACTTTGTCGGAAGCTCAACCGGGGCCAACCTGGCAGCCGCGGCGCGCATTGGCTCCGACCTAGCAAGAGAAGGTGAGGCAGGTCGCATCGTCGCCGTCGGTTGCGACGGCGGTTCGCGCTATCTGTCGACCGGGCTCTGGGAGCTCGACTAACAAGCAACCGAGGAGGGAACGACGACGTGCTTGACGAAGCGGGAGTCACGGTGCTGATACCGACACCGTTGCGCCGGTTCACTGACGGTGATGCAAAAGTGACCGTGACTGGATCGAGTGTCGGAGAGGCGCTCGATGCATTGGAACGGGCGTATCCGGGAATCGGGGAGCGGCTTCGCGACGACTCCGGGCAGATTCGCCGGTTTGTCAATGTCTTTGTCAATGGCCAGAACGTGCGTGACCGCGATGGCGTGGAAACTCCTCTCTCCACCGGCGACGAAGTAGGCATCATTCCGGCGATGGCCGGAGGCTGGAGGATTTGAGCCTCGGAGCGGCGGGGGTGCACACCGCCGACGAGTTCAACCTGCCGGAGCACATGCGCGAGTACGATCGTCGCCCACGCTATTCGGGAGGCGCCGCGTGAGTGCTGTGGCATTGTCGCCGGTCGCGACGCGGGCGCCGGTCCAGGTATACGAAACGCGAAACATCGCGGAAGGCAATCGTCTCTACGAGATCGACCCGCGGCAACTCATCGATCTCGAATTCCGACTGTTACCGGAACAGGGTCAGAGATCATTGCCATTTACCATTCCCATCCCGAATCCCCAGCATACCCTTCGTTGACCGATGTCGAGCTTGCGTTCTGGCCCGATGCCGTCTATCTGATCTGCTCGTTGGCCGACCGGGAGCGGCCTGACGTACGCGGGTTCCGCATTCGAGATGGCTTCGTCCACGAGGTTACACTTACACAGTAGATTCTCGATTGCCAGCACTCACCCGATCAGCTTGCACCGTACACTTGTCCCCATGAGCCGCGCGACCCTACCAGACTTCTCGCAGAGACTACGCGCCCTTGCCCCTGCCCCTGGCGTCTACCTGATGCGGGACGAGCGTGGCAACGTCATTTACGTCGGCAAAGCCATGCGCTTGCGGGACCGCGTTCGCTCGTACTTCCAATCCACGCGCCATGTCGATGCCAAGACACGAGAGCTTGTGCGGCACATCGAGGATTTCGATGTCATCCGCACCGATACCGCGACCGAGGCTCTTATCCTCGAAAACGAGCTGATCAAGCGTTACCAGCCGCGATACAACGTCATGCTCAAAGACAGCAAGACGTATCCATACCTGAAGATCACCAACGAAGAGTGGCCCCGGATCATATCGACTCGACGCATCGTCGACGACGGAGGGCGCTATTTCGGTCCCTACACTTCAGCGGGCTCAGCCTATCGCACGCTCAATCTGCTCAATCGCTTATTTCCCTACCGGAAGTGCGACAAGCGCATCACCGGCAATGAGGAGGTCTGTCTCTACTACCACCTTCATCAGTGCACTGCTCCTTGCATTGCCCAAGTGGACCGGCCAACCTACATGCAAGCCGTCGACGCGGCCGCGATGTTCCTCAACGGTCAGGCTGACGAGATTCTCCGATCGCTCGAAGAGGAGATGTCCCAGGCAGCGGACGCTTGGAACTTCGAGCGCGCCAGCGAACTGCGCGACCGAATAAGCGCCATTAAACACGTGCTTGAGCGGCAGAAGATTGTCAGCCCAAATCAAGACAATGCCGACGTCATCGCCGTGGCACAAGGAGAAGGCGGCGATGCTGGGGTTCAGGCCGGTTTCCTTCGTGGCGGCCGCCTGCTCGGCTCCGAATTCTTTCCGATGCAAGCTCGTATCGAAGACGCGCCGGGTGAGATCCTCTCCAGCTTCATAAGTCAATTCTACGGAGATGCCGCGGTCGTCCCATCTTCGCTCTTGCTCGGTCACGACCTGCCAGATGGTGAGCGGGATCTGCTTGCCAACTGGCTCACTGAACGCCGCGGCGGGTCGGTCGACATCGCGGTGCCCAAACGCGGCCGGAAACGGGATCTCGTCGCGATGGTGGCGAAGAGTGCCGAAGAAAATCTCGAACAGAGCCGATTGAAGTTTCTCTCGGACGAGCAACGCATGACCGCGGCGATGACGGAGCTTGCGGCAGCGCTCGACCTGCCGCGGCTTCCTCGTCGCATCGAGTGCTTCGACATCTCGAACTTGCACGGCACGAACCCCGTGGCAAGCATGATCGTGTTTCAGGACGGGCGGCCAGCAAAGAAGGAGTATCGACGATTCTCGATCAAGACGGTCGAAGGAAGCAACGATTTCGCAATGATGCGCGAGGTCATCTCGCGGCGGTTCCGTCGTGTCGTCGACGCTGAAGATGGACCGGACGGCAAATGGTCCGTGATTCCGGATCTCGTGATTGTTGATGGCGGCAAAGGCCAGCTGAGCGCTTCTCTCGCTGGCTTGCAGGACTCTGGCTGGACAGAGCAGCCAATCGTCGCCCTTGCAAAAGAGAACGAAGAACTCTTTATGCCTGGAAACCCGGCGCCCGTCGTACTGCCGCGGGATTCTCAGGCCCTATTTCTCGTCCAACGCGTTCGTGACGAGGCGCACCGATTTGCCGTTTCATTCCACCGGCAGAAACGGAGCAAAGCGACGTTTCAGTCGAGACTCGACGAAATTCCCGGAGTAGGCCCGAAGCGCAAGCAGGCGTTACTTCGGCGGTTCGGGTCGCTGAAAGGCATCCAGGAAGCTCCTGCCGAGGAACTCCTTTCCGTACCCGGTATCAGCCGCGCCGTTGCGGAGCAGATCAAGGCGGCCCTGTGACGGCCACAGGGAGGCAGGCTGAGTTCGAAGGCGCCTCGGCCCGAGCGACAGAGTCGCACGTCATCCGGAAAGCGTCCGAAGCGCTCCGCTCGGGCGAGGTTGTCGTCATTCCGACTGACACGGTCTACGGTCTGGCCGCGGCAGTCAACAGACCGGATGCCCTCTCCCGCCTATACGCCCTCAAGAAGCGGCCCCGAGAGAAGGCTATTCCCATTCTCCTAAGTGAATTCTCGCAATTGCAGCAGGTGTCCACCGGGTTATCGAAAATGGCGAAATCGCCTCGCGTTGTCCTTCTGGCCGGGAGCGCTGACCCTTGTAGTTCCCGCGCATTCACACCTTTCATCGCATATTACGTCAATGACAGATGATGGAGGACGAACGGTTGCTGTCCGCGTACCTGACCACCCACTGGCGCGCGCCATCATCGAGGCGTCTGGAGGCGCACTGGCGGTTACGTCTGCCAATCGGTCAGGAAAGACACCTGCTTTCGATGCCCGGGAGGCAGCCGCGCTCTGGGAATCTGCGCCAATTCTCGTAGTTGATGGCGGTCGGGTCTCCAGGGGAATACCATCGACAGTGGTTCTTGCCACCGGCGAGACGCCCGTGATCTTGCGAGAGGGCGCAATTTCTGCCACCGCTATCGCCGCGGCTCTCGAGAACCACGACCTAGTCCCGGCCGGAGGTGCGAGTGGAGGGTATGATCCGCCGATGGCCCCAAATGCGCGACAGACTGGCATGACGGACGGCACCCCATGAAACCGCGATTCGGGCGCGGACAATCGCAGGAAGCGGCCGAACTCGACAAGCGTTCGCTGAATCCTGTCGATACCGAGCTGGAATTCGCCGACGTCGGCAACGACGTCACTATGGATGATTTGCCGACCGCCGAGATTCCTCGTACCCCGAACTCGGCTCCGGTTCGCCCAGACATGGGTCCCCCCGCGCCAGGTCCTCAATCAGCGAACCAACCAGGTTCTGGTCTCGGGCTTGTCATCAGCATCGCCATCTCCGCGATCGTATTCGTTCTCGCCATCTACGCCACCGGAGGTCCGACGACAAACCCACTGCCATTGGCTCAGACAACGAACGCACTATTCTGGGTTGTGGCCACGGCGGCAACTGTTGGCGCGGGCATCGGGGCCGTGTTTGCTGATCGCAGTGCTGCGAGAACCGACAGGAGCGACTACACCAGCTCACACTCCACGAATACAGCCTGGATCGTGCCGGTCGTCTCCACCGCGGCCGCGGTCATCCTCGTCGCGACGTTTCATAACACCACGATGATTATCGCCGGACCCTTGACGGCGTTCTTGGGGAACGCCGGCTCCTTGCTCTCGCGCGACCTGCTTGATGACGCTGACGATGCGGCGCATCAGACAGCAACCACCATCCAGGCTCTCGTCATCCACTCGGTCGCATTTCTCGCGTTCAGCGCGATCTATCTCAACAAGCTGGCAACACCGACGACGGCAATTCTGGCGGGCATGGTCGGTGCCCTGCTCACCGCCGAGGCTCTCGATCGGTCCCCGGTCACCGAAGCGAGGAAGTTGACGTTCGCACTTCTGGCCGGGAGCGCGGTCGCGGCGGCGGTCGTTCCACTCATGTGGTGGCCAACGCATGGTTGGACAGGCGGCGCTGTACTCTTTGTCGTTTTCTATTGCGCGGTCGGAACCATGCAGACGGCTCTGGATCGGGGTGATTTTCGACTTCGTGACGCCATCGAATACGGGATCGTGCCAGCGGCGGCGTTTCTCGTTTTGGCGGCAACCGCGTGAGTCGACCCGAAAATGCCTCCGACGCTCTTGGGGATGATGGGCTCTCCGTTCACGACCTGCTTCTTCGCCTCGATTTGGCAACCGAGGTTCTCGAGGGACTTGACGAACTTGGGCTTGAGTCGCGAAGTGAGGTCCAAGAACTGCTTACCCGCCTGGAGGCGCAGATTGCCGACTCGACCTGAATGATGCGTTTCCGGGCACGAGGCCGCTGTGGATCTATTTGAAGCGAACCGGCGCGCAACGCTCGAGCAGGCGGCCCCGCTCTCCGCTCGAATGCGGCCGCGCAGCCTCTCGGAGATAGTCGGTCACGGCGAGGTTATTGGTGAAGGCACATTGCTACGCCAAGCGATCGAGCAAGATCAGCTCATCTCGCTCGTGCTCTGGGGCCCACCTGGCTCGGGCAAAACGACGATCGCCAGGTTAATCGCCAACGAAACGCGTGCCCACTTCGTGGCCATCAGCGCCGTTTCGTCGGGGGTTGCGGAGCTGCGGGCAATCGTGCGCGAAGCGGCCGACCGACTTGGCATGCACAGCCAAAGGACCGTTCTGTTCATTGACGAGATTCATCGATTCAACAAGGCGCAACAAGACGCCATCTTGCCCTTTGTCGAGGAAGGCACGGTCATCCTTATTGGGGCGACTACTGAGAACCCATCTTTCGAGGTCAATGCGCCACTCTTGTCGCGAACCCGGGTCGTGGTCATCGAAGCGCTGTCGGACTCGGATGTCGACACGATTCTGACCCGAGCATTAATTGACGTTGACCGGGGACTGGGCAGGCGCCGGTTAATCTTGGACGCCGATGCGCGAAGCCTGCTGGTGAATCTTGCCAACGGAGACGCTCGCTTTGCTCTGAATACGCTCGAGTTCGCCGCGGCTGGTCTCGACATCGCCGGAACGATCGACGTTGATCGGGTGCTTCAAGCGGCACAGCGACGGGTTGCGCTCGTACGACAAGTCCGGGGAAGCTCACTACGACTCAATCTCGGCACTTCATAAGTCCTTGCGCGGCTCGGACGCCGACGCGGCCCTTTATTGGTTGGCACGCATGTTAGAGCGCGGTGATGATCCACTTTACGTCGCTCGACGGCTTGTGCGATTCGCGACCGAGGACGTCGGGCTGGCTGACCCGCACGCACTTCCACTCGCCGTAGCCGCGCAGCAGGCGATGCATTTCCTCGGTATGCCCGAGGGCGCTCTGGCTCTGGCAGAGTTATCTGTCTATCTCGCCCTGGCGCCGAAAAGCAACGCGGTCTACCGCGCGTACGGTGAGGCATCGAATGACGTGGCAACGACGCGGAATGATCCCGTGCCGATTCACCTGCGCAACGCGCCGACTCGGCTCATGAACGAGCTTGGCTACGGACGCGGCTACCGCTACGCACACGACTACGATGGCGGTGTCGTCGGACAGCAGAACCTTCCGGACAATTTGCGCGGAAGATCCTATTACGAGCCCACAAGCCGAGGATTTGAACGGGAGCTAACCGACCGTCTCGCTCGCATCCGAGACATTTATGCCCGATCGGATGCCAGGATCGGTCCCGCGGATACTGAGGAAACAGTCAAATGAATCGAGCGGGTGGACGAGCTGCTGACGAGTTGCGAACGTTCCAGATCATCCCGAACACCATGCCGTTTGCCGAGGGATCCGCGTCGATTCGGCTTGGAGACACGCATGTTCTCTGCGCAGCCACGGTTGACGAACGTGTTCCCTCCTGGATGAGGGGCCAGGGCAAAGGATGGGTGACCGCCGAATATTCCATGCTCCCTCGTTCAACGAAAGAACGGACGCCGCGGGAAGCCGTCGCTGGCAAGCAAGGCGGCCGCACTGTGGAGATTCAGCGACTCATTGGACGATCACTGCGAGCAGGCGTCGACATGAAGGCGCTTGGAGAACGCCAGGTGATCATCGACTGCGATGTGGTCCGCGCGGATGGCGGTACACGCTGCGCCGCTATCACTGGTGGATATGTCGCGTTGGCGATCGCGCTCGAGACGCTTCGCAAGCAAGGACGGCTCAGCCGCAACCCTATGTCAACTGCGATCGCGGCGGTGAGTGTTGGCGTGGTCCGTGGCGCCGCAATTCTCGATCTCGACTATGGCGAAGACAGCGGAGCATCGGTCGATTGCAACATTATTGGGACTGGCGACGGTGAGTTCGTCGAAATCCAGGCGACTGCTGAGGGTAGACCATTTGCTCGAGAACGTCTCAGTGAATTGCTGGATCTCGCGCATCTCGGTCTGGAGCAACTCTTTTCAGCTCAGCGGGACGCGATTCGCATCGCCCCATCGTCGGGATGACGAATTAGCCGACGAGCTCCGGCGCGAGGTCAAGCAGAGCGGCCCGGAGGCGATCCATCGCCGTCCGCGACCCAATGCCAAACCGAACGAAATGCTCCAATCCGCGATCGGCTGGAGCGTGAACTCGAATCCGCCGGGCCAGCAACCCGTCAACAACTTTTTCACGACTCTCAACATTGATGCGCGCTGCCATGAAAGGCGCCCAGGAGGGCACCGGTTCGAGAAATGACAACTTACGAAGTAATCGGTACAAGCGAGACCTTTCCTCGCGGATCAGCTTTAGTGTGGCGCTCACCGACTCCAGGTTGTCCAGCGTCGCCAACGCCGCCACGATCGACTCAGGTTCCAACAGGGAGTGTTCGAGATTCAGGTCCGCAGCTGAGCGAGGCGACGCCACCGCCCACGCACTCGATAGATGCTGAAATCCTGCCCATGCCTCGAACGACCTCAGAACGACGACATTGTCGAGCTCGAGTGCGAGCGGCGCCGTCGAAACACCCGAGAACTCAGCGAAGCGCTCGTCGATGACGACGTATCGACACGCTCGGGACAATCGAACGGCATCCGCCGTCGTGAGGATCGAACCGAGGAGATCAGACGGTGAGCCGATAACCGCGATACCGTTTTCGGGTAGGTCGGCAGCAGTCTCGGGGCCGATGAAACCATCCCTGCCGGGACCGCGCGCAATGAACACACTGTCAGATGTCGATCGACACTCGGCAATTCTCCTCGCGAGAGTCGAGGGCGGAAAGCCGACGAGCGGTCGTGTGTTAGCGTTCAGTGAGGCATCAAGACCGGCGTCCGCACTCTTAAGGAGATAAATGGCAGCGGCCGGTACACCATATGTCAGGCTCAGTCGCCGCCGTAACTCGGTCATCAGGTTCTCGACTGGAAGCGCTGGAAACGTGTCAACCGCTTCGAGTGCAGCCGGGCATGGTCCATACGGATTTCGCGCGTGGTCGAGCAGGAGCACTTCGTCGCCGAGGACACCGCCTCGAGGGGTATCCCGATGCGGCGCGCCTCGCCGGCTCATGGCCAGCGGACCGCCGGTTCGCGTGAAACTCGCGTCGCGGATCCAGCTGGTGTGAGTTCGAGCGTTTCAAGATGGACGGCCTTCACGACCGGAAGTGCCACGTTCCGCACGGGCACCCCTCCGGGGGTCTGGCCTTTCAGCGTTCCCAGATGGGCGTGACCATGAATCACCAGGTCAGGCCGGCATCGGTCAAGCACAACGCCTAGTTCACAGTTTCCAAGCATCCAATACTTGGCTAGTGGCTCCTGCCCGAGAGTGGTAGTCGTAGGTGCGAAATGTGTCGCTGCGATTCGCACATCAGCCTCGAGAGCGAGGAGTGCCCGCTCCAGCCCCGCACATTCGCGGCTAACTCGGATCGCCAGCCGCTTGAACGTTCGAGTGCGAATGGCGTCCGGGCCTTCTTGAAGCCAGAACCCCCCACCACTGCCCGTAGCGCCCGCGATCCCGACGCGAAAACCGTTTGACGCCTGTATAACCGTTGCACTTCCGTCGAGTATTTCGATGCCCCGGCGTTCGAGTACCCGCCGGAACGCTGCTCGACGCAACGTGCGCAAGTCGTGGTTACCAAGAACGGCGATAACTGGCAATCGCGCCGTAGACAAGAAATCTGCGGCCGCCTCGGCCTCCAGCATTCGGCCGTTTTCCGTCAAGTCCCCGGCAACCAACAAGAGATCCGCTACGTCGGGCAGACTACCGAGTCGAGGGAAAACGCTTTCAGCTTCTGTACCGCGGACATGCAGGTCTCCGATTGCGGCAATCCGAATCACAAAGCTCTGGCCGCTGTCGCGTTCTGCATTCATCTTCGCCACTCGCACATCCATAGGCGTCAAGCGTACCCGATTCATTAGGGGCCCCTGGTGCGCGCCGTATACTTTGGCAAGCAAACTGTGATGTGAGCCGCGACGAATCAGGTTCGGCGCGCAATCTTTTGTTTGGAGGTGGAATGGGTCCGACTCAGTATCTCGGCGGACGCGGACGCCTGCGAGCGGTCCTGCTAGTCATCTTTAGCGTGGCTAGTGCGGTCGGGCTCCTGTTCCAGCAGACTCGGGCCGCTGAGATTCCACGATACGAGCCGATGCCTCCACCTCCCATATCAGCGAAGGCGGTCTTCGTCACCGATCTCTCCTCCGGCACTGAGCTCTTCGCGCAGAACGCGGATGCGCCGCTGCCTCCGGCCAGCCTTACCAAGATCGTGTCAGCACTGGTGGTCTTGGAGCGGGCAAAACTGGACGACGTCATCGAAATCATCGAGGACGATCTGGTCAGTCCGGAAGAGTCCCAGGTTGGACTGCGGGCCGGCGATCGCCTCACCGTGCGTGACCTTCTCTTCGGGATGCTCATACCCTCCGGCAACGATGCAACTCAGGCGCTGGCTCGCCATGTCGGCGAATCTGCCGATGATGAACCGGTGTCCCGTGAACAAGCGGTCGAAGAGTTCGTTGCCCTGATGAACGCGAAGGCAACAGCGTTGGGCGCTAGTGCTTCCCACTTTACGAACCCAACCGGTATCGATAGTGACGGACACGTCATGAGCGCGAGAGATATCGCGGTCGTGACCTCCGCGGCTCTGCAGAACCCACTCTTCTCCGAAATCGTCGGCACCAGTAGCGCCGTCTTGAGCTCCGAGGTCTTGCCCGAGGGTTACTCGGTGACAACCACGAACATGCTCCTCACCGAAGGTGCGGTAACCGGGGTGAAGACCGGGACCACCGCTAGAGCCGGCGGTTGCCTGGTGACATCACTCGCGGTCGGCCCTAACACTGTCATCGCGGTCGTTCTCGGCAGTGAAATCGCGGAGTCCTCCGACGGATTACAGAACAATACGGCTCGGTTCGCGGACACGAGAGCCATACTCGACGCGGTTCGTGAGGAATACGTCTGGTTGGACCCGGATTCCCCCGGCGTGGTTTCCGGTCTTGTAGAGGAACTCTCAGTATGGGAGGTTGATCTTGGCACTGACGACCTTGTTCCAGTACCGGCGGCGAACGCCGAGGAAGTGAGGTATCGGCTCGTCCTGGCGCCGCCGTCGGAGCCGCCGAACCCCGCGGGTCATGTTCAGTTTTACGTCGGCACGCGACTGCTCACCGAGCTACCCGCGATGCAGTCAAGTTGAACGTCGGATCGATCGACGAGTGATCCCGCCAGTTGAGTCGGAAAACCAGGGCGGCGAGCGTCTCCAACGTGTCCTGGCCTCGAGCGGGATCGCGTCTCGACGCAAAGCTGAAGACCTGATTCGTTCGGGTCGAGTCTCCATCGATGGCAAGGTGGTCACCGAGCTTGGAACCAAGGTCGACCCCTTGCGAGCTAAGATCCGTGTAGACGGGAAACCAATCCAGAGGCAATCATTTCGATACGTTGTGATGAACAAGCCTTCCGGCTTCATTACCACGACGAGTGACGAGCGCGACCGGCGAACAGTGATGGAGCTCTTGCCTTCAGAACCACGGCTGTTCCCGGTTGGCAGGCTGGATCGGGACACGGAAGGTCTGCTGTTGTTCACCAACGACGGGGATGTCGCGAACCGCGTCATGCACCCGCGTTACGGGCTGACAAAGGAATATCAGATTCTGACGCCGACCAAACCACCGGAACAGATCTTGAGCAGAGTTCGCGCTGGTATCGAGATCGACGGAAAGCGGGTCGTCCCACACGAATTCAGGATTGTACGAGAGACGGATGAGGGAGTGCTCCTTTCGGTTGTCATCCATGAAGGTATGAACCGCATCGTGCGTCGCATGATGGATAGTGTCGGCATACGCGTGACAAAACTTCACCGGGTGAGGGTTGGTCCCCTTTCAGTCTCGGGAATTCCCCGGGGGGCGCACCGGGATTTGACCCCTGGAGAACTGGCGTCCCTGCTGCAATCAGTCCGTCTCGAGCGCAGCGAGACGGAGCGCGTTGAAGCGGTCCCCCGGGCTTCATCGGCGATGCGTAGGTCAACCGGGAAGTCGACAAATCGACATCGGGCGGATCGTCGGACAAACCGGGGATGATGCGAGAGGACGATGACGCCGGGTCCGCGATCGACCATCGGAGAGTGATCGCCATCGATGGACCAGCGGCCGCCGGTAAGTCGACTGTGGCCCGCATGCTAGCCGACCGTCTAGGGGCAATGCTCTTTGACACTGGGGCGTTATACCGCGCAGTTGCCCTTGCGGCTCTACGCTCCCACGTTGCTACGGATGATCACCAGTCACTTGCCCGTGTCGCACGAGACGCGCGAATAGTTATTCAGCCGCCCTCTCGACAAGATGGCCGCTTGTACGATGTTCGGCTGAATGAGGAAGATGTTACCTGGCCGCTACGAGACCCCGAAGTCGGCGCCGTCGTGTCCAAAATCGCCGCTCATCCAGCCGTCCGCTCGGCGCTGCTACCGCTGCAGAGACAAATCGCCTCCGGCGGGCCACTGGTCATGGTCGGTCGCGATATTGGCACAGTAGTAGTTCCGGACGCGGGTCTCAAGGTCTATCTCGACGCGACCCCAGAGGAACGCGCCAGACGGCGGCATCAGGAAGCGGCTCGGCGCGGCGGAACCGAGAGTTACGAGGACGTTCTCGCAGAGACGCGATTACGGGACGTCGGAGACAGCAGCAGGGATACAGCACCGCTAATGGCGGCTCCGGACGCCATTCGCATCAACACGGACAATATGACTATCGATGACGTGGTTGCCCGTATCGAAGCGCTGGCCCACGCACGTGTAGATGCAATGGGCGAACCCCTGTGGCCATCGTGAGCACCGAGAATAATCCGGCGTCCGAAGCCGCGCTGCTATCTGGAACCCTGCACGGTCGGCCCCGAGCGCTTCTCCGTCGGGTGGTCCTCGCGCTGCTTTGCCCGCTCCTTCCCCTGCGCCTGATCGGCGAAGAGTTGGTGCCTGCTGCTGGTCCGTTGCTGGTCGTCTCTAACCATCTGTCAAATGCCGATCCGATCATCCTGGAGGCTGCGTTTCCACGTCCGCTGTTTTTCATGGGCAAATCAGAGCTGTTCCGCATTCCCCCTTTTCGCTGGCTACTACGGCGCTTCGGCGGTTTTCCGGTCGAGCGCGGCACGCCAGACCGTGCCGCCCTGCGCCATGCTCGCGCTGTTCTCGCTCAGGGGATTGCGTTGGGGATCTATCCGGAAGGAGTCCGTTCAAAAACTGGTGCACTGATCAAGGGTCTACCCGGAGCCGGGCTTATTGCGCTCCAATCGCGCGCTCCGGTCCTCCCAGTGGGAATCTTCGGCACAGAGTTTTTTCCGGTCAATGGCGAATTTCCACAACGGCGTCCCGCCAGCCTACCTCGCGGCGTTACGGTGCGATTCGGCGAGCCGTTTCACATACCGGACCTCGTAGACGGCGAGCGCGTGACGGCCGAGGAAGCGACCCACATCATGATGCTTCGCGTTTCGGCTCTTCTTCCAGAGCGGTACCACGGCGAATATGCCGACTGCGGCGCTGGTTTGGAACCCGCACCCAGGGCGTAACCGCTAAGGGCTCCCAGCGCTCTGGCGGGCACGTCTCGTGCGGCGTTCGGTCTGAGAAGGCTGCAGATCCTCCTGGTCGCCCCAGACGAGCTCCAGTTCCGCGATATGGACGATGTCACCTGGTTCTACACCTTGCCGCTCTAACTCAGCGGAGATGCCGCTCGACTCCAGCAGCCGCTGGAACCGCTCGACGGCCTCCTCCCGCGCAAAATCGGTCATTCGCGTAAACCGCTCCACCCCCACGCCGGTGACCGCGAAATGGTGTCGCGACAAGCGTTCCACGCTCCACGCCCGTTCATCGACATTCTCAAGCGTATACCTTCGGCGCTCCTGCGGCTTTTCAGCGTCGATCTCCTCTTCCTGGACAGCGCGCAGCCGGGTAGCAACGGCCTGTATCAACGGCTGAACCCCCTCGCCTGTTGCCGCCGAGATCGGAAACACGGAGTAGCCCCGACCCTGGAGTTCGCTTGTGAGCGCGTCGAGCTTCTGCTGGGCCTCTGGAATGTCGATCTTGTTCAGCGCAACAAGCATCGGCTTGGCAAGCAAGCCTTCTTCATATGCTTCCAATTCGGCATTGACCGTATCGAAGTCCTCAAGCGGCTCCCGCGCCTCGAGACCTCCAGACGCGTCTAGCACGTGTACGAGAACTTTCGTGCGACGCACGTGGCGAAGGAATTCGAGCCCCAGTCCAACGCCCTGTGCCGCTCCTCCGATGAGCCCAGGGATGTCCGCCATGACGAAGATTTGCCCGTCAACGCCACCTACACTGACGACTCCCAGGATTGGTTCCAAAGTCGTGAACGGGTAGTCGGCGATCTTTGGCCTGGCGGCCGACGCGGCAGCCAATAACGTCGACTTTCCGGCGTTGGGGAGTCCTACGAGCCCCACATCGGCGATCATCCTCAACTCGAGCCGCAACCAGTGCTCCTCACCCGGCTCACCCAACTCAGCGAGTCGCGGCGCCTGACGGGTCGAAGTTTTGAAGTGCACATTTCCGAGGCCGCCGCGGCCACCTCGCGCCACCACCGTTTGCTCGTGTGGTTCAGTCAAATCAGCGAGAATCTCGCCCGACTCATCGTCCCAAACAACTGTCCCGGGCGGCACATCCACAAACAAGTCCTTGCCGTTCTTACCGTGTCGTTGCTGGCTCCGACCCGGACCGCCATTCTCGGCCTTGAACCGTGTGGTGAATTGAAACGGTAGGAGGCTCGTCAGGTTCGGTTTCGCGCGCAGGTAGACAGTGCCGCCACGTCCGCCGTCGCCGCCATCAGGTCCGCCTCGCGGTACGAACTTTTCGCGGCGAAATGACGCGGAACCGTTGCCCCCGTCACCTGCTTTTACCCAGATTCTCGCTCGGTCGATGAGCACGGGGTCCTCCAGCCGTAGCGTGCCACTCGGCATTCGTTGAAACAAGAAATGCGCAGGGTCGGCCGGAATCGTGGCGGAGAAGCCGTGCCGTCGACTGGGCCGGAAGCCCAATACTCCTTGCCGAGCTAGCTAGTCGAGATAGTCCTTCAGCTTCTTCGAGCGGCTCGGATGGCGCAGCTTTCGCAGTGCCTTGGCCTCTATTTGCCGGATCCGCTCGCGGGTGACGCCAAAAGCCTTGCCAACCTCTTCTAGAGTCCTCGTGCGTCCATCATCTAGCCCGAACCGCATTGCCAGCACTTGTCGCTCGCGCTCCGAGAGCGTGCCAAGCACATCGTCCATCTGCTCTTTGAGCATCTTGCGTGATGCGGCGTCGGCCGGCGCAAGGATCTTGTGATCCTCGATAAAGTCTCCGAGGCTACTGTCTTCTTCTTCCCCGATGGGCATCTCAAGCGAAATCGGCTCCTGGGAGATCTTGATAATCTCGCGAACTCGATCGGCATCCAACTCCATCTCGACGCCGATTTCTTCTGAGGTGGGTTCGCGGCCGAGTTCTTGCTGCAGACGGCGAGATGTGCGGATTAGTCGATTTATGGTCTCGACCATGTGCACAGGAATCCGGATTGTTCGGGCCTGATCGGCAATGGCTCGGGTAATGGCCTGCCGGATCCACCACGTCGCATAGGTACTGAACTTGAAACCCTTGTGATGCTGAAACTTCTCAACCGCGCGAATGAGCCCAAGATTCCCTTCCTGGATCAGATCCAGCATCGACATGCCGCGCCCGACATATTTCTTGGCGACTGAGACGACCAGCCGCAGGTTTGCTTCAGTCAAAGCAACCTTTGCGGCCTCCCCGTCCTGAATCGCTCGTTCCCAGCACCGCTCAAGAGCAGAGAGATCATGCCGGAGACTCTCGAAGATGAATGACTCCTCGGGCCACAGTTCGGAACCGGGCTGTCGTAACACGTCGTGAATGTGAATGGGGAGCAGTTCCCATTCGACGACTCGCCGTCTCAGCGATTCCTCGAGTTGTTCGGGCGCCAGGTCCAATTGCCGGGATGCGGCCGCGATCGCGTCCTCAGGGAATCGCGTGATAGGAAGTGCGACGTTGAGGCAGTACTCCCGGTCTGTTTGGTCGAAAAGGCCGACCTCCTTCAGCAATACCTCGACGTGCGGCCATCCATCACGAAAGGCGCGAAAGATTTCCACGCCGATGACGTCAGCGTCAGGCTGGCCGGAGATCTCATTGCGAAGTCTCACTTTGAGGGCGCGGAGATACTCACCCCTCTCCATCGCCTTTGCCAGCTCGACCTCTCGTTCGCCCGTGAGCAACGCGACTCGGCCGATCTCGCGGAGGTACATCCGCACAGGATCGTCCAGGCCGGTGCTCGGAGAATCGGCGGTCTGCGTGCTGCTCCGGGCATCGATTGCCACGACCCGTTGCTCGCTTTCGCGAACGAGATGCTCGGCTGCCGTGGTGCCGTCTAGAGCAAGATCTTCGAAGCCGAGAGGAGGATCTCCAACCTGTCGAAGGACGTCCGCTGGCGGGTCGGAAAAGTCTTCAAGGAGTTCATCAAGGGCGAAGACCTCACCGGCGGCGAGGGACAACTCTCCACTTACAGTTTGGGGGCCACCGTCTCTCGGGTCACCGCTGCCATTTGCGCCAACGACGAGCGGCTGCGGACTGGTCACTGAAGTGTGGTCCCCGAATGTCGTTCTCGGCTACGCCGCGGTCCTGGGTGCGGAGACACGTCCGTGTCGTCCGCAGTGGGCTCTCCTACGCGATTAGCGTGACGATCCCCTTTCGGCTCCGGCACGGTCACGTCATTTTGTGCGGCGGAGATCGGCATCGATCAGATCTGCCTCGCGCATGGAATCAGCCGGTTCACCGCCTGAATGCCTGAAAATAGTTCGGTTCACTCACTCTTCCCGGCATATCTGTGATGGGATCAGGCTCGAATGGAAGGGCCCACGATGCGGGGCCAATTCCGTGGCCCGTGCGCTCCCTCTCGCGCTACAGGACCGTCTCCGGGGCGAACGAACGCTACAACGAACGTTTCCCAACTGACAAGCAAGCGGGGTCCATTGAACTATCAACTGCTTCGGCACTGAGATCACTTCGGAGCAGATCCTGATAAGACTCCCGCCGCCGAATGAGGCGCGCCCGCCCCTCACGAACGAGCACTACCGCGGGTCTGGGCGCGAGATTGTAGTTGCTCGCCATGGAGAGACAATAGGCTCCAGTCATCGGCACCGCCAGAAGGTCTCCCGCGTCTAGAGCCGGAAGCATCGCATCCTGGATCAGGACATCGCCCGATTCGCAATACTTCCCGGCGATCGTCACGGGCAGGAGTTGGTCGCCTTGAGGGTCGCGATTCGCAAGCGCAACCGCATATTGCGCTCCGTAGAGAGCTGGGCGAATGTTGTCAGCCATCCCTCCATCGACCGATATGTAGGTGCGGACTCCAGGGATTGTTTTTTGTGCCCCGACTTCGTAGAGCGTAATCGCCGCCGGCGCGATGATCGCCCGCCCCGGTTCGACCATAAGTGTCGGCGAGTGGAGTCCATGCTTCCGGCAACCTCGCTCAATCGCCCTCGCCGCCGCGGCTGGCCCATTCATCGATCGAGACGTCGTCGCCCGATGCGTCGTCGGCCACGCCAAAACCGCCTCCAGGAATAATGACCTCCGGCGTGACACCGAGTCGATTTCGAACTGCGGAGGCAAACGCCATAATTTCGTCAATCGTTTGCTCCACCAGACGAGGATCGAATATCTGAGAACCCACATGAGCGTGGTAGCCAACGAGACGCAATCCTTCAGACTTGATGACCCTTGCCGCCGCGCTCGTAGCCTGTCCATCCCAAATGGGGAAGCCGAATTTTGAATCCACAGCCCCCGTGCGTATCTTGTGGTGCGTGTGGGGATCGACACCCGGGTTCAGGCGCAGGACGACCGAGATCTCTCGGTCCGATTCACGGGACTCAGCTTCGAGCAGGGTAATCTCCAGGTCGTTGTCGACGGCGATGAGTCCGACCCCGGCAGAAACTGCCTCCTGAAGCTCGGCGCGGCTCTTGTTGTTGCCGTGAAATACCATGTCCGCAGGGTGAACCCCAGCCATCAATCCCGCGTAGATCTCGCCTCCCGACACCACGTCGAGGCCAAGTCGTTCTTCCACGAGAATCCGCATCAATGCCGGCGAGAGATACGCTTTGCCGGCGTACACGATTCTTGTCTGATCGTACTTGCGGAGGAACGTGTCCCGGATCAACCTGGCCCTCGCTCGCAAGGTTGCCTCATCAAACACATAGAGGGGGGTGCCGAACTCACGAGCGAGGGCCGAAGTGGACACGCCTCCAACCTCGATTTCGCCGGAATTCGTGCGGCGTGTGGTCACCGGCCAGGTCATGAATCTCGCTTCTGTCGATCGCGAGGGACCATGCCTCCGCTTTCGACTTCATCACGGCTTTAGAGTCCGCAAGTCTAGGAGCGTTCCGCGACTGCTGCAATGCCTAATTCAGGCACCGGAAACGGGGACAGGTATACTAGCGTTGGATCGCGTGTGCTTCGACGATTTCTTGAAAGTCTGTATTTCCGACCGAGTGAGTTTGTCCACTAGCAATGCCTCCTGCGACAGTCCTAACCGTCAATGATCTCGCCAAGTCATACGGCCCCGACGAGGTTTTTCGCGACGTTTCGTTCCAGGTCGCTGACCGGGAGCACGTGGCGCTCGTTGGCGTGAATGGCGCTGGAAAATCTACCCTGCTCCGGGCCGTCGCGGGACTAGAACCGGCTTCCTCCGGAGAGATTTCAATCGCACGTGGAGCCAGGGTCGCTGTTCTCGCACAGGAGCCGCGTTTCGAGAGCAATCGGTCAGTGCGCCAGGAGGCCCAACTCGCGTTCGATGAAGCGCTCTCCGCCATGGCGCGAATGCGCGAGCTCGAAGCGGCAATGCAGGCCGCCACTGGCGCTTCCCTGGACGAGCTCTTCGCCGAATATGAACGACTGAGCCTTCACTTTGAGGTTTCGGGGGGCTTTGATGTAGAGCACCGCACCGATGAGGTGCTGATGGGTCTCGGGTTCAATGCCGAGCAAATGGAAGAGCCGGTACGAACCCTTAGCGGCGGACAGAAAACGCGCGTCGCCCTCGCCAAGGCGCTCCTCGCCGACCCGGATCTTCTTCTTCTGGACGAGCCGACCAATCATCTTGATCTGGAAATGCTCGAGTGGCTGGAGGGGTTCCTTGGGTCATGGCGTGGCGCATTCCTCGTCGTCTCGCATGATCGCTATTTCCTCGACCGAGTAACCAACCGAACTCTCGACCTCTCGTTTGGACGGCTTGAAGACTACCCCGCGCCGTACGGACGATATCTTCGGCTGCGAGAGGAGCGGTTAGCTCGCCGGCTGCAGGAATATGAAGAACAGCAAGAATTGATTGCGCGTACCGAGGAATTTATCCGGCGCTATAAGGCTGGGCAACGTTCGCGGGAAGCCAAGGGCCGCCAGACGCGCCTCGATCGCCTCGAACGGATTGACCGACCACAGGAGCAACCGGGTCTCACATTGCGGGTGCAACCAACCATCCGCAGTGGACGCGAGGTGATGACCGCGACCCCTCTCCGTGTTGGATACGATGGTGCCGGCAACGAGCGAGTGCTGGTTGACCACGCCCGAGCTACGGGTCGAGCGGGGCGATCGCGTCGCCATCATCGGACCGAACGGCAGCGGCAAATCGACGCTTCTGAGATCTCTCGTCGGCGAGCTTCCTCCACTCTCCGGGAAAGTCGCGTTCGGCACAAACGTCAAGGTCGGCTATTACGCTCAGGGTCACGAGGGCCTTCCGGTTGAAGGATCACCCCTCTCGATCCTACTCAATACCCAGCCAATGGGCGAAGAAGCCGCGAGAACGTACCTCGCGCGTTTCCTCTTCAGGGGCGAGGAGGTTCATCGCCCGATCACCGCGCTCTCGGGCGGAGAGCGGTCGCGCCTGGCGCTGGCCTGTCTCCTCATAGAGGGCGCGAACCTGTTGATCCTCGACGAGCCAACAAATCACCTCGACATCCAGTCACGCGAAACGCTCGAGGAGATGCTGACGGCCTACGATGGAACGGTCATCTTCGTCTCTCACGACCGGTTCTTCATTGACCGGGTTGCCACCAGGGTATGGGACGTGGCGGCTGGGAAACTTGTTCAGTACCTCGGAAACTACACCGACATGGCCAGGCAGAAAGCACGATTGAGTGCCCCTGTTGCCACCGTGGTGAATCCGAAGCCTTCTCCTGCCGTGGCCGCGACCGAGGAGAGGCTTACCCCTCGACGATCTGGATCTGGACAGGAGAGCGAGTCTCGACTCCAGAAGCGATTGGTCTCCACCGAGCGCGAGATCGGCCGCCTCGAAGGACGGCTCAATGAGTTGAGCGACGCCATTGCGATCGCGGGCATCGACGGTAATCGTGAACGATTGGAACGCCTCGGCGTCGAATATGCTGACGCCGAGCTACAGCTCGACAGCGCATATCAGCTCTGGAACGAGCTAAACGACCAGATCGAATCAATGGCAGTCACCGCACCGGTTTAATGCAGTTTGACGGCACCAAAGCCAAACAACCGCGCCCGATGGGGCAGCGGCCCATAATCATCGGATTGACCGGACCAATTGCCTCGGGAAAGTCGACGGTCGCTGAATACCTCCGAGAGAGAGGCGCAGACGTCGTCGACGCGGATCACGTCTATCGGTCGCTCCTCGTTCCTGGTTCGGAATTGGTGCGACGAATTGAGGCTCGGTTCGGCCCCGGAGTGGTCACGGAGAACGGCGAAATCGACCGCGCCGCGCTTGGCGAGATGGTCTTCCAGGACGCCCAGGCGCTTGCCGATCTAGACCGCATCACACATCCGATAGTCGTCGACGAGATACGAAACGTGATTGATCGATCGACTGCACCAGTCGTCGTGGTCGAGGCTATCAAACTGGGACAATCCGGGCTGGCATCTGACATCGATTCATTGTGGCTGGTGACCGCTGACGAGCCTTCACGATTACAGCGGCTGATGAAGCGGGCCGGGATGGATGAAACCCGGGCCCGGGCGAGGATCGCGGCCGCTTCGGGACGTGTTCCCGACGGCATACGAGTCGATCGAGAGATTGACAACTCAGGTGAGATCAGCGCCACGCTGCGCGCGGTTGACGACGCGTTGCAGGCACTGCTCTCCGAGGCGACGGATACGCATCAGGACCTGATGATGACCAGTCAAGAGGAGTCTTCGTGAGCGATAACTCAACCGTAGATGTCTATTTCGATTTCGCCTGCCCTTATGTGCACAGTGCGGCTTCATGGGTGCGAGAGGTCAACAGGCAGCTGGGTGACGACCGTATCGAGGTATCCTGGAAGTTCTTCCCCCTGGAGCAGGTGAACGCTCCGGCCGATGCGGAAACCGCGATCTGGGATCTTCCGCCTGACCGCCGAAGTCGTGGCCGGGACAGCATGCATGCCGCGGCGGCCGCGCGTCGTCAGGGACATGATTCGTTTGACCGGTTTCACGCCGCGCTCCTTGCCCTCAAGCACGACGAAGGACTCGACCACGGCAAACGGTCGACGCTTGAGGAAGCCGCATTGCGCTCGCAGATCGATCTGGAGCGATTCAGGGCAGACCTCGCTGATCGGGAGTTGCTGAAAGAAATCAGGGACGACTATCTGTCCGCGAGAAATGAGCTCGGCATCTTCGGTACGCCCACTTTCGTCTTTCCCGGCGGGCACTCCGCCTATCTTCGGCTCCTTCCCACTCCGCCATCAGAGGACGCGGTCCCGCTATGGGAAGACTTCGTGCGGAGCGTTTGTGAGCGCCCGTACGTCCGCGAAATCAAACGGCCCCAACTTCCTCAATAGCGACCACCATGAAGGTTCACCCAGATGTCGAACCGGCGCGATTTGCTCATATCCAGGTCAGCTTGCTTGAATGGTTCGCGGCGAATGCGCGAGATCTACCCTGGCGGCGGACGCGTGATCCGTATGCGATTCTCGTCTCCGAGGTCATGCTCCAGCAGACCCAGGTGGACCGCGTCCTCCCCTACTACACGCGATTCCTGGAACGTTTCCCAACCGTTCACGACCTGGCGGACGCGCCAACGTCCGAGGTCATCCGTATCTGGTCCGGACTCGGTTACAACCGGCGGGCGGTGAATCTGCAACGGGCGGCGATTGTGGTGGTCAATGAGCTGGAAGGCAGGTTTCCGGACGATCCAGTCGAGCTCAAGAAACTGCCAGGGATTGGCTCCTACACAGCTGGCGCAATCTCGGCGTTCGCCCATGAGCGTGACGTCGCCTTCCTCGACACGAACATGCGGCGAGTCATCTCCCGGGTTATCTTTGAGTCGGAATCAGTCCCTGAGCCGGAAGCACTCGAAGTCGCAAGTGCGCTAGTTCCACCTGGGCGGGGCTGGGCGTGGAATCAGGCGTTGATCGAGTTTGGAGCACTGCAGTGCACCGCCCGACGTCCGGCCTGCATCGTCTGTCCGTTGCGGGAAACGTGTGCGGCGTTTCCGACAATGCAGGCCACGCTTGGGCGAAAAAGTTCCCAGCTGCGGAAGACGACGGTGCCGTTCGAGAATACGACGCGATACTACAGAGGTCGCATCGTCGAGACGCTCCGGGGGCTTCCAGAGCACGACCAGACAGGGATTGCTCTCACTGAGCTCGGTTCGATTGTCCAGGAGGGATTCGCTCAGGAAAACGTTCCCTGGCTGCGCGGCATTGTCGAAGGTCTCCAGCGAGATGGATTGGCGGTCATTGCCGAAGAACCTGTCCCGTACGACGCCAAAGCAGAGGCAACAGAATCAGTCCCTCGAGTCCGGCTCCCCTAAGCATATGTCGACGATCGAGAATCTCCGGAGTCGCCTTATTATTCCCCGGGGAATCGGGACGAACGCGAGCCAGCAGTAGGCCTCGGTGTAACAAAGAATGGAGCCTTGCTCATGCCGGACCGCCCGGCCCTAGGGTTCCTTACTGACGCCACGTTGTGTATCGGTTGCAAGGCTTGTGAGGTCGCTTGCAAGCAATGGAACCAGCTTCCGGGCGATTCGGCACTTGGCGTCAGCGATTTGACTGGTTTCAGTTATGACAACACCGTTGATCTTAGCGCCACCACGTGGCGGCACGTCGCGTTCGTGGAGCGATCAACGCCACACGGCATTGCCTGGCTCATGCTCAGCGACGTCTGTAAACATTGTGTCCATGCCGGGTGCCTCGACGCGTGTCCCACCGGAGCTATCGTCCGTACCGAATTTGAGACCGTGGTTATCCAGGACGACGTGTGCAACGGCTGCGGGTATTGCGTTCCGGCGTGTCCATTTGGCGTTCCCCAGCTGGATCATGCGGACGGCGGTTCCCACAAGTGCACCCTCTGCTACGACCGCCTTCTCGGTGGTCTCGCCCCCGCGTGTGCGACAGCCTGCCCGACTGGCTCCATCCGTTTCGGCGACGTCGACGAGTTGAGAGCGGCAGGACACGAGCGGGTGGCGACGCTCAAAGCGCAAGGGGTCGATGAAGCAAGTTTCTATGGGGATGAGGAGTTGGGGGGTACCGGCGGTATTGCTGGCCTGAACGCAATGTTCGTGTTGAACGGTCCTCCTGACAGGTTCAACCTTCCAGCGCGGCCTCGGCTTCCGAGATTAAATATCCTCCCCGCAACAGTTGCGACGGTCGTAGCCGCCGCGGGTTTCGGCGTTGCAGCCGCCTTCTCGTTCCGAGCTCGGGGTTGACCGGGTTGAAGAGTGCGAGGCAACGCACTTCAGCTTCGGACGAATCCCAGCAGGGCTATTACGGCGTTCCCGTCATTCACCGTCCACACTGGATGTGGCTCGTCACGGGGTACTTCTTTCTCGGTGGCATCTCCGGGGCATCGTCCGTCATCGCAGGATTTGGGCGGCTCTGTGGCGGTTTCCCAGGTGCATCCGTGGCGCGGGTAGCGACCTACGTCTCCGTCATGGCGCTGGTCCCGTGCCCGCCTCTCCTGATTCTTGACCTTGGCCGGCCCGCTCGATTCCTGAACATGCTTCGCGTGTTCAAGACAAGCTCGCCCATGTCGGTCGGTACCTGGGGATTATCTGCATTCGGAATCATCTGCAGCTTGAGCACCGTGCTTCAATTGGCGGATGATCTGGCGCCTGGCCCTGGGCGTCACCTGAGTAGGACCCGACGCACAGCTCGCAACACTCTAGCCCTTCTGGGTGCGATATCGGGCTTTTTCGTCGCCGGATACACTGGAGTTTTGCTCGCCGCGACTGCGGTTCCATTGTGGAGCAAGCGCCCCGCACTCATCGGGCCGTTGTTTCTTTCTTCGGCCATGACCTCGGCAACTGCGGCAATCACCGCGACTGCGACCCTGGTTGGGGCCGACGCCGAAAGCGGAGCGAGACAGCTCCGCACCCTCGAAACTCTCGCGACGGTCGCAGAGGGTTCACTCCTGTTCGGGTGGCTCATCGCCCTCGGTCCGACAGCTAGGCCACTCACCGAGGGTCGAATCGGGTTAATCGTCCGCCACGGCGTGGCCGGCGCTGGCGTCGCGGCACCACTGATCATTTCCGTTGTCGCGGACCATCTCCCCCGGAAAACGCGCCGCCTGGCGACTCTGATCGCTTCGGGTCTTACGTTGTGCGGAGGGTTCGCGCTGCGCTACGCCGTAGTCGAAGCTGGACGCCTATCCGCTGACGACCCTCAGGCGACATTTGAGATGACCGGCTGACTGGCGAGCCTTGCTCGGGCAGGAGAGCACGAGCCAGCGATCAGGCGAGCCGCTCCTCGAGCCACTGAGAAACCGCGTTAATTGGCAACCGCTCCTGGCTCATATCATCACGGTGACGCACGGTGATGGTGTCGTCCTCGATTGTGTCGAAATCGATCGTGAAGCAAAACGGCGTCCCGATCTCGTCTTGTCGCCGGTACCTCTTTCCGATGTTACCGGTCTCGTCGTAGTCGATCAGAACGCCGGACGCCTCGTTCAGGTTCGTGAAGAGTCGCTTCGCCGGATGGACCAGCTCATCCTTCTTCAACAAGGGCAGCACAGCGGCCTTATATGGGGCAACGCGCGGGTGGAAGCGCAGCACGACTCGCGTGTCTGGTTTTCCATTGACATCGACCGTCTCTTCTTCGTCGTAGGCGTCGATAAGCAGCGTGAGACAGGTGCGGTCGACGCCAAACGTCGGCTCTATGACATAGGGAATGTACTTCCGGTTCTCCGCTTGGTCGAAGTAGTGCAGATCCTCGCCACTGAACTTCTGGTGCTGGCTGAGATCGAAATCGGTTCGATTGGCGAGACCGTACAGTTCTCGCCACCCCATCGCTCCAGGAAACTGGTACTCAAAATCGACGGTGCGACTTGAATAGTGGGAGAGCTCGTCAGCGCCGTGCTCGCGCAAACGAACGAACTCGTCACGGATGCCGATCTCACTCAGCCACGCCTGCATTTCGACCAACCAGGTTTCAAAAGCCTCAGCCGCCTCATCGGGCTTGACGAAGTACTCAATCTCCATTTGCTCGAACTCGAGGAGGCGGAAGATGAAATTACCGGGCGTGATTTCATTCCGGAACACTTTTCCGATCTGTGCGATTCCGAAGGGCACTTTCACGCGCCCCGTTGCTACGATGTTCTTGAACTGCACGAACATACTTTGCGCGGTTTCGGGGCGGAGGAATACTTCGGTTCCTGTCTCTTCCAGGGGTCCGATAACCGTGCGAAACATCATGTTGAACTGACGGGCGTCAGTCAGCGTGGCATTGCCGCACACAGGGCACTTGAGCCCGCTGTCCCGGATGATCGTGGACATTTCGCCTGGAGAAGCACCCTCAACCTGCTGTCCTAGCCGCTCCTCGATGAGATGATCTGCGCGAAAGCGGCTCTTACACGTGCGGCAATCGACGAGTGGATCATTAAAGCCGTCGACATGGCCTGAAGCTTCCCATACGCGGGGGTTCATCAGGATGGCGGCGTCGATCCCTAGGATATCGCGACGGTGGTGTACAAATCGGCGCCACCAGAGATTCTTTACGTTTCGCTTGAGCTCGACTCCTAGCGGCCCGTAGTCCCAAGTGTTTGCGAGACCACCGTAGATGTCCGACCCCGGAAAGACAAACCCCCGCCGCTTAGAGAGAGCGGCGATTTTGTCCATGGTCACGATCCGCGATTTTTCCACCGTGGTCATTGTTGACGAAGACTCCAGCCGATGACGGCGCACGATGTAGCCTGGCCCCTCGTTCTGAATGAAGAGGACACCAGCGCGAACTATTCCTCAAGCGCAGATTTCTTCAACTTCAAGGCCTAATCGAGATACTCGTCAGGCCTCACAACTGCCTGGGCACTGCGGTCGGACTCGTTTTGGCCAGCCGCCATGCGCCGGTACACCTGAGTCGTCGAAATGCTGACATGCCCGAGAAGCTGTTGAACTTCCCGCAAATCCGCGCCCCGGCGCAATGCATGGGTCGCGAAAGTGTGACGAAGCGTGTGCGGAGTAATGTCGGAGATTTCTGCCTTATTTGCATAGGACTTCAGGATCAACCAGAAACCCTGCCGCGTAAGGCGATTTCCCCTATGGTTGAGGAACAGTGCGCTCTCATCACGAAGCACTAGCAATGGACGCGCTTGGAAGAGGTAGTGGTCGATTGCGGCGACAGCACTGTCCCGGAGTGGCACCTGCCGCTCCCGGGCACTGCGCCCGGCACACCGCATCCGGCGCTCGAGAAGGTTGACATCTTCGCAGTCGAGGGCAACCAACTCGCTTACCCGCATCCCAGTTGCGTAAAGCGTTTCGAGCATGGCCCGATCACGTGCCGTCTCGGGTCTACGCGCGTCCGGATCAGCAGCCTTTCCGGGCTGCTCGAGCAGTCGCTCAACTTCGCTTTGCGAGATTGAACGCGGGGTGTACTTGTCGACCTTGGGTGAGGTCATCCGCGCCGCTGGATCACCGCGCAGCTGCCCCTCACTGATCAGGAAATTGAAGAAGGATTTGATCGCCGCCATCTTACGGGCAATGGTCGACGAGGCGTACTTGCGGTCGCGCAGGTACAAGAGATAGCTTGTCAGTTCATCGTCCGTGAGCTGGTTCCATTGGAAGACATTGAGCATCTGGTTTGGGGCCAGCGTCATCTCCTGACGATCAGTTGCTTCGGCCGAATCTCTTACGGCATCCTCGCCATTTTCTCCACGGAGAAACGCAAGGAACTGAGTGAGGTCATTCCGATACGCGAAGATCGTGTTGACAGAGAACCCGCGCTCCGTTTCCAAGATGTGTAAGAAACGTTCGACATCCGTTTGCATCGTTTCCTCCCGCTCCGATGGCCGCTGAGGCGGCGCCGTCGGCTGTCCCATCTTAGCCAAGCGCCGCAGCGGCCCCCATCAGGATCGCATCCGATAGTGGCGTGTATTCCATTCCGAAAGCCTCGGCGACCGCGGGATGAGTCACTTTTCCGTTGGCTACATTGACGCCCTTGGCTAGAGCGGGATCACTCGATATCGCGCCGTATAAACCGAAATCGGCTATCGAGAGTCCGAACGGCAGCGTCGCGTTCGAAAGTCCGATTGTGCTTGTGCGCGGAACCGCGCCCGGCATGTTCGTCACGCAGTAATGAACCACGCCGCTCACCAGATATGTCGGCTCGCTATGCGTCGTCGGGCGTGCCGTTGCGACGCAACCACCCTGGTCAATGGCCACGTCGACGATAACCGAACCTGCTTTCATCGAGGAGACCATCTCCTCCGACACAATTTTCGGCGCCTTGGCGCCGGGTAGGAGAACCGCCCCAATTAACAAGTCGGCGCGCTTCGCCACGGCCGCGACGTTGCTCGAGTTGGACGCCAGAGTATTTACGCGGCCATGGAGCATCATATCGAGACTACGTAGCCGCTCCAGTGACGTATCGACAATCGTGACGTTGGCGCCCATCCCTAAAGCAATTTGGGCCGCATTCGTCCCGACGACTCCCCCCCCGATCACCACCACATCAGCGCCTGGCACACCCGGAATACCGCCCAATAGGGTGCCGCGTCCTCCGTGCGCTTTCTCCAGGTGGTGTGCGCCCACTTGAACAGCCATTCGGCCGGCGACTTCGCTCATCGGCGTGAGCAATGGCAGTGACCCATCGGCAAGCTGCACGGTCTCATAAGCAACCGCCTGGACGGTTTTGGACACGAGCGCATAAGTCAGCGGCTCGTCCGCGGCAAGATGGAGATAGGTAAAGAGGATTTGTTCGGGCCGTAGGAGTTCATATTCTGAGGGAATCGGTTCTTTGACCTTGACGATCATTTCGGCACGTTCGTAAACGTCAACAGCAGAGTCAACGATTTCCGCGCCGGCTGCGGCGTACGCGCTGTCGGAAAAACCGCTTCCTTCCCCCGCCGTCTGTTCGACAAGCACGCGATGCCCGCGGTTGTGATATTCCCGAACGCCGGCAGGTGTCACGGAGACCCGGAACTCATGATCCTTGACTTCTCTGGGCACGCCAACAAGCATGACCTCGCGCCCCTACACCGGCTCACACCTGCTCCGAGCCGCTATTTGCTGGCTTCGCGGGCTTCATGTCCGTACGGACGGCTGAAGTCTAACATACATAACGATCAGATTGTGTGCGGTGATTTCGCGAGTCAGTCCGCCGCGGTAGGCTCGGATCGGATCACTTTCCGGGCCGTCGGCGTTGTAGACTCGGTGCATACGCTCGGCCGATGGTTACCCGTGAGCGGTGAACCACGCAATCATGATTGGAGCGGGAGCGCCGGTGTCGGAAGGTTTGGTCAACGGTCTTTACATCATTCCCATCCTTGCCGTCCTGATTCTTGTCCACGAAATCGGGCACTTCGTCGCGGCACGCATGATCGGGGTCAAGGTCGAAGAGTTCGGAATTGGCATCCCGCCACGAATCAAAGGTTGGCGCCATAAGGGCGTCCTCTGGTCCCTGAACTGGATTCCGTTTGGCGGCTTCGTCAAAGTCCTGGGCGAGGACGGCAAGGCCGCCGATCCGGAATCGATCAATGCGAAGCCGCCGGCGAAACGAGCTTTTTTCCTCGTGGCTGGTTCAGCCATGAATTTCTTGCTCGCATTTGTGCTCATGATCCTGGTTGTCGGTTTTCAGGGCGTGTCACGATCGAACGTGTACATCGCCTCAGTCGTTCCAGGGTCACCCGCGGAGGACGCGGGGTGGGAACCCGGCGATCGAATCGTTGACGTTGCCGGTGTTCCCGTCGAGTCGTCATCCGATGTTGGGCAGCGAGCTCGGGAGTTCAGTGGGAACCCGATGAGCGTCGTCGTCGAGCGAAACGGCACGCAGGTTGAGACATCGGTCGTCCCGCGCACCAATCCACCTGCCGGCGAGGGACCGACGGGAGTCGGCATTACTGATGCTCCAATTTCCGACGCCAAAGTGAACGCGGTCTCTCCCGGGTCGCCCGCGGCCGAGGCGGGTCTCCAATCAGGCGATATGATCGTTGTGGTGGGTTCGGAGCCGGTCAGCGACCCATATGCGCTTCAGTTCGCTTTGACGAGTGCGTCCGGAACAACAGTGCCTGTCCAGGTTGAGCGCGGCGGAGGGGAGGAAACGGTATCGCTAGCGGTGCCGGACCTCGATGCGGAGGGGGATCTTCTGACGCAGCTCGGTCTGGATCTGGCAATCGAGCCCCGATTCGATCGAGTTCCCCTTGGCTCAGTGATCCCCGTTGGGGTAGCGCAGGCCTGGGAACAATCGGGGCAGATGCTGGCCGGTATTCGCGATCTGGTGACGGGTCGGGCCCCTCTCGATCAGATTGCGGGACCTCTCGGGATGGGTCAGATCACAAGTGAGATTGTGGGTGCGAGTCCGCTTCCGTTGTGGGTCACCCTTACTCAGTTGGCGATCTTGCTCTCACTGAACCTCGCGGTCCTAAACCTGTTGCCGCTTCCAGCCCTTGATGGTGGCCGTCTCCTATTCGTTATCGTCGAGGTCCTGCGCGGCGGAAAGAAGCTCGCGCCCGAGCGCGAGGGCATCGTCCATGTCGCGGGGTTGATTCTGTTGCTCGGGTTTATGGTGATCGTCCTAGTTCTCGATGCTCTCCGGATCTACGAGGGTCGGTCGTTCCTGCCCTGAGGCCACCAAGCACATGGTGGCCGTGTCGCGTCGCGTCCCGATCCGCCGGTCAGCAACGATTCGCGCATCCGCCCAAAAGTCGACGAGGCGAACTTTGACGCCGCTGCCTAGTCATCATGTTCAGGAGTCATCACCAATGTCATTGATCGCGCCACGGCGATTCACGCGTGTGCTTCATGTAGGAGATGTCAAGATCGGCGGTGAAAACCCGATCGTCGTCCAATCGATGACGACCGCTGACACTCGTGATGCGGCGGCTACACTCCGACAAATTCACGAGCTAGCAGATGCCGGATGCGAGATCGTTCGAGTTGCCGTCCCCGATCGCAAGGCGGCGGCGGCGCTCCCGGAGATCGTGCCTCATTCCCCTGTGCCTCTCATCGCCGATATTCACTTCGAACACACCCTCGCCCTCAAGGCGCTTGACGCCGGAATTCACGGGCTTCGCCTCAATCCCGGCAACATCCGCAAACCCGAGGACGTGCGCGAGGTCGTCGCCCGCGCTAAGGATCGTCAGGTCCCAATCCGGATCGGAGTCAATTTTGGTTCGGTGGCCCCCATGCCAGAGGAATTCGTCGACGAAATGGCCGAGTGCGGCGCTACCCAGGTGGACCTACGAGCTGAATGGTTAGTTCGATCGGCGCTTGGTCACATTCAGATTCTCGAGGATCTTGACTTCGGTTTGACAAAAGTCAGCCTGAAGGCATTCGAACTTCCAGTGCTTTTCGAAGCCTACCGGCGGTTTGCCGCCCTGCCGAATGACTATCCCCTCCATCTCGGCGTCACTGAAGCAGGAACGCCGAGATCGGGCAGTGTCCGTTCCGCGACTGGTATCGGTACTCTCCTGGCGCTCGGCATCGGCGACACCATTCGAGTGTCGCTTACAACGGACCCTGTCGAAGAAGTATTCGTCGCGTACGAAATTCTCAAGAGTCTCGAACTGCGTCAAAAAGGTGCGGTCATGATCGCTTGTCCCACCTGCGGTCGCGTCGAGGTTGATCTGTTCACCCTGGCTAATCAGGTCGATGAGTTTCTCGCGACAGTGACAGAGCCGATACGGGTTGCGGTCATGGGGTGCGTCGTCAATGGGCCCGGCGAGTCTCGAGATGCGGATGTTGGGCTCGCGGCCGGGAATGGCAAGGGAGTGATCTTTCGGAAAGGGAAGATCGTCCGCACTGTTGCGGAAACAGAGATGCTCGTCGCACTGAAGGACGAGATACAAATGGTCCTCGATGAGCGCAAAAATGGACTGCTCGAAGACGAGACGACTCGATACCAGCCGTCGCGACCGTCGCTTCGCTTGACCCCAGTCTAAGTCCAACCATCATCTCGCTGTCAGTGTCACCCGCCGGTCCAAAGCGCTCCTTGCCCACCGCCTCCCGTGCGGCCGTGGTCTCTGTCGTAGGGGCAGCGACGGCTGCCGCCATGAGCCATCGCGCTCGGCACACCGCACCATACAACCCCGTGCTGGAGCAGATTGACATTCGCCTACCTCGAGGAGTCGATGCGCCACCAAGGCTGCGAATCGGATTCGTGACCGACACGCATATCGGCTCGGTGATCCGCGCCTCGGACGTTGAACGGGCCCTGGCGCTCTTGCTCGCGGCTGAGCCCGACGTCCTACTCTTTGGAGGCGATTACATCAGCGATTCGCCTCGCCACATTCCCTATGCCGCGGAAGTTCTTGGCAGCGCCGCCTGTGCGGCGCGACTTGGCTCCTTCGCCGTTCTCGGCAATCACGACTACGCAAACGGAACAGACCGGCTGATCGCACAGCTGGAAAAACGCGGTATTCGTGTGCTGCGAAACGAGGCCGGCCGCATTGCCGACCGTTCAGGCGAGCTTTGGATCGCTGGCATTGACGACGTGATGCTAGGTTCTCCGGACGTGCAGCGATCGTTTGCCAAAGTCCCCGAGAACAGTCGAGCAATTGCGCTCTGGCATGAGCCGGATTATGCCGAATCCGTCGTTCCTTACGGCGCGTTCCTGCAGCTTTCAGGCCATAGCCATGGCGGGCAGATTCAGCTACCGATAGTCGGTAGTATTGCGACGCCTGCCGGAGGTCGGCGGTTCGTGAGCGGCCTCAATCATGCTAGGGGAATGCCGGTCTACACGTCGCGCGGGGTTGGCGTCTTCCGGCCGCCGGTTCGGTTTCGATGTGCACCGGAGGTGACGCTTATTACGTTGGTGTAGATCGCCTTAGATCACGCCGTATCACGATAGTTTGCACCCGACATTGAAGGGCTCCTGCCCGAAGAAATAGGAGTGAGATTGGCGGACTCCCGGAAGCTCCGAATCGGTATCATCGGCTGCGGCGTCGGTCAGCTGCATCTCCAAGGTTTCGCTGAAATCCCGCGCGCGGAAGTCATCGCTATCGCGGGGCTCGACGAGGAGCGCTGCCATTCGCTGGCCAAGCAGTTCAACGTGCCGCGAGTCTACCGAGACTATCAAGATCTCGTTGCGGACCCGGATATTGAAGCGGTAACCGTCGCGGTTCCGAACATCTTGCATTTCCCGGTCGCGCTCGCCGCGCTTGAAGCCGGTAAACACGTCATGGTCGAAAAGCCGCTCGCCCCAACCAGTGAGGAAGGTGAGAAAATCATCGCCGCTGCTCGGCGCGCCGATCGGGTGCTGGGCGTTGTTTTCAACCGGCGCGGCCGCCAGGACGTGCAGCTTGTCAAGCGTGAAGTTGAACGTGGGAACCTCGGGTCAATCTACCATGCCCGCGCGTTCTGGATGCGCCGGTCGGGTATTCCAGGGCTAGGCACCTGGTTCACGTCGAAACAGATGGCCGGTGGGGGCCCGCTGATCGACCTGGGCGTTCACGTGCTTGACATGGCGTTATGGGTTCTTGGCAACCCTAGGGCTCTCACAGTGAGCGCCGCAACCTATGCCGAGCTTGGTCCCAAGGGGCGCGGACAGTGGCAGGGAGGGCGGTTCAAGATCGCTCCTGGCGAGCCCTATGAAGTTGAAGACTTTGCGACGGCGTTTATCCGGTTAGAGGGCGGGTTGACACTTCAACTGGACGCCTCCTGGGCCGCATACACCGGCCACGGCGACGATTTCGGATTATCAATTCTGGGAGATAACGGAGGGGCGGAAATCCACGCTAAGGATTACGCACAGACGGAAACGCTCCGCTTTTTCGGTGAGATCGACGGTGTTCCAACTGTAACGCAGCCCCGCTTGCTCCAGCGGCACGATCATGGCGAAGTTTTCAAGCAATTCGTCGAAAGTGTGCTTGACGGAACCCCGGTCTCTCCGTCTGGAGAAGAAGGTCTCGACCGCGTTCGTCTCATCGAGGCGATCTACCGGTCGGCAGAGCTCGGACATGAGGTCGAGGTGGATGGCGTGGCAGGCGAGCGGCTAAGTCGCGATTCCATGGGAGCACGCGAATGAGTGCAATTCGTGTCACGATCTGGAATGAATATCGGCACGAACGCGAGGATGAACGTTATCGAGCAGTCTATCCCAATGGTATCCATGGCGCGATCGCTGAAGGGCTCAACGCGCTAAACGATCTGAGCGTGCGCACGGCGACGCTCGATGAATCGGACAACGGCCTGCCTGAAGACGTTCTTATGGAAACCGACGTGCTCATTTGGTGGGGCCATAAAGCTCATGAAGAGGTGAGCGACGAAACCGTGAACCGCGTTCAGGCACGCGTACTGCACGGCATGGGACTTGTCGTTCTCCACTCCGGCCATCACTCGAAGATCTTCCGACGATTGATGGGAACAACCTGCAACCTTATCTGGCGCGTGGCGGACGAAATCGAGCGCATTTGGGTCGTCGCCCCGTCTCATCCGATAGCCCGAGGGCTAGATAGGTACATCGAGCTCGAACGAGAGGAGATGTATGGGGAGTATTTCGATGTCCCTCCCCCGGATGAGCTGGTCTTCGTTTCGTGGTTTCCCGGTGGCGAAGTGTTCCGCTCTGGTTGCTGCTACACCCGTGGCTCCGGCAAAATCTTCTACTTCCGACCCGGCCACGAGAGCTACCCGACGTTCTACAACGCGGACGTGCGTCAGGTGATCGGCAATGCCGTCCGCTGGGCCGCCCCGACCGATGGTCCACCG
This sequence comes from uncultured Chloroflexia bacterium, assembly GCA_963751075.1. GTDB lineage: Bacteria > Chloroflexota > Chloroflexia > Thermomicrobiales > UBA6265 > JACCXM01. Next base: position 173,999 of record CAVVTE010000005.1, on the reverse strand, counting down.
AGAGTATTTGGCAACCAGGCGCCATTATCTGCAGGTTAGCGGAGTACCGATCTCACGATTCCTGGCATCTTGTGAGGAACCGAGTTGTTGGATTCACGCCGCTTTGACGTTATCGTGCTCGGCGGAGGCACCATGGGCACCTCTGCCGCCTGGGCCCTCGGTAAACGGGGTCTGAGAGCGCTGGTGCTCGAGCAGTTTCACCACGTCCACGACCAGGGAAGCCATGGCGGTGAGACGCGGGTTATTCGGCACGCCTACGCGGAATCCCCAGAGTACGTCCCACTGGTTCGCCATGCGGACCAACTCTGGCAGGAGCTCGAATCGCAAACCGGACAGCGAGTCCTGGTGCGCTGCGGCGGTCTAGAGTTAGCCGCACCCGGCTTTAGGCACGCTCGCGCCGCTCGAGAAAGCGCGGATGAGCACGGACTCTCCTACGAGTGGCTCACTCCCAACGAAGCGATGCACCGATGGCCCTCGTTTCGCGTTCCAGACGATTGGGATGCGCTGTACAGCCCTGATACCGGGTTCCTCCTGACGGAGCCGGCCCTTCGTGGCATGGCTGAAGCGGCCCGCGCGCTCGGCGCCACGTTTGTCGAAGCTACTCCTGCACTGGCCTGGGGAACTGACTCTGCCACTGCATGGGTAAAGACCGCCGCTGAGCGGTTCGAGGCCGAAGCCCTGATCGTGACCGCGGGTGTCTGGTCGAGCCAGGTCCTCAGCGAACTAGAACTCCCCATACGCATCCTGCGCAAGACGCTTTGGTGGCAGAAGGTTGACGACCCTCAGTCGTTCGCCCCCGATCGATTTCCAGTGTTTATCGCGGATTCGTCTGCCGGCGAGATCTATGGGTTTCCAATATTCGGGTCTCCTGGTCTCAAGATCGCCAACCATGCCGGCGGAGAGTCAGTCGATCTGGATCGTGTCGACCGCTGCACGAGGCCAGGTGAAAACCACGATTGTCTCGAGCTCGCAGCCCGAGTGATCCCAGGTGTGACACCGCAGGTCTTGAAAAGCGCCGTCTGCCTGTATGCGATGACCCCAGATACCGACTTTATCATCGACAGGCATCCGGCATCGCCACGCGTGGCGATTGGGGCCGGTTTTTCGGGGCACGGTTTCAAGTTCGCGCCGGCAGTTGGTGAGATTCTCGCCAGTCTGATCACGGAGACCGCCGCTCAATCGATCCCTCGTCTTCAGCTGAACCGGTTCCTCCAAACTGGTGCGCAAAGCATGACGGTCGCCTAATGCACCGTCAGGGAGATGACCGACTGAATGACGGGGCGGTGATGGCGCTACAAGCGACCGCGACGCCCACTTGCGGGCCCGGTCAGGTCGCGACTCCCTTATTCTCCGTGAGGCTTGAGCTCCCGAATCTCCCGTCGAGCGTAGACCTGGATCGGCGGAGAGTCACCGGGCGCCGAGGAGCCAAGGGAGGTCACAGGATCTTCGGGGAATGAGCCTTCAGGCCAGCCCCCGCCAGCCGCGCTCCACTCCTCGATAACGCGGCGCAAGCTCTGATCACTTGTCGTGAACCCCGTTGCCGCGGACTTACGGGCACTACCGCTATCAGTAATCATGCTGAGACCTTCGCGCAGATCCCGCACAAATGCTGCCTGCTGGTGCTCATCAAATCCCACCGTAAATGGAAACCATCGCGGATCCCGCGTCTGGAGATACTCGACGACTCGTTCCATGAGCTGGTCGTTGTACCGCTCTTCTGGATTGATCTGGGCCACGCCTCACCTCTCGCCAGCTGCTGTCCGATTAATGACTTCTCACAGTCTTGAGCAGTCGTCCGGCTCGGCGTCATTTTATCCTGTCAGCACGAATCCCGGGCCGTATGGTTTCGTTCCGACCCCGAATCAGGCCCGCCCGCTATCGAACGCGCGACATACGTCGAACTTGGAGTTGAATTCATGGTCTCATTGTCCTCGAATCCAATGTTCGAGACGCAACTCAGCAACGGACTTGGAGTGCTCCTGAAGGAAGATCACTCCGCTCCGATCGCGTCGATCTGGACCTGGTACCGCGTCGGCAGTAGGCACGAGTTGCCTGGCACGACCGGGATGTCCCATTGGGTCGAACACATGCAGTTCAAAGGCACTCCCACATTCGAGAAGGGTCAAATCTTCAGAGATGTCTCCCGAGTGGGAGGAACACTGAATGCCCTGACTTCACACGACTGGACCGCGTATTTCGAGACCGTGCCATCGAACGAGATCGACCTTCCACTACGCATTGAGTCCGATCGCATGATCAATTCCCTGTTCGCTCGCGAAGAAGTCGAGTCAGAACGTACCGTCATCCTCTCGGAACGGCAAGGAGCAGAAAACAACCCTGAGTACGCGCTCTACGAGGAAGTGATCGGGGCGGCATTTCGAGCACACCCTTATCGACACATGGTGATCGGCTATGAGTCGGATTTACGTCAGATTTCCCGGGACGACCTCTTCGCTCATTACCAGCGCTTCTATCATCCCGCAAATGCGTTCATCGTCGCCGTTGGCGATTTCCAGACCGAGGATCTGCTCGGCCGCCTCGAACGAGCTTTTGGTGCAATTCCCGCCGGTCTGACAGATTCTCGGGCCGTCGCCATCAAGGAACCCACTCAACTTGGGGAGCGCCGCGTACTGCTCAGGCAGCCATCAGGGGTTCCTTATCTTCGCATGGCATTTCATGCGCCCGAAGCGGCGAGCCCCGACCTGGTTCCTCTCCTGGTGACTGAAGCTGTCCTTTCCGGGGGCCAACCGATGGGATTCGGCGGGGGCGGCGCAATGGGGCGCTCTTCGCGACTCTATCGGGCCCTTGTTGCTTCGGGCCTGGCCCGGGCGGCTGGCAGCGACACATCGATCACGATCGACCCTTACCTTTTCCAAATTGGTGTCACGGGCCTCCCCGGCTCGGATCTATACGCATTCGAGCGCGTTATCGATCACGAGATTCAGCGACTTCACCATGAACTGGTTCCGGACTCCGAGCTGCATCGCGCGGTTCGCCAGCTCGAGGCGCAATTCGTGTACTCCTCGGAGGGCGTAACGAATCAGGCGTATTGGCTGGGGCAATGGGAGATCGTCGACGATTGGAGACGGGCGGAGTCGCTGTCCGACGAGATTCAAGCCGTCACCGCTGAAGATATTCAACGTGTAAGCCAACGGTATCTGAGGCCAGAGCGGGGTACGGTCGGCTTGCTCGAACCGACGACGGTGGATGCAGGTCCAACAATGGCGCCAGCCCGACAAAATCAACCAGTCTCCCACCCGATGGTGTGGGGTCTTGACGGCCCGCGATCGCCTCGCGGGCGAGCGGCCGATACTTTTCGGAGAGACGTTCTGCCGAACGGGATTCCGGTGCTCGGTCAGGATCGAACCGAAAGTCGATCCTTCACACTTCGCGTGCGAATACCCGCTGGCGTGATCTGGGAGTCGGGCAGCGAATCAGGTATCGCGTTCCTCACTTCAAGAGCGCTGCTACGGGGATTCGGCGGGCGGACCTTTGAGGAGATCAGCGACCGCACTGACCAACTCGGTAGCTCTATCACTATTGACGCCGGGCGCGAGTTCGTCGACGCCCGAGTGCGGGGGCTCCGCGAAGACTTCCCGGAGCTCGTTGGACTTCTGGCGCAATCGTTGCAGTCGCCAGATTTCCCGCTGCAAGAGGTCGAGCATCTGCGAGCTGAGCAACTGGGCGCGATAGCGGAGGCGGATAATGACACCCGAGCCACCGCCGATCGCGTGATGAGACGCGGCCTGTACCCCGATCCAAATCCGTTGGGACGTCGAGTCCTCGGCGAATCCCCGAGCGTGGGAGCGTTGAGCCGCGAGGCCGTTCGCGATTACCACTCGCGAACGTTTGGACCGACGGGTGTCACAATGGCGATTGTTGGCGGCCTTTCCGGTTTCGACCGCGCGATTTCTGTGCTCTCCGAGGCGTTCGGCTCATGGAATGGGAATCGTCGACCGAGTGATCCCGAGAATGCGCTTATCAGAAATACAGCTGCTGCGCAGGCGACGGAAGAAATTCCGGGCAAGAGCCAGGCTGATATAGCAATCGGCATTGCCACCGTTCCCCGCGGCCACCCCGACTACTACGCGCTCGAGCTCGGGAATCTCATTCTTGGCCGTCTGGGGCTCATGGGTCGGCTAGGAGCGGAGGTACGCGACCGGCAAGGATTGGCGTACTACGCTTTCAGCCAGCTAGAGCCTCGCCGCAGCGGCGGGTTGTGGGCGGCACGCGCCGGTGTCGATCCTGGCGACATCGAGCGCGCCATGGCGGCCGTTGATGCCGAACTGACTAAGCTGCGCGAAGATCGCGTTTCCGACACCGAACTGGCAGATGGAAAGAGCTACCTCGTCGGTGTGCTTCCCCTGGCACTGGAGACGCACGATGGAGTGGCGTCGATCTTGCTCGCAATCGAGGAATTCGGTCTCGGGCTGGACTATCTTGGGCGATACCCTGACATCATTGCCGAAGTCACACGCGATGACATTCGTGACGCGGCGCACGAACACCTAGATCCGCGCCTCATGTCAATCGGTATTGCACGGCCCTCAAATTCTTGAAAATCGGGGAAAATTCTCGGCGAAGTCGCTGCCCCCTCAAAGGACCGCGCTATGGCGATGAGCGAGCGGTTTGAGATAGATCAGGAATTCGTTTCGTCCCGAGCGTAAAATCCGGCTAATGCTGTAGCTAGTGTTCTGCGATCGGTCCTGGTATACGTCTCCGGCTTTGTAACGGCCCAACCGCATTTCGCGGGACGACTTGGCGACAATCTCGTAGGTGGTCTTCTGGCACGCGCCGCACACGAGATACTGGTCCACCTCGTCGGTCGGCCCCGCGTAACCGCGCTGAATGAATCGGATGTCCGCCGACTCGCACCAAGGGCAAATCCTTCCCTCGGTCCCTTGGCGCTCGCGTTCTGCCACACAGCACTCCAGGTGATGTCAAATACCGAGCCGTAATTGTACCAATCATCCAGTCCCATGAGGATTTGCTCAGTCCTTGAGCCAGGTTGGACCCCATGGCGGGCTCGCGCATCGATGGCATGGAGAGCGCATAATGGAGACGGCAATTGAACCGGGAGGCGCGACGTCGCCAATGAACCCGGATCTGGCGCGGAAGGAAGGATCATGAGCGATCAGACCCCGCGGACGACAGGCGTTTCCCTATGACATCGGCTGAAGGCGTGAAAGTGGATCTCGGGACGCGGCCCCTGATTATTGCCTCGAATCGGGGACCGGTGACGTTCTCGCGTCGAGACGATGGCTCGTTTGATGCACGCAAGGGCAGCGGTGGCGTCGTCACGGCAGTGAGCGCAATCGCTCGCGAGCACTGCCCTATCTGGATTGCAGCGGCGATGACCGAGGGAGATCGGCATCGTGCCGCCGTCGCTCAGGAGGCGAACGAAAAGCTCATCGAGTTTGGCGCTCCGGCTGAATTTCGCCTCCGCTTCGTCGTGCCTTCGCCCGATGCATACCATCAGTACTACAACGTCATCAGTAATCCGTTGCTCTGGTTTCTGCAGCATTACCTTTGGGATACACCGCGCAGTCCGGACATTACTGCGGATATCTGGGACGCGTGGCGAAACGGCTACGTCCAGGTCAATCAGCTGTTTGCCGACGAGATCATCGCGGCGGCCGACGCGGCGGGCGGGGAACCGCTCATCATGCTTCAGGACTACCACCTGTATCTGTGCGCGGGGCTCGTGCGTCTGAAAAGACCTGACGCGCACTTACAACAGTTCGTGCACATCCCCTGGCCCGACCCCGACTACTGGCGCTTGTTACCACTGGAGATCCGGCGCGCGATTTGCGAAGGAATGCTAGGCAACGACATTGTCGGGTTCCAAACTCCAGAACACGGGCGCTCCTTCATGTACACCTGCCAGGCATATGTCCCGGATGCACGTATCGACTACGATGGGTTATCGGTCCTCTGGCAAGATCGCCGCATTCAAGTGCGGGCTTATCCCATTTCAATCGACGCCGCGGCAGTGCGACGGATGGCGTACTCCAAGGAAGCACGCTCACACGACCGCTATCTTCCGAATCACTGGAACGAGTTCACGGTGCTTCGGGTGGACCGCGCCGAGCCGAGCAAGAATATCGTCCGGGGGTTTCACGCCTTTGATCGATTCCTGGAAGCCCATCGAGAATTCCAGGGCCGGGTGAATTTCGTCGCGATCACCGTTCCCTCGCGCATGGACGTCGTCGAATATCAGGACTACCTTGACGATGTCAGCGCGGTCGTTGGGCGTATCAACGCAAAATACGCAAATGTGGAAACAGGCTGGCAGCCGATCCATCTCATCATGGGTGAGAACTACCCACGTGCGCTTGCGGCCATGAAGTGGTACGACGTGCTCCTGGTCAATTCGATCATCGATGGCATGAATCTCGTTGCCAAAGAAGGGGCACTTCTCAACGAGCGCAATGGCGTGCTCATCCTGTCGGAAGGAGCAGGGGCCGTCAGTCAACTCGGCGAGCACTCGCTCATCATTGCACCGACCGACGTTGAGGGAACTGCGGACGCCCTCCACCGCGCGCTGACAATGCCACTCGAGGAGAGGCGCTGGCGTGCCGAAGGCCTACGTCGCTCCGTTGAAGCAGATGACGTGACCGATTGGTTTGAGAACCAGGTCGCGGACATCCTCGAATACGGGCGCAACCAGGATGGCTCGGAAGGAGACCGCCGAGAAGAGGAACCCCTGCCAGCGAACGTTGTTTCGCTTACCGGAACCGACCGGGTTTCCACGGCGGGAGCCTAGATCCAGCTTCAGCGAGCCGCTCGTCGGACATCAGTCGCGAATAACTCGGTCTCGGCGAGGGTCGGACAGGCGTCATACGCTCCCCTACGGCCGACAGCCAGGGCTGCCGCCGCGTTCCCCAGCCGGATCGCTTCCTGCAGTTCCAGTCCACGGGCCACTGCCGCGGCAACTGATCCGGCAAAGGTGTCGCCGGCGCCGATCGTATCGAGCACGTCGACATGATAACCGGGGACGTGCAAATTTCCTGATTCGTCTGCAAGTACCGCCCCCGCGGCCCCCAGTGTCACAATGACGGCGGCAATACCAAGCGAAATTCTTAGCGAAGTGGCGGCTCTGATCGCATGCGCCACGTCGTCGACTGCGACTCCTGAAAGGGCTTCCGCCTCGTCGCGGTTTGCGAGCAGTATGTCGACATCACGCCAGATTTCCCAATCTGGGGCATGCGAAAGCGCCGCGGCCGGGGCCACGTTCATGATTACGGTCGCACCTGCGGAACGTGCTCGGGATGCCGCGGCCGCGCTGGTCCGCAGTCCAATTTCCAGTTGGAGCATCAGCACGTCGCAGGAACAGAGAGCATCGGAGGCCGGTTTCAAGTGCGCGGGCGTCATCGAAAGACTTGCACCCGGCACGATAATCGAAGCGTATTCGCCGTCTGATCCCATGAGCACGGGGCTGACACCAGTCGCCTGAACTGTATCGACCTGCAGCAGCGAGATGTCGACCTGCTTTTTGGCGAATGATTCCCGCAGTAGATCGCCAAATGCGTCGCTCCCAACGCAGGTGACAATCGCAGTTGATGCCCCCTGTTGCGCCGCGGCAACGGCTTGATTCCCACCCTTTCCCCCCGGATACATGGTGAAGTTCGAGCCCAACACCGACTCCCCGGGACTGGGCAGGCGCGGCGCGTTCGCGATCAAGTCCATGTGGGCGCTGCCGACTACGACCACTTGTGCAACGTCAGGACTGCTGTTCGGCATCAAATTTCAGTCAAGGCACGAGTTATCGCAATGGCGTCCTGCTCTTCCTGCGCCGCTCGAAGCGCCTTCTGATCAACCCGATCGAGAACCGTTTCAAGTCGTTGGAGCTCGGCGATGTTGGCTTGGAGTTCAGCCGCCGGATCTTCCCGGATCGGGAACGTGTCGAAGTACAGCGTTCCGTCGTAGTCACCGACGCGTAGCACGTGGAGGAGCTCAAGCGTGTCGCGCTCGTGAACCGCGCCGACCATAAGGCCATCGTCCGCTGTTCCATAACCATCGTTGAGATGCACGCCGAACAACTTTCCCACGCGTAATGCCGTGGCCGCGGCTGCCGGCGGATGCTCGCCCGCCATGTAGCTATGACAAATGTCGATGGTGACGCCGAAGTTCTCGTGGTCAACCTCGCTGGTCGCGAGCAAGGCGTCACCCATGGAGCGGATAAGTGAAAACCGGCGTGGATCGAAAGGTTTGTACTCGACACTGACCCGGATAGATGAATTCCGGTCCGCAACCCTGCGAAAACCGTCGATCTCATCACTCCAGAGCTTCCCGTAATTCGGCTGGAATGGGTAGTCCCAGCCGTCATCGGCCATCCAGAGGACGATGTGGCCGGCGCCGTAGTGTGCTGCAAGGTCCACGGCCTCACAGGCGATACCAATTGCCTCCTCGCGTATTTTCGTGTCCGGCGACGTAAATGCCCCGTGCGCAAACTTCGGACTCTCGAAGCGAAGATTGAGCGCCGTCAATGGCAGACCGGTCTCAGCAAGTAGCGACTCTAGCTCGCCCGCGCCTAGTTCGATGACATGTTGCGGATAGTTCAACTCCAGAGCAGAAAGCCCCGGCACCGCGGCCATACGGCGAATCGCAACACTCGCATCAATTCCAGTGCGACGAAAGGAATTGATCCTGGAGGCAATTCTCCAACGTTCGGTACGCACATCAAAGTCAGTACTTATGCTGCCGCTCACTCCACCGTAACCCTTCTGTGATCAGCGCTATGACGCGAGCGCAGGGCTGTTGACAGCCGTTCTGGACCTGAGGATAGTACGCGCTGGCGCGACCCGGTACGGCATCGGGGCACGGGCCGCTCATGTGCACTGACGCACCGGAGGAGGTTCTCAAAGCCATGAGCCATCGAATACTTCTGAAATCAACCAATCGTCGGACCATGTTAAAGGCCGCCACAGGCGCTGCAGCCGGATTCTACGCTTGGGGAGTACCCGGCAAGTCGTACCAGCGCGCTCTGGCACAGGAGAGCGTAGTCCAGCAAATCCTCGCCATCCCTGGAGCCGGCGCCCAGTGGACTGAAGCCGACCTGCGCAAAGTTGGTGAGCTCGTTCTCGAGCCGACAAAAGCGAATGTGCAACCGGGCGAGTTTCAGGGCCAGCAACTGACGTTCCTCGGGCTGAACAACGCGGGTCTTCACAACCTTGTATTTCGTCCCCTTTCGGAAGCTTGGCAGGAATACACGGGCGCTCAAATCGAATGGATCGACCTGCCCCAGGATCAGGTGTTTGCTCGCCTCCAGCAGAGCATTGCCAGTGATACGGTGGATTTCGATGTTCTGGAGGGCGGAGCGCCCTGGGAGGGTGACATACTCGGCGGGGGGTTTGCGTCCGAGATGCCCGATTGGGTCGCCGCGCAAGTCGACATGAGTGACTACGTGAAAGCGCTTCAGCCTCCGGTTGGGACCTGGGATGGCAAGACCTATCGCGTCTCAATTGACGCTGACGCACATAACTTCAACTACCGCTCGGATGTCTTTGCCAACGAAGAGCTGGCCGCTGAATGGTCCGCCGCCGGGGGCGCCCAGGAATGGGGAGTCCCGCAAACGTGGCAACAGGTCCAGACTGTGACTGAGTTCCTCCACGGCAAGCAGCTAGACGGCCAGGACCTGTATGGAATCCTCGATGTGTGCGCGCCGTGGGGCGGGTTCGGCTGGTATTTCATTGCGAGTCGAGCGATGGCCTACGCCAAACACCCGGACAACAAGGCATGGCTATTCGATCCCTCCAATATGAAACCCTATGTCAACAACCCAGCTTTCGTCCGTGCGGCGCAGAACGTGATCGATGCACTTCCCTTCGAGCCGTCGGATCAGATTAACGCTGATGGCAATCGCCCTTGGCTGGAGCAGTTCCTGCCTGGGATCGGCACGATGCTCCATTGGTGGGGTGACGTCGGCTCGAGCGTATACACCAACGACGTGTCCGTCGTTCAGGACAAGGTGATGTTCAGCATCTTGCCCGGGTCTGACGACGTCTACAACAACACAACCGGCGAATGGGAGAGTCTTTCTACCGGTCCTAACTTCGCGCCGAACGAGGCCTACATCGGTTGGGGCCTGTACGTCATGAAAAGGTCCGAAGCTTCGGGTGTCAACAAGGCCGCCTGGAGCCTGGCTGCGCACCTTGGCGGCAAGGACCTCGGGACCTGGACAGCGGTCTATCCGTCCGGTTTCCAGCCTTACCGCGAGAGCTCATTCGATGAAGAGCTGTGGGCGGCTGCTAATCTTCCGGCCGAGTTCATATCCTCGTACTTGGCCTCGCAGGTGGATTCGTATAATCATCCCAACGGAGCCATCGAGCCACGCATCCCGGGGATTTTCCAGTACTACGTGGCCGCGGAAACGGAGCTCTCCCGGGCGTATGCAGGCCAGGTGACAGCGCAGGAAGCGCTGGACGCGGCAGCCGCGGCATGGGAGCAGATCACTGACGATCTCGGGCGCGAGAGCCAGATCCAGCTCTACCAAGCGGCACTTGGCTAGCACCATGGCTTGCCGGGGTCGGAACGAGCATTCCGACCCCGGCCAGGAACCGGCTTCAGCCTCCTAATCGCTCAGGCTCGACCCGTTTCTAGACCGTCTCGCGTCGTGACGTACCCAAATCCCTTGGTGAAGGATGCAGCAGAATCCGGCGGTTGAGCTTCCAATCTCGGATGTCCCAATCGGCGTCACAGCCGGGTGGAGACAGGCGATTGGTCGAGCCATTCTTGTCGTCGCCTCGCTGGTGACCCTTGCTCTCGTGGCTGTTCAGCTCCTCAAGACTCTTGGACTAACGACCGTCGGGTTCGAGAATTGGCGTCCGATCGCCGTTGCCTTTCTCGGGTGGGCGGTGTGCCTTTGTGTGAGCCTCGTGCTCACGCGAGGCCAGCGCGGCGAACGTGCGGTTTTCCTCTTGCCCGCCGTCCTCATCACCGTCGCATTCATCATTTTTCCCACGATCTACGCGCTGTTCATTGCCTTCCACAGTTGGAATCTCAGCGCGGCAGCCGGAAGGCAGTTTAGCGGTCTGGACAACTTCCGACGCTTATTCGCTGACCGGGGATTCTGGGTCGCCATGCAGAATATGGCGTACTACGTTGGGGCGGTCCTGGCCCAATACGTGATCGCATACGGACTTGCGATTCTCTTGAACCAACCCATCCGAGGGCGAAAGTTTTTTAGGGTTATCTTTCTCTTACCATTTATGTTGAGCCCTGTCGCCGTCAGCTTCATGATTGGAAAGACGCTCCTCAACAGCCAATACGGTCCGGTTGTGCCGGCACTCCACGCGCTTGGCGTCGCAGACATCTCGTTCTATGAAAATCCGTGGCTCGCTCGGCTCAATATTATGATCATGGATGCCTGGTACTCGATTCCGTTCATGATGGTGCTTCTGCTCGCTGGTCTCCAGGGAATTCCCGTCGAGGTCCTCGAGTCAGCGAAGATCGACGGCGCGTCCGCGTGGCAGACGTTTCGCCATATGGTGTTTCCCCTGATGCTCCCGATCTCCCTAACCGCCATCATTCTCCGGATCATTTTTGAACTGAAGCTCATCGATGTCGTTCGCGTTGTTACTGGTGGTGGACCGGGCGGCGCAACCGACACCGTGAGCCTGTACATTTACCGGGAGGGCATTCAGAAAACAAACGTCGGCTACGCGACCGCGATGTCGCAGTTCTATCTGCTAGTCATCATCATCTCGATCACGGTCATCCTGTGGCTTGCGAACAAGTGGGTGACGAAATTCAGCTGATATTCACCTCTGCAGACCACATCTCCGGCACCGATATCTGTGGACCGTCACGGAGATGCAGAACAGTTCGCGAGGAGATGTCGTAGTGACCCAGGCTCTGCAAAAAACCGTCGTCTATACCGTGTTGATCATATGGACGTTCATCTGTCTGTTCCCGATCTACTGGACCGTATCGACGGCATTCAAAGAGGCCAAGGATATCTACGATGGTGACATCATACCGTGGCTCCAGTTTGAGCCCAACTGGAAGGGATGGGAATCGCTTGGATTATCGCCAGACACGATCGGCCAGCCTTCCAGCGCACGTGAACTATTCTTGAAGCACGCCGCCAACACCTTGACGATCTCGCTGAGCGCCGCGATGTTAGCCACTGTCATCGGCTCGCTGGCCGCCTATGGTCTAGCCCGGTTCCCCTATCGCTTCGGACCCTGGCGAAACAATGACATTTCGTTCTGGTTCCTCTCACAGCTTATTCTGCCTCCAGTGGCGATCGTCGTGCCCCTCCTTGTTCTGTATCGAGAGCTGGACCTCCTGGACACCCGCACCGGTCTCATCCTGGTTTACACGATCATGAACCTACCGATCGTGATCTGGATCATGCGCGATCAGTTCAATTCAATTCCCGTTGAGCTCGAACAAGCGGCATTGGTCGATGGCGCTTCGATTTGGCAGGCGTTTCTTCGGATTGTTATTCCCATAGCAGCCCCGGGGTTCGTCGCCGCGTTCATCCTTTCCCTGGTCTTTGCCTGGAACGAGTATTTCTTTGCCGTTGTCCTCGCCGGAGCCGACGCGCCAACGCTGCCGCTCCTCTTGGCTGGGCAGACAAGTTCGCAAGGCACGCGCTGGTGGTCGATTGCGGCGCTTGCGACGGCCGCAATCACTCCGTTGCTCATCATCGGTCTGATCATGGAACGACACATTGTCAAAGGTCTCACCGCTGGGGCTGTGAAATAGGCAACGAGTCGGTGATCGCTGAAAAACCGCCTCCATGAAAATTTCAACGATCTAGATGTTTCCGCTCTCGGTAATAATCTCCACGAACTCGACCCCTGATACGAAACCCGGGTGATAAGCGTCGGGCCCGCCCATCGGCCGCGACTGTTCCCCCGCCCTGCCTCTCACAGCCTTCGCGATCTTCGCGGCCTTCCATAACACTCATCCGCCAGCGGGATGCTCCGCCCCTGCCACGCAGCGACGGGATCACGCGGAGTCCGTATGAATCTACGTGGGTCGGTTATCCTTTGGCAGATGTGGTTCGTGAACCATTTCTTGGTTGGCTGAAGGACGGGCGGGTTCTCTTCGCGGTCGCTGGAATCGTTCTTGAACCACACATGCCGCGGGACCTGACTCGTATTTCAGGGTGAAACCCAACTCGGCAGCAACCCGGAAACTGAGAGCCATCCTGGAGATTCTCTATGAGTGATGAAACTAAACGAGCTGGACTTGGGAAGGTGATCTACTGCGTCGACGATGAGGCTGACGAACCGAATCATCGCAAGGAGCGGGCAGAGCAAGCCGAAGTCCAGGAGGCGGTTGAGGAATCCTTTCCCGCCAGTGATCCGCCCAGCTTCGCCGGAGGAAGTGATTGCGAAACAACGTGAGACTAAACTAACCTCAGGAGATACCAATCCATCCGCTCCTGGACCACCGAAACTGGGCACTCCCGGAGAGCCCATTTCCCTACGGTCGTCTCCATAGGTCCCAGGTTCTGGCCGTCTGCCATGCCATGTCGGGTTGGAAGCCCGCGATCTCTGGAGCGACCAGCACCAGGTCGTCTGGAAATCCCAGCCAGAGTCCAAAGAGATCGTCATTGACCGCACGCTGCAAGCGCCGCAGGGCCGTCGCCTGGCGTGAGATCGAGACTGCGCTCAGGAATTCTTCGATAGCCGCGTCAGCCTCCGGGTTCACATAGCCGCCTGGGTTCCAGCCGGCAGGATTGGTTCGAATATCCCATCGGGACCCGTAAAGATCGAAGTCTGTGAAGCCTGGTAATTGGTCATAGGCGTAGCCGATGAGGTCATAGTCTCTGCTCGTAATCCACCGCTCATCGAACTCATCTGCCGGCAACACCTCGATCGTCAACCCAATTCCGACTCCCACGAGGTCCCTCGCCACCCGCGCCATGACTGCCGCTAGTTCCGGCCGGCTGTCCTCACGAATGATGGCAACTGGCAGCAAAGGCGAACCATTAACGTCCTCGAGGATCCCGTCACCGTCATAGTCCAGCCAACCGGCCTCGGCAAGCAGCACCGATGCGGCCTCGGCATTGAGAGACGGGGTTGTCTGCTCTGGGTCGTGCGCCCAGGGTTGGGAGACTGTGCCAGCGGCGTTCCAACGGATGAAGCCACCGAACACTTCCCGTGCATAGCGCTCTCGATCAATGGCAAGCGACGCCGCGGATCTCACGCGAAGATCGGTCCATAGACTCCCGGCAGGTTGGTCTGGATTCGCGAAGTTGAACGCGGCGAACATGACCGATGCCGCCGGAACCGCGTAGAGCATTCCGGTCGCCTCACTGAGATCGCGAATTCGGTTATGCTGGACCGGCCATGCAATCTGCGAGTCTCCCTCCACCCAGGCATCCAACCGGGCGCGCGGCCCCTCCACGAGCGCAATTTCGAACGTGTCGAGCCACGAACCTGCTCCCCAATAATCTTCAAATCTCTTGAATCGAACCCGAGTGCTGTCCCAGTCCGATATGCGCCACGGACCGGTCCCGACCGGTGGAGAGCCAGACCAATCAAATCCGGAAAGTGACCGATTTCCCGCCGGCATTCCTTCCCAGAATTCACCGTACTGCCCTCGCGAAAATATTGGCAGGGTTGCGCCATTGAAGAGCCAGTGGGCGTCAAGCGCCGTGAAGCGCACGCGAACCTCTCGCTCGCTCACCGCTTCCACAGTATCGACTAGCGCGAACAGCCCTCCGACCGCCGATTCCGTATCCTCCCGGTAGACCTCATAGGAGAAGGCAGCGTCTGCCGCACTGAGCGCGGATCCGTCATGCCAAATTACGTTGTCCCGAATCGAGAACACCAACTCCAGACCATCCGAGCGCCACTCCCACTGGTCGGCCAACCATGGCATCGGCCGCAGCGTTACCGGATCAGGACGAGCCAGCGGCTCCAGGTAGCTCCATGTGATCTGCAGATCCTGCGAAAACGCTGCCGGATTGAAGTTGTCCAGTGTCGTGCCCGGTCGCGCCATGCGAAGCGTCCCACCGTCTACCGGTGGGCCACCCGTGGGCTCTTCAACTTCGACGATTCGGATACCGGATGACGCCGGGAGTCCGTTTGGATGCGGGGTTGCCGCGCCCGCAACCGGGGTCGCTGACTCGGTCTGCGCCAAAGAGCGTTCTCCGCCAGCCCCGGCGAGCAGGGATAGTCCGGAGCCGAGGCCGGCGCGAATCACGCTTCGTCGAGACGAACCGCGCTCGTTCCACGGGTGAATGACTTTCGCCTCTCGTGGGTCTACAGACAAGTGGGTTACCTCTGCGCGAAACCGCCGCTCTGCTGATCAACAGTCACTCGCACATCTGACGCCAGGTTGTTCATTACGTCGGCCGTCTCTTCCCCTATCGAATGAAGCGTTTGACCAACGTTGATGTTCTCTCCGTTTGTCACTCAAATTCGAGAAGTCGGGGCAGGTCGTCGAGCGATCGGATCTCGCGCGTCGGCGGTGGACCTGATTCGGTCCACGTCGCGCCGTTCCTGTTTACCCAAACCGACGGGATGCCGGCGGCACGCGCCCCCACCATGTCGAACTCCGCCGAGTCGCCAACAAAGACTGCCTCGCCGGCATCGACGCCCGCGCGCCGAAGCGCTTCGTGAAAAATTCTGGGATCAGGTTTGGCCACACCAAACTCTTCCGAGACGACCGCGAAGTCGACTAGGCTTTCAATTCCGAGAAGGTCCAGCTTGGCCCGTTGCACCTCTGCGGGACCATTTGTGACGATGCCCAATGGATGCGACAGCGCTCGCCCTATGACGCGATAGACCTTCCCGCACGATGCGAAAGACCTCGTCTACCCCCGGAAAGAGCTTCAACCCATGAAATCGATTTGTGCGATACCAGTCCGCCGCCGCACTCGCTTCAGCTGGATCGTCAACTCCAAACCGCGAGAACAGTTCCCCAAAGTGATCGGCGCCGTGGGGATGCAGCTGGATGGAGTCAGCGATCATCTGGTCGAGATCGATTCCTTCGCGGCCGCGCTCCTTGCAAGCAGCGTATCGCTTAAACGCGATCCGCAGGCGCGCCTCTCGGGCCGCCGCGTAATCGCATAAGGTATCGTCGAGGTCAAAGAGGACCGCCTTCGGTTTGGGATCAAGAGGCGCTAACGCCATTGGGTCCGCTCTGTGGAAAATCCGGTTGGACGGCATCCGGCTGCGTTACGTTCCGTCGCTTTGTGGCCTCAATGGCCTCCGCAACCAGTTGCGCCAAGTGAAGCACTTCGAGCCGGCGCCCCTGAGCATCGATTCCGCCGCGAAGCTGGAGGATGCAACCCTGGTTGTCGGTCACGATCTGCCTGGCGCCGGTTGCTTCGGCATCCTCGAGCTTGCTATTCATCAGTCGCTCGCTGATTCTCGGGTAATCAAACGAAAAGCTGCCTCCGAAGCCGCAGCAGACCTTCGGCTCGGCGAGATCCCGTACCTCGTGCCCGAGCACATCCGCGAGTATTCGCCGCGGGGCCTTGCTTACCCCAAGCGCGTTCAGTCGCCTGGCAGGAATCGTGATACGCGAGCACGCGCCGTTCCGCATGAGCCAGACTCTCCGCTGGCAAATCCGCGATGCTATCGATGAACGAAGTAAAGTCCATCACCCGGCGAGCGATCCCCTCGGCGCGCGCCAGCCAGGTGGGTTCATCGCGGAACAGGTGGAGGTAGTCCTGGCTCAGAGTCGCCACGCAACTCGCACTGCCCGAGACGATATAGTCGACGTCACATTGCTCCAGGGCGCGTATCGTCTGCTTCGCCATCCACTTGCCGTGCCGGACATCTCCTGAGTTGAGCGCCGGCAATCCGCAACAGTGCAACCCTTCGGGAAAAACCAGCTGCACCCCGAGCGCTCGCAACGATTTCGCAATGGCCTCTCCCTGCTCAGGGTAGAGATTGTCGGTCATGCACCCTGGAAAGAGTGCCACTCGTTTGCCCGCGGCGCCATTCGGGACAATTGGCACTTCGGGGATTCGCGCTTCCCCGCTCCCGAACCGTGCTCGCAACGGTCTTTCCGCTAACAACGGCAACGACCGCCATCGAGTTTGTTGACGAACGATCGGAACCCGCCGCGACCGCAAGAGTCGAGCGTCTCGCAAGACCGGGCGTTGCAGTCGCCGCGCAATCTTCAATGCCAGGTTGGAGGTCTTCGGCCGCGCGTAGAGCGCCAGGATCGAGCGCTTGGGCTCCTTGATACCGAACCGCTCGACAACCATTCCCCGCACGTCCAGAATCTGTCGCGGCAGGGGAATCCCGGCCGGGCAGACGGTTTCACATGCATTACAGGAGAGACATAGACTCTGCGGGCCGGCGGCGGCGTCGAGTCCATGGTGGAACCCGGTCACCACTAGGCCGATGGCGCCAGTGTAGATGTATCCGAACGCGTGGCCGCCAACTTCACGATACGGTGGGCAGACGTTCGCGCACGCTGCGCAGCGGATGCAGTGAAGCGCCTCTACGAACTCTGGCAGTGAGGCCATCGTACGGCGGCCGTTGTCGACGAGGACGATGTGCATCTGATGGCCGGGCGTCGGTCCCGTAATGAATGTGGTGTAGCTCGTTATGCGCTGGGCCGTTCCAGACCGCGCCAGAAGCCGAATCTGCGTCACCGCATCCTCAAACGTTGGAACCACCTTCTCGATTCCGGCGAGGACGACATGAACGGGTGGAACAGACGCGCACAGACGCCCATTGCCTTCGTTCGTGACCATCATCACTGTGCCGCTTTCGGCGATGAGCGCGTTAGCACCGGTGATTCCCATCCCGGCGGCGAAGAAGGCGTCGCGGATTTCGTCACGGGCAACGCCGACCTGGTCGGAGATGTCTTCTCGCGACACGTCTCGACCCAATGCGCCAGACATATCTGCGCCAACTTCCTGACGGGAAAGGTGAACCGCAGGCATGACCATGTGACTTGGGCGTTCGCGCCTGAGCTGGACGATCCATTCTCCGAGATCCGTCTCAACTACCTGGTGGCCATCCTCTTCTGCAATGTGGTTGAAACCGATCTCCTCGGACACCATCGTTTTCGACTTTGCAATGAGTGAGACTTGATGATGTCGGGCGATCTCGAGAACGATCCGGTTCGCGTCGGCCGCATCGAGCGCCAAATGAACGGTTGCGCCGGCGCGCTCGGCAGCCGATTGGAATTTCTGGAGATATCCCTCCAGATCCGACGTTACCGCGGTCTTGGCGCGCTTCATCTGTGTCTGCAACGCAGCGAAATCGATCTCCTCGGTCGCGAGATCGCGTGCCGAGCGCCAGCCCTGTTGAAAGGCGGTCAAGTTGTTTCGCAGGCGGGGATTACTGAGCGCTCCACTCAAGTGGGCTTTGAATTCGTCGCGGGGGGCAACCTGGCCGCCCAGTCGCTCGTCTTCATGTGGGGGAGTGACGGTCGTGCTTCGACTAGGCATTGCAGACATGGAGCCACCGCGGTTCGACTAAGGAGTGGAACGAACCTGTGGCCCGCTCTTCACCCGTGGTTATGAGGAAGCCTCATTCCAGAATTGCTCGCGGAACTCGTTCGTGTCGTAGTAACCGACGATGCTCGTGATCTTGCCGGCATTTGTGCGAACGATGGCGGTCTGCTCGGAGAGCAACTCCCGGCCGAGGTGCGACGCAAACTCCCGAAGCGTAAATTGCACCGCTGCCCGTTCGCCGTCCGAGATGACATCGGTGACTTCCCACCTGGCGGTTGGATACGAGCTTACGACTGTTCCGAAATACGCCACGATCTCATCAGCCGGACGAATGACATCGCGATGCGGGAGGGCGCGAAACGATGCGTGGTTCGCGAGTATCGCACGCAGACGACGGGGATCACGGGCATCGATCGCCGCGAAGAACTCCCGTCCAAGCTCGTCCGCGGTTGCCTGACCCCCAGGGACATCACTCTCCCGTTCCATCCAGACCTACCCGATCTCGCCGCAACTCATCAATCGGCGAAACATCATCTCACCCTCATTCACGCGAAGTTGTGGCCAGAAAAGGTTCGTCAAGATGCGCGTAGTCCACTTGCGAGACTTCAGCGATCCCGTGGCGTGCTCCGCTCCGAGCCAGACTTCTGTCAATCTGCGCCAACATCTCGCGGTCATGCCCAGCCAGAAACTCCGCCAACTCGCGGATCGTCCAATTTCGTCGCGACCGGCTATATCCACCACGCTCCCAGGCAGTGTCAGGGAGCGCCCTCAACAGCGACGTCGTGCTCTCTCGGACTCGCCGGAAACTCGACATGATAACCAAGGGGGCTGCCATACGGTCGCTGACACCCTGGTCCGATGATGGCTCAATCCGTGGAATGCGGTCCAGGTCCGGATTCCGCTCTGAGGCAATGGCGTACATCAACGAGTACGTCTCTATCTCGGTATCTCTCATACGGATCAGTAGTTCCTTTACGGAGGGCTCTGATCGACGAGCTGAAAACTCGAGAAGTGCTCGGTCATGGATCGGAGTTAGCCACCGGGAAAGGTGGTTCAGCGTTTGCTTGAGGCGGATGATCAATGCGTCATTCGAGAGTAATTGACTCTCAGCGATCCGCTGTTTTCGTCCCGGTCGTCGGAGCCGAGAGCGCGTCCATATTACCCCTCCAAGAATCGTCGCTGGTTGCTCGCACCTTCTCAGCAACTGGTGAATTGCAGTCCCGTCACAGCCCGTGAGCCGTCGCAAGACCCCACTATCTGAACCTCTTTGCTATGAACCGCAACTCCGTCCTCGTTGAATACCAATTGCCAGGCCCGCAGGTCGACCGCAGGGGAAAGCCCGACGATCAGGCTCAGCACACCGGGAACCGCTGCCTCGGATAAGTCACTCGCGGACGGAACTGGCGGTGTAACGGGATGGGAGTGAACGATCGCCATGAGCCGCATCCTTCGGCGCTCCATGTCGTGAAGTGCGGCCCGGACATCGATCTGGATCCATTGTATATCGAGTTGGTGACGCGTCCATGTTCCTCCCCGGATAGAATCGACTAGCGACCATTCCCGGAACTATCGCGCTGGTAGCAAGCA
The DNA here is from genome assembly GCA_963751075.1 of uncultured Chloroflexia bacterium. GTDB lineage: Bacteria > Chloroflexota > Chloroflexia > Thermomicrobiales > UBA6265 > JACCXM01. The sequence goes on along the minus strand of CAVVTE010000005.1, from coordinate 154,024 downwards.
AGCCAACTCCCTCGCAGGGGAGACATTGCCGCATATGGACGACGATTTCGTTCGCAACGCTTGCTGAAATGACTAAAAGCGGCTCCCCGGCCCCGGACGGACCTTGTTGGAAACCTGAGCGGACGCGGTCCCTCGGTCTCTTGAGCCGCCTAACGGTCATTAGCGAAGAGGTCGAGCAGTTCGGATGCTCGTAGTGCAAGGTGCAACGTCAACCAGGAGCCGGGATCCGCTACGTCACGGCCAATGAGCTCGCCGATTCTCCGCAACCGATAGGCAAGTGTGTTGCGATGAATGCCGAGCCGGCTAGAGGCATCGACTTGTGAGCCTCCGCTCTCTAGAAACGCCCGCAGGGTGGCTCGCAGGGTTCCACGCTGATCACGACCTTCGAGTGTTCCCAATGCTTCGGCGACGAACTCACGCAGCTCGCGCGAATCTCGCAGCGGATAAAGCAAGCGGAAAGCGCCGACATCGTCGATTGACTCAAATGAAGCCGCTCGGCGAGGAAATGGAGTCTCCGCCTGGAGAGTTGCGACAAATGCCGCCTCTCTCGCGGCCGCAGGAAGACGGGAAATCCCGTGGGCCGGTGCGGAAAGGGCCAAAGTCAAAGTCCCATGCTCGCTCCCGGTTTCCAATCGCCGCTTTACCGCGTTGACCTGGCTTGCCAGGCTCTCGGACCCAGCACGTGCGTTGGAGAGGATCAATGCTTGACGACGCCCGTTCTCCTCGCCAGCGGGATGCACGGTACCCAGTGGGGCAAGAGTCTTGGCAAGGGTTGAGTCATTTCCACCGGTGCTGACGGCCACAAAGTAGACCGCGTCCGGATCAAGCCCAAGGGCCATCGACGCTGCCCGCTGGTCCGTCGCGTTTCCATGCCGGCCCGCCAGGAGAGCGCCGATCATCTCGGTTCTCCGCGCACCGCGTGGACGAGCGGCGTCGTCGCGGCGCGCCGCATCGGCAATCGCGGCCGCTATCCGATCCACGAGAAATCGCGCGGTGACCCTCTGTTCGGGGAGGAGGGGACCCAGAATGAGCCTGAGCCCGCCAGGCACGTCCCGCTCGAGCCGAATCTTTGTCACGGGATCATCTGTGGTGCGGTGATCCAGGCTGGCCTGGCCTGATGTGGCTAATGGTCGACCTTGGGCGTCGACCACGAGTACGGGAAGTTGAGCTAGGTTAGCCGCCGCCTGAACCAACGCGGTTATCCCCGACTGTTTTGCGGCCAAATCGGTCATCTGCCGTTCGAACTCGCTTCCGACGCGGTAGAGGTTACCCCGGCACTCTGTCAACAGGCGGTTGATCCCCGTCTCTGTGTCTGTCGTGAGTTCTCCACTCCACAGCAGAACTCTGCAGTCAAGGCTACTGGGATATGTCCTCCGGGTCTCGACGTCGGTTCGTTCAAAGACAACCGCACTTACGTTCCGGACGTGCGCTTCCCGCAGGAGGGCTGGGAGCTCTGCACTCACGGCCGTCGTCACCCGGGAAGGTACGAGCAGCACTTCATCTCCCCGCAAAGGCGGCAAGTGCGGCGGTGTGGTGCGGGCTGAAACGACCCACGAAACATCGGCGCTCGCTTGTCCTTCTGACCCTCCTGGATCGCGCGGCTCACCCTCTGCGGTTAGGCGAGGTTCCAGGACCAGGAGATCAGCAAGCGTAATTTCCATCTGGGATCATGATTCCATGTCGGTGCTTGTCCGATTGATGCTCTTCAAGCTCACCCATTGTTTGGGGGTGCAGCCTGATCTTGCTCCTATGATATTCATGCACTTCAAGTTCACCCATTGTTTAGGGGTGCAGCCTGATCTTGATCGTATGATACGGAATCGTGTCCATCGAACGGCCGGGGACCCAATCCATGAATCTCCATCCTGACCGCGCTCGGGCTCTAGAAAATGCAACGCTCTTCATCGTTTCGCTGGCTGGACTCCTAGCGTTTTTCCTCCCATTCATCATCTCTGCCCTGCCAGTCTCCTCTGGAGATCGCTCATCGAGAGCAAACGACGCCTCGATACTCCTTGCGATCGTCGTTGGAGGATCGCTCATCATTACGGTTGGAGAGCTGGCGCGTGGACCTGCCCCCGGCAACTTGGCTCGGTCTGTGGCGCTTCTGGGAGCCCTGGTGGCTCTCGATGCTTCCCTGCGCCTGATTCCCTCGTTTCTCGGGGCCTCCCCGATCTTCGCGCTGATTGTGCTGGTTGGTTATGTCTTTGGTCCACAATTTGGCTTCGCCATGGGTGCACTTACGCTCCTGTTATCCGCCGCGATTACAGCCGGGGTTGGACCGTGGCTCCCGTTTCAGATGCTCTGCGCGGGTTGGACGGGCGTTGGCGCGGGCTGGCTCCCCCACCCGGGCTCGCCAAGGGCTGAGCTGGCTATGGCAACGACCTTCGGTGCCCTCGCCGGGTTTGCCTACGGAGCGCTGATGAATCTGTACTCATGGCCGTTCGTCGCGCCTGGTACGGCAAGTGATGTAGGCCTCTACTGGTCGCCCATGCTGTCGTTCGCGGAGAGCGTTGAACGGTACGCGACGTACTACCTCGCGACGTCCTTCGTTCACGACGCGAGCCGCGCCGCGGCGACCGCACTACTCATCGTGATTGCTGGTGCGCCCGTGTTGCGAATCTTGCACCGCTATCGGGCGCGAGCGGTCTGGTCGAGTGCGGCATCTTCATAGTCGGTTTGCGGCGATATTCGCCCGAGGACACATCAAACAGGTGTACGCGTCGGACGGAATGAAGACAGTTTTGTGACAATCGGTCACAGGTCTCGCAATCGTGTACGTACACTGGCTGATCTAATTTCGAATTCTCCTGCTGGTTAGCTGACAATCTGGCACATATTGTGTTTGGAGAGTATCATCGGTACTATATGTCGTACCGCTCGATGCGGGGTGCCCCGAAATGCAGTCCGAGTAAATGTTTTGCTCCAATCAACCCCTGAAGGGAATGGAGCGGCAGGAACGCAGTTTCGGGGCGATCGGCACCATCAGTTGCGAGGTCACGCGATGAAGGCGATGAAGAACGGAACGAAGGCAGGTCTGGAGGTCGAGCGACGGTTCACGGCGGGAACCGAAGACGCTTACGCCGGGGTCGAGTGGTCCACCCGAACTTCGCGCATTACCAACCCAGACGGATCCGTTGTCTTCGAGATGGCCGACGCCGAGGTGCCTGCTGATTGGTCTCAAGTGGCCTCGGACATCATGGTTTCGAAGTATTTCCGCAAGGCGGGTGTACCGCAGTACGACAAATCCGGCGAACCAATCCTGGACGAGGCGGGAAAGCCAGTTCTCGGTCCCGAGCGCTCAGCACGGCAGGTCATCGGGCGACTAGCTGGCTGTTGGCGGCATTGGGGTGAGTCCAACAGCTACTTTGCGACTTCCGCCGACGCGAGGGCGTTTGAGGACGAACTTGCCTACATGCTTGTCCATCAGATGGCGGCGCCGAACTCGCCGCAGTGGTTCAACACGGGGCTGGCCTGGGCCTACGGGATCACGGGTCCGGCTCAGGGCCACTATTTCGTCGATCCGGCTGACGGTCAGGTGAAGGCCAGCGAAGATGCCTACACGCGCCCCCAACCGCACGCCTGCTTCATTCAGAGCGCGAATGACTCTCTCGTCGAACCGGGCGGTCTCATGGATCTCTGGGTCCGCGAGGCGCGGATCTTCAAATACGGATCCGGAACCGGCACCAATTTCTCCGCAGTCCGCGGCGAAGGCGAACCCCTCTCCGGTGGCGGCACGTCATCGGGGCTCATGAGCTTCCTGCGCGTCGGGGATCGCGCGGCTGGCGCAATCAAGAGTGGTGGTACGACCCGCCGCGCCGCGAAGATGGTGGTCGTCGACGTCGACCATCCTGATATCGAGAAATTCATCAACTGGAAAGTTGATGAAGAAAAGAAAGTCGCTGCCCTGATCGCCGCAGGCTACCCCAGCGACTTCAACGGTGAAGCCTACGGGACGGTCTCCGGGCAAAATTCAAACAACTCGGTGCGTGTCAGTGCGGCCTTCCTGGAAGCAGTCGAGCGCGACGAGGACTGGCAGTTACGGTGGAGGACCGATCCTTCGCACGTCAGCAAGACCGTCAAGGCGCGCGACCTGTGGAAGCAGATCGCCGAAGCCGCATGGCAGTGTGCCGATCCGGGCCTCCAGTTCGATACGACGATCAATGACTGGCACACCTGCCCCGAAGCTGGGCGCATCAATGCCAGCAACCCGTGCTCCGAGTACATGTTCCTCGACAACACGGCCTGCAATCTGGCGTCGTTGAACCTGCTCAAGTTCCTCGATCAGGAAACGGGTGAGTTCGACGTCGAGGCATTCCGGCATGCCGTCCGGTTGTGGACCATCGTGCTCGAGATCAGCGTGCTCATGGCCCAGTTCCCGAGTGAAGAGATCGCCCGGTTGTCGTATGACTACCGCACGCTCGGCCTCGGCTATGCCAACCTGGGCACGGTTCTTATGCTTCTCGGCATGCCGTACGACTCCGATCAGGCTCGAGCGTATGCCGGCGCGATCACGGCGTTGATGACGGGCGAGAGTTACGCCGCCTCGGCTGAGCTGGCCGGGCACTTGGGGCCATTCCCTGGATACCCCGCCAATCGCGAGCACATGCTGCGGGTCATCCGGAATCATCGGCGGGCCGTGTACGACGCCGCACCTTCGGACTATGAGGATCTCTCCGTACTACCGATGCCGGTTTCGGCCGACCACGTGCGGGGACCGTTGCTTGTCGCCGCGCGGGAATCTTGGGATCGCGCTCTGGCGGAAGGCGAGAATATGGCTATCGAAATGCGCAGACGACGCTGCTCGCCCCCACCGGCACGATCGGTCTGTTGATGGACTGTGATACGACCGGTGTCGAGCCCGACTTCGCGCTCGTGAAGTTCAAGAAGTTGGCGGGTGGCGGCTACTTCAAGATCGCCAACCAGAGCATCGAGCCGGCACTGCGCAATCTCGGCTATTCGGATGAAGAGCAGCGTGCGATCCTGCAGTATGTGCTGGGGACGATGACTTTCGAAGGCGCGCCGCACATCAATCGGACGTCACTTCGGGATCGTGGATTCCTCGACAGTGACATCGATAAGATCGAGGCCTCCTTGCCCGGAGTCTTCGAGCTGGGCTTTGCCTTCAACGTCTGGGCGCTGGGAGAAGAGGCGTTGCAGCGCGCCGGAATATCTGTCGCCGACGCGAGCCAGCCTGGGTTCGATCTGCTGCGAGCGCTCGGATTCCGACAGAGCGAGATTGAGGAGGCCAACACCGTCATCTGCGGTTCGATGACAGTCGAGGGCGCGCCATTCCTCCATGACGAGCACCTTCCGGTCTTCGATTGCGCCAACAAGTGCGGGAAAACGGGGACGCGATTCATCCACCACATGGGTCATATCCGGATGATGAGCGCCGCCCAGAGCTTCCTCTCCGGCGCCATCTCAAAGACGATCAACATGCCGAACGAGGCAACTGTCGAAGACGTGCTCGACGCGTACGAGCAGAGCTGGCGGCATGGCATCAAGGCAATGGCCCTATACCGTGACGGGTCTAAACTGAGCCAGCCGCTTTCCGCGAAGAGCGACGCCAAAGTCTCCAACGAGACGGAAGCGGCGTCGGAGAGCGAGATTCAGCTTCGCATCGAGCAAGCGACAGCGGAAGCGGTGACCGAAGCGCTCGCCCTGGCACGAGCCGAATGGGAGCGGGAGCGTGCGGTTGCCGCGGCGCAGTCTCCAGCGGCAGCCTCCTCATCGGCGCAGCCCGTGCGCCGCCGGCTTCCAGCGCGGCGTAGCGGTTTCACGCAGGAAGCCCGCGTTGCTGGAAATAAGGTCTTCCTTCGCACTGGCGAGTACGAAGATGGCAGCATCGGCGAAATCTTCATCGACATGCACAAAGAGGGCGCCGCATTTCGCTCGATGATCAACTGCTTTGCCATCGCCATCTCGAAGGGTCTCCAGTACGGCGTTCCGCTGGAGGAGTTTGTCGAGACCTTCACCTTCACGCGGTTCGAGCCACAGGGCATGGTATCGGGTCACCCCAACATCAAGATGGCGACCTCGATCATCGACTATGTCTTCCGAGTTCTGGGACTCGAATACCTCGGCCGCACTGATCTAACGCAAGTTCCGCCTGAGCTCGACGAACCGGCTACGGAAGAGCTCACCGACGGCGGAGCGAGCGAGGCCGGCTATGACGCCCCCGCCAAGGACGTAGACCAGAATCCGTCCACCCCCACGATCACCTCGTCGGCAGTCCGTCCCGCGCGAAACGGAAACGGCAGACATGGTCACGATTCCACCAGCACCGTTTCCGCGATGCTGGAGTCTACGGCGGCGGTCAGTGTGATGAGCACTCACCTCTCCGAAATGATGGGGGACGCACCGTTCTGCGACGTCTGTGGGCACATCACGGTACGCAACGGATCCTGCTACAAATGCCTCAACTGCGGAAACAGCTTGGGCTGCTCGTAGAGAAGGCAGGACAACCAAACGAAACAGCGGCCGGCAGTTTGCCGGCCGCTGTCTCGTTTGATCACTTCAACCAAGAACTCTACCCGGCGGTCATTGCCGCGGCGCGGTCTCGCAGGTCCGCGAACGCGATTGTGCTCAAATACCGTTCACCCGTGTCGGGCAGGATAACGACGATCATCTTGCCCTGATTCTCGGGTCGTCTGGCTACCTCGCGCGCCGCGGCAGCGGCGGCACCGCACGAAATCCCTTTCAACAGCCCCTCTTTGAGCATCAGCTCATGTTCAGCAGCGATCGCGGTCGGCGCATCGACGTGGATGATCTCATCGTAGATATCGCGGTCAAGTACATCGGGCACGAAGTTCGCTCCAATACCCTGGATCTTGTGTGGACCCGCCTGACCGGTTGCCAGCAAAGGCGACTCGGCCGGCTCCACCGCCACGACCTGGAGCTCCGGCTTGAGCTGCTTGAGCACTTGGCCAGCCCCGGTGATCGTGCCACCAGTGCCTATCCCGCCAACGAGAATGTCGATTTTGCCATCGGTATCCTCCCAGAGCTCGACGGCGGTCGTGCGTCGGTGGATCTCCGGATTGGCCGGATTCTCGAACTGTTGCGGCATCCAGGCGTTCGGTGTTGCCGCGACGATCTCCTCGGCCCGTCGCACGGCGCCGGACATACCTTCGGACGCAGGTGTGAGCACGAGTTCCGCGCCGTAGCCAAGGAGCAATACACGACGCTCCAGGCTCATGCTCTCCGGCATCGTCAGGATGAGACGGTATCCCTTCGCGGCGGCGACCCACGCGAGAGCGATCCCCGTGTTCCCGCTGGTCGGCTCCACAATCGTCGTGACACCGGGTTGGATGACCCCCTCTTCCTCAGCGCGCTCGATCATCGCTACGCCGATGCGATCCTTGACCGAAAACCCCGGGCTGAATGACTCGAGTTTGCCGATAAGAATTCCGGGCGTATCTCCCGTGAACCGCGACAGCCGCACCAGGGGCGTGTTGCCGATCAGTTCCGTTGCGTCATTTGCGATGGCGGGACGATTTCGCCGCGGTGTGAGATTGAGATTGACGTCTTCGACCGAGCCAACGGCAGTGTCTGTCATTGTGGATCAACTCCTCAGAGGGTAAGAACGGGGCGATGCTGAATGTCATTGTAGAGTTCTTGATCAAATTATTCAAACATAGGCTGGGCTACCCCGGGACGCAAGAGTGGCTTAGGACTCACCTGTCAGTCGCCCGATTTCGACTTGATAATCGTGTTCGCTGCCCAACCAGGCCGCGCCGTCGGCGTAGTGCTCTTTCTTCCAGATCGGCACGATCTCTTTGATCCGCTCGATCGCGTACCTGCAACGCTTCAAAGGCGGCGTCACGGTGAGCTGAGGCGACGCTGATGACAACGCTTGCTTCTCCAATGCCCAGCGAGCCGATCCGGTGGAAGATGGCTACCCGATCAACATCCCAGCGTTCCCGGATTTCTTCGCCGATCTGCTCCAGCGTGAGCTCGGCGGCTGGAGCATATGCTTCATACTCGAGATGCGTAACCTCTCTGCCACGACCATGATTGCGCACCGTCCCGATAAACGTGGCGATGGCGCCCGTTCCCGGATGGGCGACAAGTGATTCAGTTAGCCGTGGATCGAGCGCTTCAGACTGAATCCGGAAGCGCTTCCCCTCGCCGCCGCTCACTGGCGGGATGAACGCAAGCTCATCACCGTCCCTCAATGCATGGTCATGAGTCACGTACGCTTTGTTGACCATCAGCATCGTCACCGGTTTCATCCGTTGCAGCCGTGGGAAATCCCCGGTCAGTGCGTCGAAGACATCCCCGGCTGTCGTCCCCTCGGGCACCGAGCGGCGCTCGGTGGAGCGACCCACAATTTCGCGAATGATGGCGAAGTAGCGAACGTTGATTTCCACGTGACCTTCCGCATGAACGTGCCACCTGAACACGAGGTCGACTCATTCGGGGATGAGCCGATTGACGGCCCGATCATAGGTCTCCTGAGCCGGCGTAGGCGCTGCTAGACCCAAGGGAACCGCGATGCTCTAGAGATTGTTCAGGTGCGCGTTCAGTCGTCTCAATAGTGCCTGGGATGCAACCCGATTCCCGTCTGCCACGGTGCGAAACACGGTTGCGGCCTCGGCATCACCGGCGTTCTCGGCATCTTCCGCGTATTCCATCATCTTCTCCACTCCCTGGAGGAGGTTACCCACGGTCTGGATGATGTCGTAGACAACATTCGGCACTCCGTACTTCAACTCGCCTGGTTCCATCACACACTCCTTCTATATCCGACTTCGGCACAACGACCTACTCGTCCGCTCAACTCGAGTTCCTTCGACGCGAGTCGATGGTAGCAGCGCCGACCAACGACCGCGTACTGTCCGAGACCGACCCGTCGCATGAGGCAGCGGGCTGTTTGCAAAGGCTAGATGTTGCCGGAAGCAAGAGGCGCCACCAAGAGTGCATCAACACGCGAGCCGGCGGGCAGGCTGTCCGTACCAGGAGGAATGACTATCAGCGCGTTGGCGCCGATGAGAGACGCTAACCGGGATGACGCCTGAGAACCTGTGGTCCGTGCCTCGAGGCTTCCATCCACGGTCACCCCAACAATCGCTCGCTGGAACTCAATGCGATCGGAAGGCTGAATGGCATGGGCGATCCGCACCTGCACTCGCGGCCGATCGATCTCGTTCGCTCCCAGCATGCTCCGCAGCGCTGGCCGCAAGAAAACTTCGAAGCTGACGAGCGCGGAAACGGGGTTGCCGGGCAGGCTAAATACGAGTGTCTCACCGCATGTCGCGAAGTTGAACGGCTTACCCGGCTTCATGAAAACGCGCCGGAAGTGCACGTCGGCAAGTTCGGAGAGGAGCGGTTTGATCAGATCGAGATCACCCATTGAGACGCCACCACTGGTGATGACAACATCACTTTCCGCGACGCGCCTAATCATGGACGCTCTTAGCGCGTCGAGATCATCAGCTCCTCGCCCGTCCCAGATGACCTCCGCTCCGGCTTCCTGGAGCGCCGCGATCAGGCTGTAACGATTAGAGTCCCGAATCTGACCAGGGCCGGGAGTTTCGCCCGGTTCGACAAGCTCGTTCCCAGTCGACAGTACGCTCACCCTCGGCCGTCGCACAACCGACACAGGATCAACCCCCATCGCGGCCAGCAGACCCATTTCCGCGGGGCCAAGCACATCGCCGGCTCGCAGAATGCTGGCGCCCTTTGCCAAGTCAATCCCGACCGGTCGGATATTCGCCCCGGCCTCGATCTGATCCTGGTGAATGATCACGTGCTCGTCGGCGAGCTCGGTGACTTCCACCGGTACCACCGCAGTAGCTCCAGGCGGCACCGGGGACCCCGTTGTAATCCACGCCGCGGTGCCAAGAGTCACGTCGATCTCTTCCAGGTACCCGGCCGTCTGCCTGCCGACGATCTCTCGCCAGGGCGACGGGTCGTCCGCGATAACGGCGTATCCATCCATGGTTGCCGCTGGAAAAGGAGGATGGTCCTCAGCGGCGACGGCGTCTCTCGCGAGCACCCGCCATGGTGCGTCTCGCAGCGCTACCTCCTCCGCCGGCAACCGCTGTAATCGCTCAAAAATCTTCTCCCGCGCCTCGTCGGGATGGAGAAGTCTTTCACTTGCACTTACAGAATCGACAACCATGGTTCGACTCATTGACCTGGCCTTGCGAACATTCGGAATCCGTCGAGGACGACCTTGCCACTTATGGTACTCATGACAAGCGTGATCAGCATTGGGAGTACCTGCGGGTCGATGGGTCGGTATGATTTCCTGTGTTTACCTAGCAGTCGTTGACGCGGAGCCGAGATTTCTCTACAGTTTCGAACTTCTATCGCCCAAGGAGTGTGGATTTACCCCTGAAAGCACTTTCTGAAATGTCACTCACCCGCTCGCCCGCGTCAGAACGAGCGCCCACGGTCTCACCGAAGCTCGGCGAGGTGGACCGGGGTCCGTCTGAGACTGCGGTCTCAAACGGTCGGCCAGCAGATATATGTGACGCCCTCGATCGACTTGTCCAGACAATCAGTGCCGCGTCACCCGCGGCAAATATGGAGATTGTTACCCGCGCCGCTGAGCTCGCGATAGAGGCCCACGATGGGGATGTGCGGAGGTCTGGCGAACCGTACGTCATGCATCCTATCGCAGTGGCAACGATCCTGGCGCAGATGCAGCTCGATGCCGAAACAATTGCCGGAGCTTTGCTGCATGACGTCATCGAAGATACCCCGGTAACCCTGGGGCGCATCGAATCCGAGTTCGGGGAACGAGTTGCCCGGCTGGTCGATGGGGTGACCAAGCTGGGTCGCATCCCCTTGACCGCCGATGATGGTGAGAACGCGGGTTCGCGGGAGAGAGCGCAACAGGCCGAGAACCTCCGCAAGATGTTCCTGGCTATGGTCGACGATATTGGCGTCGTGCTCATCAAACTCGCGGATCGCCTGCACAACATGCGCACCCTTGATGCGCTGGCCCCGGAGAAGCAAGCGCGCATCGCCCACCAAACGCTGGAGATCTTTGCGCCGCTTGCGAATAGGCTCGGCATTTGGCAGTTCAAGTCGGAGCTTGAAGACATCGCCTTTCGGTACATCAACCCGGAGGCGTACGTTGCCCTTAGCCGAGAGTTCGAGCAACGAGCACGTGATTCGGCGCCCTACATCGAGGAGGTCAAGGCAGAGCTTCTCGAAACACTTCGCGAAGCCGGAATCGAGGCCGAGATTACGGGCCGGACGAAGCATATCTATTCGATCTACCGGAAGATGCTCTCCAAGGGCCGATCTATCGACGAGATTTATGATGTCATCGGTCTGCGGGTTCTCGTGAATGACCGCAAAGACTGCTACGGCGCCCTTGGCGTAGTCCATGCCCGCTGGCACCCCCTTCCCGGTGAGTTCGACGACTACATCGCCACACCAAAGGACAGCATGTACCAGTCCCTGCACACGGCGGTCGTCGGGCCGGGCGGTCACGCCATCGAAATTCAGATTCGCAGCTGGGAGATGCATCGCACCGCTGAGCATGGGGTAGCCGCACATTGGCGTTACAAAGAAGGCGGTCGGTCTGACGCCCGGATCGAGGCCAAAGTCGCCTGGCTCCGGCAACTGATGGAATGGCGAGACCAGGTTGCCGACGCCGAGGAATTTGTCGAGTCCCTGAAGTCAGACGTCTTCAAAGAGCAGATCTATGTTTTCACGCCTGCGGGAGACATCATCGAACTACCAGCCGGCGCGACGCCTGTTGACTTCGCCTACCGAATCCACACTGAAGTGGGACATCAGTGCGTTGGCGCCAAGGTCAATGATCAACTCGTCCCACTGGACTACCGACTGCAAAACGGCCAGGTGGTCAAAATACTGACCAGCCGCTCGAAATCCGGGCCGAACCGCGACTGGCTTCTCTCGTCGTCCGAATACGTGACCACCGCGTCAGCGCGAGAAAAGATCCGGCGTTGGTTCCGTAGCCAGGAGCGGGACGAGAACATTGCGCAGGGGCGCGAAATACTCGAGCGGGAACTGCGGCGCCTGAGTGTCGAACTCAAGCCAGAAGAACTCCTAAAGGCCTTTCCACAATACCCCAAACTCGACGACCTGCTCGCCGCAATCGGCTATGGTGCGATCTCGTCCCAGCGAATCGCGGTTCGCCTCGCTCAACACGGTGAGCAGGAAGTACTCCTGCCGGCCTCGAACATCCAGGCACCGCGTACCCCGCCAAGAGTACGGGTCATGGGCGTAGGAGATCTTCTTACGAATGTCGCGACGTGCTGCCGGCCCGTCAATGGCGACGACATTGTTGGATTTGTCACGAGAGGCCGCGGCATCACCGTCCACCGGGTGGACTGCCCGAATATGGCGAACATTGCTGAACCGGAACGGCTGGTGCCGGTGACGTGGGGGGACCACGGGGAGGCAACGTTCCCGGTCACGGTACAGGTCAAAGCCTGGGACCGAGTGGGGCTGCTCAAGGACGTCAGCACCGTCTTAGCTGACGAAAAGGTCAATATCATCAGCGTGCTGACGACGACGCACGATGACCGCACCGTTACGCTGTACGCGACTGTCGAGGTTGAGGGGGTCGGTCAACTGAGCACGATACTTCAGAAACTCGAAGGTGTACGCGAAGTGTACGAAGTTCGCCGGGAAACCAGTTCCAGCAGTGCGCGCTCAGCCGTGAATTAGCGATGACCCCCGCCGCCTCGACCAGTGCCGGGCCGGTGTTGTCGATCGGTGAAATTCTCATCGACTTCATCGTGACGGACGGTGCGCCGACATTGGACTTGGCGGAAACCTTCGTCGCGAGATCTGGAGGGGCCCCAGCGAACGTTGCAGTGGCGCTGGCGCGTCTCGAGCTGTCGAGCGCGTTCTGCGGCGTCGTCGGCAACGATCCGTTTGGATCGCGGCTCGGGTTCCAACTTGCCGCGGAAGGCGTAGATACGTCTCGCCTGCGGCGAACGGTCGACGAGACAACGACGCTCGCCTACGCATGGAAAGACGAGCGTGGCGACGGGCATTTCTGGCTCTTGCGCGGAGCTGATAGTCGTCTGACCGAAGCGGACGTCGAAGCGGCCGATATCCCGAGCCTCGCCGCGATAGTCGTTGGATCTGTTTCGCTTTCCTCACAGCCATCGAGAAATGCGATCCTGGAGGCTGTCGCACTCGCGAGTCAGAGCGGTATACCCGTCGTGTTCGACGTCAACCTGAGACCATCACTCTGGTCAGATCTCGGGAGTGCTCGCTCCGTCTGCGAACAGGTCGCCAGCAAGAGCTATCTCGTGAAGCTGAGCCTTGATGACGCAGCCGGGCTTTTCGGACCAGATATATCTCCTGAAGTCGCGATCGAGACCGTTCTCTCCTTTGGGCCACGAGGGGTCGTGCTAACAGATGGAGAGCGTGGATCGTGGTTCACTCGCGGACCCACGGTCACTTTTGTGCCGGCGTTTGCGGTCGACGCGATTGAGCCAACCGGGGCGGGTGATGCGTTTACGGCCGCAATTATTGCGCGGTCGCTGGCGTCGCAATGGGGGCTGCTCTCGGTCGACGATATCCGCTATGCCGCCGCCGCCGGAGCCCTGGCCACCACCAGACAAGGGGCATGGGCAGGCTTGCCAGGCCGGGCTGACCTTGCCGGCTTCCTCGGAGAGTCTGATCCCTCGGTCCCCGACAATTCCCATTGATCTGTTTCGCATCGGCTGAAAATCGGTAATGCCTTCGCCTCCCGACCCCGTTGCATTCTCGATCGCCAGCATCGACGTTCGCTGGTACGCCCTCTTGATGCTTGCCGGCGTCATAGGCGGTGTCTTGCTCACTCGTATTCTGGCAACGCACGTTGGACTGGATCCCGACTGGGTTATGGACGCGGCGCCCTGGGTCGTCTTGTTCTCGATCCTTGGCGCGCGTCTATATTATGTCTTGTTACGCTCCGAGTATTTCAGCAATCGCCCCTGGGAGGCTATCAACATCCGCCTTGGTGGGCTCTCCTTTCATGGCGCGCTCCTCGCGGGCACCCTGGGCTTTGCGGCGCTCTGCTGGCACTCGAGGCAGCCGTTCTGGAAGTGGACTGACGTCGTCATTCCAGGCGTAGCACTCGCACAAGCCATAGGACGTTGGGGCAATTGGGCGAATCAGGAAGCGTTCGGGACTCCGACTGATGCTCCCTGGGGCCTCTGGATCGATCCCAGCCGACGACCCACGGTTTTTGCCGAGTTTGATCGGTTCCATCCAACTTTTCTTTATGAATCGTTGTTCAATCTGGCGAACGCCGCTTGCGCTGGCATGGCTCGCGCTGCGGGTGCCGGGATCGAGATGGCTCAGGCACGGAGATATCCTCGCCTTCTATCTTATGAGTTATGGCCTGGCGCGCTTCCTGATCGAGAGAATACGCACTGACAGCCTCTATCTCGGGCCGTTGCCCGCCGCGTATTGGCTGAGCTGGGGGCTCATTGCGACCGGCATCGCACTCCTTGTTTATCCGCGTTGGTCAAAACGATTTGACTCAGCCCTCCAACCCGCCTCCACCGAGGCGCAATGATTGATTGACACGACCCGTTCTCCTTGTTAACCTCGCGCGACCCAAACCGCCGTCCCGCGGCTGGCGAATTACGGTGCCGACTCCACGGATGATCGAGATGGGGTGAAACCTGTGCGTCGACGCTTCACACTCTTGTTCATGGTGGTCGGCGTGGCACTGGCTGGCGTCGCCTGTGGTCGCGCGACAGAAGACCAGATCAACCAGGCGTTGGGGATTACGCCGACGGCTACTCTCAGCGCGGAGCAAATTGCGTCGGCGACCGAGGCTGCAAGCGCGACCGCCGCGTCGCGACTCCTAGCCGCGAGCTCTCCGGGCGCCGCGGCGCTGGGGGATGTAACGCAGGGTCGCCGTCAATTCAGCACCTGGTGCAGCGGCTGTCATGGCCCGGGAGGCGCAGGTCCCGACATACTCTCGACTGGCAGCCCAGGTTCCTCTGCCACGGCGGATTCTTTACTCCCACTCGTGCGCGAAGGCATCGGTCACGCCTCGCCGCCCGGACCGTATCTGCCGACTGAAATCACTGATGATCAAATTGCGGATATTGCGGCGTATTTGAACTCCGAAGCAGCCAGCTAGGCGGGCAGTCCGCAACGAGCGTCATCCCAAGCAGAAGGGCTTTCGGCCAGAGCCCACCGTCCGCCTGAAACCAGAGTCCTCGCCGCGGCACAGATTGGCGCAAGGCACCCTAAATCTGATATGGAGTCCAGGTGATGCCGTCGCTGAGTAGCGGATGCGGGGCATCCCGACACCGGATGAGTGTTATGGAAGGTTCCGAAGGCTACAGAAGGCTACGAGAGGCAGGGCGGGCGGCCGGCAGTGACCGAGGCGTGGTGCCGGCGGTCATCACCCGAATCTCGTATAAGAACGCTGGCGAGACCAACTGTACCTAGGTTATCCAGCTCGGTTGAGGACAAGCGATTCTTTGATGGCCAGAATGCTCGCGCGGAGTGACGGATCAGTCGCCATCGATCGCTCGATCTGACGCACACCGTGGAGAACCGTTGTGTGATCGCGCCCTCCGAGCTCCCCGCCAATCTCAAGCAATGAGGCATCTGTCTCGGCACGCAGCAAGTACATAGCAATTTGCCGAGGGAGCACGATCTCTTTCGTGCGGGACTTCCCCGCTAGCTCGCGACGGCCGACATCGAAGTGCCTTAGCACTGCGTTTATCACGTCGTCGCGCGTCACGTTCGTTCGTCGTGCCGGCCCGCTGTCCAGCAGGGCTTCCATTGCCAGCGGCAGCGTCATTGGCTCGCCGGTGAGTTGCGATCGCGCAATCACCATGTTCAACGCGCCCTCCAACTCGCGAATGTTTTTTTGGTCCTTGTGGGCGATGTACTCCGCGACATCGGCGGGAATATCGACCTTCAGCTCTTCACCTTTGATTCGCAGAATCGCGATTCGCATCTCGTAGTCGGGCAACTGGACATCGGCGATCAAGCCTCCCTCGAACCGCGAGCGGAGTCGCTCCTCGAGCGCGGAAATCGATTTTGGCGGCTTGTCACTGGAGATAATCACCTGCTTCCCGCTTTGATACAGCGAATTGAAGGTGTGGAAAAACTCCTCCTGGGTGCTCTCCTTGCCCGCGATGAACTGAATATCGTCGATCATCAAAATGTCGGTCTCACGGTATCGGGCCCGAAAATCGTCTGTTCGCTGCTGGCGGATCGACGCTATGAGATCGTTTGTAAACTTCTCGGAGGTTACGTAGGCAACCTGTAGGTCCGGGTGGATCTCCAGCGCTCGATGGCCGATGGCATGGAGGAGGTGTGTCTTGCCGAGGCCGACTCCACCATAGATGAACAGGGGATTGAACTTTCCACCCGGGTGCTCTGCCACCGAAACAGATGCCGCATGGGTGAACCGGTTCGCGGATCCTACGACGTAGGTACGGAACACGTACTTCGGGTTGAGCCCGTGACCTCGCGCCTGCGCAAGGGTCATCTGTCGCGGACTCTCATTTGCAGATGATGGCCGGGAACCAGTTGCACGGGATCGACGGTTGGGTTCCCGATTATTTCGATCCGGAGCAATCTCTCCAAGCCGCACAGGGGTGTCCGGAGAATCGATGCCAGGCAGGGGAGTCGAGTGACTGTCAGCCATGAACGACGCGGTCACAGGCCGACCGACTCGTTCAGAGAGTGAACGTTCGACCTCTCGCGTAAACCGCCGATTCAGATTTTCCGCGGTGACCCGGTCGCTAACCTCGACCGTCGCCACGTCCGCGTCAAAACCGCTCAGTCGCGTGTTCCTCAGCCACTCGAAGGCGCTGGGGGGCACGGTCTGTTGTAAATCGGCGAGCACCGCTCTCCAGAGCAGGCGAGCATCTACTTGAACTTGAGTGCTCGGGTCTCCTCGGTGCAACGTGCGCCTCCAGATGTACGTGCGCGATGAACGAACACCTCTTGCGATCCTAGCACCGGTTTCATTCAGGTGCAACCATCGAGAGCCGTGCCTTCAACCCTGCGAGCCCGAATGCCAGCCGTGTAGAGTTAGACCCGGAGAAGAGCCGCGGTGAGAGGATCAGGAGAATTTCTTGTGCAATTGACGTTTGAAGCCGGGGACCCGTCCCAGGCGGTTTCCGATGCGCTTGTAGTGCTGGTGGGCACCGGTAGCGACGGTCCCGATCTGGTCGTCACCAGCGGCGCACATTGACACGTCGCTTTCTGGCGTACTGAAGACATTGGCGCTGGACGCGCGGTTCTCCGGCAAGCCGGGCACGACCCTGGTAGTGCCGACGCTTGGCCAGGCATCGAGCCGGCGCATCGTCCTTGCCGGGGTAGGCGCGGTGGCACCTCGTTACCGCGACAGCCGTGACGAAGTCAGCCGGAGCCGCCGCGCGCGCCGCGCGGGACGCTGGTGCGCGTCAGGTCGTGTTTGCCCTTCCTGATCCTGGCTGGGGGATCGACCCCGTTTCGGCACTGGAGGCTACCGCAACTGGCGTTTCGCTCGGACTCTATCAGTTCAAAGCCTACCGGGGCGTCGCGGCACCGGACTCGGCGAATGGCCGAGATGTCGAGGCAATACGGATTGTCGGCCCGGACCTTGACGAGGCAAGCGCTACTCGATCGCTGCGTCGTGCCGACGCAGTATCACGTGGTGTCAATCTCGCTCGCGATCTGGGTAATGAACCCGCGTCGATCCTCACACCGGAGGAATTCGCTAATCGGGCTCGGTCCACCGCAGAGACCTTCGGTCTGGAGATCGAAGTTCTGGGGCCGCCGGAGTTGGACGGCATCGGCGCAGCGGCCACGCTTGCGGTTGGCGGCGGCAGCGTCAATGGTCCACGGTTGATCCGATTGCGCTACCAGCCTGATACCGACCCAGTTGATTCGCGGGTCCCCGGACTCATCGGTAAAGCGATCACGTTCGACACGGGCGGGTACTCGATCAAGCCCTACGAAGGAATGCTGGACATGAAAGGGGACATGTCTGGCGGAGCTGCGGTCCTCGGCGCAATGTCCGCTTTGCGGGACCTGGAGTGTCAGACGCCCGTGATCGGCACGATCTGCGCCGCTGAAAACATGATCTCGGGGACCGCGTTTCGACCCGGTGACGTTATCTCCGGAATGAACGGCGTAACAATGGAAATTCTCTCGACTGATGCCGAAGGCCGGCTTGTCCTCGCTGACGGACTCGTCGATACCGCCCGGCGCGGCGCAACTGAGCTCATCGATCTGGCGACCCTCACCGGGGCGGCGGTCGTTGCCCTGGGTGATGGGACCACTGCTCTTTTCGCGAGCGACAACCGACTCGCCGATCGGCTACTCGCATCCGCAGACGAGGTCGGAGAACGGATGTGGCGGATGCCGCTCATCGACGAACTCGAACAGAAGATCGAGGGCGACGTCGCGGATATCAAGAATACCGGCGGCCGTGCGGGAGGCGCGATTACGGCGGCCCTCTTCCTGAAGCACTTCACCGAGGGGTTGCCCTGGGCGCATCTTGATATCGCTGGGTCTGCGCGTCAGCAAAAGGCCGGCGCCATCGGTCCTAAGGGTTCGACCGGCGTGGGGGTGCGGACCCTACTCAGATACCTGATGGCGTGATCGCCGGGGTCGACCGGCGTGGTTGCGGACCCAGTGAGAACTCCTGGGTGATCGCCGGCACTCTCTGTTCGACGCTCACTTCCAATCCCCGGTTGCGCACCGCGTCGCAATTACAGCTCGGCGCGGAAGATGATCCAGGCACTGGGCAAGGTTAGCAAGATCGTCAGGATCATGACTATCACAAACGAGGTTCGCTCACGACGATATCCACCCGAGGTGAAATCGATGGTCATGATTCGGAGACCATTGAGCGTGTGATAGACCACGGCGCCGACAAGCAGGATTTCCATCGGGAGCAACACGGGTTGCGCATAGAACTCGACCGACACGTCGTAGATTTCTCGCCCAAGTCCGATCAGCGAGATATCGATGATGTGGACGAGCAGGAAAAAGAGGATGCCGATACCGGACGCTCGGTGGAGAACCCAGGCGTATTGGCCAGACCCTCCGCTATAGATCGGCGCCCGTCTCTGGAAAAGTGATCGTACCGCCCAAATCGCGAGAAGGGCGATTGAAATGTAGGTCACGATCGCGAACAGGTAAAGGGAAAGCCCAATAGCTTCCGCGATCCACAATGCATCGGACAACGGTCCGCTGTTAGCCGCGGCCGCCTCTGCGTCAAAAGCGAAAATGGTCATCGTGCCGAGGGCCAGAAAGACAATACCGAGACTCCACATCACACCCTGGGCGAATGTACGCATCATCGGCGAGCGGAGGTAGTCCTGGATCGAGTAGCGAAGGCCAAGAACTCCGTGCCAGAGCGCGAGCATGAGCAGGAGCCAGTCGAACGTCCGCCAATAGGGATTGGCCCAGCGATCGGCGACAAAGGCGAACGACGGTCTCTGAAGGGTACATTCAGATAATGGGTAATGAAAATATGTCCGCCGGCCAGGACAACAAGCAGCACTCCGGAGATGCGCATGAAGTACCAGATGAGCCGGTCTGCCCCTGGAATGGTGATTTCAGCGCCACCGACCGGCCGGCTATCCGCCGCAGATGCCACTAAGCTGCCCTTTCAACGGTCATACCGAGACCCGGAAGAAGCCTAACTCTCTGCCGACAATTGTACGCCCGGGATGGGTACGGGCCGCGCTCCTATCCCGGCAAGCCCGGCAGCCGAACCCGCATGCTCCCGCTTGCTGACCGGGCGCACGGCTAACCGCGGGACCAGAGACCGGAGCGACCACCATCTTTCAATTCCAACCGGACATCGTTGATCGTCATGCTCCTATCGACCGCCTTCAACATGTCGTAGATGGTAAGCGCCGCGGTGGCGACCGCGGTCATTGCCTCCATTTCGACTCCAGTTCGGCCATGCGTCTTCACCGTCGCCTCGATCCGAACTTCGTCATCAGATAGCTCAAAGTCGACCTCGACGCCGGTCAGCATCAACGGGTGGCACATGGGGATGAAGTCCGGGGTTCGCTTTGCCCCCATTACCGCGGCGATTTGCGCGACGGCGAGCACATCGCCTTTTGCGGCTCGACCTTGACGAATCAGCTCGATAGTCTCCTTTGCCATTTGGACCCGGCCTGACGCCGTAGCTACCCGTTGCGAATCGGATTTTTCACCGACGTCGACCATGCGCGCTCGACCCGAACCATCGAAATGACTAAGCGCGGCACGTTCTGCAGCATTGCTTGATTCATCTACCATCGGGAACCTCCTTCACTTCTGCCTCCGGCGCAGGGCTGCGCCAACCGCACATCCTTGGCAAGATACGTCAGAGAAATGATCGTTGAGGAGGGAATGATGATTACGGGATCGGGATCTCAACTAGAGGCGGTTCTCGCCAGCGTCGATGTCCGAGCGGATGAGATCGTGGAGTTCGCGGCGGAACTGATTCGGCAACCGTCAGTAAATCCGGACCTGGAGGCGAATGAACAGGGCGAGAGACCCGCCCAGGAGTGGCTTCGGGATCGACTCGAGGAATCAGGTGCGTTCGATACGGTCGACTACTGGGAAGTGGCTGAGAGTAGGCCGAATGTCGTCGCCGTGCAGAAGGGATCGGGCGGAGGCCGATCCTTGACCTGGTCGGCGCACACCGACGTCGTCCCGGTAACGACCGAGCAGGCCGAACAATGGAGCGGAGCGGGGCCATTCTCAGGAGAAATTCGAGATGGCAAACTCTGGGGTCGCGGAGCGTCGGACATGAAAGGCGCGATCGCCGCATATACCATGTCGACCCGAATCCTCCACGACCTGGGTGTGCGGTTGAAGGGCGACCTGATTCTCTCGCAAGCGTGCGGCGAAGAGTCGGGGAGGCGAGACATCGGGTGCAACACGATCCTCGAGCGAGGTTACCGGTCCGATCTGGCAATCTTCCCGGAGCCCTCGAACTTCCGAATCTACCCAACGGCAAAAGGAGAACTCTATTTCCGGCTCACTGTTCCCGGGAAATCGACCCACATCTGCAACCGCCATCTCGTCGCGCAGGCCTTGCCACACGGCGTCGAGCGGCCCGGCGTCAGCGCAATCGATAACATGCTCAAGTATCAGTTGGCATTGTTAGAGCTCGAGCGACAGTGGCTGCTCTGGCGTACCAATCCGAATGTCGCACCGGGTGGGATGTTCATTAACATCAACACGATGGCGGCCGGGACGTCGATCACATCGCTCCCCGACTCCTGCGACGCAACCGGGTCGCTCTTGTTCTATCCCGACCTCACCGCGGACGAGGTCATGAGGGAAATTCGAGAAACTGTCGATCGCGTGACCGAAAGTGACTATTGGCTCCGGGACCATCGACCCGTCCTGGATTTGCCCCTAGACTCGACCTCTGAGGCTCCATGGGTCAAGGAGCCGGTCAACATGCCATTCGATCATCCCGGGGTACTTACGATCGCCGACGCCCTGCGAAGCGTTTCCAGCCGGGACGCGGTAGTCGAAACCGCTCCGTTCGTCTGCGACGCAAATTTCTGGTTCCCGCTCGGACAGCCCTCGTTGATCTTCGGTCTCGGTGATCCGAGCTGGGGCATTCATGGAACGAACGAGTTCCTACCGGTCGAGGATCTGATCGAGGCGACGAAGCTTTTTGCCGCCGTCACTATGGCCTGGTGTGGTGTTGACGAAGCAGCGTGACGGGGACCCGAAGGTCGCCGTTCATGAATCGGTGGCGACACGCGTCCATGCCGCGGGGGCGCGTGCCGACCACCGCTGACCATCGTAGCGGCACTCGACTGGTAAGCCAAAGCAGGCCGAGAGATTTTTGCTATTCAACGTGGCCGTGATGTCGCCAGCGGCGATAGCCTTTCCTTCTCGCAACAGGATGGCGTGCGTGGTCGATGCCGGAATCTCTTCGAGGTGATGGGTCACGAGCACCGTAGTGAGCGCTTCCCGTTCGTCTCTCAGACGGTCCAACGCGGCAATGAGCGCTTCACGGGCGGCAAGATCGAGACCCACCGCCGGCTCGTCGAGCAAGAGGAGCCGCGGGTTCGCGATCAGGGCCCGCGCTATGCGGATCCTTCCACGTTCTCCCTGCGAGCACGTAGAGATCACACGGTCGGCCAGCTCAGGGCACCCAAGCAGCGCGAGCAGCTCACGTGCCCGATCGCGATCCTGACTTGAGTATGTCCACCAGAGCGGACGGAGTGTCGAGCCGATGCCGGTGAGAACGGCCTCTTCCGCAGTGAGCCAACCAAGCTGGGTCACACCAGAGTCCACTAGGCCGATGCTTCGCCGCAAAGCAGGCATGTCCACCCGTCCGAGGGTGCCTCTGAGAACTGAAACACGGCCCTGGCTTGGATGGCGAACAGCACCTGCCAGCGACAAAATCGTGCTCTTCCCGGAGCCGTTCGGCCCGACAAGCGCCCAACGCTCCCCCTGCCTGACCTGCCAGTCGATGCCCTGCAGGATGTGGGTGCCTTGTGGCGTCCAGACGCGAACTCCCTCGAACCAGATCGCGGGTTCGGGCCGCGCGTCGTCCCCTATTGCGCCAACGTTTTCGTTCATTACGTGAGGCGTACGACCGGGTTTACTAATGATCCAATCTGCTCGATACGGATGGTGACCTCATCGCCGTCTTGCAGCGTGAATTCGGATGGGGGAACGATGCCGGTACCCGTCATCAGGAACACGCCCGCCGGGAACTCGTTGTTGCGCATGAGGTAAGTCAGCAGGTCAGAGAGTGTCCGGTGCATTTGGGATGTCGAGGTGCTGCCCGTGAAGAGTTCTGCACCATCCCGGCGAATTGTGAGCTGAATTTCGAGATTCGAGACGTCCGCCAGCTCTTCCACCGTGGCGACGACGGGACCAAGTGCAGCACATCGGGAATAGACTTTTGCCTGGGGCAGATACAACGGGTTGTCACCCTCGATCGTGCGAGATGAGACGTCATTGCCAATGGTGTATCCGACAATCTCCCCGTGCGCATTGACGCAGAGCGCCAGCTCGGGTTCCGGCACGTCCCAGTTGGAATCCGAGCGAATTGCGACGGGCTCTCCTGGTCCCGAGACACGGTTCGGTGTTGCTTTCAGAAAAAGCTCGGGCCGGTCGGCTTCGTAGACCCGGTCGTAGACATCCTTCTGACTCGACTCCTCCATGCGCGCGTCTCGTGACCGCGAGTAAGTGACTCCGGCGGCCCACACTTCTTGGTGGTCAATCGGCGCCCTCAGCGTGACGTCCTGCAAAGACAAACCGGTCTCGCTGGCGTCGGCGGCAGTCCTTAGCGCTGCCCGAAGCTCTTCAAGCGACATCTGCAGCGCTTCGGTCAGGGAATGTGGCCCGCCATGCTGCACGAGATCGATGACGCGATTACCAGTGACGAGCCCAAAGCGCGGTTCCTCCACGCCATCCGTGACAAAGTAACAAAGCGCCACATTCTCTCCCTTCGAACATCCCACGATCCGGGTCGATCTACACCCAGCCTACGATCCAGGCAGAAAGCATTGAAAATGCACCGGGGGAGGATAATCTCGGTCAGAAAAGCCACGTGCACTTTGCCACGGTGCAGCTCATGTTCGGCCCTCGCTGCGCGCGCGCCTCTGAAGTCGTTCCAGGACATCCGCGATCAGCTCGTCGTTCATTCCATCGACCAGATCGAGATCAACCCCAGCGTCGGCGAGCGAGCGACGGAATCGAACAACGAGCGCTAGCTCCTGAGGAGTGAGGTTGTAGCCATACTTGACGAGCGTGGCCGGCAAATCGTCTCGAGCCTCGTCGCGAAACAGGGCGTCGGACATGGCCTGCTCGGCAAGTCGCTGCAGCACGTCGATCCGTACTGGGCCATCCTCGGGAGATATCACGTTAGCATCGTCCTCACTTGGAAGTGTTATTGTCTGACCGACGGCGATTGTACATCCCGCTGAAGGAGGCTGTGAAAATCGAATGCGGGAGCAGTCCGACGATCGAGCAATTGAAATGAGTGAACTGTTCGAAACGGCGCGTCCTGGACCACTGTCGGCAACTCTCAAGGATGCTGATCCAGACGTGGACAAAACGGAGCCGCACGCGTGTCCGAAATGCGGTTCGTGGGTGACCGGCGATCAAGACTTTGAGCGGTTCCGGGTATGCAGCGTATGCGGATATCACGACCGCCTATCGGCACGATTGACGATCTTGCAACTCACCGATCCTGACAGTTTTCGCGAGCATGATGCCGGACTCGAGTCGACCGACCCACTTCAATTTTCGGATGAAACGGCATACCGAGACCGGTTGCTCATGCTACGGAACGAAACAGGCGAATCGGATGCACTCGTGTCGGGCTTGGCGCGGTTGAATGGTCATGAGGTAGCGATTGCCGTTCTGGATTTTGCTTTCCTCGGCGGCAGCATGGGAGTCGTCGTCGGGGAAAAGCTGGTCCGCGTTGCGGAACGTGCCCGAGACCGGAGCTTGCCTCTCATCACAATCTCCGCGAGCGGAGGCGCACGCATGCAAGAGGGCATGCTCTCTCTGTTGCAAATGGCGAAGACGTCGGCCGCCGTGCAACGACTGAGAGATGCTGGCTGTCCGTATGTATCCATCCTGGCTCATCCAACGACCGGCGGGGTATTCGCCTCGTTTGCAAACCTCGGAGACATCATTGTGGCCGAACCCGGCGCACTGATCGGCTTCGCGGGACCGCGTGTTGCCGAGCAGATCATCGGCAAGAAACTACCGGACGGCACACATACTGCGGAGTTTCTTTTCACGCGCGGCATGATTGACGCGATCATCGATCGTCGAGAGCAACGCGAATTTCTTTCACGCGCTCTCACTGTTCTGACGGCTCCTCGGTCCGGTTATCACCGGCGCGGTCGGTCATTTCGGCGGCGGCAGAGCAAGCCAGAAATCCCCGCCTGGGATGTTGTTCAGCGGGCGCGCGGTTCCAGTCGCCTCACCAGCAGCGATTATCTACAACGGATGCTCGGAGAGTTCGTCGAGCTCCATGGTGACCGCGCGTCGGGAGACGATCCGGCGATTATCGCCGGATTGGGAACGCTGGATGGCAAAGGCGTGGCCGTTGTTGCACTCGAACGTGGACATCTCGAGGATCGTGCTCGCCGGCACGATGGGCGCCCCTATCCTGAAGGCTATCGGAAAGCGCGACGGGTGATGGACCTGGCAGAGCGACTCCGCATGCCGCTGATCACGCTGATCGACACACCGGGCGCCTACCCCGGCGTTGAGGCGGAAGAGCGGGGTCTGGCCTCAGAGCTTGCGGCGTCGTTGGCGAGAATGAGCACGCTGCGGATTCCCATTGTCTCCGCGGTGATCGGAGAAGGTGGGAGCGGCGGCGCGCTCGCAGTTGCCGTTGCCGACCGCGTACTCATGCTGGACGGCGCGATTTACTCGGTTATTGCTCCCGAGGGAGCCGCCGCGATTCTCTATCGCGATGCCGCACGGGCCCCCGAGGTTTCCTCAAAACTGAAGCTCACGGCGCGCGATCTGAAGCATCTGAATGTTGTCGATGAAATCGTACTGGAACCGGAAAGCGGCGCCGACTCCGACCCGGATACGGCGGCCGCAATACTCGCTGAGACGATTGCGAACGCGTTGTGCGAACTTCAGCGAAAGCGGATCAACCGAGTTGTGCAGGAGCGTTACGAGCGTTACCAAAAAATCGGCCGGCGGCATGCCAAGAAACCACGACGCAGGCTTCAACTTCCGCGCAGACGCGGAGCAAGGCCATGATCCGGTAAGTGACCAACTCGCTAGGCCACAGCGGGTACCGCCAACGCTACCTGTGTCCTCCAATGCCCATACCTCGCGTCATGACCCCGTAGCACGTCATCGAACGTGGATTCCAAATCCTGAGTGACCGGCCCAATCGAGCCGTTGCCGATCGGGTACTTGTCGATATTGGTGATCGGCGTCACCTCGGCCGCGGTTCCACACGTGAACACCTCATCCGCCAGGTAGAGCTCAGTGCGATCCACCTCACGTTCTACGACCTCTAGCCCCAGCACCTCTCGCAGAAGGACGATGAGCGCATCCCGGGTAATGCTCTCGAGGATTCCACTGCCGACGTGCGGAGTAACCACCTGATTGCCCAAGACGAACATCACGCAAGCGCCAGGTCCCTCGGAGACTTTGCCCTGGTTATTCAAGAGTATCGCGGTGTCGTAGCCGTCGAGACGAGCCTCCATTCCGGCCAACTGGCTGTTTCGATAGTTCGAAAGGTTCTTGATCCGAGGCGGCATGACGTCCTCGGAAATCCGGCGCCACGAGCTGACCTTCGCCTGTTGTGTCATACCGGATTTGAGGTGCGACGCCATGGGCGACGTATTGATCAAAAGCGCGGCGTCATGACCGATCTGGGCGAACCGCTTGCCGGAGGTGTCAGCGGCATACGCCAGGGGTCGAATGTAGCAATCTTCACGAACATTGTTCGCGCGCAGCAGGCCAATCGTTGCCTCGGTTAGCTCGTCCAGGCTGTACTCGAGCTTGAGGCGCACGAGGCGCATAGAGCGCTCCAATCGCTCCAGATGCTCTCGCAAACGAAAGATGTAGAGCTCGTCGGGATGGTCGCCGGTGTAGGCGCGAATACCCTCGAACACGGCCCCTACGGTCGACCATCCCAGCTCCGTGACATGGATCGTGCAGTCATCCCACGGGCGGCGCTCGCCATTCCACCAAACGTACTCCGGATGAGTGATCCCCTGATCCATAGTGCCTCCCAGCGGTCCGTCAGTCGGCGCTAAAGTCAATCGTCGAAGTGGTGTGCTGGCTCGAGTATCCCATGCCCCCTGCCTTTGCAGGAACGACTCCGAGGCTGTTGCCAAGCGGGACCCTGATCGAGTTGCGCAAGATCAAAGAAACCGGGGAGGCCAGTCGGCCTCCCCGATTTCGAATTTTACGTGCCGGGAGCTCCCATCCGGCATCGGCATTATTCTTCGGTTCGCCCCTCCACCCGGACATCTGAAAGCATCGTAAGGTAGATGTTGCCTTGCGGCACGGTGAATCCTTGCCGATTTACGGCAACGTCCTTCACCCAGGGTTTGAACGCGTACTGATCGACCCGATAGACCACCGGGACGTACCCGACATCCTCCTGAATGACTCGCTCCGCCTGCTTGTAGATCTCCAGACGGGCTTCCGGATCTGGCTCAGCTTTACCCTGGGTCACCAGTTCATCGAACTCGGCGTTCGACCACGCCTGGCGCTTACCCGAAGCCTTTTGGCTGTAGAACATGTCGCCGTAGCCATTGTTCGGGTCTGGGTAGTCGTACCACCAGCGAATCCAGACGAGTTGGAACTCGTTCTTGAAAAGTTCGGGCCGCCACGAGTTTACCGGCCAGACTTGAATGCTCACATTCATGCCCAGATTTTCCTGGAGCTGAGCAATGATGTCAGTCGCCATCAGGTCGGCGTTGAATGGCTCTTCCTCACCTCGCATGTGCATGGTGATCTCAGGCCAGTTCTGGCCGCCTTCATACGGCGTGCCGACGAGTTGCTCCATCGCCAGAGCGGGGTCGAAGGCCTGAATCGCAGCGATCTCGGGGTCGTCGATATACCCAAAAACGCCGACCGGGACCATGCCGGTGGCTTCCAACGCCAGTCCATTGGTCAATTCGACCAGCCTGGTCCGATCGATCGCGTGACTGAGAGCCCGCCGGACTTTGAGTCCTACCTCGTCATTCTGGAAAGGCTCCTGGCCGTTCGACGGCACCAACATCCAGATTCCAGGATAAACATATGTCTTCAATTGCTCGGAGAGTTCCGGATCTTCCTGGAAGCGAGGCAGGTCGGCCGCCGGGACGTTTACCCAGTCTAGCTGTTGGATCCCTTCGCCGCGCTCGTACGCAAGCACCGACGATTCGCCAGGGATGATTGGGTCAATTACCTTCTTCACAGAGATGTTTTCGAAGTTCCAGTGGCCCTCGTTTGGTGACACTTCGACGACCACATCATGCTCCCATTTGTCGAGCTTGAAGGGTCCATTGCACCAGAGAGGGACGTTGCCTGAGGCCCATTGGTCTGAGCCATACTCCTCGACCGCCCACTGAGGAGCCGGGACAGATGCGAGATAGCCGACGACTTGCGGGAAGTAGGCCCGAGGCCCCTCCATGGTTACTTCAAGCGTCCACTCGTCGAGGGCCTTCACGCCGAGGTCCGTAGCGGCAATTCCCTCTTCGCCGAGGTTGTACTTTTCGGCGTTCTTGATGTCGAAGAGGAACCCCGCATACGCCGCGGCATTCGCGGGATTCAATTGGCGCTCCCACGAATAGACGAAGTCCTGTGAGGTCACGGGACGTGTTTCGGTCCCGTTTGTCCAGCCCTGGTTGTCCGGCCGAATGTTGAACGTCCAAACTGAGGCGTCCTCATTCGGGGTGAACGTCTCAGCCCAGTCGGGTACCGCGTTCAAATCGGGGTCGAACGTCAGCAACCCCGAAAAGGTCGACTCTTCGGCTTCCGCGTAAAGGTTGAGATTGTAGTCAAAGCTGAGCGGGTCAGCCTGCATATTGAAGTTGTAAAAAACCTCATCTGGTTGGAAATCTTGCCGGCGAATCGCTCGGAGTGGAGCCGCCGCGGCGCGTGGGCCGACGTAGCGTTCCATTCCGGCAGTGGTGACCGTGCCTGCAGCTGCCGCCGCCGAAATCTTCATGAAGTTTCGGCGGCTCATGCCGACACTCTTGAACCGCTGTCCAAGAATGCGAAGCTGATCGTTCATTCGCTTTCCCACGCGCATGCTCCTTCTTGAGATCTCCCGCAGGTACTGTCGAGATATTCATGCTGTGGGAGGCAACACTGCCTCCCATCATCTACACCACCAAGGTGGCGCCCACTGCCCTCCTTTCGCCTGATACGTGAGCTCAATCGCGTGCCAACCGCAATGGCAAACCCGTCTCGAGTGCGGACGCCACGCTTCGGAGAAGGCAGTCACCATCGTAAGGAATCAAGTTTCTTTTCAGTTCCGATTCCCCTTCGGGTCGAGGGCGTCTCGCAGCCCATCGCCGAGGAATGAGAACCCGAGCATCGTCAGGCCAATGGCCAAGACTGGGAACAAGAGCATGTGGGGATCAGAAGCAATATAGCCTGGCGTACTACCTTCAGCAACCATCTGGCCCCAACTCGCCTGTGGGGGGCGGATGCCAACGCCGACAAAGCTCAGAGCCGCCTCCGTGAAGATCGCGGTCGGGATACCGAATGTCAATGCGACGATAATCGGCGTCAGACTGTTCGGCAACAAATGCTTCCAAATGATGTATGACCCGCCCCCGCCCGACACCTGAGAGGCACTAACATACTCCTGTTCTCGCAAAGACAGGAACTGGCCGCGCACGAGGCGTGCGAGAGTTACCCATCCCACAAGACCAATTGCCAGGAAGATGTTCCCCAAACCTGGACCCCACCAGTTTACGAAGAGCAGCACCATGAGGAGTTGCGGAATCGCATAGATGACGTCGACCAGACGCATAAGTACGTTGTCTGTGTTTCCACCAAGAAATCCCGCCGCGGCACCGATCGGCACACCGATGAGCAGGACGATCACCTGGGAGAGCACACCGACCACGAGCGATATCCGCGCGCCATAAACGATGCGGCTGAAAATGTCTCGGCCATTGGCATCAAGTCCCATCGGCCACGTCCATGAGGGATGGTAGCGAGCGAGCCGAAAATCGACGACCTCGGCCTCACCGTAGGGTGCGATCACCGGAGCCAGAACGGCGATCACCGCAAAGACCGTGACAACGATCAACCCGACGATCGCGAGCTTATTGCGGATAAGACGCCTCCAGGCGTCGCTCCATAGACTTCGGTCCTGACGCGCAGTAAGGTCACCATCGAGCTTGAGCGGACCCCCAGGCTGCTGTCGCGGGACAGACTCATCTTCGATGAGATCTTCAACCTGCCAGGATGGCGCGGGGAGTGCCGAATCGGTCTCCCGCAAGCTGAGGTTCAACGAATCCATCGATTCGCTTTGCGGGTGTGATCGCGCCATTCGTCTCCCTCGTCTGGACTCTCAGGCCGGTCTGATTTGAGTGCACCGGGAATGGAGGCCATAACCTAGTACCTGATTCTCGGGTCAATGACACCGTAGGTTAGGTCGACGAGAAGGTTCATCGCCGCTAAGAAGACGCCGTACAACAACACTACGGCTAGGATCATGGTCTGATCCTTCACCTGCATGCTAGTCACAAAAAACTTTCCCATCCCCGGGATGTTGAACACTTGCTCGACGAAGAACGATCCGGTAGCAACAGCGGCGAAAATGGGACCAATCAGCGTGACCACGGGGATCAGTGCGTTCTTGAGGACATGTCTGGTCACCACGCCCTGCTCGGTCAATCCCTTAGCGCGAGCAGTGCGCACATAATCGGACCTGATCACCTCGATCATGCTGGATCGCGTATACCGCGCCAGGATCGCGAGCGGCGCGGCGCCCAGCGCGACGACTGGCAGAATCCAGTCCCGGGGCCGCTCCCAACCGCCGACTCGGAATCCAAGATCGACCCCCTTATCCGGAAGCCAAACAGCAAAGAGCAAGATGAGTAAGAACCCCATGACAAAGCTGGGCATGCTGTAAAAAAGGACTGCCACGGTCACCGAGAAATAGTCGATCCAACCATTCTGGTTGATTGCCGCCGAAACACCGAGCGTCATTCCCACAACAACGGCGAAGATCGTTGCCATGGCGCCGAGGTGAAGGGAGATCGGAAACGTGCGGCTGATTATCTCATTGACCGTCTGGGGACGAGCGTGGTACGAGATGCCGAAGTCGAGATGCAGCGCATTCCAGACGTAACGAACAAACTGCTCTGGCAACGGCTTGTCCAACCCATAGAGGGCTTCAAGTCGCTGAATATCTTCAGGTCGCTGCTTATCGCTGAGATCAAATGGACTCCCGGGCGTTGCGTGCATGATCAAGAACGTGAAAGCAGCCATCGCCAGCAAGGTGGGGATGAACCAGAAGATCCGGTTCACTGTGAATCGCAGCATTAAGTTTCGGGCCTCCTCGCGGCGGTCTTAGCCGACAGACAGAGTGAGAGAGCACGCGGCGCCCCGGCTGCCCGACCTCCGGAGTGAGCAGATACTCCTCCGCTCCACGTGACTGGACCGGTCCATCGACCTAACAACGCCGTCAGTGTCGTCTGTGTGTACCTGAAGATCGAATGGCGCGACCATAGCATTGCCCAAAATTGGGTGTCAAGAACATTCAGTGATCTTCGTGCCCTTACAGGATGTAGGAGCTCAAGTCTTCGTCAGCGGCGACCTCACCGATGCGGTCGCTAACGAATCTTGCATCAATCGGGATCGCTTCCCCCTTGTGGTCGGGAGCATCAAACGAAATGTCTTCAATCACGCGTTCGATAATCGTGTGGAGCCGACGAGCCCCAATGTCCTCTGTTGATGCGTTTACCACCGTAGCAAGACGCGCCATCTCTCGCAGCGCGTCGTCCTCGAATTGGAGATCCACGCCTTCAGTCGCCAGCATGGCAACACTCTGCTTGGTGAGCGCATTCTGCGGCTCCGTGAGGATCGCGTAAAGATCTTCTTCGCTCAGACTTTGCAACTCGACTCTGATCGGAAACCGACCTTGCAGCTCCGGGATCAGATCTGATGGTCGCGTATTGTGAAAAGACCCGGCGGCGATGAAGAGGATGTGGTCCGTCTTCACCGGGCCGTACCGCGTCATCACGACCGACCCTTCAACAATCGGCAAGAGATCGCGCTGGACACCTTCGCCGGAGACCTCCCCGGAATACTCGCCCTCGGCGTTTATGGTCTTGTCGATTTCGTCAATAAAGACAACGCCCGCTTCTTCGACGCGTCGTACGGCGGTCTCGATGACCGTATCCCAGTCGACGAGCCGGTCTTCTTCCTGCTGCGCCAGAATCCTGCGCGCCTCCCGCACCGAAACCCGCCGCCGTGATCGTCGAGGCGGCGGCGTATATCCATCGAGGAAGTCCTGGAACGAGTCATACAATTCGTCCGGGGAGAGCGACCCAAATGCGTCATGAGCACTATCGGCAAACGCTGGGTCAATCTCGATCTCGACCGTTTCCTCTTCCAGAGCTTCTTCGTTCAGGAGCGCCAGCAGGCGCTCTTGTTCGCGTTTGCGACGCCGCTCTTCCGCAGCGGTAACGCGTCTGGGCGCTCCCGTTCCGCCTCCGGTAGCGGCACTCCCTCGACCGTTTCGACTTCTCGATTCGGAGAGAAGCTGTTCAGTGAGAAGATCGATCAGTCGCTGACGCGCGGCTTGGTCCGCTTCCTCTTTGACCTGCTCAAGTCGCCGGCTATGGAGCATGTCGATGGCGACCTCGCAGAGATCCCGGACAATCGATTCGACATCCCGGCCGACATAGCCAACCTCTGTGAATCGAGTCGCTTCGACTTTTACGAACGGCGCGTCGACAATCTTGGCAACACGCCTCGCGATTTCGGTCTTGCCCACACCCGTCGGGCCCATCATGAGGATGTTTTTCGGGACAACCTCGCCCCGCATTTCTTCGGGTAGGAGTTGCCGCCGGAATCTGTTCCTCAGGGCTACCGCCACTGCTCTCTTGGCATCGCCTTGGCCAATGATGAAGCGATCTAATTCCGCGACAATCTGCGCCGGAGTCAGATCTTCGATGATCGGTGCTGCGATCGACATGTCGCTCGTTGGACGTCCACTGGAATGCACTGGCATTGAGCGCGGTTGAGCCTCAACCATCCCTCTTATTCCTCTTCGTCCGGCGGTACCTGGGACTCCTTTTCCGATTCAGAATCGCTGCCTGAATCGTCTTCGGGCGGACCTGCCACAGAGTCGATGGTGAATCGATCGTTCGTGAAAATGCAGAGATCAGCGGCAATCCTCATTGCCGATTCCACAACTTCCCGCGCGTGAAGATCGGTGTGAGCCACCAGCGCCTTCGCCGCCGCGGTCGCGTATGGAGCGCCTGACCCAATGGCCGCGATTCCGTCATCTGGCTCGATCACATCGCCTTCGCCGGACAACACGAGCAGCGATTCCCCGTCTCCGACGATTAGCTGCGCCTCGAGCCGGCGCAAATAGCGATCAGTCCGCCACTCCTTTGCCAACTCGACGGAGGCCCTTCGCAGATTGCCATCTGAGGTCTTCAGTTGGGTCTCGAACTTCGAGAAAAGCGTCAACGCGTCAGCTACGGCGCCGGCAAATCCCGCGATGACCGCTCCATCATAGAGCGGACGAATCTTCCGGGCGCCATGCTTAAGCACAACGTCTCCGGCCGTTACCTGGCCATCACCCGCTAACGCGACAATTCCGTCGCGCCGCACTCCGAGAATGGTCGTGCTCCGGATGCTCTTGCTATTGATTCGGGACGGGTGGAGTCGCCGATTACGGGGCATATGCTCTGTGATTCCTCAGTGACGCGTTCTGGACGACGCCGCCGCATCGACGCGCGTCATGCGGTTGCTATCGAACAGATGATTCTAACTGATTCGTTCGATACACTTTTGCGACTTTCAGCCGGCTCGAGCCAGATCCACAACTCGCTCGCTGAGTGCCCCACATGCCGGGCACTTATCCTGTCCGCGTCGCCCGGACTCCACTAGATACCCATTGCCACAACTGCCACACACGCGATCGACTGGCTTGTACCAGGACACGAAGTCGCAGGCTGGGTAGCGTTCGCACCCGAAGAACGCACGGCCCTTCTTTGACCGCCGCTCGACGACCTCACCTTCACCGCAGGTCGGGCAGCGCACGCCGACGCGCAACAAGAGCGGGCGTGCATTACGGCAATCGGGGAATCCGCTACACGCCTGGAACTTTCCAAATTTACCGAGCTTGATGACCATCGGGCGGCCACAGAGCTCGCAGTCCTCGCCAGCCGGCTCGTCCTTGAGCCGGACCCGCTCCATTGTCTGCTCGGCGCGGGCCAGGGTCTCGACGAACGGCCCGTAGAACTCGCGTAGCGTCGGCACCCAGGACCTTTCGCCGGACGCGATCTCGTCGAGCTCCTCCTCCATTTGCGAGGTGAACCCAACGTCGAAGACGTGTGGAAAGTGCTCCACCAGCAAGTCATTGACGATGAGCCCCAACTCAGTTGCGACCAGCTTCTTCTCCTCGGTCGTGACATAGCCGCGAGCCTGGACCGTCGCAATAGTCGGTGCGTAGGTGCTTGGCCGGCCGATGCCTTGTTCCTCGAGGGCTTTCACCAGCGACGCTTCCGTGAAGCGAGGGGGGGGCTGCGTGAAGTGCTGCTCCGGCAAGAGCCGCAAGAGATCGAGGTCTTCGCC
Source organism: uncultured Chloroflexia bacterium (assembly GCA_963751075.1). Taxonomy (GTDB): domain Bacteria; phylum Chloroflexota; class Chloroflexia; order Thermomicrobiales; family UBA6265; genus JACCXM01. The sequence continues at coordinate 119,842 of CAVVTE010000005.1, read as the reverse complement.
GGTTCCGAGAGCCGGCAACGCTCCCTTCTCCAGTTCGTCGGCCGCGTCTCCTTCGTCCCGGCCGGCTTGATATACGGCCATGAATCCGGGGAATTTGACGACTGAGCCAGTCGCCCGAAAAAGGAAAGGCGGGTCGACTGGGCGAGAAATCTCCTCTGGACGTCCGGCAGCAATATCTACCCCGGTCTGATCCAGGATCGCCGGGCGCATTTGAGACGCGATGAACCGCTGCCAGACGAGCTGGTAGAGGCGAAATTGCTGTGAAGAGAGAAAGGGCTTGACACTTGCCGGGTCGCGATGCGGTGAAGTCGGGCGAATGGCTTCGTGCGCCTCCTGAGCGCTCTTCGCCTTCCGGGAGTAGACAGGAGGCTTCTCCGGTACGTACTCCGGCCCGTAACGACGAGCGATCTCATCCCGCGCAGCGAATTGTGCTGAAGCGGCGACATTGGTCGAGTCCGTCCGCATGTAGGTGATCAGGCCTTGAGTACCCTGGGCGCCAAGATCCACTCCTTCGTAAAGCTCCTGCGCAATTTGCATCGTGCGTCGCACGCCCAGCCCAACTTTGCGCGAAGCCTCTTGCTGGAGGGTGCTTGTCGTGAAGGGAGGCGACGGGCGACGCTGTACCTCTTTGCGCGTTACGTCCGCGACGCGATAGTGCGCGCCGTCCAGTGCAGCAAGAACGGCTTCTGTCTGTTCCACATTGTCGAGCGTCGGTTTCTTGCCCTGAACGCGATGCAAACCGGCGCGGAAGATATCGCGAGGCCGAGGCTCGGCTCCGGTCCGCTTTGCCAACTCCGCATCGATTGACCAGTACTCGACTGGTTCGAATGCCTGGATTTCCCGCTCGCGCTCGACAATGATGCGAAGTGCCGCTGTCTGGACGCGCCCCGCTGACAATCCGCGCTTGACCTTCTTCCAAAGAAGAGGGCTGACTTTGTAACCAACCAGCCGATCGAGCACTCGCCTCGCCTGCTGAGCATTGACGAGATCCGGATCGATGTCCCGCGGGCTAGCCATGGCCTCGCTGACCGCATCGGGGGTAATCTCATAAAAGACCACCCGATGCACCGGCTTGGCTGACGCACCTGTCGCTTGGATCAGGTGCCAGGCAATAGCCTCGCCCTCTCGGTCAGGGTCCGTTGCCAGGTAGACTTCACGCGCCTTCTGGACGCTCTCCTTGAGCTCCTTGATCAGCTTGGTTTTGTCCCTGGGAACCAGATAGGTTGGTGTGAAGTTGTCATCGACGTCAACTCCCAGGGTGCTCTTGGGCAGGTCCCTCACGTGTCCCATAGACGCTTTGACGGTATAACCGCTGCCCAGGTATTTACCGATGGTTCTGGCTTTGGCCGGGGACTCAACAATGACTAGTCGGCCGCGACCCGGACTTGGAGCCGCGGTCTTTGCCTTGGATTTCGTGGTTCGATTCGAAGGTTTTCCCGCGGCACGCCGCGGTTTGGCCGATGGGGATTCAGGCATCGTGCTCTAGGGTCTCCGTATGAGGCGGGTGATGGCAAAGCGGGAACGTGGCGCAACAGACCGCGGTGCGGCGCCCGCTGCGAACGGGGCGGAACCTTAGACACCCTGCCGCACTGTGTCAAGGAGATCTCGCGCCCCCATGCGATTCAGACGCTCGACGTGACGAAGGGTTCTATCTGAGAACGTAATATTGCGCGCCATGGTTCCGTATCAAGCCCTTGAGCTCCATCGTCAACAAGAGGGCAGAGGCTTCGCCAGCGGTCAATCCAGCCTCCTCGGCGACCTCATCGATATGGCGTGCTTCCTTGCCGAGGGCGTCATACAGCCGGCGCTCGTCCTCCTCGAGAGGGAGCCGGCGCTGTGTCGCCGCGGAATTGGCACCAACTGCCAACCCTAAATCTTCGAGGAGGTCGGCTCCATTACGCGCTATCCGTGCGCCGTCTCGCAGCAGCGCGTTCGTTCCCTCACTACTTTGCGCGAAGATGCTGCCCGGAATAACGAACACCTCCCTGCCTTGATCCGCAGCAAACGTCGCGGTGATCAAGGCACCGCTGCGGAGGGGCGCCTCAATGACCAAGGTTCCTAGCGTCATTCCAGAGATGAGGCGATTTCGAGCGGGAAAGTTCTGAGCGTCTGGTTTCGTTCCAGGTGTGAATTCCGAGATGATCGCACCCGACTCAAGGATTTGTTCGGCGAGCCCGCGATGCTCAGGGGGATAGATCACGTCGGGGCCCGACCCGAGTACGGCGATCGTTCGTCCCCCTGCGCCTAATGCCGCGCGGTGCGCGGCGGCGTCTACACCGCGAGCCAATCCCGATATGATGGTGACTCCCGCTTGAGCCAGTTCCCCGGCGATACGTTCCGCTGCTTGCCGGCCGTAGGGCGTCGCGCGTCGAGTACCGACGATTGCTACAGACGTGTCGTCGGCCGGAAGGAGTTCACCCCGTACGTAGAGAATAGAAGGACGTCCAGAAATTTCAGCGAGCATTCTGGGATAAGACGAATGGCCAGGATGGACGGCGCGAATTCCCAGTCGAGCGATACGATCAAGCTCGCCGACGGGGTCGACATGACTTCGCGCCGCCAGAAGTTCGGCAAGTGGTTTTGGATCCAGAGTCGCGCGTAACTCTTCCCGCGGGGCCGACCAGACGGACGCAAGCGAGCCAAATCTCGCCAGCAGGCGCTCGATGCGAACCGGTCCGATGTGCGGCACGCGAGAGATGGCGAGCCAAAATGCGGTCTCGTTTTCCGCGTCCCATGATGCGTCCGCATCGGGCCGCTCTTTGACGGTCATGCTCGTCCTCTCCGCTGCCGGAAACGTCACGTCCGTCCGATTGTAGAACCTCAGACGGTGCCTGATTCACGCCGTTGACTCATGTCGGTTCGGCCTTGGTTAGAATGAATAGTGCTGATCTTAAGAGAAGGCTGGCGGGAGATTTCCGCGGACGGCGGGATTGGGGAGTGGAATGCGACTAAACAACCCGGTTAAGGAGAAACTGCGCAATGGGGAAGCCGCAATCGGTGTATTTATACCCATGCCTTCCCCGGATATTGTCGAAATTGTGGGGCTGGCGGGATTCGATTTTGCCCTTCTTGATGCTGAGCACGGCAGAATCAGCCCGGATGATGCCTATCCCATGATCCTTGCCGCGGAAGCACGGGACATCCCGGCGATGGTGCGGGTTGGCGAAAATGATCGACAAGTTATCCTCAAGTACCTAGATCTCGGCGTTTCCGGGGTGATGATTCCTCAGACCAACACGCCGGCACTAGCCAGAGAAGCAGTCGAATCAATGCGGTATGCTCCGGCGGGCAATCGCGGGCTGGCCGGAGGGCGCACGTTTGACTACGGCCAGGGTGGCTCGATGTCGGAGTTGGTCCCGGCGATCAACGAGCGAGTCCTGAGCATCATTCAATTCGAGCATATTGACGCCTTTCCGCATGTTGACGCCCTGCTGGAGACACCAGGACTCGATGTGTTTTTTGTCGGTCCGACCGATCTTGGCCAGTCCATGGGCTACGGCGGCCAGATAGGCCATTCTGAAGTCGAGGCGGTCATTCAGCAGGTGGCTGATGCCGCCAAGGGGCGCGGCGTGGCCCTCGGCATCGTCGCTGCGGATGCGGCACAGACCAACTACCGACTCTCACAAGGCTTCCAGATGGTCGTGGCGAACGCACCGGCTCTGCTGATGCGCGCCTCAAAAGAAATGCTGAATCAGATCAATCGGTAGTCCATGGAACCGAATATCACGATCCGCTATGCGGATCCTGACGACTACGATCAGATCATCAACCAGATCGATGCCTGGTGGGGTGGCCGGCGGATGGGCGTCATGCTGCCGCGGCTGTTCTTCACGCATTTTCGACCCTGGACATACGTAGCGGCCCAGGGCAGCGCCATCGTTGGATTCCTGGCTGGGTTTCGGTCGCAGACTGACCCGCGCCTGATCTATTGCCATTTCATCGGAGTCGACCCCGGATTTCGTAGCCGGGGAATTGGCGAGGCACTCTACCAGAGGCTGTTCAGCGAAGCAGCGCTGCAAGGTTGTCAGGAGGTACTGGCCGTTACTTCGCCAGAAAATCAGGGTTCAATAGCGTTTCACACCCGAATCGGGTTCCAGCCGATTTCCGGGCTGAGCTACCGGGGCGACATTCCGTATTCTCCCGACTATGATGGACTTGGCGAGGACCGCGTCCGATTTCGGAAATTGCTGCGAGATGCCTAGGCTGGGATTCCTGCCGGTTGACAATTGAGAGTGGCATCAGGCTGTGGTATTCTCCGGCGCCAGCATGATGCCGATTTACACAGATTTAGGTGCTTCGCGGAACGCTACCGGCCGTCTGCAACGTCGGCATTCAGCGCACGCCACGGCCTTGACCAGCAAGAGGACTCGAAGCGGAGTCAGCAGCCAGTGAGCCGGTGACCGAGAGGAGCAAACATGGTCGCGCAGGAGAGGGCAAGGCGCCGCGCCAGCGCTGAGACCAGCGGAAACGGCCGGGGCGGTCCGGTCCTTGAAGTCCGCAACCTGAAAACGCAATTCAAGACGCAGGACGGCGTAGTCAAGGCTGTTGACGACGTGTCGTTCTATGTCATGCCCGGGGAAACCCTTGGCGTCGTCGGTGAGTCCGGCTGTGGAAAGAGCATGACTGGACTGTCCATCATGCGGCTCATCCCTAGCCCGCCCGGCAAGATCGTCGCCGGGGAGATTTTCTTCAACGGAGACGACATCCTGCGCATGTCGGACGAGCAGGTGCGCGCGATTCGCGGCAACGACATCGCAATGATCTTTCAAGATCCGATGACGTCTCTGAACCCGGTACTCACCATCAACCGGCAAATCAGCGAAGCGCTCCAACTTCACATGGGTATGAGAAAGGGACAAGCGCGAGAGCGGACCATCGAACTGCTGAAGATGGTCGGTATCCCGAACGCTGAAGAACGGGTCGATCAGTACCCACACCAATTCTCGGGGGGGATGCGTCAGCGCGTGATGATCGCGATGGCGCTCTCGTGCAATCCCAAGCTCCTTATCGCCGATGAGCCAACTACCGCACTGGACGTGACGATTCAGGCCCAGATCCTTGATCTGATGCGAACGCTCCAGATGGAGCGGGACACAGGAGTCATCCTGGTCACTCACTCCATGGGCGTAGTTGCAGGTATGGCTGATCGCATTCAGGTCATGTACGCCGGGCACATTGTGGAAACGGCGTCAACCGAGGAGATCTTTGCCAATCCTCGACATCCTTACACCGTTGGGCTACTCAAATCGATCCCGCGACTGGACGCTATGCGGAAAGAAAAGCTCGAGCCGATCCGCGGGCTTCCACCTGATCTCATCGATCTGCCTGACATGTGCCCATTCGTCCCACGGTGCAACTATGCGCGTGAAAAATGCGAGCAGAAGAATCCCCCATTGCTGGAGGTCAATCCTGGGCATTGGTCAGCATGCTGGTTTTGGGAAGAGGTGAGCAAGGAATCGGACCAGGATCTCGTGGCTCTACGACATGGGCATCCTCCGCCAAGTAGTGACAAGGACTATAGCCTCGAAACGGTGATTCCAGGTTCCCATGGCGTGCAGGATCCCAATAGTCCGGCACTTCCGAGTGCGCCCCCCAATCCTGATACCAACGCGGTTTAAGAGGAGGCAATTCATGGCAGCACCAAGACAGAAGAACGCCTCTCAGGCCGCAATTAAGAGCCCGGCGGTATCGGTGTCGGCAAATGGTGCGAAGAGCAATGGCGCAGGAGAGTCACTCCTGTCCGTCAATAATCTGGTAATGCATTTCCCCCTGACGCGGGGGATCATCTTCCAGAAAAAGGTTGGTGCCGTCCAGGCCGTGGACGGCATTTCGTTCGATGTGAAACCGGGAGAAACCCTGGGTCTGGTAGGCGAGTCCGGATGCGGCAAGTCGACCACCGGCCGGGCAATTCTGCAACTCTACAAACCGACCGACGGCGAGGTTATCTTCAAGGGCAAGGATCTCACAAAGCTGAGCGGCGGCGACATGCGCAAGATGCGCCGCCATCTACAGATGATCTTCCAGGACCCCTACGCCTCGTTGAACCCGCGTATGACGGTCGGCAACATCGTGTCCGAACCGATGCAGATTCACAATCTCGTCGCAAAGAGAGACCGTACTCAGCGAGTGCAGGAACTGCTTGAAACCGTCGGGCTTAACCCCTACTTCGCCAACCGCTATCCGCACGAGTTCTCAGGCGGGCAGCGCCAACGCATTGGTATCGCTCGGGCGCTCGCCGCCAATCCGGACTTCATCGTCGCCGATGAACCGGTATCGGCACTTGACGTCTCGATTCAGGCTCAGATTGTCAACCTCTTGGAGGATCTGCAAGAGCGATTCGGCCTGACGTACCTATTCATCGCCCACGACCTCTCGGTGGTCAAGCACATCTCAGACCGGGTAGCCGTGATGTATCTCGGCAAGATCGTAGAGATGGCGGACCGCAACGAGCTGTACGAGGATCCACTGCACCCGTACACCAAGGCGCTACTTTCGGCGGTTCCGATTCCCGACCCCGTCATTGAAAAGCGTCGCGAGCGCATCATTCTTCCCGGCGACGTACCAAGCCCAATCAACCCGCCGTCCGGCTGCCACTTCCACACCCGCTGCCCGTACGCAATGGAAGTCTGTAGACAGGTCGATCCGGTTTTCGCGGATCAGGGCAACGGCCACCACGTTGCCTGCCATCTGTATCCCGGTTCCGGGGCAGAGCAGGCTCCGGGAGGCGCGGCGAAATTCCAGGCGATATAGCTCCGCGTTACGGCGCTTATTGATGCCAGGCTTCGGTGACTTCGATCCGCTGTACTTTGCGGCTATCATCGTCACCTTCGTAATAGCCATAACTGTCCACGAGTTCATGCACGCCTGGACCGCGTGGATGCTTGGTGACGACACAGCGCGCCTCCTAGGACGCGTCAGCCTCAACCCGGTGGTTCACTTTGACCCGGTTGGCGCGTTGCTGTTCGTCCTGATCGCGCTTGGATTTCCCGGAATCGCCTGGGGTCGACCGGTCCCGGTGAATGAGTTTCGATTGCGACCCGCCGGGCGCTTCGGCCGTCAGGGCAGCATGGGGCTCGTCGCGTTCGCGGGACCTATTTCCAATGTCGTGCTGGGAGCACTTGCCGCTGGGATCTTGCGCTTTGCGTCGTTCTTGGGCACGAGTCTTGGTGAAGCAGAGCAGTTCTTGTGGATTTTCATGATCGTCAATTTCAGTCTTGCCGCGTTCAACATGATCCCACTGCCTCCCCTCGACGGATCGCGCATTCTCTCGGCCATTCTCCCGCCATTCTGGCGTCCCGTACTCGCCCCGTTGGAGCGCTACGGCGTGCCCATTCTCATCTTGCTCTTGATTTTTGGACGGGGCATTGGCAGCGAGATCATCGGCGGGATTACGACGCCGGTCCTCGGGTTGCTGATGAAGGTCTTCGCTGGAGATTGAGCGACGACGTGGGATTGTCCGGCATGCTTGCGGCGCCGTCTTACGCCAACTGTGCCGCCGCATCGCGTAGAGTCATTCCATGACCACGGCTTCGCTCGCACCCCCATTTCTCGACGGTTACCAGCTTCGGCTGCCCGCCTTCGAAGGGCCACTCGACGTGCTGCTGCGTCTCATCGAGCGGGACCAACTGTCGATCAGCGACATTTCCTTGCTCGCCGTCTTCGACCAGTTCATCGAGTACGTCAACGCCCTCGAATCGTCAACACCCGAGATCATCGCGGAATTCGTGGCGGTGGCGGGCCGGCTTTCCGTTCTCAAGTCGCGGGCACTACTTCCCCGGCCCACGAAAACAGTAGATGAGCCAGACGAAATCGACCTCGTTCGACAGCTCGAGGAGTACCGGGTGGTGAAGGCGGCCGCGGTGTTGCTCGCCAGCCGGCAGCAAGCAGGCTCCGGCGCATTCGGTCGAGGAGAAGGGATCGCCTTGCCTGTAGCGGAACCAGCCCGCTTTACTTCGCAGCCACCATCCGCACTAACCACCGCGGTCGGCCGCTGGCTGACACGACTTCCTTTGAAACCCATTCTCGTCCCGGCATTTCGTGTCGTCTCGCTGCGCGAGATGATTGTCAGGATCACCTCGACCCTCGCCCGTGATGGACAAGTCCCATTTGACCATATCCGTGCAACCTGCACCGATCGCCAGGAAATCACGGTCGCCTTTCTCGCGTTGCTCACCCTTATGCGTCGGCAGATCATTGTCGTGACCCAAAACGAGCTTTTCGGATCGATCACGCTGTCACGTCCCGAAGTTGCATCCGACACGGGACCACGATCATCGCCATCTGACGCGCATCAATTGAATGCTCGTTAGCAGGCCGGGTAGCCCGAGCAACGAGTCGGTGACGCAGGCTGAATTGCCAGTCTCCGCTGCCGTGGCCCCTGGCGACCTTCCCGCGCTCCTGGAAGCACTTCTGCTCGTCTCGCCAGAGCCGGCACTGCTTCGCGATCTCGCCGATGTAGCTGGCGTCCCGGTCTCGGATGTCGAGGAGGCGCTTACGAATTTTGGCCAGGATCGATCGCGCGGATGGGTGGTGATACAGCACCGGGGCGCCGCGCACCTATCGTCCGCACCACGGTTCGGTTCATATGTCCGCCGATTCCTCCGCCTAGACCGCGAGGCGAGGCTCTCGGGCGCGGCACTCGAGACACTGGCGCTGATCGCCTACCGACAGCCAGTCACCCGGGCAGAAGTTGAAGCACTCAGGGGAGTCGATTGCTCAAGAGTGCTCGCGACGTTGCACGCGAGGGAGCTCATTGAAGTCGCAGGCCGGCTGCCCACCGTGGGCAATCCGAATCAGTACGTGACATCGATTGAATTTCTCAAGCAATTCGGGCTCAGATCGCTTGAGGATCTCCCCTCGCTCGATGAGGTGTCAGGCGGGGTCTCGGAGCACATCTTCGACGAGATCCTGGCAGATTCGAGGTTTGAGGAGCCGGACTTCCCCGCAAATGATGCCTTGACCTAGTTCGCGTGGCTGGTGGTCAACGCCCTGACCCGTCCAACCGACTCAACCACGGCGTCAATGGCGACATCAATTTGCTCTTCGGTATTCGACCGCCCAACAGTGAAGCGGAGACTTGACCGACACGCTTCGTCCGAAAGCCCCATTGCGCGAAGTACGTGGCTGGGTTCGGTGTTTCCGGTTGTGCAGGCTGACCCAGCAGAGGCAGCAATGCCGAGAACATCGAGGCTGAGCAGAAGCGTCTCGCCCTGAATTCCCGGAATGGAAACATTGACATTATTCGGGAGGCGTTGCACAGAGTCCGAAGGTCCATTCATGGTTGCGTCGGTTATGGCTGCGAGGAGTCCGCCGTGGAGCCGGTCACGAAGCCCACGGCAGTGGTCCGCGTAGGCGTCGCGCCAGGCATCCGCTTGCTCAAGTGCTACACCTAGTCCAACGATTCCGGGCACGTTTTCCGTTCCGCCCCTTCGTCCTTGCTCCTGGCCCCCGCCTGCCTGTTGGAAATCGATCAGGGTGCCTCGCCGCACGTAAAGGAGTCCGACCCCTTTCGGTCCATAGAATTTGTGCGCCGACAGCGAAAGCAGGTCGACGCCGAGATCGTCGACACGTAACGGAAGACTGCCCGCGGCCTGCACAGCATCGGTGTGCACCGGGATGCTTCGCTCGCGGGCGATGGCGGCGATCTCTCGAATAGGCTGAATTGCCCCGGATTCGTTGTTCGCATACATCACCGAGATAAGGCAGGTGTCACCGCGGACGGCCGACGCGATTGCGTCTGGATCTACGATCCCTTGACTATCCGGAGCAACGTATGTCGCGGAGAACCCCTGACGCTCTAGGGCGTGAGCGGTGTGCAAGACCGCATGGTGCTCGATTGCCGTCGTGACGATGTGCGGCGTCGTCCCAATCGCCGAGGGTTTTGACCTTGCCGCCCAGGCGGTGCCGCGCAACGCGAGATTGTCGCTTTCGGTCGCGCCACTAGTGAAGACGATCTCGCTGGCATCACAACCCAGCACGCGAGCAGCGGCGGCTCGAGTCTGATCAATGGCGGTTCTCGATTCCTGTCCCAGCTGGTAGATGCTTGAAGGATTTCCATAGCGTTGTGAAAAATAGGGACCCATCGCCTCGAGAACACCGGGATCGACTGGTGTTGTCGCAGCATGATCGAGATAAATGACGTCATCCATGGGAAGACCTGAAAAATTGGCTCGATCTCGAGTCGTTCCCCTGGCCGTCGCAGGCCGTTCGTCGACCCAGTCGATCCTGCTTAGCTGACTGCTGTTGGCAGTTTGCCGCCGACTTCGTCTTGGCGAGCGGATCGCCGTGGCGACTGACTTATGAGGTCGCCGAGAGTTGTGGAATCGAGCGTGTTTGCGATCGCATCCCGCATCTGGAGCCACACAGGACGTGTCTCACACCCGGCAATGAGGGGACACGTCTGTTCAGAAATATCTTCGGAGACGCACTCCATGGGAGCAACGGGGCCTTCCATGACCCGGTACACGTCGCCGACACGCACCTCATAGGGATCCCGCGTGAGCTGATACCCGCCGTGCGCGCCTCTCGTGCTCTTCACAAGGCCAGCACGTCGCAACGGTCCGATGAGTTGCTCGAGATACGCCGTTGGCACCGAGGACGCCTTAGAGACGGCGGCGATGGACATTGGGCCATCGCCATAGTTCTTGGCAAGGGCAACCATCGCCCGGACTCCATATTCGCCTCGCGATGACACCTTCATGGGCGATCCTGCAGGAGTGCGACGCCGAAATTGGGTTGATCGTACCCCCCGCGGCACAACGGATCAAGGCCATTGTCGAACGCCACTCCGTGATAGCTTCCCGATCCTGTTACACGCGAAGGCGTGCGAAGAGTCTTCGCTCAAGGAAGTGACGCACTGCCTGAACCGGGTCAGGAGAAAGTTGACTGTAGATGTGGAGGAAACGATCCCCGGTAAAAATGCCTCTGTACATGCCCGATTCGATCACCGGGACTGCCCAGAGATTCTGTTCCTCCATCAGCTGGTGGACATCGTAGATCGGCGTGTCAATGTCAACGGTAACCGGATCTCGTTCCATCACGTCGCCGACGATCCGCCCGCTGGCAGTCCTCCCCAGCTCGGCCAGGAGGCGATTTCTCCAAAGCATACCGACGACCTGGCCGCTCTCCGTGACCGTAATGTCGCGAAGGCCTCCGCGGAGAGCATTGGTCAAGGGCTGATTGGGAGAGATTCCCCCTGAATCCCAGAGCGCAAACTGGCCGACGCGCATGCGTCGCATCGCACTCTCGACACGCACCGCACGCTCTTCGCCGTACGCAACCACCATGACGAATACAGACAGGAGCACAAGAATCACACTCTGCGCCACAAGAATGCTGAAAAGCAGAAGGAGGACGGCGAATGCTTCGCCCACGACGACCGCTATTCGCGTCCCCGTTTCGCGTCCCACCGCCGTTGCGAGTGCAGCCCGAAAGACTCTCCCGCCATCCATCGGGAAAGCCGGGAGCACGTTGAAAGCGATAATGAGCAAGTTTGCGTACAGTAACGTGGTGAGGAGTCCGATTGGCGACGGATCGAAAACCGTGGTCGCGTAGTCCTCGAGTGAGGAGAAGCCAGTCAAGCACGCCCGCGAGGAGGACGATCGGCGCCATCGCAATGATGAAGGCGAGATTGGCGGCCGGTCCAGATAGGGCGATCAGCACTTCCGCGCGCGATTCTTCCGGAAGTTGCTCCATACGTGCAACCCCGCCAATGGCGGAAAGAGAGACATCGTGGACTCGCACCCCATGCTGGCGAGCCATGAAGGCGTGGCCGAACTCATGCAATAGGACGCAGGTGAATATGAGGAGGACGAGAATGACCGAGAAGAGTGCTGATGATACGCCGTTCCCAGCACCAACGCGGCGCCAGTCGATCAACACCCAGAGAAAGACGAAAATGAACGTAGGGTGCAGCCGAACGTCGATGCCGCTTATGCGCGTCACGGTCCAGGATCTCATCATCAATGGAGCGTAGCGGTCAACAGCGGCAATCTCAAGAGGCACGTCGGCTCAAAAGCTGCGCCAAGTGGTCCCAATCTCAGGACCAACTTGTGACCGCGGCGATTTCCACCCCTGATCCGGAGTTCCCAAGCGTGCATGCTACACTCATTTCTTCGACTACGGAGGAACCTCCCGAACCTTCGCCAGCGTCGGTCGGGCACGCCAAGGTATGACCGACTCCGGACTCAGTACGCGGCTCAGGCAACAATCCCGGCGCGCCGGTCTGATGGTCGGCATCACGATGGTTCTCGCCATCGCTATTTGCATCTTCGGTGCCGCTGGCCTATTCGCATGGCTTTCCCGGCCGTTCTCTGATCTGATTCCGATCGTCGCCCCGGCCGCGCAGATTCAAGCAACGTCGGCGCCAATCGATTCACCTGATGGCCAGCCCGAAGTCGAGCAGCCGGCACCGCCCGCCTCAGGCAGTGAGGTTCAAACGGTAGCAACTGAGCCCGCACCCACTGCACCGACCGCTGTCCCGAGCGCCGATTTCGAGCCAACCCATCAAATTGGAGCAAGCCAGTCCGTGAATTTCCGCTCCGGTCCGTCGACATCTGACCCGGTCATCGTGGCCCTCCCGCCGGCGACAGCACTCGAATACATGGACGAAGATGAGCCGACGACAAACCCGAGTGACGGTGAGCGGTGGATGAGGTTCCGAACGGAGAATGGCGACGAGGGATGGATCCGCGAAATCGACACGGAGCCGTATCAGCCATGACAGTCATTCCCCTGAGCGTCCAGAGCTAGAGAAAGAGAGAAGCCGCACATGCAACGTGTACTAATCGTCGGGCTCGGACTTATCGGTGGCTCGATAGGACTTGCCCTACGCCGGTGGTCCGAAGAGCGAAAAGTTGACGGGCGCAAGCCGCTGGAAGTCGTGGGATTTGATCCCAACCTGGACCACCAGCGCGCAGCGGAAAAACTCGGCGCAGTCGACAAGGGCGCCTGGGACCTGTCTAAGGCAGCACGGGATTCCGATGTTGTCGTGCTCGCTACGCCGGTGAAGGCTATGCGAGACGTGATGGAGGATCTCGTTCCGCATTTGCGGCCCGGGACAATTGTCGTCGACACGGGCTCAACCAAGGCTCAGGTTCTTAAATGGGCGAATGAGGTCTTGCCGCGGGAGGTCCATTTCGTCGGCAGCCATCCAATGGCAGGCAAGACTCAGAGTGTCGAGGGTGCAGACGCCGATCTCTTTACCGGAGCGACCTGGTGCGTTTCGCCATCAGTGACTGCCTCCGAGGATGCGGTGCGTACAGTGTTGGGACTCATTGCGGCGGCGGGCGCGGAGCCATTCTTTATCGATCCTGAGGAGCACGACGCGTATGTCGCTGGCGTGAGCCACGTGCCGTTCGTTCTCAGTGCGGCCCTGATGAACGCCGTCGCGCGTGACGCGTCCTGGCGCGATATGAAAACGTTGACGGCGGGCGGCTTCCGCGATACGACACGCCTCGCCGCAGGCAGTCCGGCGATGCATCGCGACATTCTCCTCACGAACCGGGACGCGGTGACTCGTTGGATAGACGCCGTGATCGGCTCCCTCGGTGAAGTTCGGCAGATCATCGCGACCGACGATGAGACCGCCGCCTCTGCCCTCGACGCGTACTTCAACGAGGCGCGTGACGCCCGGGCGATTTGGGCGACACAGACCACCCGTGAGGGTGAGTTGCTTCAGGGCACGGCGGCCGAGCTTCAGACTGAGAGTGTGTCAGACCACATGGGTCGAATGTTTCTCGGCGGCTTCGCAAAACGCCTAAGAACTCCTCCGGTCCGTGACGCGGCCCCTCCAGGGAGCGATCGATGAACGCGAGCGATCCGGGAGAACGCTCAACCCGCCTCGAACGCGAGGTTCTCGAGATCCTCGAGCGGGCCAACACTCCACCATCGCCGGTTGAAAATGTGCAGGCGACTGTGCGAAGGCAGCGGGCCTCGGCGAGCGCTCGACTGTCGATCGGCGCGCGCCACGGCTGGTGGCCGCGAAACTGGCCCCAGGACCTTTTCCGCCTTGCGACCGCACTCGTGCTGGCGATCGCGGCCGCAATGATTGCCGAGGCTTTTCGGTTTGGCGCGCTCGTGCTCGCGATCGCCAGCGCCATCGCATTCTTTTCGCTGTGGGCACAACCCCGAACCACGAGCCTCGGCAAACCCACGCGTTGGCGTGGGCGGAATCTGGACGACCAAGATGATCCGCCGAGTTTTGATCCGGGTCGCTTATTGCGCTGGCGCGGCCCGAAGGGACCGCCCCGATGACTGCTGGCCGCAACGCGGCGTGTGACAGCTTCGCGGGACGAACCTGACGGGAGGCAAGCGGTGCCGTCGCTCGTTTCGGACGCGGTCGATGCGTATATCGTCCGTCGCCTCAACGCTCGGCTGCAGTTTCTCCTGCTGCAGCGGCGGGCGGATGCTCCTCTGGGGAGCTCCTGGCAGGCGATTCATGCCCGAGTACTGGCCGATGAAACCGCTCTTGGGGCGGCTGAACGGACGCTCTTGGAAACTACAGGACTTGTGCCCCGAGGCACATATAGCGCAGACTATGTCAATCAGATTTACGATCATGCGCGCGACGCCATCGTGCTGATTCCCGTGTTCGCTTTCGAAGTCGAGGCGCAAGCCAGGATCGAGCTTGGTCCCGATTTCCTCAATTTTGAATGGTGCGAGCGCGACGAGGCGACGGCGCGGCTGCTCTGGGCGGGACAGCGCTGGTCGGTCCGACACATCGACGATGTGATCGGGTCAGGCGGACCCGCGGCCGAGTTCTATCGGATTCGATAGTCCCTCATTCCGAACTACAATCCCTTTCGCCCGGCAATCGTTCCATGATCCGGGTCACAGAGGAGCGGGTATGCCCGATTTCAAGATTGTTTCCGATTTAAAACCGACCGGCGACCAGCCCGCGGCCATCCAACAGCTCGTCTCTGGTCTAACCGAGGGCAAGCGGTTTCAAACTCTACTCGGCGTGACTGGCTCGGGGAAGACCTTCACGATGGCAAACGTCATCGAGCATGTGAATCGCCCCACGATCGTCCTCGCCCACAACAAGACCCTGGCCGCGCAGCTCTATGCTGAGTTCAAGGAATTCTTCCCTAGCAACGCCGTCGAATACTTCGTTTCGTACTATGACTATTACCAACCGGAAGCGTATGTTCCGCGCACCGATACCTTCATCGAGAAAGACGCGGACATCAACGAGGAGATCGATAAGCTGCGCCACGCGGCGACCCGCGCGCTGCTCACTCGGCGTGACGTGATCATCGTGGCGTCGGTTTCCTGCATCTACGGTTTGGGATCGCCGGAGGAGTACGCGCAGACGCTCGTGTCGCTCCGCCGAGGTGGTCAAGCGCGCAGGGACAAGATCGTCCGCCACTTGATCGACATTCAATACGACCGCAACGACATGACCCTTGTGCGTGGCTCGTTCCGTGTCCGTGGCGACACGTTGGAGATTTTTCCGGCCTACGAGGACATTGCGTTGCGGGTGGAGTTCTTTGGCGACGAGGTCGAGCGCATCGTCGAAGTCGATCCACTAACCGGAGAGCTTCTCGTCGAGCGGCTCGAGGTCGATATCTACCCCGCTAAGCACTTCGTGACCACCGAGGACAAGCTCCGCGGCGCGATCAAAGATATCGAACAGGAGTTGGAAGAGCGTCTCAATGAGCTCGAATCAGAGGGCAAGCTGCTTGAGGCCGCGAGGCTCCGGCAACGCACAATGTATGATCTCGAGATGCTTCAGGAAACCGGGTATTGCGCAGGCGTCGAGAACTACTCGATGCATCTGTCACGGAGGAAGCCTGGGGAGCAGCCATCGACACTGATGGACTATTTCCCTGATGATTTCTTGCTTTTCATCGATGAATCACACATCTCGATCCCCCAGGTCCGCGGCATGTACGCCGGTGATCGGTCGCGAAAGGATGTGCTCGTCGAGCATGGGTTCCGACTTCCGTCGGCGCGCGACAACCGCCCGCTCACCTTTGCCGAGTTCGAGAGACTCATCCCGCAGGCCGTGTTCGTCTCGGCCACACCAGGTCCGTACGAGCAAGAACACAGCGAGGGCGTCGTCGAGCAGGTGATCCGCCCCACCGGGCTCATCGATCCCGCAATCTCGGTGCGACCGACAAAGGGCCAGATCGACGACCTGCTCGGTGAAATCAACGCTCGAGTAGCGGCAGGGCAGCGCGCGCTCGTAACGACCCTGACCAAGCGAATGGCAGAGGATCTCGCCGACTATTTCAAGGAGATGGGTATCCGAACCCATTACCTGCACAGCGAGATTGACACCCTGGAGCGAGTTGAGATCCTTCGGGATCTCCGGCTCGGCGTTCACGACGTGGTGGTTGGGATCAACCTGTTGCGCGAAGGGCTTGACTTACCTGAAGTCTCCCTGGTGGCCGTGCTCGATGCCGACAAGGAAGGATTTCTTCGATCAGAGGGTTCGTTGATCCAGACTATTGGGCGTGCCGCCCGCCACGTTGATGGCCAAGTCATCATGTACGCCGACACGATGACCCGCTCTATGAAGGCAGCCATCGACGAGACGTACCGCCGCCGAGCGCGACAAATCGAGCACAACGAGGAGCACGGCATCGTTCCTCGCGGTATCGTCAAAGAGATCAAGGACATCACCGATCGCGTGCGCGCGGTCGCCGAGGAGGAGGCGGGGTACGCTGCCGGCGGCAAACCGGGGATCATTGCGGAGATTCCCCGGGATGAGCTTTTGCGAATGGTCAAGGAACTCGAAGGGCAGATGAAGGCGGCGGCACGAGATCTTGAGTTCGAGAAGGCCGCGCTGCTCCGGGATCAGATCATCGAGCTTCGCCGCATCACGATGGTCGATCCGGTCCTTAACTGACCGCTACATCAGGACAACTCATGACTATCACGTCCACAGGGGCTGCCGCAGAGCAAGAGTATGTGCTTGTTCTCAACGGCCCCAACCTCAACCTGCTCGGCTCCCGCGAACCGGGCGTCTACGGCACCACCACGCTATCAGACATCGTGAACGACTTGGCCGCGTACGCACGTGACGCCGATCCCCCACTGACCCTCGAACATCTTCAGTCCAACCACGAGGGGGCGCTGGTCGACGCCATACAGCAGCTTGGCCCTGGATCGGTCGGAATCATCATTAATCCAGCCGGCCTTACTCACTACAGCATCGCGGTTCGCGATGCGCTGGCGGCCGTTAGTGTCCCGACCATAGAGGTTCATCTGTCCAACATCCATGCGCGCGAGGAGTTCCGCCACCATTCGGTCGTAGCACCAGTCGTCCTCGGTCAGATTGCCGGCCTGGGTCCGGACGGCTACCGGCTTGCGCTTCAGTACTTGCTTGGCCGGCGGGCATCCGCCAGGGTGAACCAATGATCGATCGATTACGGCGGTTGCGCGAAGCAACAACAGATCTCGGAGCGGACAGCGCGATCATCACTCACCCGGCGAATCGTCACTACTTCTCCGGGTTTCCGGCCGGGGATCACGCGCCAGACGAGTCCTCAGGTGTCCTGGTTGTTCTGGCTGAGTTAGCAATCCTCTTTACCAGCCCGACGAACCTCCCATGGGCAGAAAACACGGTGCGAGATCCGGTCGTGGCCCGTTCCTGGAGCAGGCCGTGGCCACAGTTCCTCGGTGAGAAACTCGAGTCGCTGGGTGCTCGCCGCGTGGCGTTCGAAGACCGGGCGCTCACCGTCGCGGACCACGATGGCATCGATCAATCCTCTGGCCCAATCCGCCTCATTCCGGCCGCGCGAGGCATACCATGCCTTGCGGGCGGTCAAGGATGAGCAGGAATTAGAGAAGATCGCCGAAGCGGCAAGAATCACTGATGCGGCATTCGTGGCGGTGACCACTGAGTTGAACGCGGGTGTTACGGAGCGAGAGGTTGCGTGGCGGATCGAGTCCGCGATGCATGAACTCGGAGGGGACGGTCCTGGGTTCCCGGTTATCGTCGCCGCCGGACCAAACAGCGCTCGCCCGCATCATGATCCCAGCGATCGACCCATCCAGGAAGGTGAGCCGGTGGTGATCGACATGGGCGCCCGGGTCGGTGGTTACACAGCCGATCTAACCCGCACGATATGCTTGGGAGAGGCACCGTCCGATTTCACTGACAGATACAATACAGTACTGACAGCTCAACGCCGGGCCCTCTCGACTATCCGAGCCGGCATGTCTGGTCGCGACGCAGACCAGGTGGCGCGGGATGATCTAACGAACGCGGGATTTGGCGAACAGTTTGTACATGGGCTCGGTCATGGCGTCGGCCTATTGATTCACGAGTTTCCCTCAGTGGGGAAGAGCTCAGAGGACATCCTCGAACCAGGTCAGGTAATCACTGTCGAGCCGGGGATCTATTTCGAAAACTGGGGTGGCATTCGAATCGAGGATCTATGCGTGGTGACCGCGACGGACTTGAATGTCCTGTCCGCGGCGCCAAAGTAGGAGACGTATTGCTCGATGATTGAAACCGGTGATCTGAGAAAAGGATTGACGTTCGACCTCGACGGCCGCCTGGTCAAGGTCGTCGATTTTTCCCACAACAAGCAAGGCCGCGGGTCCGCGCAGGTGAGGATGACGCTTCGCGATTTGCGCACCGGATCATTGACACAACATACCGTGCAGGCGGGAGCGAAGTTTCCGCAGGTACGGCTCGATCGTCAGCACGTTCAGTACCTCTATGCGGATGGTGATCAGCGCCATTTCATGGATACAGAGTCGTTTGACCAAATCGTCCTCAGTACCTCCACGCTTGGCGAGAACGGCAGGTTCATCCGCGAGAACGACGTTGTCGATCTCCTGACCTATAACGGAGAGCCAATTGACATCGAATTGCCGCCGTCGGTGCTTCTGAAGGTGGCAGAGACCGACCCGGGTCTCAAGGGCGACACCGCGAGCGGCGCGACGAAGCCCGCCACCCTGGAGACAGGGCACGTGGTCAACGTCCCGTTGTTCATCAACATCGGCGACACGCTGAAAGTCGACACAAGATCTGGCGAATATATCGAGCGAGTCAGCTAGGTGACGCAGAGCGGGAACGGAGCCGAACCGGCCGCCCCAGCCCCAGAGCGCGTTGCCGATCTGGTACGGTCGCTCGCCAGCGTCATGCGCCAGTCGTCCATTACGGAACTGGATCTCGATGTGGGGCCGATGTCGGTTCGCTTGCGTCGACCGGGAGCTGATTTCGACGGAGCCGGTCAATCCCGCGTGGAGGATGATGCCTCGTCGCCCCCAGCTTCCGCGGCAGAAATCTTGATCACGGCACCCATGATTGGCACGTTTTACACCTCGGCGACGCCGGGCGCCCAGCCATTCGTCAACGAAGGAGACGAAGTCTTCGTCGGCCAGACCATCGGGATCATCGAGGCAATGAAGATCATGAATGAGATCGCCGCCGACTCGTCCGGCGTAGTCGATTCGATTCTGGTGGGAAATGGGCAGCCGGTTGAGTACGGATCACCTCTGATGCGCCTAAGAGCAGGACAGGGCCAGCACTCGTGACCCTGCGGCTCCTCCCGGTCGGGGCGTTTGTTTACCTCTTGCGCGACGTGCTCGAATCGGACCCCCTGTATTCCGATCTCTGGCTGGAGGGGGAGGTCCTAGACCTCAGTCGGTCGTCGGCCGGCCATACGTACTTCAGTCTGGGCGACGACGATGGGTGCCTGAAGTGCGTCCTCTTCCGAGGGCAGGCACTGCGACAGCATCAACTGCCAAAGCTCGGAGATCAGGTCGTCGTCCACGGTGGACTCTCGATCTATACTCGGACCGGCGCGATGCAACTCGTTGCGGACCTGGTGCAGCCCGCGGGACTGGGTCTCGTATCGTTGGAACTCGAGTATTTGCGCCAGCGTCTCGAAGCCGAAGGACTCTTCGATCCCCTTCGCAAGCGCGCGCTACCCGCTGCACCCCGCATGATTGGCGTCGTTACCTCCGAACACGGCGCTGCCTGGCACGATATCGTGGAGGTCGTTGGCCGGCGATTCCCGCTTGCGGAACTGCTCCTGGCCCCAGCCCAGGTGCAAGGTGACGGGGCGCCCGAGAGCATCGTGCAGGCGCTTCAGGCCATCCTATCAGGGTCCAAGGTTGACGTGATCATTCTGGCTCGCGGCGGTGGCGCTACTGATGATCTCTCCGCGTTCAATGACGAGCGCGTCGTCCGTGCCGTTTTCGCGTCCCACGTTCCTATCGTCGTCGGTGTGGGGCACGCGACAGATCGGACTTTGGTTGAAGATGTTGCGGACCTATATGCGCCGACTCCCTCCGCCGCGGCGGAGTTGTGCGTCCCTTCGGGCGAAGCGTTGAAAGAGCAGGTTCAAACGCTCGCTTCGCGACTCTCCTCGTCGTTCTGACACCCAACGAGCGACCGGCGTAGCGGCCGTGCACGCGACAACGCAGCAACTCTTTAACGGCGACTCCAACGGCGAGCCTGCACGAGAGTAGAACCGCGGTTCATGCCTCGACGAACCGTCTCCAACGCTCGGCCGCCCTCGGACTAACGGTTCATGTGCAAGGTCTGGCACGTGCCGCGAGCGTGCTGGCGGCACTCGAGCCGGCGGCGGTATTGAAGCGGGGATACGCCGCGATTCAAGCAATAGACAACGGACTGCCGGTATTCAGTGTCGCTCAGTTGCAACCAGGGGCGGAGATCGTGACCCTGCTGGAGGATGGCTCATTCAGATCAGTCGTGGAGGGACCCGTGACGGGCGCACGTGTGATTAGAGCGTGATGAATGAACAGGCCAGCGCGCCGCCGTCGTTGGTCGAACTCAGCGACCTCATACACAGCGGCACGTTCGAGGAGACGCTCGAGGCGCTCGAAGCGGTGGTCGAGCATTTAGAGCGTGGGCGGCTGACGATGGATGAGTCGATCGCCTGGTATGAAGCCGGGCTCGGGCTTTCCCGCCGCTGTTCCGAACTTCTCGAGCAGGCAGAACTCCGCATCAGCAGATTGGATGCCGAGTATTTTGGCACGTCTCAAGATGCTCCCTCCTGGGCAAGTGACGATTCATGGAACCGGGATGCTCAACTGCGAATGACCGAAACATAGAGTTATTGAGTGGACCCTGGGGGCGAAACGAGAGTGAAAGCGGAGCGTCTGCTGCAACCATTGCCAACCGGCAAACTGCCCGGTTGGCTTCTGCATAAGGTGCTCCCCCGGGCATCGAACGATCCCAGCGTGCTCGTCGGGCCGGGAGTAGGACGAGATGCGGCGGCAATCGCCATTGGCGACCGGGTAATCGTCGCCAAGAACGATCCCATCACCTTCGCCTCCGAGAGCGGCGCCGCTCATCTCGTCGAAGTGAATGCAAACGACATCGTTTGCATGGGAGCGACACCCCGTTGGCTTCTCGTAACAGCACTTCTTCCGCAAGGTGTGACCCCGGCCGACGTTCTGAATCAATTCGCGGAATTGCGAGAGACATGCCGGCAGCGGTCGGTCGAGTTGATCGGCGGCCATACCGAAATCGTCCCCGGATTAGAGCGGCCTATTCTCGTCGGCATGATGCTGGGCGATGCGTCCCCGGGCGACCTCCTGACCCCCGGCCAAGCTCGCGCAGGGGATGTCCTGCTCGTGACAAAGAGCCTAGCCATCGAGGGGACAGCCTTGCTCGCCAGAGAGCGTACTGCTGAACTTCGGTCGCAGATCGGCGATGAAGCGATTCAGGCGGCGTTGGGTCTGCTGCACGACCCCGGGATCTCGATCGTTGCGGAGGCCGAAATCGCCCGCCGTTCGGGAGGAATTACGGCCCTGCACGATCCGACTGAAGGGGGGCTCGCCACCGCGGTCCGCGAGTTAGCTATGGTCTCTGGAACCGGCGTCGAGATCGACGCGACAGCGGTGCCAATTCTGCCCGAAACCTTTTCCGTCGCGGAGGCCCTCGGCATCGATCCACTTGGGATGCTCGCCTCCGGTTCGTTGCTGATCGCGGCGCGACCCGAGGCTGTGTCAGGAATCATGAGGGATATCGAAGGAGCCGGAATCCCGGTCGCTAACGTCGGTTCGCTTACGGCCACTCCGGGCGAATTCTCGTTAGTCTCTGGCGGAATACGACAAGATCTCCCCGAGTTCGCCGTAGACGAGGTTGCGAGGGTGCTCTCCACTCCCCGCGAACCGCATAGCAGACTCGTCCAACACACGATGATGAGTCTCTTGCTCACCGGCAGCGTGAATGCCCAGGTCGGATTTCCTGATGGCATGGACATTCTCCGATCCGGCGGCTCCGCCATGGATGCGGTCGTCGCCACCATCCAGGCGGGTCGAGGCGAACCCGGCAGACCATTCGGTTGGCTACGGGGGTCTTCCTAACCTCTTAGGTGAGGTCGAACTGGACGCCAGCATCATGGATGGTCGAACTCTGGCCAGCGGCGCCGTTGCGGCACTGCAGGGGTATCAGGATGCGATCGACCTTGCCCGCGTGGTCATGGATGAGTTGCCGCACGTCCTCATCGCCGGTTGTGGCGCCAGCCGTCTAGCGGCCGAGGCAGGGTTTACGTCTCGGGATCTGCTCACGCCGGAAGCGCGGGCAATTTGGGACGCCCCGTTCACGGAGGCCGGGACGGACAATAGCTACCGTGTACGAATGCGAGAGCTTGCCGGCCGGCTGAGCCAAGATCCGGAGCGCCCACGCGACGCACATGGAACCGTGAACGTCATTGCGCGCGACGCAGCCGGCAATCTCGCCAGTGGCGTGAGTACGTCCGGTTGGGCATGGAAGTTCCCCGGACGAGTTGGCGATTCTCCAATCATCGGCGCTGGCAATTATGCGGACAACCGATGGGGCGCCGCGACATGCACTGGACGCGGCGAGATGGCGCAACGATGCTGCACGGCACACAGTGTTGTCGGGTTCATGCGGTGTGGATTGACGCTCATCGACGCCCTTGGGACCGCGGCGGGGGATCTTCACCACCTAGTCGATGACTACCGAAGTGAAGTCAACATCATCGGAGTGGACCGGGAAGGCCAGCACGCCGCCGTGTCTACGGTACCCGGGAAAACGTACATCGTGATGACCGGGGACAGCGAGGATTTCGTCGAACTCGAGCGCACGTATGTGCCACCGAGCGAAGACCCATCGGTAGAACACCGCTAACTGATGCGATTGAAACGAGCGGAATCGGCACGCGGCAGGTTCGCCCTGCATGGTCGTCGGGTCGGCTCGTGCATCGCTGCCATCATGACCTTGATGGATAGATCCACTCGCTGAAAGCATTTCGAGGCAGATTCGGGACGTCGTGTCCTAACCCAACCCCGCGAAGGGTTCAAAGAGTTTGAAGGGTTTGAAGAGTTTAAACTTCTGAGGAGCCGGGGACAGCAAACTCTTCACCAATGAGGGCCACGCAAGTCGGGGTGGCAAGGACCAGACCGCTCCTATCTGTCTGGACGACTTTCTGGTGGAGCGCCGGGTTTCCGTGGTCTGACCTCAGCACTCAATACCCTCCTCTCCCGTCGGGAGAGGAGAGTCGCTAAGCGGAGCCAGGACATCCCAAGCAGGTCATTCGAGATGGGATTTAGATGTCCCGGTTCAATGTCTCCAGAAACTCATCATTGGCTTGGGTTTTCGAGAGGCGGCCAAGAACCAACTCGGTGCCTTCGCTGCCGCCGAGCATGGAGACCATGCGGCGCATCGTCCACACCTGGCGCAGTGTGGATTCGTCGAGCAAGAGCTCCTCACGTCGCGTCCCGGAGCGCTGGATGTCGATCGACGGATAGATGCGCCGCTCGGCGAGCTTACGATCGAGATGCAGCTCCATGTTCCCGGTGCCTTTGAACTCTTCGTAAATGACATCGTCCATTCGGCTACCGGTGTCAATCAGGCAGGTCGAGACTATCGTCAGACTCCCGCCGCCTTCAATATTCCGGGCAGCGCCGAAGAATCGCTTGGGGGGGTAGAGCGCCACCGGGTCGATGCCACCGGAAAGTGTGCGACCACTGGGCGGCACGGCGAGGTTATAGGCACGTGCCAGACGGGTGATCGAGTCGAGCAGGATCACGACGTCCCGACCGCCTTCGACCAAGCGCTTTGCACGCTCCAGCGCCATCTCGGCGACTTTCGTGTGGTCCTCAACTGGTTCGTCGAACGTCGACGAAATGACTTCACCTTCGATCGAGCGGCGCATGTCGGTGACTTCTTCCGGGCGCTCGCCGATGAGGCAGACCATGAGGTGGATGTCAGGGCAGTTGGAGCTGACGCCGTTGGCTATCGCCTTCAAGAGCATCGTCTTGCCGGCTTTTGGTGGCGAGACAATCAGACCGCGCTGCCCGCGCCCGATCGGTGCCACGAGGTTGAGGAGCCGGGTGGAAAGAATGTTCGGCGCGGTTTCGAGGTTGATCAGCTCCAGCGGGAAAATTGGCGTCAGTGAGTCAAACGACGGTCGGCGCCGCGCCGTCTCGGGATCGATGCCATTGACAGCTTCAACGCGGAGAAGACTGAAGAACTTCTCGTTGTCCTTCGGCGGCCGAACCTGTCCACTGACCCGGTCCCCGGTGCGAAGACCGAACCGTCGGATCTGCGACTGCGAGACATAGATATCGTCCGGTCCAGGGAGGAATCGTTGGCCCCGCAGAAACCCGAATCCATCTTCGATGATCTCAAGGATGCCATCACCGAAGATCTGGCCGTCCTTCTCTGTTTGAGCCCGAAGCAGCCGCACCATTTGCTCTTGCTTCGGGAGGCGACCAAACGTCGGGACCTCTAGCTCGCGCGCCATCTCCGCCAATTCCTCGGCCGTTTTGGCCTCGAGATCGGCAATTGTGAGATGGGGAGGACCCGTGCGCACAGGTACGGGCTGGGCGGCATAGGGGGCACCATTGCGAGGGCGGGACTGACCGTACGTCGCTTGCCGGCCATCGCGGCCGTCCCCGCCGAAACGGTCAGTACCGTTGGAGCGCTCGCCAGGTGCAGGGCGCGGACCCCGATCGCGCCGTCCCCGTCCGTCGCGACCACGACTCCGCTGGCTGTGATCCCCGCGGCCATCGCTCGTTGGCTCGGCCAAACGCTCGACGACTGCCGCGTCAATCACCGGCGGTTCCAATGACGGACTGTCCGATGCCGGTGCATCAGTCGCTGCTGCGGCGACTGGAGTTTCGTCCGGTTGTGTCGATGTTGACGACTCGACTGTTGAATTCAGTGCTGGCGTCGGCACCTCAACTGAGGTGCCCAGATCCTGCGCTGGATCCACGGATTGCACTGCTTCCGGCTCGGTGGGTCTCACGGTGTCTGAGTTGACAATGGGTTCAGCTACTTCCGCAGACCGCGTCTTCTTGGACGCCACTGAGGCCCGGGGTGTCACCTCGATGCTCGACAGGGCCCGTGCTGTCTCCTCGATACCCGTCTGGGCTCGAGGTGTCTCCTCGATACTCGTTTGGGTTTGTGGTGTTTCGACGCTCGCCACATCGGCGCGGTCTCGACCTGGCTTTCAGCAGCCGCACGTGTTGCGGCGCGGGTGCGCGGGGCTCGACGACGAGGTGCGGGTGCAGCCGTCGGCTCGACTTCGACTGTCTCTTCGACCGTCAACAGATTTCCCTCCACGTGTTTTCAGATGACGTCATAAACTCGTTCATTGGTGTTTGAGGCAATTTCGGCGATGCTCGACGCTCTGTTCGTTACCGCGCTGTGCCCAGCATCTCGCACTCATACCTCGATGCCGATTCGGCGCACTGGTGCTAAGGCACATTGAGTGAGGGGCAAGACAATTTCCGACGCTCCAACAAGAGGAGAGAGAACGGCGGAGGGCGAGGTTAGGAAATGCCCCCAGCGTGGCATAGGTACTGTAGCACCGGATCAAATTCACGTCAACAATCTGCTCGCAGATCGACTACTCGATGCGTCACAGGCGGGAGCGAAGCAATCCCGGCTGCATGAGGGGCCTCGTGGGCAGGCGCCCAGGATTCAGATTGATGCATGCCGGCTCTAGTCGAACGGAACACCATACGCGTCGAGCTTGCTAGGGCGATGGACGGTGTCGACGCGCCGGGTCGTGCCGAAGCGGGAACGCATGACGACCGACTGGGTGGTGGCCCCGTCACCAAAGTAGTGAACGCCTTTGAGCAACTCCCCGTCCGTGATCCCGGTAGCGGCGAAAAAGACATCATCGCCATGAACGAGGTCCGCGGCCGTCAGCACACGCGAAACGTCAATGCCATGAGCATGAACTGACGCCGATTCTTCTTCGTTTCTCGGCCAGAGCTTGCATTGCATTTCGCCGCCAATGCAGCGAATGGCGCACGCCGCAACGACTGCCTCCGGCGCGCCACCAATGCCCATCAGGATATCGATGCCGGTGCCGGGTGTCGCGGCCATTACCGCCCCGGCAACGTCGCCGTCCATGATGAACCGAATTCTGGCCCCTGTCTCACGAACCTGCTGAGCAAGTTCTTCGTGTCTGGGACGATCGAGCATGACGACCGTTAGGTCGCGCACATCCCGATTGAGTGCGCGTGCGACGTTCTTCAGGTTTGTCTCGACTGAGGCATTGATGTCTATTGCGTCGGCCGCCGCAGGACCGACCGCAATCTTGTCCATGTACGCGACATAGGGTGACTCGAACATGGAGCCGCGCTCGGCGACGGCAACGGTTGAGATCGAGTTCGCCATCCCCTGGGAAAGCAAGCGCGTGCCGTCTATTGGGTCGACAGCGATGTCAGTCTTTGGCTCGTCGGCGCATCCCAGATGCTCGCCTTCGAACAGCATCGGGGCCTTGTCTTTTGCCCCTTCACCAATCACAACCACCCCGTCCATGGGGATCGTGTTCAATACCATCCGCATCGCGTCGACAGCGGCCTGATCGGCCGCTTCCTTCTGTCCGCGCCCCATCCACCGACCGGCTGTCAACGCTGCCGCCTCGGTTACTCGGACAAGTTCAAGCGCGAGATTCCTGCCGATCTGTTGTTCCACTGCTTACCTCACGCGCGCGTCAACGTTCCCTGTCCCAATGGTTGCCGGGCCTTCGCGGCTTCGAGCCAGTCTCTGGCCGCACCGGGAAGGTCCTGAACGCTTCCAACTTCCACGAAGCATTCCGGAAGCGACTGCAAGAAGGTGGCGCCGTAGCGCTTGGTCAGGATGCGGCGGTCGAGAACGGCGCATACTCCGCGGTCCTGGCTCGATCGAATCAACCGTCCAAACCCCTGTTTGAACCGGAGTACCGCCTGTGGCACCGCGTAGCCGCCAAACGCGTCCTCGAAGGACTCGCTGCGAGCGGCGAAGACCGGATCTGTGGGCACGGTGAATGGCAGCCGGGTGATCGCAAGCAGGCTCAACGCCTCTCCCGCGACGTCAACGCCCTCCCAAAACGAAGCCGTGCCCAGGACCGCGACATTTGTCTCGCGCCTGAGCCGCTCTGTCAACTGCTGTGGCGACCCGTCACGCCGCTGTGCCAGGACTACGATGCCGCGGTCCTGCAATGGATCCGTGATCGACCTCGCCATGTCATTGAGCAAGGCATGCGAGGTGAAAAGAATGAGTGCCCGACCGCGCGTCGCGTCGATGACATCAATCAGCGTCCGCTCGAGGACATCGCGATAATGCGGTTGAGTCGGGTCCGGTGTGTCGTCGGTTAGGTAGAGCATCACCGAAGATCGGTAATCAAACGGAGACGGCACAATCAACGAGGACGCGTCGGGAATGCCCAAGCGCGACGCCAGGTAGTCGCAACTTCCTTCGACAGCCAGTGTTGCCGAGGTCAGCACAGCCGCCCGCGTTTTCTTGAAGAGGCGCTCCTGCAGGAGCCCGCTGACGTCGAGCGGCGCCGATCGAAAGGTGATGCGGTCCAGCGGACCTTGTCGTTCGAGCCAGAACACGCGGCCCGCTTCAGGCGCGTCGAGCGCTTCCGCGAATTTGCTTGCGAGATCAGCGCCGATGCGAATTGTGTTCGTGAGGTCGTTCAGCAGTAACTCCTGCCGCTCGCCAGCTTCCGCCAGATCGGCAATAGCCACGTCATCAACTTCGTCGACGGCCGTAATGAACCAACGCAAGACCGCCTCCGCATCTCGCAGACCTTCCAAGAGGCGATCCCAGGCGGCATCAACTGCCTGCCAAGCTGGAGAGGCGCGGGTAGCGGACGTCACTCGGCGGGCGCGTTCCGCCCCGATTGCCGTATCCCCGGCTTCGAGATGGATGTATTCCAAGGCCGCAAAGAGATCGCGCGCGGCGGACCGAATGACGCTCGACGAGGCAAGCGCCTTCTCGAGCTGCTCCCGCGCGAGCCGAGCTCTTTGCTGTCCCGGGCCATCCGCCGCAGCCCCAAGCAGGAAGGCGACGGCTCCGGCGGCAACACCCGCCATGGTGACCCCGTCACTCCCCGCGACAGCATCAGCAAACTCGGTCAGATGGCGCTCACTCAGGGTCACCGTAAACTGCGCAGTCGCCTGATCCTCCAAGTGATGTGCCTCGTCGACGACCAGCGTGTCGTAATCGGGCAGAATGCGGTTGCTCGAGGCCGCATCCGTCAACAAGAGCGCGTGATTCACGACCACGAGGTGTGCACTCTCAGCCGCCCGGCGAGCGCGAAAAAGGAAACATTGGCCGCGTTGATGGAAGACGCATGAACCCGGGTCGCAGGCGCCTTCCTCTTCAGCAATCTGCCTCCAGAACGCCTCTTCCCCTCCGGTCAAGCGCAACTCGGCGCGGTCACCGGTGGTGGTTCGTGGCAACCAGGCCAGAATCTTTGCTTTGAGTCGCGATTCATCCGGTTCGATCGACGCCTGACGCTCCCAGGGAAACCATTTCCGCAAGCAAAGGTAATTTGAGCGGCCCTTGAGCGCGACCACCCCAACCTGCCGGTCATCGGCGGCCCTGGCGAGCGCCGCAACCAGGTCCGGAACATCTTTGCGCAACAGCTGGTCTTGAAGCGCGAGCGTGTTTGTGGACAGGACCACTGTCTCGCCTCGTTCGGACGCCGAGAGAGCCGCCGGAACCAGATATGCCAGGCTCTTTCCAGTCCCAGTTCCGGCTTCCACAAGGATCTGACCACTGGCGTTTATTGCCTCGGCTACGGCTTCCGCCATCTGTTCCTGCTGCCGTCGGCGCTCAAAACCCGAAATGACCTCGGCGAGTGCGCCGTCGGGTCCGATCACGTCTTGAACGGCCTGCAGCTCGAGTGGCTCCAGCGAACCTGTCGGTTCCAGCGCCTCCTCACGAGCGCGCTCTCGTAGGAATGCGATCTCCGGTGGGAGAAGGCGGCGCGATCCGCTTGGCCGGAGCCGCGCCACTACTGGAAGCTCGAACAATTCCGCAAAGGACCAGCCACCCTCGAGCACGTGCAGCGCCAGGCGGTCGAGGGTGACGTCGTCGTACTCCGCAATTCTCTGGATCAAGGCTTCGAATACATCCGCCAACACATCGGCGTTGGTGCGCGGTGAGCCATCGCCGATATCTGCAACGCCGAGCGCGTCGGCGAGAGTTGCGAGGTCGGTTGCGGCCAGTCCGGGCACGAGGATCGACGCCAACTCGGCGGTATCGATCGGAGGCCGGTGCAACCGGACCCCTTCCGCGGCGAGTACGCTCAAGGATCGCCCGGCGTCGTGAATAACCACGCGCTCGGTCCCGAGAAAACTTCGTAGGTTTTCGGCGATGACGCGCCAATCGTCACCGCCGGGTTCAGTCATGATCGCCAAGCGCGACAGCCGATCTGCCGTATGCCCCGATTGCGTCGTTTGCACGACCGCGTCAAGCCGCAGCCGGTCGCCCGCAGTGTTAACGGAGGTAGCGGAAACAGCAGAGACACGATCTCTTCGCGGGTCCGGGCCCGTGGTGGTCAACGCCAGGGCAACAAATGGCAACGTCACGTTGAGGCTCAAGCCTTCTAGTCTCAGGGGCTCACAGCGCCCGCGCTGAAAGAAACTCCGAAATGGCAACCGTTAGCAACGCCAGTTGGGTGATGCCCTTAGCGACTGGCTCAATATCGATATATTCATCCGGCCGGTGCACATTGCCGCCGGTGGTCAGCCCGATGCAAATTGCAGGAATCCCTGCTGCGATCGGCACATTGGCGTCAGTGCTCGATGCGTCAAAACTCGGATTGTGTCCGAGTGCCGCAAGGGTTCGCGCGGCGACCTGAACCACGGGGCTCTCGATCGCGACAACCCCAGCCGGGCGCTCGCCGATTGGCTCGGCCGTGAATTCGATTCCATCACCGCGGTTTCCGCGAGCGACAATGCGGACGACCCGTTCACTCAGTCGACGCAGAGCTGACTCGTCGGTGGAACGAAGGTCGAGCAAGCACGAGGCGCGCGGTGCGATGGTATTTACGGAAACACCCCCCTCGATCATGCCCACGTTCAGAGTCGTCTTCGGCGCACGCGGGAGTGGAATCGCATCCAGTTCCGCAATCAACTTAGCCAAGCGCTGAATCGCGTTCGGGCGACCAAAATCGCCCCAGGAGTGGCCACCTGGTCCTTCGGACGTGATGCGAAATCTGCGACTGCCAACAGCGACATGCGTGACTCGACCTAGGTTATGCCCTTCCAGCGCCACCACGGCGCCAATTTCGGGCCTCGACGTCAACACCTCTCGGATGCCCCGCAGGTTGCCTAACCCTTCCTCGCCGACATTTCCAGTGAGGAGAACATCAACCGCGGGCACCTCACCAGCGATCTGGAGCAACTCGGACAACGTAACTGCGGCCGCGACGGCAATGCTGTTGTCACCGACTCCTGGCCCCATCAAGCGGTCGATCGATCGGGAGATCTCGAGCGGCGTATCGATCGGGAATACCGTATCAATATGCGCGGCAATCAGTAATCTTGACGCCCCTACAGCCGGGGAAAGGCGGCCGGGAATCGTGGCTATCACGTCTCCCAGCTCGTCTCGCTCAGTGGCAAGACCCGCGTCCGCGAAGAGCTGCTCGACAAGGATTGACTTTGCGCTCTCTTCTCCTGTTGGAGAAGGCACCGCGGCGATTCGGGCCGTCAGATCCAGGGTGGCGGGAGTCACCGCTTCAGCGGCAGCCCGTACCGCCTCAATCCGCTCTGGTGAGGCCAGGATCACAGCGTCTCCGGCTCATTCCTCGGGTGTGGCTCACTCGTCTGCGCGTTCGCGCAGATTCCCGAGAACGCGACCACGGCCGTGAGCAGGCTGCGGCTGAAATGATACCATTACTGACCATAAGGTATGCCGTTGGGCGTGGCCTGTTGACGAGTTTCGACGAAGAGATTTCCCGCTGTCACGGGCCTGCCGGCACCTTTGCCGGGCGGTGTTTTTCGCTCGGTTCCTCTCGTCACGGCGCTGGAACTGCGTCCATGCTGCCTTGAATGGTGGCATGGCGACGCGCTCGGCCCGAATTTCTGCGGGTGGGCGTCGCGATCATCGCACGGAGGGTCCATCTTGGCTTACCACCGCTACGATGCGGTTATCGTCGGCGCGGGCGGCGCCGGGCTTATGGCGGCCATCCAGATGGCCGGTAAGGCGAACATCGCGGTAATCAGTAAGCTCTATCCAACACGGTCCCATACAGGAGCGGCCCAGGGCGGCATCAGCGCGGCGCTGGGCAACGTCGAAGAAGATCACTGGCAGTGGCACATGTTCGACACCGTGAAGGGTGGCGACTACCTGGTCGACCAGGATGCCGCGGCAGTATTGACCAGGGAAGCGATCGACGCGGTGCTCGAACTCGAGCACATGGGTCTCCCCTTCAACCGCCTCCCCGACGGACGCATGGACCAACGCCGCTTCGGGGGGCATACCAGGAACTTCGGGGAAGGGCCCGTCAAGCGCGCCTGCTATGCCGCCGACCGCACCGGACACATGATCCTGCAAACACTCTACCAGCAGGGAATCAAGCACCAGGTCAATTTCCTCGATGAGTTTCACGTGCTGGATCTCCTGGTCAGCGACGACGGCCGCGCTTGCGGGGTCGTCGCCCTCGAGCTTCGAACTGGCGAAATCCACACTGTCCATGCCAAGACTGTGCTCTGGGCAACGGGAGGATTCGGTCGCATCTTCAGCGTCACGTCGAATGCGATGGCCGGAACCGGCGATGGCTTCTCGATCCCCTACCGGCGAGGAGTGCCGCTGATGGACATGGAGTTCTATCAGTTTCACCCAACCGGCATTTACAAGTTCGGTATTCTGCTTTCGGAGGCCGCGCGCGGCGAGGGTGGGATCCTCCGCAATGGTCTTGGTGAGGCGTTCGCGGAGCGCTACGCCCCCACTCTGAAGGATCTCGCGCCGAGAGATATGGTCTCACGTTTCATCTACCAGGAGATCAAGGAAGGGCGTGGCGTCGACGGCAAGGATTACGTCTACCTTGATCTTTCCCACCTACCCGAAGACGTTATCGATAAGAAACTCCCTGATATCACCGACTTCGCCCGGACCTACCTCGGTATCGAACCCAAACGGGACCCAATGCCGATACAGCCTACCGCGCATTACGCGATGGGTGGCATCCCAACGGATCTGGACGGCCGGGTACTGCGAGATGCCGAGGCAACCACCATCCCCGGCCTCTACTCCGCCGGGGAGAACGCGTGTGTTTCGGTCCATGGCGCAAACCGGCTGGGCACAAACTCACTGGTCGACCTGGTTGTGTTTGGCCGCCGCGCGGGCAAGCACATGCTCGAGTTCGGCCGGATGAACGATCTGCCCCCGCTGCCACCAGAACCAGAATTCCTGGCCCGGGCCGAGATCGCGGATTTGCTGTCAAGGCCAAAAGGGGAGCGTGTTGCCGATCTCCGGCAGGAGCTGCAGTTGCTGATGATGGATAAGGCGTCCGTCGTGCGGAGCGCCGAAAGTTTGACCGAGGCGAAGCAAGGGATTGCGAGTATTCGCTCCCGGTATGCGTACGCCGGCATCGACGACCATGGGTCAACGTTCAACACAGACCTCACAGAGGCGCTCGAACTGGGAGCAATGCTCGACTGCTCAGAAACGCTCGTGGAAGGTGCCCTCGCCCGTGAGGAGAGCCGTGGCGCCCATTACCGGACCGACTTTCCGGAGCGCGATGACGTCAATTGGCTCAAGCACACCATGGTACGGAGGACCTCAGGCGGATTAGAGCTGACCAAGAAGAGCGTCTCCATAACCGAATTTCAACCGAAAGAGCGAAAATACTGACGAGGATGGCCGCGCCTTGAGACGTACGCCTCATCAGAGATGGTGCGGTCGAGTCGAGCGAGGCCCCACGAGGAGATTCAGTGGAATACACATTTCGGATCAAGCGCTACGACCCTGACGTTGACGTCAAGCCCCACTTCGAGGAATACGCCATCGAACTCGAACCGACCGACCGGGTGCTGGATGGCCTGAACGAGATCAAATGGCAGCAGGACGGGACCCTGACGTATCGCCGCTCCTGTGCACATGGGGTATGCGGGTCAGACGCGATGCGCATCAACGGCCGCAACTACCTTGCCTGCAAGACCCTGATGAAGGAGTTTGGTAAGAAGATCACGATTGAACCGCTGATCGGGTTCACCGTCATCAAAGATCTCGTCGTCGATATGGACCAGTTCTTTGCTGGCTACAAAGCCGTCAAACCGTATCTCATCGCCAGCGAAGCGCCAACTTCAGAAGAGCGTCGCCAAACGCCAGAGCAGCTTGACCGCTACGAGGAAGCGACCAAATGCATCCTCTGTGCGTCGTGCACCACAGCGTGCCCAATCAGTTGGACGAATGAGAGTTTCCTCGGTCCCGCGGCGATCGTGAATGCCGCCCGGTTCATCTACGACAGCCGGGATGAAGGCACCTTGGACCGCTTGCGAATCTTGAACACACAGTCGGGTGTATGGCGCTGTCGGACGGTCTTCAATTGCACCGATGCGTGCCCGAGGGACATCAAGGTCACGAACATCATCGAGGACGTAAAACGCACCCTGCTTCTGGAGCAAGTCTAGCGCGAAGCGCCGTCCGCTCGCTCGATAAGAAGAACGCCTCGCTCTTCATGAAGAGCGAGGCGTCCAGGGTCGGCCGTGCACCCCTTGTCGATCCTGACACTCCGGCTTATCGCCGGTCGCCGGCTCGGGTCAGGCTTCCCCACGTCACCCAGGGAGGTCGGTTTACGGCTGCTACCTTCCGGTCCTGACCGGGTTCGCCGTTCCCCGCCGCGCGGGACCTTTCCGTCAACGCCACGTGCCGTCGCCAGTCCCGAAGCGCCGGACCTCGAAGGGGAGTTCAACCCCGCTGAGGCGGGTTGCGGGTTCAGGGCACCGCCAGCTCCCCATCTAGCACGACCGTTCTAAGTGTAATTTTCCGTCAAGCTGATGTCAAAATTTACGTCGCACGCGTTCGGACGCCTTCGTTCCTTACGGGCAAACGAGTGGCCACGTCTCCGGTTGCGGACCGGCGTCGCCCATGTCCGGATTCTCGACCAAGCGCCGCAAGATGCGGACCGTCAGGTCGTCGCAGCATCGGACCTGGCATGACAGTCGCATGTTCTCTGGCACCTCATCGAGAGTCGCCAGCTTTTCTCGCTCCGCATCGGTCATCGGCCCGGGATCACCTCCCAGAATCTGGACCCTACAGGTTGTGCACCGCGCATTTCCCCCGCAGCGATGCAGGATGTCAACACCGGCGCCCATAATGGCCAGGACGAGTCGCTGGCCATCAGGGGCGCTGGTTCGCCCAATCCCCTCCATATCCACGATCGCCACAATTCCTCCCTCCGTACCTCCCGGATCCCGCGAACGGAGATGCTACCAGCCTAATCCGCATCTTCGTGGCGCGCCCCCGGTTGCCAAATCTCAATGACGATTACGCTGGTGACATGTCGGCTGTCTAGATCTCTGAGGCCCACCCGACTGGATCGGTGTTTGCAGCGAGACGGTTTATCCCTCGGCCCGGACACCCAATCGACTGCTGGAAGCCTTCGATCAGGCGTGATAGCGGGGGCCGCCGACCAGCCGCTTTCGAAAACGCTCAGAGAATTCGGCCGCGTGCGGCCCGGCAAGAACCACCGAACCCGAATGACCGTGTCGGGATGTTCCCGTCACAAATGGATAGACAATAGCGCCCTCGATGAATTGCCGTTCGCTGTAAAACATTTCGATGCTGATGCGGGCAAAAATGTCGAATGCGATCTCATCAGCGGTCATCAAATCCGCAATTGGCCGATCGACCCAAAATTGCAGTGTCAGGTGATGTTCATCCAGCTCGGGTTCGCCGATCATGTGCACATCATCGAGATCCGCGGCCAGCCTCTCAGCTTCGATCGCGAATCGAATGTTCGCGTCGGTATCCTTGGCCCAGTTCGGACCATAGCGAGCGCTCAATGCCTCGATGATGTCATCGACCATCTGGTCGGCTTGCCCTTCTCATGTCGACTGCCGGGGTTAACCCGGCGACCACTTCTATACTCGCCCCCGCGATCTGTTGGCAATACCTCCGGATTGTGGGCATTCGCAACACCTGGGAAGTGCCTCCTGGCATTCCAGGTACGAAATCGAGTCATGGTAGATGGGTAAACCGCGAACCGACTCTGGTAGGCTGTCAACCAGAATCGAGCGGGCAGCAAGGAGTACGCCGCGTGGTGCAGCGGGTTCTCGATTGGGTCTTCAAACGCGAGCGCGAGATACCAGACGTTCCAGTGTGTTCAATGCACGGCATTCCGATGCGGATGCGCGGTGTGATGGGGCGGCCAGCGCGGTTCAGTTATCAGACCGAAGAGACCTATACAGTCATCTACTTTTGCCCGGCCGAGGGGTGTGCTGAAACTGCCGAAGTGCAGTTGGCGATGACGCAGATTCCCGTACCCGGAGCTGCTCCTCGTCGACCGGATTACGCTCGCCGAGACTGATCGGGCGCGCTCGCCACCAGATTCTCACCCTGATAGGCGCCATCGTATCCATGTGCAGTCGGCGCGTTTAGGGTGAAGAACACGAGCTGCAGCAGCCGAGCATTTTGCTCAACGCGGATGCCGGCAGGGCTCTCGACCATCAGTAATGCGGTAGAGCGACCGACGTATCCGGCGTCCCAGACGGCGGTGCTGATGGTGGCTCCCATTCGACACAGGCTCGACCGCGGTCTCCCGAGGGCCATGAGGTCGTTCGGCAAAGCGACGATCTCGTTGAAGACGAGCTGGTATGGCCCGGCTGGGAGGTCGAGCCACCCGGTGCCATCGAATTCGAGCGGCCGCACGTCTGGTAGCAAACGACTTGCGTTGGAACGACCAATAGCGCCGCCGCCGGCAAACAGTCCGACTTCGGCAACGGTCAAATCGAATCCGTTGGGTTGAAGTTGATCCTCGAGTGAGAGATACGCGGAGACGAGCGGGCGCGGTCCCTGAATCAGCGCAACGAGTTCCTCCCGACCTAACGCGCCGCCCAGTCGACTGACGTGTGCCTCACTCATCATCCACCCGGCCGCTTCGCAACGAGCACGGCATCACCTTCAGTCTTGACAGCGAAGGTTTCGACGGGAACCACGACTGGGAAGTTCGCGGGAAGTCCAGTGCGAATCTCGAATGCTCCCCCATGCATGGGACACTCGATCTCGTCCCCAATAACCTCCCCGTCGGACAGTGACGCATCCTGGTGTGTACACATGTCGTGTAGCGCAAAGAACTCGCCCTCGAGGTTGATGAGGGCCACTGGGTCGTTTCCAACTTCAACGTACATGACTTCGCCCGGGCTGAGATCGCTTGTCTTCGCAACCTCGAGCCATGTCAAGTCATCGGTCACGTAATCCTCAGGTCGACCGGAGCCAGCCTCGCGGCTGGACAATCGGGTCAAAGCGAATCATCGGAAGGGGGAACACCATAGATTCCAGCTTTGAGCACCTTCAGCCCCAGCATGGCGCACTTCATGCGCGCCGGGCTTATAGGAACCCCCAGCTCCTCGAGAAGATCCTCGCGGCTGATTGCTTTTACTTCATCGAGGGGGCGACCATCCACCATCTCCATCAGGATGGAGGCGGCGGCCTGGCTTATCGCGCAACCCCGGCCAGAAAAGCGTACGTCGGTGACGTTTTCACCGTCGATGCGGACGTCGATTCTGATTTCGTCGCCGCAAAGCGGGTTGACATCCTCGTAGGTAAAGTCGGCAGGTTCCAGTGTGCCGCGATTGCGGGGGTTTCGGAAATGGTCGAGGATCGCCTCGCGATACAAGCTGTCGGTCACGGTCATTCCACCCTACGACGCAAAGATCGCCTGTGCTCGGTGGAGCCCGGACACTAAGCGGTCGACATCTTCGTCGATGTTGTAGACATAGAACGACGCCCGGGTAGTGGCGACCACTCCCAGACGATCCATCAACGGCTGGCAGCAGTGATGACCGGCACGGACCGCGACGTTCTCCTCGTTCAGGATCGCGGCCACGTCATGCGGGTGGATGTCTCCGAGCGTGAACGACAACACCCCTGCCCGGGCGTCCAGGTCACTGGGACCGAAAAGCTGAATTCCAGGAACCTCGCGCAAGCGGTCGAGCGCCTGGGCCGTCAAAGCACGCTCGTGCTCCCGTACGGAATCCATCCCGATCCCCTGTAAATACTCAATCGCGGCGCCAAGACCTATGGCATCGCCGACAGACGGCGTTCCCGCTTCGAACCGAGCCGGCACGTCTGCCCACGTCGAGCGAGTCAGTGACACCTTGCGGATCATGCCACCCCCACCCATGAACGGAGGCATCTCCTGGAGGAGCGCGAGTTTGCCATAGAGCGCCCCCGAGCCCATCGGCCCCAGCATCTTGTGTCCCGAGAAGGCCAGGAAGTCAGCGTCCAGCGCCTGAACGTCGACCGGCATATGGGGAACACTCTGTGCGCCGTCGACGACGACGATCGCGCCGGCTTCGTGCGCTTTACGGATGATCTCGGCGGCCGGGTTGATCGTGCCCAAGCTATTCGAGACGTGCGGAAAAGCCACCAGCCGCGGTCCCTGGGCCAAGATCTCGTCTAGATGTTCGAGATCGAGGACGCCCTCGTCCGTGATGCGTACCGCCGCAAGCCGAGCGTCGGTCTCCTCGGCCAGGAGCTGCCACGGTACGAGATTGGAGTGGTGATCCATGGTGGTCACGACGATGAGATCACCGGCGTGAATATTGCGGCGACCCCAGGACTGGGCGACGAGGTTGATCGCCTCGGTCGTATTGCGAACGAAGACGATCTCACGGGCGCTGGCGGCATTGATGAAATCGGCAACCATGTGCCGGGCCGCTTCGTACTGCGCTGTTGCGTGCTCCGAGAGATCATAGACGCCACGATGGATATTGGCGTTCGTCTCGCGGTAATACCGGTCGACCGCAGCGATGACCTGCTCTGGTTTCTGGGAACTAGCGGCGCTATCGAGGAAAACCAGGCGCTGCCCTCGCGACTCATTCGACGCCAGGATCGGAAATTCGTCACGGACCTGCAGCCAGTCGATCGCATTGCCAGTTCTCGTTGTAATCATGTTGGGCATTTCTCCAAGGACGTCGGCAGGAAGCGTGATCGGGCGTTCGAAGATCGCGCGGCCATCCCCTCTCCCGATCTTGCTGGGAAAGGGGGCAGGTTGATGACTAAATTCCAACCTTGCGCGCAATAGCATTCTCGAGAAAACTTTGGATCTCCTCGACAGGAATTCGATCGATAATCGGCCGAAAGAATCCTTCGACGATGAGATTCTGCGCTTCGGAGCGCGGCAGCCCACGCGCCTGAAGATAAAAGAGGTGCTCTTCCTCAACCTGTGAGACGGTCGCGCCGTGCGTGCATCGCACGTCATTGGCTGCAATCTCCAAGTTCGGGATCGAATCGGCACGCGCCGTCCGGCTAAGAACCAGGTTCCGGTTTTGCTGGTAGGCGTCGGTCTTCTGCGCACCCTCATCGACCTTGATCAGTCCGGAGTAGACAGAACGGGCATTGCCTTTGAGCGCGCCCTTGAACTCGAGGTCACTGGTGCCAAACGGCGACTCATGGAGCTGCCACGTGTGATGATCGAAGAACTGATCGCCGTCGGCGAAGTAGATACCGAGCATCTCCGCGAGGGTGTTCTTGCCACGCAGGTGGGCGGCTATCGACGACTTCGAGAACTTCGCGCCGAGCGTGACGTGGAGGGAGTTCAGTGTCGAGTCCTGAGCCAGGACCGCGCGCTCGGTCATGAAGTTCCAAACGTCGCGGCCCCAGTCCTGGACCTGGACGTAGCGCAGCTTGGCGTCCTGGCCAACGATCAACTCGACGACCGCCGAGGCAAACGACTGAACGTCCTGCGACGGTGACCGAAAGGCGTCCGCCACGAACGCCTGAGCACCCTCCTCGAGCACCGCCAGAGTGTGCGAGAAGACTGCCGCCCCGGGCTGCGAGATGAGGCTGAAGGCTCGGAACGGTGCTTCAACCGTGACGCCCTGCGGAACATACAGGAAGGATCCCCCCTGCCAGAAGGCGGCGTGAAGCGCCTGGAACTTGCCCATTGACGGGAGAACCGCCTGGGTCATGAAATAGCGCTCCACCAGTTCCGGGTGCTCACGGTAGGCCGTCGCGAGATCGGTGAAGATCACTCCTTTGGCAGCAACCTCGGGATCGAGCGTCGACAGGACAGTTGCGGCGTCTCGCTGCACGATGACGCCCGCGTTTGGGCCAAGCGCGATCTGGGCCGCGGCGTCCTCGACCCCAGCCTCCTCCAGCGCCTGCAGCGGATCGATCCCAGAGTCTTCCGCACCCGCCGAGGGGCGCAGGCGATCGAGCTTGAGACCGCGGAGGTCGGTGCGGCGCCACTCCTCGTCGGTGCGCCGGGGCATGGGCAGCGATTCATACAACTCCCAAGCCCGCAGACGCGCGTCGTGACTCGCGCCGGTGTCAAGAATCGCTCGCGAGACGGCCTCGACGCCTTCCCGCGAGAACCCTGTCTCCTGGGTGCGCAAGTCGCTGATTTCAGCAACAGTACTCATGGATATGTAATCTCCAAATAGTGAACGCGGAGAGCGGAGCGTTCCAACGCTCCGCCCATCCCGGATGCCAATTACCCGACCGATCCTTCCATTTCGAGTTGGATGAGCCGGTTCAGCTCGACCGCGTACTCGAGCGGGAGCTCCTTCGCAATCGGCTCGATGAACCCGTTGACGATCATGCTCATGGCCTCGTCCTCGGACAAGCCGCGGCTCATGAGGTAAAAGATCTGCTCTTCGGCCACCTTGGACACCGTGGCTTCGTGGCCAATCGAGGCCCGCTCCTCTTCGACCTCGATGTACGGGTAGGTGTCGGTCTTGCTGGTCTCGTCCAGGAGAAGCGCGTCGCAGACGACGTTGCTGCGGACCTCCTCGGCGCCCTTGTAGACCTTCACCAGACCGCGGTAAGAGGAGCGGCCGGTCCCCTTCGAGATCGACTTCGAAATGATCTGAGACGACGTTCGCGGCGCGACGTGGACGACCTTGCCTCCGGCGTCCTGATGCTGCCCGTCACTGGCGAATGCCACCGAGAGGATCTCGCCCCGAGCCCCCTCTTCCATCAACCAGACGGCCGGGTACTTCATCGTCACCTTGGAGCCAAGGTTGCCGTCGACCCACTCCATCGTCGCGTTCTTGTACGCGGCGGCCCGCTTGGTAACGAGGTTGTAGACGTTCTTCGACCAGTTCTGGATCGTCGTGTAGCGGCAGCGACCACCTTCAAGCACGACAATCTCGACCACTGCCGAGTGCAAGCTGTTCGTGGTGTAGGTCGGCGCGGTGCATCCTTCGACGTAATGGACGTATGCATCCTTGTCGACGATGATCAGGGTTCGCTCGAACTGCCCCATATTCTCGGCATTGATGCGGAAGTACGCCTGCAAGGGCACATCAATGCGGACTCCGGGCGGCACGTAGATGAACGACCCACCGGACCAGACCGCGGAGTTCAGCGCGGCGAACTTGTTGTCGTTGTACGGGATGATCGTCCCGAAGTACTTCTTGACCAACTCCGGATGCTCACGCAGGCCGGAGTCCATGTCGAGGAAGAGCACGCCCTGCTTCTCGAGGTCTTCGCGCAGCGAGTGGTAGATGACCTCGCTTTCGTACTGCGCCCCGACGCCGGCGAGGAACTTCCGCTCCGCCTCCGGGATACCCAGCTTCTCGAAGGTGTTCTTGATGTACTCCGGGACCTCTTCCCAGGTCTTGCCCTGCTTTTCGGCGGGCCGGATGTAGTAGAAGATGTCGTCGAAATCGATCCCGGAGAGATCCGCGCCCCAGTTCGGCATCGGGCGCTTCTCGAAGTGTTCGAGCGCCTTTAGCCGAAAATCGCGCATCCAGTCGGGCTCATTCTTCATCGCCGAAATTTCTTCGACGGTGGCGCGGGTCAGTCCCCGGCCACTCTTGAAGACGTAGTCCTCCTCATCGCGGAACCCGTACTGATATTCACCAATGTCAATCTGTGGTGCGGCGACCATTGCCTTGTTTCTCCTTCGATCGGGTTGAATACCCGGTCGTCACTAGCTGGCGCTCGCCTCAACGACGCGGGAGCGCAATCCTTCGTAACCTCGCGCTTCGAGCTCGTGAGCGAGCTCCGGGCCGCCGCTCTCAATGACCCGGCCATCGGTCATGATGTGGACAAAATCGGGCTTGATGAAGTTGAGCAACCGCTGATAGTGGGTGATGAGCAACATCCCGACCTCCGGCCCGGAAAGATTGTTCACGCCTTCGGAAACCACCTTCAGGGCGTCGATGTCCAACCCAGAGTCGGTCTCGTCAAGCACGGCCATCTTGGGCTCGAGCAGCGCCATCTGCAAGATCTCGGCGCGCTTCTTCTCTCCGCCGGAGAATCCCTCGTTCAGATAGCGCGTCGCGAATGAGTCGTCCATCTTGAGAAGTGCCATCTTCTCGCGCATCAGACGGCGGAACTCGCGCGGCGTAATGCGCTGGGCACTGCCGCCCTCGGCCGCCGCCTCGTCCGCACGCGCGTTCCGGACATTCGTCACGGCCATGCGCAGGAAGTTGGCCATTGACACGCCGGGAATGACCGTCGGGTACTGGAACGCCAGGAAGAGTCCCTTGCGGGCGCGCTCATCCGGCGACCATTCGAGAATATCCTCGCCCTGGAAACGGATGCTGCCTTCGGTCACCTCGTAGCGAGGATCGCCCGCGATGACATAGGCCAGCGTGCTCTTTCCAGAGCCATTGGGCCCCATCAGGGCATGGATCTCGCCCTCATTGACGACGAGATTGACGCCCTTGAGAATTTCCTTGCCGTCGATCTCCGCGTGGAGATTCTCGATTTCGAACATCGGCGCCTGGACGGCTCCATTACTTTCGCTCACTGTCCCTCGTTACCTCCCGTTCGTGGGCTGCCCGCCCACTCCGTTGTTGTGCCTCGCGGCATTTGTCTCGGGCCGGTCACTCGCGCGGCCGCGGTCGTTCTCAATGCACTCGGGTCCCGGCGCTCTTGCACCCCGGGCACACCCCGGCGAAAACCGTGTGATGGCTACTAACATCGAATCCGCTCTGCTCCGCGGCGACGTGTCGCGCGATGAGGGCCACCGGGACATCTACATCCAACAGTTCCCCACATTTCAGGCAATGCACGTGGTCATGTCGTTCGACTCGCCCATCGTACCGACTTGCCTGATCCGCGAACGTCAACTCCTGAATGAGACCGTGCGCCGCGAGTAAGTGGAGCGTCCGATAGACGGTGCCATACGCGATCCGGGGATCCCGACGGCGTACGCGTTCGAAGATTTCGCCCGCGGTCAAATGCGAATCAGATCGCCGGACCTCTTCGAGGACTTCCGCGCGCTGCGTTGTGTTCCTGAATCGTTGTCCGGGCATCACACCATTCAGTCGAATATGAGAATGAGTCTCACTAACATGTTCAAATCTTACCACGGCGGTCCGCCTATCGCCACCTCTCCTTCCCGAAAAATGCTGCGAACGAGGCCCGCAGTCGCGCGTGATTCGAGAAAACGAGACAATGGATTAGCGGTTGGCGGGAGTGATTCGTCAGGGAGAGTGTGGTGACTACACGTTGGACCATAGCGGTAACGCGTGCGATTCCCGAGGCGGGACTTCGGCTTTTGCGCGAGTCGGCAGCCGTGAAGATCTGGGAACAGGACCTGCCTCCAAACGAAGGCGAGCTTGACACGCTGCTGGACGGGTGCGACGGCGCCATAACGCTGCTCACGGATCGCATCGATGGCCCTGTTCTGGACCACCACCCTCAACTGCGGGTGGTCTCCAATTTCGCGGTCGGTTATGACAACATCGATGTGCCCGCGGCGAGCGAGCGTGGCGTCCTTGTCTGCAACACTCCGGATGTGCTCACAAACGCCACGGCGGATCACACATGGGCCCTTCTCCTCGCGGCAGCGCGGCGCATCCCGGAGTCGATCGCGTATGTCCGCGATGGCGAGTGGCGGACCTGGGGACCGCTCCTGCTGCTTGGCCAGGAGGTGAGCGGAGCAACGATCGGGATCGTGGGCTTGGGACGGATTGGCAAAGAGGTTGCGAAACGGGCCCGTGGATTCAACATGCGCATCCTGGCCTTCGATCCGTATGAGGACGCGGAGTTCGCCCGCGAACATTCGGTCAGCTACGTGCCGCTTGAACAGTTGCTGGCGGAAGCTGACTTCGTTACCCTCCACGTCGCGCTGACCGCAGAGACACATCACCTGATAGGCTCGAACGAGCTCCAGCGCATGAAGGCGACCGCTATCCTCGTTAATGCATCTCGCGGACCCGTTGTTGACACAAGCGCGCTAGTCGACGCCCTGCGAGATGGCTCGATCCTTGGAGCAGCGCTCGACGTCACCGATCCTGAGCCGCTCCCCGCGGACCACCCGCTCGTCACCATGCCCAACTGCATCGTCGTCCCCCACACTGCGTCGGCGACCGTGCAGACGAGAAACGCGATGGCAGAGCTTGCCGCCCGCAACCTTCTCGCCGGACTCAGCGGGGAACGTCCTCCCGCCGCCGTGAATGCCGATGAAGTGCTGTAGTCCGCCCGCAGGCAGCGCGCTCCAGGCAAGACCGCGAAGTGGTCCCAGAACGCAGCGTAATACGAGGTGAAGTTAGGGCCGTGATCGCCGCCGCAGGTATACTCGGCATCGCGAGGCCCGAGCCCAATTGTCTGAGCCCGTACCGTCGTTTCTTCTAGAAGAAAGTGGCGTCCCATGTTCCGATGTAAATCATGTGGTTGGATCCATGACGGCGATGCACCCCCCGATCTGTGTGTTTCCTGCGGTGCTACCGCGGACCGGTTCCGTCCAATGGACGAGGCAGAGGTCGATGCGATCACCGGAGCCCTGTCGTCGTTCGGGGTCGCGAACCAGGGTTTTGACGATATCGAGGTCGATTACACGCGACGCATCCGGCTCCTTTCGTTCGTTGACGCGTCGTTCTACACAAACTTCGTCCAACGTTCCGGTCCGCGGTTGCCGATCTACACGGGCGATCCGCAGTGGTTCCAGGACAACATCCCGTGTATGACGGCGTGCCCGTCTCACACGGACATCTCTCGGTACATCGCTCTCATCGCCGACGGCCGATACGCCGACTCCTTTGAGCTCAATCGCGAGCACAACGTCTTC
The DNA here is from genome assembly GCA_963751075.1 of uncultured Chloroflexia bacterium. GTDB lineage: Bacteria > Chloroflexota > Chloroflexia > Thermomicrobiales > UBA6265 > JACCXM01. The sequence continues at coordinate 75,458 of CAVVTE010000005.1, read as the reverse complement.
CCGGGGTGTCTCGGCCGCATGTGCGCCCGGCCATGTGAGGATGCGTGCCGGCGCAAGGAGGTCGACGCGCCGATTGGCATCTGCTACCTCAAGCGCGTCGCCGCGGATTATCGCGGCGAGACCCGGCGTGAGACTGCGCCGCCCTGGAACGGGCTCACGGCCGCGGTGATAGGCGCGGGCGCCAACGGTTTGACAACGGCACGCGACCTGGCCCGCAAGGGGTACCGGGTCGAGATATATGAGCGCTATCCAGTACCGGGCGGAGTGATGTGGTCGGGAGTGCCGGAGTGGCGTCTGCCACGCGACGTGATCATGGATGAGGTAAGCCTGATCACGGATCTCGGCATCGAGATTCACTACAACACTGAGGTCGGCCGGGATATCACTCTCCGGGAACTGGCCGACACGCATGACGCGGTGATCATCTCAGCCGGGTGCCAGGTTCCCCAGGAGCTTGGTGTGCCGGGCGAGGATCTGGAAGGCGTCGTCTCGGGACTGCAGTTCCTGGAGGACGTGAACCTGGGGCAGAAGGATGTCTGGGTCGGCAAGCGCGTCGTGACGGTCGGGGGCGGATTCACGTCCATGGACTGCGTGCGCACAGTCCTGCGGATGGGATCCGAACAGTCGATCATGACCTATCGCCGTTCGATTCTGGAGATTCCAGTCGACGCTCTCGAGCTCGAAGAAGCGGAGCACGAGGGCGTCGAGATCATGTACATGGTCGCGCCGACCCGGGTGATCGACGACGGGCAGGGGCGGGTCGCCGGAATCGAGCTGGTTCGCAACGAGCTCGGTGCGCCAGATGACAAAGGTCGCCGCCGGCCGGAACCGGTTCCCGGCTCGGAGTTCGTCATTCCCTGCGACATGGTGTTGGTGGCCATCGGCCAGCGGCAAGACAACCGTTTGCTCGAAGGTGTCGAGGTGCGGACGGACCGGCGGGGCGTGCCCGTGCTCGATGAGAACCTGAAGACCGAGCTGCCCAACGTCTGGGCGGCCGGAGACTATGTGGTCAATCCGACGAACTTCATCTCATCGATTGGCGAAGGCAAGCGAGTTGCGACCTTTGTCAACGAGGACCTTCGCGACGCGGAACCGAAGGTCAAAGAGATGGAGATTACGCGCGTTCCCACGGAATTCATCTCTACTCCGAATCCGCTCCTTTCCGAGGGAATCGCAGAGTGGACGCTTTCGACAACCAGCCGCCGCCTCGTATGGGGTGACAACTACACCAGCGTCGGCCGCCAGATGATGCCGGCGATGCCGCTCGACGACAGAGGACTTCACACGGGCGACACCACGATTGAAACAGAGATCGGCTACACCAAGCCGATCGGCTTCGAAGAAGCCAAGCGCTGCCTGCAGTGCCAGCTCAATATCTTCATCGACGGTAACCGCTGCATTCTCTGTGCGAACTGCGTCGACGTCTGCCCCGTGAAGTGCATTGAAATGGTGTCGACCGATCGTATCCATTCGATCGACGGCGACGTCGAGCTCGCCGGGATGGCGAGAGCCGAGCTGGGCCCGCAAGCCGCGGTGATGCTCATCGACGAGCGGCCGTGCATCCGGTGCGCGCTCTGCGTCGACTGGTGCCCCACCGAGTGCCTGACGATGGATCACTTCCGTCTGACGCCGGCGCCCGAGCGGGAGAGTGTCGATCTTGCGGTTGTCGCCGACTAGAGCGCAACGTCGAGCCGGGCGGCCGCGAGGGGCAGTCGATCTGGGCAGCGCGGGGGCATCGCAGTGGACGCGTTCGAGTACGGCGAAGTCAGCGAGCAGCGGGCAAAGAGTGGCGAGTCGTACTTGCAGTTCATCAACGCGGGCACGCTCAGTCTGGGTTTGTACGTCCTGGCTGCCGGATCAGCCGATACGCAATCACCCCATGCCGAAGATGAGATTTACTACGTGGTTACTGGGCGGGGAGTTATCGACGTTGCGGGCCAGCGCCGGCGGGTGCAGCAAGGCTCTATCGTCTTCGTCGGCAAAGAGGTCGACCACCGGTTCGTCGACATCGAAGAGGATCTCTCGATTCTGGTCTTCTTTGCCCCGGAACACGAGCGGAGATGAACGGGAACATCAGGCAGGGAACGAACGTTTTGGTGCCAGAGTTGCTTGACATGGTCGGGATGGCTCGTACACTTGCTTAGGAAGTTGACGAAATACGACTCGGGGTTTGGGGAACGCCTGGCCCTGATGCGGAGGAACCTCGCATGATCACTATCACCCCGGAGGCCGCCGAGCAGCTGAAGGGTTTTCTCACCGAGCAGGGCACGCCCGAGGGCGCACTGCGGGTATTTGTTGCTCCGGGGGGCTGCTCCGGCCTTCAGTACGGAATGACGGTTGAAGAGAGCGCCGAAGACGGTGACGAGCTCATCGAAACCGAGGGCGTGCGCCTGCTGGTCGACAACTTCAGCGCGATGTACCTCGAGGGGGCCCAGGTCGACTACGTGAACTCGCTGATGGGGGGCGGCTTTACGGTCCACAACCCGAATGCGGTTTCCGGGTGCGCCTGCGGACACTCCTTCAATGCCGGCGGCAACGCCGAGACCGCGCAGGGCTGCGGCTGCGGCCACTAATCACACCGCGTTCTCAGATGCTAACGACCGGCCGCCTAAGGCGGCCGGTCGATTTGTCTGCCGCGACTCTACCGTGATAGATCGTTGATCACGAGTCCGGCGGGGGCCTTGGGTTCGAACCAGGTCGATTTCGCTGGGAGAAGATCGCCCGCCTCGGCAACGGCTAGCAAGCGATCCAGACTCGGAGCGGGTAGTAAGAAGGCCGCTTGGGCGCGCCCGTCTCGGATCCGAGCGATCACGTCCCGGTCATCGGCCGCGGGCAGTAGGTCTAGCCTGGACAGCCGAGGATCTTGCCGAAGGACGTGGTCGACGATTCCTTCTACGGCGGCAACGCCAAGTGATCGCCAGGCTACCCCGTGGCCAGGAGACAAGAGCGCCTGGTGCGAAGCTCCAGCGTTCGGGTAGAGGTCCCAGACCCCACCGTCGTCGGCAAAGACGACCCGGCAGACAAAATCGCCATCAGGCACCGGCGTCGAGACACTGCTGCTTTTCACGACGAACCATCGGCGAAGCATCTCAAGCACTGACATTGGCTCGATGGCCGGTTCGCCGACGACGACTCGATGTGTAGGTCGCACGATGACCCCCGCGTCTTCGACGGCGGCGAGCAGAGCGAGCACGAACTCGGTTGGCGCGTCGCCGTCGCCGCCTTCCATCGTGCGACATTCATTGCGATATGCGAGCGCCGCTTCGTAGCGATGGTGCCCGTCGGCAACAAACAGCGTGCGGTCCGCGAAGGCGTTTGCCAGGTGCGCGTGGAAGTCCGATTCGACGATTGGCGTCAGGCTATGGGCGCCGCCCATCTGGTCGCGGTCGGGGAGCTCGGCAGAGCTCTGGCTATGGCTGTCTATGAGGTCCCGAATCGTGCCGTCGGGATCTCGATACAGGAGATAGAGCGGACTCAGATTCGCCTGCACCACGCGCAGTCGATCGAGCCGCTCGTTTCTGGGACCGGGAGTGGTGCGCTCATGTGGCAAAACGATCCGCTCGGACCAGTCAGCCAGGCGGACTCGAGCCATCAACCCTGTTCGGAGTCGGAGAGCGCCGTTATGGTTGAATTGATGGTGATGGATGTAGACAGTTAGCGATGGATCACGGCGAAGTACGCCCTGGCTCAGCCAGCGCCGGTATCGCTCCGCTGCCCAAGCATGGTCGTTGCCAGCACCTAATTCGACACCCTCGATCTTGCGGATGCTGAACTCCGCACCATCTGCTGCCTCCGAGGCGACGTCATACGGTGGCGCGAGGAGCGGGCCGATCGGTCCGGAGTGCTGTGCATCGAAGCGAATACCGCGCAGGGGCCGAACGTCAGCCATAGCGTCCACGAACGGCAAGACGTGCGGGCACAACCAGCGAGAGCGATGTTTGGCCCCGGTCGTGCATGTTTTCCGTGCTACCTCGGCAAGGGGTCTTCGACCCTTTCTCACAGCAGCCCGGTAGCAGAGTGTATTCAGGGGGGTGGTGATTCTGCCGCGTCCTGATATGATCGTTAGCGTGAGAGAAAAGTGTGACGCGCGACACGCGTCATTCGCCCTCGGGGAACCGAGGAACGTGGACGGGCGTTCATAGTCTAGAGGCGGTTTCGCAGGTCGGCTCACAACGAGTGCCCGATCGCTGGCGGCCCCCGCGTGTTCGTGCATTCGAGCCGAATTCCCGGTAGCCGCGACCAGCTTCTACCGCCCGTGACGAGGAGTATGACACTGATGAGCGATCCGATTCAAACATATGGGATGGACAAGATCGATGATCTTGTCGTCAGCGGCGTCACAGACGAGCGGATCGACATCCCCGAAGAGATTCAGACGCAAATGGCCGACGAGATCGAGCCGGAGCCTGATATCGAGCGGGATCTCGATGTTCTGCAACGTCTCGATCCCAACTTCATCAACGATCCGGTCCGGCTCTACCTGCGCGAGATTGCCGAAACTCCGTTGCTGACACACGCGCAGGAGATCGACCTGGCCAAGCGCGTCGAAATGGGTGACCTCGATGCGACGCAGCGATTTGTGCGGGCGAACCTCCGCCTTGTGGTGTCCATTGCGAAGCGGTACGTCAATCGCGGGCTTACCCTTCTGGACCTGATCCAGGAGGGAAATATCGGATTGATGCGGGCCGTCCAGAAGTACGACTGGCGGAAGGGTTTCCGCTTCTCGACGTACGCCACCTGGTGGATTCGCCAGGCAATCACTCGCGCCATTGCCGATCAGAGCCGGACGATCCGGCTACCGGTCCACATGGGCGACTCGATCTCCCGGTATCGCAAGACGCTGAACATGCTGGCTCAGGAGCTCGGCCGGCAGCCGACCCCGGAAGAAGTCGCCGAAGCGATGAGTGTGCAGCCGGAGAAGATCCACCAGATCGTCCAGGCGGCACAACGCACCATTTCCCTGGAGACTCCGATTGGCTCCGAGGATGAGACCAGCCTGGGAGACTTGATCGCCGACGACGTTTCGGAAACTCCGTACGAAGCGGCTTCGGAATCGATGTTGAAGCGGGACGTGAGTGCCGCGCTCGACACGCTCAGCCCTCGCGAGAAACTTGTCTTGCAGCTTCGTTTCGGTCTCGGTCACGGACACCAGCACACCCTGGCCGAGGTAGGCGAGCAATTGCAGATCAGCAGGGAGCGGGTGCGCCAGATCGAGAACGAAGCACTGCAGAAGCTGCGGCGTCTCGACGGCGATCGACTTTACGCCTATCACCAGGAGCTCTAGACCACCAACCCCGCCGCCCACGTGACTGGTATCGGCGGTGGGGTCACGTGGCCAGGTCGAGAGACGGTGCCTGTAGCACCACGTGCCATTCCTTGATCCTGGCGTTCGCGATCACCCCCGCACTCCGGTACGGGTCGGCGTCGAGCATCCGCTCCGCTTCGGCCATGTTCTCCGCGATATAGATAAACATCGCGCCTGTCTCGTCGACCCACGGACCAGACAGGGCAAGCTTTCCCGCGTCGAGTAGTGTCCGGAGATACTCACGGTGCCGCGGCCGGGTTTCGAGACGAAGCTCATTGTCCTCACCAAATTCCACCACGGTGACAAACAGTGCCATTGCGGTTCCTTCCCTCCTCACCGAGTCCAACAGTGGTCTGCCGAGTACGAAGACTGAGTCGTCCTTGCGCCGGCCCTGGCTACCGCGTAGCCTAAGCGTTCCCGCTCGCCCCCGCGAGCCGATTCATCAGCACACGAGAGGGCGCCTTGACTGCCAACGCCCAAGCGACGCTGCTGCCAGACGCCGAGGCTTCGCCAAGGGATCACGATGCCCTCGACTCGGCAGCGACTCCGGTTCGCCGCCAGTATCTCCAAATCAAGCGCCGGTTCCCAGACACCATCCTTCTCTTCCGGCTCGGCGATTTCTATGAGACGTTCGAGCAGGATGCGGAACTCGCCGCGCGCGTGCTGGACATCGTGCTCACCAGCCGGGAGATGGGTAAGGGCGTCCGCGTGCCGATGGCCGGGATTCCGCATCACGCGGCAGATGGCTACATCGCCCGCCTGGTTGCGGCTGGTCACAAAGTGGCGATCTGCGAGCAGATTGGCGGCTCGGACCGGAGCCGCCCGCTCATCGACCGAGATGTCACACGGATTGTCACACCGGGTACGGTAACCGATCCGGCCATGCTCGACAGCCGGCGCAACAGCTTTATCGCGGCGGTGGCCTTCGACGGCGCGCGAGGGGGAATCGCCTACGCCGACCTCTCCACAGGCGAGTTCGCGGCGACGCAACTCGTCGCCAAGTCACCGGCAGAGGTCCAGGTCGCCGCGAGCCGCGAACTGCTCCGGCTGGGAGCGGTCGAAGTTGTGTTGCGTGCGGAGCCCCAGGAATCTAGCTCAGACAATGCGGAGAGCTGGCTGCCGCCGAATCTGACAGTCAGCCGCACTGATTCGTGGCATTGGAAGCCGGATCGTGCAACCGAGGTACTCCTTACGCATTTCACGGTGCAGTCATTGGACGGATTCGGGCTTTCCGATCAACGAACGGCGGCCCAGGCGGCAGGGGCATTGCTCGCTTACCTAGCCGACACGCAGCGCTCGGCCCTGGGCCAGATCTCCTCCCTCCACACCTATAGCGCGGATGGCTTCATGGTGCTGGACCTTCAGGCCCGCCGAAATCTCGAGCTTTTGGAAAGTTCGCGCGGTGAGAAACGGCATGGACTCCTGGCCGTGCTTGACGAGACCCGGACGCCGATGGGTGCTCGATTGCTGCGCCGGTGGCTCGGGCAGCCACTTCTCGATCTCGACCAGATTCATGCCCGTCAGGCCGCGGTGCAGCAATGCGTAGAGGATCCGCTCTCTCGGACCTCTGTCCGGGAGGTGTTAGGCAAGATCGGCGATATCGAGCGGCTTGCCAATCGTGCCGTCACGGGCGCGATATCTCCCCGCGAACTTGGCCTGTTACGGCAATCGCTTCAGCTCGTTACCGTCGTTGCGGCCGAAACCACGCATGTATCCGGCGGTCCGCCGCTGGAAGAGGTAGTCGGTTCGTGCAGCACTATCCATGACCTTCTTTGCCGAGCGCTGCCAGACGACCCTCCCGCTGCTCTTGGTGAGGGCCATGCCATCCGACCGGGGTTTGCTCCTGAGTTGGACGATCACGATCGGTCCGTTCGTGATGCACGCGCCTGGATCGCCGGGCTCGAGCGGCAGGAACGGGAACGCACCGGGATTCGCTCGCTCAAAGTCGGTTACAACCGGGTATTCGGCTACTACATCGAGATCAGCGCCACGGCGCTGGCCACGGCCGAAAGGGAGCGGGCCGCTTCCGGCGGGTCGCGGGATGTGGTGCCGGAGGACTATCTCCCGCGCCAATCGCTGACAAACGGCACGCGTTACGTCACGGCGAGGTTAAAGGAGGCCGAAACTCGAGTTCTGGGAGCGCAAGAGATCCTGGCCCACCTCGAAGCAGACCTGGTAAAGCGGATCGTGGCAGAAATTGCCGCCCATGCACGCGAATTGTGCATGGCCGCGGCCGCGATTGCTTACATAGACGTTGTCATGACGCTTGCCGACGTGGCCGCCGCGCGGGATTATGTCCGGCCGCTCGTGGACGACTCGTTGTCGATCGAGATCGTGGGCGGCCGCCACCCAACGCTCGAGACGCTTTTGCCCCCAGGTGAGTTTGTTCCGAACGATACTCTTCTCGACGACGAGGACCACCGCATCACCATCCTCACTGGGCCGAACATGGCCGGTAAGAGCAGCTGGCTCCGGCAGACCGCGCTCATCGTCCTGATGGCACAGATCGGGTCATTCGTTCCTGCCGCCTCCGCCCGCATCGGTCTTGTCGACCGAATCTTCACCCGAATCGGGGCGCAGGACGATATTTCATCAGGTCAGTCGACGTTCATGGTCGAGATGATCGAAACAGCCAATATCCTGCACCACGCCACGCCCAGGAGCCTCGTCTTACTCGATGAGATCGGACGAGGCACCTCGACCTGGGACGGCCTGGCCATCGCTCGCGCGGTTGTCGAGTACTTGCACAATGCAACCCGGTTGGGCTGCCGCACGCTATTTGCCACCCATTTTCACGAGATGACGGCTCTGGCCGATCATCTTCCCGGTGTCTGCTGTGCGCGCATGGACGTGCTCGAGGAGGGTGACCGCGTCGTTTTTCTGCACCGCGTCGTGCCGGGAGGAGCCGACCGTTCCTACGGAATCCACGTCGCCGAGCTTGCCGGCGTACCGAGGGCTCTGACGCGGCGTGCTCGGGAGATTCTCTCGGATCTGGAGCACCGCACCTCGAAGGATGGGAGGCAAGGCCGCAAACAGGCGATGATGACTCCGGCCCCGGACAACACATCACTTCAGCTCACGCTTTTTGCCCCGCCAAGTCCCGTGGTGGCGACGATCCAGGAGCTCGATGTGGAGTCGCTCTCGCCGCTAGAAGCGCTAACGAAACTCTTTGAGTTGAAGCGGCTCGCGGACGGTGACGGCGCACGGGAGACGTAGGTACGCCCGGCGTCGCGCTTTCTTGAGCTCAGCCACTCGCATCATCTATAACGACCACGCCGTCAAGTGTCGGGGACCCGATCGCCTGGCACTCACACCCTTTGCCCATCAACATCCCCGTGGGGCACGGTCGGCGGCAGGCGCCATCGCAGCAGATGGTGTTCTGCCCGCTATTGGTACAGTCCAGGTCGGTCGTGCACACGTGGCACGGGTCAATCTCGGTGAACTCGCACTGACCGCTGACTCCGCATCGACCCCACCAACACGGGTCGAACACCGTGCAGTCGTCGTCAAAGTCGCAGGACGTGGGACAGCACTCGCCCTCGCAACACTCGTGACCCGGAAGACATTCGACGATCGTCGAGACACAAAAACCCTGAAGGCAGGTATTGGAGACACAGGGGTCGTCGTGCTTGCTCCGGCAGTCGCGATGGTTTTCGCACGGCGTCCTGCAGACTCCCCCGCTACATACCTCTCCCTCGGCACAGCTCTCGGCACATCCGCCTTGTCCCATGGCGGTTCGGTGAAGGCCGGCCAGAGCGAATACCGCAATTGACGCTGCCGTACGCAGGACACTTCTGCGATCGCGAGAGGTCGCCAGCCGGCGAGTCATGAGGTCGAATCGGTGAAGTTTCATCAGCAACTTTCGACGGTGAATCGGGCGGCGCCCCTTCGGAGATGGATGACCATCTGGACGGGATTAGAAAGCGTGCGCATTTTCGGAAACGCTTGTTCGTTCCAGGTCGTTTCTTCGCATCGTCCCATCAGTTGACGCAGCGCTCGCATGCATCGACTCAGCAGACGTGCCATATTCTCCTCGGTGGCACGAAGCACGCGTCGAGGTAAAACAATCACGACGTGCGGAAGTATGAAAGGGAGCGATGATGCAGGTCGAATTCGGCGCGTCCATTCTCGGCAAAGGTGGCAAACGGCTCGGCGCAGTCGACGGGCTGCTCGTTGACGCCGGCACCAAGCGAGCAACGTCGGTTGTCGTCGACGAGGGACTCTTCGATAGTGCCAAGCACATGATCGGAGTCTCGTCCATTGCGAGAAGCGATCAAGATGGTCTCCATCTGGAAGAATCGGCGGCCAGGGCGGAGAGTGAGTCGTCGGTCCGAGGACTCCGAAGAAGTGTCGTTCCCGCAGCGGGTCGAGCCCTCTACCACCTTTATTCCCGCGGCCGGGGTTGGCGGTCCGATCTATGCGGACGCTCCCCCCGCTCCTGGAGATTATCCGGATAGCGGCAGCTTTTTCGATATCGCGCCACTGGATCCACCGGCAGTCGAGATTGAGTCGAACCTTGGAGAAAATGAGGTCGTCCTCGGCAAGGGGACTCGGGCGATCTCCAGTGATCAACATCACCTCGGTGACGTCGTTGCGTTTGAACTTGGGGAAATGGGACTCGTCGAGAGCGTCACCGTCTCTGAAGGGCTCATCTTCAAGGAGCGCTCCACGTTTACATTGGCAGACATCGACGAGTTCGGGACCGACGTGGTTCATCTGCGTCTTACCAAAGAGACGGCGACCCACTAAGCGAGGACAACATTCCGTTCTCGAACGCAAGGTAGTAGCCAAGAGTCCCGGAATCAGCAGTAGACACCTCCTTGCCCTGGTGCTAATCTCGATTGTGGCAGCGCGCGCCGGAGTGTCCGGTGCGCGCCATTTGATTGATGCCCCGAGAAGCTGAAGGGTGAAATGGCAGAAGCAGGGCGATTCAGACTTGCGATTGATCTCGATGGGGTGCTGACGGAACACCCGCGCCCACTGGCCCACGCAGCGTCGGCTCGCTTCGGCGTCGAGATGCCCGAAAGCGCCTTCGTCGATTCCGCAGGTCTCAATGTGCCAGAACAGGTGCGGGACTGGGTCTACGGCCCGGAGGGCCCCGCATCCCAGCTCAAGCCGGACCCTGACGCTGCCAACTTTTTACGCCGCGCGATTGCGCTCGTTGGCCCGGACAATATCGCTATCGTGACGGCCAGACCGGAGCCATCGGCTGAGATGACGCGGGCCTGGCTGCGGTCCCATAAATTCCCCGACTGTCCGATCGTTTTCGCGGATTTGAAAGCGGCGGTAGCCCTCCGCTCCGGCTTCAGTCACGCGGTTGAAGATAGCCTGCGACACGCCCGCAATTACGCCGCGGCGGGGGTCACCTGTTTCCTGGTCAAGGCCGGGGAACCCGGTGACACATTGGACGACCCGATGATCGCCGCGGCGGATGATCTGGATGGTCTTTTCGATCTCATCGCAGCGCACATCGCCCGCGGAGGGCAGGATGCCGTGAACGACTCGCTCGCCTCCAACCGAGTCACGCTCGGACCCGACGGCGTTGAGCACCGGCCAGTAGTGGTCATCAGCGACGCGATCCACCCGGCCGCCAGGGAACGACTGGCCGCAGCGGCAACAATCGTCGACGTCGACGGCCTGAATGTCCCGGCTTTGCTCGAGGCAGTGCGCGACGCCGATGCGCTCGTGGTCCGCAGCGAGACGGAAGTAAGCGAAGCGGTGTTGAGCGCCGGACGCAACCTGCGCGTGGTCGCCCGTGCCGGTGTCGGCGTCGACAATATCGACGTGAGCGCCGCCACCCGGGCCGGTGTGCTGGTGCTGAATGCGCCTGGAGCGAACGCGGTTTCGGCGGCGGAGCACGCGATTGCGCTACTCCTGGCGGTCACTCGTCAAATCGTCATCGCGGATGTGTCCACTCGCGCCGGGCGCTGGGAACGAAAGCAGATGCGCCCGATCGACCTGCGCGGCCGCACGGTGGGGATCGTCGGACTGGGCAGGGTCGGTTCCCAAGTTGCCCGGCGTCTCCGCGCATTTGAAATGCGGATACTCGCCTACGATCCTTACGTGACCCCTCAGCGCTTCACGGAACTCGGGGCGGCTCCGGTCGATTTCGAGACGCTCCTCCAGACATCTGATGTCGTGACGTTCCATGTCCCGGAGAATCCCGAGACGTTTCACCTACTAGACAGCGAGGCGATTTCGCACCTCAAGCCGGGCGCGATTGTGATCAATGCCGCTCGTGGCGGGGTGGTCGACGAAGATGCACTCGCCGAAGCTCTGGCGGATGGTCGTATCCGCGGCGCCGGCGTGGACGTCTATCCCCATGAGCCAGCGATTGAAAGTCCCCTCTTCCGCATTCCGACGGCGGTTGTTACCCCGCACACTGGCGGTTCGAGTGCCGAGGCCCTGGCCGCTGTGGGAGACGTGATCAGCACGACGACACTGGCAGCATTGCGTGGCGAGGCAGTGCCGAACGCGGTCAATCTGCCAGCAGCCTCGCTTCACGCCCCCGAGCTACAGCGCCTGACCACCGCCTCGGGCGCCGCCGGCCGACTCCTGGCCGTACTCGAACCAGACCTGCCTGACACGTTTAGTGTGACCGTCCGTGGAAACGTTCCTGGCGATGTCGTGGAGCACGTAGTAGCGGCCGCGCTGAGCGAAGCCTTGCAGCGCTGGACACATCAGCGGGTGACACCGGTCAACGCGAGGCTGCTGGCCGACGAACACGGTATCCGTTTGCGGATTGTGAGTGGGGATGCCGATCCCTCCCGGTCTCCTGACTTCTCTTTCGAGGTCGTTAGCGCCGAGGACGGTCCGCTTTCGCACCATGTGACGGTACTGTGGGATCGCCAGAACGCAGCCATTATGGAAGTCGATGGATTCACGCTGAACAGCCCACTGGCCGGCGACGTGTTGATCACTCACCACCGTGACCAACCTGGAGTGATCGGCGCGGTCGGGACGATCCTTGCCCGCCACGACGTGAACATCGCTGGTATGCAGGTGGGCCGTCACCTTCCTCGCCGGGGAGGTGAAGCAATCATGGTGCTCAACGTCGACGACGCGATTCCCCCGGAAGCGCTCGACGAACTGAAATCCATCTCTGGCATCGAAACCGCGTACGTCGTCTCTTTGCCGCAGCCCTCGGGTCAGCGGACTTTATTTGCCGGAGGGTTCACTGCTCGGCAGTGAGACGCGTTCATTCCAATCGCGGTCAACGTCCCCCAGGATGCCGAGAAGCGCGTCGATAAAGACCGGCCCGGACATGTGCACGGCATGGCCCGCCTCTGCAATCTCAACGACACGAGCACGATCGATGGTCTCCGCGAACTTCGCTGCGATGAGGCGGAGCGTGGGATGGCTCCGACCGCCGGTGTACAGGATGACTGGAATGTCCTCCCTGAGCTGGCCCAGAGCGCCGCGCGGGTAATCGCTGGCCAGCTCACCGCGTGCAAAACGGCTCGCGTGGGCGCAAAGCCGGTCCCACTCGGCCGTCCCCTGGATCCGCTCGATGGCGCGATCGGCGCCAATCATGGAGAAAAACGCTTTCGTGGTCGCCTCGTCGCCCGCGGCCGTGTAGTTCTCCACGATTGCCTTGGTGCTCTGATTCATTTCCTGAACCAGCGGATGCTCGGGGAGCAGATCGAGCAGAGGCGGCTCTATGAGATGAAGGCTCCGGATGCCGTCGGGCCGTGCGATCGCCGTTTCGAGCGCGACAAGGGCACCATATGAATGGCCGACGAGGTGGAATGACGAAAGGGACATCTCCTCGACGGCGCTACGCACGTAGCAAGCCTCACCGGCAATCGAGAAGCAGTCGTCTGGTCCAAGGTACACCCCAAATCCTGGACGGTCGACGACGACCATGCGGTACCGCCGCCCGATCAGCTCACAGGCTCGGCCCCAGGACTCGTACCCATCGCCGAAATCTCCGTGGACCATGACGATGACGGAACCGTCACCGCGACGAACTTGCACGGCCATTGTCATCAGTAGTCTGCCCCACTCATCCGCACTCCGTTCGCGCTACAATATCCAACCGACTAGTCGGTCGGTTTCTCCCAGGCGCACGATGACGAACATTCAGGAACGAAGTCGAACACGCCGACAGCGACTCCTCGAGTCCGCGCTCGTGGTCTTCACTAAGTACGGATACAACGATACGGCCATCGACGAGATCGCTCGGGCATCCGAGACATCCAAAGGGGGACTGTACTTTCATTTTCCGAGCAAGCAAGCCTTGTTCCTAACGCTGCTCGACGAAGCGAGCGAGGCGCTACTGCGACGCGTCGAATCTGCCATGGCAACCGAGGCGAATCCGCTCGACCGTGGCGACGCGGCGCTTCGCGAAGTGTTGCACGCGTTCGGGAGTCACCGCCTCCTGGCGCGCCTGCTCCTCGTCGAAGCGCTGGGGGCAGGCAAGGATTTCACAGTGAAGCTCAATGACTTGCACGGCAGGTTCGCGACGCTGATTGGGGACTGCCTCGACGAGGCGGTCGTCGGGGGCCACATCCCACCCCTCGACACTCGCCTGGCGGCGCATGCATGGTACGGAGCGGTAAACCAGGTTGTGCTGCGCTGGCTGATGACCGGTGAACCTCAGCAGTTGGAGGAGACCTATCCGGTCTTGCGGTCCCTTCTGCTGTTCGGGGTGACCGGGGCCGGTGGCGAGGGACGACGATGACCTCTGCATTCGCCGTCGATCGGCATCTATCTGGGATGAGCGGCAGCATCCAGGAGGCAGTGACGCTTGCTCGACGCCTGATGCGGCCGGCGCTCCTGACACACGTGGAATTCCTCTCCTTCGCACCCGACCCGATCAGCTTCCTGTCGGCGAGCTCCGATGAGCTCGGCGCGGGAACTCTTTGGGCGCAACCCAGAGCAGGAATCGCGTTTTCTGGTGCGGGAACAGCCTTCTCTGTTCGTGCTGCTGGTCCCGGGCGATTTGGCCAGGTGTCGGCGGCGATGCAGGATATGCGACAGAGGCTCATTCGCGGCGACGAAGACGCACCATTCCCGTGCATAGGAGGCTTCGCGTTTGCGGACTGCGGGCAACGGGCGCTGCCCTGGTGCGACTTTTCCGACGCGACGCTGAATGTCCCGGAGGTGCTTCTACAGATCCAGGGTGAGGAAGTCCTGCTTCGCATCACGGTGCAAGTCGCTCCAGAATCAGCTCCTAGCAGTGTGGAAAGGCGCTTGCAATCCCTCCTGCGGCGAGCTCGCCACTGGGCAGACACACCCCTGACCGTACTACCTCACCAGACGAACGTTCGTCGGCAGTCAGTTCCCAGCCGCGACGCCTGGGAATCGTCAGTAGCGACCGCGGTCGCGATGATTCGTCAGGCAACGCTCGACAAGGTCGTGCTCGCACGAGAGGAACGGTTGCTCGCCGACAGGCCGTTCTCGCCGGTTTCGGCCCTGGCTCGCTTGCGTCGGGTCGATCCTTCCGCGACCCTTTTTGCCACCCAGGCGGGCAGCTCATGGTTCATCGGTGCCACCCCGGAGCGGCTGGTCCGACTCCAGCATGGTCACGTGGAGGTGACGTGCCTCGCGGGTTCCATCGGCGTCGGTACGAGTGAAGGTGAGCAGAGCCATCTTGCCGCGCAGCTCCTTGCCAGCGAGAAGGACCTTGAAGAACACGAGATTGTGGTCCGATCGACCGTGAACGCCCTCACGGAGGTCTGCGAGAACGTCACTCGTCTCCCAGGAACTCCTCGCGTAATCACTGCTCGCTCAGTTCAACATCTCGAGTCCCCGCTCACGGCAGTATTGCACGACGCCGGCACTGTGCTCGATCTCGTCGAGCGCCTGCACCCTACACCCGCCGTCGGCGGTTATCCCCGCGACCGGGCGATAACGATGATCCGTGAGTTGGAGGAGATCGACCGGGGCTGGTACGCAGGGTCCGTTTGGGTGGATGGATTTGGACGGCTCTGGTGAGTTCTCCGTCGCTATCCGGTCCGCAATTCTGTCTGGGACGACAGCATCACTGTTCGCCGGCTGCGGCATCGTGGCCGCGTCGGTTCCCACGGACGAGTACGAAGAGACGTGCTTGAAGTTGCGGCCGATGCTTTCGGCACTCGGTGCCGCATGACCCTCGACTCCGGACGTGCCAATCTCACCGTGGCAAGCGCTTTCGTCGATGCTCTGGCTGGTAACGGCGTGCATCACGCGGTTGTCTGCCCTGGCTCCCGATCGACCCCTCTCGCCATCACACTCGCCGCTCACCCGAACGTCCGCGTGTGGGTTCACATCGACGAGCGAGCGGCGGCGTTCTTCGCCCTCGGTATGGCGCGGCAGCTTGGTCAGCCGGTGGCCATGCTCAGTACATCTGGCACGGCGGCGGCAAATTTCTTTCCCGCTATCGTCGAAGCGCACCTTAGCCGGGTTCCGCTGATCGCCTTGACCGCGGACCGGCCGCCGGAGCTGCGTGATTGGGGAGCGGCCCAAACGATCGACCAGCTTCGGATTTACGGGGAGCACGTCAAGTGGTTTGCGGACATGCCTGTTCCCGCCGCAGATGCCGCGCTCTCTCGGCACGCGCGCGCGACGGCAGCGAGAGCGGCCCAGACCGCGCGGTCCGAGCCGGCGGGACCGGTCCATCTCAATTTCCCGTTCCGCGAGCCCCTGCTTCCTCCCAATTTGAAACCATCGGCTCAGTTCGCAACTCTGTTCGAGTATGCCCACGGTCCGGAGCCGACCATGACGATGGAACCAAGCTTGCTCCATCCAGACGAAGGAGTTATTGCAGGGCTGGCCGACCAGGTTGCCACTGAGCCGTTAGGCATCGTCGTCTGCGGGCCGGGTGAGGCACGAGGCCTGGCGTCCGCTGTGACGGCCTTTGGTACGGCCAGCGGATATCCGATTTTGGCGGACTCATTGAGCGGCCTTCGATTTGGTTCTCACGATCGCTCGCACGTCATCGATGGCTATGATCCGTTGCTGCGAGACCAGGAGACGGCCGACGCACTTCGACCGGAGATCGTCATTCGCACCGGTGCCATCCCGACTTCCAAACCTCTTCAGCAATTCCTTGCCGCCCGATCCGAGGTGCCTCAGATCGTTATCGACCCCGGGATGCCCCGGGATCCCACACACGTGGCCAGACATTACATTCACGCCAACGCGGCGGTTACCCTCGCGGCTGTCGCGAAGAAGTTGGCGAGCACGGTATTGCCGGCAAATCCCGACTGGCTCAGAGCCTGGAGGCAGGTCGATTGCACAACCAGGAACGCGATCGATCAGTCGTTGGCGCGGGACGAGGAGCTATTCGAGGGCCGCGTCGCGGCGGAGGTTGCGGCGGTGCTGCCCGAGGACGCGACACTGGTCGTCGGCAACAGCATGCCAATCCGAGACATTGATGCCTTCGTCCACGGGGATCTTCGGCAGTTGCGAATCGTGAGCAACCGCGGCGCAAACGGCATCGACGGCGTGGTGTCGACCGCCCTGGGAGCGGCCGCTGTCTCAAACGGGTCGGTTGTCTTGCTCATTGGCGATCTCTCCTTCGTCCACGATTTGAATGGGATGCTCGCGGCGAAGTTGTTCGAACTCAATGCCACGGTTGTCGTGGTCAACAACAATGGCGGTGGCATCTTCTCGTTCCTGCCACAAGCAGAACAACTCGAAGGCCATTTGTTCGAAAGCCTTTTCGGTACGCCGACAGGACTCGACATCGGCTTGGTCGCACCGCTCTTCGGAGCGTCGTACGCCCGACCGCATACCTGGCCGGCGTTTCGACGCGATCTGTGTACCTCCATGCAGCAGCGAGGTCTCTCAATCGTCGAGATTGTCACCAATCGCGACCGGAACGTTCACCAACATCGCGCGGTTTGGGCAGCCGTTGCCGATGCGCTGCGATCGGATGCCAGGATCGCGCATTGATATGACCGTTGTTCGCGCCAACGGCATCGATTTCCATGTTGTAGAGTACGGCAACGGGCCGCCTCTCGTGCTCTTGCACGGGTTCACCGGCAGCTCGGCATCCTGGTCCTCCATCGGTCATGAACTGGCCAGGACACCATCGCGTCATCGCCATCGATCTCATCGGCCATGGGGCATCGTCGGCTCCCCAGGACCAATCACGCTATGGCTTCGAGCGCGCGTTGGACGATCTCGCCGAGGTGATGCACCAGTTGGGCCTGGCTCGAGCTGCCTGGCTCGGCTACTCGATGGGCGGGAGACTGGCGCTGGGATTGGCTCTCTGTCACCCAAACCGGGTCTCCTCATTGATTCTGGAGAGCGCTACGCCTGGTATTCAGGACGAGGGAGAACGACTCCAGCGCAGCGCGGCAGACGAGAATCTGGCACGGCGAATCGAGGAAGTTGGGGTAGAGGCGTTTGTCGGTGAGTGGGAACGGCTTCCCATGTGGGAGAGTCAACGCGCCCTTCCTGACGAAGTGCTTCAGCACCAGCGCGACGTGCGTCTCGGCAATAGTGACATCGGACTGGCGAACAGTCTTCGTGGCATGGGTCAAGGCGCGCAGCCATCGTATTGGGATCGACTCGGTGAGATTCAGGCGCCGGTGCTGTTGATTGCCGGATCCCTCGACCGGAAGTTCGCGGGACTGGCCGGTCAAATGGGTATCAAGATACCGGACGCCAAAGTCGCGGTTGTTCAGGAAGCGGGCCATGCCGTGCATCTCGAGCGACCGGAGGAGTTTGTCGCCTCAGTCCGCGAGTTTCTCGACAAATGGGAGCATCGGGGCGCCACCAACGGGCAGGAGATCAGCCAGTGGACGTGAATTGGAGCCAGGTCAGGGTCTACGAAGACATCATTTTCGAGAAGAGCGGCGACGGAATAGCGCGAGTAACAATAAACAGGCCCCAGGTGCGCAATGCGTTCCGACCGCTGACGGTCGCCGAGATGATCGACGCCTTCGCGGATGCCCGGGAAGACCTCGACGTCGGGGTAGTGATTCTCACGGGGGCTGGTTCAGAGGCGTTCTGCTCCGGCGGCGACCAAAAGGTCCGTGGTGAGGCCGGTTACGTTGGCGAGGACAAGATTCCGCGGCTGAACGTGCTCGACCTCCAGCACCTCATTCGCTACATTCCGAAACCGGTGATCGCCGCGGTCGCCGGGTATGCCATCGGTGGCGGCCACGTACTCCATCTCGTCTGCGACCTGACGATCGCGGCCGACAACGCCCGATTTGGGCAAACCGGGCCTCGAGTAGGGAGTTTCGACGCGGGGTATGGCGCGGGGCTTCTGGCACGCACGGTTGGTCAGAAAAAAGCGAAAGAGATCTGGTATCTCTGTCGCCAGTATGATGCCCAGGAAGCGCTCACGATGGGTCTGGTCAATACCATCGTTCCGGTCGATCAACTCCAGGCTGAAGCGGTCCAATGGGCACGGGAGATCCTGACACACAGCCCGACCGCGATCCGGTTCCTAAAGGCGGCATTCAACGCCGACACAGATGGGCTGGCCGGGATACAGCAACTTGCAGGCGATGCCACCCGCCTCTTCTACATGACCGACGAAGGCAGCGAAGGCAAGAATGCCTTCCTGGAAAAGCGCCAGCCAGATTTCTCGAAGTACCCGCGGTTGCCGTAACTCGTGGAATTCGTGGACCCCGAATCGATTGTGACTGCCGAGTTTGCAGCTACCGAATTGGCTCGATGCCGCGGCGCGGTTGCACCCGAAGAAACTCGCCCTCTCGTTTGCCGATAAACACTGGACATATGCCGACCTGCAACGGTCGACATCTGCCGCGGCAGTGATCCTGGCGGACGCCCGAGGCGAGGACGCTGGCCGAATTGGAATCCTCAGCGCGAATCGTCCGGGATTCGTTATCGCGGTCCACGCGGCAACACGTCTCGCAGCGCCAATCGTCCCGCTCAACTGGCGGCAGACGAGCGAGGAGATCGCGTGGCAGCTGTCGAATTCCGCGGTCACAGTCCTGGTCGTCGACCAGGAACGGGTCGATGTGGCACGTAGCGCCTGCGCGGGGCTTCCCCTCAGGATCGTGGCCGTGAAGGAACTCGAGCGGGCTCCGCAATCAGGCACGCGAATGAGTGGCGCGCCGCCAATCAACCTGGCTCGAGAAGCGGCGGTCATCTACACCTCGGGCACAAGTGGTCGGCCGAAAGGCGCCCGTATCAGTTACGGCAACCTCTGGTTCAGCGCGATCGGCTCCGCGCTCCATCTTGGCCATCTCTCAAACGACGTCTGGTTAGCGTCTATGCCACTGTTTCACGTCGGCGGCCTTTCAATCCTGTTTCGCGCCGTCATCGGTGCGCTCCCGGTCGTTCTCCAGGAGCGGTTCGAGCCTAAGAACATGATGTCGGCTATCGCGGACGGCGCCACACTCGTATCCGTTGTCCCCTCCATGCTGAAACGTATGCTGGAGGTTCATGGCGATGCGCGGTGGCCCGTATCCGTCCGCCGCGTTCTCGTCGGGGGCAGTCCAACGCCGCCCAGTCTCATCGAGGAATGTTTGCGTCTCGGCGTCCCCGTTGCTCCGACGTACGGCCTCACCGAAACCACATCCCAGGCAACAACCCTCCTTCCAGAGGAAGCCGCGTCCAAGCCGCTATTCGTCTGGCCGTCCGCTCCCTCTGACAGAGGTCCGGATCATTGCGCCGAGCGGATCCGCATCGCCCGGTGAAATAGGTTCGATCGAGATTCGGGGGCCGACCCTCTTCGCCGGATACGTCGGTGCCGAAGATCGACCCGCGGGAACGAGCGCCGGCGGGTGGTTTCAAACCGGTGACGCCGGTTACATGGACGATGAAGGGTACCTCTACGTTGTCGATCGTCGGGACGATCTGATCATCTCCGGTGGAGAGAACGTCTACCCAGCTGAGATCGAGCGAGTGTTGCACAGGCACCCGTCGGTGGAAGATGCTGGCGTGGTCGGTGTGGCAGATGGAGATTGGGGGAGCCGGCCCGTCGCCGCGGTGGTGTGGCGCGGCGATCCCGAAACTGCCGTTGCCGATTTGCTCCGGCATTGCGGGGAGCGGCTCGCCCGCTACAAGATCCCCGACCACATTCAGCTCTTACCTCAACTCCCGAGATCACCCTCCGGGAAGCTGCTTCGACGGGAGCTACGTGCACTGCTCGCGGCAAAGGAGGAGTCGACGACCGGAAACTAGCTGGAAGACTCAGGAGCAGCAGTCAGATCCATTGTGACTGGCGGTCAGACTCTTGTCGAGAATATGAACCATCTCGTCGATCTGCTGCCGATTGATGATCAGAGGCGGCGCATACAGGAGATGATCTCCGGCGACTCCGTCGGCAGTGCCCGCGCCCGGATACGACACCAGCCCGCGCTCGAGGGTGGCGTTGGCGACCCGACGCGCGACGCCCCATGCGGGGGGAAATGGCTCTTTCGTGAGACGATTTCGGACCAACTCAACACCAAGCAGGAGCCCGAGCCCGCGAACATCGCCGATGATCTCATGGCGCCGGGCAAGCTCGAACAGCCGGTCTTTGAAATATCCCCCGACTGTCGCGGCGTTCTCGATAAGTCCGTTGTCAATCGTGTAGCGCAGTACCGCGGCCCCTGCGGCGCACGACATCGGGTTCCCGGACGACGATGTATGCCCGATGACAAATGAACCGCTACGTGAGCGCACCTCTCCAACAAATTCAGGCTTCGCGAGCACGGCGCCAAGCGGGGCGTAGCCACCACTGATCCCTTTAGCGCAGACGATCAGGTCCGGGATGACGCCCCAGTGATCGAGGCCCCACCGCCGTCCCGTTCGACCTAAACCGGTCATTACTTCATCGGCGATGAACAGGACGCTGTAGCGATCACAGATATCGCGAATCCGCTGGAAATAGCCGGGTGTCGCCGGAACCGCACCGAGGGTCGCGCCGACGATGGGCTCGGCAATGAACGCGGCAACATTGTCAGCACCGACTTGCCGAATCGTGAGCTCCAGGTTGTCGGCGCACGACAGGTCGCACTCGGGGCACGCCGAGTTGGCGCGGCACCGGTACGGATGACACGGCGCAATGTGCTCGGCGGGTGGCAAGATCGCCGAAAACGGCCGGCGGCGCCCGGCGTTCCCGCCGAACGCGAGCGCCGCAATCGTCGCGCCGTGGAATGATGAGCGTCGCCCGATTACGAGGTGGCGGGAGCCATTCCCACGTTCACGGTGGTACTGAAGCGCCATCTTGACAGCGTTTTCGGTTGCCTCGGACCCTCCCGAGACGAACGAGACCTTTCCGAAACCCTCGGGCGCGAATTCCTCGATGATGATCCGGGCGCAGCGCTCTACCGCATCGGTCGTAAAAGCATGTGTTGGTGCATAGGAAAGGCGCGAGAGCTGGTCCGCAATCGCCACGATCACCTCTGGCACAGCGTGGCCGACCGCGGTCACCGCCGCCGAACCACCGCTGCCGTCGATATAGCGATTTCCCTCGTCGTCGTAGAGATAGACCCCCTCGCCGCGCACGATCGTGGGGTAGGTGCGGTTCAGATCACGCTGAATGACGCGCGTGCGCTCCGGGTCCATCAGTCGCTCCCCTAAAGATCGTCGACGAAGAGCGTCATGACCTTGCCGGGACCCTGAACCCCGACGGTGAGCACCCGCTCGATATCCGCGGTTCGGCTCGGTCCGGTGACCAGGGTCGAGAATCCACCACCCCGCGCCAGAGAGAGCTCGCGGAGCATGGGCACGGCGTCATCAAGCGAAGCAACCAGGGCGGAGGTTGGGCAAAGCGTCGCGTGCGCCAGCGTCAGCATCCCCACAGAGCGGTCCTCCAGAGAGGGTTCCGAGAGGAGAACGGATCCGGTCTCGGCGATGGCGAGGCGTCCGAGACTGAGACCGAGAGGGGCGTCCCGCGTCGCTTCCGGCGACGTCGAGGATTTAACCCGCAAACCGCATTTCTCCAGCTCTGCGGGGATCGACGACGCCCGCTCCATGAGCTCGGTCGCGACGAGGACGCTTTCGGCTCCAAGTGAATCGGCCCAGTCGGCCACCGCCTGTGCCGCCGAGGTCTTCGACGCAACCCGAAAGACGGCGACCCCGAGTGGCTCGGCCTTCTCGCGGAACTCAGCGAGCAATCGGAGCGCGCCGTCTTCGTCAATCACGGTTGTGACGATCGCTGCTTAGAGCATCGCCCCAATGATCCAGGGGTTGTACTCCTCTTCCCCCACCCCGGCGAGCTCGCTCTTGGTCCGCTCCCCCGAAGCCACCGCCAGGACCTTCTCGAAGATCTCCTGCCCGAGCTCGTCGAGGCTGATCCCGTCAAGCACCTTCCCGGCGTTGATGTCCATGTCCGGTTCCTGGTTGGCGTAGAGGGTGGAGTTCGTGGCGATCTTGACGGAGGGTGCGGGTTTGAAGCCGAACGCGGAGCCCCGGCCTGTCGTGAACACGACGACGTTGCAACCACCGGCAACCTGACCGGTAACGGAAACCGGATCGTAGCCGGGTGTGTCCATATGGACGAAACCGCGCTCGGTGACGCGCTCGCCATACCCAGCAACCTGGTTGAGCGGCGTATTTCCTGCCTTGGCGATCGCGCCAAGGGATTTCTCGAAGATCGTCGTAAGTCCGCCCAACTTGTTCCCTGGCGCGGGGTTGTTGTCGATCGACGCGCCGAACAGCGCGGTGTAGTTCTCCCACCAATGGATGCGGTCGATGAGGTCCTGGGCTACTTGCGCGTTCTTGGCGCGGCGGGTCAAAAGGTGCTCGCCGCCATAGACCTCGGTTGTCTCGCCGAGGACCACTGTCCCGCCCTGACGAACGATTTCGTCGGCGGCGCGGCCGAGTCCAGGGTTGGCGGTCACTCCCGACCAGCCATCAGACCCACCGCACTGCAGGGCGACCACGAGCTCAGAGGCCGGGATCGGCTCGCGTTGGGCCTGATTCGCCACGGGCAGGATCTGCTTGACAGCCGCAATCCCGGCCTCCACCGTCTTGGCGAAGCCGCCGTCCTGCTGTATGGTCAGAACGGTTGGTTGATGCCCATTGCCGAGACCGGTCGACTCGATCAGGTCAGTCGGTTGGTTTACCTCGCAGCCGAGGCTCAGAATCACGTAACCACCGACGTTTGGATGGTCGACGATCCCGGCCATGGTCCGCTGTAAAACCCCGAGGTCAGATGACCCGTAGTGCGCACCGCAGCCGCCTTTGGTGCCGAGCGGGATGACGCCGTCGACGTTGGGATACGCCTTCATCACCTCCGGGTCCCGGAAGTAGTCGGCGACCTGGCGTGTCGCCGACGAAGAGCAGTTCACCGATGCCAGAATCGCCACGTAGTTCCTGGTCCCGACGCGACCATCTTTTCGCCTGAATCCCATGAATGTGCGGCGCTGATCCTCGGGTACATAGTCGACTGGGCGATACTCGGAGCTCGGCGCATAGTCGAGTTCGAGCCCCTCGCCCACCGACAAGTTGTGGCTATGGACGTGGTCACCCGGGGAGATGTCTTTGGTGGCGAAACCGATGATTTGTCCGTACCGGCGGACTTCGCCACCCTGTGGCACCTCGCGCATCGCCACCTTGTGGCCGGGCGGAATCATCTGTGCAACGCGGACCTCTCCGTTCGCGGTGCGAAGGACGGTCCGCGGCAGTAATGGCTGTTTGGCAATTGCCACGGCGTCATCCGGATCAAGGAGCACGGCCACTTCGGCGAGCTCAACCGGCTCAGCCGGAGCCCGCCCCAT
Organism: uncultured Chloroflexia bacterium; assembly: GCA_963751075.1. Taxonomy (GTDB): domain Bacteria; phylum Chloroflexota; class Chloroflexia; order Thermomicrobiales; family UBA6265; genus JACCXM01. The sequence goes on along the minus strand of CAVVTE010000005.1, from coordinate 51,536 downwards.
TAGCGTCATTCCCTGGCCATCTGCGCGAGGTGGTTGCACCGTAGACACTATCAATTCCTTCCAAGCTATTCCGGCGCGGCTGGCGCCTCGAGAATCGAAACTGTGAAGATGTATGTGTAAGTTTGCACTACTTCGGGTCGCCGCGACAGATCGGATACTCGCCTTCATGCTCTTAGCGAATGATGGTGGCGATCCGGATACAGCGGCGGAGGTTCGTCCGAAGCGGACGACGCAGTCGTCGCCCCTTCAGGCACCATTGGAGCAGCCACGCGGTTCCATTTGCCACTCACCGTGAACTCACGCGATGAGACTGACACGGAACACGCGATCGGACCTGCCGCGAGCGGCAGTTCGGGAGCGGGCGTCAGAGCACGCGATACTTCGACCAGACGTCCGACAAGAGGGTCCCAGCGCGAAGATCTTCACGCGCCCCGTCTTCCTTTGCCACCTTCTCAAACGCGCGAGAGACGGTTTCTTCGGCCACATCTTGAGGCACGATAACGATCCCATCGACTTCAGCGAAGACCACGTCGCCCGGACAGACTCGGACTCCCGCTACCTCGATCGGTCGTCCGACGCTGATTACCGTGCCACGGCCGGAGATATCGACCGGTCGTGGCCCGCGTGAAAAGACGGGGAAGCCGAGATCGAGGATCATCCGCGTATCGCGATGGCAACCGTCGGTGAGAAATCCCCGCGCGCCGCGCGACCTTGCGGCATTCGAGAAGAGCTCTCCCCAGACTGCAATATTGGTCATCCCGCCAACTCCGCTAACGACGACGTCGCCGGGCATGAGGGCGTCGATCGCGCCGATTTGATTCGTGTAGGGGTGCTCAACCACTTCATATTGGGGACCAACGAGCACCGTGGCGGCACGGCCGACAAGGACCTGACGCGCGTCGGGTTGGGCGGGCATGATCCCAGGCTGGAGGACCTGATTTCGGAACCCCATGTTGTCCAGGATGTCGGAGATGACCGCGACGTAGAGCCTCTCAGCCATCATGTCGAACAATGAGTCGTCAAGCGCAGACAACAAATTCCTCCCGTCGATGACGCTACCTGTCCCGAGGATGCCGACGATGAGATCCCAAACTCCTAAATATCATCCGGATACGACGATGATGTTGGCATAGGGGACGGTGTCACCCGTCCGCACCGTAGCTCTGGCGCTCTGGGCGAGCCGCTTGAGCTCCATATGGCTGACTCGCTCCAAAGGAATGTCACCGATGAGATCTCGGAGCGCCTCTACGCGTCCCGGGCTGATTTCCCCCATCTCGGTTGTGATAAGAACTCGGTCGGCCGACCATTCAGCAAGCACGGCACGAAGGACGTCAAGCACCGTCGGAATGTCATCCGTCAGCGCGAGGTCGATGCGTTCGGGCCCGACGGGCACGGGGAACCCACGGTCGCAAACGGTGAAAAAGTCCGTATGGCCGGTGCTCGCGAGAAGGTGACTCAGGGCAGGGTTGAGAATCCCAGCTCTTTTCACGGCCGTTCCCGCTCCTCCGGACCGAGCGGATCAAGACCTTGCGACTCGTAGTAGCGGTTGCGTTGCTCGATCGTGGCGCGCTCCCGGAGATCCTGGCCTGGCCGCTTCAGATAGAGGAGCGGTTCGTCACGGCTTCCTCCCACTCCGGCAAGTTCCCAGCCCTCCCGACCCAATGCCTCCAACCTGTGTCGCTCTCGCTCCGGAATCGTGAGGTATTCCCAACTGACGAACGTGGACCCGGTCACGCTGATGTTTTCTCCTCATCACGTCGCGTGACTGGTGCGAACGCCGGTGTTCGCCCAGGGTCGCCGCCGGGTAGATTCGCGGTGACTCTACGACCGCTCCTCTCGTTGGTCAACAACCGACATTCAACAATGGCAGGCCCTTCAGCCGGAATCAGTTCCTCCAGTATGCTTAGACCCCAATTGCGTCAGCCAGATAGCAGAAGGTGGTGAGATGAGACTCGCGACCCGAATGCAGCGTCTCGGGACAGAAACGGCGTTTGAAGTCCTCGTTCGCGCCCGCGCGCTCGAGGCCCAGGGGCGAGACGTCATCCATCTCGAGATCGGCGAGCCCGATTTCGACACTCCGGGGAATGTCTGCGAGGCGGGTATCACCGCTATCCGCGACGGCTGGACGCACTATGGACCTGCTTCCGGGCAGCCGGATCTGCGACAGACCATCGCCGAGTACATCAATCGCTCGCGGGGTACGACTTATGGTCCAGCCAACGTCGTCGTCACGCCCGGCGGCAAGCCGATCATGTTTTTCCTCATCCTCGCGCTTCTCGAAGAAGGCGACGACGCGATCTTCCCCGACCCGGGGTTTCCGATCTATCGCAGCATGATCGACTTCGTCGGCGCCCACGCGGTTCCTCTGCCGATCCGCGAGGAACTTGACTTCCGACTCGACGTCGACGAGCTGGCGTCGCTGATCACGCCGCGGACAAAGTTTCTGATCATCAACAGCCCCGCCAACCCCACGGGGGGTGTCCTCACCTATGCGGATCTCGAAGCGATCGCGGGTCTAGCCGTCGAACACGATCTCTTCGTCCTCGCCGATGAGATCTATTCGGAGATCATCTACGACGGAGAGCATCACTCGATCGCGACGTTCCCCGGCATGGTCGAGCGTACGGCGATCCTCGACGGCTTTTCCAAGACGTACGCCATGACCGGCTGGCGGCTGGGATACGGTGTCATGCCCGAAGAGCTCGCCGAGCAGGTCAGCCGGCTGATGGTCAACAGCGTCTCCTGTACCGCCTCACTCGTGCAGCGGGCGGGCATCGAGGCCCTGAGTGGATCCCAGGAGACGGTTCGCGACATGGTCAGCGCGTTCCGGAAGCGGCGCGACTTGATGGTCGAGGGCCTCAACAGCATCCCGGGCATATCGTGCCGGGAGCCGGCCGGGGCGTTCTACGTCTTCCCGAACATCACCGGCGTCGGAACGCCGAGCAAGGAGTTCGCCGATCGGCTCCTGGATGATTTCGGCGTGGCAGCGCTCTCCGGCACGTCATTCGGCGAGCAAGGTGAGGGATATCTCCGTCTCTCCTACGCCAACTCCGAGCCAAATCTGGCCAGGGCTCTGGACCGCATCGACGCAGCGGCGCGGCAAATCGTCGCGGTCTGATGAACGATCGCCCGCTCGTCGCCACCTTTGACTGTTACGGCACGCTGGTTGATTGGGAAGGCGGGCTCGGCAACTTCCTCTACTCCTTCGCCCTCCGTAACGGCGAGGAGCCGGCGGAGAACGGGGCCGCGTTGCGGCGCCGGTGGGAAGCGATCCAGTTCGAATTGATCCAGGGACCTTATCGGCCGTACAAAGAGATCCTGGCCACCAGTCTCAAGAGCTGGGCAGCGGAGATTGGGCTCCCATATCGTGACGAAGACGGCAACGATCTGGTGCGGGCGATGCGTTCCTGGCAGCCGTTTCCGGACACTCGCCGCGCCCTCCTGAGTGCACGAGCGGCAGGCTTGAGGCTTGCCATCCTCTCGAACACAGACCGGGACATCATCGTCCACTCGCTCAAGCACCTCGAGGTGCCGTTCGACGTCGTCGTTACGGCCGAGGACTGCGGCTCATACAAGCCCTCTCCCGTCAACTTCGACCGGCTCCTGCGCGAGGTTGAGACGCCGCCCGACCGGGTGATCCATGTCGCCTTTGGATTCAAATACGACATCGGTCCTGCGAACAAAGCCGGCATGCAGACCGCCTGGATCAACCGGCATACGGAACCCATACCGGAAGGGGCCGTGCCGGGCAGCATCTGGCGCGATCTATGGGGTCTGCCGTCGTTTGTCGGTGGCGAGGGGCCCGGAATTCCCTAACAAAGAGGCGAGCACTGGAATGACCGTGGCGCCGCAGGCAGGTGGTTTTCACTTGCCGGTGGCATCATCTCAGTGAGTGAGATGAACAACCGAATCATTGACCGCTACATGACCGCCATCGCTTCCTGGGTGCGATAGGTTGCGGAGACGCTGGCCCCGGTGTGAATCCGCTGCACGGTCTCCCCAAGGAGGGCCGCCACCGAGAGAACGGTGAGCTTCGGAATGCGCTTCGATGCAGGGACGGCAATGCTATTGCTTACGACGACTTCCCTGATTGCACTGGCCTGAAGCCGCTCAGTGGCGGGACCGGAAAGGACTGGGTGGATAGCCGATGCGTAGACTTCAACAGCGCCCGCGTCCAGGCAGACCTCAGCCGCCTGAGTGATTGATCCGCCAGTATCGATTTCGTCGTCGACGATGATTGCCTGCTTGCCCGCTACCGAGCCGATGAGATTGAGCACTTCGCTGCGGTCCTGATTCCCAGCGCGCCTCTTCTCGATGATCGCCAACGGCGCGTCGACGATCTCGGCGAAGTTGCGCGCGCGCTTGGTGTTGCCGAGGTCGGGTGATACGACGACCGCGTCGGGCAAGCGCTTCTGGGCAAAGTACGAGGCGGTCAGTGACATCGCGCTCATCTCGTCGACCGGGACGTCGAAAAATCCCTGAATCTGTCCGGCATGGAGGTCGAGGAGCAGCGCACGATCCGCCCCAGAAACCCCAACCAGCTTGGCGACGAGGCGAGCCGTGATGGGAACCCGTGGCTGATCTTTCTTGTCGGTGCGTCCATACCCGAAATAGGGAATCACCGCTGTAACTCGTCCCGCGGAAGCCCGCTTGATCGTATCGATCATGATCAGCATCTCCATGATCGAGTCGTTGATGGGATCAGAGAACGACTGCACGACAAAGACGTCGTTCTCACGCACGCTCTCGTTGATGCGAACAAAGGTGTTGTCGTTCGAGAATTTGAAGACTTCCGCACGGCCCAGCGGGATACCGATGTACGCGCAGATTTCCTGCGCCAACTCCCGGTTCGAGTTGCCGGCAAACACGCTCAACTGGTCATAGTGACCCGCCATGTCGCTCTCCTCTGACCGGTGTCCGCCTCGGCGTCCTATCGATGCGCACCCAGGCAACGGGATGCCGCATACATCCTACCCTGAACGCCGACAGGGTTCGGTCAGTCGACGACGAAAGCTGACGGCAAAAACACGCCGTCCGGGTCGGCCGCCAACGCGGCCAGCGCGGCCGCCGCCGCGGCTTGCTCCGCTTCCCGCTTCGAGGGTCCTACGCCCCGACCGAGAACGCGGTCGCCAAAAGTCGCTTCGACGTTAAATGTGCGAGCGTGATCGGGACCTTCTGTCGAAACCGTCTGGTATTCGGGGGCCCGCCGAAATCGCTCCTGAAGCAGCTCCTGGAGACGACCCTTCGGGTTGGCGACGCCCTCCGCACTCGCCAGAATCTCGGGCGCGTCGCGTTCGAGCAGTCGCAGGATGAACTTCCTCGCCGCACCGAAACCACGGTCGAGAGCGACAGCGCCGATGACAGCTTCGAATGCACCGGCCAGCATGCGGTCCCTGCTCCCGGGACCCGGCCGCTCGCCAAGCCCGAGATAGAGGTAGGATCCCAAGTCGATCTCCCGCGCCCACCGTACCAGGGTCTCGGCACGCACAAGCGCCACCCGCCTCCGGGTGAGCTGCCCTTCGTCCGCCTCGGGATCGAGGTTGTAGAGATACTCCGCCGCCACTGCTCCCAGCACGGCGTCACCGAGAAACTCGAGTCGCTCATTGGTCAGTGTCACCGCGCGCGAGGCAGGGATCCCGGCGCTAGCGGCCTCATGCAAGATCGAGCGGTGGGTCAGGGCAGTACGGAGCAGGGACAGATCCCGAAAGCGGAAATGAAGTTTCCGGGCCAACCGCGCGGCATTGTCGGTGCCCACGGGACGAGGCAGCTTTCCGCCCGCTCTGGTCCCTTCAGGAGAGCGGTCGGGATCAGCGTCCCTTGCCGTGCGAGAGGGCATCAGCCACCCGGGATCGATGCCGCTCTGGCAAGAGCCGCGGGAAGATCGATGCCCGCGCTCTCAGCGACCTGGTAAAGAGGATCCCAGTTGACCGAGATGAAGTAGTTGTAGTGACCGGGTTCTGTTTCCTCGCTCCGAGACTCGGCAAAGTCAAATCGCACCAGATAGGAAATCAACGCGTCGGCGATGGCGTCTTGTTCCGGATCGCGGTCGTCGAGCCGGATCTCCGACCTGCCTGTGCCCTGTGCTTCGAACGCAAGGAGGAGCCCAGTTCGAAACGCGGGAAAGAGCTCTCTCGCCCGATCAGACGCGTCGGCTACGACCGCCCTTTTGTCGGCCTCGATGACCGCCGCTGGCTCATCCACCGAGGCGTTGAGATCGATATCTTTCTGCCCGTCGGTGATGGCGTATTCACGGACTATGAACTCAAGAAGGTCGGAAAATGGATCGGCCACGCGCACTTCCCCCCGCACCAAGATCACTCTTCAACGCCGCTACTGCCCGCGGCGCAGCGCGAACCGAGGACACCTCACGATTATAGATTCGTCGCTGGACTCCGCTTCTAGCCCGGGACGGCAATTGCTTCGCCCCGGGTGGAACACCCTCACTCTGTAACCCCTTTCTCATCGGAGACGAGAGAGGGGGAACGGCGCGCAGTCTCGGATCGTGTGCTCGGGGATCACTCGTGTGCCGTAACAACCTGCAGCTGAGGGCGATTCCAGCGGTGCTGTGTGGTGGCGGTAAAGGTGTTGAAGACGTTTTGAAGATGTTGAACATTTGGAGAGACGGGATGGGCAACATCTTCACCGGCAGTGGATATGCTCACCGCGCCCAAAGGGCGATTCGGTAGGGGAAAACCCTTAGCCCACCGGCCACCACGCCCAGAAGGCACCCGGTACCCGGTTCCACCGCAAAGAGAGGGGCTCTGCTACAAAGAGAAGAGGTTAGGAGAGATCGGAGAGTTGGCGCAACGCCGTCCGCTGCCAATGGTAAAGATGATGAAGATGATGAACTTTTCTGGGGTCGGGAGGCGCAACAACTTTTCCGGCTTCTGAAGCAGCCTTGCGCGCCGAGGACCGAACGGTCTCACCCATCCATCAGGGAGCAGTGAGCTTCCTCGAAACCATCGGGGCGCATCTTCAGTTCGGCGGTCGGGAGCAACTGCCCGGCCCACGGCCACAACTCACCACGAGGGACCGGGCCCGGAGGGACGCGGAGCTGAGAATTAGAGGCAGGAGACTACGGTTCTGATAGTCCTCAACCAGGATCGGAATCGATTGATGGATGCGATTGCAGTGATCGCGACCGGGACCGCTGGTTGTCGATTGGCTTTAGCAGCCGTTGACGATTTGCGGAACCGTGACGAAACGGTATCCCTGTGCGCTGAGATCCTCGATGATCCATGGTAGGGCCCCGGCGGTCGCATCGACACTTCGCTGCGCGTCGAGATGTAGCTCAACAATTGCGCCGTCGAAAGCCCCACCAACTACGTTGCTATAGATCGAGTCCGCCGTGGCGCCCGGATCCCAGTCACCAGAGCCGACGCTCCATCCCATGGTGATCAACCCGAGCGCGCCGGCGATGGATCGCACGCGTTCGTCACTGGCGCTGGCGAACGGCGTGAACCAGGGGCCTGGATGATAGCCCAGGGCCCAGCTAAGCGCTCCCGAGGCTGCCTGTAGGTCCCAGGCGACGTCGTCATCAGAGCGAATGGTCAACTCGGGAGGCAGGTAACCATGACTGCCGACATGATGACCCCAGCCAGCAATCTCCTGAACGAGCCAGGGGTTTTGCTCAGCAAGCCAACCCATGACGAACATCGATGCCTGCACACCGTACGTTCCCAGCGTCTCCAACATCCCGACGGCGGGTTCATACCCTGAACCGATGTTGAACATGAGAGCCACCTGAGAGCAGCCAGGACTGCCCGCCGCGAAATCAAACGCGCTCTGGGCGGATGCAGCACGTGGGGCGAGTCCGGATTTTTGGCCGAAGCAAGGGGCAAAGAGTCCAGCGGCCCCAGCGATGGCGCCGGAAACCACTCGCCGCCGGTCGATCAGTCCAAACTGGTCGTCCCCATTCCGTACCACGGACATCCCCCTCACGACAAATCATCAGCGCGACAAGCCGTTGTGGAACGATTGCCACTTCTGTATCACGTACGCGCGGGGTCTGGTTCCCGACTCGTCATGAAGCCATCACCAGTCCCAATTACCGACGAAGGCTCGCCGTATCCTACTCTCTTGCCGGCTGATGGGCATTGACGTATAAGTCGGTCGGATCCTAATCAGCACGAGCGCGCTGGATAGAGCCGCGAGAAGTGTGTTGGTGACGCTTGGCATCACCAAGAACGATCAGGAGGAAACCATGGCGGCAGCGAGTACGGCGGGAGCGCTGGAGCTGAGCCGAGACACCTTACTCGAGATGTACGAGACGATGATGCAGATCCGGATTTTCGAGGATCTCGCGGGCAAGAACTTCGCGGCGGGTCTGGTTCCCGGATTCGTTCATCTTTATGCAGGGGAGGAAGCTGTCGCTGTCGGTATCTGCTCCCAACTGACAGACAATGATTACATTACGTCAACTCATCGTGGGCACGGCCACTGCATCGCGAAGGGCGTAGATATCGCTGGAATGGTCGCCGAGCTGATGGGCAAGTCGACCGGCGTTTGCAAGGGCAAGGGCGGGTCGATGCATATTGCGGATGTCGAAAAGGGGATGCTGGGCGCCAACGGAATCGTCGGCGGTGGCATTCCGCTGGCCTGTGGTGCGGCGCTGACGGCCAAGACGCTTGGCACCGGCGGCGTGGCCGTCTGTTTCTTCGGGGACGGCGCCGCAAACCAGGGCACATTCCATGAAGGGCTGAACCTGGCAGCGATCTGGAACCTTCCGGTGGTCTTCGTGTGCGAAAACAATGGCTATGCCGAATCTACGCCCGTCCGGTATCACTGCTCCGCAAGCGACATCGCCAATCGCGCGGGAGCCTATGAGATTCCCGGCGTCGTCGTGGATGGTCTCGACGTCTTCGCCGTCTATGAAGCGGCGGGCGAGGCCATTGCGCGCGCTCGGCGCGGAGATGGACCGAGCCTGCTGGAGACAAAGACGTACCGGTTCTACGGCCACTTCCAGGGTGACCAGGTTACCTATCGCACGGCTGAGGAGCTCGATCAGTACAAGCAGCGCGACCCAATTGCCGCACTCCACGTGGCGATCGTCGACCGGGGAATCGCCAGCGAGGACGAGCTCAAGTCGATCGATGCGAGGGTCACCAAACAACTCGACGACGCGTGGACGGCGGCCAAAGCGGCTCCGTTCCCCGAACCAGAAGAGACGCTGACTGACGTGTACGTAAGCTACTAAGCCCGTCTCACACGTCAACCCCTCATTACTTAGGAGGAAAAGATGGTCGCAGCAACCGCGACGCGGACAATGACGTACCAACAAGCGATTACCGAGGCATTGCAGATCGCCATGCGGGAAGATCCGACCGTCGTCTTACTTGGGGAGGACATCGCGGGGGGTGCCATGGTCGATCACCTCATCAACGACGACGCCTGGGGTGGGCCAATGGGAGTAACGAAGGGCCTGGTGCAGGAGTTCGGCCGCAACCGGGTGCTGGACACACCGATTACCGAGGCGGGGTTCATCGGCGCGGCGGTTGGCGCCGCGGCTACTGGCTTGAGACCCGTAGCGGAACTGATGTTTGTGGACTTCTTCGGCTGCTGTATGGATCAGATCTTCGATCAAGGCGCCAAGTTTCGGTATATGTTTGGCGGTAAAGCGAAATGCCCGGTGACGATTCGCACCCAAATCGGGGCTGGCGTCAGCGCCGCGGGTCAGCATTCCGGGTGTCACTATTCGGTATTCACTCACATGCCGGGCATCAAGTGTGTCATCCCTTCGACCCCGGCCGACGCCAAAGGGCTTTTACTCAGCGCTATACGCGACGATGATCTGGTGATGTTCTTTGAGAACAAGGTGCTCTACGGCACCAAAGGGGAAGTGCCCAGCGGAGAAGACGGGATTCCTCTTGGGGTCGCGGACATCAAACGTGAAGGCGATGACGTGACGATCGTCGCTATCTCGCGCATGGTGCATCAGGCGCTCGCCGCCGCCGAAGCGCTCGCCGCCGAAGGGATTGAAGCCGAGGTGATCGACCCACGGACCCTTTCACCGCTCGACGACGAGACGATTCTCAACTCCGTCGCCAAGACCCACCGCCTGGTGATTGTCGACGAGGACAACCCGCGTTGCAGCGCGGCAACCGACATCGCTGCTCTGGTTGCCGACCGCGGCTTCGATACCCTTGATGCCCCGATCAAACTCGTCACCGCGCCGCACACACCGGTGCCATTCAGTCCACCACTGGAGCAGTTCTACGTGCCGAGCCCCGAGCGCATCGCGGACGTGGTGCGCGAGATCGTCTGATTGCCTGACGATTTCACCAACTTTCGACCGAGCGCCAACGACCCGGAGAATCCGCATGCCTACGATCGTCACCATGCCAAAATGGGGCCTCACGATGACCTCGGGAACCATCACCGGCTGGTCTCGGGAGGAGGGCGATCCAGTTACGGAAGGGACTCCCCTGCTCACCGTTGAAACCGAAAAAGCGGTCGACGACGTCGAAGCGCCGGCAACCGGAGTGTTGCGCAAGATTGTCGCGGAGATCGGTAGCGAAGTACCGGTGATGGGCGCCGTCGCGGTTATTACGGCGCCCGACGAAGAACTCAGCGATGAAGAGCTGCAGGCCCTGGTGGGAACCCCGGGTGTGGGTACTGTTGCGACCGGCGCGGCGGCGCCACGCGTGTCACGGGAGGCACGGCTGGCGACCCGGGATGCGGGAGGCCGCGTCAATGCGTCTCCCGCGGCGCGGAAACGGGCGGGGGAGCTCGGTATCGACCTGGCGACCGTAGAAGCTACCGGACCGGGTGGGCGAGTCACCAGCGAGGACGTCGATCGCGCGGCGGCGGCAGTCGCCGCGGCCGCGGCGGCGCCAACGGCGGCTGTTGCGGAGCTTGCCGACGGAACCACCGTCGCGGCGCTTTTCGCGGGACCACCCGATGCAGCGGAGAGCATCGTCTTCCTGCATGGGCTGGGCGGGTCACAGTCAACGTGGGCAAGCGTCCTCGGTGACTTTGCGGGGACGTACCGTGTCGCGGCGATCGACCTCCCCGGACACGGGGCGAGCGACAAGCCGTCGCCGGATGCGACGGATTACTCGATCCCTGGTCTCGCCGCGAGGGTCGGCGAGGTGATTGAGAAACTCGAGCTGACGCCCGCCATCCTCGTCGGACATTCGCTCGGCGGCGCAACGGCTCTGCAACTCGCACTCGATCGGCCGAAGCTTGTGCGGGGGCTCGTGCTCGTCGACAGCGCGAGTCTCGGGCCTGAGATTAGCGGTGAACTGCTCGACCTGATCGAATCCGAACCGACCAGGGACGCAGCACGTCAACTGATGGAGCTCTATTTCCAGGATCGGCGCTTTGTTCTCGACCGCGGTATCGACGACATGCTGGCCGCTCGCCTGGCTCCTGGCGCCGATGCCGCGGTCAAGTCCGCGGCGGCCAGCGCCTTCACTCGCGACGGCCAGCAACATATCTTGGTTGATCGACTTGGGGAGGTGGAGACTCCGGTCCTCTTCGTCTGGGGAGAGCTCGATCGGGTGATCCCGGCATCGCAGGCGGTTGCCGTAACGGCCGCACTTCCCGTGGCCTGGCTCGAGATCATGGAAGGCGTCGGTCATGTGCCGCACGTCGAGGCGGCGCGGAAATTCTCCGCCCTGGTGAACCGCTGGCTGACGACGCTCCCGCCCCGGTGACGGCGCCGGGGCTCGTCGGAATCATCGCGAACCCAGCGTCTGGGAAGGACATCCGGCGTCTCGTAGCCCATGGTTCGACATTCGACAACAACGAGAAAATCAACATCGTCCGTCGCGTGCTCCTCGGCCTCGACGCAACCGGAGTGAACGAGGTCGCCTATCTCCCGGACGCCTACGGCATCGTCGAGCGGGCGGCAAATACGGCGGACTTGCCGCCGCGTCTGGTGCTGACCCCACTCCCAATGCCGGTACTCGGGTATGCCAGCGACTCGACCGAGGCCGCGCAACGGCTCCGCGACATGAGCGCAGGCGTGATCGTGACTCTCGGCGGGGACGGGACCAACCGGGTGGTAACCAAGGGCTGCGGCGACGTGCCACTGGTTCCTGTTTCTACCGGAACGAACAACGTCTTTCCGCGCATGGTTGAAGGCACACTTGCGGGGCTGGCGGCCGGATTGGTGGCGACGGGCATCGCTCGCAACCGGCCAGGGCAGCGCCGGGTTATTCGCCGCGCAGCACGGCTGGACGTCCAGATTGACGGCTCCTCAGCCGACATGGCATTGATCGACGTCGTCTCGTCCCGTCAGGCCTGGATTGGCGCCCGCGCCCTCTGGGAACCATCGCATCTCCGGGAGATCGTGCTCTCTCGCATTAGCGCCTCGGCAATTGGCATCGCGAGTATCGGTGGCGCGCTCTTCCCGCAATCGTGTGACAGATGTTTCGGCGCATGGATCTCAATAGACGCCGAAGCAACGGGTTCAGCTTCCGTGACGGTGCCCATAGCGCCGGGACTTCTGCGTGACGTTCCAATTGCGGACGCAAAACTCCTCGGACATGGCGAATCCGTCCTGCTCGGGAGAGGCCCGTGCACGCTCGCGTTCGACGGCGAGCGTGAGATCGAGATTCGCGATCCTGAAACGCAGGTTACAGTTCGCCTCGATCCACGTGGACCCCGGGTGGTTGACGTCGATTCCGCACTGGCGGCGGGCGCCGCCGCCGGCGCCTTTGTCGCATCGAGCCGCTCTCCGGGGGTCGGAGGTCAGCGGTGACGCGCGACTCCAGCCACCCTGCTCCGTCAGAGAGGCGGTTTAGCAGCGGTCCAGGGCCGCTCCGCCTCGAAGGCAGCGGCGGCACGAAGCACGATCGGATCGTCCCGCCATCGGCCAACAATCTGTAATCCAATCGGCAGGCCGTCGCGGTCGAATCCGCAAGGTACCGTTGCCGCCGGTTGGCCAGTCAGATTGAAGGGGAATGTGAACGGGGTCCAGTCCAGCGGGGCGATCGTCGAGCGCCGCCATTCATCTGGTTCGTCGAGACCAGCGGTGAATGCCGTCACCGGCAGCGTTGGCGTCAGCAGCAGGTCGAAACGCTCCATGAATGCGCGCATGCCAGAGTAGTAATCGTTCCGTCGCTGTAAAGCATTGGCCAGGTCCGCGGCGGTCAGCGAGTCGACTCGGTCAATGACCGACAGCAATCCCGGGTCGAGGCGATCGCGCACCTCGAGAATCCGTCCGGCAAAATACCCGGCCATCGCGGAAGCCCAGATGACGTCCAGGATATGGGCGGGATCAGGCAGCCCGGGATCGACCACTTCAACATCGCAACCCAGCGCTCGAAAGACCATGACCGCCTGCTCGGTGCTTTCCTGCACGTCAGGACTGACTTGCGCGTAACCCAGTGTTGGCGACCACGCGACCCGGAGGCCTCGCACTCCGGCATCGAGACCACGTTCATACTCGATGCCACTCGACCAGGAAAGCCGGTCTCGCGGGTCGCCGCCCGCGATCGCATCGAGCATTAGCGCCGCGTCCCCAACCGTTCTCGTCATCGGACCGATGTGGGACAGATCGCCGACCGCACTCGGTGGATACTGTGGCACCAGTCCGAACGACTGTTTGAATCCGAAGATGCCACAAAACGAAGCGGGGATGCGGATCGAACCGGCTCCGTCACTTCCCTGAGCGAGCGGTCCAAGCCCGGCCGCGACGGCCGCCGCCGCTCCACCGCTAGACCCTCCGGCCGATTTCTCTATGTTCCAGGGGTTGAACGAGGGCCCAAATACCCGGTTCCCAGAGTCGCCCTTCCACCCCAGCTCAGGCGTATTCGTCTTCCCCAGCATGACCGCACCCGCGGCATACAGCCGTTCGACCACCGGAGCATCTTCCGCCGGCACCCAGTCGGCGTAGACCAAGGAACCTCGAGCTGTGCGGATGCCACGGGTGGGAGTCAGATCCTTGATCGAGACCGGAATGCCGGCAAGTGGAGCCGCGTTGCCCCGCGCGTACGCACGCTCGGCGGCGTGAGCCTGTTCAAGCGCCAATTCAGGAGTGACGACGGTGAACGCGTTGAGCGATGTATTGGCGCGTTCGATGCGCTCGAGGAGCGCTCGCGCCACGTCGACCGGCGAGAGCTTCTTCGCACCGTAGAGGGCCCGGAGCTCCTGTGCGGAATGAAAGGCGATCGAATCGTTCACATGCCCTCCCCGAACCTCACTTAATGGCTACCCACAGATTATCGCTGGTGGCTTGAATCGTGATCTCTGCATGTTTAGAGGGCCACACTCCGTCCACAGGCTCACGGGATATGTCGTGCTAATCGGCCATTGTCACCCGTCGCCCACTGCGTCATTCTTCGACCGCCCACATCGGCATTTTCGCAGGTAAACTCCAGTCTGCGGCTTCAATCAGCCATTCAGGAGCAAACACATGGGACGGCCTGTTTCGGCGATGCCGATGCCGCCCGCGGCTGGCGAGTCAACTGGCCAGGGTCAGCGGTGGCTTTCGAGGTCAGAATGGGAAGTCGTCCTGGATGCTACACCCCAGTTAGCCCTCGCCTACCCTGGTGATCCTCCGCAACGCCTGTCAGCACACTTGAGTCAACGGATGAGATATCCGCGCGCTTTGACATGCCGCTCCCGGTTTTCGGTTGTCATCCCTGAGACGCAATGGACGAATGGATTGCACGCGCAAAAGCGGGTATGGTCCGGTCCTCCGAACCTCGGTAGTTCGGGTTCGTCACAGGAGGCGGCACACCAGCCGCGCTGGCGGGCGACTGGCTTGCCTCGGCACTCAACGAGAATTCAGCAACCTGGTTTCGCAGCCCCCCGGGAACCCAGACCGAGCCCACGGTTATCCGGTGGCTCCTCGAGCTCTTCCACGTGCCGCCCTGACGGAATGTCGAGGAGCGGACCGTCGTGATGCCGCGAATGCTCGCAATCCTGGCGCTGCTCTTCGGGTTGGGCGCGATCACGGCGAGTCAACCTGCGCTGTCATACAGCTCAGCGTCGGACCAGCCCAATTTTGTCGTTATCGTCGTCGACGATCTGGATTTAGCATCGGTCTCCCGCATGCCAGCCGTCAATCGACGGCTTGTCGCGACCGGGGCAACCTTCAGCAGGTTCTTCGCCTCGACGCCACTCTGCTGCCCGTCTCGCGCTTCCATCCTCCGGGGCCAGTACGCGCATAACCACGGGGTGTTGCGAAACACTGGCGACGACGCCGGGTTCGCCGCATTCAAAGCGACGGGAGATGAAGATCACACGATCGCCACAACGCTCCAGGAAGCGGGATACGAGACAGCGCTCATTGGGAAGTATTTGAACGGCTACGCGTTTCCCCGTGACGACAGCACTTATATCCCTCCAGGTTGGGATTTTTGGGTTGCCGGCGTCGATCACGACGCGTACAACAATTTCAACTATGCGTTGAATGTGAACGGCGAGGTCGTCAACCACGGCAGCGACGAGCGGGACTACCTGACGGACGTTCTGACCGCTCACGCGCTCCATTTCCTGGATACGACGGCTGTACTCGACCGCCCGTTTTTCCTGTACCTGGCGCCATATGCGCCACATGCACCATCGACCCCCGCGCCCCGGCACCAAGGGATGTTCACTGGCGAGACTGCTCCGCGCGGCCCCGCGTTCAATGAACGCAATATTCAGGACAAACCTGATTGGGTGAAGACGAGCCGACTAACCGAGGAACGAATCTCGCGCATCGACAGCGCGTATCGAGATCGGCTCGAGTCGCTCATGGCGGTCGATGAGATGGTTGATGTTGTCATTCAGCGTCTTGCTGAGCAGCACGTTCTCTCGTCGACGTACATCCTGTTTCTGTCCGACAACGGCTATTTCCTAGGGGAGCACCGCCAGCCGCACGGAAAAGATGCGCCGTACGACGCCGCGAGCAACGTGCCGCTCATCATGCGCGGTCCGGGCATCCTGGAAGGATCGACCATTGAGGATATCGCGCTCAACATCGACCTGTTTCCGACGCTCGCGGAGTTGGCGGGCGTACCCGCTCCGTCGTTTGTCGACGGCCGCTCCATTGTGCCCCTACTCACAGGGAACATCTTCGGTTGGCGGCAGGTCGCGCTGATCGAGGGCTTTGGCAAGGAGACTGAGTCGAACGAAGGGGGAGAAGTCGCCACCCCGGCCTTTGCGGCGCTTCGCTCGCGGGACATCCTCTATACCGAGTACGAGACAGGAGAACGCGAGCTCTACGATCTCCGCAGCGATCCACACCAACTCACCAATGTTGCGGAAGCCGCCCCAAATATGCTGCTCCGGGAATTCTCGCGACGATTGAAAGCGCTTTCCTCGTGCTCAGCAATCGAGTGTGCCGGCCTGGAAGATGAGCCGCTGTCGCGCCGCATCCGCCTGGACTCAGGCAAGGGCGATCGCCCGGCCACGGAAATCGAACAAAAACAAGGGCGCGAGAGATAGGGGAACGAGCAGGGTTCACGAAGATCGAGGCAAGCGACGTGATTGGGATCGCGCGGATTCTCAGACCCGCGAACGACCCGTCACGGCATCCGGTGGGCGGCAACGCGCGCACAGCTCAGAGCATGAGCAGCGGGTCAGACGGGACAAGAGAGCGTCACGTCGACCGTAGAACCAGCGCCGCACCGGTGAACAGTTACCGTCATTCTTCGCTCAGAACAACTGGATTCAGTCCTCGCAGGCGAAGACCTAGTAGGACGAGGACGGCACCGAAGACGATGCCATATGTCCCAAGAACGTAGGTGGTTACGACCTCACCGAACCGCGGACGGGCGATCAAGATAGCTCCCAAAATGACCGACAACATCCCGCCGGTTGCGAGCAACCATTCGTCGGCGATTTCCCGGCGCAGGCGAATTGCTGACAGCACTTCGAGTAACCCGGTAACAATGGCCCATAGCCCGATCACGAGTACGATGGCGGTTCCCGCTCGATCAGGATAGACAACGACGATCAGCCCGGCCGCGATGCCGAGAATACCCTCGAGGAGATGGATGAGGCGGTCGCCGCTCTCACCTCTGATGGCCGCAACGATCGCGAACACGCCGTCAACGACCGCATAGGCGCCAAATACCAACACCAACGACGCCCAGAAGAGGTCGGGTCGCGCCCACGCAAAGATGCCAAGGGCAACGGCGACCATGCCCCGCACGACCGTAGCCCACCAATTTCGCGACAACGTATTCAGCTTCCCGTACTCATCGAGACGGCCTGCCGGGAACTGAAACGGGCCACAACCGTAGTTCGACCAGTCGCGAGGCTTAGAGTTCGTCGAGTGGTGGACGTTCTTGGGAGGTTGAGGTTCCAGGTTGCTCGCGAGCGGGATCGACGACGGAGCGCACCCAGGCGGTGGCCGAGCCCGCGACATCTTCAAGCGTCCGCGCCGCGGCCTTCAGCTCGGGCTCAGCCTGCTTGAGGCTCGTGCCAGCCGCCGCCGCAACGCCGGAGGCTAGATTGGCGGCAAGGCCCGCTAGCTCATCGAGCGAGGATTTCAACTGCTCGGTGGTGCGCTCTGCCCGCTCTCGGTCGAACGACGTTTCGATCTCTGTTCGCCGCTCTGCGATAGATGCAGACAGCTTGGACCGGAGCTCGGACGCGGATCGTACCAATCGAGCAACGTCACTCTTCAGGCGCGTGGCCGTGGCATCGTCGTCCGTGCCCGAGGATCCCGCACTTCCTACCCCGGCAAGAACGTCGGCTGCCGCTCGTCGCAATCGGTCGACCATCTCATCCCACGATCTATTGCCGGGATCGCTCATCGATTTCTCCCTCTCTCGGTACGAACGAACGCGTCAAGAACTGATCGTTCTGATTGCTGATTGATTGGAATATCAATTGTTATGCTCGACGCGTGCTGAAGACCAGCATGACATATTCCGCACGGCGCCGCACCGCGGGCTATCAGAGGGAGATCGGTCAAGTACCATTCCCGAACGTGCGGGTAGTCATTAGGTTCCTCTAGGCGCACCTGCAATGATGGTCGTGGTGGGCCGTAAGGATGGTTCTGATGTCTCGCACGGAAGGTTTGAGCACCCGCTGCGTCCACGCGGGTGAAGCGCCCGATCCCACAACCGGCGCCCACGGCGTGCCGCTCTATCAGAATGTCACCTATGCATTTGAAACCAACGCTCAAGTCGAGGCCATGCGCAGCGGCGAGCGCCCGCACTTTACCTATTCGCCTCGGGGCAATCCTACGGTTCGATGCTTCGAACTCAAGATGGCGGATCTCGAAGGGACGGAATCGTCCGTCGCCCTAAATTCAGGCATGGCGGCGATATCGGGCACCCTCCTGGCCGTACTTGGCGATGGCGGGCATCTCGTGGCGTCAGATCAGCTCTATGACTTGACCCGCGCCTTCCTTCGTGAGGACCTGCCGCGCTTTGGTGCCTCGGCCACCTTCGTCGATCTCTCGGACGCGTCCGCAATCGAGGACGCTATCACGACAGAGACCCGAGCCATCTACGCCGAACCATTCTCGAACCCGCTTCTTCGCGTAACGGACGTTCGGATGCTGGCCGAGATTGCGCGTAGGAACGAACTCTTGCTCATTGTCGACAACACATTTCTCTCGCCGGTGCTGCTCCGTCCCGCAGAGCTCGGCGCCGATATCGTCATTCACAGCGCGACAAAATATCTGTCCGGGAACGGTCAGGTCCAGGCTGGCGTCGCGTCCGGTCGGCGGCACCTCATCGAGCAGATCAGAGCCCGAGCACTTCACCTGGGAACCGCTATGTCGCCGTTCGCGGCCTGGTTGCTACTGGCGGGAATTCATTCCCTTCCGTTGCGGATGCAGCGGCACAGCCAGAACGCCTTCCAACTCGCGTCAGTGTTAGCCGCACATCCAGCAGTAGAAGCGGTTCACTATCCCGGCATCGACTCAGACCCGGGTCATGAACTGGCGAAGTCGCTCGTCGGTCCCGGCGACGATCGCTTCGGCGGCATGATCGCGGTTTCGCTTACAGGAGGCCGGGAGGCGTTTGGACCATTCCTTGACTCGCTCCGGCTGTGCACTATCGCGGTGAGTCTGGGAGACAGCAGTACGCTCGTCTGGCCGTGGCAGTGCGGGAATCTCGTGCGCATTTCGACCGGACTGGAAGACTTCCCCGATCTGGAAGCCGATCTGGTCCAAGCACTGAATGGGGTCATTCCAGTAGCAGCGATGTGAGGTGGCAAGGAGTCGCCCGCGTGGTGGCGGCTGATTGTGGAGGCGTTCGCCAATTTGTGAGGGCGCCTGCAGGAGAGAAAATGACGACCGAACAAGGCCAAAAGGCGCCGTTCCCCGATCGAGAATTCGACGATGCAGAAGGTCAGGCACACGATCTGAAACGCGTTCTCGAAAGCGGCCCGCTATTGCTTGGGATCTACAAGAGCTCGTGCGCCTCCAGCAAGCAAATGTTTCCGTTCCTGGAGCGGCTGCACGAACGGCATGCTGCTGATGGCCTCAGTGTGGTGGGCATTTCTCAGGATTCCGCGAATATCACGAGATCGTTTGCCAGACGGTATGGAATCACATTCCCCATTCTCCTTGAAGGAGAGGAGTACCCGGTTTCTCGCGCCTTCGACATCATGGCGACTCCGACGCTGTTTCTCATTAACCCAGATGGCACGGTTGCCTATACGACTATGGGATTCATGAAGCCTGCCCTGGACGCGCTCGGGGATGCCGTGGCCGACGCAGTCGGCGCAAGCCACGCTCCCCTTGTTATGACGTCAGATGGGGAGGTGCCGATGTTTGTCCCCGGCTGACCATCCAAGCATATCGGCTAGGCGTGTCCTGGCCTCTACTCGTTCTCCGGCGGTGTAGCGCGTTCAGCGACCGGTTCGCTCTCGCTCCCTGAGGATCTCAGCGAGTTGACGTTCGAGACGGGCAACCCGTCCTTCGAGCTCGTCGATGCGGTCCCGCAGTGGTGTTACCTCACGCTCCACGAATTGCCGCGCGCCGTCGCGGACCCCTTGATTAACTTGCGTCGCGGCCTGCTTCAGCGCTTCGCGCGCCAACCGATTGTTAAGCATTGTTGATCCCTCCTGAACCGGACACCCAGTGGTACCGGTCCATAAGTACCGGCATTGTACGGTTCATCGTGGCATGGATCGTCAACGACGCGCCAACGCAGTTTCTTACGCACCAGGGCATTGGCAGTCTGATCGGATCGCGGTTAGGATCTAACTGTTGCCCAACAGGGCTAGAAAGTCTTGAAGAGATAAGAGCGGCACGATATTTCTGGAGAGTCTCGGCAATTATGGTCTTGGCCGGCGTGGCCCTCGTCGTGGGTGGCGTGCTGGCCGGACTGGGTCCCGTGGCCTTGGTGTGCGGCATCTTGCTTCTCTGGTCCGGCATCGTCAAGATCATCGTCCTTCGCATCTGGCGCGGAACGCTCCACCACCATCCGTCATCTGGTATTGCGGCCTTCAACGACGGCAGTCAGACGGCGCCCGAGCCCCCATCGTGACTCGACGGCCGGCCGGACGCGCGACGCGCCAGATCCTCTCCGGTTCGGAGCTGACGCCACCCGGCGAAACAATCGGTGGCCAGAGCACACAGGGCAGATCGAGCTCATTCGCGTTTGGGTATTTGATCGCGCTCGCGGTGCTCGTTGTCGCGACCGCGCTTGTCTGGGCGCTTTGGGGTATGCCAGCCGCAAGTGCAGTCCTCCTCGCGTTATCGGTTGCACTTATTGCTGCTTGGCTTGTGCTTTGACCGATTCCTCAGATAGTGCCTAACGGATCAGGCGGGGTTGCATTCAACCCCACCCGGTCCGCGATGTTCATTCCGCATCCGGCGTTGCCAACTGACCGGTTTGAATCAGGTTTTAGAAACTGTTCGGATCATTAGGATCCGTTCCGTTCGCGGTTTCCGTGCCGTCCACAACCCCGTCCCCATCCGAGTCGGGATTCAGGGTACCGGTGGCGAATACGTAGTACTCATCACCGTCCGTCAATCCGTCGTCATCAGTATCCAGGTCCACCGGATCGGTGCCCAATTCAAGCTCAAGAGCATCCTCGAGGCCGTCTCCATCACTGTCGCCAGGGATGACCGCTACCTCGACATCCGCTGGCTCCTCAGCGACGACAGGTTCCTCGACAGCCGGCGGCTCACCGGCTGCAACATTCGTAATGCCGTCGAGAGGATCGGTCGCCTGAGCGACTTCATCGCCATCAAGTACACCATCGCCATCTGTGTCCGCGACCAGCGGCGATGTCCCGATCTCACTCACCTCCTGCCCGTCGGTGAGACCATCCTCGTCGGTGTCAGACAGATTCGGATCTGTACCCGCTTCGACCTCCTCCTGGCCAGTCAGCCCGTCGCCGTCTTCATCGGCGTCGTCGTCTTCCTCGGCCGTTTGCCCGGTAGTCGCGGTCGCGGCCGGCAGGGCCTCAGTGGCTTCAGGGGTTGGAGCCGCGGGAGATGCGATGACGCGCCGGGATGGCACCGGGGTACCTTGTTGATCCGCGAGACGTGGGATGGCAGGGCCGGTATAGAGGACGGCAACGCTGGCGCCGCTTTCGGTAGCGGTCACGACAAGCGGACCGGTCGGGCCGATTGCTTCTCCGGCGCCTAGTGAGAAGACATCGCCAGTTTCAGTGGCGATTTCCGCGACTCCGTCGAGCATGAGGACAAGCGTTGGCAGTGCGCCTGCCGGTATTGCCGTCGTCCCGCCCGCCCCGAGCGCGTCCTGCAGCAGATCGAGGTCGTGACGAGCGTCCGGACCGGCAAACGGCTCCCCGGTGAAGACAACGTCTTCGGGCAGATCCTCTACTGAGGCATCAACCAGCGCCAACTCCCAATAGACCACGGCGTCAGAACCGAGTGCGGCTCGAATCTGCTCGCTGCCAGCCAGGGTACGCATCGCTTCTCCGGCCGGCAGGCGATGTTGTTCGCCTGTGGCCAGGTCCTCAACGAGCAGCACTCCGCTGTCCACGATGAGGAACCCCGTCGCACTCTCGACAGTCGAGGCATTCGCGGGAGGCGCCGCCGTGCGCTGTGCAATCTGCCAACGGAAATCACCTTCCCCAATATTGAACACGCCCTGGGCGACCACTTGGGCCGTTCCACTCTCGGGCGAAGGCTCGTCGGGCACTTGAAAGAACGCTGTCGCGATCTGGGTGGCCCCAAAACACATCGCAAGAGTCGAACATGAGGAGGCTAAAGGGGCTTCGGCTCAACCGCCGCGAGATTCCCCGTGCGAAACCTATGACCGCTTGTCGAATTTGACTGCTCGTCACGAAACCCCCCGTATGTCACGTGCTACACCTGAACCGGTTGCCGCGAGACCTGGGATCGACTGATGCAACGCAGAACGAGCCTCGCAATACTGAACGTACGGCATGATAGCGCGCACGGTTGCATTGACGAGAGCCGCCTATCGACGGGACGTCTGAAAGAAGAGTTGTTGGCGTTTCTTTATGAGCGAGAACTGGGAGTCATTTGTGGTGCGCGTTGGCACGCGCCGCCGGCCTGATCATGCGACGCGGTGCCCGGACAGCAGGACCTCATGCACCGCTCATTCTGGATAGAACTGGCTAAGCCCGGCCACTTCTCCCGCATCGGCCGAAAAGTGACCGAGCAACTGTGGTAGCAACGAACCAATCGCGATCCAGGAGGCAATGCCGGCTGTCAGTTTGCTCAGGGTATGAATGTACCGATTACGGCTCCATTCTTTCTGGGAGGCACGAGAAGGCACACGGCGGTGAATTGCCCACCCGGGACAATGGGAGACACACTCAGGGGGTGGCGCTGGTGTGCGCCACCCCCTGAACGTTCTCGTACGAAGAACTTAGCTGACGAAAGCGAGGTTGTTGTTGCCGCCTGTGGCATCCGCAATAGCGGTACCGCCGTCGACTTCAACGGCCAGCCCAGTCTGGTTCAGGATGTCACCACCGTACACAGCCGGGTCCGGTCCGTAGGTGTCGCCGACCGCGATTGCGCTACCGACGTTGCCGCCGCTATTGATATCGCCCGCGGAGACAGCGCCACCGTTGCCGGCCGCCGTCGCCACGCCGCCGTTACCGGCGCTAGCGATATCGGTGCTTTCGTCCTGCGCCAACACTGTCTTCGCGCCCAGCACGGCTGCCACGGCTCCCGCGAAAATGCCCTTCCCGTAGTTCATCTGAGCTTGCCCTCCCCAGGCCTTGCCCTTCCCAAAAGGACGCTATGTATGTTGGTCGCGAGCCCCTAGCTGACAAATGCCAGGTTGTAGTCCCCACCGCTCGCATCAGAAATCGCGGTACCGCCGTTTGCCGTCACACCGATGTCGGTCAAGTTAGCAACGGAGCCGCCGTCCACCGCGACCGGGCCACCGGAGGTGTCGCCGACACCAATTGCGTTTCCGGCGTTCCCGCCGCTGTTCACGTTACCGAGCCCTACGGCGCCGCCGTTCGCACTCGAGGTGGCAACCCCGCCGTTACCGGAGCTGGCCACATCAGTGACGCTTTCGTCTGCGGCAAACCAATCCCGAATCAACCCCATCGTGAAACCCCCTCCGACTCCGAAGTATTGAATCGTCCCCTGGTGGCACCCGCAGCGTAAAGCCGCACCGCCACATCCCCACGATCCATGAGCACGCTACCATCGTTCACCGGTGCTGTCAATGGCCGAGACACACCGATTCGCGCCAAAGCGTGGTACCCCCAGCGGGATTCGAACCCGCGATCTTCACCTTGAAAGGGTGACGTCCTGGGCCGCTAGACTATGGGGGCGGCGGCGCGAAGATACAGTCACTTTGACGGCAGTGTCAATGCGAGTGCTAGCCATCTACGCGCAACTTGAAATGATACGCGATCGGGCTATTGGCAGCACCACAACCCCTTGACCGGCGAGTCATGCCAGGTTGCCGTAACATCCCGCGCGAGTCTGCTAAAATTCCGAACTCCCGCGCCTGCGAACCAACTCAGCGAATGGTTTCTGGACAGGCACCAATTGACCTCCGTACACTTAAACATAAAAGCTAAATGCGTTCTATCGGGAAGGAATTCAAACTGACTGAAAAAATCACGATAACAACTGAAGACGACATCAAGCAGGCATCCGGGGAGATGTCGGTACGGTCGGATTCCGTGGTGCAACCTGCTGACACCGCCCAGCTCTATGCACCGGCGAATGCTCATGCCACGGCGAGCGCGAAGAACCCGTCGAGATGAGACTGAACTCGAGAACGATCCTGCGGGGCAAGCAGGCTCTGACCTCGCTGACGCGGGCGAAAAAATAGGATCGAACGGGCATGCGGAATCCGAGCATTCGCTACGGCAGGTGGCACGAAATGAGCGTCGTGGTCGCCCGAGGGCGCCGCGCGCTGAGAAAAGTGCCGACCCTCTCAATTCTGCTAGCGCCGGTATAGACAAACTGGCCGATGGCTCTCCCCCAGCTTCCGATGCTTCCGCGGCAGCCGCCGAAGCCCTCGTCATCAACCTCTCAGGAAAGAAACCAAACCGGGGCACCCGGACGGCGAAACGGGCACGAAGAAAACAAGAAGATGCGGCGGCGGCGTTGAGTGGCGCGGACAACAATCCCGCGCTGGGTGCTCTGAACCGCCATCTCAATATGATGATGCAGCAGTTGGGTACGGCCCATCGAGTCATTGGCCGCATCGCGGCCGAGCGCGACGCCCTTCGCCAACAACTCGCGGACCTGCAGGGAATTCCGGTCGAAGAGATCGTGGTCACGTCGCTCGGTGCATCCGCTGATCAGTCTTCGACCGCACCCAAACAGGCTGAGCCGCAGCAGAAAACCGGCATCTCACGCCTCAATTACTTTGGAGGCGAAGACGTCGCCGTCATGCGCAGGCGACGGCAAATGTTCGTGCTGGGGCTGCTGGTCTTCGTGGTCTTGCTCTGGTTGGCCGCCCGGATGGGCGCCTGGCAAATGCCGGATAACCTCTCCCGTGACAGTCTCACCGCGCTGCCGTATATCGGCGATTTCATGACCTATTTCCTTGCGGGCTGGCTTCTGTTCCGAGTCGTCAAGGTGAGCAGCAAGGGCGTCAAATGGGTCTTCCCGAGCGATGATCCTCGCCGCAGGCGGCGGTAGAATCGCTCCCTCGACGTCCCAAGCTGGTGTGGCGATCGATCTCCTCCGTCTTTGACCTTCACCATGATGAATGCTGGGGAGTCCTGGTTCCGCACAAGGGATTGCGAACGCCACGGCTTTCTCGAGCCACTCTCGAGCCGATCCCGATCGCCCATCTCGGCCAATGACCAACAGGAGGGTGACGGCCGTAGCCGCGATCGCCGCTGAAGCGGTTCGAGGCGGCAGGCCGACGCTGATGTAACCGTCGGTGGCGGAGAGCAGGTCAACACTGCCGATTAGCGCCGACGCAATGAACGCCGCGGGCGCAGCAAGAACTTCCCCCAGTGGCAACCAGAAGAGTCCGGTTACGCCAGCCAGCGCAGCCAGGGGCATTGCCAGGGCAACCAACGGCGCCGCGATGATGTTGGCGGGAACACTCGTCAGCGAGACAGTCCCAAATACCGGCAAGAGGAGCGGGAGCGTTGCGAGCTGGGCCGCAATTGTCGCTGTGAGGAAGACGGCCAACTGAGACGAACGATCGCGCGTCAGCAGACCGGAAACCACCAGCGCGAGGGCCAGTGAGGCAGCGACGGAGAGCAGGAAACCAAGCGAACCGATCTGCTTCGGCTCCACGATCACCATGGCACCTGCAGCGAGCAGAATGAGGGTCGAAAAATCGGGGCGTCGTCCGACGCGAAAGGCGCAAATCGCGGCGGTCGCGACGATGGCCGCTCTAACGGAAGGTGGTTGAGCGCCCGAAACAAGCGCATACCCCCAAACGCCGACGATGGTCATGACTTGCCAGGCCGCACGGTGGCGGCCAACTGTCGCAGCCCCAATGGTCGCCAGCATACCCGCGACGAGCGCCAGATTAGAGCCGCTTACCGCGGTGAGGTGGGTCGTTCCGGTGCGGATGAACGCCTGTTGTCGCTCGGGGGAGAAGCCGTCGTCTTCGCCGGTAACGAGACCCGCCAGGAGTACGCCGGTATCTCCGGGGGCCGCTCCTCGCAGCACGGCTCCCAGCCGAGCCCGCAGCTCACCGAGAAATTGCCTGGGGCCGGCAGACGAGTCGACAACCCGTACCGACGTTGTGAGCATCGTGGTGGCGCAGTCTCGAGCCATCAAACCCGCGCGTACAGCCGCTGGCTGATCAGCAGCCTGCTCCAGAGAGCCGTTCAACACGACCGTATCACCAATGCGAACGACTGGAACAGCACCGGAAGCCACGCAGGTCCGCGTCGCCAACGTGAATGCGCGAGCGGATTGAGACCCGACGACGAAATGCTGCCGCACCCCGGTGTGTACCGGCACCGTCAGGACCCGGGCAGACAAAGGGCTTAGCGAAACTTCACCAAAGGCGTCCGCAGGCCGCAAGCCGTCAGCCCGCCAAGCACCGAGACAGGCAACGATCACGGCAACGACGCACGCCGCCGTTCTTCTGCTCTTCCACCACGCCATTTGTGTCAGGATTGCGACGAGCCCGACGACCACTGCACCCCACCAGCCAAGCGCGGCACCCATAAGCGCGGCTAGGCCAACTGCGATGCCCGTCATGGCCCGACCGTCACCATGTCTCGGAATGCGTCGATCGTCCGATCCGCAATACCATCGACATGGATCAGATCATCAACGCTACGAAATGGGCCGTTTTGATCTCGATAGGCAATGATCCGATCCGCCGTAACCTCACCCACACCAGGGAGAACATCGAGCTCCTCCGCGGTGGCGATGTTGATGTTGATTCGCGGGCGTGACGCGCCGACTGATGCGTCGTCAATACTCGCAACCGCCGGCGGCGTATTGCCTGAAGTCGGCAACTCAAGAATGGTGACGACTTCGCCGTCCCGGAGGCGTCGTGCCAGATTGATTGTTGAGAGATCGGCCACCTCTGCCAGGCCGCCGGCCGCCATGATTGCGTCCTGGACCCGCGCTCCGGGCGGCAACTCGTAGACCCCGGTGGTCTCGACGGCACCGCGTACATCCACGACCACCGGATGTAACGCAGTGGCGTCCTCGATGACAATTGGTGGCGCGGAACGCTCATCAAATGCCCGGAATAAGGCATAGGTGGCGGCAATGGCCGCGATGAATGCGACCGCGATCAAAACAATCCGCGTCACGTTCATGCCGCGGCACTCGCGGCGAGCTGTGCCATTCCATTCTCCAGATTACCTTGGTGGGGCGAATCGTACGCCGGAATCATATCGGGAATGAGCGCTCCTACCCCGTGGTAGATTTCGCTGCCCGCCACTAGCGCCAGGCGGCGGACAACGACGCGATATTGGATACGTCAGTACTAGGATCGATGGCCTTTTCGCATCTCATCGACCATTTACTCGAAGACCCGGGGATTGCCAAGGCAATCGCCGTACTCGAGCACCAGTCGGTTGTCGTACCCGATCTGTCGGTCTCCGCGAGAGCCGCTTTCGCCGCGGCTGCGGTTTCGCGACATCGAGCGCCAATACTGATTGCGGCCTCTCGGGGTGATCGAGCCGAGTCGCTGGCGTCGGCCATCGCCGAGTACGTTCCCGACCGGACCATCACATCGTGGCCAGCGCCGGAAGCGCTCCCGTACGAGCAACTCCCGTTTGATCTGGAAACCGCGACCGAACGTGCCGCGCTTCTGGATCTATCTTTCGCGACCGGAGAGCGCAGAACCCGGCCCTGTTCTCGTTACTCCCGCCCATGGTCTCCTGCAGATCGTCATGCCACCGGATGCGCTCCGTACATCGACTCGCGTGCTTCGGGCGGGCGACCGTGTGTCCCAGCACGAGCTTCTTCAGTGGGCCACTGAGCATGGGTTCGAATCGACTCCACTCGTGTTCGAACCGGGCCAGATCGCGCGCCGGGGCGGCATTCTCGATCTCTTCCCGCCCGGCACCGAGTTCCCCGTCCGCATTGACTTTTTCGGTGACGAGATCGACGCCATCCGGCCGTTCGATCCGCATACGCAACGCTCTCGGGATCGGCTTCAGGAGATTCGCCTCTTACCACCTGCCGAGCTTCCGCTGACGAAACTGCAACCGCGGCGCGAAAGAGTTGCGCGAACCTGGATCTGAATACGCTGCGTCCCGAGGTCCATGCCGAGTGGCAGCGGACCATTGCACTGCTCGAGGCCGGCAGCGCACCATCCATCGCTAGACCTCTTCGCCCCATATCTGGTCGATCGGCCGACGACGCTCATCGACTATTTCGGTCAAGACGTGCTCGTCATCCTGGATGAACCCACTGCGATCGCCTTGGTCGCGTCACAGCTCGAGCGCCAGGCAGATGAGCTCCGGGACGCGTTTGTCGCGAATGGTGAGCTTCCAGCGGGACTGCGCAGCCCGATCGCCGCCTGGTCGAGCGTTCGGAAGGCGCTTGGCGATCACGCGGATTCTGTCGCTTGGCGCACCGCTGGACGACCGAGAGGCGCACAACGTGCGCCGTGGATCTTGTGGAGGCGCCGAGGTTCGCGGGCCGGTTGGGTGAAGCAATCGAAGACGTTCGACAGCGCTTGAGCGACGGATGGCGCGTCGCCATCGCCACTGATCAAGTTGACCGACTCACGGAACTGTTCGAAGAACAGGACATGTTTCCGCGCCGCGACCGCCGCCGGGACGCACATTCGGCGCCGCCTCCGCTCGACCCGGGAACGCTGGAGATTCGATGCTTCAGACCTCGATAGCGGCTGGTCCGCTCCGGAGTCGAAGCTGCTCCTCTTGGCTGACCTCGAGCTTTTCGGATTCCGAAAGCAGACGCGGCGCGCGCACAGGCGCCGGCACGCCGAATCAGGGCCGCTCGCGGCGGCGCTCACTCCTGGCGACTACGTCGTTCATGTTGACTACGGGGTCGGCATTTTCCGCGGTCTCGTCCGACTCGAAACTGGTGGGGTCGAACGCGAATATCTCCATCTCGACTACGCCAAGGGCGATCGTCTCTATGTGCCCGTGGATCAGACTGACCGCGTGGCCCCCTATTCCGGCGGCGGCATCGATCCGACGCTTACCCGGCTCGGATCAGGCGAGTGGCAGCAAACGCGGCGGCGAGTGCGACGCGCCGTGCGCGAGATGGCTTTCGAGCTGATCCAGCTCTATGCGACTCGCGAGACGACCCGAGCGCAGCCCTACGGTCCGGACACCATCTGGGATCACGAGCTGGCGTCCTCCTTCCCATATACGGAGACGCCCGATCAGCACGCCGCGATCGAAGCGGTCAAGAGCGATCTTGGATCGACCGAACCGATGGACCGCCTGGTAGTGGGCGACGTCGGGTTTGGCAAGACAGAGGTCGCCCTGCGGGCGGCGTTCCGTGCTGTGAACGACGGGCGGCAGGTTGCCGTCCTCGTCCCCACAACCGTTCTCGCGCTTCAGCATTTCACGACATTTCAACAGCGTCTGGCCGCATTTCCGGTTCGCGTCGAAATGCTGTCCCGCCTCCGTAACAAAGCCGAGCAGCGAGAGGTGCTGCGAGGGCTGGAAGATGGGTCCGTCGATATCGTGATCGGCACCCATCGTCTCGTCCAGAATGATGTTCGATTCAAGAATCTCGGGCTTGTCGTGATCGACGAGGAGCAACGGTTCGGTGTGCGCCAGAAAGAGTTTCTGAAGAAGCTGCGGACTGAGGTCGACATCCTCACCATGAGTGCGACGCCAATACCGCGGACCCTGCACATGGCCCTGGCCGGCATTCGCGACATCAGCATGATCGACACCGCACCGCAGGCGCGACTGCCGATCCGCACGTTCGTTACTCCGTTCCAGGACCAATTGATTCGCGAGGTGATCCTGCGGGAGATCGATCGTGGTGGCCAGGTCTATTTCGTGCACAACCGCGTCCATGACATCGACCGTTGGCCCACCAGCTGCGGGAGCTGGTGCCGGAGGCGAGATTTGGCGTTGGACATGGGCAAATGGATGAAGATGTTCTCGAGGAGATCGTGCTCGGATTCGTGCGCAAGGATTTCGACGTCCTGATCTCGACTACGATCATTGAATCGGGAGTCGATATCCCGAACGTGAACACGATCATCATCGACAACGCCGATACGCTGGGACTGACGCAGCTCTACCAGCTCCGCGGGCGCGTCGGGCGTTCGACGAACCGGGCCTACGCCTATCTCCTCTACAAGCCGGACAAGGCCCTTTCCGCCGAAGCCCAGGAACGGCTTGTAGCGATTCAGGAAGCAACGGAGCTCGGCGCGGGGTTGCGGCTCGCGATGCGCGACATGGAGATTCGTGGAGCCGGCAACATCCTTGGAGCCGAGCAAAGCGGGCACATCGGGGCGGTCGGTTACGAGCTCTACATCAGGTTGCTGGCGCAGGCGGTCGAAGAGATTCGCACGCGGCGAACCTCGCCAGGAAACGGGTCCGGTGATTCATGGACCTGCCCATTGACGGCTCTCATCCCCGCCGACTACATCGTCGATACCGAGCTCCGTCTGGCCATGTACCGCCGCATTGCAGCCATCGAAGACTCTCGTCAACTCGAGGAGATGCGGCAAGAGCTCGAGGACCGGTTCGGGCCGATCCCGGAAGAAGTGGAGCACCTCTTGGCGCTGATTGCGCTGCGCATTCGCGCGCAGGCACTCGGAATCGAATCGTTGATCGAGCGAGAGCGGGAGATCGTTATCCGCCCTGTGTCAACCGCCGGTCTCGAGCGCCGTCTCGTTTCCCGTCTTGGCCGCGCGGTGAAGCTGACGGCGCACTCGATCCGGATTCGCTTGCCGGACCTGACCATCCCCTGGCGAGACGCGGTCGATGTGGTGCTCGAAGCGGTAGAGTCAACCCAGGTTCCCGCCGCAGCGGTCAGGGAACCCGCGGCGGTAGCCGCAATCTCATCCATAGAAGCCGAGAGGAGCGGCCGCTCCTAGGGCGGCCGCTGCGACGCTCATAAGGGGCACAAAGTCACGAGACAGGTGCTGGATCCCAGCGCACAAATCCGCGGCTGGCCAATTCCGCCATGATCCGCCGCGCATTATCCTCGGGTGTGCAGGCGACGGTATCGAGCGTGATCTCGGGGTTCAACGGCGATTCGTAGGGATCGCTAATCCCGGTGAACTCTTTGATTTCACCGCGGCGGGCTTTCGCATACATTCCCTTGACGTCCCGCGATTCACAGACCGAAAGCGGCGTGTCCACGAAGACTTCAATGAACTGATCTTCGTCCATCATCGCTCGGACCGCCTCGCGAGTCTCGCGGTAGGGCGAGACCGCGGCACACATGACGGTGCCGCCGTGGCGGACGATCTCGCTGGCGACAAAGCCGATGCGCAGGATGTTGGTATCGCGATCTTCCCGGGAAAAACCCAGCCCTTTGGAGAGATGGGTTCGCACCACGTCACCATCGAGCTCGGTCACCTGCCGGCCGGCTTCGAGGAGGAGAACCGAAAGCACCGCCGCGGTCGTCGACTTCCCCGAGCCGCTGAGTCCCGTGAGCCAGATGCAGAGTCCTTGTCGGTGACGAGGCGGGTAGGCCTCGGCGAGGATCTCCGCGGTCTCCGGCCGCGTGAACCAAGCGGGCAGCAGACGCCCCTTGCCGAGGAATTCCTCTCGCACCTGGGTGCCAGAGATCGTCGCCGTTCGTGTTCCCTCGGGGATTTTCGAGGTCTCCTCGTAGCGGTCCTCATCCGGCAGGTACAGCAACTCGGAGAACGGGACCATAGTGACCCCGATCTCGTCTTCGTGCTGCTTCACGAGATACTGCGCGTCATACGGCCCGTAAAACGGCTTCCCGTTCGAGTCGTTTCCTGGCCCGGCATGATCGCGGCCAACGATGAAGTGGTTCGCACCGTAATTGCGCCGGATGATCGCGTGCCAAACCGCTTCCCGCGGTCCGGCCATGCGCATCGCCAGCGGCAGCAGGGATAGGACGATCCGGTCGGGGTCGTAATAGTTTTCAGCGAGCGCCTTGTATGTGCGGACCCGCGTGTAATGATCGACGTCGCCCGGCTTCGTCATCCCCACCACTGGATGCAAAAGCAGGACGCCGTCAACGGAGTCGATCGCGCGTTTGGTGAGCTCCTCGTGAACGCGGTGCAGCGGATTGCGCGTCTGAAAGGCAACCACATTCTGACGTCCGGTTTCCGCCAAGAGTTCTCGCGTCTCCGACGGGGTGCGGCGGAGATCTTGAAAGTCATAGTGGCGCGGCATCTGCAGCATCCGGATTGGACCGGACGCGTTCAACCGTCCCCAACGCGCCATTTCATGGACGAGGGGATGTTTTGAGTCCTGGGTCCCAAGCACGCGTTCCGCAAGATCAGTCGGATCCCA
This sequence comes from uncultured Chloroflexia bacterium, assembly GCA_963751075.1. GTDB lineage: Bacteria > Chloroflexota > Chloroflexia > Thermomicrobiales > UBA6265 > JACCXM01. The sequence continues at coordinate 19,343 of CAVVTE010000005.1, read as the reverse complement.
GGGATAGAGCTCGTCAATCGTCATGATCGCGAGCAGGTCGTTCATGGAATCGCGCAGCGCAATGTCCGTGCCGACATGCAATCCCGCATCCGCCGCGACCGGCAAGAGTGATCGGCATCGGGAAAAGTGTTCCATCAGCCAGCCGCATATCCGAGAGAACTCGCCGAAAGTCCGCCTCCCCCATGAACCGATCAACCGGGGAAAACGCTCCTGATGCAAGCATCTCGAGGTCGCAAACCGCGCGCGGCGACAGCTGGAGCGAGGGCAGCCTGCTTGCGTACTCGCTCGCCTCAGCCGCTCTTCGGTCAGAGACCATGAGATCGACGAGCCGACCACCAAACGGCTGAATGAGCGGCGAGACTATGGATGTTGTTGCCTGCACGTGCAAGGAAATACTCCTCCCGCATGATAACCCGTGGTTCCCGGCACGGGACGATCCACCAGTCTGGTGGAAATAAAGCCAACCGCAAAGACTAGCACCCGCGGCATGTCCTGCACTAACGAAGCATTGTCACTGCTGTTGTCAAGAGCAGCACGGCGAGTCCGACCTGAAGCGGGCGTCTTGGAACCCACACGGTAAGCCGACTGCCGATCAATACGCCGGGAATTGAACCGACAAGCAACTTCCCGGCGAGGGCCACATCGACATCTCGCAGCACAAAGAAATGCGCGATGGCTGCTGCCCCAACGAGCAAAAACGCATGTGCCACGTCCGTGCCGACCAGCTTCTCAGGAGTCAATGAGATGGTGATCACCAGCAGGGCAATGATCAAGCTGCCGCTCCCGATCGATGTCAGGCCGACGAGAAACCCGCCGAACGGCGCCAATGGCAATGAGCTTCGCGGTCGGATAGGTAACGAGATGATCCGGCAGGGGATCCGCGCCGCACCTCGCCTTGCGCGCCAGAGCTTCTGCAACATGAGGACAGCCGCGACAACCAGCATGACACCGATAAAGCGTTCGAGGAGTATGTCGACCGCCGTCGCATCGACCGAATGAAGCAAGAACAAGCATGGCAACGGCAACAAGGGTTGCCGGCACACTGCCGATTGCCATGGCTCGCACGACGCGGACGTCGACCGTCCCTTGCCGCCAATGCTGCCATGTACCCGCCAACTTAGTGATCGAGGAGTATGCGAGGTCGGTGCCAACTGCCGCCGTGGCAGGCATGCCCAATCCGAGAACAAGTAACGGCGTCATCAGCACGCCGCCCCCCATCCCTGTCAGACCGACGAGCATGCCGACGACCAAACCGTAAATCGGCAGTAGCCAGTCCGCACCCATCCCCTACCCTCACTCCGCGGCGCTTGGCCGTCGGATTGCCGAATGATGGTCAATCGCGCAATCCCCACCAAGTCGATGGCCTTTACAGGATGCCACACGAGCGCGCATTTCCAGCAACAAGAGACCGGCATACGTACGCGACTTTCGGGTTCCAGAAATGATCCGGAGAGCGATCAACTGCCGCGAAGTAACGCGACGGTTGCACCATCGCCGCCCTGATTTGCCGGCGCGATTTCATGGCTGGCGACCACCGGGTGCGCAGAGAGAACATCCTTGACGACCTTGCGCAGCGCGCCGGTCCCCTTGCCATGGATGATGCGAACGAAGGGCATACCTGCCCGATAGGCGTGCTCGAGGTACTCGTCGAGAAGGGGCTCGATCTCCGCGGCGCGATAACCCCGCAGATCGAGCTCGAGATCGACCGGCCCGCTGGACGGGGGCATGACGATCGGTTGCCGCTCCTCCTCATTGCGCACCCGCCCGAGGCGTTCCAGGGCACCAAGTGGCTGTCGAGTCTTTAGCGCGCCAAGCATCACATCGGCCGTCCCGTCCTCGACGGCGACCACCTCACCTTCCTGGTCCAATGGGACGACTCGTACGCGATCTCCCCGCGCGATCGGTTTCTTACCAGGCACAGGCGCCGCGCTGTTGATTTTTTCGCGACGGAATGTGCGTACCCGTTCCGCCGCATGCTCGACTTCTCGCCGTCGATCTTCAAGGTGATCCCGCGTGATCTGCAGCGAGTCCCGGTCACGACGCAGTCGCTTCAAGGTCTCGCGTGCATCCTCGAGCTCTCGCTCGGCCTCCGTCAATGCTTCGCTGCGCGCTTCCCGCCGTGCCCGCTCGGCCCGCTCTAACTCGCGCTCAGCCGCCACCGCGCAGGGCGCGCGCTTGCTCTTCCTCGACGCGTGCACGTTCGCGAGATGCATCGGCCTCGTCCCGGCGCCGCCGGATATCCTGAAGAAGGCTGTCCACCCGGAGCTCATCAGGATCGAGCATCCCTGAGGCCGCTTCAAGGATCTCTGTTGGCATGCCAAGGCGACCGGCAATGGCCAGGGCATTTGATCGGCCAGGGACGCCGATCATTAGCCGGTACGTGGGCGCCAAGGTCGCCACGTCAAACTCGACGCTCGCGTTCTCCACGCCCGGCGTCGCGAACGCGTACGCCTTCACTTCGGGATAGTGCGTCGTCGCGACCACGAGCGGTCCAAGTTCCAGGAGACGGCTCACAATCGCCCGGGCCAACGCGGACCCCTCTTGAGGATCGGTCCCGGCTCCCAACTCGTCGAGGAGCACCAGGTCGTCTGGCTGTCACGTGCCGCAGCATCGCAATAACGGTCCGGATGTGCCCCGAGAAGGTCGACAGGCTCTGCGCGATGCTCTGCTCGTCCCCAATGTCGATGAATACCGCGGGAAACACCGACACCACGGAGGTGTCGTCGGCGGGAATGAAGAGTCCGGTTTGCGCCATCAACGTCAGGAGGCCGATGGTCTTCAACGCGACCGTCTTACCACCAGTATTTGGTCCGGTAATGAGCAACACACGGAAGTCCTCGCCGAGGTCGACGTCGATGGGCACGACTTCCGCCGGATCGAGGAGCGGGTGCCGCGCGCGACGCAGCGATAATCGGTGCCTGGGATGTCCGCCTTGACCTGTTGATGTGCCATTCCACAGTGCCGGCCGGTGCGCGCGCATCTCGAACGATAGGCGTGCTTTAGCCATTGCCAGGTCGATCGCCGCGACGGCCTCAACCGAACTGCAAATCTCCTCCGCCCGCGATCCGGTCTTGTCACTGAGCGCGTCGAGGATGCGGTCGATCTCGTGTTGTTCATCGAGCTGGCGTTCCCGCCAGCGATTGTTCAACTCGACGATCTCGAGCGGCTCGACAAACAGGGTCTGGCCGCTCGCCGAGGTATCGTGCACGACGCCTTGCAGCTGGGCCCTGGCATCTGCCCGGACCGGGACGACATACCGACCATCCCGGGTCGTGATGATCGAGTCCTGAAGGACGGATGCGTACTTGCCACCGCTGACGAGCGCATTGAGCCGCTCCATGAGCCGGCTGTGGGCAACACGGACGTCGCGCCGGATACGGCTGAGTTCCGCACTCGCCGTGTCGAGGACATCACCCCTGGGGCCGATCGAGCGATTGATGTCGGCTTCGAGATCAGGCAACTCGGCGAGATGATCGATGAATTCGAGCAACTGGGGAAATCGGGTCTCGACCGTAGGTAGTCGTAGAAACGCACGCCGAAGATTGCGCGACGCCGAAACCATGTCGAGAACCTGAAGCAGTTCCGCGGGTTGGAGCCTGGCACCCTTCGCAGCGCTTTGTACGAGGCCACGTACATCACGCGCGCCGCCGATCGTGACATCAGGAAACTCCGTAAGAAGTCGACAGCCTCGGAGGTCACGTCAAGGAGATAGGCGACGTTTTGGCTCATCACCACTTGGACCGAGCTCGCGAGCTTTTTCGGCGGCGACGCTGAATCGACACAAACCGGCTAGGCGATCAAGGATGGCTGGGAATTCGAGCTTGGCGAGAACTTGGTCATGCACGGCGGAGACCCTCAAACGGGATGACGTCGCCGTTCAGCTCAGTGTAGCGGCGGAAATGAGACCGCTGGTGTGAACAAATTGTATTGACACGAACATGCGTTCTCTCCTATGCTCTGCTGTAGACCTTGCTCGTCCCTTCAAGGCGGGCATGTGCGGCGCAACCGGCCCGCGAGCCGCCGCAGAGACCTATAGGAGCCGACCATGAAGACCGTGTCCCGCCGGCAACAAGCGATCCTCCAGTTCATCGAGCGTTTTCTTGACGAGAATGACTACCCGCCCACGATTCGCGATATCCAATCTGAACTAGGCATCTCCTCGACCAGCGTCGTTGACTACAACCTGAAAGCGCTCGAGGCTCGTGGTCTCATCCGCCGCAACAGCAAGATCTCTCGCGGCATCGAGCTGATGAATCGGGGCTCTGGCCGACGAAATGTGGTGACCATCCCAGTGATTGGGCAGATCGCGGCCGGGCAACCGATTCCCGTCCCTGGGGATCTGGAAGGCTCCGACGTGACCGAAACGGTCGAGCTTGGATTTGACCTGGTGCGAAACAGCGGTCAGGGCCTCTTCGCACTACGGGTCAAAGGTCACTCGATGGTCGACGCGCTGATCAACGACGGAGATGTGGTCATCCTCAAGCAACAGGAAACCTGCGAAAACGGTGAGACAGTCGCCGTCTGGCTCAAGGACCAGCGCGAGACTACTCTGAAGCGGTTCTACCTCGAGGGAGACCAGGTCCGCTTGCAACCGGCGAATGTGACCATGGATCCAATCTTCACACCCGCCGAGAATGTCGAAGTCCAGGGCCGGCTGGTGACGGTTGTCCGCTCGGACCTCTAGTCCACTGATTCAGGCAGGGAGCGCGGTCGCCTGGAGCGTCTGACCAGTCGCCGCGGCCATGATCGATTCCTCGGACGCGTGCTGGCGAGGGATGTCGGCAACGATTCGCCCACCGCGCATGACCAGGATGCGATGGCTCATTCCCAGGATCTCCGGTAGCTCCGAGGAGATCATGAGGATGGCCACCCCTTGCTCTGCCAACCGCGCGATCAAGGCATGGACTTCGGCTTTCGCACCGACGTCAATCCCTCTCGTTGGCTCATCCAGGATCAACACCTTCGGCTTGGTCGCCAGCCAGCGGGCGATGACGACCTTTTGTTGATTCCCGCCTGACAGCGCGGAGACGCGCTGCTCCATATGCGGCGTTCGGATTCTCAGGCTCCTGATGTAATCGCTGACCAGCGCACGTTCGCGACTGCGGGACGGTACAAAGGGCGATCCAAGGCGATCCAGCATGGGCAGGCTGAGATTCTCCCGTACCCCCATGCCAAGGATGAGGGCTTGCAGCTTGCGGTCCTCTGGCACCAGAGCGATGCCGAGGTCTACCGCATCGCCTGGGGTTCGAATGTTGACTGCGGAGCCGTCAAGGACGATCTCGCCCGAGCTGATAGCGTCGGCGCCGAAGAGGCAGCGAGCCAGTTCGGTCCTGCCCGCCCCGACCAATCCCGCGAGCCCGACCACCTCGCCACCCCGGACGGAAAAGCTCGACGTCGTGCAGCACTCCACGTCGGGAGAGGCCGCGCACCTCCAGGCGTACCGGGGCATCGCTCAATCTCGCCTCGGTAAAGAGCCGGGACAGATCACGGCCGACCATCATACGAACCAACATGTCTTCGGAGGCTTCGGGAACCGGGAGGCTGCCGACGACTTTGCCGTCCCGCAGCACGGTGACGCGCTGCGCGATCTGGAACACCTCGCCGAGCCGATGCGAGATGTAAATAATCCCAACACCGCGATTCTGTAACTGCGTGATGATCTCGAAGAGCTTTTCTGTTTCCCGCTCGGTAAGTGAGCTGGTCGGTTCGTCAAGAATCAATACGCGCACGTTGCGCGCCAGCGCGCGTGCGATCTCGACCATCTGCTTTTGGGCGACGCTCAGGTTGCGCACCAGCGTCTGCGGTCGGACCCGGGCCCCAACCCGGTCGAGGAGCTCGGTCGATCGACGCCAAACAGTCGGCCAATCGACTTGCCAACTTGCCCCCAGCACGAGTCGGGAGATCGCCCAGAAAGATGTTCTCGCCGACACTGAGTGTGTCGACGAGACTCAGTTCCTGGTAGATCGTGATGATGCCGAGCTCCTGCGCGGCGCGCGGGCTCTCGATGGTCACGGCCTGCGCCATCGACGCGAATCGTGCCCCGGTCCGGGCCTTGCGCGCCGGACAGGATCTTCATCAACGTCGATTTGCCGGCACCATTCTCCCCGACGACCGCATGCACCTCACCCGCTGCAATGGATAACGACACGTCATCCAGGGCATGAACGCCCGGAAAGCGTTTGTCGATGCTCTCAGCCTCGAGGATTGGGCCGGCGGTCATGGCCGCGACTCCAGTTCACCGGGGGACCGGCTGGATCCAGCCACTCCTCACGGATATGGATGAACCGGGAGCGGGGCGATCAGGCGCTAAGCCGATCGCCCCACCCGGAAGTCAGTCCCCTACGAAACCGAAAACGCGTAGATCGTGGTCGTGTTGTATTCGTCGCCGGGTTCCAGGAGTGTCGACGGGAATTCTGGCTGGTTCGGCGAGTCGGGGTAGTGTTGGGTTTCGAGCGCGAAGCCGTCACCTTGCCGGTACATCTTGCCGGCGGCGCCAATTTCGGTCGCGTCGAGGAAGTTCCCGGAGTAGAACTGGATGCCCGGCTCGGTCGTCGAGATCTCTAACGTCCGGCCGCTTTCTGGCTCGACGACGCGTGCCGCCACGATCAACGTTGTATCGTCAGGGCTTGGGCGGTCGAGCACGAAGTTGTGATCGTAACCGCGGCCAAGCACGAGCTGCTCGAAATCATCGCGAACGCGCTCGCCGATCGCATGCGGCGTCGTGAAGTCGAGCGGAGTCCCGGCCACCGGGGCGATTTCACCCGTCGGGATCAGATCCGCGTCAACCGGCGTGTAGTTGCTAGCCATCAGCGTCAACTCGTGGTTGTCGATGCTGCCGGCGCCTTCACCGGCCAAGTTCCAGTAGGCGTGGTTTGTCAGGTTCACGTGAGTCGGCTCGTCCGTTGTCGCGTGGTAGTCGATCCGGATTTCATCATTGTCCGTCAGGGTATAGGTGACCTCGACGTCCAGATTGCCGGGATATCCCTCCTCCATGTCGGGACTCACGCGGCTCAACTTGACGCCGACCTCTCCCTCTCCGGTCACCTCTTCCGCGGCCCAAACGACCTTATCAAACCCCACTTCCCCACCGTGAAGCGTGTTCGGGCCGTTATTGAGCGCCAAATAGAACTTCTCACCGTCGATGTCGAAGGTGCCGCGGGCGATGCGATTGGCGTAGCGGCCGGTGATATTGCCGAAATAGGGATGACCTTCCAGGTATTCATCCAGGGTCGTGAAGCCGAGCGTTACGTTTTCCAGATTGCCGTCGCGATCGGGCACCACGACCGAAGTAATGATGCCACCGTAATTCGTGATCTTGACTTCCATGCCATTGGCGTTGGTGAGGGTGTAGAGCGTGACTTCCTCACCCTCGGCTTCACCCCACGACTCGCTGGACAGTCCGGCGGCGCCTTCGGCCATAGGCGTAGCATCTTGAGCCGCGGTCATCTGGGCGATCGGGAAGGTGGCGAACAGTGATGCGGCGATCACCAGGACGGATATCGTCGGAAGGCGTTGCGACCAAAAGCGGGAAGCGTTCATCTTGTCCTCCTGCATATCAGAGGCCGATTGATTGAGGATTCTTGGTGCCAGATGCGGGAAGCCGCAGCGTTGCGGCCTCCAGCGGTCGCTGACTACTTTGTGTAGCTGTCCAGGTTCTCGAGGGTAACGACGGTAACTCCGGTGTCGAGCAGCGCGCACTCGGGGACGAAACCCTGGGTCAGAATCTCGTAGGATTGGCTGATCGAGAGGGAACCCATCTGGACCGGGCGCTGCACCATCGTGGCGGTGATGATCCCATCTTCGATGGCGCGCACCGTCTCCTCGAGGTCATCGAAGGCAACGATGGCAATCTCTCGACCTTCGAACTCGGGTCCCTGGATCACCTGCGCGAGCGTCGGCCCGCCGGTCGCGCTGACGCAGGCGACGCCGTTGAGATCGGGATGTGCACGAAGCAACGCCTCGCTGACGCCAAGTCCCTTTTGCAGATCGTCATCCGTGGCGACGACTTCGACGATCTCGATATCCGCCCCCACGGTCTCCCGGAATCCATCGATTCGCTCATTGAGATTGAGCGCTCCCAGGCCACCGGTGATGATTCCGACCTTGCCTGAACCGCCGAGCGCCTCGCGCATGGTGTCACCCTGGACCATACCGGCCGTGCGGTTGTCGGTTCCGATGTACATCGCGCGATCGCTGTCCGGCGAATCGGAATCGAACGTCAGCATCAAGATGCCTTTGCTCAGGCCGTCATTGATGACCGGCACCACCGAGGCGGGCTCGTTCGGTGAGATGACGATGGCGTTGACCTGCTTGGAAATGAGATCCTCGATCATCTTGACCTGGATCGCCGGGTCTGAGGTCTGCGGCGCCACCCACTCAAACGTGACCCCGAGCTCCCCCGCGGCCTCTTCGGCGCCAATTCGGCAATCCTCAAAGAACGGATGGACGAGCTTCGGCACGATCGCAACAGTGATTGGTGATCCTTCCTCGACCATCGTCACCGAGGCGAGCCGGGCGGCGTCGAACGGCTCTGCACACGCCGCGGCCGGTGTCGCGTCCTGGGCAAACGCCGAATATCGACCCAGTCCGACGAACGCGGCCGCACCGGCCGTCCCGACCACCAGTTTTCGCCGATCGAGCTTGGTTCCGAACGCCTTGTTCTGCATGCTCATCACTGTGCACCTCCTCGAGCAACAATGCTCCGGTGAGCCGATGACTCCGGGAGCCGCAACTCTGCGGCTCCGCCTATTGATTGGCCGAAGGTGTCCCCCGGCCTACGCTGCGCGCCTCGCACGGTACGTGACGGAAGAGGAATCGTCAATACCGTGCTACGGATGATTGAGCCTGGCTAAATCGCCCGGCGGCGGCGTCGCTTCTGCCACATGTCGAGGCCGACGGCGACGAGGATGACTGCACCGGTCACGGCCTGCTGAGCGTAGGTATTCACGCCGAGCAGAACCATGCCGTTTTCCAGTACGCCGATGATGGCGGCGCCGAGAACAGCGCCGAGCACGGTCCCCTCGCCGCCGACAAGGCTGGTGCCACCGATGATGGCCGCGGCAATTACCGGAAGCTCGAATCCGAGACCGGCTGACGGCTGCGCCGATACCAGGCGAGAAAGCAGGATGATGCCCGACACGGCCGCCAGAAGCCCGCTAATGGTGTAGACGAACATTTTCACCCGGCTGACATTGATTCCAGCCAGCCGCGCCGCTTCCTCGTTTCCGCCGACGGCGTAGATGTAACGACCGAGGGTTGTCTTGCTGAGGAAGATTGTGGCGACCACGGTAATCACCAGCATGATGATGACCGGCACCGGAACTATCCCGACGTAGCCCTGGCCGACTTGCAGCAGGAGGTCCTCACCGCGAGGTATGGTGACCGGATAGCCCTTGGTGAGCACATAGACGAGACCACGGCCGATGCTCAGCATGCCGAGTGTGGCAATAAAGGGCGGCAGCCCCACGCGGGTAATCAACAAGCCATTGCATGCGCCAAAGATCATGCCGACGAGGAGGCCAGCAATGACCGACGGCACGAGCGGCCAACCAGTGGCCAGTAGCATCCCGGTGGAAAGTCCGGATAGCGCGAGTACCGAGCCCACTGAGAGATCGATGCCGCCGGTGATGATCACCATTGTTTGACCAATCGCGGCAATTGCGGTCAACGAGAAGGCGCGGGCAACGCCCAGGGCGTTGTCTGCGGTCAGGAAATAGGGTGACGCAAATGACAGAAACGTGCATAGGGCAATAAGTGCAATGAGGATATTGAGTTCTTTGACGCTTGATGCGGCATTTCGGAATGAGGACAGCCCGCTAGATGCTTCGGTGGCATCCGGCTCGGCGACCGCAACGGCGACTGCCGCCTGGTCGCGTGGTCCGACCATGAGTTCATTGTCATCACGCATTAGGCACGTCCCTCATCGCCGTTGATCTCGCGGACGTCGTGGTGCACTGTTAGCCTGTACGCTCCAAGCACCAGAGTGTATCAGTGATCGTGAGCAAGACAATGGCCGACCTGCCGTGAGATCGATCGAGCAACTGCTAGAATCCATGGCTGGATCGGGGCGAACCTGCCTCTCCGCGGCAACAAATTGCGTCCGAGGTCGTGCTCGTGGAGACCGCCCTACTTACCGGCATCGGGCTCGCGGCGCCCGCCGGTCTCAACGCCTACATTCCACTACTCGTGCTTGCTCTTGCGGACCGAGCCACGACCCACGTCACGCTCGACGCGCCGTACGACGTTCTTTCGTCGAACCTCGGCCTCGCGATCCTCATTTTTCTCCTCACGGTTGAGGTCGCGGTCGATAAGGTCCCGGGGGTTGACCACCTCAACGACATCATCCAGTCGTTTGTGCGTCCCGCGGCAGGCGGCATCGCCGCACTTGCTTCGACAAGTGGCATGGTGGTAATCAACCCGGCGGTGATGGTCCTTCTCGGGGTGGTGGCGGCGGGATCAGTCAACCTGGTGAAAGTCACCACTCGCCCGGTAGTAACGGTCGGAACCGCGGGCGTTTTCAATCCTGTGGTCAGCATGGTCGAGGACGCTATCGCCGTTCTTGTCTCAGTGACGGCCATTTTTCTCCCCTTCCTGGTGATCCTCTTCCTCGTGATCTTCGCGGTTTCTTCTATCCTTCTCTTGCGTCGAGTCCGCCGCCTACGATCCGTTAACGAATAGCAGCGGCGAGACTTCGCCGCGACAGCACATGGCGCGTGACTCTTGATTCAAAGGGCGAGAGATAGGTATGCCCAGCGTACAGGTCAAGGACTACTACCAGATGCTCGGCGTCCCGCGGACGGCGACCGAGAAAGAGATCCGCGCGGCGTATCGCAAGCAGGCGCGGCAGCATCATCCCGATCTCAATCCGGGTGACAAGAACGCCGAAGACCGCTTCAAGGAGATCAACGAAGCGCACGAAGTCCTTACTGATGCCGACAAACGGAAGCTCTACGATCGGTTCGGCGAGGACTGGCAGCGATACCGCGAGGCGGGCTTCACTGGAGACGAGCAGTTCACCACCCCCGGTCCAGCAGGTGCACCCGGATCTCGCGGCGGCCGGAGCGCCACGTTTGATCCGAACGATTTCAATCGGTGGTACTCGAATCAGGACGACGGCTCCGGCGGCTACACGTTCTATTCGACCGATGAGGGGGACGCATCCCACTCGGACTTCTTCGAAACACTCTTTGGGAACCGCAGCTCACCTTTCGATCGCTTCAGCGGCTTCGGCGGTGGATTTACTTCGACGCGGGCACGATCTCAAGCGGGGACCCGAGCCACACGACCCCAACGAGGAGAGGACGTCGAGGTTCCCGTCGAAATCTCGTTCGATGAGGCCTTCCGAGGAACCAAACGGCAGATTCAGTTGCAGGTGTCAGAGCCGTGCCCAACCTGTGGAGGCACCGGCGAAGCACGGGGCCAGGAGTGCCCGACTTGCGATGGGACCGGCTTTGTGCGACGCACGAAAACTCTTGAAGTGAACATTCCGGCGGGTATTGACACCGCTAAGCGAGTGCGTGTGGCCGGTCAGGGCGGTCCCGGGGTAAACGGCGGCAGCGCCGGCGATGTCAATCTGATCGTTACCGTTAGACCGGATCGCCGCTTCGAGCGGGAGGGCGACAATCTGCGAACGGAGGTTGACGTTCCGGTGACGACCGCAGTTCTCGGGGGCGAAGTCGAGGTCCCGACTCCGACGGGAAGAGTGGCTTTGACGATTCCGCCCGAGACACAGAGCGGCAGGAGCTTCCGACTGCGCGGGATGGGCATGCCGAAGCTGAGGGGGGGCAAAGCCGAGCGCGGCGATCTCATGGCACGGGCCCGCATCGTCACACCGACGAACCTTTCTGACCGAGAGCGGGAGCTATTCGAGGAGCTTCGCCAACTGCGCCCGGAGAAGCGGTCCTGATGGCCCGGCAGCGGAAACCCGATACCCTCCAGATAACAGTGACCGATTGGATGGTTGAAGACGGCCCACACGATGAGCCGCGCTACGCGATATCTGTGGTAGCCGCTCGCTGCGGTGTCCGCAAGGGCACGCTTCGGCGCTACGAGGAATGGGGACTGCTCGAGCCGGTCCGTTCGGGTCGTCAGCGCCTCTACTCCGAAGCGGACATCGACCACGTTCTCCGGATACGGCGCCTTGTCGAAGATCTTGGCGTCAATCTGGCTGGTGCCGCGGCCGTGCTTCATCTCCGCCAGCAGGTGATCTCGTTGCAACGGGAGCTCGATGCTTTGCGGGAGCAACTCGACGGTTAAGAAAACAACGTCCGTGCACTAGTAGTCATTGGGGCGTGAGACAGGAGGCAGCACGATGCCCGCGACCATCGTCATGGGGGGTCAGTGGGGTGATGAAGGGAAGGGCAAGCTCACCGACTCACTAGCGGCATCGGCCGACATCGTGGTGCGGGCCAACGGCGGAGCCAATGCCGGCCACACGGTGCAGACCGACCAGGACACCTTCGCGCTCCATCTGATCCCCTCCGGGATTCTCAACCATAACTGTCTCTCCATTGTCGGCGCGGGTGTCGTCCTCGACCCCAAGAAGATCATCGAGGAGATCGACGATCTCGAATCACGAGGGGTCTCACTCGAGCCCCTTCGCATCTCGGGGCGCGCGCATGTGGTGCTTCCCTACCACTTCCACCTGGACGCTCTCGACGAGGTGCAGCGAGGCGAAGGCTCAATCGGCACCACCCTGCGCGGCATCGGACCGGCGTACAGTGACAAAGCGGCCCGAAGAGGGCTGCGGATGGCAGAGCTCGTCGAGAACGATGTCCTCCGTCATCGATTGAGTCAGGAGATACCGCGTTGGAACCGGCTCCTCGAGGGTGTTTACGGTGCTGAGATTATCGAAGGCGAGGCTCTGTTCGAGGAACTCAGTGGGTACGGCGCACGACTACGCCCTTTCGTTAGTGAGACAGAGCCCATCGTCGCGGCCGCGTTGGGAAGCGGTCAGCGGATCATCGTCGAATGTGCACAGGGAGCGATGCTCGACATCGACTACGGCACCTACCCATTCGTTACGTCTTCGTCGACCTCGGCGGCCGGCGCATGCCAGGGTGCAGGCGTTCCACCGATGGGCGTGGATCGCGTTCTCGGGGTCTTCAAGGCCTACTCAACCCGCGTCGGCGGCGGACCCATGCCGACTGAGTTGGAAGACGCCACCGGCCAATTGATCCGTGAACGGGGCCACGAGTACGGCACGACGACCGGACGCCCGCGCCGAACAGGCTGGTTTGACGCGGTCGCCGCTCGCTACGTGGCACAGCTGAACGGCATCTCCGACATCGCACTCACTCTCCTCGACGTCTTCGATGTCTTCGAGACGATCCAGGTCTGCGTCGCGTATGAGATCGATGGCGAAGTCGTTGACACGGTTCCCGCGCGGGTGGACCGTCTCGCTCGAGTGCGTCCGATCTACGACGCGGTTCCAGGCTGGCACGAATCAACGGTGAACGCCCGGAGCGCTGAGGATCTGCCTCGACGCGCGCACGACTTCCTGAGCTTTATCTCGGATGAAATCGGGGTGCCGGTGTCGCTCGTGGGGGTCGGGCCACGCCGCGACCAGATCGTCCAGCTTTCGATGGAACCGGGAGCTATCGCAGCCGGAGTCGGAGCGTAGGGCGATGCCAAACAGGCGCCTCCACTCTGGCCCAGCATTCAGGAAGGAGGGGGGATGACCGAAAGGGCCGAATTCGCGGGAATCGACGCCGCGGGCATCCAGCGGATCTTACCCCATCGTTACCCGTTCCTCCTCGTCGACCGCGTCATCGAGCTCGAACCTCCGCATCGGGCCGTCGGCATCAAGCAGGTCACCACCAACGAGCCGTTTTTCCAGGGCCACTTCCCGGGCTACCCGGTCATGCCGGGCGTGCTCATCGTCGAAGCGATGGCTCAAGTGGGTGGTGTCGCCGTACTGTCTTCCGAGGAGTATCAGGACAAGCTCGCCCTGTTTGCCGGGATCGACAATGTCCGGTTCAAACGGCAGGTCACGCCTGGGGACACGCTTCGCATCCAAGTCGAGCTCCAGCAGATCCGCAGAGGCATTGGCATGGGATCCGGAACAGCGACGGTCGACGGCGAGCTTGCCTGCCGCGGCGACATCATGTTTGCGCTCGTCGACAAGCCGGAAGCGCTGAGGCACGATTGACCTATTCGACCGTGCAATCCAGGGCTGACGTAGACTAGCGGCGATTTGTCGTATTCGGAGACCCGCGGCGCATGCCCTCTTCCGGACGGTTGATTGGTCTGATATTGATTTTTGCCGGTCTCGTACTCGGCGTAATGATGGGCGTCTGGCTTTTGTCCGGGATGCGGGAAGGAACGCTCCAGGGCTCAGGTGCGGTGTTCGGCCTCCTCTTCGGCTTTCTTTTCCTCGTGGCTCCGCTCGTCGGCGGCGGTGTTTTCTTTCTCTCCCGTGGCCGTGCCGAGGACAAAGCAAACGAACGAGTGCGCGGACAGCGCCGCCTCCTCGATATGCTGATGACTCGCGGCCAGCTCTCAATTGTCGATGTTGCACTAGAGCTCGGTCTGACGCGCGAACAGATCGAAAGCGACCTTTACGATCTCGTTGGGCTGGGTCTCTTTACCGGTTACGTCGACTGGCGCAAGGGCGTCTTGCACTCCGTTGAGGCGGCACAGCTCCAGGGCAGGCAGACCTGTCCCAATTGCGGAGGCGAGCTGGTGCTAGCGGGAAAAGGGCTCGTCAAGTGTCCCTACTGTGGCGCCGAGATCTTTCTCGGTCCAGGAGGAGCACGGGAACTGCAGCCAGCCGGAGCTGACGCGATCTCCGCGGGAGGAAACCCACGGTGAGCGAGAGACCAGAGGAGTTGCTAGAACGGCGACTGCGCGAAGCGCTGGATCGCGTGCCGGGATATCGCGGTTATCGTCTCAAAGAAGAGCGGCGAGATGCGGATCGGCGGGTGAGGGCGGCCGTTGCGGACGCCTATGCGGCGGAACTGGCCCGAGTGGAACGCATCGGGCGCGATCTTGCTAATGCCCGGCGGCTTGGGGAGATCGCGGACGTCGAGCGTGCGAGCCAGGCCATTCGCCACTATATCGACCGCGTGCGGACGGCAAGTCCTGGATATGGCGGACTCTTCGGGGAGCGAGACATCGACGGCGTCGCCCTTGATCAGCTTCGCCTGTTTGACGAAAGTCTCCTCCTCGGAGTCGACGAAGCTGCGACCCGCGATCGACGGGCTGGAGACCGCTGCCGCAGCCGGACAGCCACTCCGTCCCGCGGCAGACCTGGTGAGCAGGACTGTTGAGTCGCAGATCCTTCGATTCGACACCCGCCAAGAGGTTATCGACACCGGGAACGCGGCGAGTCGTGCCGGCGTCCTGGCCGCGCTGCAGCCAGTTGCGAACGTCATCCCGCATGCCGCGTTTTCGGCACAGCCCGGGGATGCGATTTCCATCCTTGGTGACGACTATCTGGTCGATGCCAAGATCGATGTCGACGGCCGGCCACATTCGTTCCGCCTGTTCCGTATCTCACGAGAACCAGAGGAATGGCTTTTCGTCAGTCGTGAGCCCGGCGGTCACATGATTCGCATGAGTCCGGTGACACCGCCCGAGCGAGGCACGATCATCGCTGATACCGACCTGCGCCAGTTCGCGGCCGGAACTGGTGACGGGGAGGTTACTGGCGAGAGAGGTTCAGACGGGTTGCGCGCCGTGCGGTACGCTCTGCTCGAGGCGGCGGAGGATCCGGACGGGTTCGGTCTGATTCTCGACTGGGACGGGGCGCGACAGGCGTTCGTGGGCCAACGCACCGAACCGCTGGACGTCGAAGTGTTCCGACGTACTGAAACCGTTGGGTAGCGCTCTACCTTTGGGTAGGGCAAAGCGAGTGGGAGGATTTCCATGGCAGGGATAATGGACCGTCTGTCACGACTGATCCGGGCAAACGTGAACGACCTCATCGACAGCGCCGAAGATCCCGAAAAGATGATCGACCAGATCCTGCGCGACATGCAGGAAAGCATCACGATGGCCCGTGCCCAGGTGGCGGCGATGATCGCGCAGGAAAAAGAGCTCGAGTTCGACGCCGCCGAAACCAAGAAACTGGCCGACGAATGGGGTCGCAAGGCTGAGCGCGCCGTCACCGCCGGCAAGGATGACCTCGCGCGTGAGGCGCTGCGTCGCAAGCGTGACAACGAAGAGAACTCGGCTATCTACGGCGAGCAACTCGGGGTGCAAAGCCAGGCTGTCGCCAAATTGAAGGACCAACTGCGTCAACTCGAGGCCAAATACCAGACGACGCTTGGGGCCCGGGACACCCTGATCGCCCGTCAGCGGCGGGCCAAAGCGCAACGACAGGTCGCGGAGGCTGTGGTCGTCTTCACGCCGCTCGATCCTTCCTCCGAACTTGATCGGATGGAGCGCAAGATCCGGAGTGAAGAGGCCCATGCCAAGGCCGCACTCGAGATTGGCGACGATAGCTTCGAGGCGCAATTCCAGGCCCTGGACGATGAATCCGACGTCGAGGACGAGCTTCAGGCACTCAAGACGTCGCTGGGCGCCGGCAGCACGCAGAGCTTGCCGTCGGGAAGCTAATCCCGGTTCGGGCGCTGCCCCCCGGCAGGGAGAGCCGCATGGCTATCATCGACGTCATCCAGCACCCGAGCGAACGGTCTGACGAGATCGTCTTTCGCGTCCCTCAGCTGGGCGCGGGTGAGTTCACGTTCGGATCTCAGCTCATCGTCCGTGAAGGCCAGGCCGCGGTGTTCTTTCGCGACGGGAAAGCACTCGACGTCTTCGGTCCCGGGCGCCATACGCTGAGCACAAACAATCTGCCGCTGCTGGGCGGGATCGTGAAGATCCCGTTTGGAGGCAACTCGCCGTTCACTGCCGAGGTCTATTTCGTGTCGTTGCGCGAGTTCAACGATCTTAAGTGGGGTACCGCGCAGCCGGTCGTCTTTCGTGACAGCGAATTTGGCATGGTGCGCCTACGGGCGTTTGGCGCGTACTCAATGAGAGTTGGAGAACCCCAGCTTTTCGTGCAGCAAGTCGTTGGGTCGCGTGGCGCGTATACGACGGGCCTCATCGAGGACTATCTGCGCGGGGTAATCGTCAACGAGTTCAACGACATGCTGGGAGCCCTCCACACCACGCTCCTTGATCTACCGGGGCAGACCGCCGAGCTGGCCGCGGCCATGCGTAACGCACTCGCCGACGATTTCAGACGACTCGGATTGGACCTCACCAGTTTTCAGATCGTCGCGATCTCGCCGCCAGACGACGTGCAGCGGCGGATTGATGAGCGGACTGGGATGGCCGTTCTGGGTGATTCCGGCAAGTATCTGCAATTCGAAGCCGCGAAGGCCCTTGGTGGCAGCGAAGACACTCCTGCTCTCGGCGCCGCGCAGACCGGCCTCGAGCTTGGCGCTGGGCTGGGTATCGGTCAGGCGATGGCTTCGGCGATGCGCGAAACCATGCCCGAACCCGCGCGTCTTGAGGATGGCGGAGCGGAGTTCGTGGAGTGCCCGCACTGCCGCGCCAATGCGCCAGCTGGTGCACGTTACTGCCCCAACTGCGGCAAGACGCTTCAAGAGCACGCCCAGCAGGCGTGTCCAAAGTGTGGAACCGCAAACCCGGCTGACGGACGGTTCTGCACGAACTGCGGAGAAAAGCTACGCTGACCAGGAGCATAGCTCGATAAGGGGAGGACAGGACATGACGAGCAGCAAACGGATGCGTTTCGCCGGGGCGATCGCAGCCGCGGCCATCTTGGCCGCGGTCGTTGCGCAGACTGCAGATGCGCAGGAGTACCTCGGGTCCCCGGTCACAGTTGGTGGTGGCACTTCCCCGATCGACGTCGGCGATATTTTCGCCCTTCCCCCGGGAGTAACGATCGATGGGGGTGACGTTACCAATGAGACGGGCATCGGGGTCCTCATCAGCGGCGGCTCCTCGGTCGGTTCGGTCCCCGGTGGCGTCACCAACGTTTCGATCGTCGAATAGATGAGGGGCGTGATGAGGAATGGCCTCGTAACTGTCCCAGTGGTTGTGGTTTTCCTCGTTGCCGCTCTTGCCGGCGCTGGCGTTTTGAACCCTACGGCCAACATTTGTCGCTGACGCCCAGAGTGAGCCGGTAACCACGGTCAACGGCATCCAGCTTCCGCCACGAGTGCCGGGCCTAGACTACACAATTGGCGACGTTGGGGACCCCGGCCCCATCGAAGGTCTGATGATTCCGGGCACACCTACCGCACCAGTTCTTCCGGGCGACACATCGCCTGGACTGGATGGTCCAGCCACCGACGGGGGGGTAACGACGAGCCTCGGCGGCTCGGATGTCGCGGTCTCGAGCGTCGGCGGGTCGTACGAGGTCGATGCCCCGAAGAAGCGATCGCACCGGAAGAAGTAGCAGACCTCGAGCATCTCCAGCGAGCTTCAATCAATCTTAGAAAATGAGCCGTCGGCAATTGCCGACGGCTCATTGGCGAGACGATCATTGCGTTGCACGGGATGTGCCTTTTTGACGTCCGTACGCGAGTTTTTCTCGAAAATCGCGTCATTTTGTGTTAGACTTATGTCCGTTTCGAGGCAACTTTTCCATGCCTAGCTAGGGGAACCGACTCGTGGAAATAGGAAACGTCCGGCTCGCAAGCATCGAAAACGAGATGCGCCAGTCGTATCTCGACTACGCCATGAGCGTTATCGTGCAGCGGGCGCTGCCGGATGCGCGGGATGGGCTCAAGCCGGTTCACCGCCGCGTTCTCTATGCCATGTCGGAGATGGGGCCGCGCTCGAACACCCGCTATAGGAAAAGCGCGGGTATCGTCGGCGAAGTGCTGAAGAGCTATCACCCCCATGGCGACGCCTCGGTCTATGACGCGCTCGTGCGCATGGCGCAGGACTTCTCATTCGCTACCCGCTCGTCGATGGTCAGGGCAACTTCGGTTCGGTGGATGGCGATGGCGCGGCAGCCATCGCTACACCGAAGCGCGCCTCACCGCGATTTCGATGGACTTTTCGCTGACATCGACAAGGACACGGTCGAATTCGTTCCCAACTTCGACGTCCACGAAGAGCCGCGGGTTATGCCTTCCCGGCTATCTAATCTTCTGCAACGGCAGCCGGGTATCGCGGTTGGCATGGCGACGAATATCCCCCCGCATAATCTGAATGAGCTCTGCGACGCCGTAACGCTCTTGATCGACGATCCGGATGCCACCGTGGAAGATCTCATGGAGATCGTCACGGGTCCGGACTTTCCGACCGGGGGAACAATCCTGGGACGCGAAGGGATCAAGTCCGCCTATGCGACTGGACGCGGCGCATCGTCGTCCGCGCCAAAGCGTTCGTCGAGGATTCTCCCCGTGGCGGCCGCTACC
>CAVVTE010000004.1:0-197937 GCA_963751075.1 uncultured Chloroflexia bacterium | reverse complement strand
TCGGTGAAGAGGAAGGTAACGGTGCCGCTCGGCAGGTCAGCCATCAGGGCTCTCCACCAGTTCGTCTGCGAGAGTCAGGGCCTCCGCCCGCGCCTCGACCAGGGGAAGCCCGCGGCCAGTCTCGAACGACGCCGCGTAGGCCACTTCACCCAGGACCTCACGAGCCAGGCGCTCACCCTGCTGCCGGACTGGATGCCAGACGGCCGGCGGTCCATGCTTGCTCCCGACACCGATGTGGTCCCGGAGCGCCTCCAGCATCCCCAGCACACGAGCGGCCTGTGAATGGAATCCACGATCTGCGGCAATCCCGACGAGGCCAGCCATGGGCAGCGCCACGCTCATCTCGTCACCCGCCCGCTCTAGGAGCCTCAAACTCTCCGCATAGCGTGCGGCCGCCTGTTCGCCACGCCCTCCGAGTTGGTCGACCAGGCCGAGTTCGGCGGTGCGGATGGCCACACCGAAGTGGTGACCCAGCGCCCGATGCTGGTCGAGGGCCTCTTGGATCAAGCGCACCCCCCGCTCCGAGTCCCCCTGCAGTGCCACCATCGTGCCGAGGTCGCCCAGGGCGATCTGCAGGAGCCAGCCGGTCCGCTCGGGTCCGACGGTGCTTGCAAGGTCAACCGCTTCCTGGGCGAGCGGGACCGCCGCATCCCAATCCCCTCGATCCCACGCCAAGACGAGCGCCTGGAAGTAGAGTGCCCAAGCGATAAGGCCAGGGTCGTCGACCTCTCGCGCCTGGGCCACCGCGGTCTGACCATACTCGAGGGCGCGGTCACTCTCGCCCATCGTCCAGTTGAGGTGCGTGCCCCTCGCGTTCGCCGCGGCAAGGATAGGGAGTGCCACCTCATCACCGCGGGAAAGGGCTGCCTCCAGATGGCCGACGCCCTCGTGGAGGGGACCTCGGTAGTACCAAACAGGCCACAACGCTGCCGCTAGCCGCAACTCCGCCTCATGGTTTTGGGATCCGGCGAGGTAGGCGAGGGCGGCGCGGAAGTTACCCCGCTCAACCTCGAGTCGGTCGAGCCAGGCGCTCTGTTCCGGACCCTGGATGTTCTGTTCGGCGCACTCAGCGAAATCCAGGAGGTAGGCGGCATGGGCACGCCGGGATTGCTCGTCTTCGCCACTTGCCTCAAGGCGTTCGAGCGCGAACTCCCGGACGGTCTCGAGCATCCCGAACCGAGGTTCGCCCGTTGCACCCGCGATACGGCGCACTAGGCTCTGCTCGACCAACGACTCCAGCGAGCCGAAGACGTCCAGCTCATGGCCCAGATTCGCGACTGCCTCGGCGGCCTCCAGCGTCCAGCCCCCGGCGAAGACGCCCAGGCGCCGGAAGAGTGCTTGATCCTCGGGGAGAAGCAAGTCATGTGACCAGGCGATGGTGTCGCGCAGTGCCCGCTGTCGCTCGGGAGCGTCACGGGCGCCACCGGTCAGGAGCGGCAGCCTCCGTTCCAGCCGGGTCAGCATCGCGGCTGGGGAGAGTATGCGGACGCGGGCAGCCGCGAGCTCGATGGCGAGAGGTAGGCCATCGAGCCGCCAGCAGATTTCGGTGACACTCGCGGCAGTCTCGGCGTCGAAGGTGAAGTTGGGTTGGACCGTGTGGGCGCGATCGATAAAGAGCCGGACCGCCTCGTACTGGGCAAGCTGCTCGGGGGACTCGGATCGCGACGGGTCCGGAAGGTCAAGAGGAGCGATCGGCGCCTCCTGCTCACCGCGTAACCGCAGTGGTGCGCGGCTGGTGACCAGGACTTTCAGACCGGGGCTGCCGCGTAAGAGGTCGCTGACCACGGGGGCGGCCTCCAACAGATGCTCGAAGTTGTCCAGGACTAGCAGCAGCCGTTTTTCCCGCAGGAAGGTAGTCAGCATTTCCCGAGGGCGGACCGCGCTGGTCCCACGGAGACCGAGCGTCGAGGCAATTGTCGGGACCACCAGAGAAGGATCGGCCAACGGGGACAAATCGACAAACCAGACGCCATCGGGAAAGGAATCGAGTGCTTCCGCCGCGACCGCCAGCGCCAGCCGGGTCTTACCTGTTCCACCAGGCCCGGTCAGCGTCACTAGGCGCCCGGGTTCGTGCTCGATCAGGTCGATGACGCCGGCGATGTCGCGCTCACGACCGATGAAGGGAGTAAGTTGGGCCGGCAGGTTGGTGGCATGTTGCTCAAGGGTGCGCAGTGGTGGAAAGTCCGCGGGGAGCCCCGACGCCACCACCTGCCAAATCCGCTCCGGTTCGAGCAGGTCACGCAGCCGGCGCTCGCCCAGGTCACTGAGCGAGGTGTCTGGAGGAAGATCACCCCGCACCAACTGCTGCACGGCATGGGTCAGAAGGATCTGACCGCCGTGGCCTGTTGCCAGTAAGCGCGACAGCCGATTGAGCGGAGCGGCGAGGTAGTCACCGCTGGCGTCCGGATCGGCCTCCCCAGCGTGCAGCGCCATGCGTACTAAGAGCGTCCCGATCTCTCCCCAATCTTCGGCAAGGAGGGCGCGTTGGGCATCGAAAGCGGCAGCGACGCCGGCCGGGGCCTTGGGGAAGGCGGCCTGCACCGCATCACCAACGGTCTTGAACAGGACGCCGCCGTGGGTCTCGATGGCCATGCGCAGGAGTTGGAGGTGGCGCTCGACGGCAGCGGCCATCGCCTCGCGGTCCCGCTCCCATAGCGCGGTGCTGCCCGCGATGTCGGTGAAGAGGAAGGTGACGGTGCCGCTGGGCAGATCGGTCACGACGCGCCGCTCTCAAGTCACGCTTTGGCCAGAGCAAGAGCCCGTATGGTACGACGCGGCAGCTTAACGCCACTGAAGCACTGCGCAGCGCAATCTCCGCAGCGATAGCCCGTCCAAGGATGCCCATGACGCGAATCAGTGATCCGACCCAGATTGATCATTTGGAACTTCGTGAGTTCGCCGTTCAGGCCGCCTGGGTGGCGAAGCTGGAGGAGGCCGTGGGCGTCCTTGAGGAACTTGTGGTCGACTTTGTGGCCGATGATCGGCCGGATGACATGCCGGTGTGGGACGAAGGTCCGCTCGAGGTCGCCTTGTCCGTGGTGAACGCGAACTTCGAAGCGGCCGACCAAGAGCTCGAGGCGCGCGTGACCGAGTGGCTCGCGCGGGATCCCGAACACTGGCCGAGCTTTCGTTTGGTGGTCCTCGATCCCTGGCAAGACCAGCCAGGTCGGTGGCGCGAAGACGCTCCAGGGTGGGTGCGAAGCCTCGGGACTAACACCGCGCTCGCCCACTTTCAGCTAGACCCCTATGGGCGGCAGCGGGTCGTCGATTTGGATTGATTCGGGTCCCTATCAGGCCTGAGGATCGGTTGCTTACTCCTGCCGTCTCGGTGTCTCCATGATCGCGTGAACCAACGCCTCTGCCAGCAGCCCTCTAGCTTGCTAACCGCTCGCCCGAGCGCCCGACTGCCACGAATGCGGGCTCTGGGCCGCCCGCGCTCATCAACGATAATAAGGGTTTTGGCGCGATTGCGCACCACCCAATCGCCCGCCAGCGCCAAAACCACCGTCGGCCTGGGAGCCGTCCCGGTGCGTTCGTTTCCTTGTGCATGACACGATCCACAGTCAATCGTGCAATCACAACCCTAGAGGTTAATTCACAAGCCTAGTCTGTTAGCGTGGGGAGCGAATCAAAAGTAGGACACGGCGCGTTGGGGTACCAGTTGGGGTAATCGTACTTGGATCCTTACCTGATCCTGATAGTCCAACCCGTTTTTGGCTCCAATATGCGGATTTCTGGGAGCCGACGAGGAGACTCGAACTCCTAACCTGCTGTTTACAAAACAGCTGCTCTGCCAATTGAGCTACGTCGGCGCGGTCTCGATGCACGTCGGCCGGTCGGGGTCGTTCCTACGTCCACAAGACCTTGCTGCTTGAATTGCTAGTATGCCACGAACCCGGGGCAGCTTTGCCGCCGGTTCATCCACGCTGGCCACGGCCATACCCGAGGTGATCCATGCCAATTCTCGATCGTGCCGCCGTGGAGTCCCTGTCGCGCGAGGAGCGCTGGCCAGCCCTCCCGCTCGACGCCTGGGCCGAAACGCGGGAAACGCTGCACATGTGGACCCAGATCGTCGGCAAGCTCAATGTCGAACTGGCGCCATTTCAGAACCAGCTCTGGCACACCGCCCTTCACCTCACCACGAGGGGTCTCACCACGCGGCCGCTCCCCTATGGTGGGAGCGTGTTCCAAGTCGATTTCGACTTCGTCGAGCACAACCTCGCCATTAGTACGGCCGAGGGAACGCAAAAGCTCATGCCCCTCTATCCCCGCTCCGTCGCCCACTTCTACGACGAGCTGATGTCATGTTTGAGGGCACTCGGGATTGAGGCGCGGATCAATACCACGCCGCAAGAAGTCCCGAATCCCATCCCCTTTGAGGAGGACACCGTCCATGCCAGTTACGACCCTCACGCGGTCGACCGCTGGTGGCGCATCCTCACCTCGACATCACAAGTGATGTGGGAGCATCGCAGCTGGTTCAGGGGCAAGGCGAGCCCGGTGCACTGGTTCTGGGGATCCTTCGATCTCACGGCCACTCGGCACAACGGTGAACCAGCCGCTCCACCACCAGGAGGTGGGTACATCTACCGGGTCGCCGAGGACGAGGAAAACTGGGCCGCCGGGTTCTGGCCCGGCAGCGGCCCGATCGATTATCCCGCCTTCTATGCCTACATGTACCCACAACCGGGCGAGCTGCCGGAGGCAGTAATAGCGCCAGAGGCGGCGTTCTGGAGTGCCGAGATGCGGGAGTTTTTGTTGCCATATGACGCGGTTCGCACCGCGGACGACCCAGAGGCCGCGGTGCTGGACTTCCTGCAGAGCACCTACGCCGCGAGCGCCGAAGCGGCCGGGTGGGACCGCGAGACACTGGAGCTCAAAGAGATTCCGCAGCCGCGTTGAAACACGACTGGATTCCGGGGCATGACATTGAAGGGCGGACGCGCGGCGACTTATGAGCTGTCCACACCTCCGGCTCCGGTCTGGCCGAGCAAGTGCTCAATCTATGCCTGGAGAACCGGTTGCTACATGTGGATTGCGCGCCAAACAGTCGGGTAGTCGATTGCCTGATAGCCATGAATCAACGTGTTCCGCAAACCAACGCTTTGCTGGACCGCCGAGATTCTCTCGGTGATTTCGGGATCATGGCAGCCCAATGAGTTGTTCGATTCGCCAATGTTCATGAAATTGAAGAGCACGATTGAACGCATCTGTCGGTCAAACTGAAACTCGTCGAATGCAACGCCGGCAGTATCCTCGGCGATGAACCGAACTTCCCCCCGGATATCCTTTGGGAGTCCCAAGGCTTCGGGCTGCAGAGACACGCTGTCGCGTCTCAACCATCAACCTGGAAAAAAATCTCTTGTGCGGAGCACCGATCATGACCAGATCCACCGAACGAGTGATGAGCGTATCGAGCCAATCCTTCAGGGCAAACTATTGAGTCAGCCAATGCCTGAAGTCGTAGCCGGGTGGGTATTCCACGAGGAACTCGACGACGCTGCGTTCCGGATCGGAGTCCGGCGTGCAGACGGAGCAGAACGCCTCCGGCCGCAGGACACCGAAATCCTGGCACAGGGCGCGGATGCCCTCCGGGTGATCGGCGATGACCGGGTTGTCGAGGCACGTCTTCCGATTCGACATGACGGCACCCTATGCTCCGGATTCATGTGGAAAGCGCCCGAGAAAGCACCAGCAGTCGCTCGCGAGGGATTCGAACCGATCCCATGAATTTGATCCGCACAACATCCTCCGACGTCATCATCATCGGTGGCGGCATCGTGGGAACCAGTCTTGCCTGGCAGCTTGCCCGGCGGGGCGCGGGACGGGTGACGCTGCTGGAGCGTTCAATCGTGGCCGCTGGAGCCAGTGGCAAGACGGGCGCGCTGCTGCGACGGCACTACTCCAATCGGCCGGAAGCCATTCTCGCCCATCGCGGCTGGCAGACATTCGCCGCCTGGCCGGAGCTCGTGGGCGGCGACCCGGTGCACACCCCGACCGGGCTCATTGTCACCGTCGATACCTCTCCCGGGCATGAGGCCAATGTTGAACGGCTCCACCGCAATGTGGCGCTACAAAACGCTCTTGGCATCCCCTCGCGGGTGGTGACGCGGGAAGAACTCCATGACTTGCAGCCGTGGGCAAACTGGGACGATGTGACCCACGCGGCCTACGAGCCCGATAGTGGCTATGTCGATGCCATCGCCGCGACCCGCGGAATGGCGCGCGCGGCACAGGAGGCGGGAGCGATTGTTCGCGAGCGCACGCCGGCGCTTGGGATCGAGATGGTTGCTGACCGCGTGCGAGGCGTGCGTACCACCGAGGGCCTTGTCCCGGCGGAATACGTCGTCGTTGCTGCCGGGCCGTGGACACCCAGTGTGCTGCTGGGGACGGGGGTCGATGTCCCGATCACGGCGCTTCGGGTCCAGGTCGCAATCGTGCAGCGACCGCTCGACGTCCCGGACCATATGGTCTTGCTCGACACCGCGGCCGGGATCTTCGCCCGGCCCTGGGCGCCCGGGAGAACGTTGATCGGGGTCGGTGGTGGAGATCAGCACGATCCGGTCGATCCCGACCGTCATGAACCGCGCAATGACCCCGGGTACGGGCAACTGGCGATCGCCGCCCTGGCGCGCCGCATCCCCGCAATGAGGGACGCCGTCTATCTGCATGGGCATGCGGGGCTCTACGATATGACCCCGGATGCCCACCCGATCATCGGCGCGGCGGGACCGGAGGGGCTCTACCTGACGGCGGGATTTAGCGGCGCCGGGTTCAAGAAGGGACCGGCCGTCGGCGAAGCGATGGCCGATCTCCTGATTTCTCAAGCCGGGCCGTTATGGGTCGATCTCCATCCGTTTCGACTAGAGCGGTTCGCCACGGACGCCTGGCGGCAGCCATGGAGCGCGGACGAATACACCTTCAGCACCGATTTTGGTCACGGCCTCTAACGGGATGGCACGAGTCGTGGTAGCGTCGCGCATGCATCACGACGCTCGAGCCTCTGGACCCGCGACGGCCGCTGGTTCGCTTGCCCAGAAAGGTCGGACATGCATTACGAGTTGACCCAGATTCCGATCTCACCGCGGACACGCAATATCCTGCTCGCCATCGTTGTGGGGCTGATCCTCCTCGTTTTCTGGAAAGCGCCGACCCTGCCCAAGCTGCTACTCACCAGCATGGCAGCGGCGTTGATTCTCTCATTCCCGGTGAAATACTTGAGCAAGGTCATCCCCCGTGGGATCGCCATTGCCATCGTTGTGCTCGCCGTGCTTGCGATCCTCGTTCTGGCGGCGATCGTGCTCGTGCCGTTGGCTGTCGGCCAGTTGGCCAGTCTGGCGGAGCAAGCGCCGCAATTGCTGGACGAGGCCTACAGCTGGGCGCGCCGAGTCGTGGAACGTCTCGATCAGGCTGGTCTGCTCGATACATCGCCGGACGAGGCGATGGCCGAGCTTCAGCAAACCGGAGCGCAGCGAGCCGAAGGGTTGTTGGAGGGTATCGTGGCGCGGGCCTTCGATACTCTTTCGGGAACTGTCGGCGGCGTGTTCACCACATTGAGCGTCATCCTCATCGCCGCATACCTCCTGGCCGATGGCGAGCGCTTCAAATTAGGGTCCATTCGCCTGCTCCCCGTACAGTATCGCGACGACGCCCTGGTCCTCTTCTCCGACGTCATCGAGGCGCTTTCCCGCTACCTCGCTGGACTCCTCGTCTCACTGACCTTCCAGGGGATCGCGTCGACCGTTGCCCTGACCCTCCTGGGAGTCCCCTATGCGATCTTGCTTGGCATCTGGACGACGATCGGCGCCATCGTCCCTTTCATCGGGTCATACATCGGCGCGATCCCGGCCACGATAATCGCGTTCACTGTGTCTCCGACCACTGGTGTCCTCACCGCGCTCACGTACGTGCTGATCAATTTCATCGATGGGAATCTCATCGCGCCCCGCGTACAAGGAAGCGCGATCCGCGTCTCGCCGCTGTTCGTCTTCCTGGCGGTCATCGCCGGTGGGCAGATCGCCGGGATCTGGGGCGCGCTGATGGCAGTGCCGATCCTGGCGGTCATTCGTGTCGTCTTCGACTTCCTTATGGATCGAGTGGTGGTGGTGCCGCAAGCATTGGACCCGTTGCCAGTTGCCCTTGTAGAGCCTCCGAGCGACGCCTCGACGAAAACTGTCAAGACTCTGAGCACGAGCGGTGCGGCGGCTGCCAGGGCGGGGACGGTGGGGACTTCGCGCGGCTGATTCACATGAAGCCGTCGTACATGTGAGACCCGCGGCTAGTGGGCCGCGGGTCTCGTACGCCTATATCAGGTTGGTCGGTGGGTGTTTGCCTACAGCGGTTCGCATATTACTTGGCGGAAGGGGAAGCCGCAGTGGGCGTAGAAGCCATGGGCATCCATAGCCGAGACGGCATCGATGGCGACGGCGGTGGCGGTGAACAGACCCTCGGGGGTGCGCTCGGCGGCGGCGCGGAGGCGCTCCTTGACCTTGGCGAAGGCCAGTTCGATGGGGTTGAAGTCGGGCGAATAGGCCGGTAGGAACAGGAGACGGCAACCGACCGCCTCAATAGCCGTGCGGGCGTCGGCGTCCTTGTGGGCACTGAGATTGTCCAGAACCACGACCTGGCCCGGGCGCAGGCTCGGGGCGAGGATGTGCTCGGCGTAGGCGACGAAGGCCGCCCCATCCACCGCCCCCGGGAGCGTCATGGCCGGACCGATGCCCGTCGGGGTGAGCGCCGCCAGCAGCGTCATGTTCGGACCGTGGTTGCGGGGAGTCCGCCCCACGGCTCGTTCGCCCCGTGGCGCCCGTGCCCGGCGGCGGGTCAACGACGTGTGGGTGCTGGTCTCGTCAACGAAGACGAGGTCGGCGGGGTTGAGCGTGCTGGCCGCCAGACGCCACGCCGCACGGGTCGCTTCGTCCCGCTCAGTGCGATGAGCGACTTTTTTTGAGGGGCCACCCCGCTCGCCGCAGCACCCGCGACATCGTGGCCACGCTGACATCCACGCCGGTCATCGTCTTCCATGCCGCGCAGTGCTCGGCCAGGGTGGCGTCCGGGGCCGCTCGAACGCGGGCCACCAGGGTCGCCTCAGCCTCCCGTCCGATCCGCCGCCGGCGGCCGGGTCGGGGGAGGCGGTGACGGCGCCGGTCTGGTCCCGCCGCTGCCGCCACCGTTTGACGGTGCTGAGCCCGACGCCGAAGAGACGGGCCGCCTCGGCCTGGGGAAGACCGGCGTCGATGGCTCCCAGCAGCCGTTCGCGGAGGTCGGCCGAGTACTGCTTCATCGGCACACCCTCCCACGAGCCCATCTTTTCCGCAAGCCGCTCTAGCGGTACTTTGTTGACAAGATGATCACGTGGTGGGAGCGTGAGGGTGGAGGTGCCACCATGACCCCGTTTCCGCCGATCCCGGAGCCGCTCGAGCGGTATGCCGCCCAGTTCGATGCCCTGTTGTCCCGGGCCAATCAACGCGCGGCCTTTCGCCAGTACCTGGCTGGACTGCTGCTGCCGGCCGAACGCAACAAGACCTTGACGGCGCTGGCCCATGCCGAGCCCATCGTCGGGGCGCAGCACCCCGCCGTGCAGCGGCTGCAATGGTTCCTCAGTGAATCGACCTGGGACGCCACCGCCGTGACGGCGCGCCGGCTGCAGTTGCTGCGGGAGGATCTGGACACCGCGCCGCATCCGCAGGGCGTGCTCATCGTCGATGAGACGGGGGATCGTAAGGATGGTGAGCGGACCGCCCATGTCGGGCGGCAATACCTGGGTAACCGGGGCAAGATCGAGAACGGGGTGGTCTCGGTCAGTAGCATGTGGGCCGATGAGCGCGTCTACTACCCCCTGGCGGTCGACCCCTACACCCCGCGGCACTGGTTCGCGCAGGGCACGGCCGACCCCGCCTTTCGCACTAAACCCCAGATCGCCCTCGCATTGGTCGACCACGCGCGGCAGGAGCAGTGGCCCTTCCGAGCGGTGGTGGCTGATTGCCTCTACGGCGACCATCACGGCTTCACGCGCGGGTTGCAGCAACGCGGCGTGCCCTACGTGGTGGCGCACAAACCCTCGCACGCTTGGTGGGCACCGGTGGAGGCCATCGGCGCTGTGTGGGAGGTGGCGGCTCATGGCGGCTGGGTCAGCGCGGAGCAGCCCGCCGCCTGGGTGCCCGTGGACCGCCTCTTCCGCGATGGGCATGCCGAGACGTGGTGGGTGCTGGAAGGCAACGCGGGACCCTATGGACCGGAGCGGGTGCGCCGGTTGGTGATTGCTACGGCCGATCCGGCCACGCTGCCCGAGCCGGCGACCTGGTATCTGGAGACGACGTTGCCAGTGGCCGAGGCGGACTTGGCGGAGATCGTACGGCTGTATGGGCTGCGCAACTGGGTGGAGCAGGCCTACAAGCAGGTCAAGCACAGCCTGGGTTGGAGCCAGTACCAGGTGCGCTCTGACCGGGCCATGCGCCGCCACTGGGCCTTGGTGCAGTGCGCCTTTGCCTTCTGTTGGTGGGCCGAGATGCGGACCCCGATGGAAGCGATTTCGCAGGACGGTGGTGGGGAGGCGGTGCCAGCCCGCGAGCGGGGGGAAAAGGTGGGGGAGCGGACGGGTCCCCCCTGGCCGCGACCAGGGCGCTGTTGGCCACGGGCGCTACGGCGGGTGCGGGCCTGGCTGGAGCCGGCGCTGCTCCTGTGGCGCTGCTGGCGGGCATGGTCGGATCGGCCCCCGCCCCCACCGCTGCAAGCCCTGCTCGACTGGCTGCACCAGGGACACCCGCTCTGCCTCTATGACACCTCATGAACGCTGTCAACAAAGTACCGCTAGTCCCCGCCCGGTTGACCAACGCCAGAGGACAACCCGGTAATGTTGCCGGCTGGATCGGTGAACATGGCAATGGCGAACCCGCCCATATCGGTGGCCGGCATCACCACCGTGGCACCCAGGCGCTCGGCTTTGTCGAGGTAGGCCTGCAAGTCGTCAACCGCGGCATAGACCGTGACCCGGCCGCCGTCGTGACCGTCGGGGTTCCCCGCGATGCCACCGGCTATGCCTCCCTCGCCTCCGGTCTCGACCATGCCATATTGCCACTCGTTGTCGGAGTCGATTTTCCAGTCGAAAAGCTCCCGATAGAAATTCTGCAGCGCGGGGCCATCTGGCCCCATGATCTCGAAATGCACGACAGGATTCGGCACGACAACACTCCTCTCCGAATACCCGGCTCGGTACGATGGGGTCGTTTGCGGGGAGAGAACATACGTTCGTTTCGTAGCCTATCACGCTTTGCCACGATGTCAATATCAGCGGATCGATTGGATCTGGGCGATCAGCTTTGCGCCAGCGCGCCAGCTTGCAGCGAACTCTGACCGGATCAGCACTCCGAAAAGGAGTGATGGTTTTCAGGCCGCCATCGCCGCGATGATCGCGTCGGTCATGCCACTGGTGGTGGCCGCTTTGCTCGGGTCGCGGTCCGGACGGAGGTCGTAGGTGACGTCTTTGCCCCCGGCAATGACGTCGGCCACCGCGCGTTCGACGCGCTCCGCCGCCGGCCGCTCGCCCAGGTGGCGCAGCATCAGCGCACCGGAGAGGATCATCGCCGTCGGATTGGCTTCGTTCTTGCCGGCGTGACTCGGGGCGCTGCCGTGGATCGCCTCGAAAACGGCGCCGTCCGGCCCAATGTTGCCGCTGGGAGCCACGCCCAGCCCGCCGACCATCCCCGCTACCAGGTCGCTGACGATGTCGCCGTAGAGGTTCGGCATCACCAGCACGTCGTACTCCTGCGGTTTCTGCATGAGCTGCATGCACATGTTGTCGACGATGCGGTCGTTGAAGGCGATGTCGGGATAACGCTCGGCCACGGCTTGCGCCTCGCGCAGGAATAGCCCGTCGGTGAACTTCATGATGTTCGCTTTGTGCACGGCGGTGACCTGCTTGCGGCCGTTGGCCCGCGCATATTCGAAGGCGTACTCAACGATGCGGCGCGATCCGGCCGGGGTGATCAACTTGATGGAGAGCGCTGCGCTGGGGTCGATCTGCCTGGTGGATCGGGCGTTGATCGCCTCGATCATCTCGGCCGCCTCAGGGGTCTCGGTGTCGAACTCGATCCCGCTGTACATTCCTTCCAGGTTCTCGCGCACCACCACCAGGTCGATGTCATGGAAGGCGCTCTGGACCCCCGGCAGCGATTTACCCGGACGCAGATTCGCGTAGAGGCCCAGAGCCTGCCGTAGACCGACGTTGACGCTGCGGAACCCGCTGCCGATGGGGGTCGTCATGGGACCCTTGAGTCCAACGGTGTTCCGCTTCAGCGAAGCGAGTGTCTCCTCCGGTAAAACGTCTCCCTGACTCTCGAGTGCGGTCAGCCCTGCCTCGCGCACGTCCCAGGCGATCGCGACGCCCGTCGCGTCGATGACACGCCGTGCTGCCTCCGATACCTCGGGGCCGATACCGTCGCCGGGAATCAGTGTCACCTGATAGCTCATTGCGCCGTCTCGCTCCTGTGCTCCGGGAGAGTTCTGTCCGGCTATTGTCGCATGGAAGGACGCGAGCGCCATCCATGGCGTATCGAATCAGGCGACGCCGCGGAGCGGCAGTCAAGCATCGAACAGCGCCGCCAGGTCGATGGCAACATCGGGGAGCGCTGTGGGATGAACAACACCCTCGCGGAAGACCAATTCCTCGTAGCTCCCGTCTGGCTGACGACGCCAGGCGGTCAGCGTTCGCTCGTAGGGATGGATGCGCCAGGTCTCCAGGTCCCTGCGTAGCTGATAGACCATCAGCTTTTCCGATACGTCGTAATCGCCGGTCGAAGGGGACCAGACCTCGACGACGAGCGGCAGGGGCTGCTCGTAGACCTCCAGCACATCCTGCTGGTCGAGGAGCGGAGCTACGAATGCTGCTGGCACGACAAAAACATCGGGGATGTAGTAGGTCGCTCCGGGACGATGAACGCGCCCCGCGTCAATCCGCACCTGATACGTTGACCAATCGAGCTGGGACATCAAGCATGTAGCCAAGCTTCATTTCCAGCCAATTGTGAGCGGCTGTCATCCCCGGTTTTTCGCGCGGATGCCCATCGCGCAGCTCCCACTTGCGATCCGGCTCGGCCAGCGCCAGTCGCTCATACGCCTCCCCGCTGATTCGGGTATGTGTCTTTATTGCCATGGTCTGCTCCTGGCCGCGATGCTTAGCCCGCTAAGCCGTGCCCTAGTGTACGCTCGTGCAAGGAGAGGTCATCACCAGTAGGTGACCACGCCCCGGATTCGGATGTCGATGATTGGTGGAATGAAGGACACGATGCAGCCACGGAGTCCCGTCGTCCTGGTGATCCTCGATGGCTGGGGAATCGGCCGCGACGAGCCGGGTAACGCCGTGTTGCACGCTCATACCCCGACGATGGACCGCCTCTGGGCCGAGTATCCGCACGCAACCTTGCTCACCTCCGGCGAAGACGTCGGGCTGCCGGCAGGGCAGATGGGGAACTCCGAGGTCGGCCACACCAATATCGGCGCCGGCTTCGTGGTCTATCAATGGCTGACCCGTATCGACCTGGCCGTCGCCGATGGCGAGTTGGCAGCGAACCCGGCGCTGAATGGGGCGATCGGCCACGCCCTGGAGAACGGCGGCACACTCCACCTCCTGGGGCTGGTCAGCGACGGCGGGGTTCACTCGCACATCCGGCATCTGGAAGCGCTCCTGCGACTGACGAGCGCGCGCGGTTTACCGGCCGATCACGTGGTGGTTCACGCCTTCACCGACGGCCGAGACACACCTCCCGACAGTGGGCTCGGCTTCATTCGGGATCTCGAGAGAGCGATGGTGGATATCGGCGCCGGACGCGTGGGAACGGTCTCCGGACGCTATTACGCCATGGATCGCGATCGTCGTTGGGAGCGCACGCAAAAGGCCTACGACGCAATTGTCCATGGCCGCGGGGAGCGCGCCGCGTCGGCGGTGGAGGCCGTTGACCAGGCCTATGCGGTTGGGGTCACGGACGAGTTCATCCCGCCGACGGTGATCGACGACGGCTCGGGACCGGCAACGATCCGCCCCGGCGACAGCGCGATCTTCTTCAACTTCCGGGCCGACCGTGGACGGCAGCTTTCGGAGGCCCTCGTCGGGGAGGCATTCGGTGGGTGGGAGCGTGGACCGCGCATTCCCGATCTCCACCTGGTGACCCTGTCGCGCTACGAGGAGGGGCTGCAGGCGGAGATCGCCTTTCCGCCGATGGACGTAACCAATCCCCTGGCGCGGGTGGTCAGCGAGGCCGGACTGACGCAATTCCATGCGGCGGAGACCGAGAAATACCCGCACGTCACGTTCTTTCTCAACGGCGGCCGGGAAGAGCCATTCCCCGGCGAGGGACGCGACTTGATCCCTTCGCCGAAAGTCGCGACCTATGATCTCCAGCCGGAGATGAGTGCACCCGAGCTCACTGACGTGGTGGTGGGGGCCATCGAGAGCGGCCAATACCACCTGATCGTCGTCAATTACGCAAATGGCGACATGGTCGGCCACACCGGGGTTTTTGCGGCCGCGGTGGCCGCTATCGAGACGGTCGACGCCTGCCTGGCGCGGGTGATCGCCGCCACCCTCGAGCAGAACGGGGTGGCGCTGGTGACCGCCGACCATGGTAACGCCGAGGAGATGATCGATCGCGAAACCGGCGCGCCGATGACCGCGCACACGACCAACCCGGTGCCGGTGATATTGGTCGCGCCGGAAGATGATGTGAACCGGCATGCGCGGCTACGTCAAGGTGGACGCCTCAGCGCCATCGCGCCGACAATCCTGTCCCTGATGGGTATCCCCGTACCTGATTCGATGACCGAGCCGGCGCTGATTTCCGAGTCATCATGACACCGTGCCAGGGGTCGATCGCTCGGTCGCTTCGATCCGCGCGCGACGCTCGCTTGTCACCATTTCATGCGCCAACCGCGTCGGCTCCGGCTGGAACGCGCCGTTGCGGCAACAGGCCAGGGCGATGTCAACCGCGGTGTCGACGCTAATCTTGTGCCCCGGTGAGACGAAGAGTGGTTTGTGGCGGGGCCGCGTTCTGACTGCCGCGCCGACGACCTCGCCACGATCGATGAGCGGCGTGTGCACCCCGAAGGGGCGCTCAGGCTCCTCGAACTGACCGACCAGTCGGCTCTTGGCACAGCCGATGGTTGGCCGGTCCAGGAACAATCCCAGGTGGGACGCGAGACCGAGGCGGCGCGGATGCGCATAGCCCTGACCGTCGAACAGGACCACGTCGGGCTCGACCGCGAGATTCGCACAGGCGGCGAGTACCGCCGGTCCCTCCCGGAACGACAGCAACCCCGGCACGTAAGGGAAGGTGACGGGTCTCCAAGCGACGGCCGTCTCGATCACCTCGAGTGCTGGGAATGCGAGGGCAACGACCGCCGCGCACGCGATTGTCTCTCCGTTCTCCTTGACGTAGGCGTTATCGACGCCGGCGACGGTCTCGATCGCGTCGAGGGAGATCGCGTCGGTCAGGTCGACCTGCCCAGCGAGCGTGGTCTGAATCGTTCTCGCAACGGCCGGCGAGACGTCCCAATCATGCAGTTGGCTGAATTGCATCGGTCCTTCGAATCCCCGCGCATGGGCGAAGCACGCTCCAGCGAATCAGCGGTGATTCGCGCTGGTGCGGTACCTGTTATACGGAATCCAGGGCATCTCTGCGCATTCCTGTGACGCTCGAAGGCCCTCACCACCACCCGCTCCGCGAAATCGCGGCCCGTCGGAGGCGATTTGGGGCGTCGAGCGCGCCTGTCTCGTGGTGCCCGGGTTTAACCGCATGTGGTCACACCCCACCTGGCTGCGTTCCGATCCCGAGTCCTCCGTGCGGGGGTAACGGTGTTGAAGGTGATAAAGGTGATGAAGGTGTTGAAGGTGTTGAACTTCTCGGGAGCCGGGAGGAACGTCATCTTCACCGGCAGTTGACCCGCACCCCGC
Source organism: uncultured Chloroflexia bacterium (assembly GCA_963751075.1). Taxonomy (GTDB): domain Bacteria; phylum Chloroflexota; class Chloroflexia; order Thermomicrobiales; family UBA6265; genus JACCXM01. The sequence continues at coordinate 181,994 of CAVVTE010000004.1, read as the reverse complement.
CGCCCACGATGTCCCGGATCCCGGGCGCTGAAGAGATGGTGAGCCAGACGCGGGAGCTTTCCACGTCCGACAGGCATCACGGCAGGAGTACGAACGAGGAAGGCTGCCACCGGAATTGTTCCATCCGCAATCAAGGGCGAGTCCCACCGATAGCTGATCTGACTGGCCCGCCGCGATTCCCGGTCCGTGCGGAGGTTAGGGGTGGCGTGCGATGATGTGCGGCGCGCCGGAAGGCGAGTCTCACGTTGCTTGAGGATCGAAATTGAATCAGGAGGACCCGAGAGGAATGAGCCGCTCAGTTCGCAACCGCGTCGTTGTCAGTCTCCTCGCACTTGGTCTGGCCGCCCCGGGCGCGGTCACGCTTGCCCAGGACGCAACCCCTCTGGCTGAGTCGTTTGCCACTCCCGCCGCGCCGCCCGCGATGGAGATGCCACCGCCTCCGGAGTGGGCAGAGGTAGTGGCCACTGGACTGGCGAACCCTCGCGGCATGGCATTTGGCGCGGACGGCGCGCTCTATATCGCCGAGTCCGGAGTAGGCGGCGAGGGTCCCTGCGCCATGGGACCGGAAGGGAACGAGGAGTGCTTCGGCGAGAGCGGTGGTGTGACCCGCGTCGCTGACGGGAGCCAGGAGCGCGTGCTCGACGGACTTGCCTCTCGTGCCGCCGAAGGGGGCTCGAACGCGACTGGCCCGAACGACGTCTCGCTCGCCGGTGACACCCTCTACGTGCTGATCGGCTTCGGTGGCGACCCCGCCACGCGTGTTGACCTCGGCGCCGGGGAGGATCAGTTCGGCCACCTGATGCTCGCTCAGGACGGCGGCATCGCCCCGGTGGTCGACGTCGCTGGCTACGAGACGGACAACAACCCGGACGCGATGGCGCTCGACGCCAACCCGTACGCGCTCGAAATGTACGAGGATGGGACCGGCGTCATCGTCGATGCCGGGATGAACGCGTTGCTGTTCCTCGACGGCACTGGTGCGCTTTCGACGCTGTCGGTTTTCCCGAACGAAACGGCGACGGCTCCGGATGGATCCGAGATTCCGATGAACGCGGTGCCGACCGGGGTGGCAACGGCTCCCGACGGCTCGTACTACGTCGGGCAGCTCACCGGATTCCCGTTCCCGCCTGGCGGCGCCAAGGTCTTTGGTGTAGCGGGCGGCGGCAGCGAGCCATTGATCGCCCATGAGGACTTTACGAACATCATGGACGTCGCCCTGTCGCCGGATGGCAGCCTCTACGTGCTGGAGTTCAACCGGGGCGGCATGCTTTCGATCGATCCCGCGAATCCAGCTACCCTGGAAGGTCAGCTTACGCGCATCGCCCCCGATGGGACGCGAGAGGTGATCGCCAGCGAAGGGTTGATCGCACCTACCGGGCTGGCGATCGACGCCGACGGCACGCCCTATGTGGCCGTCTATGGCGTTGTCGGAAACATGGGGCAGGTTTGGAGAATCTCCCCGGCGGCGTAGGATCTTTAACGGTGTAACGGCCGACCGACCCCGGCGAATTCGCGCCGGGGTCGGCGCATCTTTGCGACAGCTGCCATTCAGCGACCGGGGTCTCGGAGCCGCCCTGGACGCCAAAGCGAACGGCTCCGCGTCATTCCCCGGGTCCTGCCTGAGCTACACCGATGGATGCGCGTCGGAACCTGTGGCATGGCCGGGGGCCGTTTGCGAGAAAGCGGCGGCTCCCATCTCGAAGAGCCCGAGACCGAGGTGCGGGGTCGAAACGTCCTCGGCGAACCCGAAGAGCCAGGGAGAGGCGGAGAGGAGTGCTCCGTTCGCGGCATCGAGGGCAAGGTGAACGGGCATCGGAATGACCTTGACCAGGCCGAGCTCGTAGTCCGTAAGGAGGCTGTAGGCGATAGTGCCAACCCCGAGTGCCACGGGAAGCCAGGTCTGCGCCCCGCCCTTGCGGAAGCCCAGCAGCGAGGGGGCGGCGATGAGCACGCCGGCCGTCAGGTAATCAAGCACGCCGTGGACCCGCGTCGGGATGAATCGCACGATCAAACCTCCAGTTCGCCCTGAACTCCTGGCGGCTGGCACCAGGCAGCTACCCACTTCGTGCTTGCATATTCGGCACGACACGGGCATTCCTCGTCACAGCATCAGAAATGCCGCCCGACTCAGACCGCAACATCCGTTCCAGCCTCCCGGCTCGCGGCATCAGTCCTGCGCCCAAACCGGTGCGGCGTCCGCTACGATTCGCGCCATGACTGCCAACACCGAGACCCAGACCAAGCACCACAAGGCCGAGGTCCGCGAGCAGCGCGCTGCAGAGGTCGCTGCGCAGCACGAGGCCGCCGCCGCGAAGCAGGCCGAGCGCGGGAAGCGCGGCGCACGCCTGCGCGTGCTCGATCTCCTCGACGAGGACTCATTCCAGGAGCTCGATCCCTTCGTGCAGGGACGCGGCACGACATTCGGCATGGAGCGCTCCCGCCCCTATGGGGACGGGATCGTCACCGGATTCGGCGCAATCGATGGCCGCCGCGTGGCCGTCTTCTCGCAGGACTTCACGGTGTACGGAGGCTCACTCGGTGAAGCCTTCGCCGAGAAGCTCGTGAAGCTGATGGACCTTGCCGCACGCTATGGCGTGCCGATCATCGGCATCAACGACTCGGCCGGAGCGCGCATCCAGGAGGGGGTAGAGGGCCTGGCTGGCTACGGCGAGGTCTTCTACCGCAATGTGCGCCTCTCCGGGGTGGTGCCACAGATCAGCGCCATCGCGGGACCATGCGCCGGGGGAGCCGTCTACTCCCCGGCGATGACCGATTTCGTGGCGATGGTCGAGGGTGTCGGGCAGATGTTCATCACCGGTCCGGACGTCATCCGCACCGTCACCGGAGAGGAGGTCACCCACGAGGAGCTCGGGGGCGCGGCAGCGCACATGGAACAGAGTGGGGTGGCACATCTCATCGCCGCGGACGAGGACGATCTCAATGCCCAGATCCGCTATCTCCTCTCGTTCTTGCCGTCGAACAACCTGGAAGACCCGCCCTGGTTCGCTCCAGATGACGATCCGCGGCGGGAAGCGCCGGAGCTCGATACGCTGGTCCCTGAGGCGAGCGAAAAGCCGTACGACATGCATGAGGTGCTCGCCGAGATTCTCGACAGCGGGGAGTTCCTCGAGACCCAGGCGGGATACGCGCCGAATATCATCTGTGGGTTCGGCCGGCTCGATGGATACCCCGTCGGTGTCGTCGCCAATCAGCCGCGCCACCTGGCGGGCACGATCGACATCGCCGCCAGCGAGAAGGCCGCCCGCTTCGTCCGCACCTGTGATGCCTTCAATGTGCCGCTGCTCGTCTTCGAGGATGTCCCCGGATTCCTCCCCGGCATCGACGCAGGAGCACGAGGGGATCATTCGCCGCGGCTCCAAGCTCCTCTACGCCTTTGCGGAAGCAACCGTGCCGCGCATCACCGTCATTACCCGCAAGGCCTACGGCGGTGCCTACGTGGTGATGAACTCCAAGCATATCGGTGCCGACTTTGCCATCGCCTGGCCCACCGCCGAGATCGCGGTGATGGGGCCGGAGGCGGCGGTCGGCCTCGTTTTCCGGCGCGAGCTAGCCGCCGCGGATGATCCCGCCGCGCGACGGGCGGAGCTGATTGCGGAGTATGAGGATCTCTTCGCCAGCCCCTGGCAAGCGGCGGGTCGCGGGTACGTCGACGACGTCATCGAGCCTCGACGTACCCGTCCCTGGCTGGTTCGCGCCCTTGCCCTTGCCCGCTCCAAGCGAGCCTCAACACCGCCGCGCAAGCACGGCAATATTCCGCTGTGAGGCGAGTCGACGGGTCGAGGAGTCGAGGAGGCGAGAAGAAGACGGCCAGAGGGCCAGACGGTCAAGACGGCCAGCTCGGGTGAGGCTCGGCATTACCTCGGACCGGGGGAGCCGCCCGCGAGCCGGGGTGCGCCATCAGCATTGACCCGGACCTCGTCGAGATTCGACCGGAGCCCTCGCCGGCGGAGCGAGAAGCGATCCTGATCGCGCTGGCGCAGATGCTGAAGGCGACGCGGAATGACGTGCCACCGCCTGCCGCGTGGGCAGTGGCCGGACGCCACGAGTCGCGTCCGGGGGGACCAGCCGGCTTCCGGTCGGGCTGGGGGCGTGGGTCGGATCGGCTCGCCGGGTGGTGAGACCCGGTCCGGCAACGGTGCTGGCGCTCTCCTGGCTCGTGGCCTTCAATCTCCGTAGCGGGTTCATCGGGCTTGGTCCCGCCCTTCCGGCACTGACGCTCGATCTCAATCTCTCCTTCTCGCAGGCCAGCTTCCTCGTCGCGGTGCCCACCTTGATGATGGGGCTGATGGCCGTTCCCGGTGGCGCGATGGCCGATCGCTGGGGCCCGGCGCGAGTGATCGCCGTCGGGTTGGCCCTCGTTGCCGTGGGCGGTGGCCTGCGAGCAGTCGCGCCGGAGTTCGCACTCCTGCTCGCGCTCACCTTTCTCTTTGGCGCGGGCATCGGCATCTCGCAGCCGTCGCTGCCGCGGTTGATGCGATCACGATTTCCGCTGCGCCTGGGCGTGACGACCGGGATCTACGCTTCGGGTCTGGTGAGTGGCTCGATCGTCGCCGCCTCGCTCACCGGACCTATCCTGGACCGGATCGGCGACGTGTCCGGCTGGCGCCTGCCATTGACGCTCTGGGGCATCCTGGCCGGAGTTGCACTCCTTGCCTGGACGGCGGTGATGCGTCCCTGGCGCCCGCCGGACGCTCCCGTGCGAACTGCCGCATCTCCGGATGTCGCGAGGGCCGCGGAGTGGTCGCCGTGGCGAGATTCACGCGCCTGGATCAGCGCGCTGCTCTTCGCGGCCCAGGGGCTCGTTTACTACCTGATGGTCGCCTGGCTCCCCGCGATCTATAGCGAAGTGGGTACGAGTGCAACGGCGACGGCAGGGCTGTTTGCCGTCTTTAATGCCGCCACGCTGCCGGCGATCCTCCTCTTTCCAAGCTGGTCGGATCGTCTCCGTCGCCGCCGGCCGCCGGCGATCGTCGCCTCGTCCCTCTTCCTGACCGGGGTGTTAGGGCTGCTGGCGCTACCGATTGCCGATCCCTGGCGGTGGCTGTGGCCCGCCCTGGCGGGGGCTGGAGTCTCGGGCGTCTTCGCGATGTCGCTCGTGCTGCCGGCCGACATCGCCCCCGGTGGCCGCACTGGCGTGGCGGCGGGAATGGTCCTGGGGATTGGTTATGCTGCGTCCGCGCTGGGTCCGGTCATGGCCGGAGTTGCGCGCGACGTCACCGGGTCGTTCGACGCCACCTTGCTCTTGCTCCCGATCACCGGAGTGCTGATGATCGGGCTCGCGGCCCTCGCACCCGAGATTTCACGAGAGCGCACGGATCTTACCTATCTCGACACCGTGGAGGTGTCATCCTGAACGCCAGCAAACCAGCAAGGGATTTCGTTCGTCGCAAACGCACAGACCTCGACGAGATGGTTTCAAGGTGACGCGCGAAAGGGGGAGCCATTGGCCCAGGAAATGATTGAGACGCCGGCGAGACAGCGGTTGCGGGACCTCGGGGTCACGATCGGGCGCATGCCGACGGGGAGACACAACGCCATCACCGACGTTGCGGGAGTGCGTGTCGGACACGCAACGCTGATTGCCGGCCTGGGCCCGCTCAAGGTCGGCGAAGGTCCGGTGCGCACCGGGGTCACGGTGATCGTGCCGCACGAAGGGGACGTTGGCGTCGAGCCGCTCTTTGCGGGCTACCACGTTCTCAACGGGAATGGCGAGATGACGGGGCTGCTGTGGGTCAAGGAGTCCGGGATGCTGACCTCGCCCATCGCCATCACCAACACGCACAGCGTCGGCGTCGTGCGGGATGCGTTGATCAGCTATGAAGCCCAGCACACGCAGCGGCTGAACGTGACCTGGAGCTTGCCGGTGGTGGCCGAGACCTACGACGGCTGGCTCAGCGACATCAACGGCATGCACGTCAAACCGGAGCACGTTTGGGCCGCGCTCGACGATGCAACAGATGGCCCAGTCGCCGAGGGCTGCGTCGGTGGCGGCACTGGCATGATCTGCCATGAGTTCAAAGGGGGCATCGGCACCTCGTCCCGGCTCCTGTCCGAAGCGGATGGCGGCTGGACGGTCGGCGTGCTCGTGCAGGCCAACTACGGCGCCCGTCACTTGCTCCGCATTGACGGCCTACCGATCGGGGAGTTCATCCCCTGTTCCGAGGTGCCGGGTTTCCGCGAAGAGCGGGCGAGACTCGAACAGCGGGAGCCCGGTGACGGCTCGATCATCATCATCGTCGCCACCGATGCTCCCCTCCTGCCGCATCAGTGCGAACGGCTGGCCCAGCGCGCCACCATCGGCCTGGCTCGGGTCGGCGGGATCGGCGCAAACTCCTCTGGCGATATCTTCCTCGCCTTCGCCACCGGCAACCGTGGTCTCGCCGGCGCAGAAGAGCGGACATCCGAGTTGGGTCCTGCCGGGTGATCGCCAACGAGCGTATGACCCCGCTCTTCGAAGCCTGTGCGGAAGCGACCGAAGAGGCGATCCTCAACGCCCTGTGCATGGCCACGACGACCGTCGGGATTGACGGCCGTACGTCGTATGCTCTGCCGCTGGACCGGGTGCGGGAGTTATGCGCAACGTAGGGTGATGGGTGATTACTCGCTGCGCAGCTGCGCACGCAAGTGGTGATTGTTCGCTGCGCTCACGGTGACAGGGTGACGGGAAAGCGTCCGTGATTCTCCCTATCACCAATCACCCATTACCCATCACCCTCGTGCAACGTGACTTCCGTCTCGATAGGGACGTATCGGCGCAGTAGACGCAGCGGGACGGTGGCGCCGATCTCCACCCGGCCGAGGAAGCGTTGCAGGTCGTCGACTCCGCTCAACGGCATGTCGCCCAGGTGGGTGATCACGTCCCGCGGCGCGATCCCGGCGGCCTCTGCCGGGCTCCCTTCAGCGACGGCGACCACGCCGACGGCCATCGCCGATGGCAGCCCGTGCTCGCGAGCAACGCGGATATGAATCGGCCGGCTCTCGGCTGTCACGCCGAGGAAGGCGCGGCGGACCCGACCCTCGTTGATGAGCAGCCCCGCGACCCAGCGTGCGGTGTTGACCGGTACGGCGAAGCAGATCCCCTGAGCGCCCTGAATGATGGCCGTGTTGATGCCGACCACGCGCCCACGTGAATCGACCAATGGGCCACCGGAGTTGCCGGGGTTCAACGCGGCATCGGTCTGGATCACGTTCTCGATGAGCCTCCCGCTGCTCGAGCGCAGCGAGCGCCCGATTGCGGAGACGACTCCCGCGGTGACCGTCGCCTGGAACCCGAACGGATTGCCGATGGCGATCACCAGTTGCCCCGGTTTGAGGCTTTCGGAATCGCCGAGCCGCGCCGCCGGAAGTCCCCCCGCCGTCGTCTGGATCACCGCCAGATCCGTCGCCGGATCGTCGCCGATCACTCGCGCCGGCAGAGTCCGCCCATCGGCTAGCGTCACTTCTAGTTGCTTCGCGCCGTGCACGACGTGGCTGTTGGAGAGGATGTATCCGTCGGGGGCAATGACGACGCCGGACCCACCGCCAGGGACGGTGTAGACACGCTGGCCGCCGGGACCCTGGGCCGTGACATCCTTCTCGATAGCAATGTTGACGACGGATGGGCCGACGCGATCGGCAACGGCGACGACCGCGGCGGAATAGGCGTCGAGAACCGCCTCGGCTTCTTCATCGGAGAGGCGAGGGGCATCCGGGCTGCTGTCTAGAAACTCGGTTGTCGTATCGACGATATCGACGTCAGGGTTAGCCGCGAGGACCATGTGCTCGAACTCCTGAGATGGCAATAGACATAAACGAATTTTCGCGGATGCCCGCGAGGAGTACCGCTCCCTCCATGGGCAGGACGATGACTGCCCGGTCGGGTAGGCCAATTCGCCGCGGTATGTTCCAGGTGAGTGCTTCTATACTCCGGCCCCGCCGGATATCCAGATTGGGGCTCTCTGCAAACCGACAATGAAGTAGGGCGGATGCTGTTCGAGGGGTTCGAATTGGAGATGATCCGCACCGGGGAGGCGACGATTCGCGTGCGCCACGGTGGTAACGGGTCCCCGATCCTGCTGCTTCACGGGCACCCTCGGACGCACGTGACCTGGCATCGAGTTGCGCCGTTGCTCGCCATCGACCACACGGTCGTCTGCCTCGACTTGCGCGGCTACGGCGGTTCCTCCAAACCACCGACCACTCCCGACCACGAGCCGTACTCCAAGCGGGCGATGGCCCGCGACTGCATCGAGGTGATGCGCGCGCTCGGTCACGACCGCTTCGCCGTTGCCTGTCACGACCGCGGCTGCTACGTCGCCTTCCGCCTGGTGATGGACCATCCGGATTGTGCTACTCGCCTCGCCGCCCTAGACGGTGTACCAATCGGTGAGGCGCTCGCGCGCTGCGACGCGACGTTTGCCTCGCGTTGGTGGCATTGGTTCTACCTGGGACAGACCGCCGAGCCCGCCGAGCCAACGATCAATGCGGACCCAGACGGCTGGTATGGGTATGGCCCCGAGCAGTTGGGCGACGAGGAATATGCGGACTACCGGCGCGCCATCAACGATCCGGCAACGGTCCATGCCATGTGCGAGGACTACTGGGCCGGACTGGGCATCGACCGGCAGCATGACGACGAGGACCGGCGTGTTGGGCACCGATTGGCCTGTCCTGTACTTGCACTCTGGGCGGGCAACGATGACCTCCCAGAACTCTACGGCGACGTGCTGCGCGTATGGCGTGGTTGGGTGGATCACGTACAGGGGAAGGCGCTCGATTGCGGGCACCACATGGCGGAAGAGGCGCCGGATGAGCTAGTCACGGAGCTGTGCGCGTTCCTTGCGTGAGCTCCTTGCCGAGGCGAAGGACGCGGCAACGCTTGAATCCTACGAGGAAGTTCTGGATGAGGTCCAGACGAATATCACCAGGGATGATGTGCCGGTGATCGCCGTAGCGCAGCCGAAGTGGCCGACCGTGCTCCAGTCGAACATTCAAGGATTCGCCTTCAACCCCATCAACCTCGGCACCTATGACTTCTGGACGCTTTCCCGGAAGGCGTAGACGGGCGTTTCACAGGTAGTGTGAAGCGGCCGGTCCATTCGGGCCGGCCGCATCCACGTCAGGATGGATGAGATCGATTACTCCGCCGGTTCGGCCGGTGCTTCACCGTCGGGCACCGGGACCTCGCCCTCGATCTCCGGCTCGACCAAAATTTCCGTTCCGGGATCAACGGTTGCCTCTGGTTGAGCGGCGCCTTCTGCCACGGGCGCCTCGTCCGTGGCCGCGTCCTCGACGGCCGCGTCATCCGCGGCGGGTTCCGCGGCGTCCTGCTCCGCAACGGCGGCCGGGGACGGCGGACGCAAAGCGATGGTTAGCACGCCACCCGAGCCACCTTCGTCACGCGAGACAAACGTCGCCGTGCCGAAGTAGTTCTGGTACGTCCCGTCCAGACCGGCAAGCTGCATGACCAGCGTTCCCGGGCGCGCGCCTTCGAAATCATCCAGCCAGGTCCAGCGCTCGATCACCCCGTCCGGCCGGGGGTAGGTCTCGAATGTGGTATCACCGACGACGACCGTCGGAATGCCTTCTACTGGGAAATCGACGGTTCCGACGGTTGCCGCGCCTTGCGCCGGGCCAGCCACGAAGCTGGGATCGGTTGCGAGCGGGTACAGCGCGATCAGGTCCTGGTCCACCGGATTCTGATACCACAGGACGAGCGTGACGACGTCAGTTGCGGTGGCAGGCGCGGGGGTCGCGCCGGGCGCGGCGGCCGCTGCGGTTGGCTGCGCCGGCGTCTCGACGGGCTGAATGTCGACGACCTCTGGTGTTCCCGCGGCTGGGCTCGCATCCTGACGAGCGGCGACGGGCACGCCAGTCAACCCAATCAGCAGCAAGACCACGATGATCAGGAGCCCTGGCGCCGTGAATCCGGGTTGTCGCATCGAAAACTCCTCTTCACTCGCCTCACGGGCGGACGTGTGCGAACCGTCGCATGGGCACACCCTCTGGGTCAAGGCGGCCTCTTGCCACGTACCATGATGCACCGCTTGGGCTGGACGCGAAAGGTGGGGAGGAAGCGGGTGCGATGTCCACAGCCAGGAGCGGGTTGGATCTGACGGGTCAGGTGGCGCTCGTAACTGGAGCCAGCCGACTTCGCGGTATCGGCGCCGCCATCTGCCGCGCGCTGGCTGCAAGCGGCGCCGATGTGGGTTTCAGTCACTGGCGCCCGTATGACGCGGCGTTTCCCTGGTCCGGCGCACCATCCGAGCCGGACGACCTCGAGCAAGAGCTCGTGCAGCAAGGACGGCGCGTGGCGGCCATCGAATGTGACCTCAGCGAGCCGGATGCCGCGAACCGGCTATTGGATGACGTCGAAGCTCGCCTCGGTTCAATCAGCATCCTCGTCAACAATGCCGCGTATTCAACTCATGAGGGCTATGAGCAGCTCGACGCGGCGACGATCGACGCCCACTACGCCGTGAACATGCGTGCCGCGATGCTCCTTGCCGCGGAGTTCTCCCGTCGATTCGCCGCCGGCGACGGCGGTAGGATCATCAACATCAGCTCCGGCCAGAGCCTCGGCCCCATGCCGGACGAGCTAGCCTACGGCGCGACAAAGGGCGCTATTGAGGCGTTCACAAGGAGTCTCGCCCCCGCGGTCGCGGCGAAGGGAATCACGGTCAACGCAGTCAACCCCGGTCCCACCGACAGCGGCTGGATTTCGCCACAACTTCAGGACGTGCTCCTGCCCAAGTTCCCTTTACGCCGGCTCGGCACACCGGAGGACGCCGCGCGCCTCGTCGCGTGGTTGGCAAGCCCGGATGCGGGCTGGGTAACCGGGCAGGTCATCCACTCGGAAGGAGGTTTCGTCCGCGACTAGAGCGTGTCCGCAACCTCGAAGCGCTCTCCCGTTGACCGCAGGGGCACGGGCGAGCGGTACCTCCGAGAGCGACGGATCAGGGCAATCATTCCGACCAAGTCCGATGAAACCCTAGATCCTGCCTGCGACCGGCATTCCTCCTGAGAGCGTACCGTTGGGGAGTGCCTCATCAACCGCCCCTACGTGAGGCGGTTGATCGCCACCCTTTCCGAGCAGCGGGCAGCCAACGACCGAAATGCTGACGTGTGCCACCATTCTGCTGTGGCGGTGAGGAGCGCCGCGGCCGGTGCTCCTACGAGGCGTTGCTCTCGGAGCCGGAGCGCTTGCCGTGCTCGCTGCTCGTCCCCTGCGCGCCGCGACGCGTCGGACCGCTGTGGACGGGGGTGTCGCGGCGCTGGTCACCCTTCTCCGCCTGGGGACCATCGCCCTTGAAGGACGATTTGCCGGTATCGCCGCCGTGGGCCCCCGCCGGGTCGAGATCCTGATCCTTGTCGTGGTCCCGCTTCGCCATCGTCTGCCTCCAATTCAGATGCCGGGTCTTGCCCGATCGCTGCCGGGCCGCGGGACCCGTCACGCACGATGCGTACCGGTGGCGCGCCGCCTGTCACGGCCGACGCCGCTCCCGCAACCTCAACCTCCTGACCCCTTGTGCAGACCCACCCGAGTGCCGCGGGTCGTCGGGCACGTCGTCGCCTGGAGCGCATGGTATGATCAGCCGATTGTGGCGCGATAGCGCCAGTTTCTATGCGGCAAAGGATCACGAGCACGGTGGATTCGCTGACGGGAAAAGTTGCGCTGGTCTTCCCTGGACAGGGCAGCCAGTTCGTGGGGATGGGCAAAGCGCTCTATGACGCGTCGGCCGCGGCACGGCGCGTATTCGACCAAGCTGACGACGTTCTTGGGTTCCCGCTGTCCCGGCTCTGCTTCCATGGCCCCGCCGACGAGCTCGAGGACACCATCAATGCCCAGCCGGCGATCTTGACGGCAAGCGTCGCGGCCCTGGAAGCATTGAAAGAGCGACTCGCCGAAGCCGGGCAAAAGATCGATCCGACTGTGGTGGCCGGGCACTCGCTGGGTGAGTTCACCGCACTCGTTGCCGCCGGCGTGATCGATTTCCCATCGGGTCTGCAACTCGTGCGGGAACGAGGTCGATTGATGAAAGAGGCGGGCGAGGAGAGCCCCGGCGGCATGGCCGCGGTGATCGGCCTGGATGCCGAGACCCTGGCGTCCGTCTGTCACGATGCCGCCAACGGCGGCGTCGTCATCGTCGCGAACGACAATTGTCCCGGTCAGACAGTCATCTCCGGCGAAGTTGCCGCTTTGTTGCGAGCGATGGAGATCGCGAAAGCGCGCGGCGCGAAGCGGGTCGCGCGGCTTGGCATCAGCATCGCCTCCCACTCGCCGCTGATGGCTCGGGCCTCGGCCGGGTTGCGTGACATCATGAGCCGGATTCCCCTTCGCGCGCCGCAGATTCCCGTCGTGGGCAACGTCACAGCGACGGCCATGCTCACCGTCGAGGATGTGCGTCAGGAGTTGGCGCATCATGTCGAGCGACCCGTGAACTGGACCCGATCGGTGGCTGAGATGGTCAACAGCGGCGCGACCACGTTCATCGAGGTCGGCCCTGGTCAGGTGCTCTCCGGGCTCATCCGGCGCATCAATCGGAACGTGACGACGCTCAGTCTTTCCGACCTCGGGCTGCCGTCCGACGTGCGGGACGCCTGAACGTCGCGCCCACGGACGAGAGCGCAAAACACGAGACTCGATGGAGAAGGTGAAATCGTGAAACGGGTCGTGGTGACCGGGCTGGGAGCAGTGTCGCCGCTCGGCATCGGAGTTCCCGCCCTGTGGGACGGACTGATCAGGGGGCGCTCTGGTGTCCGTCACGTCCAGCACTTTGAAACCGAGAAACTCCCGGTCAAAATCGCCGCCGAAGTTCCTGACTTCGACCCCAAGGCGTTCATGGAGCCCAAGTCGGTCCGCCGCATGGACCGCTTCGCCCATTTCGCCATCGCCGCGACTCGCGAGGCGCTCGCGGACGCCAAGTTCGAAATCGCGGAGGAGAATAGCGACCGTATCGCCGTGGTGATGAACACGGGCGGCGGGGGTATTCCGACTATCGAAACCAATGTAACGGCCATGGCGCTCAACGGGCCTTCGCGCGTTGGTCCATTGACCATCCCCATGTTCGCACCCAACATGGCAAGCAGCCAGGTATCGATCGCCTTCGGCATCCACGGGCCGACCATCACCTCTGCGGCCGCCTGCGCCTCTGGTGTGCAGGCGTTTGTCGATGCGGTGCGCCTGTTGCAGTCCGGCGAGGCGGACATTGTGGTGACCGGGGGCACGGAAGCAGGGATTACCCCGGTCGCCCTGACCAGCCTTGCCAACATGCACGCTCTCTCGCGGCGGAACGACGATCCGGAGGGCGCCTCACGGCCGTTCGATCTCGAACGCGACGGCTTTGTTTTCGGTGAGGGCGCGGGCGTGCTCATCCTCGAGACTGAGGAGCACGCGGTCCGGCGGGGAGCCACGGTCTATGCCGAGGCGCTCGGTGGCGCGCTGACGTCGGATGCCTTCCACCTCACCGCGCCGGAGCCGTCCGGTCGCGGCGCGCGGATGGCGATGATCAACGCGCTGAAGCGGGCCGAGATGGAGCCGCATGAGCTGGACTACATCGCGGCACACGCGACCGCGACCTCGATCGGGGACATCGCCGAAACGAAGGCGATCAAGGACGCGCTCGGTGAGCATGCGCGGAGAGTCGCCATCTCGGCGAACAAGTCGATGATCGGTCACTTGCTCGGTGCGGCCGGCGCCATCTCCGCGGTTGCCTGCGTGCTGGCGATTCGTGACGGGGTCGTTCCCCCCACGATCAATTTGGACCACCCGGACCCGGATTGCGACCTCGATTACGTGCCGCACGTGGCCCGCCGCATACCCGTGCGCGCGGCGATGGTGAACGGCTTCGGCTTCGGCGGTCAGAACGCCTCGACAATCTTCCGCCGCGTTGACGCATAGAGAGCTACCCGCCGGGAATAGTTCCATCCTCTTGGAACCGGGCAAATCCCGCCGCGGTCAGGTGCTCGAGTTCCGCGAGCAACGCCTGATCAAGCCTGGTGAAGTTGAAGCACGACTTGCCCTGCATCCGCTTGCGGAGTTCAGGGCTCATCCCGTCGACGAGGTCGGGATGAACATAGACCGGCATGAGGTGGAAGCTCACTGAGCGCTTGCCGATCTTCACCGCGCCGAAGTAGAAGCCGCTCGGTCGGACAGCAGATGGGGGAGTCTCCAGATAGAGATCTCCGGGTTCGTCCGTTTTGACTACGAGCGGCGGCCGATAGGGGGCGAAGATGGCAGCCAGGCGGTCGAACACCACCGCTGACGGGGTGTCGTCAGGCATCTTCGGCTCCTGTGTATCCGAGCGCGGCGATGAACGTCCCTTTGCGCTCGGCGTAATCCACACCGTCGAGCACCCCCGCCTGGAGAATTTTGCGCTTGGCGGCAACATATTGAGCTACCAGGATCGGGTCGGCGCGTAGGCGGTCGCGAAAATCGAGGAGTTCAGTCAAGTCCGAAGTGCCGTCAGGGACGACATGGACGTGCAGCAGAAATGTCTCGTCCTCATAGTCGACGGCTCCGATGCGCATCGGTCGCGTCTCCGGGAACGGATCTCGGTTCCGCTGTCGCCCGAACCCGAGCGCGAAGAGCGCTTCGTTGATGGCGGTGAGGTGCGTATCGTCGCGATAGGGAATGGCGAAATCGAGATATCCCTTGCCAGCGCAGCCCGGCACCGCACTGCTGCCGACGTGCTCGACCGTCGTGTCCGGGAGTCGCTCGACGATCAAAGAAATGACATGCTCCGCAACCACCGGCGCGCGCGGATTCCACGGCCGCACCTCCAGCGGAGGCGACGGATAAGGAATGGGGCGGATGGGTGGGTCGCCCACGACGCCAGGCTAGCGAATGGCCGCCGCGGGAACGACGACCTCCAGCGCCTGGGTGAGATCGCCGATCAGGTCCGCTTCGTTCTCGATGCCAACCGACAGCCGCAGCAGCGTATCCTCGACCTCCGCCTCGGTGCCGGCGACGCTGGCGTGCGTCATCTGGCCGGGGTGCTCGATCAACGACTCCACTCCGCCCAGGCTGACGGCGAGCTGGAAGACCCGCGTGCTTCGCGCTACCTCGGCGGCTGTCTGGAAGTCGCCGCGGACGGTAAAGGAGACCATGCCGGAAAAGTCGCGCATCTGCCTGGCCGCCACCTCGTGGCCGGGATGGCCCGGGAAGCCCAGGGTAAAAGACTTGCCGCACGGCCGGATGCCCCTGCAGGAATTCCGCGACGGCTAGTGCATTTCGGCTGTGGCGCTCCATCCGCACGGGTAGGGTCTTGATGCCGCGCAAGACGAGCCAGCAATCGAACGGGCCAGGAACCGCGCCACCGGCATTCTGATGGAATTTGAGCGTCTCGTAGATCTCCGGGTCGTTGCCGACCACGACACCGCCGACCACATCGGCGTGCCCACCAAGGTACTTGGTGCTGGAGTGCAGCACGAGATCGGCGCCAAGCGCAAGCGGGTTCTGCAAAAACGGCGAGGCGAACGTGTTGTCGACGACGAACAAAGCCCGATGGTCTTGGAGCAGGTCGGCGACGCCCCGGATGTCGACGATTTTCAGATAGGGGTTCGTCGGTGTCTCGGCCCAGACCAGCCGGGTTTCGGGCCGGATCGCAGCACGGACCTGCTCCAGGTCACTCATGTCGACCAGGGTGTAGTCGATGCCGTAGCGGCTGATGACTTTGGCCACAAAACGATGGGTGCCGCCGTAGGCGTCGTCGGTGAGAACGATATGGTCACCGGGAGCCAGGAGGTAGGAGATGTTCTGTGTTCCGGCCAGACCGCTGGCGTAAGCGAGCCCCCAGGCGGCCCCTTCCAGGGAGGCCACGACATCCTGCAACGCGGTGCGGGTGGGATTGTGAGTCCGGCCGTATTCGTACGTGCCGAGCTCATCGATGCCCTTCTGCACGAAGGTGCTGGTCTGGTAGATCGGTGTGGTGATGGCGCCGGTCGTGGGGTCGGGCTCTTGCCCGGCGTGAATGGCGCGCGTCTCGAAAGCGGTTCCCTGCCAATCGGCGGTCATGCGTACTACTCCCCCAAGAACGATCCCCCGGTCACGCCGAGGATCAGAGGCCGGGGACTGTGGCAAAGAGTGCCTTCAGATCGGCCGACAATCCGGGAATAGTAGCGGAGACAGCGACATCATTCGCCGTCTCCTCGGCGCGAAAGCTGACTATTCCGGGGATCACTGAAGATCGTAATTGTCTTCGCCTCTGAATCGACGTGCCAGTTTTGCTCCAGGCTGAAGTGGGCATAGCGGTCTCGTTCCCAGAAGCCATCTCCGGCTATGAGGTGAAGCCCACGACTGTTTCAACCAGGAGACTATGCGGCGCCCGTCCGTACCCGAGGCGGCGAAACGTTCACGCTTTGGGAATCGGCGCGAAGAGCTCCTCCAAGTCCGCTGACAATCCGGGAACGATCACGGACTCAGCTGTGTCGCTGGTCACGCGCTCGACCCGATAGCGGCCCTCGTGAAGTTCGCTGCACACGGTGACCGTCCGTGCCTCGGTATCGACAAACCAATACTCGAGAACGCCGTACCGGGCGTAGAGATCACGTTTCGTCGTGCGGTCTACCCTTCTCGTCGACGGCGATAGAATCTCAACTGCCAGGTTCGGCGCGCCTTCGACGTCGGTCGAGGTCACTATCGATCTCCTATCCGGAAGAACGATGATCAGATCAGGTTGGACGATCGTGTTCTCGGCCAAGTGAACGTCTAAGGGAGCGTTGAAGACCAGTCCGTAACCGAGTTGTCGCACTGTTTGCATGAAGAGGAACTGAAGACGCGCTGACACAAATTGGTGCAGCGGAGTGGGCGACGGCGTCACGAAAAGCTCCCCTTCGATCAGCTCCAGGCGCTCGTCGCGTGTCTCCCGCATCCGCTGCAAATCTTCGAACGTAAGAGACGTCGATTGAATTGCCATAGTCGTGCTCCTGGGGTGGATCAGGTTCCCCGGTGATGGGCCACGTACTCGAGCACGTCGGCACGGGTGACGACGCCGATGATCGCGCCATCACGCTGCACCAGCACCGCAGGTGCGCCGGAGGCGAGCATGGGCACGACACGTTCGACCTCCTCGTTGGCGTCGACGAGCGGGAAAGGACCATCCATCACCGTGCTGATCTTGGCGCCCAGCGCGTCCGGGTTGCGAAAGAGCTGGTCGAGCAAACCGCGCTCCTGCACGGAGCCGGCCACCGACTGAACCTCGACGCGCGCGGCGACACCATCCTCCGTGAGCAACGGTGTGCCCGTGCGCACCACCGGAAGCTGTGAGATATCGTGCTGGCGAAGCAGCTCGATGGCGTCGGCCACAGTCTGGTCGCAGCTCACCGCGACCACGGTCGGGGTTTCCTGCGAGCGCCCGGCAACCACCGTGCCGACACGTGCTGGTTGCGTGAAGCGGGAGAGGAACCCATTCTCGCGCATCCAGTCGTCGCTGTAGATCTTCGAAAGGTACCCGCGGCCGCTGTCGGGAAGGAGGACGACGACGAGAGCCTCCGGGTCGTCCACCTGCCGGGCCACCTCCAGCGCCGCATGTGCGGCCAGCCCGCCGGAGCCGCCGATGAGGATGCCCTCCTCACGGGTGACGCGGCGCGCGGCGAGGAAGGAATCCTTGTCAGAGACTTTCACCCATTCGTCGACCAGGGTTGGATCAAACGTGCCCGGCCAGAAGTCTTCGCCGACGCCCTCGACCTTGTAGGTGTGCATGTTGTCAGGTTGCGTGTAGATGCTCCCCTCTGGATCGGCTCCGATGACGCGGACGGTCGAATTGTGCTGTTTGAGGTACTTCGCCACCCCGGAAATCGTTCCCCCGGTGCCGACCCCAGCCACGAAATGGGTCACCTGCCCGCCGCTCTGCTCCCAGATTTCGGGGCCGGTGGTTTCGTAGTGGGTGCGTGGATTCATCGGATTGAAATACTGGTTCGGTTGAAAGGCATTCGGCACCTCGCGTGTCAGGCGGTCGGCCACTGAGTAGTAGCTCTCGGGCGAGTCACGCTCAACCGCCGTCGGCGTGGTGACCACCTGGGCGCCGTAGGCGCGCAGCAGCGCGACCTTCTCGGGCGCGACTTTGTCCGGCATGACGAAGATGCAGGAGTACCCCTTGACCGCCGCGGCGATGGCCAGCCCGACCCCGGTGTTGCCGCTGGTCGGTTCAACGATCGTCCCTCCCGGTCTCAGCCACCCTTTGCGCTCGGCCTCCTCGATCATGCGGATGCCGATGCGATCCTTCACGGAGCCGCCAGGGTTGAGCATCTCCAGCTTGGCGACGACCGGCGTCCGGATCCCTTTGGTCATCCTGTTGAGCCGAACCAGGGGGGTGTGTCCAAGTGCGTCGATGACGTTGAGACGGATGTCGGTTGTCGTGGAAATGGTCGTGGCCATTAGGTGGTAACTCCGGTCAGGAAAGCTTTGGGGCAGGCGAGGCAGCCACCCCGGACGCGGGCTGATGGTAGCACGCACCTTTTCGAGATCTGCTGCCGCAGGGCAGGGTAAGGCCGCTAGCATGGTAGCGCGCCTTTTCGGATCTGCTGCCGCGGGGCAGGGTAAGGCCACTAGACTGTGCTGCCGGGAGGAAGAAATATGAACAACGATAATGACGCACATTCCACCGACGAGCGGCCAGACCCGATCCTCAACATAAAGGGCGAACGAGTGGCGCTGGGCCCGCTGCATCGCGGCCTGCTGCCGCTCATCGAGCGCTGGGACAACGATTTCCGTACAGTCGATCTGGGCGGAGACGACCCCGGGCCGCGGTCAGCCGAATCGATCGCCGCCATGTGGGAGCCGCTGCTGCGCGGTGAACGGAGCGACTGGCTCGGATTTGCCATCTACTCGCTACCGGAGCTGCGGCCAATCGGGATCATCAACATCCGGGATTTCACCAACCCGCACGGCACGGCCGAGTTCGGGATCACCATCGGCAACCCTGCGGACCGAGGCCAGGGATTCGGTTCTGAGGCGACCCGGCTCCTGCTCGACTACGCGTTTACCGTGCTCGGGGTGCACAACGTCTGGCTCGACACTCCGGCCTATAACGCCGGAGCCATCCGGGCCTACGAGAAGGCCGGGTTCCGTGAGATCGGACGGCGGCGTGGCGGGCGGATGCTCGCCGGGCGGCGCTACGACGTGGTGCTCATGGACTGCATCGCCGAGGAATTCGTCCCGCCCGCTGGGCGCGAGTAGCCGCAACCGGGCCTCGGTCGCAACCAATCACGACTGGCAGACACTGGCTCCTAGGGAAGCGTCCGCGGTCCGACGCGTCAGCGCAACGTGCGTCGTCAGCCGTGGTGAGGGAGTTGATTCCGATCCACTCGATCGTTGTGGCATGCGCCGTGCTCAATGATCTCGGTAATGGGACGACCACGGGGAAGCAAATCGTCGGCCGTCCTGCCAATCCGAGCGGCGTGGGTCCGATTGACCTGGCAATGAAAGGAACAGTTTCATGCTTGATCGCATGTGGCGGCGTAAAGGCATCGGTCTGGTCGGTGGACTACTCGTGTGTGGGGTGCTGGGCGCAACCCCAGTCGAGGCCCAGAGCGGTCCGATCATCCCGATCATCCCTCCGGTCGTGGTCGGGATCCCTGGCGGCATCTCTCCGGTAGTCGTCGGTGTCCCGGGAAGTGAGCGACACGGTATCGGCTGGTCCACGAGCGGGCGAGCCGACGTCGATGTAGACATTGACCGCAGCCAGCAGCATGGAAGCGTCTTCGTGCGCCAGCAAGATTTGTCCGGGGTTGGGGTGATCGTCGATCCTAGAGAAGTGTGACGTCCGCTCGGGCGATCACCAAGTCCCGCCTTTGGGTTTCGCGCCGCTTCAGTGGTTCCACGCTCACCACGACCGCCCCCTCAGGAGGATAGACCACCGCGTGGTACGAGAGGGCATCATCGGTCAGGCGCATCGGCACCAACCATGCCTCTTCCGATCCGTCCGCGAGGGCGAAGCGCACCCGGCCCACGACCGCGATCGCCTCGTCGCCAGTTTGACTCATTTCGACTCCCCTCCGACGCGGCGATTCGCATCCATTGCCTTACCTGAGCACAGGCAGAAGGAGGCGATCGTGCAGAGGGCTGCTAACTCTTGGGTCATTCGGACCCAGAGCTCCGTGCGAGGCGTCCGGGAAGTCGCCATCTCCTGCTACGACCTTGGCGTGGCTGCGGTCGGCGGGTACTGCGCTTCCAGATCCTCGATCATCTCGTCGAGGAGCCAGCGTCCGTCCTCTTGCACGAAGATGATGAAGTCGACCTGCGGTTCCGGCGCCTCATCGGGGAAGATCGTCTCCACCAGCGCTCCAACGCGGCCGTCCTCCAGCACCCGTGTCTCTCGCACGGCCAGCAGCGTGGCATACATCTCGGCCGGAAGCGCCTCAGGTGTTGCTTCGAAGAAGGCAACATCCGCCTCGGTGATCGGGAACTCCTCCAGGTCTCGTCGCTGGAACTCTTCCGAGAAGAAGGTAAAGGAGGTCAGGAAGTTACCGGTGTTGATACACGCCAACGTCTCGCGCAAAGTGCTCGTTATGGCGGCGACGGTTTCTTCGTCGGCCGGCTCGCCTTCAGGCAGAGCAAACGCCGCCGGCGTGGCAGCGACCTCCCCGTCTATACCGGCACCAGGTGTCCCGGAGATAGGCGTGGCGTCGGTCAGCGCGAGCAGCTCATCAAGGGTGACCGGTTCGGCCGTACATTCCGCCGGGTCAGGCGTCACCGGCAGCGCTGTGGTGTCCTGGGCCGCGGCAGAGCTGCCCACGCTTAGCGGCAGGAGTACGGAGAACACCAGGCCAATGAGCAATGACGGGCGGGGCATCAGATCTCCCTTTCCTAGCGACTGATGGAGTACCAGATCTCGGGTCAAGCGGCGCACTCGATGGATTTCTGCATAGAGCATGCCACTCCGCCTATTCGGGGATTCGCTCTCAAGGAGCGAAATTGATTCGGTGACTACGGAACCGCGGTGAGCCATGCCCATCACAGTGACAGCCCTCACGCCCACCCAGCCCACTGAGTGAGGGTCGGCGAACCCGGGTAGGGGCCATTCCGTTAGTCCTTGACGGGGCCGATCTCTTGACGGGCGTGCCAATGTGGACTGCCGGCGCCTGCCCGCGGGAGATGATCAAGCAGCTCCCCGAGGGATTAATGCGGGCCGCTCAGAACGGTCGGCTTCCCATGTAGTGCGTCGACGTATCGGTGCAGCGAATTCTGGTGCTGAAGATGCAGTATGGCGTTGGACCGGCTACCGGCAACGAGTTAGACACCATTCAAAGCCCGGAGCGTTTCCGCATGATCGAGGCGCTGGATGAGGAAGTGGCTGATCGTCGTGAATAGGAATAGTCGTTTCATACTGAATCCGGGTAGTCCTGTCACTGGGTGGTGGGTGAAGGGCAACCCGAGGCCGGGTGGGCACTATGGAAAGTTGCTAAGGCTGCAAAGAATGCAAAGGCTACGGAGGCAGGGCGGAGGTACGATCACGGCCGATGCGCGGTGCCGGTGCTCGTCACCCAAACCTCGAATGAGCGCAGCAACTCGCTCAACCTGCCGCTCGGGCGACATCGTGGGACACCAGTAGGGCAGCAAACCACCTCAGGCTCGCTCGACGGCCGGAATTGGTGCACGGCGGCGTGTTCCGAGCCAGAGCGCAGCCATCGCGGCGGGCGCGAGCAGACCGAGGGTACGATAGGCCGCTTCGAAACTCCCGGTGGCGGCGAGCGCCCAGCCGGTGACGAACGGGCCGAGCGCGGTCCCGACCCCAATGAACGCCGATGCGACCGACATCACGGCGCCGGGATGGGAGATATCGCCCTCGAGAAGGAGAGCGTTCGCCGCGATGTAGGCCGACGCCGTGCCGTTCAGCACGATCATAGCGGCGAGTAACGCGGCGGGGATGGACGTTACCACGATGCCGGTCAGGAGCAGCGCCGAGGCAACTGAAGCGAGCATCACGTACAGGACGTTGACTGGATCGAAGCGGCGCAACAGCGGCGGCGTGAGGTTGTTCGCGAGCAACTCCGTCGCGCCACTGAGGAAAAAGAGCAGGCTGAGCGCGGTCGCTGACGCGGCGAAGACGTCGGTTGTATAAGCGCCGAAGTAGACGAGCCACCCGGCGTACAACCCGAGATTCAATCCGAGGACGACGAGGATTGACCTCGTCCGCCCGTCGTGCAGGACGGCCCGGAAGGCTGCGAGCGGATGAGGACGGACCGTCGCCTTCGGCCGTACGGGACTTGGGGGTAGGACAAAGGTGCCGGCCAGGAGCAGCACGACCGGTACGGCAATTGATCCCATGGCGAGGCGCCAGCCGAAACGGGCCTCGATCTGGGTCACGAGCGGCATGCCGAGAACGAAGGCGAGCGTCGTCGCCGAGACGATGATCCCGATCGCGCGGTTGCGCCAGACAGGATCCAGGAAGAGCTCGCGCGCGCCGGTCATGCAGTTCGCCATGAGCACCGCGGAGCCGCACGAGGCGAGAACCCGTCCCACCATGAGCCAGCCAAACGAGGGCGCCAGCGCCGAGAGGATTACGGCGGTCAGCACGAGGGCGCCTTCCAGACGAAGCCAGGCGCGGCGGCTCCAGCGATCCATCCAGGGTGTCGCCGCCAGCGCGGAGAGGACTCCCACGAGGGAGCCGAGCGTCGCGAGTTGCCCGGTCGTTGCGTCCGACGTGCCAAACGCCTGTCCGATGGCGCGTAGCAAGGGGCTCAGGATTGCCATGTTCAACAAGGTCACCGCCGCGCCGAGACAGAGCACGACGAGCCCGACCCACGTGCGCATGGTGTGCCTGGCGGTCGTTTCCACCCCAATCCCCAGTCGGAAGCAACGCGAATCCCGGTCCTGAACCGGGCAATGGTACGCCCAAATGGGATCGGGTAGATGCGGCTCCAGACGCGGCAATGGCGCGCGTCAGGGAGCGGCTATCGTCAACTGGCAAGTCGCCGCGCGACTGCTCATTAGCGATGCACGTAGACCGGTGTGCCCAGCTCCGCCCAATCCCAGAAGAATCTCGCGTCATCGAGCAAGAGATTGACGCAGCCATGACTGCCAGGCCGCCCGATCGTCTCCTTCGTCCGCCACCAGGCGAAATGCAGTGCGTGTCCCAGGTCGGTGAAGTATTGCGTGAAGAGCACGTCGTCGAGGCGGTAGTGATTTTCGGCGCCGATCGCGCCGGAGGTCATCGTCTCGTTCGCGACGCGATGCACGATCGAGTAGAACCCGGCTGGAGTCTCCCACCCGGCCATGCCGGTCGTGACCTCGATGGTGCGCACAGGGTCGGAACCGTCATACGCGGTCAGGAGCTGCTGGACCAGGTTGATGTCGATCCACTTGCCCCAGGTCGGCGCATCGGCGGGTGGGGGAGTGGGGAGCACCGGGGCGTTACGGCCAATGTTTCGGGAATAGACGAAGCGGTCGTTGCCGATCTTCGCCCACATGTCGGCGCCTTCGTGGACTTCCTCACCCCTAAGCCACTCGGCAACGGTGACGGACGTGGCGTACTCCAGGGTCTCGACTATTGGGGCTTTGGTCGTCGGCTCACGCCGGACATTGGTTTCTTCAAGCGTGGCGCCTTGCCACACTGAAAGATCCCAGTCGGCGACTTGAAGCTGCGGCAGGGGTGCTCGTTCAGTAAGGTAGCTGGCCGAAACCCAGCCGGAGAGACCGTCAGCGTAGCCGGGAATCCATTCCCCGCTCGACCCCGCCGCCGCGATGAACTCGGTGTTGTCTGGAAGCACCGCGGTCATGGGGGCATCGAGATTCGGCGCGGCGCGCAGGCGCAGACCGTCGGAGGCTTTCACGAGAAAGGTGCTGCCGCCGGTCGGCGGCGCCGGGAGAAACGCGGCGTCGCCCAGTAGACCATCGCGCTCGGCGAGATACCGGCCCATCGGCCGCAGCGAAACCACGCCGCCTCGGTTCTCCAGGATCGCGCTTTCGAAAACCTGCATCTTCGCGCCGGGGATCGCCGGGTCCTCGAACTGGTTCGGAAACCGGTGGCCCGAAAAACACCTCGCCGCCCCACTGGTTCCAGAACGAGGCGAATGGCTCGCTCAGGGTGTGGTTGGTCTCGGGAAAGAATCGGCAGCTCGCGCTCGTGGCCGAGCAGCCGACTACTGGATCGCTGGCGTTCCCCGCCAACACCTCGGCCCAGACCGACTTTCCCAATGGTTGGCCGCGAACGTCGAACGGTGGCGCCTGACCGGGATCATAAAGCAGGACCAGATTGTCGAAGGTCTGCAGCACGCCGCCGGCACCAGCGGCGTAGCGCTCTTCGGAGAGCGGTGCGCCAAATACGGACTCGCCGCCCGCCTGATGCCAGCGTGATCGGAACGGCTCGGCCAGGTTATGCCCGGTCTCTGCGAAGTACAGTGTTCCCGCACCGGGTGTTGCCGGTACGATCTCCTGGGAGGGAACGATTCCTGGCACGGGATCGGTTCCCTGCACCGGCACGATTTCTTGTGCCGCGACACCCTGGCTCCGGAAAGGACCGGCCCGGGTGACCCCTAGGCCGACCGTGGCGGCCGCGAGCGTCAGCAAGCGCCGTCGCGCGAGGCGGCACCGGCCTGACCCGAGCTGGACCCCTCTGCTTCCGATCATGAACGTCACTCCAATGACCACACTCCCGACAAAGACCCGGGCGCGGTTCAGGTCTTCAGCGGGCCGGTGGCGGGGGTGTATGAACTATGTCGGGGCACAGGAACTATACGATCCAACTCCGGCGCCAGTCGAGAGATATCACGCGGTGTCTCCTTGCGTGAGGAGATACGTTCGCTCGATCCGACCAGTTTGTTATCAGGTTGAAAAAGCAAGGAGCCGCTCCAGGTTCCCGGAGCGGCCCTTCCTGACAGCGAGAAGATCAGTCGTAGAGTGCGTGGAACTCGTCGGCGTCGACGCTGTAGGTACGACGACTGAGTGCCAGGATAATCGCCAGACCGACAGCCGCCTCGGCGGCGGCGACCGCGATCGTGAAGAGCACGAACCCTTCCCCAAACATGGTATCAGTTTCGCGGGCGAAGGCGACAAGGCTCAGATTGACCGCGTTCATCATCAGTTCGACGCACATGAACATGATGATCAAGTTGCGCCGGACGAGGACGCCCATCAGCCCGATGACGAATAAGGCCGCACTCAGAAAGAGAAAATGGTTGGTCGTCAGTTCCGTCATCTTGGCGCCGTTCCCCCGGGTGACCGGGTGACCGGGTGACCGGGTGACGGGAGAATCGCCCTCTTTAACACGCTGACACCTACTCCCGACTTCCGACTTCCGACTTCCGACTCGGTGTGCCCGTGTAGAGGTCCGGATCCCGGACGAGGATGATCTCGCGCGTCGCCTCCAATGCCGCCGTCGCCTGCTCGTCGGCGCGGGTAAGAGGTGCAGCGGTCGCGGGTCCCTCCGGCAGCGCCATGTCGGTGCCCCGTGGATGACCGAGTGAGATTGTGCCGAGGCGCTCGCCGAGGCGTTCGGGCAAGGCCAGGACGATGGCGCCGACGACTCCGATCAGGAGCACCAGGGAGACGACCTCGAATGGGAGCAGGTACTGAGTGAAGAGCAGGTTGCCAAAGGCCTGGGTGCTGCCGCCGACAAAGGCAATGTTCTCTGGTGTCGCGTTGCCAGTCGCGCCGAAGATCGCCCGGTTGGCGATCGCCGCCGCCACCTCCAGGAACAGGATGACTCCCAGGAGCGGGCCGACGATCCGCTGCACTGGATGCCCACCGGTTCGTTCCGGAAGCTTCTGGGGATCGATGAGCATGAGGAAGAAGAGCATCAGCACGAGCACGGCACCGGCGTAGACGATGACCTGGGCGGCGGCCAGGAACTCGGCCCCAAGCATGACGAAGATGCCCGCCGTATTGAACAGCGTCAGCACGAGGAAGATGGCGGAATGGACAGGGTTCCTGACCACCACCATCCCAATCGCCGCCAGTACCGAGATGGCGCCGAGCAAGTAAAAGAACAGAACGTTCCAGGCCATCCGGCGGCTCCTCCTTCTCCCGATCTCAGAAGCGCAGCTGGCCGTTGCCAATGAGCCGGATCAGAGCGGTAATCACGATGTTGACCAGCACGAGGGGGAGCAGCACCTTCCAGGCAATGCCCATAAGTTGGTCGTACCGGAAGCGAGGTAAAGTGCCACGCAGCCAAATGTAGAAGAAGAGGAATAGCACCACCTTCAGCAAGAGCCAGAGGATGCCCAGGACCCAGAAGCGGTCAGCACCAGGACCATCGACTCCACCCAGGAACAAAGTTGCAGCGAAGAGTGAGACGACGATCATGTTGATGTATTCGCCGAGGAAGTAGAACGAGAAGCGGAATGCGGAGTATTCGGTGTGAAACCCGGAGACCAGTTCCGTTTCCGCCTCTGGTAGATCAAACGGGGCGCGATTCGTTTCGGCAACGGCGGCAAGGAAAAAGATCACGAACGCGAGCGGCTGGGAGAGGATGAACCAGTTCGGCAGGGTCAAGGTGAGTGGGCCGAGGGCGAAGGTGAGATTTCGTGTCTGCAGCTCCATGATGGTGCGGATGCTGAGCGAGGACGACAGCAAGAAAATGCCAACCAACGACAGTCCGAGGATGATCTCGTAGGAGACGACTTGCGCCGCGGAGCGAAGACCACCGAGCAACGAATAGCGATTGGCGGAGGCGTAGCCGCCGAGGATGATGCCGTAGACGCCCAGGGACCCGAACGCCAGCAAGAAGAGGGCGCCGACGTTCAGATCGGTCACCCAGAGATTCACCGGGTGACCAAGGACAGTGATCGTGTTGCCAAAGGGGATCACGGCGACGCGCGTAATCGCCACCACGAAGACGACGAGCGGGGCAAAGAAAAAAACGACCTTGTCCGCGTGCGCCGGGATGAGGTCTTCCTTGCCAAGGAGCTTGATGCCATCGGCAATCGGCTGCAAGAGACCTTTGGGGCCGGTGCGGTTCGGACCAACGCGGTCCTGCATGGCAGCGAGCACCTTGCGCTCGTACCAGGTCATGTACGCCATGCCGACGAGAAGGACGTTCATGAAGATGAACGCCACCAGAAACGTCAGCCAGATTGGCTGATCCATATACGGGTCGTACTCCTGCATGCCTACGCCAAACTCACACCAAAGCCGGCCGCGTAGATGCCGCCGGCACAATTGATAATTCTACCCGCTCACGGCTTACTGTGGCGAAAATTGTGAGGCATGCACGGACCTCGAGAAATCCTCGACCGGATTTGCTGACTTTGGGGATCGTCGCTGGCGTGCGGATCGTCGATCCTGTTGTGTTTCTGACATTGCTCTGAGCGACGCGGGACCGGGCAGTCAAGTCAGTCTTGCCGCTCCCGCAACCAGGCCACCACATTCGCCGCGTCGGAATCGGAGGGAAGACGGGGTAGAAGACGGTTTCGATCGCGCCGTCGTTGATGATGAGGGTCAGTCGCTTGATGAGTCTCATGTCGTCGACTGCGAATGTCGGCAGGGAGAGCATGGTTGCTAACTCCAGGTGCTCGTCGCTGAGGAGCGGGAAGGGCAGGTGGAGGCGCTGCACGGCTTCCTGCTGATACCCGGTGTCCTGACTGCTCAACCCGAAGACACGCGCTCCAAGCGCTCCCAACTCGGCGGCAAGGTCGCGGTAGGCGCACGATTGCGGCGTGCAGCCGCGGGCACCCGGGATCTCGTCCCAGCCGGTCGGCAGCGGCTGATCGGGCCGCCCGGTGCGGGGATAGACGTAGACGACGCTCCGCCCGGAGAGCGTCGAGAGATCGATCGCTGATCCGTCGGTGGCCGGCAGCGTGAGGGCCGGCAGCCGCATCCCGGGCAGGTGATCACATGCGCCATCGTCGATGGGAACAGGAAGATCGGCCGGAAGCTCAAGCAAGTTCCGCGGGTCCGTCATGGTTTATTTCTTCCTCAGTAGAACGGTCCTGATAGGCGACACCCGTGAAGGCTTCCAGTATGCCGCGCACCTGGTCCTCCAGCGGCGGCCAGGGGAATCCCGTGGTGACCCATCGCAGCGCGACAACCCCGTGCAATGCCGACCAGATGTCGGTCGCGATGCGGAACGGATCGCCTGGCCGCGCCACCCCGGCCGCGATGCAGGCGGCTACGCCGTCGACAAGCGTCTGGAATGCGGCCGCCCCCTCGCTTCCAGCAAATCCAGAGCCCTTCAGGTCACGTCGCGGCGTATGGAAGAGGATGCGATACGAGCCCGGGTGATCTACGGCGTAGCGGCAGTAGGCCAGGCATCCGGCGAGGAAACGCGAGGCCGGGTCGCTGCCGGATTGCGTGCCCGGTTCGATTGCTCGCCGCAACGCCACGAAGTGCTCTTCGATCACCGCGTCCAGTAGAGCGTCCTTGCTCGCGAAGTGCAGGTAGACCGACGGCGCGGCGACGCCGGCTTCGCGCGCCACGCCGCGGAGAGACACGGCATCGACATCAACTCCCGCCTCCAGCAGACGGCCGGCGGCCGCGATCAACTCATCGCGCAGCCGCCCACCCTCGCCTTGCGGGTTGCGCTCTCGAGCCTGCTCCTTCGTCGTCACCACGATCGTTCTCCCGCCCATTGTCCCCAAGATTGGCAGCCTGTTGACAATCTTCCTAACACCCGTTAGGATACCACTTCCTAACAGGTGTTAGGTAGGAGACTTCGGGCATCCGCGACTCGCCACGGCTCAAAGTCCGGTGTCCCGGCAAGAAAAGGAGCGCCTCATGGCGACGATCCTCCCCACGCTTTCACTCTCGCCACGGCGCGACGTCCTCGGTGACGCCTGGCGCCGCAACCCACCTCTCGTCGCGCTCGTACTGGCGATGGTGGTCCTGGCCACTGTCGCACTAGTCGGGCTGGTCGTCGATCCGCGCACGATCACCGGCGCTCCGGCATGGATGAAACCCCTGAAATTCGCGGTTTCGATCGCGATCTACGGAGCGACGTTGCACTGGATGTTGAGCTTCATCTCGGAGCGGCCGCGGTTCGTGGCGGCGATCAGCTGGGGCGTGCTGCTCGCGCTCGGACTCGAGATGGCGCTCATCGTGATGCAAGTCCTTCGCAACACGACGAGCCACTTCAATCAGGCGACGCCGTTCGATGCGGCCGTGTTCGGCGCCATGGGCAGTGCGATCGCCGGATTGTGGTTGCTCAATGCCATCGTTGCGTACCTCCTTGCGCGCCGACGCTTTGCCGAGGCCCCGATCGTCTGGGGGGTGCGCCTGGGACTGGTCGCCGGTCTACTTGGGATGGCAGTCGCGTTCCTGATGACTCAGGCAACACCCGAGCAGGACGCGCTGAGGGCAGCAACCGGATCGGCTGCGATGGTTGGAGCGCACGCGGTTGGCGTTGTCGACGGCGGACCAGGTTTGCCCGTGGTCGGCTGGAGCACGGAGGGTGGAGATCTGCGGGTGGCTCACTTCGTCGGCCTGCATGCCCTACAGGTACTGCCACTCGTCGGCATTGCCCTGGTGCATTTCGCCCCGGCGTGGTTGCCAATGCGAGATCGCTCGCGCCTGGTGGGGATCGCCGCGGTGTCCTGGATCGCGTTGATTGTCCTTCTGACGTGGCAAGCGTTGCGGGGACAATCCCTGGTCAGACCCGACGCGCTGACGTTGGGAGCACTCGTGGCACTCGTTGCGATCGGGGCGGTCGCGAGTGGAGCGGTGATTGCACGGGCACGAGGCAACGTTGTCCCTGGGTATGTGAGGCGACTCCCTACAGGTTCGGCCCGATCCGTTTCGCCATGAGCACGTCCGGTTTGCTGGAGCCATTAGCATCGGGGATGAGACCAACAATCTCGCCCCCCTGTCGCAGATAGAAGCCGATCGGGTGACCGATGACCTGGAGGGTCACGGCACGGGACAGCACGTTCGGATAGAGATCGACATCGACAGCACTCGTGCCCGGAGCGAGACCATCATCGTCGGAGCCAAGGTAGAGGGTAGGGTAGAGGGTCAATGCGCTCGCTGCCTGGACGCGCTCATCGAGCGCCGCCACGAGCGATCGACCGATGCCCTAGTCGCTGGGCATCTTCACTCACGATCAGGGGGTGGAGCTCCCAGGCATGGTCTGTACTCGTGAATCGCCTCGATCCAAGCCGAGGATCCGAGTTGGCCGATCGCGCGACGAGGCAGATGCGGTCAGAGCCCAACGCTTCCCTGACTTTGTCTCGCGCCATCTCCATCGTCGGCAACCAGTGGGGAAAGGCATCGCCCAGCAGCGCGGCGGCTTGCTCGATCCCGTCGTTGTCATCAGATCGCAGTTCGTCGATCGTGATTTGGGGTGGTTCCACTTGCGGACCAGCGTTCACCAAATCGTCCTGACATGGCCCGGTACGGCAGTAACGCAGAGGACCAGCGCAAGCTGCGTTTGACAGAGGAACGCGGAGCCCCTCGTCTTCACCAGCGGAGTTCTTGCAACTGTCCCAACTCACGCACTGTCCGACAGAACGACCCCGTCGTCCACTGCAAGCCCTTCTGGCATCGTGGTGGACGACGGGGTCAACTGGATTGCGTCTTCTTTAGCGGTCGACGGACCCGAGCACGATATCGATCGTGCCGATGAGGGCGACGACGTCGGCTAGCATCGAGCCGTTGGCCATATAGGGGAGAACGCTGAGATTGACGAAGTCTGGGGCGCGGATGCGGAAGCGGTACGGCAGCGGCGAGCCGTCGGAGACGACGTAGTAGCCGAGCTCCCCCTTGGGCCCCTCGACCGCGACGTAGACCTCGCCCAGGGGCGGGCTGAATCCCTTGATGACCCAGATGAAGTGGCGCTGCATGTCTTCGGCGGTCGTCATCGTCCCCTTGTGCGGAGGAATGACGTACTCCGAATCCCAGTCCATGAGCTCGGTGTCCATCCGCTCGCACTGGTCGAGCGCCTGGCCGATGATCTTGATCGTCTGGCGCATTTCTTCCATGCGCACGAGATAGCGATCGTAGGTGTCGCCGTGCTGTCCGAGAGGCACCTCGAAATCGAGGCGATCGTAGACACAGTAGGGAGCCGCCTTGCGGATGTCGTAGTTCACGCCGGAGCCGCGCAAGCACGCGCCGGTCAGCGAGTAGCTGATCGCGACGTCAGCCGGGATGACCCCGACTCCTTTCGTGCGGGCCATCCAGATCGGGTTGGCCGAGAGGAGATCGGCGTACTCCTGCTGACGCTCCGGAAAGATCTTCAGGAAGTCGCGGATCATTCCCGGCATGTTCTCGGGGATTGGACGGGAGAACCCGCCGATCTCCATCATATTTGTCGTCAGCCGGGCGCCGCAGAATGCCTCGAACAAATCGAGAATCAGCTCCCGCTCACGGAAGCAGTAGAGCGACATCGAGAGCGCGCCGATATCGAGCGCGTGGGTGCCGAGCCATACAAGGTGGGAGGCGATGCGCGCCAACTCGGACATGATCACGCGCCAGTATTGCGCACGCTCCGGTGCGGTGATCCCGCACAGCTTTTCGATGGCAAGCACGCAGCCGAGGTTGTTCATCGGCGCGGCAACGTAGTCGGTACGATCGGTCCAGGGAATCAACTGAGCGTAGCGATGATGCTCGCCCAGCTTCTCGGTGCCCCGGTGGAGATATCCGATCACCGGGTCGCAGTCGACGATCAGCTCACCGTCTAGCTTGAGCACAACGCGCAACACGCCGTGGGTGCTGGGATGCTGAGGACCCATGTTCAGGGTCATCAGACGCTCGCCGGTCTGGAGGGCGACATCGTCCTCGATCGTCAGCGGCCCCATCGATGTCGCGTCGGCGCTGAAGACCGCACCGGCTTCATATGGCGCCGGCAGAGCCGTGTTGGTTGTCATGAGACTCCTCGTCCTGACCAGCGGGTGCGAACGCGGCCGACGGTTCGCTCGGTATTGAAGACCGGGAACTCACGCCAGCCACGCAGTGGATAGTCTTTGCGGAGCGGATGACCCTCGTCCCAGTCGTCCGGCAAGAGCATGCGCTTCAAGTTCGGGTGCCCCTCGAAGATGATTCCGAACATGTCATAGCACTCGCGCTCCAGCCAGTCGGCACCATTCCAGAGCGGGACCAGCGACGGCACCGACTCGCCGTCGTCGACACCCGTCTTCAGGCGCAGGCGGACGCGGTTCGGCAGCGAGTAGAGCTGGGCCACCACGTCGAAGCGCGGGGTCTCCCGCAGACGCAGCATGTCGACCGCGGTGACATCAGACAGGAAATTCAGCTGCAGCCGCGGATGGTCCTTCAGGAAAAGGCAGATGGTGCGCCACTGCCCGCGCGCCACGTGGATGGTGGTCTCATCCCGGAAACGGACGGCGTCGACGACCGCATCCGGGAAAGCCGCGCGCAGTGCGATGAGCGCGGGGTGCACCTCGATATCGTCGTGGAACCAGTTGTCACGCGACCAGGCGGAATAGTCATCGAGGAGGACTTCCTTCATCCCCTCGACGTCACTAACCGGCGCGGAGGCGACAGCGGCGTCTGGAGATTCCCTGGCGATGGATGCGGCCTCGGCTTCCTCCCTCGTCTCAGGTTGGGTAAGCCCCGAGTCGGGCTCCATGGGTTTATCTGTCACGCGTCTGTTTTCCTCGTTTCGAGCTCTTTAAACCCCGGGCTGGGCCGGAACCGCATCGAGCGCTCCCATAGCCGCCTGCCGTTCGGCGCGGCGATTCTCCTCGGCGGCGACGATCCCCTGCTTGCGGGCCATCGTCTCGTACTTGATGACCTTGTTCTGAAGCTCGAGGATGCCGTAATAGAGCGCCTCCGGCGTTGGCGGGCACCCCGGCACGTAGATGTCGACCGGGATCACCTGATCGACGCCTTGCACCACGGCGTAGGTGTCATACGGGCCGCCGACGTTCGCGCACGAGCCCATCGACACGACCCACTTCGGCTCGGGCATCTGGTCGTACAGCGTGCGCACCACGGGAGCCATCTTCTTGGTCACCGTGCCCGCGATGATCATCATGTCCGCTTGCCGAGGCGAGGCACGATAGAGCATGCCGAATCGCTCAGCGAGATCGAACCGGGACATCGAGGCCGCGATCATCTCGATCGCGCAGCAGGCCAAGCCAAACTGCAACCACCACAGCGAAGAACGCCGTGCCCAGTTGAAGAGAAAATCGAGAGACGTGATGAAGATATTCTTGTCGTACCGATCGTGTATCAGACCCACTCGAGGGCCCCTTTCCTCCAGGCGTAGATGTACCCAACGAAGAGCAACGCGATAAAGGCGACCATCTCCACGAACCCATAGAGTCCGAGCTGGGTGAAGAGCACGGCCCAGGGGAAGAGAAAGATCGCTTCGATGTCGAAGATGACGAAGAGCATCGCGACGACGTAAAAGCGGGCCGTGTACCGCGGTTGGACCGGGGTCACGTTTGGCAGGCCGCTCTCATAGGGAGCCGCCTTCATCCAACTCGGCTTCTGTGGCGCGACGACCCAGTTCAGGATCAGCAGCGTCATACCCATGGCAAACGCCGCGGTCAACATCAAAGCGATGATGACCCAATTCGCGCCGAATGTCTCGATATTCACGAACTCGCGGGTCCCTTCGTTCGGGGTCAATCAGACGAGCGGCCGCCAGGGAGGGCGGCCGAATCAACAAGGCAATTTTAGCACGAATGCGCGGCTTCCGGCGGGTTGGACGGGGCTCTACGGACGTGATTCTGGGACCTCAGCCAATGCGCAAGGCTTCCTCCGGAAAGCGATGTCGTTCAGGGCGCTGGCGCCGCTGCAGGGCGTAGACGGTGATAAGCGGTCCAAGGTGACCGACGAGCATCAATGCGCAGAGAATTAATTTGCCGGCAGAAGTGAGCGTCGCCGTGACCCCGGTTGAGACCCCGGTGGTCGCAAGCGCGCTCATCGCCTCGAACATCAAGTCGATCATGCCCGTTTCGCTTTTTCCGATGTGGTGCTCGGCAGTCGAAAGCGCGACCGTGCCTATGCCGTAGATCAGGAGAAACACTGCGATCACCGTCACCGCGCGAAACACGAGTGGAGTGGCGATCCGCCGCCCCCCAAGCTGGGTCTCCGCATTGCCGCGTAGAGTCGAAGCCACAGCGGCGAGAACAACGCCGACGGTATTGAGGCGTACGCCTCCTGACGTCGACCCCGACGCGCCACCGATGAACATGAGTCCCAGCCAGAAAAACAACGTGAGCGGGTTTGCAAGCGCCCAGTCGATCGAACTGAAGCCCCCGCTCCTGGCGGAAGCGCTCTGGAAGACCGAAGCGAGAAGCTTTGACTCCAGCCCGTACTCGGCCAGCGCCCCACCCCATTCAGCTGCCAGAAACACGATCGTGCCTGCCGCCAGGAGTACAGCGTTCAACGCCAGCACGACTTTGGAATCAAGCGACAGCGACCGCCACCTTCGTTCCTCTGCGATATCCGCGAAAACCATATACGAGAGCGCGCCAAGCTGGACCAAGGCGATCAACACGAGGTTGACCCAGAGGGCAGTTGCCACTGGAAAACTACCGGTGAGAGCGAAGCCTGCATTACAGAACGCCGCAACGGCGTAGAACAAGCCGTTCCAGACGGCATCACGCGGGCGCATACCGCCAGCCGTGCCGAACCAGACGGCGAGCAACGTCGCGCCGATGAGCTCGACAACGAACGTGAACCGCACGATCCGGCCAGCGAGAAAAACGGCCTCCTGAATGGAGAGTGCCGGCGCGCCGTCTTTGAGCAACAGCTCGTCGCGAAGGGTGTAGGCACCAACGCCGCGACGCAGCATCTGCAGAAGAATGCTGGCGCCGACCATGAAGCCGAGCCCCCCGGTCTGGGTCAGTACCAGGAGAACGATCTGACCCCACCAGTTCCAGTGTTCGAGGGGGTCGACGACCGAAAGACCGGTTACGG
Organism: uncultured Chloroflexia bacterium; assembly: GCA_963751075.1. Taxonomy (GTDB): domain Bacteria; phylum Chloroflexota; class Chloroflexia; order Thermomicrobiales; family UBA6265; genus JACCXM01. The sequence goes on along the minus strand of CAVVTE010000004.1, from coordinate 147,238 downwards.
ACGCTGCCGAAACCGAGGTGAAAAAGGCGTCGACCATGGGGGTCCGCTGGCCGGAACTGGTGACCCACGGGAGCGCCAGGAACACGGTGCCAACCAGTGACGTGATGATGAGCGCGGAAACAAAGAGTTGCGCATGACGGCGGGCATTGGCCCGAGACTTGGGGTTGATCGTTGGTCGCGAGTAGATCGGCGCTCCGCCGGATCGAGAGTCGCGTGCTCGAGCGCGACCTCCCAACTCTCTAACTGTCGGCGAACGCGTCGATCGCTTCATCAAGACCCGCGACAAGGACAACGTCCCCTTCTTGCAACGCTTCGTCGCTCGCCGGTCGGGGAAATAGGACAGCACCCCGCTGCACGAGGATGATGCTTACTCCCGGTCTTGCCGCCTCTATTTGACCGACGGTCTGGCGCAGGGCGCTGACGGGGAGCCGCATCCGCGCCACGCCACAGGTCTGGGACAGGTTCATGTACGTGACAAGATGCCGGATTTCGAGGGAGTGCGCTACCTGGTCCCCGGCTTCACTCTCCGGAAAGACGATGCGATCGGCACCAACTTTGGCCAGAATCTCGCCATGGATGGCCGTCTCCGCTTTGCCAATGACCCATGGCACACCGATCCGCTTCAGGATCAGCGAGCAGCTGACGCTCGCCTCGATATTCTGACCTTGCCCCACCACGGCGACTTCAGACCGGTCGACGCCCAATGACAACAGAGCCTCCTCGTCAGAGCCGTCGGCCTGGGCGGCAAGCGTCGCGTAGTCGGCAGCTTCGGCGACGCGCCTTTCGTCGGTATCGATGGCGGTGACCTCGTAGCCAAGCTCGTGGCACACCCGGACGACGCTGAAGCCAAAGCGGCCGAGACCAATGACGGCGACTCGTATCCGCGCTGATTCCTGGCGATTACCCCCGAGCATCAGGATCCCTTCCCAATCGCCCATCCGTCACGCGTAGCTCCCCGGGACGAACTCATTTCACCGCCGTTCAGGGAACTGGCGTTCCCTCAAGTGGGAAGTGGTCGGCGACCCGGTCTGGCGTCCACGGAGTGTAGAGCCAACCAGTGAAGAATTCGTCCAGATCCTCGCCGGAGACTTCCTCGGCGAGGGCTATGAAGTCGGCGGTCGTGGCCGTGGCGTAGCGGTACCGCGTGGCCCACTCTTGAAGCAGCCTGAAGAATGTCTCGTCACCGAGCAGGGCCCGCAGCTCGTGCAGCACAACGGCGCCACCGGCGTACGGAACCTCGGTGAAGAGGTGGCCGGCTCCTGGGTCGCCAATCAGGACGCCGTCTCCAGTTGATGTGCGGCTGGCTGTCGCGAAAGAGGCAATCTGCCGCTGCAACGCCGCGTTGGCGGCGTTCGGGCCGTGCGCAGCCTCTGCCCATAGCACCTCGGCGTAGCGGGCGAACCCCTCGTTCAGCCAGATATCTTGCCAGCGGGTAGGGGAGACGCTATTCCCGAACCATTGGTGGGCCACTTCGTGGGCGATGGTCCGCTCGCTCACCGCCGAGCGATCGTAGCCAATCATGCCCTGCGTCTCGAGCGCGGCGTTGAACGAGGTGTCCTCGAATACTGTGTTGCCGAGCGAAGCAAAGGGGTAAGGACCGAAGAGCTCCTCGAAAGCCGCGACCATCTCCGGCACTCGACCGAAGAGGATCATCTCCTGATCGGGAAGGTCGGGCGGGAAGGCCTCGACGAGGGTGATGCCACCGGGTCCCTCATCGAAGGTGACATCGAGTTCGGCGGCGTGAAACATCACAAGGTAGCTCGCCGTCGGCTCCTGATTCTCCCAGGTAAAGGTGGCCGTCGAGGGATTGTCCCCGGCCCCCGTCGTTCGTGCCACCGAAACCAGCAGACCATTGGCAACGACGTCGTATGGCTCCGGCACGGTGATGACCAACGTGTAGGTCGCTTTGTCGAGCGGATGACCGTTGACCGGATACCAGACATCCGATCCGGCTGGCTCGCCGACCGCGAAGATCGATTTGCCAGTCATCCACCAGCCGCGTTCAAACCGGTCCTCTTCGTCGACCTCCGGTGTCCCGTGATAGCGCACGATCGTCTGAAACGGCGAGCTAGCAAAGAGCGGCTCGGCGGGAGTAACCGTCAATTCCCCGCCCTTCCGCGTCCACCCCGCCGGCACGCCGTCGACGGTGATGCCGTCGATCTGGGGCCCGCGGAAATCGAGGTTGAACGCGGAAAGATCCTGGGTAGCGACGGCGTCAATGGTAGAGGTAGCGTCGAGGATGCTTCCCGCCTCGACGTCAAGATCGACGTCGATCGTGTAATGAGCAACATCGTAGCCGCCGTTGCCCAGGAGGGGGTAGTAGGGATCGCCAATTCCGGGCGCTCCCAGCGAAGCCGTTCCCGAGACCGGCGTGGCTTGGGTGAGGGGTGCGGATGGGGTCTGAGCAAGTCCCGTGGCGGGAGCGACGATGCAAGTCAGCAGCGTGACGACGGAGAGGGCCGCGACGATGCGCGGCCGGCGCACGTTCAGAAAGCGGTCCAAGGAGACGAGAACCTTTCACGGACAAGCCAGAGGCGCGAGCCGCGACGGATGCTACTTCGGGGAGGTGGTTGCGTCGACCGACCGTTCCTAACGTTCAGAGGGCGTTGTGACGCAAGGCGCCGGGCATCACCACACCAGCAGCCATGACCCGCAACTCAACGTGCAAGACACACGCCTCAACTTCCCGACCCCTCGACTCAAACTAACCAGGGCCGCTCCACCGCCCAGTCGGCGAGGGCGACAGTCTGCGGCGACGACTCGATGGCGCCAGGGCAAATGGCGCGCACCTCGGCAATCGCCTGCTCCGCGGATAGGCCCCCGCGAATCAGGTACGCGGCCAACACGGTCCCAGTGCGGCCCTGCCCGGCCAGGCAATGAACGGCGACTGGTGTGCCCATGGCACGCGCATCGTCGAGGAAGGCGAGGGCATCGAGCATCTGCGTTGTCGTTGGTGCCTGGAAATCGTCGACCGGCAGGTGCAGGCCCAGGATTCCATGGCGCTCGAGCGCTCCGTGCGGGAGGGTCGTTTCAGTCAGTGACAGGAGCGCGCCGACGCCAAAGTTGCGCAGTGTGAGGAGATCACGGTCGACGTTCCCATTGCCCGCCCCTGGGCGGGAGCAACCGGCCAGTGCGTTGTCGATCACCCAGTAGAACCGATGCATCGTGCCCACTCGTTTCGCCCGTCGATTCGAGGCGTTCTTCAACCATGGCTCAGACGTGGCAGGGTACCCTATGCACCAGGTACGTAGTCGACCCCGCATATGGGTAGTCCGTTTCGGCAGGTGGCACAACTGGACACGAGAGAGGGGCATATCAGCATGGCCAATGAGAAGGGCAAGGTTCGGTTGATGAAAACCAAGAATGGTCGATCGTCGGAACTGCACCGGACGTTTGAAACCGACGTGGACCTTTCGGCTGAAACACGGGTCGCTATGATCGAACTCCTCAATCAGGAGCTGGCCGACACCTCCGATATTTACAGCCAGACCAAGCAGGCGCACTGGAACGTGAAGGGCATTCACTTCTATCAGTTGCATCTGCTCTTCGACCAATTGGCCGAGAAGCGTCAGGGTGAAGCTGATGAGCTAGCCGAACGCGCCACTGAACTGGGTGGGTACGCGCGGGGCACGGTCCGCATGGCCGCGGCGAACTCCCGCCTCCCGGAGATCCCAACCGACATCAACAGCGGCGTCGATTACCTCACCGCGCTTGTGGAGCGGTACGGCATTCACGCTAATAACATGCGGGCGGCGATCGACGAGGCCGACAAGGCCGGGGACGCGGACACCGCGGACCTCTTCACCGAGATCTCCCGCGATCTCGACAAGGACCTCTGGTTCCTGCAGGCGCATGTCCAGGAACAGGAATAGAGACGCTTCGATCCCGCCTTTCTCGGTCTCGCCAGCGTGCACGTGCAGAATTCCGTCTCGGGACGGATGTCGTACGTTTCTGGCGTGCTCCTCGGGCGCGGTATTGCTGTGATGAACCTCGGGTACTCATGCCCGGGTGATGTCCAACCTGGGCGTGGTTCCGTTGCATGACCAAGTTCTGCGTCGCCCCTCGAGTGCTTGGCTGGCGCGTACCGGCTTCAGGAGTGACAAATGCCCGCCACGCCCGATGCGCTTGCCCCAGATCTCATCCTGGTCAACGCCATCATCCACACGGTCGATGACGAGAATCCGACGGCGAACGCTGTCGCCATCAGTGGCGGGCGGTTTATTGCGGTTGGCAACGACGATGCAATCCGCGCGCTGGCCGGACCCTCGACATCCGTTGAGGATCTGGGGAGAGCCGCGGTCGTGCCGGGGTTGATTGATGCGCACAATCACCTGCAAGCCACTGGGCGCATGCTGCGCGAAGTTCAGCTCTACGACACCCGCGCCATGTCCGAGATCGTAGAGCGAGTGGCGGCGCGCGTACGGGAGAGGTCAAATGGAGAGTGGGTCGTCGGCCGCGGCTGGGACGAGAGTCTCCTTGCCGAACGACGCCACCCGACCCGTCACGACCTTGACGCCGTTTCTCCCAACAGCCCAGTCGTCATCCACCGTGTCTGGAACAAGCTCGTCTGCAACTCGGCGGCTTTGCGGGCCGCGGGAATCGATCGCGAGACTCCCGATCCGCCCGCCGATGTGCTCTATAGCGGCTCATTCGAGCGCGACGAGAATAGCGAACCGACCGGGCTGTTCCGGGACCGGGCCAAAGAGTTGATTACCAACCACATTCCGGAGCCAAGCGAAGACGAGCGGGTGGCTGCTGTTGAAGCCGCCTGCCGTGCCTACAACGCGGTCGGCTTGACCGGGGTCGCGGAGCCGGGGCTCTATCCCCAGGAGATTCGCGCCTTCGTTCGTGCTCGACGCGAGGGAAAGCTCACGGTCCGCACCGACATGCTCCTCGCGGGGTGGGGATTCGGCGCGCCGGATACCGAGGAGGAGCTCGAGGAGCGGTTCGAGAATCTTGGCGTTGGCGGGGGACTCGGCGATGACCTGCTGCGGCTGGAAGGCATCAAGCTGATGATCGACGGTGGCATAAGCGACCGCACGGCGCGGATGTTCGATGCCTATGTCGATGAACCGGACAACCGTGGCACGTGGGTGGTCGAGCCCAGGCGGCTGGTGCGGCTCATCTGCTGGGTCCATGACCTGGGATGGCCGATGGACATCCACACCTGCGGCGATGAGGCGCAGGAGACGGTTGTCCAGGCCTTTGCCCAAGCTCAGAGCGAGAATCCGAAGCCGTGGTTGCGGCACCGGGTGCATCACGCGTACTTCCCGACGCCCGCGGCGCTGGCAGTGATGGCAGAGACGCGCATCCCCGCTGTCGTCTCCTCGCCGTTCCTGACCAACCTCGGCGAGGGGTTCGTCAATAGCGTCGGACCCGAGCGCGCCAGCCGCGCCATGCCGATGCGAACGTATTTGAATGCCGGGGTCCCCCTGGCGGGATCGTCCGATTCCTCCATCACCGATTACAACCCCTGGGTTGGCATGCACGCGGCTGTGAATCGCACGACCGCAACCGGCCGGGACCTGGGCAGGGACTTGGAAGCGCTTACCCCCAGTGAGGCGTTGCACTCCTACACGCTTGGCGGAGCATTCGTTACCGGCCGCGAAGATCGCCAGGGCTCGATCGCCGTCGGCAAGCTCGCCGATCTGGTCGTGCTCGACCGTGACCCGCTGGCGATCCCTCCCGCCGACCTCGACCATGTGAAACCAACCGCGACCATGTTGGACGGGGAGTGGGTCTACCGGGTGTAGAGTCACAGGTCATACTAATGGGGCTAGGCAGACCAGGCGTTTGGCCCTATGATTCGGGCGGCGGCAATGACGCCGCGGCCTGTAAGACTGATGATGCGCTAGCTCTGGAACAGGAGGCGACATATGACTGTGCTTGTTCTCCATAGCTCACCCTTCGCTGCCTCCGACAACCGCGTCAGCTAGGAAACTCCTGCTCCGCGCCTCGTCGGCGCACAGACAGCGTCCGGGCTCATGACCGCATGAGTTCGTGCGTATCCACGCGTCGAATGGTTCCGTCTGAGGTGGCTTGATCGGCACCCTCACACAGGAGCCAGACATTGATTGCTCTCGAGGATCTTGGATATAGCCCGTTTTTCTCCGCACAAGTTGACCAACTCGAAAGGACTCGTCCGGGACTCGTTCCGGCCCGGATAGCGGCCGACGGCCCTGGTATCTACCACCTGCTCGGTTGTCAGGCGCCGCTTGGCGAGCTTTCCGGGCGGCTGCGTCACGACATCTACGGTGTCGATCGCCCGGCCGCGGGCGACTGGGTAGCCGTGACCGACGATGCTGAGCGCGCCGTCATCCACTCGGTACTCCGCCGCCGGACGGCCATGATCCGCCGTGCGGCCGATACCGAAGCGATCGCTCAGGTCATCGCTGCCAACGTCGACGTGATCTGTCTCGTCACCTCCGCCAACCGCGACCTCAACCCGCGCCGGATCGAGCGGTACCTGACGGCGGTCTGGGAGAGCGGCGCCTCGCCGGTGGTCGTCTTGAACAAGGTCGATCTCGTCGCCGACGTTGCGGCGCTGATCGACACTATCGCGTCAGTTGCGCTGGCCGTTCCCATCGTCGAGGTAAGCGCCCTCACCGGTGTTGGGATCGATGCACTGCGGGCGCAGGTAGGGCGTGGGCGCACGGTCGGCCTGGTCGGGTCGTCAGGAGTCGGCAAGTCGTCATTGATCAACCGGCTGGTGGGTCGCGACGTCCAGCACGTGAGCCACATCCGGGAAGATGATGCCCGGGGGCGCCACACGACGACGCGGCGCGAGCTCGTGGTGCTCCCGGGTGGCGGCGTGCTCATCGACACGCCCGGCATGCGCGAGCTGGGATTGATCGAAGACGACGGCGGTGTCGATACCGCTTTTGCCGATATTGCGGAGATCGCCCAGGGGTGCCGCTTCAACGACTGCGTCCACGAGGCTGAGCCTGGTTGCGCGGTCCAGGCGGCCCTGTTCAGCGGTACGCTGGACCCCGATCGACTGCGGAGCTATCGCAAGCTGCAGCGTGAGATCGCGGCCGCCGAACGCCGGCGAGACCCTGTTCTCGCTGCGAACGAACGACGCCGTTGGAAGACCATCCACAAAGAGCTACGAGCTCGGGAGAAGACCAAAGTAGGGTCGTGGCGGTAGAACCTAGCATCCGCTAGTGAATGACAAGCGACGTGGCTGTACGCTATGCGAATAATCAATCAACACGTTCGCCCTAGGGGGAACGTTGCCCCTGCCAGCCGAATACGTCCAATACCCGTGAGACAGAAGCGGCTGGGTCAGATCACCACCCAGCCGCTTTGCCTCGATCTAGGAGTTTCCGGTCAGCTTCCCGACGGCGGTGTCGAGGATTGTTTGACGCTCCTGCCCTTGACCACCGTGGCCATTGCCCAGCGGGTTCGGCCCGGACGAAATCGGCGGAGTTGGCTGCTTGTCGGTGCCGTGTAGCAGCGGGTTTGGCTGTGGTGCGATGCCCATGTCCTGGGTCAGGGGCTGCGGGTTGGCAAGGTACTGGAACTCGCCCATGCCGTCCGGCGTTGGTCCCTGCGCCCACCGGCCCTGTCCGCTTTCCTGACCTGCCGAGCAGTTCCAGAAGGTATGGGCCTGGTCCATGCGAACACGGTCAAGCGGCATCGTCCCTGGCACGAGGAAGTCCTCCAACCCGTCGGACTGCAGTTCCTCGATTGCCGCTGCCCACTGGTTCTGATGCATGAAGTCGCGCGCGAGGTTGAACGAGAGCATGTCGCGCACGCCGCGGTCGTCAGTCATCTCGTAGAGGCGGCTGACCTGCAGGTTGCCCTGCGATTCGGCCATCAGGTTCCACCGAAAGTCGGCGAGCAGGTTGCCGCTAGCCGTAATGTAGTTACCGTTCCACGGAAAGCCAACACTGTCCTTCGGCACAGCTCCCAGACCACTGAAAATGGCGTGCTGCGGGTTCATGCCGGCAGCCATGGCGTCCCGCATGTCGCTCCCGCCCATCGCTGCGGCAACAGTGGGGCTCCCGGCGACGACCTCCTCCTGTATCTTGAGGGGCGCACCTTCGAGGAGGCGCGAGATCATCACCGAGAGCATTTCGACGTGGGCGATCTCCTCGGTGCCGATGTCGAGCAGCATGTCACGGTACTTCTCCGGCCCGCGGCAATTCCAGCCCTGGAAGAGGTAGGCCATCATCACCGTCATCTCGCCGAACTGCCCACCCAGGATCTCCTGAAGCTTCTTGGCGTAGACCGGGTCGGGTCGCTCCGGCATGGCCTGGTACTGCAATTCCTTGACGTGAAAGAACATCCTCGCTCCTATTGGTGCTGATTCAGCACCCAAACTCCCGATCCGCCGCGACGTCCTCGCCGCGCCGCTTTTGTCCCCCACGTGCATTTTGACGACGGGGCACATATCACCAGGCAATCCGCAAAGACCATGCCACCGAACCGCGAGAAAACGCTCGCGGAACGCTCCTGAAGGCAGTGCGCGTTGCAGGTTGCTCGAGAGTCGGGGCGGGACGGCGAGCTCCGGAACTTCCTCACAAGACGGAGCCGGAAATGCGTCAGAACACTAGAGAACCCCACGCGATGCGCTGAAGGGGTTCAGCGGTGCACGCGACGCTGCGCTATGTCGAAGCCGTTCCCAATGAGCTCCAGGCTCGCCCGATGGCAATCCCCGCGCCTACGGCGACGACCGCAACAAGCACCGCGAGGACCTCCGGCGAGAGCATGTCGCCGCCTACCGCAATGGCAATAAAGAGAAGAGCGGCCCCTAGTCTGACGAGTACCACACGATCAGTGACGTGACCGGCGCCCGCGGAGCGCAAGAGCGCCATCGCCGCCAGGTACAGCGCGGGACCGCCACAGAGGATGAGCCGCTCGCCGGCAGAAAGCGTGTGCCCGGTGGCAGCCGCTTCGATTGCTAGCTCGATACCGACGCCACTGATCGCGATGCCCATCCAGACGAAGATGTGGCCGTAGCCCCAGATGAACGACGCCAGGCGTCCTCTCAGGAGGAGTTCGGCGTGAGGATGCGCGAAGTACGCCCACCAGACCACCACGGCAATCACGAATCCGGCCACCGCGGCAGTCACCGCCGCCGGTGTCCAGGTCGCCTCGGACATGCTTCGCGCGACCGCAATGATCGCTTCCCCGAGGACGATGATCGTGAAGAGCCCGTAGCGCTCGGGGATATGGCTGACGTCGAACGTCCGCTCGACGACGGCGAGCACGGCCGTCCATGGCGTAACGAGGTCAATCAGCAGCGCGGCAATCCAGACCCACTGCCGGACATCTTCCGGAAGCGCCAGGGACAGAAGCCAAACCGCGCCAGCTAATCCGAATCCCGTTGCGTAGCGCATAGAGAACGCCTGGCGCTCCGGGTAAAGCCGGGCCGCCCGCAGAAACAGCGTGACGACGATGGCGTGGAAGACGACGAAGCCGAGGATGTATCCGCGCGGCTCGCCATGGCTCGCGTTCCCGACCTGGGCGGCCATGGCCAGCACCGTCAGCATCGCGGCGAGCGCGCCAAACCGATTGAACAACCCCCCCTCGGGGAAGCTGGTGGCGTACCAGGCGTACTCCATCCACGACCACCAGACCGGGATGAAGAGCGCGGCAAACAGTGCCAGACCCGCGATTGTCGGCTCGCCGTGCAGCGTGTGGGCGACCGCGCCGACGGCCACGACAAAACAGAGATCGAAGAAGAGCTCCAGCCACGAGGCCCGGCGTTCCGGTATGGTGCCGGCGTCGTGGTCACTGGAAATGTCCATCGTGCTGGCGGTCAATGTCTCGTCCGGTTCCATTCACGAATCGTCCCGAGAGAAGAATGCCGGGATCGTACGTTGTGGACCGACGAGACGCTACTACTCGTGTGGGTAGGCGAGCGCTCCGCCACGGACGCTGACCCTCACCCGGTCACCGGGACGGAATCCGCCGTAGGCGCCCAGCCTCGCCTTGAGTATCGGGCCACTGTCGAGCTGGAGCGTGAGCAGTTGGTCGTGACCGAAGAACGCCCGGGAGACGATCGTCGCCGGCGTGCCTTCGTCGCCGTCACCGGCCGATGCCGGAGTCAGCCGCAGCATCTCCGGGCGCAACATGACGTCCACCGGACCTTCGAACGTGCCGTGGAGCGGAATTTCCCCGAGGATCGTCATGGCGCGTCTTCCCGAGGCTTCCCCTTGTACGAACTGGACATCGCCGATGAAGTCGGCAATCGTGCGGGTTGCCGGTCGGTGATAAAGCTCCTCTGGAGGGCCAACCTGAACGATCTGCCCACCAAGCATGACTGCCACTCGATCGGCAATTGAGAGGGCCTCTTCCTGGTCATGGGTCACGAGCACGGCGGTCGTTCCGGCCTCGCGCAAGATTTGCCGCACCTCCTCGCGCACGGAGGCGCGCAGGTCGGCGTCGAGGTTCGAGAACGGCTCGTCGAGCAGGATGACCTCCGGCTCTGGCGCCAGGGCGCGCGCTAGCGCTACACGCTGCTGCTGACCACCCGAGAGTTGGTCGGGCGTGCGCTCTCCCAGGCCAGCCAGCCCGACCATTGCCAGCGCCGAGGCGACGCGGGTGTCGCGGTTCGCGGCGTTGCGCGGCAAACCGAACGCCACGTTGCGCGCCACGCTGAGATGGGGAAAGAGGGCGTAGTCCTGGAAGACCATACCCACTCGGCGTTCTTCGGGTGGTGCCCAATAGCCGCCGGACGCGGACGTATCGGCGACCAGGGCGCCCCCGATCTCGATCGATCCGGCGTAGGGCCGCTCGAACCCGGCAATGACTCGCAGCGCCGTCGTTTTGCCGCAGCCGCTTGGACCGAGTAGGGCCAGAAACTCGCCGCGCGCGGCATCGAGGTCGATACCACACAGCACCTCGACGTCGTCGTAGCGCTTCTCGAGTCCGCGCACCCGTAGCGCCGGTTCCGGCTGGCCATTGCTGGCAATCGCCGGCTGCGCATGACGAGGTCGCCGACGAGTCACGATCATGGGGCTTGCTCGGAGACGTGGTCGCGTGGCGTGAGGAGGAGCATCGGTATAGCGACGGCCGCGATCAGGATCAATGCTGGCGCGGCGGCCTCACCGTATGCGGCATCATTGGCCGCGGTCCAGACTTGCACCGCAAGCGTGTCCCACCCGGTCGGACTCAGGAGCAGAGTCGCCGGCAACTCCTTCATCGCCGTCAACAGCACCAGCGCGGCTCCTGCCAAGATCCCTGGTCGCGCCAGGGGAATCGTCACGGTGGCCACTGTCGCGGCCTGGCTGCGCCCCAAGCCCCGCGCGGCTTCTTCAAGACGAGGGCTGACATGCAAGAGCGCTGACCGAGTTGAGCTGACCGCTTCGGGTAGGAAGCGAACCACGCACGCCGCGACCAGCATAGCCAGCGTCTGGTACACGGGGGTGCCGGCGCCGAACGCCACGAACGCCAGCGCGACCACCAGCCCCGGCAAGGCATAGCCGAGATAGGTCAATCGCTCGACGGCCCGGGAGCCGGATCTCGGATAGCGCACGAGAAGAATCGCGATCGGCAATGCGCAGGCGGTGGCGATCAGCGCCGTCCACACCCCAAGAGTCAGCGAATTGAAGGTGGCCGCCACGAGCCCGGAAAGTACGGCACCATTTCGCGAGGAGCGCACCAACCAGGCTCCGAGGATCGCGACTGGGAGCACGAGCGCGAATCCGACAACCACCGCGCAGAACAGCAATGCCGGGATTTTGGCAGATCCCAGTGCAACTGGCCGGCCGCGCCGACTGACGCCACTGCCGAGGCGATGGAGCGTCGCGTTCCCCCGGGCGCGCAATTCGACGACCAGAACCACGATCGAGATCACGACCAGCAGGAGCGCCAGTATCGCGGCGCCGCCACGATCCATTGCCGAACGGTACTGAACATAAATCGCACGTGTGAAGGCGTCGTAGCGGAGCAAGGTGACGACACCGAAATCGCCGAGGCTGTAGAGCACCGTCAACAGTGCCCCTGCTGTCGCCGCCGGCCGAATCTGGGGTAGGGTGACCGCGAAGAACGTGCGCCAGGGACCATAGCCGAGACAGCGAGCCGCCTCTTCCAGCGATGGATCGAGACGCCGCATTGCCGCCCGCACTGTGAGATAGACGTAGGGATACGTGAAGAGCGTCAGGGTCAACCAGGACCCGGTGAATCCATAGATGGACGGGAGTCGCTCGACACCGAGAGGTGCCAGCACGGACTGCAACATCCCCCGTGGTCCGAACGCGGCGACCATGACCACGGCGCCGATATACGACGGAATAACAAGCGGTAGCGCGACGGCAGTGCCCCAGAACGCACGCCCGGGGAGATCAGTGCGGCTCGTCAACCATGCCAGCGGTACGCCGATGACGATCGTCGACACTGCGACGGCGCCGGCCAGGACAGCGGTGTTGAGCACGACCTCGAGTGTCCTGGAGCGGAACAGCATGCTCAATGTGTTTTCGCCCGCATCGAGCGTCCGGGCAAGGAGATACAGCAGCGGCAGGAGCTCGAAGACCGCTACCAGAACGGCGGGTAGCAAGATCCAGAAGGGGGGCCGTTCTCCCTGATGCTTTGCTCCAGCCTCCCAGCGGCCATTGGTCAGGTTCTCTCTGACCCTGCCTGGACGAGGCAGGGAAATGGGTCGCGCCGCACGGGGCCGGAGCGTGAGCATCGATCTCCTCGGATAAGCGACGGTGTCAAGGAACGGTAACACGAACACGTGTGATATCCGACTAGCCCGCTCAGATATCACCATTGCAAATGCTGGAACGCGCGCGGGCTGATGTCAAGCGCGGAGATCGGAAGGCGGGAGGCGGGAGTTGGGTTCAGGTATCACTTGTGACGACTGGCGAAAAAGCGATTACCCCAATGACCCATCTCATCAACGCTGGATCATGACTTCCGCCTCCCGCCTTCCGACCCCTGACTTCCACCTTCGGTATGATCCGGCGGATTGCGACAGCACCGCTACGAGTCGTAGCCCCTGGACTGGCACGCGGCTTGGTTGTCCGGTAGTTGTCGGTGTGATTCGCGGTCTGACGAGGGTTGGAGCCGCTCGACCGGACATAGGGAGGATTTACACATGAAGATTGGTGTGTTCACGGTGCTGTTCAGCCAGCGTCCATTCGAGGAAGCGCTGGACTACGTCAAAGCCGCGGGATGCGAAGCTGTCGAGGTTGGGGTCGGTGGATATCCAGGACCGGCTCACGCCGACGCGGCCGCGCTACTAAATGACGAAACGGCTCGAAAGCATTTTCACGATGCGGTTACCTCCCGTGGGCTGGAGATAAGCGCACTCTCCTGCCATGGCAATCCGCTCCATCCGCGGCGGGAGATCGCGGAGGCACACGACCGTGACTACCGCAATGCCGTGCAGCTGGCGCAAATGCTCGAGGTGCCGACGGTGATCACCTTCTCCGGGTGCCCGGGGGGCGGACCGGAGGCGATGGAACCGAACTGGATCACCTGCCCGTGGCCGCCGAACTTCACCGAATCGCTCGCTTGGCAGTGGCAAGAACGGGTTACGCCGTACTGGACGGAAGCGGCTAGCTATGCCAGGGACCGAGGGGTGCGGGTCGCGATCGAGCTGCACCCGGGGTTCATTGCCTACCACACCGATTCGTTCAACCGGCTGCGCGAGATCGGAGGAGAGACTCTCGGCGTCAATTTCGATCCCTCGCACCTGTTCTGGCAGGGGATGGACCCACTGGTTTGCGTGCGCGCACTCGGCGACGCCATCTTCCATGTCCACGCCAAGGACACCTGGCTCGATGGGCCGAACATCGCGATCAACGGCGTCCTTGATACCAAGCCCTACACCGACGAAGTGCACCGCTCGTGGATCTTCCGTACGGTCGGCTATGGGCACGGTCAGGAGTTCTGGCGCTCGCTGATCAGCGAGCTGCGCCTCGCTGGTTATGACGGGGTCATCTCGATCGAGCATGAGGACTCGCTCATGAGCGTCAACGAAGGCTTCACCAGCGCCGTGGAGTTCCTCAAGGACGTGATCATCCGGGAGCCCGCCGCCCAAGCGTGGTGGACATAGGGACGGAGTCGGGAAGTCGGGAAGCGGGATCGGTAAGGAGGCGAGAGGGATGCCACGCTGGATCGGGCAGATAGTGGCTGAACGCAGCAGACGGCAGCGGTGTATCGAGACCTCATCGCTTGGCAAAAGTCGATGGCGTCTCGTGAGCGCGATCTATCGCTCTGACTGCGTCTGGCCGGCTGACGAGCGATTCGGACTCACGCGCAAGTGCGCCGCGCCGCCGTCTCCGTGCCCGCCAATATCGCGGAGGGTTCGGGACGTACCGGTGTCGCGGAACCTCCGTCATCGACTGTCAATTGCTCATGGCTCGCTCTGCGAGCTTGAGACCCACTGTCCTCGTTGGCACGCGATCTCGGGCTGATGCAGAGCCCGAAGCTGAGGGACTGCTGGAATTGCGCGAGGAAGTCGGTACGCATTATTCGAGGCTTTATCGAAGAGTCTTGATGACGGAACGTGCAACGTCGGATTGACAGCAACTCCGGCACTCTTCTCTGACCGTCTGCCGACTGCCCGTCTTTCCGACTGCGACTGAAAGGAGCACACCATGTCCCAAATCGGCATTGGCCTCGTTGGCTATAAGTTCATGGGTCGGGCGCACTCGAACGCGTACCGCCAGGTTGCCCACTTCTTCGACGTCGATCCCCAGCCGAGAATGGTGGCCATCTGTGGCCGGGACGAGGCCGGGGTCCAGGAGGCCGCGCAGAAACTTGGCTGGGAGGGATACGAGACCGACTATCACGCCCTCATCGCGCGGCCCGATGTACAGCTCGTGGATGTTTCGACGCCCGGTGATACCCACCGGGATGTCGTGCTCGCCGCGCTTGCCGCGGGTAAGCATGTGATCTGCGAGAAGCCGCTGGCGAACAATCTCGCCGAAGCGCGCGAGATGCTGGAGGCGGCCAGGGAGTCGGGCGCCGTCGCGGTGGTCAACTACAACTACCGCAAGGTGCCGGCCGTGCAGTTCGCGAAGAAATTGATCGACGACGGGGCCATCGGTGAAGTGCGCCATTGGCGCGCCGTCTACCTTCAAGACTGGATTACCGACCCCAGTTTCCCGCTCGTCTGGCGGTTGAAGAAGGAGTTGGCCGGTTCAGGCGCCCTGGGCGATATCGCGGCGCACATCACCGATCTCGGGCTCTACCTCGTTGGGCCGATATCGGAGGTCGTGGGGACGATGTCGACCTTCATCAAGGAGCGCCCCGTGGCGACGGAGTCAGGGGGCGGCGCAGGGCTGACCGCCGCATCGGGCACGGAGATGGGCGAGGTCACGGTCGACGACTCGACGACATTTCTGGCGCGCTTCGAAAGCGGCGCCAGTGGGACTTTTGAGGCGACGCGGCTCGCGCCCGGGCGGCGCAACTTCAACAGCTTCGAGATCAACGGCTCGAGAGGGTCGATCGCCTTCAACCTCGAGCGCATGAATGAGCTGCACGTCTATTTCGAAGACGATCCCGCGGGGCTACAGGGATTTCGCACGATCAATGTCACCGAGGGCGTCCATCCGTATACCGCGAACTGGTGGCCGGCGGGTCACATCATTGGCTACGAGCACACCTTTACCCACGCGATTCATGACCTGCTCCAAGGGATCGGCCAGGGCGTCAATCCGGGACCGACATTCGAGGAGGGATTCGCGGTGCAGGCCGTGCTCGACGCGGTGGAGCGAAGTGTCGAAAACCACGATTGGGTTGTCCCAGAGAAGGCGTAGGCAATCCGGGCGCTTCTCTCTGACAACAGAATCTACTGGGGAGTTCCAGAGAAGGCGCCGATCACAACGCTTCTCTCGTGACGACGGAATCCACGTGGTGCTTGCCGCGGCGCTGGAGAACAGGCTGGGACTCGCACCGGGATCGTTGCTCATCAGGGCTATCTGGCGTGGAGCGGCCGGCGCGCCAGTGCCTGATCCACCCGGTCGTTCTCGTCCGGGGTAAGTAGAGCTCGGGCGCCGTACGAATCCGGGATGGCGGCGGACCAGATCCGAGCATCGTCATCCAACGCGATCGCTTCCCGCAACCGGGCCACATGCGCCGTGCGCAGCACCGACCGCTCGAGCGCCACCCAATCGGGCTCCCCCGGCACGCCCTGGTCGCCTAACGCGGCACGGGCCGCCGGGAGCAGCCGTGCCAGTTGCGCGGTATCAGGAGGATCGGCGGATGCGGCCGACCGGATCGCGTCAGCCAGCGAGATGCGATCGACCACTCCGCGCACCGCCGCCCAATCAAGCACGTCGGGGAAGGCCGCACCGGCCAATTCAAACTCCGCGAGCGCTGTGGCAACCTCTCGGTCCGGCCCCTCTCGTAATGCTCGCTCGAGGCGACTCACTGCCGCCTCCCGCGTCGAAATGCGCAGGATCCGGCGGCTCTCGACTTCAGTGAGGTAGGCCTCCGCGCCCGGGGGCGCACTCGTTAGCAGGCCACGCAGTCCGACGCCGTCGCGTCGTCGCAGCGCCGCACGTACGTCCTCCGCCCATCGGAGGCGGCTCCGGGCGAGCTCGAGTCGTTTGATGGCGGCTGGTGGCAGTGATCCTTCCTCACGCCAGAGCGCCGGATCGACCGCGGCCGCTATCGCGACGTCGTCATCGCTGACGAGGGCTCGCTCGATTGTGGCCCACGCGAGCGCACGTTCGACAGCGCGAGAGTGGGCCGCCTCGAGCCGGCCGAGGCAATCAAGCGTTCCCGAGCAGGCCAGGCCGGCCAGGGCGTAAAAGTCGCGGCGAGCGACCGCATCGCGCAGGGCCATTCGCGCGGCAATCCGCTGCCGCGCCGCCCGCACCGCGACACGTGCCTCCGCCGATGGGGCGACACCGGCGCGTTCGGCCTCAGCCACGGCCGCTACCAGCCCATCGTCGTCCTTACGGCGCAGCGCGCGTTCAATCGCCGCCGTTGCCTCACGCGATACCAGCAAATGAACCGCCGCGGCATACGTCGCCGTTTCGGGCACAGTACGGGAGGTTTCCCAGAGTCCGACGGCCGTCGCGGTGTCCCTGGCGGCTATAGCCGCGCCAAGCTCGCGCGCCGTGGCGCGGCGGCGTTCGCGTTCGGCGAGAGTCGTGATGTGTGTGGCGTCCGACTCTCGTCCGCCGCGCTCGTCGCGTCGGTCTTGCGCAAAGGTGTCCTGTCGCCACACATTGCCCATATCGTTTGAATCGGTGAGCGCTTGGCGGCCGGGCAGGGGCATCTCGAGCGGCGTCCGCGTCGGGCGTCCGCGCCCTGCTCCTGACGCCGCTAACCGGGGAAACCCTAGACTTTTCAGCCGCTCCGCCACTTCTGTCAGGGGCGGGGTCTCGTCCGGCGGAAAGTGGATCGCCCTACGGACGACCTCCAGCAAGGGGACGAGCATCTCGTCTCCCTCCTGGATTGTGTCGAGCGTGGCGAAGAGGGGAGCGCGCGCCGGCCGGCGCAAGTCGTCGGCAGTCCAAAGAAGCGCTCCGCCGTACTGATCGGGCTGGTCACCCCAGCGCTCCCGTAGTTCGGGGTGTCGGGCCAGGATTCGGAGCGATGCCCAAATAGCCAGCGCTGGAAAGCGATCCCGCCTCGCCGGGTCTGTGGGGGCGCCGCGCGGGTGGACATACGCCGGCGTACCCCCTGAGGAGGCCGGATCGACGGCGTGCGAGGGCCACCATGCAGTATCGAGGTCGACCAGGGCGATTGACCCGTCGGGACGCACGACGAGATTGTCAGCGGCGAGATCTCCGTGGACGAACCTCGCATCCTCCAGTGAGGTCACCGTGGTCAGCCAGCCATCTGCGAGGAGCGCCAGGGGCTCACTCTGTCTCTCTCGACATAGACGATCCACGGTCTGCATCAGCGTGCGGCCAGGAACACGCTCCATGACCATCACCGGAGCCATCACCTGGCGCAAGTCCGGGGTCGGCAGGGCTATTCCGTCCGCGACCCACTGAATGTCGCGCGGAAGTGGGCCACCGGCGCCACGCAAGCGTTCCAGTCGCGGATCCGCACGAAGCGCGTGATAGCGCTGGGCGAGCAGACTGTCCCGGCGGGAATCTGGCTGCAACAGGCATCGGAGTGCCAGGATGCGTCCGATTGGGGTCCGCAGTTCGTAAACAACGGCGTCGTGGCCTACCGCGCGGAGCGGTCGACCTGCATCGTTCATGCGAATTGAGCCGCCGCCAAGGTGGCGCACCGCTGGAACGGAACGTGCTGGCTGCATCATGGCCGCGTCGAGGTCGGAGACGATGGGCATCGGCATATCCTGAACGTGAAACGCCATCTCAGACGGCTCGCGGCCGATCTGAACGACGCCGGAGTGGTACAGTCGGTACGGACACTCGCCCCGGAGGGATTTCCGGCCGACACTTGGAGGAAGGGCCGGTGTACCCTGGGCCATCACCGCCAATACGGTTCTCCCGCGCCCCCGAGTGTACATTCCCAACCGGCAGCCGAGGTCAGCCTTGCAAAGACGACGTGCTCCTGAAACCCTGGAAAGACCAATGCCGGATATGGCCCAGACCGGCGGGGTAATCACCCCGGTCCGTCCGGATGTACCCGGCGACGTTCCCCCTGGCCGGGTTTCGAGTCATGGTTCCGACCCCGGCGAGCGAGAGACTCTGGCCGAGCACCTGGAGGAGATGGCGGGCACGCTGGACCGCGTCGACACGCGCGCTGCCGAACGGATGCGTAGCCTGGCTCGAGCGGTCGCTACCGATGAAGGACGGCAGCGGTGGGCGGAAGTCGATCTGCGACGCGTCTTCAACACTGAGCGACTTGCCTATGCCCTGGCCCTGCAGCGTGAGGGCGGCTACGCGCACTCGACCATTGCCGGCGCCGATCGGTTGCGGAATGTCCTCGTCCTTGTGCCGATTCTGCTCACCTGGTTTGCCCTGGCGGAGGCATCGCGGGCATACGAGCGGTTTCTGGCGCTCAGCCCGGACGAGGTGCGTCAGCCGTTCCTCCTGCTTTGGGAGCGCGGTTTCGGTGGGCAGACGAGCCCATTTGCGCCAAGCTTCTCGATGGTGGCGATGATCGACGCGTTCTTGATCGCGATTATCATCGGGTTGACCCTTTACTCCCATGGCCGGCGCGAGGCGCGCGAGGAGAAGATCGACAAGACCGCGGAGCGGTTTCAGTCCGACATCGACAACGTGCTGGCCGAAGCGTCGGTCGTCCTCGCCGTCGACCGTGGCAGCCGCCCGGCGCTGCTGGCCCGCGGCATTGAGCGTCTGGTCGACCGCTTCGAGCAGAACTCCCAGGAGTTGCTGACCCGGCTGCGCGTCGAGCACGACCGCCTGGAGCAACTCGCTGGCCGGCGGGAACGGGAATTTGCTGATTTCGGTGTTTTCGCCTCAGGGATGCGGGCCGGGGCCGAAGAGACGCATCGCCTCCTGGTTGAGTTGCGCCAGGTTTCCTCCGGGTTGTCAACCGCACTGGAAGACCTGACCTCAGAGGTGAGTTCTTCCGTGGACCAGGGCCGCACCCTGCTCAAGGCGGTTCAGGGCCTGGAGCAGCTCACGGTGGCCAACCTGCAGAGTGATCAGACGCTGACGCGGCAGATTGCCTCCGCGGCCGAGGCGCTCGTCGAGGCCGCGGACAAGGGCATTGCTGGCGCCGACGCCGCGGCACAGGCCTCGCGGGTGGCTACCGAGGCCGTACGTGGCATCGGGGCCATCGCTCAAGACCTCGCCACCAGTCATACACGGGTGGAGAATGCCGTCGCCGCCGAAGCCGAGGCGAACAGCCGTCTGGCCGAAGCCATGCGCGGCAATGCCGGCGGCATAGCGGCCAGCGCCCGCGAACTCGCTGAGATCGAGAATGGACTGAGCGGGCTGCGCGACGAACTGCATCGCCTCGTCTCGGGTACCGTCGGACAGGGGCAGACGCTGAGTAGTCTGCTCGATGAGCAGGCGTCGATCGCGACTGGTCTCTCGCAAGTGGCCCACGATATCTCGACGATCTCCACGCGGACGGCGCAGCGGCAGGATGACATCTCACGAGACGTGGGCACGCTGGTGGAGCGCCTCGATCGGGTCGTGCAGGGACTTGGCCGGAGCACGGGGATCGACGTTGAGGAGCCCGCACCGCCGGGCCGCCTGGACCCGGAGCGGCTTTGGCCGCGCCGGCGCTCTTAGGCGCGGCACCTCCGGTCCCGGTCGGTGAGGCGACGGCGCAACAACACAGGTCAGCGAGACATGATCGCGCTCGGCGGCTGGATCTTTGCCGACCTGTTGCTCGGGTTGGCAATGCTCTTTTTCACCGCGAACACGGTCGGTTCACCGGCGCCGACGCCGACTCCGCAGCCGACGCCGAACCTGCTGGCCACTTCACGGGCCACCATCGCCTCCCTCGCCACCGAACAGGCTCTTGCCGCGGCTAATCTCGCCGCGCTCGATACCGTCGCCACCGCCGAAGCGATCTCCGCGGCCCAGACCGCCGAAGCACTCAGCGCCGCGATCGTGGCGCGAGACGAAGCCCTGGCGACGACCGAGGCGCGAGATGTCGCGGCCCAGGCAACCGCTCAGGCGCGGGATCGCGCGCTGGCGACTGAGGCGGCGCGCTCGGAATCGGCGATCGCGACCGCCGAAGCGCGAGCCACCGAGGACGCCCTGCTCAACCAGCAGGCGACCGCGACTGCCGCCGCACAGGCGACGCTGGCGGTTATGAGCGCGGATGAGCGCGCCACCGAGGCCGCTCAGGCCACGACCGCCGCACTTG
The DNA here is from genome assembly GCA_963751075.1 of uncultured Chloroflexia bacterium. GTDB lineage: Bacteria > Chloroflexota > Chloroflexia > Thermomicrobiales > UBA6265 > JACCXM01. Next base: position 126,559 of record CAVVTE010000004.1, on the reverse strand, counting down.
CGGCCGAGGCCACGCTGTCGGCGTATGCCACGGAGCAGGCCGCCAGCGACCAGAGTCTCGACCAACTGGCGCGGGAGGCCGCGCAGGCCGCGGCGCTGGCGACGGAGGCTGCCATCTCCGCCCAGGCCACCATCGATGCCCTCGCGACGCGGGAGGCGGCGCAGGCGACCGAGGCGGCCAATGTGGCGGCAATCGCGACGGAGAATGCGGCCAGTGGCGCGAATGATCTGGCAACCGCCCAGGCAGCAGCGGCCGCTCGGGCCACGGAGGTCGCGGCGCTGCAGGCCCAGCAAGTGAATGCCCAGGTGACGGCCACAGCCCTGGCGGTGGTCGCGGCCAATTCCGTCCTCGACCCCACGCGGCAATCGATCACCATTCAGACCGACCTGAACGGCATGCTGGCCAACGACGAGGAAGCGCTCAACGACGCCCGGGACACGTTGACCACCCAGCTCTCTCGCTTTCCGCAGGGCTGCCGCGCCGGGTTCGTGCTCATCAGCGGCAAGGCGCCCCAGATCGAGGAGGGGGTGGAGGTGGCCCGTCGCGTGGATGCGCTGCTGGGGGAGGTGCGCTCCGATGTGTTCACGGACGACACCGGCGTGGAGCACTTCGCGCTGCCCAACGAGCCGCCCTTTGGCGAGGTGACGATGGACATTTTCTTCTATTCCGGCTGTCAGCCGATCGGGTAGGGATTTCCGGCGATCCGCGGTGGTGTTACGATGCTCTCGTCTCACTCCCGCTTGTCGCTTCCCCGCTGGAGTCAAACAAGGGCGGGTTCAAGGAGCGGCCAGGAGGCGCCTTGACGCCCTTGCTATCATTTGGGAAGTATTAGGCGTCCCGGACGGGACGGGAGGAGCGCCGCGTGGCGAATGCAGTAGAGATAACAGACGCGACCTTCGATGCGGAGGTCCTTCAATCGGACAAGCCTGTTCTCGTCGATTTCTGGGCGCCGTGGTGTGCGCCTTGCCGCACGGTCGGTGCGGTGCTCGACCAGCTCAGCGGTGAGCGCGACGATCTGAAGATCGTCAAGGTCAATATCGACGACAATCAGGAGCAGGCACTCAAGAACAGCGTGTTGGTGCTGCCCACCGTCGTGCTTTATGTGGGTGGCGAAGCGGTCGGCAAGTTGCAAGGCGGCGTGCCGCCGACGGCAATCGCCCGCTTGCTGCAAGAGCACCTACCGGCGAATGCGCCTGCGCCCGAACCGACTGAACCGGCGCTGGCGACCGAGGAAACGGCGTCCTAGAAACGAGCACCTTTCGTGCCGACCCGAGCGGGTCGGCACGAGAGCCATGCCATTACGGCGCCTGCACCCAGGACTCCGGCACGTAGCCGCTCACAGCTCCCGTCGCCGTTTCGACGGTCACTGGCCACCATCCGCCGTCAGCGCCCTGGACGAGCTCCCCGGTGATCTGCACCGTGCCGCCATCAGGGAGATTCGCGACGATAGCCGACTCAGATTCTGGGGCAGCGCGCGCGACGAGACCCGCGCCCGCGATCTGTACCGTCGCCCCGGGGCCGATACTTTCGCCCGCATTCCAGACCCCAGGGATCTCTCCACGAGTAACGAGCAACGCGGCGATCAGAATCACATTCAGCACCGCGGCCAGGATGACCCCTTGCCATAGCCGGCGCCCAAGCGCATTGAGATCGTTGCCGCGCATCCGACGTGGTTCGGCAACGGACACCGGCTTGAGTGAGGAGATCGGCGCGAACGCGGCGTCGACGACCTCAGGATTACGCCCGCTAGCCACGCCTCGTGACGACTGGCCGCGACGTGACGCGAGGGTCGGCGAGCCTTTCGTCGCGATGCCCGGCTCGTTGTTTGGGATCTGACGACTCGAGGGCGGTTCGATCTGACGCCGGGGTCGTCCAGTTTCGACGTCGATCTCGCCCTCGACCCCGGAGTGGAATACCGCGGCGAATGAGCCCGCGCTGCTATAGCGCTGCCGGGGGTCTCGTTCGAGCGCGCCCAGAACGACGTCGTCCACCCACGTGGGCAGCACGTCTCCCCCGCGCACGATCGTCGGCGGAACTGGAGTCTCCTCGAGGCGAGCGCGAATGGCGGCGTTTCGCGCGGCTGGTTCCTCGCCCGAGCGGAACGGGACCTGCCCAGTGAGCAGCTCGTAGACCACACATCCCAGCGCGTACACGTCGCTCGCGGCGCTGACAGGCTCGCCGCAGACTTGTTCTGGGGCCAGATACGCAACGTCGTCCGGCGTGCCGCCATCGGCCGGCTCTTGCATTGCGCCCGCGGCTTGCGCGGCGCCGAAATCGACGAGCTTCACCTCCCCGTTCGGGGTGACGATCACGTTCTCGGGCCGCACGTCGAGGTGGGCCAGCCCGCGCGCATGAAGGTGGTCGAGCGCCGCCGCCATCCCCTGCAACAGTGGAACGACCTCCTCCACCGTAAAGGGGGCAACCATGTCAATCTCTTCGCGTAGGGACCGGCCGGGCACGCGCTCTAACACCAGCCACGGCGCGCCGCGCTCCTCAGTGAAGGCCAGGGCGCGAATCACGTTCGGATGCGACAGGAACTGCAGCAGGCGCGCCTCGCGCCGGAACCGCGCCCGCATCTCGGGATCACCCCGGTATTCGAGGCGCAGCGTCTTCACGACGACGGGATCTCGGGTTCGCAAGTCGCGGCCATCGTAGGCAACCGCAATACCCGCGCCGTTCGGCAATGTTTGCAAATCGACCGCATAGCGGCCGGCAATTGTGGTACGGGGATCTGCCACCGGGGGTTGGAGGTCGTCCCGGGGAGCGCTCTGCGACTCGTGCTCGGGAGTCGGGTCCTCGCCGTTTGGCGGATCCCCGGCGCGTTCGTCATCCACGGCGTCTATCACCTGGAAGGATTGCGGGAGTCAACCGTCATCCATGCGGAGCGCCGCAACTCTAGCAGAAGCCTCTCTCCTCGCCTGGCGCCGAACGGTCCGTCGTTACGCCGCGACGCGTTCTTCAGCACTCGCGGCCGGCTCTCCAGCTTCCTCCCCGATGTAGAACGTCCAGCGCGCGATGTAATTGCGGGCCTGGATCGAGACCGGCGGTTCACCAGGGAACTTACGAGACGGCGCTGCCAGTTCGGCCGCGTCCTGGGGGCTGGTCAGACAGAAGAGCGGTCTGCGGCCGAACTTTTCCTGATAGCGGGCAATAGCTTCGGCCAGCTTGGCACGGGCCGGCTTCTTGCGGTCGGGATCGTACCAACCGAGAAACATGGCATCCTCCTGCGGGGTATCTCGCCGCCCCACCCGGCGCGGCATTTCAGTCTCGGAATAATACCAGAACATCAGTTCTATTTCCAGCGCAAGGGCGCGTACGTACGCCTGTCTCTGGTGATAGGGTGACAGGTATTTGGGTGATAGAGGGGAACGAGGATGGCCGCCCGACTTCAGGTGGGGCGAATTGTCCGGGTCGGTCGATATCCGAGGCGATCTGCCCTCAAGACAACAATTCCATTCCCTATCACCCCAACACCCATCACCCTATCACCCCATCGATTGTGGATAACTGTGGGGAAAAGTGGGGACAAGTGGCGCTCGCGGTGGATAAGTGGCACAATGTGCCCATCCCCGATACCCGTGCAACAACTCCGCGGACGTCCGGCCCACGACCGGGCATCAGTGCCGGCGCTATTCGCGGCGTTGTGGCTTGGGGTGAGCGGTGTTTCTGGGTCGATACGCGCACAACCTGGACGCCAAAGGGCGGCTGGCTATCCCGGCCCGTTTCCGTGAGGCGCTTGCCGAGGGTGTGATCTTGACGCGTGGTATCGATCGCTGTCTGGCGCTGTATCCGTTGGACGCGTGGCGGCCGCTGGCGGAAAAAGTGGCGGCGCTCCCGATCACCGACGCCGACGCCCGGAACTTCCGGCGCCTGGTCTTCGCCGAGGCCGCGGACTTGGGCCTCGACGCCCAGGGCCGCATCCTCATTCCGCCCGACCTGCGCCGCTATGCCGGTCTGGAGCGTGAGGCACTCGTCGTCGGCGTCGACGCCTCGATCGAGATCTGGTCTCCGGCGGGTTGGGCCGCAATAGAGTCGTCGCTCGATACGGATGGGGCCGAGATCGCGCAGAGATTGGCCAGTCTGATCTGAGACTGTCTCAGGCTGTCAGGCCCCGAAACGGGCACAGAGCTCCCACGCATGCAACCGCACCAGAACGCTCCAGGAAATGGTTTGCCCGTGGAGGCATGAACGATGCGCCACACGTAACTCTTCGCTGGACCGACCACGACCCGATTGAGCCGGCGACGCCCGTCGCGGACCCACAGCTCAGTCGCGCTCGTTTCCCCGAGTACCTTCCACCGCGCCACCGAAGCCCGCAAGAAATCCATTCGCAATCGCGAGACTTGGGTCGATCTGATGTTTGCCGAGGCGAAGTGGCGGTACTGCTGACGCGGGGTGCGTTTACGAGCCCTGCTCATGGGCCCAGGACCTGGCCGCACAGTCGGATCCCCGTTGGCCACTAGCCGTGACGCTGACCGCGAAGGATTTGTTCAACACACTGAACCTTTCCGGGGAGCGCATCCAACGCGAACACTGGGTCCAGTCCAGTTTGCCCGCACACTAACGAGTTTGGTGTGCAACACAGCATCGAGGAATGCAATCGCCGCTGACACCCGTACCATTTCGGCGGAGCTTCCCGTCCGTGGGTTGAACCTCCGTGAACCTTTGCGCTGGGAAAGGAATGTGGTCATGGCGGAACCTGGGCATGTCGAGCTGTGGCAGTGGTCCGAGTACTACTGACCCTGGAGCTATGTGGCGGCGGTGCGCCTCCACGCGATCGTGCCAGAGTTGCAGGGGCGCGCTAGGCTCCGCATCCGGTCGTTCCCACTCGAGTTGATCGATGGAGAATCTGCTCCCCGCGACATCCTCGATCAGGAGTGGTGGCTGGCGGCGATCCAGGAGCCGGCCGCGGTATTTGCCCCTTATCGAGGCGACGACTGGCCGACGACGACGCTGCCGGCGTTTGAGGCTGCCTGGTGCGCCGCCCGCCAAGGGGAGGAAGCCCACATCACCTACGACCTACGGGTGCGGCATGCGTTTTTCGCGGAGGGGCGCAATATCGGTCGCTGGGATGTCCTGCGCGAGATCGCCGAGGAGACCGGGTTGGATCGTCGGCGATTTGACCAGGACGCCGCTGGCGGCGAAGCGCGACCTGCCGTGATAGAGGAAGCACGACTCGGGCGAGAGCGCTACCGGGTGCGGGGTACACCGACCTTGATGCTGGAGAACGGAGCGAAGCTGCGCCACCCGATCGCCTACCCACGCATGGAAGACCGGAAGGTGGTTGGGGTCACGGGTCTGCCCTGCTGCGGCGAGAGTTGTCTCGAGGCGACGCGTGAGGTCATCGAGCAGGCGTTACGGACGAGTCCATCAGCGGATTGAGTAGAGCTATGGTGCGCCTCAGGCGTTGGTCAGGATATCGGGACCGGCGATGACGCTGCGCGTTTTTCGACCTCGGTGACGCCGCTGGGGATGCCGATGACGACGCGGGGGTGGGGAGCCATCAGCCGCTGCATGTGCACCTTGCGGATGAAGTAGTGCAGCATCATCTCCACGGTGTCGAAGTCGGCGATGACCCCATCCTTGAGCGGACGCACGGCCACGATCGACTCCGGGGTCTTGCCCACCATCGCTTTCGCCTCCGCCCCAACCCCAAAGGCCCGGCGGGTGCGTCGCGCCGCGTAGCCGACGCGCCCGCGGAGGCGATCCGCCTCCGCCACCCGGGATCCTGCCAGCAGATTAGCGGCCCGCCGCAGCGGTACGACCGCCGTCGCGAGTGCCGAGGATCAGGGAATGGCCCTCACTGTCCGGCTGCCGACCATCGTCGTTGGGAAGTCATCTGACGCACTCACGGTTATATGCGATAACGGCATATGCCCGATCGGGGCATACCAAGGCCTCTTTCGAAGCACTCTGAACGCATAGGCCGGGAGCAAATCATGGCTGCAACTGGAGGCAGGGCCGGCACCGTCAACTATGAGCGGATCGTCGTGCCCTTGGATGGCAGCGACCTCGCGGAAGAAGCCCTTGCCCATGCCGAGACGCTCGCGCGGGCAACCGGTACGCCGATGCACCTGGTGCGGGTCGTCGACACCCCGCCACTGACCCAAATCGGAATGGTGGGGCTTGGCATCGAGCAGGCGGCCCTGTCGGCGGCACTCAGTCAAATCGCGGCGGAAGAGGCCGCGGCGACGGAGTACCTCGAGGTGATGCGGCAGGGGCTGGTCGAACGGGGACTGGTGACGACAACAGAGGTTGTCACCAGCGAAGTGGTGCCTGCGCTCCTCGGTGCCGTGCGGCCGCGCGATCTCCTGGTGATGACGACGCACGGCCGGACAGGTGTAGCACGGTGGTTCTTTGGCAGTGTGGCGGAGGCGGTGATCCGGCGCTCGCCCGTCCCAGTCCTTGTAGTGCGGCCGGTTGTGGTACCCGCCGAGCCACAAGATCTTCGCGTCTAATTGATCCGTATAACACCTGTCGGCCATGAGCCGGTTGCTTCACCCCCTATCTGGCACGGAGTTGGTAGGGAAACTGGCATCCGCCTCGCGGGAGAAAGGAGCCGATCGTGCACCAGTCCTACATGGTGGCAAGTGGCGAGTAACGGAACGAACAACGTTGTGATTGAAAGGAGTGGCCATGACAGAGCGAATTGATCGCATCGCAACCACCGGTTACCCAGCGGAGGGACTGGGCATATCACGGCGGCGCCTGATCGGCCGGTTGGCCGCCGCGGGGTTCTCAGCGCCGGTGATCGCGTCGATTCTGCGCGACTCGACGTTCGCCCAGGAGGCGACACCGGAGGCGGCCGACCGCCGAGGAGCTGCTCACCAGTCTCGGCAAGAGCCCGGAGCTGATCCAGCAGGGCTCGACTACCTATGAGACGCCGATGGAGCTGGTTGCCGACGACTTCCTGACCCCCAATGATCTCTTCTTCATCCGCTCCAACGGTCCCGTGTCGATCGACATCCCTGCAGCCGAGTGGCGCCTGACCGTCTCCGGGCTGGTCGACCAGGAGCTGGAGCTGGCCCTGGAGGATCTGCAGGGGATGGAGACCCGCACCATCACCGCCTTCCTCGAGTGCTCCGGCAACAGCCGGGGCCGTTTCGAGGACGAGCCAGCCCAGGTTGAAGGTACGCAATGGGGCAATGGCGCGATCGGCAACGCGGAGTGGACCGGCGTCTCGCTGATCGACGTGCTCGAGATGGCCGGCCTCCAGGAGGGAGCGGTCGATGTCGTCTCCCAGGGAGGCGACTTCCCTGAGATGCAACGTGGTCTGCCGATCGAAATCGCGGCCGATCGGGACGTGATGCTGGTCTGGCAGATGAACGGAGAGGATCTCCCGGCCCCGAATGGCGGGCCGGTCCGGCTGCTGGTTCCGAGCTGGAGCGGCATCGCCTCGACCAAATGGATCGTCGGCCTCGAGGTCATCGATCACCCCTTCGCCGGGCACTACAACACTGAGAGCTACGTCTTCATCGACGAGGATGGGAGTGTGATTGCACCGGTGCGCGAGGTGGCGCCGAAATCGGTGATTGCCGCACCTGCGCCGAATGCAATGCTCAGCGCGGGTGCTCAGCAGCTCAGCGGCTTCGCCTGGTCCGGCTTCGCGGGGATCGCGACCGTCGAAGTGAGCACCGACGGCGGCACGAACTGGGCCGAGGCGGAGATCATCGAAGAGGCCGGCCCCCTCTCCTGGGTGCGCTTCACCTACGACTGGGATGCAGTGCCGGGTGACACGACTCTCGCCTCGCGCGCCACCGACCAGCGTGGTCTCACCCAACCGGTCGCCGACGATTGGAATGCCAAGGGCTACCTCATGAATGCCATCCACGAGGTGCCGGTGCGTGTGAGTTAAGCGGCAGAATCAGAGCGACGAGTCAAATAGCCCGCGGCTCGGCGGACAGCGGTCGGCCGGCCGCAAACGGCATCACGAGGCCGTCACCGTCCCAACCTCGAATCGGCATTGCAAGGTCTCTGTGTCGCACGTCTGGCGGACCGGCACACCGATGACATCCGCCAGCAGGGTCTCGGCAAGGAGGCATGTCTCTGGATGTCCCTCGACGGCTGCGGCCAGGGGACAGCTGCAACCAAGAATGACGAATCCCTCACCCTGTTCTTCGACGGTCGCGAGACCACCGAGTTCGCCGAGTAGCGCAGTAGCGCCATCAACCCGTTCGCGCAGATCCCCTGTCGACGTTGCTTGTCCAGCCGCAAGCCGGTGACCCATCTCGCGGAGAAGGTCGTCGAGGGTATCCGGTGGCAGGCGCTCGGCGAGGACGTCGAGCATCAAGCGCAGCAATGCCCCGTAGGCCTTGGGAAATAGTCGCTCCGCATCCGAGGTCAGCGCGTAAGTGAAGGCGGGTTTCCCGACTCCCCGCCGCACGCCGCTCTGCACGACCAAGCCGTCGCGCTCGAGGGCGGCGAGATGGGAGCGGACGGCGTTGTCGGTGAGCCCAAGTTCACGGGCCAACTCCTCGACGGTGGTCACACCGCGGCGTAGGAGCGCCGCAACCTGTCCCTTGGTGCTGGCGAAGAACCGTTGATCCCAGCGAGTTGATGACACAGCGAGTCTCCTTGTTGCCCCCAACGTACTTCACCCGGGTTCTCTTGTCAATATTGTCAAATATGATATTGACATTTGAGAAATATTCGATATGCTGGTTCCACGGTGGCGCCCGGAGGGGGTGCCGGATCAGGAAGCCGGCGACGCGCGCCGGGAGGAGAGCCTCATGAAACTGCGAGGGACACAGTGGATCGTGACCGCGGCGGCGGCCGCTGGACTGTTCGTTGTCGGAGGGTTGGGCGGCGCGGCGCAGGACGCGACGCCAACCGGAGGGTCTGGGCACGCTCATCCGGCACACATCCACCTCGGCACCTGCGACTCGCTCGATCCGAATCCGGCCTTCCCATTGACTGATGTGGCCCTCGCGGCAAGCGAGTCCGGCGCGGAAGTGGACGGCGCGGCCGCGATCCCGGTCGAGCGCAGCGTGACGACGGTCGATGCCACACTCGAGGATCTGCACACGGGCGGCTACGCGATCAACATCCACCAGAGCGTCGAGGATATTGGCACCTACATCGCCTGCGGCAACCTCAGCGGCGTCATTGACGAAAGCGGCGCGCTCGTGGTCGGCCTGGGCGAGTTGAATGACTCCGGTCACTCGGGTCTGGCGATTCTCGCGGAAGAGGGCGAGCAGACCGGTGTGACCGTCTACCTCACCGAGGGCCTCTCTGGCGCCACCGCGGAATCGGCGGCACGAGGCCGCCGGCGACAATGCCGACGCCGTAGCGGACGCGACCATGGTCGATATCAAGGACTTTGCCTATGTCCCTGACTCGCTCGAGATCCCGGTGGGAACGACCGTGACCTGGACCAACAGCGACACCGCACCGCACACCGCGACCGCTCAGGACCGCGAGGCGCTCCAGTCGGGAACGCTCAATCAGGGTGACAGCTACAGCCAGACCTTCGATCAGCCCGGCACGTTCGAGTATTTCTGCGAGTTCCACTCCAACATGAAGGGAACGATCGTCGTCCAGTAAACGACTGGGGCGAATCGTGCGCCCGCCCCGGCATCGGGACGCGTCGTCGCCTCATCTCGGGCGACGGCGCCGTCTCGCGGGGTCATGAAGCGACCGAGGAGGACCCAATGGAGAGCAAGGTGAAGCAGTTTGGGACCCCTATCGGGGCGGCCGCTCGCGGTATCGCCGGTGGTCTGGCCGGGGCGCTGCTCCTGTCAGTGGTCTCGCGAGTGCTGCCCGGTCTCCGCGCCCGACCCATCACGATCCTGCCCGGACAGCCGGAGGACGCGGCGGGGCCAACCCTCGCTCAATCGCTCACGCTTGCCCAATCCCCGGGGCCGGAAGGCCTTGCCGAGCAGTTCGCCTTCAAGGTGGCCGCGGGCATCTTTGGTCAGGACATCGGCCCCCATGCGCGTCTCGCCGGTCGCGCGGTGCATCTCGCCTACGGCTCCGCCTGGGGGATGCTCTACGGACTCCTCCAGGCCTCCTACCGGCGTCCGCCCGCGCTCTTTGGCGCCAGCTACGGCTTGCTCGTTTGGCTCGTCGGGCCGGCGCTCCTGGTGCCCGCCATGCGGCTCATGGGACGACCGGCGGAGGAACCGGCGGCGCGCAGCGCCGCGCTCATCGCCGGGCACCTCGCCTACGGGTTGGCTTTAGCAACGGCCTTTGAGGCCCTGCACGTGCAGCGGCAGATGCGGTAGGTGACGGTCCCCCATCATGTCATCGCTGGATCCGCTCTCGAGCCGGTTTGTCTTTGCCACAGGTATCGAGTGCAGCTACCCAACCGTCACCGACACCAACGGTCGACGCGTGCGCGTCGACCAGCTGGAGAAGACCTTTCACTACCGCTACTGGCAGCAGGACCTGGCCCTGGTTCGCGAGCTCGGGCTGCGCTGGCTACGCTATGGACCACCCTACTACCGCGTCCACACCGGACCTGACCGCTACGACTGGGAGTTCACTGACCTCGTCTTCGCCGAGATGCAGCGGCTTGGCATTGTGCCGATCGTCGACTTGTGCCATTTTGGGGTGCCCGACTGGGTCGGCGATTTCCAGAACCCGGACTGGCCCCAACTCTTCGCCCGCTACGCCCGGACCTTCGCGGAACGCTTTCCCTGGGTACGGTTTTACACGCCGGTCAACGAAATCTATGTCTGCGCCAAGCTCTCGACCCTGGCGGGTTTCTGGAACGAGCGCCGGCAGGGCGATCACCGCGCCTTCGTTACGGCTCTCAAGCACCTCTGCCGGGCCAACCTTCTCGCCATAGATGAGATCCTGAAGGTGCGGCCGGATGCAGTCTTTATCCAGAGTGAAAGCGCCGAGTACTTCCATCTCGGCGCGACCGACCCGGTCACGATTGCCCGTGCGGCCTGGGAGAACCAGGTGCGGTTCTTGTCCTTCGATTTCCTCTATGCCGTGCCGCCTGCCGGCGATGTTCTTCTCTACTTGCTCGACAATGGCTTGACTCGCGAGGAGTTCACCTGGTTCATGGAGCACGACCTCGGCGATCGCATCGTCATGGGCAACGACTTTTACGAGCGCAATGAGCAGCTCGTCGCACCCGGTGGGGAGATTCGGCCGGCGGGAGAGGTTTTTGGATGGTCGGTCATCACCCGCCAGTATTTCGATCGCTACCGCCGTCCCGTGATGCACACCGAGACGAACAACATTGGCCGCAGTGCCGATGAGGCCCCGCGCTGGTTGTGGAAGCAGTTCCTCAACGTGCGCAACTTGCGCGAGCAGGGGGTTCCTGTCCTTGGCTTCACCTGGTTCTCGCTCATCGACCAGATGGACTGGGATAGCGCGCTCGTGCTCCAACGCGGGGTGGTCAACCCGCTCGGGCTGTACGATCTCGGGCGTCGGCCCCGGCCCGTCGCCACCGCCTACAAGGAGCTGGTCCACCGGTTCGCCTCGGAGCCGCTCTTACCATACGGATCGGTCCTCGGCTTCACCGCGGACGGTGCGCGAAAGGGGGAGTCGCAATTGCCGAACAGATAAATCCGAGCAGCTTGGTATCCCTCGGACGATCCCCCGTCCCGTATCCCCCGATCGGCGACTATGCCCTCATCGGTGATGGCCGCGGCGCGGCGCTCGTTTCCCGGGATGGTTCGCTCGACTGGTTGTGCTGGCCCCGTTTCGACAGTCCGTCGATTTTCGCCGCGCTGCTGGACAGCGAGCGCGGCGGGCGGTTCCGGGTCAGGCCAGCCGGCCCGTTTCGGAGCGAGCGCCGCTACCTGCACGACAGTAACGTGCTCGAGACGATCTTTCACACGCCTGATGGAGTGGTCGCGCTGCGCGACCTGATGCCGGTCGCCACGGAGGAGGAGAAGCGCCAGACTCTCCATCCCGAGCACGAGATCCTGCGGGAAGTGGAAGGACTGCGTGGCGAGGTCGCGCTCGAGGTTGTCTACGCGCCGCGCCCCCACTATGGCGCAATCCAGCCGGCGCTCCAGCGGCGTGGCCCATGTGGTCTCCAGTGCAACATCGATGGCGCGGCGCTCGCGCTGTGGAGCGAGCAGCCCCTGGAGGTCGCCGCCGACGGCGGGAGTGCCAGCGGCACCCTGAGGATGGGCTCCGGCGATCGCACCTACCTGTCGCTGACATACAGCGTGGAGGGGCCAGGAGTCGTCCCCCTCCTTGGCCTGCCGGCCCGGGACCGCGTCACCCGATCTGACCGGTGGTGGCGGCAATGGGCGGGGCGCTGCCGGTACCAGGGTCCCTACCACGATGCCGTAGTGCGCAGTGCCCTGGCGTTGAAGCTGATGACCTACGCGCCATCAGGCGCGGTCATCGCCGCTCCGACCACGTCGCTGCCGGAGAAGGTGGGTGGCTCCCGCAACTGGGACTATCGCTACTGCTGGCTGCGCGACGCGGCATTCACCCTGCGCGCGCTCTTCGACCTCGGCTACGGTGAAGAAGGCGACGCCTTCCTCCACTGGATGCTGCACGCCACCCGCCTGACCTGGCCCGAGCTGCAGGTGCTCTACAACGTCTTCGGCGAGGCCCGCCTCCCCGAGCGCCAGCTTCCGCACCTGGACGGCTATGCCGGCTCGCGGCCGGTGCGCGTTGGCAATGACGCCCATGGTCAGCTTCAGCTCGACGTCTACGGCGAGGTGATCGATGCCGCGGCGCGCTTTGCGCGGGCCGGGGGCCGCTTCGACCACGATACCGCGCGCCTGCTCGCCGGTCTCGGCCGCACGGTCTGCGCGCGCTGGCAAGAACCGGACGAGGGCATCTGGGAGGGTCGCTCAGGGCGGTTCCACCATACCCACTCGAAGGCGCTCTGCTGGGTGGCGCTCGATCGCCTGATCGAGCTGCACGAAACCGACCACCTTCCCAACACCGACGTGGCCCGGTTGCGACAGGCGCGCGACGATATCCGGGAGACGATCGAGCGGCGCGGCTATAACGAGCGGCTCGGCAGCTACACGCGGCTCCTCGACGGCGACGACCTCGACGCCAGCCTCCTCACCCTTCCCCTCTATGGCTACATCGACGCGGCGCACCCGCGGATGGCCTCGACCTGCGCCCGAATCCACGAACGCCTGGGCCGGGATGGGCTCATCTACCGCTATGCCGAGGGCACCGCCGACGGACTGCCAGCCGGAGAGGGCGCCTTCGGCATCTGCAGCTTCTGGGCGGTCGAGTGCCGGGCTCGGGGCGGCGACCTGGTGGGCGCTGCCGAGGGGTTTGAACGCCTGCTCGGGTACGCCAACGACGTGGGCCTTTTCGCCGAGGAGATCGACCCGGATACGGGAGCCGCACTCGGCAACTTCCCGCAGGCGTTCACCCACGTCGGTGTGATCAACGCGGCGCTGACGCTGGCCGAATGCGGCGGGGAGCAGTGGTCCGCCGGCGACAACGTCGGAGTCATGACTCGCGCACGGGAGGTTTGATGATGAACAGGGGCGGTATCACGCTCTGGGGGTTCGTTGGCACCATTGTCTTGACCAGTGTTCTGGCGGGGTGCCAGGCGTTGGGGCTGACCCGGATCAACCTTCCCTTCATGCTGGGCACAATGGTCACGCCAGACCGGGACCGGGCCAAGGTCGTCGGTTTCGGGATTCATCTGATTAATGGCTGGCTCTTCGCCATGATCTACGCCGCGGCGTTCCAGAGCTGGCGACGGGCTACCTGGTGGCTTGGTGCGCTGATCGGTGGGGTGCACGCGCTGTTCGTCCTGACCGTCGGCATGCCGATGCTGCCGGGGATGCACCCCCGGATGGCCAGCGAGCAACGGGGGCCCACACCGACACGGCAGCTGGAGCCGCCGGGTTTCCTGGCGCGGAACTACGGTCTGCGGACGCCGCTCTCCGTAGCGCTGGCTCATCTCCTCTACGGCGGCATCCTCGGCGCCTTTTACCGCCTCCGCTGAGACCGGGAACCGCCCTTTCCTCTCCGCCACCTGCTCACGCCCACCTCATTGTCAAATAACTCATTGACTTATTGAACAAGATGATTTACCCTGTCAGCAACAGAGCAAGCGGCGGTTGGATGTCGCCGCGAGAGCCGGTTTGACGGGAGGACGCGGGGATGTCTGAGCACTACCCGCCGAGGCAGCCGCTGCTCTATTGGAGCGACGGGCGGTTGGTCTCCACAAGCGCATGGAGGAGGAACGCGATGTCTCATCACTACACCTACCTGATCGTCGGTGGCGGGATGGCCGCCGATGCCGCGGCGCGAGGTATCCGCGAGGTCGACCCGGACGGCTCGATCGGGTTGATCGGCGCCGAACCGGACCCGCCCTACAAGCGCCCGCCCCTCTCCAAGAAGCTCTGGCGGGGCAAGTCGTTGGACAGCGTCTGGCTGAAGACGGACCGCCTCGGGGTCGATCTTCACCTCGGCCGCACCGCGCGGGTCCTCGACCTTCGCCAGAAGCAGGTCGTCGATGACCGGGGGGCGGTCTATGACTTCGACAAGCTGCTGCTGGCGACTGGTGTCACCCCCCAGCGTCTGCCGTTCGGCGGTCACCGGATCATCTACTACCGCACCCTGCACGACTATCAGCGCCTCCGCCAGGAGACGAGCCAGGGGCAACGTTTTGCCGTGATCGGCGGTGGGTTCATCGGCTCGGAGATCGCGGCGGCGCTGACGACGAACGGGAAGGACGTTGTCATGATCTTCCCCGACGCCGGCATCGGAGCCCGTCAGTTTCCACCCGACCTATCCGTGTTTCTCAATGCCTACTATCGCGAGCAGGGAGTCGAGGTGCTAGCCGGCGCCACGGTCGCCGACGTCATCGAGCGCGGTGAGCGTCTCGTTCTCAGAACCGGAAGCGTGGACAGCGCGGCCACCCACGACATTGAAGTCGACGGGATCGTGGCCGGGATCGGCGCCCGGCCCAACATCGATCTCGCGCTGGCGGCCGGACTGGCGGTCGACAACGGGATCGTGGTCGATGCCTTCCTGCGCACCAGCCACCCCGATGTCTACGCGGCAGGGGATGTTGCGGCCTTCTGGCAGGGCGTGCTGGCACAGCGCCGCCGCGTCGAGCATGAAGACAACGCCACGACGATGGGCCGCTGTGCGGGGCGGGCGATGGCGGGTGATCCGGCCCCGTACGACCACCTCCCCTTCTTCTACTCCGACCTGTTTGACCTCGGCTACGAGGCTGTCGGCGACGTCGATTCCCGCCTCGAGATGGTGGCCGACTGGGAGGATCCGTACCGCACGGGGGTCATCTCCTATCGCCAGGACGGCCGAGGTGCGTGGAATGGTGCTCTGGAACGTCTGGGATCAGGTCGACGCCGCGCGGGCACGCATCGCCGGTGCCGATGCCGGCCATGCCGCGGACCCCAGAGGAGCGCTCCTGGCAGTGAGTTGAGGGCAGTCGGCGTAGGCCGACGTCGCTCCCCAACTCGTACCCGATACCCCAATAGTGGAGGAATCGAGAAATCATGGCTGCACTGATGGCACTTGACGAGGATCTTGACCAGATGGACCCGACCGCGGTGATGGATCTCCACAGGCGCGATGTCTCGCCCGAGCAGTTGCGCCGGTTTGAGGGCTATGCCGCCGAGATGTTTTCCGCATTCGGCATGGATCTCGATTCCACGGCCACAATCGATACCCCGCGGCGCTTCGTCCGGGCCCTCTTCGACGCCACAGAAGGCTACGAGGGTGACCCGAAGCTGCTGACGGTCTTCGAGACCGAGTGCCGTGGTGGGCCTGACTGCCGCCTCAGCCAGGTGATCGAGGGCCCCATCCCGTTCTATTCCCTCTGCGAGCACCACGCGTTGCCCTTCCACGGCCAGGCCTACGTCGGCTACATCGCTCACGAGCACATCATCGGCATCTCCAAGCTGACCCGGCTGGTGCGGCTCTTTGCCCGGCGCTTCACCGTCCAGGAGCGGGTCGGTCAGCAAATCGCCGATGCTCTGGACGGGATGCTCGCGCCGCATGGCGTGGCCGTCTACCTGGAGGCCCATCACCTCTGCACCCAGATGCGCGGTGTGCACGAGACCTCGTCCCTGACACGCACCACTTTCTGGCGTGGCGAGTACGACAACAACCCCGCCCTGCGTTCGGAGTTCTTCGTCGCCTGCGGGATGCACCGATGAGCGTGCTCCCGCCGTTGCAGGGGCATTTCGACGCGACTGCCGGTGACGACGCGCCGCTGCCCAGCGAGCTAGCGAATCTCTACGGTCGGCTGAGACTGCCGAGGCACTCGACGCGGCCGCACGTCGTCGGCAACTTCGTGTCAACGCTGGACGGCGTCGTCTCGCTGGGGATTCCAGGCAAGGCGGGGGGCGGGGAGATCAGCGGCTTCAATCGCCACGACCGGATGGTGATGGGGCTGCTGCGCGCGGTTGCCGATGTGGTCATCATCGGCGCCGGCACGCTCCGGGCGGCCTCACCTGACCACCTCTGGACCGCTGACTACATCTTTCCACCGCTTGCGGAGACCTACCAGCGGCTGCGGACGGCATTGGGCAAGGCCGAGCCGCCGCTGAACGTGGTCGTCACCGCCGGCGGCGAGATCGATCTCGAGCGGCGCCTCTTTCGCTCCGGTGAGGTAGCGTCGCAGATCGTGACTACCGCCGGCGGCGCGCGGCGCCTGCGCGATCGCGAGCTGCCCCCGTCGGTTCAGGTCGTCGCCGCGGCGGAGTCCGCTCCGCTCTCGGCGCGAGCGGTCTTGGAGGCGGTTTGCGGCGCCAACCGCCGCGACTTGGTGCTGGTCGAGGCTGGACCGCACCTGATGGGTGACTTTTTCGCCGAGCGGCTCCTCGACGAGTTGTTCCTGACGCTGGCCCCCCAGGTGGCCGGTCGCGACGAGGTTCTCGCGCGACCCGGGCTGGTTGCCGGGAAGCGTTTTGCCCCAGATGCCCCGGTATGGGGAACGCTCGTCGGCCTCAAGCAGGGCGGCGACCATCTCTTCCTGCGCTATGCGTTCGCCAAGGCGTGAAGGACATGTGCCAGGATGCGGCGACGCGACCGTGCGCAAAGGCCGGCTGGCGCTGTCACGGCCAGGGAGTGTTCAGACCAAGCTCGTGGCCCGCGAGCGAGACGTCGACGACATCGTCACCGTCCTCTTCTCCCAGAGGATCTCGTCGTCCGGGTCATGGCGCCACCACGGCGGCTCAACAGGGAGGTCGCGGTGTTCACGCCAGTGATTCGCTTTGAGGAGCTGGAGATCGACGTCCTGCACCGCCGGGTGCGGGTCGACGGCCACGATCTGCACCTGACGCCGCTGGAGCTGAGCCTGCTCTATCTGCTGGCGACTAACGCCGGGCGAGTCCTGACGCGCGACGAAATCCTGGATGACCTCTGGGGTGGCGACTACGTTGCCGAGAGCAACGTCATCGACCGCCAGATCCGCAAGCTGCGGGCGAAGCTGCAGGACGACTGGCGCCGCCCCCGGTACATCGCCACGGTTCCTGGCAAGGGCTACCGATTCCTCCTCATCGCGGCGGACGAGACGGCCGGCCCGTCGCCGTGACATCCGTTGCGTCGCGGAGCCTGGCTCTGTCCCGGTCAGGTAGGCCGCGTCGGCGCTCTTCAGCCTGATGACCGAAACGTCATGACACGCCGTTCTCGACCCGATACGCTCTGGACGGTGGGTTGTGATCTTCGCGCCCCCAATCGGCCTCCTTTCGCATAGCGTCATTACACCGAGTCTGAAGTGAATCAGGAGGGCAGCATGACCGAACAGAGCGCCGAGGATCTCGCAACTTCTTCCACCGCGCCCGCGGAACCGGGCCTCACACGGCGAGTCGCGCTGGCGGGCGCCGCCGGGCTCGTCGGCGCTGGCCTCGTCGGCGGTGCCAGCGTAGGGGCGCAGACGGACGACGCGACGGCGGCCGTAGAGGAGGAAAGCCTGTACGACCGACTCGGTGGCATCTTCGCCATCGCCGCGGTCGTGGATCGCTTCAGCGACGCGATCATTACCAACCCGAAACTCAACGAAAACCCCGCTCTGAAGGCGTGGAACGAAAACGAGGCCGCGACCCGGTTGCCGGGGCTGAAGTTCGGGCGCACCCAATGGGTCGCGGCCCTGGCCGGCGGCCCCTATGAGTACACCGGCCTGCCGCTTGAGGAAGCCCACCAGGACCTCCACCTCTCCGCCGAGGAGTTCGCCGAGGTCGGCGCCGAGATCGTCCGCGCCCTCGACTACTTTCAGGTACCGGAGCGGGAAAAGCAGGAGCTGGTCGAGGCCTATATGACCGCCATGCCCGAGGTGGTGACTCCTTCCAAGTAAACGTCTCGCCCGCGGCCCCAAGCTTCTGCTTGGGGCCAATTCGGTCACTCGTGTCCGGCGGCACTACCGGCGATCGTGCGTCTTCGGTTTCGTCTGGCCGGCGACGGAACAGCCGTGGTGCCCGCAGGCGCCGACCCTCACACGGTCAATACCATGCCGCGGTCCACCCTCGAGGCGTTCCTCGACCACGGTGTGGTCAGCCGCACAGTGGATCAGGGTGTCGACGAGGCGCGGCTGGTCGTCCACGAGCTCGCGGCGGCCGGGATCGATGTGGAGGCCGTTGCCCAGCAGCTCGAAGAGGAGGGAATCGCCCTCTTCACCGCGTCATACGAAGAGATGCTCAGAGCCATCGACTCCAAGCCCGCCGCGCTCCCCCCAGGGTCACGTCACCGCAGCCTGTCGAGTTTGCCCACTGGTTCGTCAGAGGCCTAATCTAACGACGTCAGCGACCACACAGTACAGACGTTGCCTGCGGTCTTGCGTTGGTGGAGTGCCGCGTTGACGTCCTTTACCCGTCATGCCCTAGTCGCGGCTCGTCGTGTTTTCGAAATCGGAGCGCGAGCACAGCATGACACAGTCGCAGTCCGCCGCTACCGGGAGCGTACGTCCCGTCTCCTGAGCGCTGCGGTGCATACTCTTCTGTACGAATTGCGCGCCTCGGGGCGTGTCGCACCTGCTCTGGATAGACGATCGTGGTTGCGCCCCTCGGCATCTCCAACAACACGTCGATGACCGGGCACCGTCCGGTGCTCCTCGCCCAGGCTCTCGATGCTTTGCAGCCACGCTCGGGTGGCCGATATCTCGACGGCACCTTCGGCGGTGGAGGGCACACGCTCGCGTTGCTGGAGGCATCGGCGCCGGACGGCCTCGTGCTCGCACTTGACGCCGATCCCGCCGCGATGGACCGCGCATTGAGATTGCGCCGGGAGTCAGGCATCGGCGAACGCTTGATGCCGGTCCGGGCAAACTTTGCCGATCTCGCCGCAATTGCCCGCGACCATGGTGTGGCGCCGCTGGATGGCATCCTGCTCGACCTCGGTCTGTCGTCGTTTCAGCTGGACGAGCCGGAGCGGGGGTTTGCGTTCCGGTATGAGGGACCGCTCGACATGCGCTTCGATCCCGAGCAGGGCGTCTCCGCGGGCGATCTCGTCAACAGCCTCCCGGAGAGTGAGTTGGCCGATCTGATCTGGCGTTTCGGCGAGGAGCCGGGAAGTCGTCGCATCGCGCGGGCTGTGGTACGTGAGCGGGCGCAAGCCCCGATCGAGACCACGACGCGCTTGGCCGGGATCGTCTCCCGCGCGCTCGGCGGACGGCGAGGAAAGGAGACACATCCCGCGACACGCACCTTCCAGGCTCTGCGCATTGCTACCAACGAAGAGCTCGCGGCGTTGGAGGCGGCACTCTTGGGGGCTCTCGATGTCCTGGCTCCGGGCGGCCGGATCGCGGTGATCGCATTTCATTCGCTTGAAGACCGGATCGTCAAGCGCTTCATCGAGCGCGAGAGCGCGGAGTGCATCTGCCCGCCCGAGATACCGGTCTGCATCTGCAATCAACGACCCCGGCTGCGGAAAGTGACACGGCGCGCGGTGCGGCCCGATGCCAAGGAGATGGATGCCAACCCCCGTGCCCGGTCGGCAATCTTGCGCGTGGCGGAACGTCTCCTGGATGCTCCTGTTGAACCCGCAACGGGCGCCAGGCCATGACTCCCCTCTCGTTGGAGAACATCCTCACCGGCACGGGCGCGGTGATCCGCGGCGAAATTCCCGCCGAGACCGTCTTTGCCAGGATTGAACGCGATTCGCGACAGGCACAACCCGGTGACCTTTTTATTGCCGTGCGCGGCGAACGCTTCGACGGTCATGAATTCGTCAGCAACGCCGCGGGGGCGGGCGCGGTAGCCGCGCTCGTAAGTCGCGACTGGGCTGATGAACACCTGGATGCGGCGTTGCCCCTCCTGGTTGTCGATGAACCGGTAGCTGCTCTGCAGCGCCTGGCGGCCTGGTGGCGTGCCCGCCTCGAGCATCTCCTGGTCGTCGGCATCACCGGCAGCATCGGCAAGACGAGCACCAAAGAGACCGTCGCCACCGTGTTGGAGCGTTCGCTGCCGACCTACCGCTCGGCGGGCAACCTCAACTCGGAGATCGGATTGCCGCTCTCCCTGCTCGAGGTGACGCCGGAGCATGGTGCGGCGGTGCTCGAGATGGGCGGGGCGTATGCCTTGGGCGAGATTCGGCTGCTAGCTGAGATCGCCCAGCCCCGGATCGGTGTGGTGACCAATGTCCATCCCGTCCATCTGGAGCGAATGGGCTCCATCGAAGCGATCGCCGAGACGAAAGCGGAGCTGGTCGACGCCATCCCCGAGGACGGCTGGGCCATCCTGAACGGCGACGACCCTCGCGTGCGGGCGATGGCCGAGCGCTGCCGGGGGCGTGTGCTCTTCTACGGGCTCGATCAGGGTAACGACGTGCGTGCCACGGAGGTGGAGTCCGAAGGACTGGGCGGCACCTCGTTCTGGCTGCACCTTGGCGGTGAGTCCAACCGGGTGAAGGTTCCGTTGATCGGGGGGCATGCGGTCGAGTTGGCGTTGGCGGCCATCGCCGTTGGCGACGCGATCGGGATGGACCTGGCTGACATGCTCCAGGGTCTCGCGGAACCCGGCGTGCAGGTGCGCCTGTTGATCGTGCCGGGCCCGAATGGATCCCAATTGATCGACGACACCTACAACGCATCCACCCCGTCGGTCATGTCCGCGCTCGGGTTGCTGGAAGCAATGAACCCGGGAAGGGCCATCGCGGTCCTTGGCGACATGCGGGAGTTGGGTGAGGTCTCGGAGCGGGAGCACGTCACGGTTGGTCGCCGCGCCGGGGAGGTGGCCGACCTCGTGGTCACCTTCGGCGGGCTGGCCCGGACGATCGCCCGCGAGGCGAGGACGACCGATGGGCGTTTCAACCTTGGCCCTCCGGACGTGACCTCGTTCAGTCTCGAGCAGCGGGAGGAACTGATCGACTACCTGCTCCGCGAGCTCCGCGAGGGAGACGTCGTCCTGCTCAAAGGGTCGCGCGGGTTGGAGATGGAAAACATCGTGGAGCGGTTACGAGCCGGGAGTCGGGAAGTCGGTGAGTTGGAAAGTAGCCAAGTAGATGAATGGGGAGCTACTGGAGTCGAGTCGTTGTGATGCATTCGTTCCTTCACTTCCCGACTTCCCGACTTCCCGACTTCCCGACTTCCCGATTCTAGGCGCCGCCCATGGACAGCATCATGCCGGCGGACCCGAACCAGAATATGGCCGTCTCGCTCGCGCTCGCCGGACTCGCGTTCGTCGTGACCCTCATCATCGGACGGCCCATCGTCACCTTTCTGCGCATGCGGAAGGCGGCGAAACAGGTTCGCATCGATGGCCCCGAGACGCATTTTGTCAAGACCGGCACCCCCACGATGGGCGGCGTGATGGTGGCGGCGTCGGTTGTGCTGATCACCCTCGTCTTCAACACGGCCGGGCGGTTGTCGATGCTCCTCCCCATCGGCGTGCTCATCGCTTCCGCCATCCTCGGCGCGATGGACGACCGCATGAGTTTGCTTGGCGGCGCGCGCCAGGGGGGAATGACGGCGCGTTTCAAGTTCCTCTGGCTGACCCTGTTCGCTCTCGTCGCGGCGGCGCTGTTGCACGCGCCGTTCCCCTATGGACTCGGGTTGAGCAGCGTCTATCTGCCGTTCATCGGCCGCTATGAGATCGGGCTGCTCTACATCCCGATCGCCGCACTCGCGATCATCGCCATGGCGAACGCGGTGAACTTCACTGACGGGCTCGACACCCTGGCAGCAGGTACGGCGGCGATTGCCTTCGTCGCCTATGCCATCATCGCGTACCGCCAGGGCCAGCTCGGCGTCGTCACCTTCTGTTTGACGATGACCGGCGCGTTGATGGGCTTCCTCTGGTTCAACGCGCATCCGGCGCAGGTCATCATGGGCGATACCGGGTCGCTCGCCATCGGCGCGTCGCTGGCGGTCGCGGCGTTCATGACGGGACAATGGCTGCTCTTGCCGGTCGTGGGTGCGGTCTTCGTGGCCGAGGCGTTATCGGTGATGTTGCAGGTCGGATACTTCAAGCTCACCAAGCGCCGCTACGGTGAAGGACGGCGACTGTTCAAAATGGCGCCACTGCATCACCACTTTGAGATGCTTGGTTGGTCGGAGACGCAGGTGACGATGCGCTTCTGGATGCTGGCCATGATGTCCGGCATTATCGGCGTCGCCATGGCGCTCGTTCAGTTTTGAGCCGGGTCGGCGGCGTGGTACACGACTTGCGCGGTAAGCGCGTCACCCTCGTCGGTCTCGGTACCCGCGCGGGCGGTGTGGGCGTGGCACGCTACCTGGCTCAGCAGGGGGCGGAGGTCACCGTCACGGACCTGCGCCCTCGGGATGCGCTAACCGAGCCGCTCACGCAACTATCCGGACTTCCCATTCGCTACGTCCTCGGGGGTCACGAGGAGCTCGATTTCACTCCGGAGCGGGCTGATCTCATTGTTCGCAATCCCGGCGTGCCGCGGCGCGCACCGCTTTTGGAGCTGGCGCGCTCTCGAGGCATCCCGGTCGAGATGGAGATGAGCCTCTTCTTCCGCGCCTGTCCGGCTCCGATCATCGGGGTTACCGGAACCAAGGGGAAGACGACTGTTTCGACCCTGATCGGCGAATTGCTGCGCTCGACTTTTCCGGAGATCGTCGTAGCCGGAAACATGGGCATCTCGGCGCTCGATCAGTTGCCCCGACTGTGTCATGACGTGCCGGTCGTCATCGAGCTCTCGTCCTGGCAACTCGAGGCGCTGATCGAGCACGGCTTGTCGCCGCACGTTGCCGTGTTGACGATGATCGCCGAAGACCATCTCAATACCTACGATGGCTTCGCCGACTACGCGGCGACGAAGCGGGGTATCGTCCGGCACCAGCAACCGGGCGACTGGCTTGTCGTCAACCGCGATGATCCTGAATCGTGGCGGGCGGCCGAGGAAACCGCGGCCACGGTCGTCCCGTTTGGGGAGGGCGACCGGGGCCAGGACGGCGCCTGGCTGGCGGCGGAAGGACTCCTCTGGCGCTGGCAAGGCAATGAGACGCATTGGCCATTACCAACTTCACCGGCGCTCGCGGGGCGGCATGGCGCTCGGAATGCGCTGGCAGCCCTGGCTGCGGCGGCGCTGGCTGGGGCGAATTCTGAAGCGATCTCAAAGGGACTCGAGGCATTTCGCGGTGTGCGGGACCGCATGGAACGGGTCGCGGTGATCGACGGGGTGACCTTCATCAACGACACGACGGCGACCGCTCCCATTGCCGCCGTCGCCGCGCTGGACGCGTTGTCGCGACGAGGACAGGTGCATCTTCTGGCCGGCGGCGCCGACAAGGGTCTCGACCCCTTGCCCCTGGCGGAGGCCGCCGCGCGACACGATGCGCGGGTCTACCTCTTCACGGGAACGGCGACTCCTCCCTTGAAAACGGCGTTGGAGAGCAAAGGCGTTACGCCGCGCGGCCCTTTTGCGGGGATGGCCGATGCCGTGGCGGCCGCATGGAACGAGGCGCGGTCAGGAGACATCATCGTGCTTTCTCCAGGCTGCGCGTCGTTCGGACTCTTCCGTGACGAGTTCGATCGGGGCGACCACTTTCGTGAAGCCGTAGGGGCGTTACAGGGGGAGATCCCACGGAGGAGCAGGGACGTTGCAGGCTGAATCCCGTGTGACCGGCACGTTACTGCCACCGGCGCCGGCACGGGTCCACTTCGTCGGGATTGGCGGCATCGGCATGAGCGGGCTGGCCCGCATTCTGAATGCGTGGGGATACGCCGTCACGGGATCAGATGCCGCGCCGTCGCCTCTTCTCCAGCAGCTGGGAGATGAGGGAATTGCGGTAACGATCGGGCACAGCGCGACGGAGGCCGCCGCCACCGCTGACCTCGTGATCGTCACGGCGGCGGTGCGCCCGGACAACCCGGAGATGGCGTCTGCCGTGGCCGCTGGGCGTCCATTGGTGAAGCGGGCGCGGCTGCTCGGGGCACTGGCCGACGCCCGCCGGGGGATTGCGGTCGCCGGCAGCCACGGCAAATCGACGACGAGCGGCATGATTGTCGCCGCCCTGCGGGCGCTTGGCGCGGATCCCAGCTTCGCCATTGGTGCGGTCCTGAACGGGGCGGGCACCAACGCTGAGTCTGGCACGGGCGAGGAGATGGTCGTCGAGGCGGATGAGTACGACTGGTCCTTTCTCCAGCTTCACCCCGACGTCGCGGTCATCACCAACGTCGAGTATGACCACCCTGATCTCTTCCCCGATGTGGATGCATACGATGCCGCATTCGCCGCATTCATTGCCGGGATGCGTCCTGAGGGAACATTGGTGATCGCCGGCGACGACCCCGGCTGCAGGCGCCTAATGGCTCGCCAGGATTGGCGCCCGCCGCGACGAGTCATCACCTTTGGTGAAGCGGTGGGCAGCGACTGGCGGCTGGAGCGGGTGGAGGCAGGTTGGCGTGTCACCGGTCCCGATGATATTGCCGTGCCGCTCGCGCCGGCAGTTCCAGGGCAACATAACGCCAGAAATGCGACCGCGGCGTTGGCCGTGCTCGTCTCCCTCGGTTATGACGCGGCGTCAGCCGCCGCGGCGCTCGAGACGTTCTCCGGGGTAGGGCGGCGCTTCGAGACGAAAGGTGAGGCGCGCGGCGTCCTGGTGATCGACGACTACGCCCATCATCCGCGCGAGGTCGAGGTTAATCTTCGCGCCGCCAAAGAGCGATTCCCCGGCCGCCGCCTGTGGGCGGTCTTCCAACCGCACACCTATACCCGGTTGAAGGCGTTATTGCCTGACTTCGCCGCGTCGTTTACGGACGCTGACCGGGTGATGATCCTCGATGTCTACGCGGCGCGGGAGACGGACGACCTCGGAATCTCGGCTGCCGATCTTGTTCGGCTCTTGCCAGACGCACCCTTGACCGCGCGCGACCCGCAGGACGCCGCGCGCGTCCTCTCGCACGTCGTTGCGCCGGGCGACGTCGTCCTCACGCTCGGCGCCGGCAGCATCACCGACACCGGGCCGATGCTGCTCGACCTTCTCCGCGAAACCGCGCCACCGACGCGTCCGGCGAGCGCGCAGCGACCGCGCCAGCATGCGGCCGCGACGGATTCCATC
This sequence comes from uncultured Chloroflexia bacterium, assembly GCA_963751075.1. Taxonomy (GTDB): domain Bacteria; phylum Chloroflexota; class Chloroflexia; order Thermomicrobiales; family UBA6265; genus JACCXM01. The sequence continues at coordinate 101,175 of CAVVTE010000004.1, read as the reverse complement.
AGGATCCCCGGGCGCCCAGGACTGAACGTTCTGCGCGATGCGCCAATGCGCTTGCACACGACCTGGCGCATCGGCGGGCCGGCTGATTTCCTCGTGCGCGCGGCCACCCCGGACGATCTCATTGCCGCCGTAGGCTGGGGCCGGCACGAGGGGATGGCGGTGACCGTCATTGGCGGGGGGAGCAATCTTCTGGTCGGGGATCGTGGTATTCGCGGGCTGGTCGTGCTGGCGCGGACGCCAGGAGAGCGCGCGGGCGCCCTGGTCGACGTCGAGGATCTGGGCGACTCCGTCCGATTACGCGTGGCCGCCCAGGCGCCCTTGTCATGGACGGGACGCTACGCCGCCGAGCGAGGTTGGGCCGGGATGGACTGGGCCGTCGGGCTGCCGGGGACGATCGGCGGCGCGACGGTGAACAACGCGGGTGCGCACGGGACCGAGCAGATCGACCACCTCGAGTCGATCGTCATGCTGAATGAGCAAGGCGAGATCGAAGAGCGCCCGGCGGCATGGCTCGAGGCCGCCTACCGCCACACGGTGATCAAAGCGGCGCAGCGGCCGAGACCCTGGATCGTGTTGACGGCGGTCATGCTTCTCCCAAAGGGAGATCCCAGCGCACTAGTGCGGCTGGCCGACGAGCACGCGGCATTTCGTAAAGAGACGCAGCCGACGGGAGCCTGCGCGGGCTCGACATTCGCCAATCCGCCCGACGACTTCGCGGGACGCCTGCTCGAGGAGAGCGGCCTCAAGGGATTCGCGGTCGGCGGCGCGGCGTTCTCGCCCAAGCATGCGAATTGGATCGTCAACGACGGTGCCGCGACGGCGGCCGATGTGCGGGCGCTCATTGAAATGGCCCAAGCGCGGGTGCGGGACCGGTTCGGAGTAGAGTTGCGACGCGAGGTTGAGTATCTGGATGAGGATGACGAGTGAACGGTGAAGAGGATCGGTCGATGCGAGAGCGGCGCGGTGGCAAAGTGCGGGTGGCCGTCCTCTTCGGTGGACAATCTGGCGAGCATGACGTGTCGCTGCGGTCGGCAGAGACGGTCATCGGCGCGCTCGATCCCGATCGCTATGATGTCGTTCCTGTCGGTATCACTCGCGAGGGACGCTGGCTCACCGGCGGCGATCCGTTCGCCGCGTTGACTGCGACCTCCCCCCTGTTTGCCCTGGGCGACGGCTCAACCATGGAGCCGGTTCCTGAAGTGTCCACGGAGAGCGCCGTCCCCGCGCTGTTCGCCGGTGGCATCGACGTCGTGTTCCCAGTGCTGCACGGTCCGATGGGCGAAGATGGAACAGTCCAGGGCCTGCTGGAGTTGACCGGCCTGCCCTACGTCGGCGCCGGAGTGCTCGGGTCGGCCCTCAGCATGGACAAGGCGATGGCAAAGACGATCCTGGCGCAGCACGGATTGCCGCAAGCGCCGTGGCGGCTGATCACGCGCAAGGAGTGGGAGCGCGATCCGGACACCTGCACTGAATGGGTGGGTGAGATCATTGGCTGGCCCTGTTTCGTCAAACCGGCAAACATGGGCTCGAGTGTCGGCGTGGTCAAGGCGCACGACCCGAGCGAGTTGCCGGCGGCAATGCGTGAAGCCTGCCGCTTCGATCGCCGCATCGTCATCGAGAAGGGCGTTGATGCCCGGGAGATGGAGGTTTCCGTCCTCGGCAACGACGAGCCGATCGCCTCGATCGTCGGCGAGATCGTGCCTTGCAATGAGTTCTATGACTACAACGCCAAGTACGTGGACGAAAACTCCGAGCTCCTCGTCCCGGCGCCAATCGACCGCGGCACGATGGCCGAGATTCAGGAGATGGCGATCGCCGCATTTCACGCCCTTGATCTCGCCGGGATGGCGCGAGTCGATTTCTTCATGGATCGGAACACCGACCAGATCTACATCAACGAGGTCAACACCATCCCCGGGTTCACCGCTATCAGCATGTACCCGCGTCTCTGGCAGGCGAGCGGGATACCGCTCGAGGAGTTGGTGGACCGCTTGGTGGGGCTGGCATTGGAGCGGTCGCTGGAACGCCGCCGCACGGTCTAGATGGACGGGCAGTGGTGCACCAACGCGGGGAGCGAACCGAACCCGATGGTATACTCGGGCAGGGCATTGCTCCGCGGCACAAGCCCGACGGCCGGGTTGGGGGTATGGCCCAATCTGGTGAATAGCATTTCCCGAGACGTTCGTCGAGTCCTCTGCGCCGCGCGCGTCACCTTCCCCGCGGTGACGGCTAGCACAACCCTCGGGTGCGCCTGTTGGACGGGTAGTTCTGGTGCCTTGCACCAGAAGAGGCGTTCGCCTTCCAGGATGGGGGAGAAGCATGCAGTCCCACAACCAAGGATCAGTACGCGGCCAGCGCCGGCCGCATCCGGAAGGCCAGCGAACCGTGAATTCGCGCACTGCCGTGGAGGTTCCGGCGGCACCGCTGGAGATGGCCGCGGCCGTTCATGATTCCAATTCCAATTCGACATCAGATCCCACGCCATCGATGGTGCCGGCGAAGCCTGCCACGCCGCCGCGCGTTCGTGACGCGTCCTGGGATGACGTGATTCGCGAATCATTTGCTCATATCAAGGTTGTCGGCATCGGCGGAGCAGGCGGTAATGCCGTCAACCGCATGATTGACGCCGGTGTCGATGGCATCGAATTCGTCTCGGTCAATACCGATGCCCAGGCACTGATGGGGAGTAATGCCCCCGTTTATGTGCGCATTGGCGACAAGCTGACCAAAGGCCTCGGCGCCGGCGGGCGTCCGGAGATCGGGGAGCGCGCGGCCGAGGAGAGCGCCGACACCCTCGGCGAGATGGTGCGCGGAGCCGATATGGTCTTCATCACCGCCGGCATGGGCGGTGGTACCGGTACCGGCGCAGCTCCCGTCGTAGCCAAGCACGCCCGCGCGGCTGGAGCGCTCACCGTCGGCGTCGTCACCAAACCCTTCGACTTCGAAGGCACCAGGCGGCGTCGGGCCGCTGAAGAGGGCATTGCCCGCCTCCGCGAGACCGTGGACGCGCTGATCGTCATTCCCAACCAGCGCTTGCTCGACATGGTCGACGCGAAGACCTCCATCGAGGAGGCATTCGGTATGGCCGATGACGTCCTGCGGCAAGGGATCGGCGGCATTTCCGATCTTATAACCAAGCCCGGTATCATCAATCTCGACTTTGCCGACGTCAAGACAGTCATGAAGGAGGCCGGCTCGGCCTTGATGGCGATCGGTTACGGTTCGGGCGAAACGCGATGCATCGATGCTGCGCAGCAGGCAATCGAGAGTCCATTGCTCGAGATGAATATTCAGGGCGCTACCGGGGTGCTCTACAACATCACCGGTGGCACCGATCTCACGCTGATCGAGACCAGCGAAGCGGCGGAGGTGATTCGAGCAGCCGTCGACGAGGAAGCCGAGATCATCTATGGAACCTCGGTCGATCCCTCTCTTGGCGATGCTGTGCGCATTACCCTCATCGCGACTGGTTTTGAGCAGGGTGGGGATTTCTTCGACTCGTCAATGCGTAGTGCTTCGCGAGAGCCGCGTCCGATGCGCGAGCCGGAACGGACCTACCGGCCGGTAGCACCTCCTGCAATCTCGGCGCCGCCTCGAGCCACGACGCAGGGAACGTCGCCAGCGACGCCGTACCCTGAGGACGAGTGGGTGGCGGAGTCGTCGATCATCAAGTTCCTGCGCGAGCGATAGGAGTCAGGAGCCAGTCATGCCGGATCCTTGCCGGCTGGCCCGAGCGTGAGTCGTGCGGTGCCCGTTTTGCCGCGCTGAGGACTCCCGGGTCATTGACAGCCGCGAGCTGAGCGGCGGCGACAGCATTCGTCGCCGCCGCGAGTGTTCTGTCTGCGGGCGGCGCTTCACCACCTACGAGCGGGTAGAAGGCGCGAGTCTGATGGTGGTGAAGAAAGATGGCCGGCGTCAGGAGTATGACCCGGTCAAGCTGCGACAGAAGCTGCGCGTGGCGCTCACCAAGCGACCGGTCGGTGAGGATGCAATCGACGCCATCCTTGCGCGCATCGAAGCAGACCTCATGGCGCGAGGCACCGCGGAAGTGCCCTCCAGTGCCATCGGCGAGGGCGTCCTGCGCGAGCTGAAAGCGCTCGACGAGGTCGCCTACATCCGCTTCGCCTCCGTCTACCGCCAGTTTCAGGACATCGACGATCTGCGCCGTGAGGTCGAAGAGCTCCGGTCGCCGCCGGGAGACGATTTCTAAGCCGGGGGGCGGAGGTCGCAGGATTGTTGCCACTGGGGAGATTGGGCAAAACTCGCTACGTCCGACTCTGCCAGCGGCAACGATCTCCCGACTCCCGACCTACGTTGAGCGCGCCATAGCGCATCTCGCCGGTCGCCAGGCGTAACGTGTGCTGACCGTCGAGCGCCGGATTAGGGTCCGGGAAATCGGCGCGATAGTGCGCGCCGCGGCTCTCCTCGCGGTGAACCGCCCCGGCGATGACCGAGCGCGCGGCGTCGACCAGGTTACGCAGTTCCCAGAAAGCACGTCGGGCTTCGTGGTCGCTCGCTGACGTGCTGGTCGACATCTTCGCGTCCACGGCGGCGGCAATCGCCTCGACCTCGGCTCGTGCCCGAGCAAGTCCAGCTTCATCGCGCACGACGGCAACATCATGGCTCATAGCACGTTGCAACCGCGCCCGGAGAGCGACGATCTCGTCCGGAGAGAGCGTGGTCCCCGGCGGTGTCGGAATAGAAGCCGGTTCCAGAGGTGATTCCGCCGGGAGCCGCGACCACTCGCGCGTGAGACGTTCCGCTGCGGCCATGCCGAAGACGAGACCCTCCAGCAGCGAATTCGAGGCAAGGCGATTGGCGCCGTGGATGCCGGTTGCTGCCGCCTCACCCAACGCCAACAACCCCGGAAGACAGGTGAGCCCTTCTGGGCTTGCCGCCACGCCACCGATGAAGTAGTGCGCGGCAGGGCCAATGGGAATAAGGTCGGTCGCGAGGTCAAGCCCGCGCTCGGCCAGCTCCCTGGTGATTGTCGGGAATCGAGCGCGCATCTCTTCCGGATTGAGGTGCCGCAGATCGAGATCGACGTGATCTCTTCCGTCGATCGCCATCTGGCGCTGGATGGCCCGCGCCACGACGTCCCGCGGGGCCAATTCCGCAAGGGGATGGATCGCGGTCATGAACCGTTCGCCAGCGGCGTCACGGAGATACGCCCCCTCACCGCGCACTGCCTCCGAGACGAGGAAAGGGACTTCACCGGGGAGGGCGAGGACGGTGGGGTGAAACTGGACGAACTCGGTGTCGGCAACGACCGCCCCGGCCCGCAGCGCCATGGCTAAGCCGTCGGCAGTCGCCCCTCGAGGGTTCGACGTGGTTGCCCATAGATGTCCCGCGCCACCGGCCGCCAGCACCGTCTCGGTCGCTTCGAGCACGGTCAATGGCTCGCCCACCTCCAACTCGGCGACGACGCCGCGGCAGCGACCATCCTGGACGACGAGATCGACGACAAACGCGCCGGGGTAGAGATCGACATGGCGATCCTCCCGCACCCGTGCGACGAGCGCCCGTTCGATCTCGGCCCCGGTGGCATCTCCACCGGCGTGAAGGACGCGGCGTCGCGAATGGGCCGCCTCGCGGCCGAGGAGCATAGTGCCGTTCGAGTCCTCGTCGAAGTGCGCGCCGAGAGCGGTCAGCCAGCGCACGGCGTCCGGGGCGCCCTGTACCAGCAGAGCAACCGCTTCTGGATCGCCGAGACCCGCTCCTGCCGCCAGCGTGTCTTCGGCGTGCAACGCTGGATTGTCATCCGGTCCGACGGCCGCGGAAAGACCGCCCTGGGCGTACCGGGTGTTGCTTTCGCCGAGCACTCCCTTCGTCAGCAGAGCGACCCGCAGGTGGGGAGGCAGGGAGAGGGTGAAGGCCAGGCCAGCCACCCCGGCGCCGATGACGATGACGTCGTACTCCAGCCGCGGCATGGTCGTGGACTCCGCGTAGGCTGGTGGCGCACCGATGCCGGACATGGGAGTCGAGTGATTGGGGATCTCGGTCATGACCAGTAGCCTACCGCAACCAGCGCACCGCCCGTGGATGACGATGTCACACCGGAGACCTGCTTCGACGACAATCGAGAGCCTACCGGTGCGACTGCGATCTGGCCCGACGCCTGGTTACGGGACTGGAGTGACAACATGAGCGCGAACACCCGACCGCTGGTCATCGATGCCCATCACCACTTCTGGACTCCGTCCCGGTATGACTATTACTGGATGTCTGGCGCCGAGCTCGAACCCATCCGTCGCTCATTCGTCCCAGCCGATCTGGAGCCCCTTCTAACGTCCGCCGGTGTTGACTACACCGTCCTGGTGCAGACGGTGCCGAGCGTGCAGGAGACGCGCGAGTTCATGAGCATCGCCGAGGCGACCGACTTCGTGGCCGGTGTCGTCGGCTGGGTCGATCTCACCGATCCCACCGTTGGCGACACGCTTGTTGAATTGCAATCCCAGCCCAATGGACAGACGCTCGTCGGCATCCGGCACCAGGTCCACGACGAGAACGACGCGGAGTGGCTGTTGCGGCCGGACGTGCAACGGGGCCTGGAGGCGGTAAGAGACGCCGGGCTCGCCTATGACCTCCTCGTGCGTCCTCGCGAGTTGCCCGCGGCGCTGGCGACGGCGAAGGCTTTCCCCGACATGCGTTTTGTCATCGACCACATCGCCAAGCCGCCGATCGCCTCGGGCGAGATCGAGGGCTGGGCCGCGTTGATGGAGCCCTTCCGCCCCTTGACGCACGTCACCTGCAAGCTCTCCGGGATGATTACCGAGGCGAACTGGGCCAACTGGACCCCGTCGGACCTCGAGCCGTATGTTCACCGAGTCGTGGACATCTTCGGCCCGGATCGTCTGATGTACGGCTCGGACTGGCCGGTCTGCCTCCTCGCCGGGACTTACAGCGCGGTGAAAACCGCCCTCGAGGAGGCGCTGTCGCCGTTGTCACCAGAAGAGTGGGCAGATGTCTTTGGCGGGAACGCGGTGCGCTTTTATGGCCTGGATGTCGCCTGAAAGGATGCGCGCATCTCGATCCTGGACGGCCCGATGTCAACGCAACCCAGACGTGACTGGAAGTCGGCGAGCGCGGGCATCCAGACGGCGCGGCCGAGGGCGAGCCGGCGCGGATGATGGAAACGTACTGCCCGGAGTTGAAGAATCTGCTCCCGCATGGGTGCAAACTCTTTAAACCCTTTAAACTCTTCGAACCCTTCGATCGGCTCGGAATCACTCCATGGCCCCTCGCCGAGGGCTCGGAGACGAGCAACGCGAAGCGTCACCTATGCGAAATGATGCTCACGCCAGAGCGACGTTCAGCCGTCGACCCATCCTGAGAAGTCCTGCCATCCGAGTACCGCGTCAGGCCAAGCGAGTCATCCCGACGCAGCAGGGATCTCGTCCCGTGCCACTTTGTGACGATGAGGTGAGATCCCGCTCCTGTAGGCGCAATGACATTGTTGCCTTGACCCTGCGCTGGGGAACGACGTATCTCGTCCCCATTCCGCCCCCATACATCCAGGAACAAGATTCCTCGCCGTTGCGCGGCATTCCGGACGTTGCCACTCCGCATCAAGAAGCGCCAACGGATCTCGTAACGGCAATCGAACGAGGCTAAATGACCTCAAGCCCATTGCGATCGGGCAACGTCGGGAATGCCGCGTGGGGCTCCGTCTGGTACCAGAGCGCGGTGCTGGCGATATCGTCCTGGAGGGGGAGGTAGCGCTTCTGCCCGTCCAACGCTGACCGCCACCCGAGCGCTTGAATCGTCACCCGCAGCTTGTCCGAGAAGCGAATCGGGTCCATCACGTGCCAGCGGTACATCCCGAACCGCTGTTGACTGCGGTACAGCCCATCCGGCCGGATCACCTGCGGCAGTCCGAGAAACGGCGTGGAGTACACCCCATACTCCCCTGGGGGGTGCTCGAAATTCCAGGCGCCGCCGAAGTAGTCCTCTGTCCCCGTACCGCAGATCGTCGGCCATTCGCCGTCGCCGTCGAGGTAGAACTTGATCTCTCCCTCGCCCCACCACCCGGTGTTATTGACACCCCAGGCGAGATAGGTCCCGACGTACTGCCCCTGGCCCTCTACGTCATCGAGGAGCGTATGCACCTCCTGATAGGGCAACGGGTTGCTTCGCCGCCACTGCGCGTGCAGGTAAGCACAATCGTCCGGCACTCCTGTCAGGGTGTACGTGATCTGGTAGTACAACGCCGACGCCGGGTCCGGACTCAGGTTTTCGACCGTGATCCGCGCGCGTCGCCGGAATGGCATCTCCCAGTAGCAGTTGAATCCGCCCGCCGGGTTGACCGCGACCGGCAGGGAGGAGACGTTGCAGCGCTCTCCCCAGCCGCTACAGAAGAAGTCGCCGAGCGGGGTCTCAATCGATGGCGTCTCCTCGTCATCCCACCAGATGCGCAAGACGATGCTGCGCCAATGGCGAGGATGGACCGTCAGCCAGATGTGCTGGATTGCGCCCGGCCCCTCGATGTCGGCCAGCGTCACCGTTTCTCCGCCGGCGATCTCGATGGATGGCGAGACCTTCCATCCCTGTCCCAGCTCTCTGGCCGGGATCGCGCCCGTCCCTTCTGTGGCCATGCCGCCGCGTCCCGGTTCGCCGGTCGGATTCTCCGCACTTATCGATCGCGTCTGCGCCCCCGACAATCGCGATAATGTGCCCAATCCCATACCTAATCCATTGAACGCAGCCATCTGCGAATACCCTCCTCAGTGCGCGTCGTCCCACACGACGCATGAACTCGACAACCCGGATTGAATACCACGTTGTGCTTTCAGAATAGAGGTGTCGGCAGGCAGCCGAGTGGCAGCCGAGCGTAAACTCGGGCAGATGTTCGCGGCACCAACTTCGGGACCGAGCACCTCCTCGCTATCCAGGTCATGTCGTGAGGTCGACTTCATCGGACAGTCTTGCGCTCGCCTGGAGGTGGAACTCGTGACAGGTCTATGCGGATCGGCCTTCTACGACGACGATGCGGTGTTCAACACCTATGTCGAAACTCGGCGACGCCCTGACAACCCAAACGACACGCTGGAGCGACCTGTGATGCTAGAGCTCCTCGGTGAGCTTGCAGGTCGCCGCGTCCTCGATCTCGGCTGCGGCGACGCCGGCCTCGGCCGATACGCGCTCGCCCATGGCTGTCGCGCCTATGTTGGCATTGATGGATCGCAGAACATGGTGTCGGCAGCGAGAAACAGCTTGGCCGGCACCACTGGTGAAGTCATACACGCGGCGATTGAGACGTGGACGTATCCGGATGCGACCTTCGACCTCGTGGTCTCTCGCCTGGCAGTGCACTACATCGCGGACCTGGAGTTCGTCTGTGCGGAGGTCTTCCGTACCCTGGCTCCTGGGGGACGCTTCGTCTTCTCGGTTGAACACCCTGTCATCACCTCCAGCGACCACGGCTGGCAGTCTGGCCAGCGCCAGGGTTGGCTCGTCGACAACTACTTCGACACTGGCCCGCGTGTGACGTCGTGGCTCGGGGGGCAGGTGATCAAACATCACCGGACAGTCGAGGCGTACCTTGGCGCGATGCAAGCAACCGGATTCGTCGTCGAGAGCGTGCGCGAATCTCATCCACGGCATGCATTATTTTCCGCTGAGGCGGAGTACGAGCGACGGAAGCGAATCCCGCTCTTCCTCTTCCTGGCGGGGACCAAACCACGGCGACCCTGCGAGACGCGAGGAGGGTGGGTGGATATCTAAATGGCCGAAGAGTTCTTGTACTGCTGTTGACAGCGTCTCAAAGGGGCCAGTAGATTGCAATCCTATTGCATTCCACGGTCATCGGAAGAGTTCGAACGTGGCCGCAGAGGATGCAACGCTGTCTTAGTCGCGAGGATGCGATGAAGGAGATTCTTCGATGACCGCAGATCCCAAATGGGCAGATTCCGCACGGCGTCGTGTTGACACTGGGACCATCAGCCAGAGCCGACCGGCAGGACTGAACCGGCGATCGTTGATCAAGGCCGGAGCGGGTGCGGCCGGGGGATTGGGACTGTTTGGGCCTAGCGCCCTGCCGCTCATCAACCGGCGGTCGGCGGCCGCCCAGGGCGATGCGCTGACGTTCTGGCAGTTCTACGCGCCGGGTGGGAGAGTAGCCACCCAGAACGACTGGTTCGAGGAGACCGTCGCCGGTTGGAACGCGCAGAACGAACGTCAGGTCGAGCTCGTCTACGTGCCGAACACCGACTACATGGACGGCACGAAGCTCCCAACCGCGTTCGCCTCAGGTCAGGGGCCGGATCTGTTCATCATCAGCCCTGGTGACTTCCTCCGTTATTACAATGGTGGTGTCCTCCAGGATCTGACCCCATTCATGGAACAAGAAGCGATCGACGACTTCTTCCCGGACGTGCTCGCCTCCCGTATCGTCGATGGCAAGGTCTTTGGGCTTCCTATGGAGGTCGAGCCCATGGCCATGTACTACGACATGGCCGCCTGGGACGAGGCGGGGCTTACCGACAGCGACATCCCGCAAACCTGGGACCAACTGCTCGAAGTTGGACAGCGGCTGACCAACGATCAGCGGTTCGGCGTACTCTTCTCCACAAGCCCCGGTTACTACACGAACTTCACCTGGTATCCGTTCATGTGGCAGGGTGGAGCGGAGATCCAGGTGCCGGAAACGAACACGAGCGGCATGCGTGATCCAGGTGCTGTTCAGGCCCTGAAGTTCTGGCAGGACGCGGTCAACCTCGGTGTCTCCCCGCGTACAGAGCTCGGCGGCGGGGCATGGAATGGCCCCGCGAACATTGGGACCGGGTACTGCGCGATCCAGAACATCGGCATCTGGGCGATCTCGGAGCTCAGGCAGGATGCGCCCGATCTCGAGTACGGCATCTTCAAGCTCCCGGTGCCAGAGGGCGGAACGTACACCACTGACATGGGCGGCTGGGCTTTCGTGGCCAACTCCCAGGGGAAGGATCCGGAAGCTGCGGCGCAGTTCATCGTCTGGGCCCTCGGCTCGATGAGCGAAGATTCTATTCAGCGCGGTGTCGACTGGTGCACGAAGGCCAAGAGCGACATAACTCCCCGCAAGTCGGTCCAAGACCTTGCGGTGGAACAGGGTGGATTTGATTCTGGACCGCTGAAGCAATTCGCAGAGGAGATTTTTCCCGGTGGTCGCGGCGAGCCGCGGGTGACCCCGGAGATCTACAAGTCGATCTCTGACGCGATCCAGGCCGCGATGCTCAACGGCGTCGATCCCGCACAGGCGGCGGAGCAGGCGGCGACGGAAATCGAGGCGTATCTCGCCACCTACACCGGCGCACCGATTCTATGAGTGTGCTGTCGGCCGGAAAACCGGCCGACCGCCCGGTTGGTCGCCGTCGCGAGTCGGCGACCCACCGGCCACGCCTGTCGCAGACCAAACGGGAATGGCTTGCTGCCTATCTCTTCCTGCTGCCGGATCTCCTCGGCCTGCTGATTTTTATCGGTCTGCCGATGGTCCTCGCGTTGAGTCTCGGCTTTTTCAATGTGTCGGGATTCGGTCAATACACATTCACCGGGTTCGCCAACTATCAAAAAATGCTGGTCGATCCCCTCTTCATCGGGAGCCTTCAGACCACTGCCAAATACGTCATCGTGCTGGTGCCCGGACTCTATGTCTTTGGCCTTGGTCTCGCGCTCCTCGTGAAGCGACCAATTCCAATGATCGCCCTGTTCCGGGCAATGCTGTTCCTGCCCAACGTCATCAGTTTGGTGGTCATCGGGCTGATCTGGAAGTTCCTGCTCGTGGACCGGATCGGGGTCGTCAACACGCTCTTCAGCAAGATCGGATTGGGAGGACAGTCGTGGCTGGGCGATCCTGACCTAACGCTGTGGACGCTCCTGGCGGTGACCATCTGGTTCCTGATGGGCTTCTACATGCTGATCTTCCTCGCCGGTCTCCAGGAAATTCCGCGCGAGTACTACGATGCGGCCCGCATTGATGGCGCGGGACCGTGGCGGTCGTTCCGGGATATCACCCTGCCCCTTCTCAAGCCGACGAGCTTCTTCGTCTTGCTTGTTTCCCTCGTGGCGGCAGTAACTGGTCCACAGGGCTTTGACCTCGTCTACGTGATGACCAAAGGCGGACCGGCCAACTCGACGAACCTGACAACGTACTACATCTATCAGCAGGCGTTCCTGTTCAGTAATTTCGGGTATGCCGCCGCGATGGCATCGGTGCTGGTGCTTGTGCTGCTCCTGCTCACCGGGATCCTGTTTGCATTGACCAAAGGTGGCCGCTTTGACTTCGACTGAACGTGGCCGGGAAGAGCGATTTGACCGGGCTGCCGGGGAGGGGAGAACTGGAGTCTCCGCTGTCTTCGTCGCGCTTGTCGTGATCTGTGTCGTCACCATCTTCCCGCTGATCTGGATGGTCTCCGGTGCCTTCAAACCCGGCGAGGATGTCTACAGCCTGACGATCATCCCGGAATCACCAACGCTCGACAACTTCCGCTATGTGTTCACCGAAGTTCCCTTCCCCCGCTACATGTTCAACAGCTTTTTCGTCTCCGCGACGGTAACCGTGATCGCGCTCTTGTTTCATTCGATGGCCGCCTACGCTCTGGCCCGGCTCCGCTTCCCGGGCCGCGAGCTGATCTTCCGGCTCATCTTCTCGACGCTGCTGGTGTCGTTGCCGGTGATCCTGGTGCCGCTCTTCGTGCTGGTCCGCTCGATGGGGATGCTCAATACCTATGCCGGGCTGATTATCCCCGCCGTCTTCCACGCCTTCGGCATCTTCCTCCTGCGCCAGTTCTACCTGGGCATTCCCCAGGAGTTGGAGGAAGCCGCGATTCTCGATGGCGCTGGATACTGGCGCGTCTACGCCAACATCATCTTGCCCCTGAGCCGGCCGATCCTGGCCGCGCTGGCCGTCTTCTTTTTTCTCGCCAACTGGAACTCGTTCCTCTGGCCATTGACGATCACCAGCGACCCGAATCTGTGGGTCGTGCAGACCGGGATCGCCAGCTTCCAGCAGCAGTACGCCTCCGCCCAGAACTACATCATGGCCGCGTCGGTCGTGGTCGCTATGCCGACCATGCTGCTCTTTTTCATCTTCCAGCGGCAGCTCGTCGAGTCGATCAAGACGTCGGGGTTCAAGTAGCCACACCCCCTCATCTCCAGCCCTTCTTCTTACCCGTGGGGAGGAGGGAGCACACTCCCGGATGCCAGAAAAGCCCCTCTCCCAGCGCACTGGGCCGGGTTCCCTCAGCGTGGCAGCTGGAGGTGAGGGCAGTGGTCGAGGTAATAAACGACTCAGAACAACAGCGGCAACCCGGTCAAGCTTCGTAGAAAGCTCGGCGCCCAGGTGATCTCGGCCTCCGGCACCGCCAGGCGCAGATCCGGGTAGCGCCGGAAAAGCGTCTCTACCGCGATCTGTCCTTCCAGCCGGGCCAGGGGTGCACCGAGGCAGGCATGGATCCCCTTGCCGAAGGCAATGTGCCGGTTCGCGTCCTCCCGCGTGATGTCGAACTCTTGGGGTTCAGAAAAGCGCGTCGGATCCCGGTCGGCCGCCGCTAGCACGACCAGAAGTGGCTCCCCCTTGGCAATTGCTTGCCCGCCGATCTCGACATCGTCACGGGCGAAGCGCGCCGTCGTGGTTTCGGCAGGACCGTAGTAGCGCAGAATTTCCTCGACCGCATTGGGAACAAGGCCTGCATCGGCGCGTAACGTCTCGGCCTGCTCGGGATGGGTTAGCAGCGCGTAAACGCCGTTGGCGATGAGATTCACCGTCGTTATGTGGCCAGCCACGAACAGGATGAAGACCATCGCCAGGATCTCGTCCTCGGTCAGCCGGTCCCCCTCGACCTCGACCTGGAGAAGCTGTGAGATGAGGTCATCACCAGGGGTCTCCCTCTTCCGGGCGAAAAGCTCGCGCAGGTAGGCGATGAACTCGCCGATGTTGCGCCCGATCTCCTCCATCCGCTCCGACGATTGGGCGGAAAGCAAGTCCTCCGACCAGAGCCGGGTCTGCTCTCGATCTTCAGGGGGGATACCGAGCATCTCGCAGATGACGGTAACCGGTAGCGGGTAGGAGAACTGCGAGATCAGCTCCATGGTCCTGTTGGGCGCGTGTTCCCCGTGCTCCGCGGCCGCGGTTTCGATAGCGTCGAGGAGCTCATCGGTGATCTGCTGAATCCTTGGCCGCAGCTTCTCGATCGCGCTTGCCGTGAACGAGGGCTGCACAAGCTTCCGCAGCCGCGTGTGCTCCGGTGGATCGACGGTAAGGATATTGCGCCTCAATGCTTGAAATTCCGGCGGCGTCTCCGGCATCTGCGCAAGCTGTTCCGGTGTCAGCACCGAGGCCATGTCCACCGTGATCGCCCGGTCCAGCAGAGCGCGTGACCCTTCCTCGTAGTCGGTGACCAGCCAGAGTGGTCGATTGAAAAAGCCGCGATCGCCGCTTTCCTCACCACTGGTGATGATCGCCCGGGTCACGGGGCACTTCGCGCGTAGTTCTTCATAGCGCTCGAAGGCATGTTCCCGGTAATCAGGGTCACTGAGATCGATTCGTTCGATATCTGCTGGAAGTTGCGATGGGTCGAATCCATCCGAAGATTCCCCGGTGCTTGGCACGTGCCCGGGGGTGGTTGCGGACTGGGCTTGCGTTTCGGTATCGGTGGTTCTCACGGTCTCTTTGATCCTCTCGTGTGCGGAATCCCGGAGCAGGATACCGCAGGGTTCAAGTGATGGGTGATAGGTGATGGGTCATGAGGGTTTGGTGAGAGGGCAACCAAAGGCTTGCAATGGCACAAGACCGCTGAGAACAGAGATCTCCGGTCACTCAGGATCGCCTATCACCTATCACCCATCACCCATGACCCCGTCACGCCGTCACCCCAACGTGAACGAACCCGCGGTCGGTGACCCGCGCCTCGGGGATCACGGAAAGCGCCATGAAGGCCAGGAGGCCAAACGGCGAGGGGACCTGGCTTCCTAACTCCTGTGCGGCTTCCTCTAAGGCCGCATAGGCCGCCGCCACCTCGGGTAGTGGCCGGTCCGAAAGGATTCCCGCGACTGGAAGTGCCATCTGGGCAAGGATTTGTCCGTCCGCGACGGCGGCTAGCCCGCCGCCCTTTCCGACGACTGTAGCGATGGCCAGCCGCAGATCGCCGTCATCCGCGCCAACCGCGACGATGTTGTGGGCGTCATGAGCAATAGTCGATGCTAGTGCGCCACGACGCAACCCAAAACCCTGCACGTAACCCACGCCAACGCGGCCCGTGCCACGGTGCCGCTCGACGCAGACGAGTTTCAAGAGATCCCGCTCCGGTGCGGCAACGGCGCAGTCACCGTGAATCTCTGGCTCGACCGCGAGCAGTCGGGTCGCGATCTGACCTGGGATGACGCCCACAGCCTGGCGTGCCGCTTCGCAGTCGAGCCGCAAATCGCTCGGAGCAAGTGGTGCGATGTGGACGCTGTCTCGCAGACTGTCGGGAATGGGGCTGTCGGCGACCGTGCCATCGACGACCGCCCCATCGCGCGCGACGACCCTCCCTTGGAAGAGCGTCATGCGGACGCGAACGTCACGTAGATCGTCCAGCACGACCAGGTTCGCCCGGAACCCAGGCGCGACCGCGCCCCAGCCTTCCAACCGCCAGTAGTCAGCCGCGTTCCAGGTGGCCAGCCGGATCGCGCGCACCGGGTCGAGCCCCATAGCGATGGCCTGGCGAAGCGTCACGTCCATGTGACCGTCGTGGAGGAGGGTGTGCACGTCGCGGTCATCAGAACAAAAGCAGCAGCGCGGATACGTCGCGTCGGTAATGATCGGCAGAAGCGCTGTCATATTGCGGGCCGATGAACCCTCTCGAATCATCACCATCTGCCCGGCGCGGAGCTTTTCCGTGGCTTCCTCGATCGTCGTCGATTCGTGGTCCGAGCCCGGGCCGGATCCAAGATACGCCTGCAACGCCGGACCCCGCAGACCCGGGGCGTGTCCGTCACGACGCCTGCCAGCGGAAACGGCAAGCTTCGCCGCAATACCTTCATCGCCGGCAAGAACTCCGGGGAAGTCCATCAACTCCCCGAGACCGACGCACTCTGGCCACGCCAGCATCTCCGCGATCTCCGATGGTCCAAAGTCGGCTCCCGGGGACTCCCGTGGACTGGCCGGCACGCAGGACGGGACGGTGAAGAAGATGCCGAGCGGCAATCCGCGCGCGGCGACGCGCATCGCGTTCATCCCGGCCAAGCCGGCAACATTGGCGACCTCGTGGGGATCGGTCACCACCGCACCAGTACCGTGGGGTACGACCACACGTGCGAACTCGGGTAACCAGACGAGCGCGCTTTCCGTGTGCACGTGCGCATCGATGAATGAGGGAGCGACCCACGTGCCGGCCACGTCGAGGCATTCTCGCGCCTCCGGATACGACCCAACCCCGGCGATGACGCCATCGACAATAGCGACGTCGGCCCTGTACGTAGCACCACCAAACACATCGACGACCTCACCCCCTAGGAGGACGAGATCGGCGGGTTCCTGACCTAGCGCGACGCGCAGACGCCGCCGCCAGGCGGCCGGGTCGAAGCTGGTTGCCGGGTGAGGCATGGCTCCTCCGGGGATCGGTCAACCATGAGATTGGCAGGAGTATAGGGGCCAATTCGACGTCTCAATTGGCCTGCTAGGAACCGGTTCTGCCACACTTTCCTCTATTGTGACTACCTTGACCGGCCCGGAGATACGTATGACGCACACCATCACGGGAGCCGAGTCGCGGAGGTGGCATTGGGCATAGCACCTGTTTCAAGGGAACCAAATGTGGTTGGCGGCGAGGCCGTGGATGCGGAAGCCGGATCGCCGCAGCCCTCGGTGGCACTCTCCTGGGTTCGGCCGGTTGCCGCCGTCCTGCTGCTGCTTTCGACGGCCGCGTCGCTCTGGATCGTTTCGCGCTTTCTGCAGGTCCATGGGTCGCTCGCCGCCGTTCCGGCTTCACCTTCCTTCGCCGCCACGATCGTTCTCGCCGTGGTCGCCGTCATGGCGTTGTCGGTGCTGGTGTTCCGGCCGGAGCGCGGTGACCTTTGGCCGCTTGTGAAAACGTCAGCGGCCTGGTCGATCGCCTTGTTGGTCGCTTTGACTGTCTCGTGGGGAGCGATTGCGGGCAGTGAGCGACAAAATCGGTGGCATGGCACTCTGGTGACCAGTGCTGCGGAAACCGACGTCTATCTCGCTGGGCACCTGCCGGCAAACCGCGACCCCATTCGCATCCCGACCGGCGTGCTGATCCAGTCGATGGAGTTCCTGAGTGGTGGCAATGTTCAGGTTTCGGGGTATGTCTGGCAACGTTTCGGCCCGGATGTGCCGGCGGATCTCGAGCGAGGCGTTGTGCTCGTTGAGGCGATCAAGGAGGCATACGACACCAAGGAGGCGTACCGTTACGAGGAGGGCGGTGTCGAGACGGTCGGCTGGTATTTCGCGGCGACACTGCGCCAGCCCTTCGAGTACGCCGAGTTTCCCTTCGATGAGCAGGATCTCTGGTTGCGCATGTGGTCGCGCGACTTTGCCCGTGCCAGCATCCTTGTGCCCGATTTCGACGCGTACTATTCAACGGAACCGGCGACCCTGCCGGGAATCGAGCCCGAGTTCGTCTACAGCGGGTGGACCCCGCTCTATTCCGGATTCAGCTTCTCCGACGAGCCATACAACTCCTCATTCGGGATTGGCGATGCCGGTGACTTCCAGGAGTTCCCCGAACTCAACTTCAATCTCGTGCTCGATCGAAACTTCACGGGCCCGTTCTTCGAACACCTCGTCTTCGCCATCGCCGTTGCCTTCTTGCTCTTTGGGCTCATAGTGCTGACAACAGACGACGAGAACCTGAAGGGGCGCTTTGGGCTGAGTACGGCGGGGGTGCTCGCCTCAGCGAGTGGACTCCTCTTCGCCGTGATCTTGAAGCACAACCAGATACGGACCGGTGTTGGCACGCAGGCTATCAGCTACATCGAGGTGATTCCTATCATCCTCTATGGGGTCATCGTAGTTGTTGTCTTGAACGCTATCTTGCTGGCCTCCCCGGTAAGACCGAAGTTCATCGCCCACCGGAACAACCTGATTCCGACATTGGCCTACTGGCCCGTGGTCCTGAGCCTGCTCCTGGCCGTAACGCTCATCGTCTTCTTCCGCATATAGAATCGAAGTCGGCACGTCCGCCTGCTTCAATTGGCAGAGTTCACCAGACCAGCCATCGTCGGGGGAGCCCGGCCGGAGCGCAGCATGGAGGATGTCCGCCTCATCGTCGACATCGTGATCGCGCTGGGTGCGGCCACGATCGGCGGTCTCATCGCCCAGCGCCTGGGTCTACCCGCGTTGATCGGGTACATCCTCGCCGGCCTGGCGATCGGTCCGAACACGCCCGGTCTGGTCGCGGACGTGGATCGGGTCCAACTGCTAGCCAATCTCGGCGTCGCACTCCTGATGTTCGGGCTCGGCGTCGAGTTCTCCCTCAGCGAAGTGATTCGCGTGCGCAGGGCCGCGTTGCTCGGTGGGGCGATTCAGATCCCGCTCACGGTCGTCCTGGGAACGGCAGCTGGATTAGCCGGGGGGTGGACCCTCGGAGCGGCGCTGCTGCTCGGCGGCGCCTTCGCTATCTCCAGCTCGATCGTCGCGCTCAAGGTGCTCCTGGGCCGGGGCGAGATGGAGAGCCCGCATGCCCGCGTAGCTCTCGGGCTCGGTATCGTCCAGGATTTCAGCCTGGCGCCTATGCTCGCGCTCATCCCGGTCATCGCCGGTCAGCGCGGCGGCGGCTTCGCCATCGGGCAGTCGCTTCTTATCTCGGCCATCGTCCTGATTGCCGCGTTTCTCCTCGGCACCCGGCTCGTGCCTCCCCTCCTGCACATCGTGGCCCGAGCCGGGTCGCGGGAGCTCTTCATGCTCGCGATCGTGGCCATCGCGCTCGGGGTCGCGCTGGCCACGCACGCGGCAGGGTTGTCGCTGGGACTCGGCGCGTTCCTGGCCGGAATCGTGGTCTCCGAGTCCGAGTTCGAAGAGCAGGTGCTCGCGGACATCATCCCGGTCCGAGACATCTTCGCGACACTCTTCTTCGTCGCCGTCGGCATGTTGATCAACCCCTACGCCTTGATCGCGCAGTGGCAACTCGTGCTTGGTTTCGCCCTGGTGCTGGTCATCGGCAAGCTACTGATCATCGGCGGGGCGCTATTGGCTGCCGGTGTTGACCACCGTACCGCTACGCTGGCTGCCGTCTTCATGGCCCAGATTGGCGAGTTCAGCTTCGTCCTGGCTAGCTCCGGGTTTGACCACGGGCTGATCGATATCGACGAGTACGGCACGATCCTTTCCGTTGCGCTCTGCTCGATTTTGGCGATGCCGATACTGGTCGCCATCTCCCCGCGGCTGGTCCGGATTGCGGAGCACCTGCCCGGGGTGAAACGCCAGGAGCGGTTGGCGGCGGGACCACCGCCACCGGTAGCGCCCGCCGGCGACCACGTTGTGATCTGTGGTTTTGGGCGGGTCGGCGCGGAGATCGGCGCTGCGCTCGATCGTTGGGATCAGCCCTACAGCGTGATTGAGCTCAATCCGGCAATCGTGCGCGGCTTGCGGGATCGTGGCATCGACGCGTTATACGGCGACGCGGCGTCACGCGCCGAGCTGGAGAGCGCGGGCGTCCCCACGGCGCGGACCGTCGCGGTGACGACGCCAGATCTGTTGGCCACGGAAGCGGTGATTCGGAACGCGCGGGCGCTGAACCCGGCGATCCACGTCATCGTTCGCGCCCCGGGCACCGGCGACGTCAGTGGGCTCGCCGAGAGGGGAGCGGACGAGGTTGTCCAACCGGAGTTCGAGGCGGGGCTCGAGTTCGTTCGTCAGGTGCTTGGTTGGCAGGGGATCACCACAGCGGAGACCGACGACCTGGTCAGCGCTCGCCGACACACGGTGTACGGATCGGACGAGGTGAGAGTGACGCGATAGGGCTCTCTACAGAACCCTGACCGCATGGAGCTCCCACGAATCTGGCCCCACTTCCAAGGGATATCGGAACCGAGTGCGAAGAGGTTGCCGGTCAGCGAGGCGTAATGCGATAACGCACTCGCACCATCATTCCCGGGATGTTGCGCCGGGCTTGACACTCACTGGCCGGGGCGCTAGGGTGCGTCGACTATTGCACGCATGGATTAACCGGCCGGTGCTCTTCGGGAGCGGCACGTCGTCGACGCCTTCCGGGTTGATCGGGGCTTCATATCGGTCGAGATGCGTTCGAGAATCTGTCGCGCTCACCGCAGCAATAACTGCAGTGTCGCGATGCGAGATTGGAGGGGTGTGGTGACAAGACACAGGCGCGAAGGATTCTGCCGCTCACTGCTCGCGATCGTCGCGCTGGCCGGGAGTCTGTCCCTCGGGAGTGCTGCCGCGCAGACCGGCACACCTCAGGCGACCCCCGGTGTTGCGGGTCAGCTTTCCGAGATTCCGACGGCGCCCGGCGCCGAACAGGCAGACGCTGACCCGAACGCTACGCTGACGCTCAATCTGGGGAGCGAGATCGATTCTGGTGACCCTCAGGTGCTGGCCTTCCTTAACGAGATAGAGATCAGTTCCAAGGTGTTTGTGCCGCTTCTGGCCTTGAACGAGGAGAACCAGGTCGCGGCCGCGGCCGCAGAGAGCATGACCGTCTCTGAAGATGGAACGACCTACACGTTCACAATCCGAGAAGGAATGACGTACACGGATGGGGTACCGGTAACCGCGGCCAACTACGCCTATGCCATCGCGCGGGCGTGCAGCCCGGTCGTCAACGGAAACTATTCCAACATCCTCTTCGATATCGTTGGCTGCGAAGAATGGCGCTCCGCGGACGTCGAAGCCCAGCAGGCAGAGCTGCCACAGCTCGAAGCGGCCGTGAATGAATCGATCAAGGCGATTGACGATCAAACGCTCCAGATTCAGCTCGAGCGGGCCGCTGGCGTACTTCCCCTACGTCATGGCCACCTGGGTCACCTATCCATCCCGTCAGGACCTGGTCGAAGCCGGTGGTGAGCAGTGGTGGGGAGATCCGCAGTATTACGTCGGCAACGGACCGTTCAAGCTCGTCAGCTGGACACCAAACCAGGAATGGGTCTTTGAGCGGAACGACGACTATTTCCGCGGCGCGCCAGGTGTGGCCCGCATCGTCTACCGCGAGGTCAGCAGCCCCGAAACCGAGCTCCTCGCCTATCAGCAGGGTGAGTTTGATATTGGTGCTCCCGCTCCAACGCAGCTACCACAGATCGAGCAAGATCCGACTCTGAGCCAGGAGCTTCATCGGCAAGTTGGGGCCAACACCTTCTTCATGTCTTTCAACAATGCGGCCCCGCCGTTCGACGATGTTCTCGTGCGGCAAGCTTTCGCCGCGGCCATGAACAGGGATCAGTACATCCAGCAGATCAACAATGGTGTTGGCGTTGCGGCTGGCACGTTCCTGTATCCGGGTATCCCCGGCTATCAGGACGAGATCGAGCAGGCATACGATCCGGAGCGAGCAAAGCAGCTTCTCGCCGAAGCTGGATACCCCAACGGCGAGGGATTCCCGACTCTCCAGCTTCACTACGACAGCGAGTCGGCAACAGCGCAACAGCGGGCAACATTCTGGGCCCAGAGCTTGAACCAGGAACTGAACATCGATATTCAGCCCACGCCGATCGACCTCGCCCAGCTCCAGTCGATGCGGACAAACAATGATCCCTCGTTGCTCATCTCTCTGGAAAACTGGTTCGAAGACTACCCTCACCCGCAAGACTGGCTCTCGCTGGTGTTTGGACCCGGCTCAACGCGGGCGCCCCTCGGTTGGGAGGATCAAGAGTTCTACGATCTGGTCCAGCAGGCCGACGCACTGCCGCTCGAGGAGGCGATTCCGCTCTACCAGGAGGCAGACGCTCGTCTCGCCGAGCAGGCGCCGGTCGCGTTCTACATTCACGGGGAGAACCTGGTGCTCGTGAAGCCGAATGTCCAGGGGTACGTCACCTACCCGACGAGCGTGGTCGATACCGTCTATCAGATGGAGAAGATCTACAAGACGGCGTCGTAACACCGCAATATGACCGGCCGCCGGCGCCGGTGGCCGGTCGTGTTAGGGTCGCCGTGGGAATCCCGGCGAGCGGCGGAGGCGCCGTGGCGAAGTTTGTCCTGAACCGAATCTTCTCCATGATTCCGGTGCTCTGGCTCGTGGCGACGGTGACCTTTTTCCTGATGCATGCGGCGCCGGGAAGCCCGTGGGATGCCAGGGCGTCGGGTGGCCGGCGGCTCGATCCCGCGCTGGAAGCGTCCTTCAACCGCCGCTACGGCCTCGACAAGCCGCTGGCCCAGCAATACCTGATCTATCTGGGAAACGCCGTCAAACTCGACTTTGGTGATTCCTACACGCAGCGCGGAACCAGCGCCGTGGACATCATCATGCGCGGCTTTCCCTACTCCGCGCGGATTGGCATCCTGGCGTTGCTGATGTCGCTGGCACTCGGCATCCCGGTCGGGATCATTGCCGCGCTGAAGCAGAATACCCTGATCGATTACGGCAGTCTCCTGATTGCCACCATTGGGTACGCGCTTCCGGACTTCGTGATCGCGATCTTCCTCTTGGTCGTTTTCGCCGTTCTGTTGGATTGGGTGCCCGTGCTCTTCACGGATTGGCGAAGCTACATCCTTCCCAGTGCTGCCCTGGGTATAGGAGGAGCCGCGTTCATCGCCCGCCTGACACGCGCGAGTATTCTGGAACAGAAGCGACAAGATCATGTGCGCACCGCCCGCGCCAAAGGGCTGAGGCAACGCACCGTTTTGCTCCGCCACGTCGTGCGGAATGCGATGCTGCCAGTCATCACGATTCTGGGACCGGCTCTGGCGGGCCTGATTACGGGAACGATCATCATCGAGCGCGTCTTCGGCGTGCCGGGTATGGGATACCTCTTCATCGACAGCATCACCACTCGTGATTATCCCGTCATCATGGCGACAACGCTCTTCTACGCCGTCATCATCGTGCTCGCCAACCTTGCAGTCGATATTGCATACGGTCTCGCCGACCCACGCGTCAAGACGGGCTAATAGGGCTCGGCAATCGGCGACCGGAGAAAGACACCTATGATACTGGTGGGAGTGGTGCGACCGGACACCTTGAGAGGCGTCGCGCCAAGTCAACCACGCGGCCTCTGGTCGGATGCCTGGCGACGGCTGCGGCAAAACGCCGCGGCCTTGGTCGGCGCGTTCTTCATCCTGCTCATGCTGTTGATCGCCGCGGGAGCTCCGCTGCTAGCTCCCCACGATCCGAACATCATCCCACCGACTGCGATGAGCAACACACCGCCAGCGTGGATGGAACAGGGCGATCCCGCCTATCCCTTGGGCACCGACAGCCTGGCCCGCGATCAGTTGAGCCGGCTCCTGTACGGTGCGCGCATAAGTATGGTGGTCGGGTTTGTCCCAATGATCATCACGGTCGTGCTGGGCGCAGCGTATGGGCTCATTGCCGGCTGGCTCGGCGGTCGCTGGGACAACCTCCTTATGCGTGGGGTCGACGTCGTCTACGCGTTTCCGTCGCTCCTCTTCTTCATCATTCTCCAAGCATCGCTGCGGCAGACGTGGTTTGGTCAGTCGCTCGGTGGGCTGCTCCTGTTGTTTGTCGCCTTCGCCATCACTGGCTGGGTCAACATGGCCAGATTGGTGCGCGGACAGGTCCTCAGCCTCAAAGAGAAGGAATTCGTGGAAGCCGCTCGCGCCGTCGGTGTCCCAACCTCCCGCATCCTGCTCCGTCACATCCTGCCCAATACCCTGGCGCCGATCATTGTGGCGGTTTCTTTCGCCGTACCGTCCTACATTCTGGCTGAGGCCGGGCTGAGCTACTTGGGCATCGGAATTCAGCCGCCGACGGCAAGTTGGGGCAGCATGGTTTTTAGCAGTTTCCCTCAGATGACGTTCCGACCGATCTTCGTCATCATGCCGGCGACTCTCATTGCCTGCGTCATGATGGCCTTCGCGTTCCTGGGTGATGGCCTCCGCGATGCACTTGATCCACAAATGCCCGGAGGGTGAGACTGGGTGATTCGGTTGAGACGCCTGGCGGTTGAATCCGACCTGAGAACGGCGACGTAGATAGGAGCAAGAAGACGGTGAGCCCTCCCCAGGCCGCCACTTCTCGAACCCAAACCCCTTCCCCTTCCCGCACGTGCCCGGCCTCCGAGGCCGGGTTCGTGTTTGTACGGAGCGGGAAGTCGCAAGTTGGGAGTCGGAAGTCGGAAGGCAGACAGCCAGGGATGCTGCCGCTGATCATCCCGTCACCCAGCGCCTGTCACCCGTCACCCTCGTCAGGTTGCACACCCCCGAGCCATAGTGCGTAATTCCGCGCGGCGGGATTGTGGCTCTTTGGGGGTGACGGATTGTCGGACGACAAGAACACGGCCGTTCGGGTCGGTCCACAAAAACCGACCTCGGTAGACGGCGGAGTCCGCCAGTGGCTCCTCTACGACACGGCGGAGGAACCTGAAGGCCCACACGCGCCGGAGCACCATGCCCACAAGCACTCCTGGTGGCAGGTCATGTGCTTGACCGGCGTCGATTACTTCTCAACGCTCGGCTACCAGCCGGGCATCGCCGCTCTTGCCGCCGCGTCCCTCGCTCCCGTGGCGACACTCGTCCTGGTCCTCGTTACCCTCTTCGGGGCACTTCCCATGTATCGCCGTGTCGCCGCCGAAAGCCCGCATGGCGACGGCTCGATTTCAATGCTGGAGCGTCTGCTCTCGTGGTGGCAGGGGAAGATCCTCGTCCTGGTGCTGATCAGCTTCGTGCTGACCGCGTTCGTCGTGACGATCACTATCTCCGCATCCGATGCCGCGGCCCACATTACCGAAAATCCGCTGGGCCATGGTCTTCTTGGCTACGAGCTGCCGATCACACTCGGACTGATTTTCCTGCTTGGCGTCTTCTTCCTGCGGGGTTTCTCAGAGGCGATCGGCATCGCCGTCGGCATCGTGGCGCTCTACCTCTCACTCAATGTCGTAGTCCTCGCCCGCGCCTACTGGGAGATCGGACTGGAACCTTCTCTCCTTGCCAACTGGCGCGATTCGCTCAATCTCGAATACAGCAGTCCCATCGCGATGGCGCTGACCGCGATCTTCCTCTTTCCACGGCTGGCCCTGGGACTTTCCGGGTTCGAGACCGGTGTCGTCGTCATGCCGCTGGTCAAGGGGTGTGCGACTGACGATCCGCGGCGGCCCGAGTGCCGCATCCGGAACACGGGGAGACTGCTCACGGTCGCGGCCTCGATCATGAGCGTGATGCTGATCTCGAGCAGTTTTGTGACTACGTTGCTCATCCCCCACGAGGCGTTCGAAGAGGGAGGCGAGGCGTACGGCCGTGCCCTGGCATTTCTCGCCCATGAGTATCTCGGAGAGGTCTTCGGTACCGTCTATGACGTTTCGACGATCCTGATCCTCTGGTTTGCCGGAGCCTCGGCGCTGGCCGGCTTGCTGAACATCGTTCCCCGCTACTTGCCGCGCTATGGTATGGCGCCCGATTGGACGCGGGCCACGCGGCCGCTGGTCATCATCTACACGTTCATCTGTTTCGGGGTGACGATTATCTTCCGCGCCGATATCAACACCCAGGCTGGTCCCTACGCAACTGGTGTCCTGGCGGTGATCGCCTCCGCCTCAGTAGCGGTCTTTCTCTCGGAGTGGCGCAAGCGGGACCGGCGATCGATCGTCTGGTTCGGTGCGGTCATGCTGATCTTCTTGTACGCGTTCCTCAACACCATCTTGGAGAATCCCGGCGGGCTGCTGATGGCCGCGGTCTTCTTCGTGATGATCGTCGTTATCTCCCTCATCTCCCGGGTCTTGCGCTCGACCGAGTTGCGTGTTACTGAGGTCGAGTTCGATGAAACTGCGGAGCGCTTCATCCAGGAAGCCGCGAAGCGAGGGACAATGCGCCTGATCGCCAATCACCCGGACGAGCGGAACACGCGCGAGTACTTGATCAAGGAGCGGGAGGAGCGGGAGGCCAGCCATATCCCGGCGGGCGATCGCGTGCTTTTCCTCGAGGTGACGGTCAAAGACGCATCAGACTTCGCTGCAAATGTCGTCGTGAGAGGGGAGGAGGTCTCCGGATTTCGGGTGCTCCAGGTCGAGAGCGCGTCCGTTCCCAATGGGCTGGCCGCCACATTGCTCGCAATCCGCGACCGGACTGGCAAGAAACCTCACGCCTACTTTGGCTGGACGGAAGGAAACCCATTGAAGTATCTGGCCCGCTTCGTCATCTTCGGGGAAGGCGATATCGCCCCTGTGACACGCGAGATCCTCCGCCAAACCGATCCCGATCCTGCATCCCGGCCTGCAATCCACGTAGGGTGAGACGAGGGTGGAAGGGTGATGGGCGTCAGGGAGCAACGAGCTTTCAACCGGTGACGCACTTCCAACTCAATTCAGTACCTCCTGCCACCCTGCGACCTCACGTCACTTGCGTCGCGATGAAGTCGAGGAGTTGCTCAAGCTCCGGCAGGCGCTCCCGGGCGAAAGTCCCGGCGTGTTCTGCCGCGGTGAAGGGCAGTTCGTAGCGAATACGGGCCGCGGGACCCCCTTCGGTCTCGTCCCACCATGCTTCCTGATGCGGGGCCAGGAATCCCTGCTGTACGGCGGGAATCGACATGCGGGCCAGGCGTTCCATCGCCCGGCGGCGGAAATCGTTCTCCTCTTCGCTGAAGAGACCGGGTAACGTCGCCCAGAGTTCGAGTTGAAAACCGTCCGGGCCGACCCGGACGTCGACATGTCCGGCCTCATCGTCGGCACTGATGACCCATCGGTTTTCTTCGTCGACCGTGCCATAGGCGTAGAACCCCCCGCGCTCCATCGCGTCGCGCACCGGCGCCAGGGCCTCACGGGCGCGCGCGATCGTTGCCTGCGGCCCGGCACCGTTCTCCTCGGTTTCAAGCGGTCCGAAGGGATTGCCCGATTCGCTCATACGATGCCCTTAACGTCTCTTGTCATGCACAGAACTCCGAGATGATCCCGAGGAGGGCGTCAGTGGTGCGCGACGCGCTCTCCAGATCGACCCACTCGACGTCGCTATGGGCGCCCTCACCATCCGGACCGAAGATCACCGTCGGGATGCCGGCGCCGGCGAGAAAAGCCGAATCCATCCACCCGCCGGCTCCTACAACATCTGGCTCATTGCCCCGCACGCGGGCGAGATGCCGCTGGGCGAGAGTTACGATCGGCTCGTCAACCGCGACGCCGAACGGGGCGCGAACTAGCAGCGTGCATTGCTGAGCCTGGAATGTGGGATCCGCCAACCGTGCTTCGGAGAGAATGACCGAGATCTCCCCTTCGATCTCGGCGGTCGTATCGCCCGGAATCGTCCGCCGCTCGACCGATAGCGTGCAGCGATCGGGGTAGGTGGAGAGCTCCTGGCCATCCCGGATAAGTGAGGCATGAACCGAGGAAGGCCCGAGCAGCGGGTAGCCGGACCGCGATCGTAGCTCGCGATCCAGGGCCGCGAGACCGGTGAGCACCGGGCCCAACTTGGCGATGGCGTCGACGCCTTCATCTGGGAGCGAACCATGTGATGCCACGCCGTGAGTCTCCACCTCCAACCAGACGAATCCCTTGTGCGCTACGCAAAGATCGAGCCCGGTCGGCTCCGTGACGATAGCGGCGTCGGCGCGCATCCGGCGCACGACGTCCTGGACGCCGATCGAGGCAAACTCTTCGTCGACGACGGCGGTGACAATCACATCACCGCCAAGACCGATCGCGGCCGCTTCCCGGCCCACGAGCATGATCGCGGCGAGGGCTGGCTTTCATGTCGTAGGCGCCGCGCCCATAGAGGCGCGTGCCCTCGATGCGCGGCGTCCATGGCTCGATCATCCCGCCCGCGCCGACCACATCCATATGGGCGTTGAGCATCAGGGACTTGCCGCTGCCCTCGCCTCTACCGCGGGCGATGGCGATCACGTTGGCGCGGCTGGGGCGAGCGCGTGTAGCTCGACTTCGAGCTCCGCCTCCTCGAGCCAATCGGCGACGAAGCGGGCGATTCGCACCTCTCCCATGCCTCCCGGCACGAGATCCGGGTTGGTCGAGTCGATCGCTACCAGCGCGGCAGTTAGTGCTGTTACCTCTTCCATGGAGACCTTCATGCTGCGGAGTTCTTCTTTCCATGAGCGGCGAAAATGGGCGTCATCCTCACCGGAAGATACAGCACAGCCACTTCCTCGGCGCCTGCGTTTGATCACACAACGACATACTGCTCTCCGAGCAGCGCGCGTTGGGCCGCGATCGCAATGCGCAGGAAATAGCGATCGACGGTCGGAATGAAATCATCGACGCGGGCAGTGATGGGCGCCGTCCGTGCAGCACCTGGTGTGATCGACTGCCCTTCGATCTCATCTGATTCGCCGGCAAGGAATGGCACGAGTGTATCGAGCGGAAAACGGACGAGCGCGGCGAGCTCGGCAGGATTCGGCTGAAATCGAGTGAGTGGACGTTCGTCTCGCAAGAGGAATACGTCCTGGATCTCTCGGTCGATGATGCCCGGCTGGGCTTCGTTCGCGCAGATGCGGACGCCGAGGGGACGGAGGTGTTGCGGGTCGGGGATGACCCCGATCTCCTCCTCGACCTCACGCAACGTGTCAGCAAGCGTCTCTCCCGCGCGGTAGTGCCCGCCGACCGTGGCATCGAAACGATTCGGCCAGGTGTCCTTGCCGGGCGCGCGGCGCTGGACTATCAGGAACGGCGAGTCGCCTCTGTCCAACCCGGCGACCCAGACGTGGATCGCCCGGTGCCAGTCGCCGTCGCGGTGGACCTCGGCGCGCGGTTTCACCCGCCCGGTAGGTGTTCCGTGGGCGGTGATGACGTCAAACGGCTCGCTTGGATCCTGCGCGGTCGCCAACCTAGTTGGCGCCTGGCTGTTCTTCGTCATTCGTCTTGCCACCAGTCGA
Source organism: uncultured Chloroflexia bacterium (assembly GCA_963751075.1). GTDB lineage: Bacteria > Chloroflexota > Chloroflexia > Thermomicrobiales > UBA6265 > JACCXM01. Next base: position 72,265 of record CAVVTE010000004.1, on the reverse strand, counting down.
AAGTCAGGTAAGATCGTGGGGACGGCGTCCCGCGTCGCTCCCCATCTGCGACCGGAGGCGACATGGATCGTTTGCGTACACCGACCGAGTTCGGTTTCTCCACGGGTCCGTATCTTCCACCCGAGCACCCGAGACCGGCATGGAAGACGTTGCTCTTCGGGGCGCTCCTCACGCTGATCCCGTTCGTCGGAACAGGTGTCAGCGCGGTTTACATCGATCGGCGGACTATACCGGGCACGTACGATTTCGGCGCGGCCGCGAAGACGGCCCTGATCCAGATCGTCGCTATCGCGCTGCTGATTGCCATTCTGTGGATGGTCTTTGGCCTGGTGCTAGGCGTCAGTGTCCAGTTCAACCCGCGGGTCAGCGGTCCGGCAATCTGAACGGCATGATGTCTTACGGAGGTGAAGGTGGGTCGATTCGGGCTCTGCGGAACAATGATTGCCCAGGCCGGGCAACGTGATGCCCTGCTCGCCCTGCTACTGGAGGCGGCCGGTCTCGTGGCGGACGCGCCGGGCTGCGAGGTATGGATCGTGAATTTGATGCCGGACAACCCCGATGCCCTCTGGGTCACAGAAGTGTGGCGCAGTGAAGCGGACCACGCCGCCTCGCTCACCGACGATGCTGTTCGAGAAATCATCGCACGCGCGAAACCCCTAATCGCCCGTATGGGAGATCGGTTTATCCTCGAGCCAGTTGGTGGAAAGGGTCTTCCCGAGTCGACCTAGAAAGCACAACAGCGTTCGTTTCCACTTCCTCGTGGTCTATCCACTCGGCTGCGAGCAGCCCGTAGAGGAGGATGTCGGCGTGCACGCCGTCATGATATGCCGCTTGACGAAGGCGGCCCTCCTCCTGAAATCCGAGTCTGCGATAGAGCGCTAACGCGCGCACGTTGTTCACCTCGACGGAGACTCCCACCCGGTGCACGCCCCAGCCGGCGAAGCAAGCCTCGAGGACGGTCTGTAACACGTCGGTCCCGAATCCCTGGCCCCAGTGATCGGCGTCGATGAGGAGCGAGAGTTCTACAGAGTGGACCTCTGGCCGGTCGACCCGCGCCACCACGAGGCCAATCGGGTCACCATCCAGTGATTCGGCGATGAGCGCTTCAGGTCGGCCCAACACGCTCTCCCGCGCCAACCACTCTTCCAGTTGACCGGCGACGTCGTGCAGAGAGCGGGCAGGAGCGCTCCACCCCCAGCCGCGCATCACGACCGGATCGTTGAACCAGCGGTGGAGCAGGGGTGCATCGTTTCGTTCGACCGCCCGAAGATTGATCGACTCGCCCGGTATCATGGCCGCTTGCTGCCTGCGAAGGGGATGTCAACGCGAAGTGGGTCAATTTGCCTCGCCGTCACTCCGCTGGTCTCTCGCAGGGGATGTACGCCTGAAGCAGCTGCACTCGCATCGCCGTCACTCCGCTGGGCTCTCCCAGAAGAGTCCCATGCGCGCGTTCGTGCCACCATCCACATAGAGCGTTTGCCCGGTGATGAAATCCGCGCTATCACCCGCGAGAAAGGCGACGGCCGGAGCGATGTCACTCGGCCGTCCGACGCGACCCCACGGTATCAGACGTATTCCCAAACTCGGTCGTATACCCCGGCATGTCGAAGTAGCGAGGCACTTCGACGACCCCGGGGCCGATGGCGTTGACCCGCACGTGGCGCGGTGCGAGCTCGATGGCTAGCGATCGGGTGAATCCGATGACTGCTCCCTTGGTCGCCGCATAGGCGGCGTGGTTCGGGAATCCCGCCCCGCCGTGGATGGAGGTGATGTTGATGATCGAGCCGTGTCCCGAGCGTTCAAGCGCGGGGAGGGCGGCGCGAGCGCAAAAGAAATAGCCCTTCATGTTGAGATCGAACATCTCGTCGAATATGGTTTCGGTCGTCTCCTCGATCGTCCCGGCACGAGTAACGCCAGCGTTATTGACCAGAATGTCCAATCCGTCGAAGGCGTCTGTCGCCTCGGCTACCACGCGTTCACAGTCGTCAACGAATCGGAGATCCCCTTGAAGCGCGACGGCCTCGCCACCGGCGGCCGTGATCTCGGCCATGGCGGCATGGGCTCCGGCGCTGCTACCGCTGTAGTGGATCGCTACTCGCGCGCCTTGCCGTGCCAGCTCGCGGGCGATCCCTTCTCCGATCCCTATCCCGGCGCCGGTCACGAGCGCCGCGCGACCTGCTAGCGATTCCATGGCCTCCCCTCCTGCCGTGTACTGCGCCCGCTTTCACCCGGTACCGTCGATGAACGCCTGCAGCGTCGGCGCCACAAGCGCCACAATGCGTTCATTGTCCGCTGCCTCGGCTCCGCCAATGACTGTGCGGTGGACGAGCAGTCCCAGAAGCGTCGACCCCACCAGTTCTGCCCGTGACAACGCATCCGGGCCATCGAGCCGCTCGGCCAGCGGGTGAACAAAACCGTCCAGAATCGCTTTGCGCAGCATTCCGCCACAGACCTCGCTCGACGAGGAGCGAAGGAGCGCCACGAGTGGATCATAATTGGCGCCAACCGGCTTTTTTTGCAAGACGTACTCGGCGAGACGCCGACCAAGGGTGGCGCGATCTCCGTCCAGGAGGGGACTGAGATCGAATTTGCTGGCGACCGCCTCCGAGAACAACCCCTCTTTGGAGCCGAAATAGCGATTCACGAGAGCGGGGTCGACCCCTGCTCGCGCCGCGATTTCGCGCACGCCAACTTGCTCGTACCCGTCACGCGAGAAGCAGGATTTTGCCGCATCGATGATGGCTTGGCGGGTGGCGGCGGCATTCCGACTGCGCGGACCCATGTCAGCCGCGCCATCGATCTTGCCAGAACCACATCCAAACACGGCCGCTCCTCCCGGAATAATTAACGATTGTCAACGGTTGTTGACAAACCGTTTCGCTGCGCATATCGTATCTCATGTCAACGACTGTTGACTAACAGGATGACAATCCAGAAGGAGTGAAGGTGATGAAGTTTGGCATTACGATTCCACGCTTCTTGACGCGCGAAGGCGTCGCCGGCGATTGGGCCTCAACTGGCCGGTATCGCCCGTGATGCGGACCAGGCAGGGCTCGATTCGCTCTGGGTCATGGACCATTTCTTCCAGATTCCACCGGTCGGCACGGTCGACGAGCCGATGCTGGACGGCTATACAGCGCTCGCGTACGTCGCCGGCATCACGGAGCGCATCCAATTGGGCACACTCGTCACCGGCGTCACCTATCGATATCCGGGGATTCTGGTCAAGACCGTGACGTCGCTCGACGTCCTCTCCGGCGGCCGCGCCTGGCTTGGCATCGGCGCCGGCTGGTACGAGCGCGAGCATCTTGGGCTCGGCGTGCCGTTCCCGTCCGTGAGCGAGCGCTTTGAGCGTCTGGAAGAGACGCTGCAAATCGCCGAACAGATGTGGTCGGGTGAGGTCGGGCCGTACGAGGGCAAGCACTATCAGCTCGCGGAGACGCTTTGCGAGCCGATGCCGCTGTCGATTCCCCGCCCACGCATCATGATCGGCGGCGGTGGTGAGCAGAAAACGTTGCGATTAGTTGCCCGGTATGCCGATGCGTGCAATCTCTTCGCCACGCCGGGCGAGGAAGGGCTGGCGACGCTATCTCACAAACTGGATGTCCTGCGCGTTCATTGCGAGGCCGAGGGCCGGCCGTTCGATGCCATCGAAAAGACGGTCATTGGCCCAGCTCCGATGCGCGAGGCTCACCCCATGGCAATGTCGCCGGATGCGGTGCCGGCCCTTCTGGAGCAGCTAGAGGAGCTGGGCATCGATCACTACATCGTACCGATCGTCGATCGCGGCAGCCTGGACGTGCTGCTGAACGAGGTCTTGGGGCGATTCGCCCTGGCGGAGGCGTAGCAACAGTGGCACACGGATCACAAATGGCATTGGTCCCAGCAGCGCGTAGGAATTCGCTTCAGGACTCGGCCCGGATGCTGGCCGCACTTTTCGATCAGCGCGGAAAAGGTCTGCGCAGAGAGATCTCATCGGTTCCGTATGACCGTGCGGCCCTCAAGCAGGCGACGTTAGAAGTGCGCGTCGCATTGGAGGAGGTTGCTGTTGCGGCGGCAGTGGCCGCTGAGCATGCAATGACTGTTGCCGAGGTTCTGGATGAGGCGCTGGCCGTACTGGACCAAACGGACGGCGAAGCTGTCGCGTCACCGGTCGTGCACGAGGCGACGATAGCCACTGAAATCCTCAGTCCGCGGGAGCGAGAGGTCCTGGCGTTGGTGGCGGAAGGCCGTTCGAACAAGGCCATAGCCGAGACGCTCTTCGTCTCGCCCAACACCATCAAAACCCATGTCGCCTCATTACTGAACAAGCTGCACGCCGAGACCCGCGTTCAACTTGCGGCCATGGCGGCACGGACGGCGGTGCGCTGAAACGGAAGGCCGCCGTGAACACCGGAGCCAGCAGCGCCGCAGGAACGAGTCCGCACCGCAGACCACATGCAGATTAGCTGCCCGTCCGACTCGCCAGTTGGCGAGTCGGACGGGTGCTGTGACGAAAACCTGCGATTGGTGTGAGACGGACGATCAGCAGCAGACGCCGGGCGTCGGGTCGCTGGCTACGATTTCGGTAGACGATTCAGGTGCCGCGACTTCCGCGCTGGCCACGGGCCACACAGCCATAGACATCCCGTCCATGGCATCCCACATCCACATGAAGTCGCCCCACGACCAGGAGACGGTGCTCCCCGTGGCCGGATCGACGGCATAGACGCCGGACTCGTCGTAGCCATACCCGACGACGACGTGATAACCAGGGTTGATCTTGTATGGCGTGCCATCGCTGGCATATTCGTAGTAGCTCTGGTCGCCCCACATGCCGAGCCAGAGCACCACCGGCACCCCGTTGCTGAGATACTGCTGCAACCGACCGGCATCGCCCTCGGCATAGAACACTTCACCGCGGAAGCCGAGTTGCGCCAATGGCCCAACCAGCGGCTCGGGATAGACCCCGTAGTCGGTCGTGTTGCCCCACGCCCCGTTGATGTCGCCGCGATAGCCCCAGTGCGGGTTATCCGACGCGGGTACGAGTTCGTCGAACGTCCATTCCGAGATCCAGGTGTCGTACGCGCCCATGGCAATGACGAGCGAGGCGTACTCGCAGCTGAGATTGCGCTGCTGCACGTAGATCGGGACATCGACGAACGCGGAGTCTGCCGCGACCGAACGAGCAGACACCGCGTGCACCGGCAGCCCAGCGCCCGTGAGCATGATGAGGATGCTCAACGACCAGACCAGCAGACCCCGGAACCGCATCGTTTCCCTTCCCCTACACTCGCCCGGGCCTCCCTCCCGGCCTTGCTTTCATTGTATCGATTGATTAGCCGCTTGACTATATGGGACTCAGAGTCAACGGCGGGTGATGGGGTGATGGGTGGTTAGTTGCTGCGCTCGTGGTGATGGCTTGTCTCGCTCACGGTAACGGGGGTGACGGGAAAGCGTCCGTCGTTCTCCCTATCACCCATCACCCGTCACCCTCCGCTGGAGCGGTAATTCGGGGCTTCGCGTGTGATGACGACGTCGTGTGGGTGGCTCTCACGCAACCCCGCCGCGGTGATCCGCACGAAGCGCGTCTCGCGCTTCATCGTCGGAATGTCAGGAGCGCCAACGTATCCCATTGCCGAGCGCAAGCCGCCCGACGAGCTGGTAGATCAGATTCCCTAGCGGTCCCTTGTAGGCAACGCGACCTTCGATCCCCTCCGGCACCAGTTTCTGAATGTTGCCAACCCCCTCCTGGAAGTAGCGGTCCTTGGAGTAGGAGCGTGATTTCATGGCGCCAATCGACCCCATGCCTCGGTACTCTTTGAAGCGCTCGCCCTGGTAGAGGACCACCTCACCCGGACTCTCGTCGACACCAGCCAGCAGTGAGCCGAGCATGACCACGTCGGCTCCGGCCGCGATCGCTTTGGCGATGTCGCCGGAGTACTGAATGCCTCCATCAGCGACGACCGGGATGCCGTGCCTGGAGGCGGCGCGCGCGCAGTCGAGGACCGCCGTGACCTGGGGCACACCGACCCCGGCCACGACGCGCGTGGTGCAGATCGAACCTGGCCCGACCCCGACTTTCACGGCGTCCGCCCCCGCGGTGATCAATGCTTCGGCGGCCGACGCGGTCGCGACATTGCCCGCCATCACCTCAATCCGGTGCAGGCGCTTGATGCGCTCGACCGTTTGCAGGACCGAGACCGAGTGGCCGTGCGCCGTATCGACCACTAGCAGATCGACTCCAGCAGCGACGAGCGCGGCCGCGCGCTCGTCGGCATCAGTCCCGACTCCCACTGCCGCGCCCACTCGCAACCGCCCTTGGGCATCCTTGGTCGCGTTCGGGAACTGAATCTTCTTCTGGATGTCCTTGACCGTGATCAGACCGGTGAGATAGCCGCGCTCGTCGACCACCGGCAACTTTTCCACACGGTGCCGGTGCAGGATGGATTGCGCTTCTTCCAGCGTGGTGCCGGCGGGAGCCGTGATGAGGTCCTTGCTGGTCATGACTCCGCGTACTGGCTGCTCGACGTCGTCGACGAAGCGGAGGTCGCGGTTGGTGAGGATGCCGACGAGCCGGCCGCAGTCCTCGGTAATCGGCACTCCGGAGATGTGGTAACGCTCCATCACCGTTAGCGCCTCGCGTACTGGGGCTTCCGGTGGCAGCGTCACTGGCTCGACAATCATGCCCGACTCAGAGCGCTTCACCTTGTCGACCTCGCCGACCTGCTCCTCGATCGACAGGTTGCGGTGGACGATTCCGAGCCCACCCTCGCGCGCCAGGGCAATCGCCATACGGGCCTCGGTAACTGTGTCCATGGCCGCGGAGAGGACCGGGATGGCGAGTGAGATCGTTTTCGTGAGCCGGGTTGCGGTGTTGACGGTCGCCGGCAGGACGTCGGACTCGGCGGGAACGAGCAATACGTCATCAAAGGTGAGACCGAGGCCGACGAATTTCTCGGTGTCGGAGAGCGCATCAAATGGGTGTGGGGTGTCGTTCCAAGGGGTGGCGGCATCGATACCGGGAACGGCGAACTGACGTGGCTCCGTGATGGTCATGGATGGGTTCCCTCCGCGGATTCTCTAACTGGGCGAAGCCGTGGCGGCAGATGAAGACGGGTCGTGAGCTCGTTGACGAACGCCTCGTACGCTTCCGCGCCACGCGAGCTCGGGTCGTATTCGACAATGGCCTGACCGTAAGACGGCGCCTCGGCCAATCGCACAGAGCGGGGCACCACGGTGCCAAACATCCGGTGTGGAAAATAGCGCCGCACTTCCGCGACCACGTGCGCCGAAAGGCGGGTACGGGCATCGAACATGGTCATCAGGACCCCGGTAACGTCCAGCGGCGGGTTCAGACCGCGCTTGACCAGATCGACGGTTGTCATCAGTTGGCCAAGCCCCTCCAGCGCCAGAAACTCGCACTGGATGGGGACGACCACCGACCGCGCCGCCGTCAGCGCGTTGACGGTCAGCAGTCCAAGGGAGGGTGGGCAGTCGATCAACACGACGTCGTAGCGAGGAAGCAAACCGGCAAGCGCCTCGCGGAGCCGGGTCTCACGTCCACCGGCTTCGACGAGCTCGATCTCGGCCCCGGCCAGCGTCGGCGTCGACGCGACCAGGTCGAGTCCGGGTCGATCGGTTGACTCAATTGCCGCAGAGAGCGGAAGCCTATCGACCAGAACATCGTAGATCGAGCGTTCGACGGCGAGCTTGTCGATCCCTAAAGACGACGTCGCGTTTCCCTGCGGGTCGGCGTCGATGAGGAGGATGCGATAGCCGCGCTGCGCAAGTGAGACGGCGGTGTTGACCGCCGTTGTGGTCTTGCCCACGCCACCCTTCTGATTGGCGAAGGCGACGATTGGGACCACGCCTCGGGGACTTACAGCATCATGGCTGCCCGGGTCGTGCCCCGGTTGGGCCACCACCGGACTTGCTGCCGTCACGCTCGCCATCCGTGTCTCGTCCGCAGAGCCGCCTCTCCTTGGAACGATGGTAGCACGCACGTCCGTACAGAGGGAGGCGCAGCGCATAGGGGGTGGCGGCTTCGCCTCAGGGGGTGTCGCTGCGCTTAGGGGGTGAAGGGGGAGAGGACGGTCGACTTCATGACTCCTCGCCTCCGCTCATCCTTGCCGTCTTGCCGTCCCCGTCGCCTATCGCTTGACCATATTCGTCACAAACCACGCGACGTTGGCGGGGCGTTCGGCGAGGCGGCGCATGAGGTAGAGGTACCAATGCGGGCCGTAAGGTGTGGCGATGAGGACGCGATGACCGGCTTGCGCTAGGTCGAGTTGGATACCGCGGCCGGACGCCGTAGAGCATCTGAAACTCGAAGCGATCTGTTCCAATGCCATGACGGCTCGTGAACTCCATGACGTGGTCGATGATCCGCTCATCATGGGTAGCGATGGCAGTGAAGCCACCTTCATTCACCATGCGTTCCGCAAGTTCAACGTAGGCGCGGTCTACGTCCGATTTTCGAGGGTAGGCGATGCTCGCCGGCTCCAGGTAGGCGCCCTTGACCAGGCGGAGATTGGGAGACAGCGGCAGCAGGCTCTCGAGATCGGCCGGGGTGCGATAGAGGTACGACTGAAGGACGGTGCCGACATTGTCGTGTCCGTCGGCGCGGAGGCGCTGATAAATGCGCAGCGTATCGTCGACACGCGCCGATTCTTCCATGTCAATTCGGATGAAATTGCCATGGGTCCGCGCGTGGGCGACGACGTCAGCCACATTGCGATAGGCGAGCTCAGGATCGAGGTCGAGCCCAAGGTGCGTCAGCTTGAGGGCAATATTCGTTCTCAGGCCTTCCGCCGCGATCCGATCGAGGTCCGCCTTGTACTCGTCGACGACCACCCGGGTAGTGGCCTGGTCCTTGACCCCTTCGCCGAGAAGTGTGGTATTGGTAAGCAGTCGCTTCTGGTTGAGACCGCGCAGAACCGGAATTGCCTCATCGAAGGTCTCGCCGGCGACGAAGCGCGACGCCCCCAGCCGCATGCCGTGGCGCCGTACGGCCCGCGAAACGAACGGATTGCTCGTCGCGGCGAGGATGCCGGCTCGGAAGACCGGGTTGAGATCCACTCGTGGCAGCAACCGATCATTGGCCGATCGCTTCGTCGCAGTCGCGGACTCATCGCGCATCGTCGCCACCGGGTCGACTCCTTGGTCGTCTTATTTTGACTTCGACAGCGCCCTCAAGAGCGCGCCATTGGTCGCATGTACTCAAGTGCTCAGACGAAGATGGCTCGCACGGCGTTGATTGCATCGCGAAGTCTCACCGCTTCGGCGCGGACCGCGGCCTTCCAATCAGGTTGCTGGGCCGAGTCCGCATAGAGGACGGACCGCGAGGAGGAGACGAGTATTCCGCCTCCCTTGCTATCGAGTCCAGCGCGGACTGAGGCTTCGAGGTCGCCGCCTTGCGCGCCAATGCCAGGAAGCAGGATGGGGAGGTCCGGACAGCGCTGGCGAACGGCGGCAAGCTCAGCGGGATAGGTTGCGCCTACGACGAGCCCCAGCGTCGCCGGCCAGCGTTCCGACCAGGCGGCAACGCGATCCGCCACGCTGAGATAAATCGGCTCTGAATCACCGTCCGTATCAAGATGGCGGTTTTGGAGGTCGCCCGACCCGGGGTTGCTCGTCTTGCAGACGACGATCACCCCTCGATCGCCGCACCGCATGAAGGGCGCAAGGGAGTCTTCGCCCAGATATGGGTTTACCGTGACGGCATCAAAGTCCCAGGTGTCGAAGTAACCGGCGGCGTATGCCTCAGCGGTACTACCAATATCGCCGACTTTGGCGTCGAGGATGACGGGAATATTCCGGGGAATGCAACGTCGGGTCTCCTCCAGGGCGGCAACGCCAGCCGCGCCGTGCGCCAGGTAGAACCCGAGATTCGGTTTGTACGCGCAGACGAGATCGGCGGTGACCTCGACGATATGGGTATTGAAGGTGACGATGGCGTGGGCAATGTCAGTATCATCCCGCAAAGTCGTGGGAAACCGGCTCAGGTCGGGATCGAGGCCGACACAGAGCAGACTGTCGTTGTCATGCGCGGCCCGGCTGATTCGGTCATGGAATCCTCCGGATACGTTTGCCAGATTCTTCACCATTCCATGAACCTCTCACCGGCCGTCAGGGACTTCGCGTGCCACCGCGTCACGATACGAGCTATTCCGTTCCGAGAAGTGTACGTACAGCCGTTGCTCCTGTGACAATGCCGCCATTGAACCCGGTGCTAGCATGGATGTGAGGGGATACCGCGTCAAGGTGCGGGATAGCGGCCGGGGAGAACTCGCCGCGGGGATCGCCGGAGCAATGCCGATCGCGACGGGAACAACCCATAATGCCGCCACGTTTGGGGGCGCCATGCCCGAGATCGATCCGCTCTCGGGTGTGCGCCTGCCGACGATGGCGGATGTCTCACAGGCGCGCCAGATCATCGCCCGGTACCTTTCGCCGACCCCCATGCTGTCGAATCCAGCGCTCGACGCGCTGCTCGGTTTCCGGACGTTCCTCAAATGTGAGAACCTCCAGCCGGTAGGCGCCTTCAAGGTGCGCGGTGGTTTCTTCCTGATGAGCGACCTCTCGCCGGAAGATCGCGCGCGAGGAGTCGTGACTGCCTCGACCGGCAACCATGGCCAATCGATTGCGTACGCGGCGCGCGAGTTCGGCGCGCCAGCCACGGTCTGGATGCCCGAAGAAGCCAATCAACTGAAGGTCGCGTCAATGCGCCGGCTCGGGGCAGACGTCCGCTTCGCTGGTCGCGACTTCGACGAGAGTCGTGCCGAGGCTGAGCGCGATGCGGCGACACGCGGAGCGTTGTTTGTCGCGTCAGCAAATGACTGGCGTCTAATTGCGGGTGTCGCGACGTATACCGTAGAGATGCTTGAAGCCGTACCCGACCTGGATGCGCTGATCGTCCCCGCCGGTGGCGGTTCCGGCCTGTCCGGAGCCTGTCTTGCCGGTAAGAGCCTATCGCCCCGGCTCCGTATCATCGGGGTGCAAGCAGCAGGCGCACCTGTCGTCTTCAAGACCTGGCGCAGCGGTCAACTCGAGGAGATCGATCGCGCTGACACATTCGCTGAAGGCCTGGCGACCCGGGTGGCATTCAGTCTCCCCGCGCAGATCCTCTGGAGGCGGTTGGATGACTTCCGACTCGTGACGGACGGCGACCTGCGCCGCGCCATCGTGACGTTACTGGAGCGGGCACGGGTGCTCGCCGAGGGGGCGGGGGCGGCGGGCCTCGCCGCGGCGTACGCCATGCGGGAAGAGTTGGCGGGGCAGAAGGTCGGCATCGTTGTGTCCGGGGGGAATCTGACTCTCGAATCGCTGACGGAGATACTCGCGATGGAGCAAGCCTGGTGACATCATTGCGAGACTGGCTTGGATTTCGACGGCGAGAGGGCGCGGGAGACACCGTGCTTCTTATCGCGCGAGAGGTGACCGACCGCCAGCGATCGGTTCAGGGTGGCCTCGCGGAGATCCGCGATCCCCGCGTCCTTGACCGGCTTTCAGAAGAAGATTTCGAAGGACTCGATCTCGTTATTGAAGACCAGGCCGATGAGGACCGCGAGTATGCCGTCGTCCTGGCCCGGCTCACCTATGCGGCAGCGCGCGCCAAGGGCTTTGACGACCAGATCGTCGATGCGGCGCTTCGGCTCGATACGCTCCTGCCGGGCGACGATCCCAGCCATGAGCGAGACCGGCTCTTGCGCGACGCCTACGCGGTTGCCCAACGCTCGGGTTACGTCGAGGGAGGACGTGCGGCCTTGAGCCGGCTCGGCTTGCGGGCCATCGACTCGGGAGATACCGAACGTGCCCGGGCGCTCTTGCGGCAGCAGCTCGACCTTGGCGATGAGGAAGACGACGATATCGCAGAGGTCAATGCCGCGCTTGCGCTCGGTGATCTCTTGCGCAAAGAGGGGGAGCGGACCGAGGCGCAGGCGCTCTTCCGCCGCGCCGGCCGGGGAGCCCAGCGACTCGACTATCAACACGGTATCGCGGAAGCGTTGGTGCGGCAGATCGAGATGCTGCCTCGAAATACCGATCTGGAAACCCTGGCGGCCCTGCAGCGACAAGCATCGGAAGCCGCGCGCCGCACGGCCGACCTTGGCCTGCAAAGCCGCATTGTGATCAGCCTCGCCGAGACGCTGCGGCGTAATGGCAAGATCCCGGAGGCTGTTACCCAGCTCGAGGATGGGCTGGCGGTCAGCCGCCAGATCGGGGATCTCGGCATGGAGGGCCGGTGCCTCACCACGCTAGTGGAAATTGAGCATTCCCGCGGGAGGATCGCGGCCGCGGCCGGGCACGAGCGAGATCTTGTCAGCCTCGAAGATCGGCGTGGCAACCGGTCTGGTGCTGCCGAGTGGGCCATCCGCATGGGCACGTCCCTACTCGATCTTGATGACATTCCTGCCGCCCTGGAGGCGTTTGGTCGGGGTCTGGAACTGGGCGCCGCCGCCGGTGACGTTTCACTCGAGCAGCGCGCTCTCGGGGGGATTGGGATGGCCTTCGCGCGAGCGGGGCGCCGCTCGGAGAGCCTCGAGCACCTCATGCGCGCGCTCGATCTTGCCCGCGCCGCGCGAGACCGCCGGAATGAGGCGCGTTGGTTGGCGACCCTCGGTCAGATCTTGTGGCGCTTCGAGCAGCCGCAAGAGGCGATGCGCGCCCTTTCCGATGCACTTGCCGCCGCGCAGCGCGTCGAAGACCTAGGGCTGCAGGCGAGTATCTTGACCCAGCTCGGACGGATGTACGCTGGAAGTGGCCAAACGGCCCGCGCGAAAGAGTGCTACACGCACGCCTACTCGCTCAACCGGCGCCTGGGCCAAACAGAGGAGCAGATCGATCTCCTCAACCTCCTCTCGGTACTGGCCGCGGAAACAGGGCAACTCCCGGCCGCTGTTGCCTTCGGCGAGCAGGCGCTGCAACTGGCGGCCATGGGGAACGACCGCCTCACCGAAGCTCGTCTGCGGATGAGGCTGGGACGGCTAGGGATGAGCCGGGGCGATACAGCGGCCGCGCTCGACCACTTCACCAATGGTGTCGCGTTGGCCGAGGCGATGGGGCAGCCCAGTATGCATTCGCAGGCACTCTCCGCCCTGGCGGGAGCGCAGGCTGCGCTCAAGGATCCTGCCGCGGCGGTGACCTACCGCCGGGCGCTGAACCAGGCGCGCATTGTGAGTGATCCAGCTGGGGAGGCTCACGCCGCGCTCGGTCTCGGTCAGATGCTCCTCAACCAGGGGGCGAGGGTCGAGGGGAGCCAGATGCTTCAGGAAGCTGGAGCGGCCGCGCGACGTATGGGCGCGAAGGGGACGAGTCTTGCCCGGCGCGCGGACGACCTCCTGGTAGGGATCGGCCCGCTGGAGCCGTCCCGGCCGGCCGCCGATCGCCCATCACGCCGTCGCGAGCCGGCTGCCGAGCCGGAACGGCGGGTTGATGTCGGCACAGACGTCGCGGAGGCGGAACCACCCGCGGCTGATACGACTCCGGGAGGCTCAGGCGACGCGGTGTTCCGGGAAACGACGCTCCCTCCGCTCTAGGATTCAGTTCGGTAGTGCTCACCTCGGACTGCGGACCCATTTAGCGAGAAATCGGGCGGCATTCGAATCCTCAACCGCTGCCTTCGGCGGGAAGGCGTTGCCTGCCCAAAGGCTCCCTACACGTTCGAACTCATTGACACCGTCAGCCGGCATCACTGTGCCGGGGCGCGAATGACAGCTTATGCCATAGACGTACGTACAGTCTACTGGTACACTTAACCGAACCCGACAGCAGTGTCCCAGCCCCGCGCGCGAGGATCCCGGCCCCCGTTTCAGGCTGTCTCTTCGCTCGCGCATTCCGGCACCCCGGTAACGACCGGGGAGGTGAAGGATCATGGGCCGCGCCAGCGTGACCGTGGTCGATTTCGCATTGGCTGATGGAGCGCCGGCGGATACCGCCGCAATCATTCACGTTGCCCCGGCCGCTGATCGATTTGGCCGGGTGTTGCTTGCCAGTGTCGAGCCACTCGAATGTTCTCCCCGGGGGGCCGAGCTCGCCAAGGTCGCGCTGCATGTGCTGCGGGACACGTTCGCGGCCACACCAGGCTCATGTGCGATTGCTCTGGCCGCCGCCTTCGATGCCGCCAACGCCGCGGTCATAGCCGAGAACCGACCGCTGATTACCGGCCGCTGGGAGCGCCGTATTTGTGTCGGCGCTTCGGCGGTTGCGCTCGCTGGACGCGAGATCGTGGTGGCCCAGGCCGCGCCATCGCAAGCGATCCTCGTCCAGGACGGTCAGGTCTACGCCTTCCCCGATGTTGCCTCCTGGCGCGGCGACTACGCACCTGAGGAGCCCGTCCTCGAATCGCATCCGCTAGGGTTTGCCGAAGACGAAGCCCCGCGGTTCTACCACTCGGAAGCGCTACCCGGCGACCTCGTCACACTTTGCTCGACGAGCTTGGGTCGGGTGCTGGCCAGGGACGAGCGTGCTGTCGTCGATCTTTACGGCGGAGCACTGTTGACCGGAGACCTTGCAGGCTCCGTCGATCGTCTGCAGCGGCTTCTGGCGCAGCATGATGTCACCGAAGCGTTTGCGGTTGTCGCTTCCGTCTCCCGATTACCTGCTCGCTCTCGCTTGCGCCCACGACTGACGCGTGTTCGGGAGTCTCGGACCGTGATTCAGCGGTCAGGCAGAGTCGCGGCAGATGCGGGAACTCATAAAAACATCCAAGGCATTACGGCGTTGAATGCGGAACTCGTCGCGCCCGTGCTGCCCTCGTCGATAGCGCCTCCACCTCTGTTCGAAGGTTTCCGTGACTGGGCGATCGATCTTGCCGAGCTGTTCTCCGGCAATCGTCAGCAGCGAGCGCCAGCCCATCAGACGCGCCGATCGGCACTTGCCGCACCTGGAGCGTTGAGCGTTCGGCGCTATCGAGATACAGCCGGAATACCCCCGGAGTGGCGCGCGAACCTGCCGCGAGGCCCGGGAGTGCACCTCCCGGTACGGTTTCTTGCAGTGTCGCTTCTCCTGTTCGCCACACTCGGCGGCACGGGCCTCGCTGTCGACCATCAGCGGGATCGCGAGGCGCGCGTTGAATCGTCGTTAGCCGCGGCTGACGTGGCGTTGTCGCGGGCACTGGAGAATCCGGGCACGGCGATGTCGTCGATCACCGAGGCGGAGACCGCTGTCGCCACTGCACGGAAATCAGGCGCTACCGGCGACGCTGTGGTGCGCCGGGAGCAAGAGTTGGCGCGCGTGCGTGATCAGGTGCTGGGAATTCTGCGGCTGGGTGACGTCGTCCGTATCGGCGCGCTGCCGGCAGATTCCGGTGAAGAATTGGTGCGGCTGGCCCTCGCCAATGAGACGCTCTACGTTGCGGCAGGGAATCTCTACGAGGTCGATTTCAAGCAGGGAAGACTCGTGGCTTTACTCTCCCGGGGAGCCGCCCTCGGCGGTGGGTCTGCCGGTGAGATCCGGCATGTTTCGATCGATAGCGGCAGTCTCGTCGCATCGGATGGCGCCACCACCTACAGGCGGGACAAGGCCGGAAATTGGCAGCGCCAGCCTTTGGCTGTTGCAGACGTCGACGGTTTGCGGCCCGATTCACCCGTCGTCACCTGGGGTGACGCCTCGTACGCACTTTCCCGGGAGGGCGATCTTGTTCGCTTCGACCAGGCCTCGGGCGGCTCATTCGCGACTACCTGGGCAGCGGTCGAGGATCAGCCCGATCTGGAGAGCGCCCGTGACTTCGTGATCGACGGGCGGATCCACGTCCTCCTGGAGGATGGTCGAGCACTGACCTTCTCGCGGGGAGCGCTGATGGGAACGGTCTCGCCCTTCGTCGTGCCGGCGCTCGATGGCGCGGCGTTCCTGGCTGATGCTCCCTTTGCCAATGCCCTCTACATCGTAGACCGCAAAGGGACGATTGGCGAGAACACCGGGCGAATCGTCCGGGTCGACGCCGACGGCAAAGTCAGGCAATACCTCACGCCGGCGCCCGTGCCAGGTGATCTCGAGGGAAATGCGGCCGCCACTGCCCTTGCGGAGGTCGCCGACCTGGCAATTGACGAACTGACTGGAGCCGTCTATTGGGTCTCGGGTGGAGAGCTCTGGAGCGCTACCCTTCCCCCCGCATGAATCCAGGCTCTGTAGCGGGACTGCTGAACGGCTGAGATCGCCCTCGCCGGGGAGCTAATAGCGATAGGAGGACGAGTCCCGCGGTGGCCGCCGCCGCCAGAGTCGTGACTCTCGACGCCGTCCGCTGCTCGACAATCACCGCGAGGAGCGCCCAGAGCACCGCGGCGCCGAAAGCGACCCAGGCACCATATGGACCTTGCCGAGATGCGAGGATAACGAACGACGCCACGCCGCCGCCGGCAAGGAGCAATGCGGCGCCGCCGATCTCTGCGCCCGGTCCACTCGCGGCAAACCCCTGGGAGATGAGCGTGCCGGCGAGTCCGACGATGTTCGCGGCCGTGAGCCACCCGAACAGCAATCCCAGTGCGGGGCCGGTCAGCCAGTTGTCCAGATTGGTCGCGTTGGCCGTCGGTCTCTCCCGCACAAAATGCAGGTAAGCGCCCCCGGCAAAGACGAATCCAGCGAAGAGGATCACCTGAGCCAGGATGAATTGACGACCGGTGTACGTGAAGGTCCACGCACTATTGGCGATGAAAGCGGCAGCCGTCCACCAGCCAATAGCGCGGAAGGTCGGGTTCGCGCGTTGTGTGGGGAGGGCCTGGTAGACCGCGTATATCAAACAAAGTATGAAGATTGGTCCCCAGATGGCGAAGGCATAGGTGGCGGGAAAGATCAGCGAGCGGTATTCCTGCGCGATGACGCCGACAGAGCTTCCGACACCATACGACGCGTAGATCTGAAAGATCGCGCTGAAGACAACGGCGAACTGACGTGTCAAATCGCTCAATCGCGGCGGATTCATGACAGACCCCAGTCTCGGATCATGATGCTGACACCAGTAGCGACTGTGGTCCCCGGATCGCACCGTCGCGTTTCCACTCCACCGTGTCTGATACCAGCCGTAAGGTAGGGACGCGCTGGCGCAGCGTGGCCAGAGCGACCTGGAGCTCGAGCCGGGCCAGAGCCGCACCCAGGCAATAGTGCGGTCCCAGGCCGAAGCTGAGGTGCCGGTTCTCCTTACGTCTCAGATCGATGTGTTCCGGCGAGGTGAATTGCGCCGGATCACGATTGGCCGCAGCGATCCAGAACCAGATCGTGTCGCCAGCGGCGATCGCCTGCCCGCCGACCTCGAGGTCGACGTTCGCCCGCCGCGCCAGCGACTGAAACGGGCTGTCATAGCGCAGCAGCTCGTCAACTGCGGTCTCAATGGAAACGCGGGGCAGGTTTTCCCACAGCGGGGGATCAGTGAGCAGTCGATAGATGGCATTGCCGAGGGCGAATGTCGTGGTCTCGTGACCGCCGACGAGCAGGACGACACACTGAGCGACCAGTTCATCTTCGGAGAGCGCGTCATCCTGGTCACGAGCGTTGATCAACCCCGAGATCAGGTCTGTTCCGGGGTGGCCGCGGCGCTCGGCGATGCGAGCGACCAGGTACTGCCCCAGTTCGTAGAAGTTGTCCAACTTTTCTTGCGTGATGTTGAAGCCGATGATGCCGTCCGACCAACGCTTGAAGCTCGCCCAATCCTCCGACGGGATGCCGAGAAGCTGGGCGATAATCATTGCTGGCAACGGCGATGCGAGATCTGCCATCACGTCGAACCGCGCGCCCTCTTGCCTTGCGGGGTCAGCGAGGAGGCTATCGACGATGGTTTGAATGCCATCTCGCATCCCTGCCACGATGCGAGGGGTGAACGCTTTGAGCGAGAGGCGGCGAAGCCGGGTGTGGTCCGGCGCATCCATCGTTAACATCGTCAGGGTCTGCATCGTCCAGAAGAACCGCGCGGCGGGCGTAGTCGGATCGATGCCGAACCGTTCCAGTGGTAGAGCCGCCATCTGGCGCCGCGAAGAGAACCGCTCGTCGCGGAGGCTGAGGGCGGAATCGGCATAGGTGAAGACGTGCCACGCGTTCAGCCATGGGGGGCCGCCTTCGGGGCCGTCCACTCGCAACACTGGAGTGGTCTCGCGAAGCTCGCAATAGATTGGGTAGGGGTCTGCCAGAAAGACCGGATCACGGCGGAAAAGCCGATCGACAATTGTATTGTTGTGTGATTCCAAGGGCACTCCCAGGTTTCTCAGGTGTGCGGCGATGCAATGATGTTCCGCGCGACTGCGCTATCCCCTCGCCAATCGAACAGACAGCGCCGCCGCCCAATTGGGCGGCGGCGTGCGGACCGGATGGAATGAGTTACCGGTTCTTGAAGAACTCGGCGTTGACTAGCGTAAACGACGCCCATTGCTCCGGGAGGTCATCTTCGAAGAAGATCGCCTCGACCGGGCAGACTTCGGCGCAAACGCCGCAGTCGATGCACTCGTCCGGATTAATGAAATACTGCTCGGCGTCGTCCGTCGAATGAATGCAATCGACCGGACAGACTTCGACACAGCTATTGTCCTTGACGCCGATACATGGCTGGGCGATCACGTACGCCACGGCACATCGCTCCTCACCCGGGTTCCGGGTCTTGAGAGTGGGTGCGCTACGGACCCGCTACGGACCGCACATGCGCTCGTCGTTGACGAACTCGCGGGCTCCACGAGTATAGCAAGGGTCTTTTGGATTCGTGGCACAAACGCCGCTGCGGCGGGTGCTACCATCGCCCGACACGAACACTTGATGGTACGGGAGGTCGAAGTGGGAGAGGCGGCGCGCGGGACGCGCGATACGATTGGGATGACGGCCGAAGAGATGCACGCCTACCTTGAGGCGATCCTTCAAGAGGAAGCGGCCGAAGCGGCCGAGGCCCGAGGGACAACCGTTGCCGAGGAATTGGATTCTGTGGGGTTTGCCGCCGCGCGGGCGGCCTCCTCCTACGCGATCAAACTCCTCGACGCGAACAACGCCTACATCGCCCGCTACCTCCTTGACCGTGGGGTGTTCGCCGGGAGCGACGAGTAGGGTGGACCTGGGGCCGTCCCGCTTCCAACGTTCGCTCGCCGAGTTCTGCCGGAGCACAGCGTCATGGCGTCGCCGCAAAGCGGAAGAGTACGATCGTGACGAGCGAAACCTCCGCACCGCCGCCGCGCTTGAGGAGCTTGCCGATCATCTCCTGTCGCTGCCCGGCGACGATCCTCGGTTGATCGACTTGCAGCGGCTGGCAGGCGAGGGCGACGAGTTCGCCCCCGATCAGCGGGTGCTCTATGAGTTGGGCCGGTTCCGGTTCCATCAACCTGATATCGGCATTGAGCCGTTTGTGGACACACTCGTCGCCCTCGCAGAGGCCGACCGGGGTGAAGCCGGACGGTTCGGTGGGCGCCTGCCCGAAGGGGACGATCCCTGGGCGTGAGTCAGGAGGCGGAAGTCGGAGGACGGATGTGGTTTTCTTCCTTGCCGTCTTGCCGTCTTGCCGTCTTGCCGTCTGCCGTCTTGCCGTCTTGCCGTCTTGCCGTCTTGCCGTCTCAGCCTATCCGCTGGAGATGCGCCACGATTTCGACGTGATGGGTTTGCGGGAACATGTCGAAGGCCGCGATTCCTTCGAGCAGATACCCTGAAGCCAGCAGACCTTTCAGATCGCGGGCGAGAGTCGCGGGATCGCAAGAAACATAGGCGATGCGCGACGCGCGTAGTCGTGGCAGCACTCTCAAGCCGTGCGCCGGCAGACCAGTGCGCGGCGGGTCCAGCAACACGAACGGCGTCCGGCCGTGACTCCGATAGGCGCCTTCGAGCCATCGCTCCACCGAGGCCGTTTGGATTCGCACGTGCGTCAGACCAGCGCTTGCAACATTGCGAGCCGCGAACTCCGCGGCGCGCGGCTGCCCTTCGACCCCGATAACCTGACCGAAGCGCCGCCCCAGCGGCACCGTGAACAGCCCGACGCCACAGTAGAGGTCGATCGCGAGCCGAGTTGCTGGCGATGGCGGCGCGCCAGGTTCCGGGGCGAAGCGGAGAGCTTCCGCCACCAGTCCGTCGAGCACAAATGGGTTCACCTGGAAGAAGCAGTCGGCGTCGTATTCGTAGCGTTCACCTGCAATCGTTGCATGGACGGGCAGTGGCTGCGGCAACTCCAGCGGCGGGGCGAATGAGATTCCATCATCGCCAGCGGCGGCGCGGAGCTCAGTCGCCCACTCCGGCAGCCGTCCCTCCATGAGCCTTACCCGAAGATGCTGATATCGCTCTGCAAGCGCGGGAACGACGAAGGGGTCTTCGGGGAGATCAATCACCCGATGGGACCCCGCCTCGAGGTAGCCAAGCGCTGGCTGATTGGGGTCGTGCCGCCACTCTGCCCGAGCGCGATATCCCCATGGGGCCGCGGAAGCCATGACCTGAACCGGCTCAGGTGGCTCGATACCACCAATGCGGCGCAAGCAGTCGGCGATCATGTCCCGCTTGCCCGCCAGCTGTGCGTCATAGCGCAGGTGCTGGAAGTCGGCGCCACAGCGAGAGAGGAGGGGGTACGCCTCCGTGATCCGGTCGGGGCCCGGATCGAGAATGTCAATGATCGACGCATGAGCGACGCGTCCATGCTCACGGTCGATTCGGACGCGCAAACGATCGCCAGGAGCGGCCCGAGACACGAATAGTGTGCGACCGCCGCCGTAGCCAAGCCCGAACCCGCCCGGGACAATCCGCTCGATAACAGTCTCGGTCTCGTCGCCAAGACGAGCGGGCAGCGCAATCGGGGTGATTCGCTCCGGACGGCTCTGGCGTGGCGTCACGCGCTGTTTCCTCTCCGGCTTGGCCAGACGCTTTTGGCTCGCCCGATGCTTGACCTCGACTGACATTCTCAAAGCGAGCGCGGTCTCGAGATGGCGGTCATGAAGAGCCCCCGTGCGGGTACCGCACCGGGGGCCAGGATTCCCGCCAGGAACGTAGAGGGGATGGATCTTACGATGTCTTGACCATTGTCCGCAGGCAACCCGTGCAGACGTTCCGCCGCTTCGCCACACCATCGATGACGACTACGCGGGATTGGATGTTCGGTTTGAACATGCGGTTTGTCCGCCGCTTGGAGAAGCTCACATTGTGGCCAAACTTGGTCGTCTTGCCACAAACATCACACTTGCCGGCCACGCTGAGAATCCTTCCGCTCTGATGTCCTTGAACTGGATCAGGACTGTGCTTCACCCACAACGCGAGATCGGACCCTATTCCAGGAGCCCAGAGCGATGCATCTGGACGGCACTCGCGCGACCCAAAAGCCTACCATACTCCCGGAATAGCGGGCAATGGCGCTGATTTACCTTGATTGGGTTCCGGGCCTTTCGTGACACGCGTGGCGATCGTCACGGCAGCGGCTCCGATCTTGCTCCGGCCATGATGGCGGTCGGGAATTACCGTTGTCCCAATACCGGTTCGTCCGAGCGCGTTCACCTTCCGGGACCGCGCTCCCGCACTCCGCGCCGAGGCGATGGAGTGTCCGTAACCCGGTACGCTCAGGCTGGCGAAACGTATCCAACGATTGTCGAGTTGGCGGATTTCGTGCGCGGTATTCCGGCGGTGGAGCGTTGCGCGGTGAAGTATGCCGGGAATCGAATCGATGCCTATCGCCTCCACACGACGATTGCCCAAGACACCGACCTCTCTTCGCACCAGTTCTTGGCGAACCAGATTGATCCGGCGGTGGCTGCTGACGTCGGGCCGACCGCCATTGGCGGCGTGGTTGTAGAGGCAGATGTCGAGGGAGACGTTGGCTGCCGGGCGCCTGAGAATGGTGCGCTAGACTTGAACACGCCCCAGCCGCGCAGCGTACGGCGAGTAGTCGCGGATCACGTGTGAGCCAGGACCGGTCTCCAATTGCTGACTATGCGGATTTGACGACATTCGCCCCCGGCGACGCCCGCGCACGACTGGAAATGGCGGTCGATCTTCTCCGGCGTGAGTGGCGAGACGGCTTCCCCGCGGGCATGGCGTACAAAACGGCCCTCGGCAGCGTGCGCCGGTTGCGGGGAGTTGCCGCAAGCGAGCAAGTCGCCAGCGATCTGGCGCTGGTGATTGCCGACCTGGAAGCGTACGGCACGCTGCCACCTCAGCACCGTCCTGCCGCATTGACCGAGATCGCCACCGTCATCAAGCGGCTCGTTCCCCAGTTTGCCGCGCTTGCGGCGGCAGCGCGTCCTATGGGCACCTTGGAGACCGCGCGGCGGCCGACGACTCGGACGGCTGGCGACCGGCGACGTGAGCCGTCTCGTCGAGAAATCGTCTCAGCGACGGCATCTGGGGCGGCCCCACGTCTGGCCCTGGATGATCCGGTGACGGCGCTGAAAGGCGCGGGGGGAGCGACGGGCAAAAAGCTGGCCAAGCTCGGAGTGCTGACGATTGGCGATCTTCTGCACCTATCGCCGCGACGGCACATCGACTACTCGCGCACGATCCGCATTGGCGAGGCATTGAACCTGCGCCCGGGGAGCGATGTCACCGTGCGCGGACGCGTCACGGACGTCCAGCTCCATCGCGGGCCGGGAGCGCCACGAGTGACGATCAAGCTGGCCGATGTGTCCGGGTGGGTCCGGGTCACCTGGTTCAATCAATTCCTGGCCAACGTGCTGCACGTCGGAGACGAGATCGCGGTCAGTGGCGCGCTGGAGGCGGGATATGGCCCCCTCTCGTTCACCGGACCGGAGTGGGAGCGCGTCACACCTGGTCCTGGTGGCGGCACATCAACCGGACGAATCGTTCCGGTCTATCCCCTCACCGCCGGTCTCGCCCAGAAATCGATGCGCGGCTTCACGCGGCAAGCCCTCGATTTGGCTCTTGAGGCGATCGAAGAGTACCTCCCAGACGGCGTGCGGCTCTCGTCAGCAGAAGCCTTGCTTGGGCTGCGGGATGCGATCGCTCAGGTCCACTATCCCGACGATGAGCGATCGCTCGAGGCCGCGAAGCGCCGGTTGGCATTTGATGATCTCTTCCTCCTGCAGCTGGGTCTGGTACGGCGAAAGCGCGAACGCAAGACCTTTGACGGCATTCCGATCCAGGCCGATGAGGACTTGCTCAAAACGTGGGCGACCTCGCTGCCATTCCGACTAACAGGCACGCAACAGTCGGTGCTGGCCGAGATTCTGGAAGATATGGGCCAGCAGAAGCCGATGACCAGACTGTTGCAGGGAGACGTCGGCTCCGGGAAGACGGCGGTCGCCGCCGCGGCGATGCTGGCCACGACGGCAGGTGGGCTCCAGGCCGCCCTGATGGCGCCGACCGAGATCCTCGCGGAGCAGCATCTTCAGGGGTTAGGGATGTTGTACGGCGGGTTGCCGGATGAGGTTCGGCCGCGGGTGCGGTTGCTCACCGGTTCGACGCGCGCCGCCGATCGGCGAGAGATTCTCGATTGCGCCAGCGCCGGGGAGCTCGACATCCTGGTTGGCACACACGCATTGATCCAGGATGGCGTCGAGCTGCCCGCGGCTTGCCCTCTCGGTCGTCGATGAGCAGCATCGTTTCGGGGTCCGGCAGCGGGCCGCACTGCCGGAGAAGGCGGAGGGGCGGCTGCCCCACCAGTTGGCGATGACCGCCACCCCGATCCCGCGCACACTCAATCTCGTGATCCATGGTGATCTCGATGTCTCGGTGTTGACGCATCGCCCGCCGGGGCGCATTCCCATCGAAACTCGTCGCTATATCGGAGCCGAACGGACGGCGGCCTATGCCCTGGTTCGCGACGAAGTGGCCAAGGGCCATCAGGTCTTCGTAATCTGCCCGCTGGTCGAGGCGTCGGAAGCGGTCGAGGCAAAGGCGGCGGTGGAGGAGGCGGAGCGCCTCAGCCGGGATGTCTTTCCTGAGCTGCGCATCGGCACCTTGCATGGCCGCATGAAGGCCCGGGACAAGGACGCGGTGATGACCGGCTTCCGGGACCGCAGGTATGACGTCCTGGTCTCCACCTCGGTGATCGAGGTCGGTATCGACGTTCCGAACGCGACAGTGATGCTGATCGAAGGGGCAGACCGCTTCGGGTTGGCCCAACTGCATCAGTTCCGCGGGCGGGTGGGGCGGGGAGGCGCGCTTTCGTACTGCTTGCTGCTGGCGGAAGAGGGGAGTCCGGACGGCGAGCAGCGACTCGAGGCAATGGTCTCCAGTGACGACGGCTTCTTGCTGGCGGAAAAGGATCTCGAGTTGCGCGGTCCGGGCGACTTCATCGGCACGCGGCAAAGCGGGCTGCCCGAGATGCAGTGGCTGGAAGGCGTCTTTGATACTCGCCTGCTGGATCGCGCCCGGCACGCGGCGGACACCCTCTTGGCCGCGGACCCCGAGCTATCCGCGCCGGAACATCAGCGTCTCAGCCGGCGATTCATGGAGTTCTGGGAACGCGCCGCGCCCGAGAAAGCCGTCTAACCCCCGACGGTCTTGCGGGTGTCCAAGCATCCGTGGCCGCCCACCTGGCGAAACGCGACTCGCGCAAAACGCAAAGCCGCCGCGTTGGGACTCGTCCCAACGCGGCGGCTTTGCATTGTTTACGGGCTTGGATGGAGGCCGCCGGCGAAGCAGCGGCCTCCATCACGGTGAGCGTGAAGTCCGATTAGCGGCGGCGCAGCCCGAGGGATGCCGCCGCGGCGCCAGCCGAGGAGATCAGCGCGAAGAGCGCCGAGACATCCCCGATGCCAACCCCGGTATCGGGCAGAGCGACGACCGCGGCGCCAACAGGAGCCTCCTCCGCAACCGGAGCCGGAGCCTTCTCTTCTTTGACCTCTTCCGGAACGAATTCGGCAACGGCCTCGGCACAATGGGTGTCGCCGACGCTGATCGCATTGCCGGCGTTGCCACCTGAATTGATGTCGCCGACGCTGATCGCGCCGCCATTCGCGGCCGCGCTCGCCACACCGCCGTTACCAGCAGAGGCGACGTCAAGGGCGTCGAGACCGTTCCCGCCGCCAGTCGTCGCGGCGTTGTTGCTGCCCGCGCTGGCATCAGAGATGGCTGTGCCCGCATTGGCGTTCAAGTCAATGACGGTCTCGTTCAAGACATCGCCACCATAGATGGCAACGCAATCGTCCTGCGCGGCGACCGGCGTCGCCATCAGGCTTCCACCAACGAGCGAGACCGCAACCGCAGAACCCATAACCATACGAGAAAGTTTCACGTGAGACGCTCCTCCCCTTCACTGAACTGGCTGAACCGTGGACCAACCGACGGCGCCATAGCGCCGTGCGCGACGAACTCCAGGTCCCCTACGCCTGAAGCCCGCGACCGCAGGGCCGTTACCGGGAGCGGTTCAGAGCAACGAGCCGACGGAGCTCATGCTCAAGTATTTCTCCGGCAAGACGACGGAAAGAAAGTCGCGTCAGCCGTCGCGCCCCTCTCCCAAACGCCTGGCCCAGGAAACCCAGCACTCCCAGAACCACGCGGCCAAGCGGCGAACCGCCTGACAGTGCCCTTGTCCGCGCGCTTTCTCTGACGGATTGCCAGAGACACGGTTGCCCCAGGACACTCCGCCGCATCATATAGACCTGGGACCTCTTTCGTCAATACTTTTCGACCTGTGAGTTTGGGCTTTCCCGGCTTCGGGCACCTCCATCAGGACGCCATCTGAATCCCACCGGAAGCGAGCGATTCCTGGCACCTGCCGCGCAATCACGCACGCGGCGAGCACGGCGGCAATACCGCCGATAGCGACCGCGGCAGGGGCACCAGTCCATGAGGCGACGACGCCGGACCGGACATCCCCGAGTTGCGGGCCGCCAGCCGCGAATGTCGAGTGTGCTGCCGCGACCCGACCTCGGAGCCGGTCGGGGGTGAGGAGGTTCCGCAAGGTGTGCCGTTGGGAGACGCTGACGGAATCGGCGGCGCCACTCACCGCGAGAAACGCCAGCGAGAGCCACAGGTTTCGGCTGAGCGCGAAGGCGGTGGTGCTCAGCCCAAACACGACGATTGCGGCCAGAATCCCGATACCCGGCCGCGAGAGTGGGCGCCTGCTGGCCATCACCGTGGCGCCCACAACGGCGCCGGCCGCGGGAGCCGTGAGAAGCCAGCCGAGCGTCCGCGGTCCTCCACCGAGGATGTCGGAGGCGAAGATCGGCATGAGGGTGGTGCTCGAGCAGAAAAAGCTCGCCAGGAAGTCCAGAGACATCGTTCCCAGCAGTACCGGTGCATCCCGCAAGAAACGCAAGCCCTCAAGGGCGGCTGCCCAGCCGCCAATAACAGATCCGCCTCGCTCGGGTCGCACGTGCAGCGCAAACGCCGCAAGCACACCGACGCCGAACGTAAGAGCATCGACGGTATAGGACACGGCGATTCCCGCGGACGCCACCAACACGCCCCCGACAGCCGGGCCCGCCATCCCTGCGGCCTGGAACGCCAGCACGCCGAGGCTCATCGCTGCGGGCATGGAGGCGGTTGGCACTAGCGTCGGAATCAGCGCGTGCCGGGTGGGTGCGGAAACCGCGCTGAACAGGGAAGAGAGCGCGGTAAGCGCGTAGATCCACGTCAGGCTGATGCTCCCCGTTGCTGTCAGTCCCGCAAAGAGGGAGGCCACAACCATCAGTGCCGATTGCGACAGGATGAGCGTCTTGCGGCGATCGTGACGATCCGCGGCGACGCCGCCGGCAAGACCAAACAGAAAGAGCGGCAGGAAGCGCACCAGCCCGAGCAGCCCGAGCTGGAACGGATCACCCGTCAGCTCGAACACCTGCCACGCGACTGCCACGCGCTGGATCTGGGTTCCGGTCTGGGAAAGGACCTCCGCGCTCCAGATGAGGCGGAAATCGCGGTAACGAAGTACTCGGAAAGGGTGTTCGGTCAACTGTGGTTGGGGGTTCGGCCGGCGAGCGCTCATGCGCCTTGATTGTGCCGCACGCGACGGTGCTCCGCCCCGGTCACGTCGTGCGCGGGCAACGAGTCGCACGAACGGGGGTGGTAGAGTCGGCGCCGGACGTTTTCGGTCGTGAACGTGCTCTGGCAGCGTCGCGTCATCGCACGAGGAGTGACATAGGTGGAGCAGGGATCAGGCGGGACGATGTTCAGCTCGGATTTCAAAGCGAGGGCGTTTCCGGTCTACGCAGCCATGCGGGAGCAGGGACCTGTGACGCGGGTCGACTTGCCAAATGGCGATGCCATCTGGCTGGTGACCCGATATCCGGAGGCGGTCGAATTCCTCAAGGACGATGAGCGATTCGCCAACGATCCACAGAGCGCGCTCAGCGAAGAGGAGTACGCCGAACTCTTTCAGCAGGCGACGCAGGATCTTACTCCCGAGCAGCAGGCAATGGCCACGCAAACCGATGAGATCCTGAGCCGAAACCTCCTGGCTGTCGATCCACCGGATCACTCCAGGTTGCGCCGCCTCGTGGCGATTCCCTTCACGCCGAAGTTCATCGAAGGTCTCAGACCGCGCATTCAGGCGATCGCCGACAACCTGCTGGATGCGATCCAGGCCCGGGTGGACGAAACCGGGCGTCGCGAGATGGAGTTGATCGACGACTTCGCCTATCCCCTGCCGTTGACGGTGATTTCGGAGATGTTGGGCATTCCGGCTGCCGACCGCGATAAGTTCCGTGTGTGGTCGCAGGCGGCAGTCTCATTCACGCCGGCGGACCGGGCAAATCCTCAGGTCACCGCGAAGCTGATCGAGTTCATCACCTACCTACGGCAGCTCGTCGCCGCAAAACGTGAAAATCCCGGTGATGATCTGCTGAGTGGTCTGGTGTTGGCGGAAGCCGAAGGAGACAAGCTCTCCGAGAACGAGTTGCTCTCGATGATCTTCCTGCTGATCGTCGCCGGTCACGAGACGACGGTGAACTTGATTGGCAATGGCACGCTGGCGCTCTTCGAGCACCCTGAGCAATTCACCCGGCTACGGGAAAATCCCGATCTTTTGAAGCCGGCGATCGAAGAGATGCTTCGCTTCTACGGACCGGTCGAGATGAGTCTCACCCGCTGGGTCCGCGAGGATACCGAGCTTGGCGGACAGTCGTTGCAGCGCGGCGAGCAGATTGTGGCGCTGCTGGCGTCGGACAATCATGACGGCGGGCAGTTTCCCAATCCCGAGGCGTTTGACATCACACGGGCGCCGAACCGCCACATCGCGTTCGGCACCGGCATCCACACCTGTCTCGGGGCGACGCTGGCCCGTCTCGAAGGAGAGATCGCATTCTCCACGTTGTTGTCCCGCATGCCTGATCTGGCGCTAGCGGTACCGAGCGACGAGGTGCAATGGCGCGATGGAACGTTTCTGCGTGGGCTGACGCGGCTGCCGGTCACATTCTGAGTCGAGGAGTCGAGAAGTTGGCAGCAGGACGGCAAGGAGGGGTAATGCCCGCTTTGCCCGCTGCGATAAATTCCGAGGCATTGCCGGTATGGTGAATAGCGAACAAGCGGGCTGAAGCGTCCTAAGAGTTCAAAGAGTTCAAAGAGTTTGAACTTTTGAGGGGCCGGGAAGGGCAGATTCTTTAACCGTACGGCTGCTTGGGTTCACACCGTCTCTGGCTCGCACACAATGCTCCGGCGCGTCATCAGCCATTCGTGTCGCGACGATGCCCACTCGCACGTCGTGTGAATTTCAGTCGACGCATGTGCATGGGCATAGCCCGAGCCCTAATTGGCGCGTTACCCCACGACCTGCATACACAGGATTGACCTCCAGGGGAATAGAACATATGATCTACTTCGCCCCGGAGCGCCAGAGCGCCGACCGGTAGGGTCTCATCAGGCAATGTGGCTGCGGTGCGGCCGCCGGGAGATTCCAGCCATGAGCGATCCCTGTCCGTCGATTCACGAGAGTGCCGAAGCAGTGGTCAAGGCTGTTGCCGCGCGGCGCGCCCGGCATCGCGCCGATCCGGCTCAGGCGAGCCTGACGGCGGGGGCGATTGCGGAACGAGTGACTGGTATCACGCTACCACCTCGTGTCGGTCGCGAAGGCTGGTGGCTTGTCGGTCGTGTCCTCGACGAGCTTGCGGATGCCGAGTTCAGTGTCTGGTACATGCCTGGTCCGCGGCGCATCGGCCTCAGTCGACGAGACCGGCCGGTCGTGGCTGCCCCGGCTCCACCCCTCGGCCGGCCGTACTACTACGACGGACTGCGTCGAAAATGGATTGACGCCGTCACCGGAGCGGTCATTGCCGATCCGCTCTCGATGGAGGCGGTAGGGCCGCGGCATGAATCCGGACCTCGGACAGCGACGTAAATAGCCATAGAGAGCGTCGTCCCCTACACTCCGACGCCCTCCCAGAACCCAGGGAACGCGAGAGCGTTCCACCCCTTCCCCTTCCCGCACGTGCCCGGCCCTCGAGGCCGGGTTCGTGTTTGTACGGAGTCGGAAAGTCGGTTAGTACGTTAATCGAGTGAGGCGGATGACGAATTCTGGCGAACTCGTCCCCCCAACCGTCTACTGGCCGCCTCACCGACTACCCAACTCCGTCCATACTGCCCCCATGCGGGTGATTGCCGGCGACCGTCGCGGATTTCAATTGAAAGGCCCGGCGGGGAGGTTCACCCGGCCGATGGCTGACCGAGTCAGGGAGGCGCTCTTTTCGATGCTGGCTTCACTCGGCGTCGAGCCGGTTCGCGTGCTGGATCTTTATGCCGGGACCGGTGGCATCGGCATCGAAGCGCTGTCACGCGGTGCGGAGTCAGCGGACTTTGTCGAACGCAACGCCGCCGCCGCCGCCGTGGTTCGCGCCAATCTCGCCCACACTCGCTACACGGACGTTGCTCGGGTCTATCAAGAACCGGTCTCTGCATTCCTTTCCCGGGTAGAGCGCGCCCCGGCGGAACGTGCCCCGTACGACCTGATCGTCATGGATCCGCCGTATGCCGATCCCGAACTGATCGCCACACTGGAGCGAGTGGGGCGCTCACCATTGGTAGAATCGGCCACGATCCTGGCCATTGGACACTCGCCGCGGGTAGCGCTGCCGGAGCGGCCGGGGCGGCTGGTCCGGCTCCGAGAACGTTGCTACGGCGATAGTTGTTTCTCGATTTACGAGGTCGGTTCAGTGACCCTGGAACCTGGGTCGGGAGCGGCATGAACCCACGACGCGCGATCTACCCCGGAAGTTTTGACCCCGTCACGCTAGGTCATGTCGATGTTGCTCGCCGCGCGGCTCGGCTGTTCGAGGAAATCATCGTTGCCGTCTACGAGGGACAGGAGAAGCCTAGTGCGCTTTTCTCCACGGAAGAGCGGATCGCGCTGGCTCGCGAGGTGGCGGCGACGGCGCCCGAGCCGAACATTCGCGTTGACAGTTTTTCCGGCCTGACCGTAGATTACGCCCGCTCTCAGGACGCAGGTGTTATCGTGCGTGGGCTGCGGGCGATTTCGGACTTCGAGTACGAATTCAAGCTCGCCCACATGAACGCCCATCTCGCGCCGGGTATCGAGGTTGTCTGCCTGATGACCTCGTCGGGACACTCGTTTATCAGCTCGAGCCTGATCAGGGAGGTCGCGGCTCTTGGGGGCGATGTCGATGGATTGGTGCCGGCGCCCGTTGGCGACGCGCTCCGCGCAAAGCTCGCCGTTCGCGTCTGAGTTCCCAACGACTGGAGAGGCGGACAATGACCGACGACACCTCGCCAGACCTGTACGAAGCTGACGTTCCTGAGGAAGAACCGGACGACGTTCTCATCCTGCTCGATCGGCTCGAGGAGCTTGTCGGTGTCAGCCGGCGGATGCCGTTCGGCAACCGGGTCATCATCGAGGAAGACGAATTCCTCGGGCTGGTGGACCAGATCCGGGCCGCGGTGCCACGCGAGATCCGGCAGGCCCAGCGCGTTGTCGAGGAGCGCTCGGACATTATCACCGGCGCCCAGCAAGAGGCCGCCAAGATCCTGGACCACGCCAGGACCCAGGCCGAATACATCATCTCGGAGCAGGGGGTGATGAATGAGGCACGGCAGCGCGGCGAGGAATACCTGCGGCAGGTGGAGATGGAACAGCGCCGTTCAATTGGGCAGATCGATGAATACGCGCTGCAGCAGATTGGCCGAGTCGAAGAGGCCGTCCAGGATGGCCTGACTCTAGTCATGGACGCGCTGCGTGAGGCGTCGTCGAATCTGGAGCAGGCCAAGCGACACGTCGGCAAATAAGCAGTTTCGCTGAATTGACGCCAGAATCCGGAGGGAGTAAACTGCTCCGGTTGTGCCGGAGCACTGATCCGGCACAGTTCCGTATGTCTTCTGGTTGGTAGGTAAACTCCGGTAATGGCGACCGACAGCGGTCAGCAGCGCGAATTGCGGAACGACACCGCGGTCAACGTCGTCGGCCTGCTCAAGTCTCAGACAGGCGATACCCGGTCGTACCACCTCAGGCTCGATACGTTCGAAGCGGATGAGGAGACGATCGCCAGGGACATTGTCGGCGACGTCCGGCTGACTCGGCTGCGTGACGCGATCATCGCCAGTGTTTCCGCTACAGGTGTTGTGCCGTTGACCTGCGCCCGTTGCCTGCGCGAGTACGATCAGCCGTTCGAGGTCGAATTCGACGAGGAGTACCGACAGACGGTCGACGTGCGTACTGGAGTCGACCTCGACGACGATGCGGCGAATGACGAGCTCTTCTCGCGGATCGACGAGAATCACGAGCTCGATCTGCGGGAGCCATTGCGGCAGGAGATCCTGGTTGTTCTGCCAATGCGCCCCGACTGCGGTTCGGACTGCCCCGGGCCGGACGTGCTCGAGGTTGGCGGCGACGATGACACGAGCGACGACATCGTCGATGAACGATTGGCGGCACTGGCGGGCTTGCTCGCCGAGGACCAAAGGAACGACAAGAACTAAGAGCGGACCGGACCACCGGTCTCCACGAGAGGCAAGCATAGGAGAGCAACGATGGGAGCACTACCAAAGCAACGGGTCACCCGCCACCGCCAGGGCAACCGCCGGCGCCATGATTTTATCAAGCATCTGCCCGTGCTGGTGTCTTGCAACACGTGCGGTTCGCCACATGTGGTGCATCACGTCTGCCCGACCTGTGGGTACTACCGCGGGCGGCAGGTGATCGTCATCGAGGAGCGCCGACGCCGCGCCGAATAATTGCGGGCTGGTCAGGGCTCCGCGTGGGCCGAAATCGAAGCTGTAGCGGTGCGAAGGGCAGGCGCATGGAGCCTGCCTTTCGGCGTTGATTCTGTCCTCAGAGATTGCATGATCTGACCGTTTCGAGTGACACTCCGGCAACCTTCTCGCGGCTCGCTTCGCCCGGACGCACAGGGAGCGCCGGTGATGGCATCTCTCCCGCCGAGACCGGCAACACGGGGAACAACAATGCGTAACGCGGCGATCACCGGCTGGGGCATGGCCATCCCGGAGCGGGTGCTCACCAATGCTGATCTGGAGCGGATGGTCGAAACTTCGGACGAATGGATCACCAGCCGTACCGGCATCAAGGAGCGTCGCATCGTCGGTCCGGAGGACAGCACCACATCGCTCTCGGTGACCGCGGCTCGGCAGGCGCTGGACAAGGCGGGTCTGACCGCCGACGATATCGATCTCATCGTCGTCGCGACCTGCACGCCCGACCAATTCCTTGTCTCACAAGCGTGTCTGGTTCAGGCTGAGTTAGGAGGCAACGCCGGAGCTTTCGATCTCGGCGCCGCGTGCTCCGGGTTCGTCTACGCGCTGGCCGTCGGCTCGCAATTCGTGCAGACCGGGCTGCATAACCGAGTCATGGTGATCGGCGTCGACACACTGACCCGTTTCGTCGATTACACCGATCGCTCGACCTGCATCCTTTTCGGCGACGGCGCCGGCGCCGTCGTACTGGAGGCGACCGACGAGCCGCGCGGTCTTCTCTCGACCGTGCTGGGCGCGGACGGCGCTGGGTACAAGCACCTCTACATCCCCGGCTGGGGAGCGTTCGTCCCCGAGTCCGCCGAGATCTTTCCGGAGTACCGGCCGTACTTGCATATGAACGGCCAGGAGGTCTTCCGTTTCGCAGTGCGGGTCATGGGTGATGCCGCCGCGGAAGCGGTGGAGAAGGCGGATCTCACCTTCGACGACGTCGATATGCTCATTCCGCATCAGGCAAATATGCGCATCATCGACGCCGCAGCGCGGAGGCTGGCCCTGCCTCGGGAAAAGGTGTGGGTCAATCTTGACCGCTATGGCAACACCTCGGCGGCCTCCATCCCTATCGCCTTGTTCGAGGCCGCGGAGGCTGGGAAGCTGGAAGACGGAGACAACGTGGTTCTGGTCGCCTTCGGAGGCGGGTTGGCTTGGGCCGCGGGGATGGTGCGCTGGGGTACCGCTGGGGTCTGCCAGGTTCCGGAATGTCGGACGCCGGCGACAGCACGTCACGAGACTATCACCCCGGCACATTCGGGGGCTCCCACCCTGCGAGAAGCCAGCCCGGTCGCGCATGGCTGATCCCAGTCGAGAGATGACCGCCTGGGTTTTTCCAGGCCAGGGCTCACAGCGGGTTGGCATGGGCCGCGAGCTCGGCGCGGATCCGGATATCGGAGCACTTTATGCCTCTGCCGACGACATCCTCGGATTCCCTCTCAGCAAGCTCATCTTCGAGGGGCCGGATGAAGCGCTGCGGGCCACGCCGGTCCAGCAGCCCGCCATCCTCCTGACCAGCATCGCCTATCTACGGGCCCTGCGGAAGCGCGGACTCCTGCCGGACGCCGACTTCGTGGCCGGGCACAGCCTGGGCGAGTATTCCGCCATGGTCGCGGCCGGTTCACTTGATTTCGCGGATGCGCTGCGGCTGGTGCGCCGCCGTGGCGAGTTGATGGAGGAGCATGGCGCCGGCGCGATGGCCGCCATCCTCGGCGCGACGGCCGAGGCTGTGGCGGCTGTTGCCCAAGACGCCGGGGTGGAAGTGGCCAATTACAACGCACCCGACCAGACCACCGTCTCCGGCCGCGCCGATGCGATAGAGCGAGCGATCGTGCTGGCTAAGGAGCGCGGGGCGAAACGGGCCATCTTGCTCCCCGTGAGTGGCGCATTCCACTCCATGCACATGGCGCCTGTGGCGGAGGCGATGCGCCCGCTCATCGAGGGGACGCCGTTTGCGGAGGGGCGAGTTCCCCTGGTGGCCGACGTCGATGCGCGGGTTCTGCGCGATCCGGGAGAACTGCGGCAAGAGCTGGTCGATCAGATTTGCGGGTCGGTGCGCTGGGTTGACGTCGTGCGGACGCTCGACGGCGCTGGGGTGACGACGTTTTACGAAGTCGGTCCCGGAAAGGTGTTGAGCGGGTTAATTGGGCGCTCCGTTCCCGGGGCGACCGTCATCACCGTCGAGCGCATTCTGGCTGATGCGTCGCCCGCGTAAGTGGCCGGCGGGGTTCGAGGCGCGGTCAATGTTGCATTGCCACTACGGCCGTTCGTCGCGGGAGCCTCGGGCCGTTCTCGAACATTCAGGTAGGGAAAACGAGCGAAAGTAGGAGAGCGCGGGTCATGACCGAGGCGAGCGGTGAACAGCGAGCAGGCGTGGCCGTGGTCACTGGCGGCACGCGGGGCATTGGTTTGGCGGTTGCCAAGCGTCTTGTCGCCGACGGCTATGACGTGCTGCTCACCTACAAAGGCGATTCCGAGACGGCGGACGCGGCGAAGAGGGAGTTGGCTGGAAGCGATCGGCGCGTGGAAACGATCGCCGCCGATATCTCGACCGCCGACGGGGCGGGAGCGACCATCGAGGCCGCGATGCAGGGACTTGGCCGGCTCGATGTGCTCGTCAACAACGCGGGCATCACCCGTGACACCCTCCTCATGCGCATGAACGACGACGACTGGGACGATGTCCTCGCGACGAATCTCAAGGGAGCGTTCCTGACATCCAAAGCCGCGATCCGTCCGATGCTGCGCCAGCGTTCCGGCCGCATCGTGAACGTCTCGTCGGTGGTCGGACAGGTGGGGAACGCCGGTCAGGCCAACTACGCGGCGGCGAAGGCGGGGTTGATCGGATTTACGAAGTCGCTCGCCAGGGAGGTCGGCTCCCGCGGCATTACCGTCAACGCCATCGCGCCCGGGTTCATTGCGACGCGCATGACCGCTGGCCTTCCGGACGAGACGAAAGCGACGCTTCTGGAGCGGACGCCACTGAACCGTTTTGGCGCTCCCGAGGACGTCGCGGGGGCGGTGGCGTTCCTCGTCGGGCCGGACGCCAGCTTCATCACCGGCCACACCCTGACCGTCGACGGCGGACTGTTCATGCCGTAGCTCTTTTTGGTATGGGTGGTTAGTCCGTTAGTCCCAAGTTCATTTCGGCGAACAGCTCGCCGAGCGGCGACGACTCGCCATCACTTGCACCGGACTCGTCATCTCCGCTAGGCTATTTCCAGACACGGGGCGACCGCTTCACCGAGCGAACGGTGCGCCAGTCAGGCGTTGTTCGTTCGAACGCCGCGCGGCCCCGGTACTCCCGCGCGGTAACCCCGTCCAAAGGGGGGTCATGTCCGCGCAAGCGGTCTGGGCGTTCGAGATCGTTCCCCACGACCAGGGTGTCGATCCTCAAGCCCGCGCACTCCGGCAGATTCTGCATGACCTCGGGGCGCACCCCGCTGGTGTGACCCACGGACGGCTCTACCTCATTTCCGGTTCTCAGTCCTCCCAGCTTCACGCGGCGGTCGAAAACCTGTGCCTCGATTCCGTCATTGCCGACTCGCGACCGGTGGAGTCTGCCCTCCCCAATGACGGTTGGCTGATCGAGATTCTGCCCCATCCAGGTGTGACCGACGCCGAGGGAGATAGTCTGGCCGAGGCGCTCGCTCGCGATGGGTTTCCGGGTATACACGCCAGGGCCGGGCATCGCTATCACATCGAAGGAGCACACGGACCAACGGTCGTGGCCGCGGCGGCCCGCCGCCTCGCGCACGCCGTGGTCGAGCGGGTTGCCTGGCGGCCGGCGTCATGCCCGGTCGACATTGCGTGGTGGAGTGCCGCCTTCATGCCGGAGGCGGCACCCGATCCCAGCGTCGAGACGATCCCGCTGCGGGGGCTTGATGCCGGCGCGCTCCAGGACCTCAGCGCGCGAAAACTCCTCTCCCTGCCGCTCGAAGATCTGGAGGCGGTCCGCGCTCACTTCGACGCGCTAGGTCGGGACCCGACTGACGTCGAGTTGGAGACGATCGCTCAGACCTGGTCGGAGCACTGCGCGCATCGAACGTTCAAAGCGACGATCCGGCACCGTGTCGAGGGCGTGGAAGAGTTGGAGATCCAGGGTCTCCTGAAGACGTACATCATGGCTGCCACCGATACGGTGAACCGGCCGTGGGTACTCTCGGCCTTCCGGGACAATGCGGGGGTGATCGCCTTCGACCGCGACCACGAGATCTCGTTCAAGGTCGAAACGCACAATCATCCCAGCGCGCTGGAACCGTTCGGTGGCGCGAATACCGGGGTCGGCGGTGTCGTGCGCGACGTTCTTGGCGTCTCAGCGGAACCGATCGCGAACACCGATATCCTCTGCTTCGGCCCGCTCGATACCCCGGCGGACGATCTGCCGCCGGGGACGCTGCCTCCGGAACGGGTCTACGAGGGGGTCGTGGCCGGCATCGCCGACTACGGAAACAAGATGGGCATTCCCACGGTCAACGGTGCGACGCTGTTCGACCGGGGATACGTGGCGAACCCGCTCGTGTTCTGCGGCACCGTCGGTCTCGCGCCACGCGGCCGCCGGCCAACGCGGCCACGCATCGGCGACCTGATCGTCGTAGCCGGAGGGCGTGCCGGACGGGATGGTATCCACGGCGCCACATTCTCCTCTGATGTGCTCGGGGTGAGTCACGCGGAGCTTGGCAGTGTCGTCCAGATCGGCGACCCCATCGTCGAGAAACGCCTCGCCGACGCTTTGCCCCGTGCCCGGGACCTGGGACTCTACACCGCCATCACCGACTGCGGCGCGGGCGGGCTCTCGTCGGCGGTTGGCGAGATGGCGAGTGAGCTAGGGGCCGACGTCGAGCTGGCGCGTGTGCCGGTGAAGTACGACGGGTTGCGGCCATGGGAAATCTGGCTCTCCGAAGCGCAGGAGCGGATGGTGCTCGCGGTGCCGCCGGAGAGTTGGCCGGCATTGCGGGACGTGTTCGCGGCAGAAGGCGTCGAAGCGACCGCGTTTGGGCACTTTACGGGTGACGGCCGGCTGCGGGTCCACTATGACGGCAACGTGGTCGCCGATCTCGATTGCGCGTTCCTTCACGACGGCATGCCGTTGCGCCGGCTGGAGAGCGTCTGGACGGGACCGGCGACGGCAGATGACGACCCAGCGCTCGCTGTGGACACGGAACTCGACCACGTGCAGTTGCTGAAGCGAGCGCTGGCTGACGCAAATGTCGCTTCGAAGGAGCCGATCGTCCGCCAGTACGATCATGAGGTACAGGGCCGCACTGTCGGCAAGCCGTTCGTCGGGCCTGAGGATGCTGGCCCCGCCGACGCCGCGGTGCTAAGGCCAGTCGCACGGTCGTGGCGTGGCCTCGCCGTTGGATGCGGGATCAATCCCTGGTATGGGGAGCTCGATCCCTACGCAATGGCCTTGCTTGCCGTCGACGAGGCGCTACGGAACATCGTTGCGGTCGGCGCCGATCCGGCGCGGACGGCCATTCTCGACAACTTCTGCTGGGGCAATCCGAATCTTCCCGATCGCCTCGGGGGGTTGGTGCGCGCCGCCCAGGGGTGTCACGATGCGGCGGTGGCCTTCCGTGTGCCGTTCATCTCGGGTAAGGACTCGCTGTTCAACGAATACCGCGTTGCGGACGGAACCTCGCGTCCAATTCCGGGAACGCTCTTGATTTCCGCGATCGGCATCGTGCCCGACATCCGGCGCACGATGTCGATGCATCTCAAACAGCCCGGTAACAGCCTGTACCTCGTCGGTGTTACCGGCAATGATCTCGGTGGCTCACTAGCCCTACGCCTCCAGGGTAAGCGCGGGAGCCGCGCACCGGCTGTTCGCGTGGCCTCCGCCCGGCGCGTCCTCGGAGCAGTCCATAGCGCCATCCGGAACGGCCTGATTCAAACCTGTCACGATCTCAGTGAGGGAGGCCTCGCGGTCGCTGCCGCTGAGATGGCGATCGCCGGTGGGCACGGGATAGAGATCGATCTGCGCGAGGTTCCGGTGACCGAGCCCGGGCTTGCCGATGCCGCTCGGCTCTTTGCCGAGTCGCCGACGCGGTTTCTCGTTGAGGTAGCCCCAGGTGATGCACCTGGACTCGAGCAGACGTTGGGGCGGGTGCCGCACGCGCGGATCGGGCGCGTGATTGATACACGTCGATTCCAGGCAGTGAGTGAAGACGGAGAAGTGATCGACACGGACATCGACACATTAGCCACGTGCTGGCGGATGCCATTAGCAGAGGCAACGTCATGAGCGCAATTGCCGCTCGCGTCCGAACGGCAGCGCCTCGCGTTGGATCTCGCCCACGGGCGTTGGTTTTGCGCGCGCCCGGGACCAACTGCGACCGTGAGACGGTGATTGCGCTGGAGTTGGCCGGCGCTGAGGTCGAAGCAGTTCACCTGGAGCGACTGTTGACGGGAGAGCGCGACCTCGACGACTTCGCTCTGGTGGTGTTCCCCGGTGGTTTCTCATTCGGCGACCATCTTGGCGCCGGTGCCCTTTGGGCCCATCAGCTCGAGGCGGTGCGCGGTTCGCTGAACCGGTTCGTCGAGAGTGGTCGGCCTGTCTTGGGGATCTGCAACGGCTTTCAGGCACTGCTGCGACTCGGGCTGCTCGACGGCGGTGGGCTGGCCCAGAATGCCTCCGGGCACTTCGAATGTCGATGGATCTGGATGCAGCGGCCGCGAAACGCGCGGACCCCGTTACTGGATGGCATCGACCGTATTGCCATGCCTATCGGCCACGGGGAAGGGCGGTTCGTGGCCAAAGACGCGGCCACGATCAGCAGACTGCAGGCGCGGGGAGAGGTAGCGCTCATGTACTGTGACGCGAACGGAAACCCCGGCGCCTATCCAGTCAATCCAAACGGATCTGATGGGGACGTCGCGGCGCTGACTAACGCCGCCGGCAATGTCCTGGGATTGATGCCGCACCCGGAGCGCAATGTCACAACCGGACAAGCGCCGGCGGGACGGCAGGATGGTGCTGGGCTGGCGATTTTCACAAACGCCTTGCGTATGGCGCGAGGCTGAGTCGTGGCGACGTATGCGGAAGCCGGCATCCATCTCGACGATGCGCGCCGCACCACCGAGCGGCTGCGGGAGATCGTGGCGCGGGCGCGTGGAATGGGGGTGCTGGCCGACGTCGGCGCCTTCGGCGGCATGTTCCGCCTCGGCGCGGCAGGCGAATTCCACGATCCGGTGCTGGTGGCCTCGGCTGACGGCATTGGCACGAAAGTGAAAATCGCCTCAGCGCTTGGGCGCTACGAGACGCTCGGGATCGACATCGTCAATCACTGCGTCAACGACATCGCGGTCCAAGGGGCGCGCCCGCTCTTCTTCCTCGACTACCTGGCTCTGCACCGTGCTGATCCGGAAGTAGTCACGGTCCTCGTGGCCGGGGTCGCGGAGGCGTGCGCCGCGGCCGGGTGCTCGCTGCTCGGCGGTGAGACGGCCGAGATGCCGGATGTCTACCCGCCGGGCGAGTTTGACCTGGCCGGGTTCGTCGTCGGCGTGATGGAACGCGACCGGATTGCCGCGAATGGCCCGCCCACCATGGGCGATATCCTGCTCGGATTGCCCGCAACGGGTTTGCACACTAACGGTTACAGCCTGGCGCGGCGGGCGCTGCCGCCCGGGACCTGGGGGGACTTCGATCTGGAGTTGGGCACCACGGTCGGCGATGCGTTGCTCACACCCCATCGTTCGTACCTGGCCGAGATTCAGGCGCTGATCGGCGCCGGGGCCCGAGGGTTCGCTCACATCACCGGCGGTGGGCTGCCTGAAAATGTCGCTCGAGTGATACCTGACGACCTGGCGGCCGAGATCGATGTCGCCTCGTGGGAACCCCCGGCGATATTCCAGCGTATCGCAAGTGCAGGGCCCGTTCCCCTGGATGAGATGTATCAGGTCTTCAACATGGGGATTGGTCTGGTTGCGGTCGTGCCGACCCGACTGCATCGGGACGTCGATGACTGCCGTACCAGAGGCGATCGCCATCGGGCGGCTCATTCCTCGCGGTGAGGGCGATGCCGTGCAACTTCTAGGGCTCACAGAGTGAGGGCGGGGGAGACGATGGGCGGTAATCCGGAGCCGGGCGCGACGCGAGGACCACGGCTGGTCGAAGGAAAGACGAAAGTGGTGTACGCCGATCCCACGGATCCGGCGCTGGCGGTCATCGTCCACAAAGATGACATCACGGCCGGCGACGGCGCTCGCCGCGACCGCTTGCCGGGGAAAGGTGCGCTCAGCGGACGAACCACGAGCAACGTGTTCCGGTTGCTCCAGGCGTCCGGCATCCCGACCCATTTCATCGATGCCCCAGTCGACGATGAGATGATCGTTCGCCGCTGCCAGATGATCCCGCTCGAGGTGGTGATGCGCCGCATCGCCACCGGCTCCTATCTGAAGCGCAACGACGTCCCGGAAGGCACCCGGTTCGACCCGCCTGTCGTCGAGCTCTTCTTCAAGGACGACGCCAACCACGACCCGCTCGTCGATGCCGAGTGGATCGTGGCCCACGACGTGGCGACGCCCGAAGAAATCGACCGTCTGACCGAGACCGGCCGGCGCGTCTTCGAAGCGCTGGAAGCGACCTGGGAAAAGCAGGGTGTGCAGCTCGTCGATCTGAAGATCGAGTTCGGGAGAGATGCCGATGGCAATTTGCTCGTCGCCGATGTGATCGACAACGACTCCTGGCGCATCTGGCCGGGTGGGCGGAAGGAAGCCATGCTCGACAAGCAGGTCTACCGCGATACGGCGGAGGTGACCGACGAAGCCCTCCGCGGCGTGTTGATCAAATACCAGCAGGTGGCAGCCCTCACCGACGAGTTTCCCGAGTTTGGCGCTGCTGCGCCCGCATCGAGAACCGGG
Source organism: uncultured Chloroflexia bacterium (assembly GCA_963751075.1). Taxonomy (GTDB): domain Bacteria; phylum Chloroflexota; class Chloroflexia; order Thermomicrobiales; family UBA6265; genus JACCXM01. The sequence goes on along the minus strand of CAVVTE010000004.1, from coordinate 31,396 downwards.
GAAGACAAGCCGCGCGAGGCATGCGGCGTCTTCGGTATCTGGGGCGAGGGGACCGACGTCGCGCGCACCACGCTCCTGGGGCTCATGGCCTTGCAGCACCGCGGGCAGGAGAGCGCGGGAGTCGCGGTCCTCGATGACGGACGGATTCGGGTGGCGCTCGGCATGGGCCGGGTTGACCAGATCTTTCGCCCGGATGAGGTCGACGGCCTGACCGGTATCGCGGCGATCGGGCACACCCGGTATTCGACAACGGGAAGCTCTCGCATCGAGAACGCCCAACCGATTCTGGTCGAGTCAGACGATCAGGCGCTGGCGTTGGGGCACAACGGCAATGTGGTCAACCCGCTGGAGTTGCGGCGGCTGGTGCGGGAGCGCGGCGTCGAACCGGTGACCGGTTCGGACAGCGAGCTGCTGGCGCTGTTGATCCTCCATGGGCAGGGAACATGGGAGGAGCGCATCCGGCGCATGATGGAGCTGGCTTCCGGCGCGTACTCGCTGACCATTCTCACTAACGATGCCCTCTTCGCCGTGCGCGACCCGCACGGGCTGCGGCCGTTGTGTCTCGGCTGGCGGGACGACCATTGGATCGTCGCCTCGGAGAGCTGCGCCCTCGACACTGTCGGGGCGGAGCTGGTGCGCGACGTACAACCGGGCGAGATCCTGCGTCTTGACGACGCCGGGCTGCGCTCCAATCTGATGGAGAACCCGCCGCGACCGGCGCTGTGTGTCTTCGAGCAGATCTACTTCGCCCGTCCGGATAGCGTGCTGGACGGGCAGACGGCATTCGAGGCGCGGGTGGCCATGGGTCGTGAGCTCGCCAAGGAGCACCCCGCACACGCCGATCTGGTTATCGGGGTTCCCGATTCCGGTGTGCCGGCGGCCATCGGCTACGCTCAGGAGATGGGCCTGCCCCTCAGCGAGGGACTGGTGAAGAACCGCTATGTCGGCCGCACGTTCATCCAGCCTGACCAGCACTCGCGCCAGTCGGGGATTCGGTTGAAGTTCAATCCGCTACGGGGGGCAGTGAAAGACAAGCGGGTCGTGATCGTCGACGACAGCGTCGTCCGCGGCAACACGATGCCGCAGATCGTCGACCTGCTGCGGCGCGGCGGCGCGACCGCCATCCACCTCCGTATCTCCGCTCCGCCGATCGCTCATTCCTGCCATTTCGGCATCGACATGGGGGAGCGCGAAAGCCTCATTGCTCATGGTCGCGACCTGGAGGCCATCCGTCGCCATCTGGGGGCGGATACGCTCGGGTATCTCAGCCTCGACGGACTCCTGCGCGCGGCAGGCGAGCGGAACCGCTGCCTCGGCTGCCTCACCGGCCGGTATCCGGTGCCGGTCGACACCGCCTCGGCCAAAGACGCCCTGGAAGCGGATGCTGATGCGGTAGTCGCGGAGCGACTACGCGCGGCCGCTGGATGACGGACGAGATGATGAGCGAAATCGGACGCTATTTCAGATGGTGACCCGGCCATACCCGGTGCTCGTCGTCGGATCCGGGGCCCGAGAGCACGCGCTGGTGTGGGCGCTCGCGCAATCACCATCGGTCAGCGAGGTCTGGGCGGCACCCGGGAACCCGGGAATTGCAAAGCTGGCCGGCATTGCCGACATTTCAGTGACTGATGTGGAAGCGATCGCCGAATGGGCGGACGGGCACGGCATCGGGCTGGTTGTGGTCGGTCCGGAAGCGCCGCTGGCGATGGGGATTGCCGATCTGCTCCGCGCCCGCGGTATCCCCGTGTTTGGACCGAGTCGTGCCGCGGCTGAGCTGGAGTGGTCGAAATCGTTCGCCAAGGACTTCATGCGCCGGCACGGTATCCCTACGGCGCCGTATGGCGTCTTTACGGAGATCGACGCGGCCCTCGACTTCATCCGCGCCACTAGCGTTCCCCTTGTCGTCAAAGCCGATGGCCTCGCGGCTGGCAAAGGGGTCATCATCTGCGGCACGGCAGCGGAGGCTGAGTCCGCGGTTCGCTCGGTGCTGGTTGAACGCGAGTTTCAGACGGCGGGTGACCGGGTAGTGATCGAGGAGTTTCTCGAAGGTGAGGAGCTGAGCGTTATCGCCGTGGTTGACGGCGAGCGGCTCGCCATTCTGCCCCCAGCTCGAGATTACAAGCGCTTGCGGGACGGTAACCTGGGTCCCAACACCGGCGGCATGGGGAGCTATGCTCCTGTAGGTGACCTGGATCCGGACCTTCTGGCACACGTTCGTGAGATGGTGCTGGAGCCGGCGGTCGCGGGACTTCGTTCCGAGGGGCGACCCTATCACGGCGCGCTCTACGCCGGACTGATGCTCACGTCCGATGGCCCAATGGTGCTCGAGTTCAACTGTCGTTTCGGTGATCCCGAGACGCAAGCCATCCTACCGCTGCTCGATATCGATCTGGCCGATTTGCTCCTGTCCTGCGCCGAGGGACGACTCACGTCTGAACGCATCGCGACCCGTCCCGGCGCCGCCGTATGTGTAGTTCTGGCCGCAAACGGCTACCCAGAGCGTCCCCGCGGCGGCGACGTCATTGAAGGCATTGAGGATGCTCTGCGAAGTGGGGCATTCGTATTCCAGGGTGGGACCGCACTGAGCGCGGGCCAGCTTGTCACTAATGGCGGCCGCGTGCTCTCGGTTGTTGGAACGGGCGCCGACCAGATCGAAGCGACGACCAGGGCATATGCGGCCGCGGACATCATCCAGTTTGACGGTAAGCAAATGCGCCGCGACATTGCCATGTCCCTGGCTCCTCAGCCCGCGTGAGGCGCATTGCCGTTCTAGCATCCGGTGCGGGAACGAATCTGCAGGCGCTGCTCGGTGCTATCGCGAGCGGCACGCTCGACGCAGAGGTTGCGGTCGTCGTCAGCAACCGTGCCACGGCCGGCGCATTGCGGCTGGCGGCCGACGCGGGGATCGCTACGGTGTCATTGCCGCTCGCCGATCGTCACGACCCGGTCGCACGCCAGGCCTATGACCTCCAGCTTGCCGACGTCCTTCTCGCGTTCAAGCCTGATTTGCTCGTCCTCGCCGGTTGGATGCTCATTCTCTCTCCAGCGTTTCTGGCCCACTTCCCCGGCCCGATCGTCAACGTCCACCCGGCACTGCTGCCCGATGATGGAGGCATCGAGGTGTTGACCAGTTGCGGTCTCCTCCCGGCTCTACGGGGCGCGAGAGCGGTGCGGGATGCTCTCGCCCAGCGATTGCCGGTCACCGGCGCCACGGTCCACTATGTCACCACCGCGGTCGATGCCGGTCCGGTCATCGTGCGGGAAGAGGTTCCGGTTCTCCCGGACGACGATGAGATTCGACTGCACGAGCGAATCAAGACCGTCGAACACCGACTGCTCCCGCGCGCGGTAGACATGGCACTGGCGGCGATTGGGAGTTCGTATTCGACCAAGGGGGGGTAATGGTGGCAGCTGGCGAATCGGCGTCGGACCCGCGGCGACCGCAAGTGGTGATCTTGCTGGGATCAAAATCGGACATGGAGCACCGTGCCGCGATTGCGCGCGGGCTGGATCGATTTGGCGTCACACACGAGACGAGGATTGCCTCGGCCCACAAAGTGACGCGCTATCTGCTCGATCTCCTCGATGACTATGAGCGGGACGGCCAGTCTCGTGTCTACATCACGGTCGCGGGTCGTTCCAACGCGCTCTCTGGCGTCGTCGACGCCAACTCGCGTCACCCGGTAATCGCGTGCCCGCCCTATGGGGAGCGGTTTGGGGGCATGGACCTCCTTTCATCGGTGCGCATGCCGGGTGGGGTGGCCCCGATGCTCGTGCTGGAACCGGAAGGTGCGGCGCTCGCAGCCGCAAAAATCCTGGCCCTCAGTGACTCCGCGCTCAGCGAGCGCCTTGCCACCTGGCGCACTGAGGTAAAGCAGCAGGCGATGGCAGACGACCGCGAAGCTCACGGCGCTTGACCCCCGTCAATCGAACGGCCCTGTAATGGGGTCAGCCACGCCTGCACTATGCTTGCTCTCTGCGTCGTTCGCGAGGTGAGAGGCCATTTCACGCCGCACGCCGATGGGTGAGCATCCGCTGTTCCGGAAAATCCTGATCGCCAATCGCGGCGAGATCGCGTTGCGCATCTTGCGCGCCTGTCATGATCTGGGCGTGCGGGCAGTCGTGGCCTACAGTGACGTCGACCGCGAATCACTACCGGTTCGCCTCGCGGATGAGGCGGTCTGTATTGGCCCGGCGCAGGCGGCCCGCTCATACAACAATATCCCGGCGATCATCAGCGCGGCGCTGATAACTGGGTGTGACGCCATTCACCCAGGGTACGGCTTCCTGGCCGAGAACCCGTACCTGGCCGAAGTCTGCGGGCAGGTTGGGGTGACGTTCATTGGTCCCCGACCGGAAGTCATCGAACTGATGGGCAACAAGGCTGAGGCCCGCAAGACGATGAAACAGGCAGGTCTCCCTATCGTGCCCGGTAGTGACGGCCCGCTCGAGAATCTGGGGGCGGGTCGACAGATCGCGCGTCGGATCGGCTATCCGCTGCTGGTCAAGGCAGTCGCGGGTGGGGGTGGCCGCGGGATGCGGGTCGTGCAGGACGAGGGGGATCTCGTTCGCGCCCTGCCGCTGGCGCAGGCCGAAGCCGAGGCCGCGTTCGGCAACGGCGAGGTCTACCTGGAGCGGTACATCGACCGCCCACGACATGTCGAGGTTCAGGTCCTTGCCGACCATTTCGGCAACGTGCTGGCGGTGGGCGAGCGGGACTGCTCGATCCAGCGGCGACACCAGAAACTGGTGGAGGAGGCGCCCGCTCCCAACCTGGCGCGGAAGACTCGTGACGCCCTGCTCGGAGCCGCGGTGAAAGGCGCCAAGGCGGCGCGCTACACCAATGCCGGGACGCTCGAGTTCCTCGTCGACTCCGGTGGCAATGCGTACTTCATGGAGATGAACACGCGGATCCAGGTCGAGCACCCGGTGACAGAGATGACGACGGGGATCGATCTCGTTGCCTGGCAGATCCGCATAGCGGCCGGACAGCGTTTGACGCTGGATCAACGTGACCGCGAGCCACGGGGCCACGCCATCGAATGCCGGATCACCGCCGAGGATGCGACTCGTGACTTCGCGCCGAGCGTCGGTACGGTCGAGATGTACGTGGCGCCGGGGGGCCCCGGGGTGCGGGTCGATTCGCACCTCTACGCGGGATACAGCGTACCGCCGTACTATGACTCGCTATTGGGGAAGATCATCGCCTGGGGCCGGGACCGCGAAGAGGCGACGGCCCGCATGGAGCGGGCGCTAACGGAGACGGTGATCACCGGCGTGCCGCAGACGGTATCGTTCTTGCGGAGTATCGTCGCCGGCGACGAGTTTCGCGCGGCAACATATGACACCGGGTTCATATCCCGATTAGTCGAAAGACAGATTCAGGCATCGAGCCTGAGCCCAGAGGAAGACGAAGCGGTAGCCGAGACCTGATCTGGGACGTCCGACACAATCCAGGGAGTCACGGTGACGACCGAAGAAGCACATCCGGAGGTCAACCCAGCACGGCACCGCGCGCGGAGCCGGGAGAAATCGGCCGATGTCGCGGCGCGCCGCCATCAGGGTCGGATGCTGGCGCTGCAGGTTCTTTACGAAATCGACCTGACCGAACATGATCCCGAAGAGGCCATGGCCCGGGCGTTCGCGGCGCATGACCCCGTTGCCCCAGATGTCGTCACGCACGTGCGATCGCTGGTGACCGGGGTGGAGCAGTACCGCGACGAGCTCGACCCGGTCATCGCAGGCGCGGCGCCTGCCCGCGACCTTGCCGAGCAGGCCGCTATTGAGCGGAATGTCTTGCGGTTGGCGGTGTATGAGCTGCTCAAAGCGCCTGACGTGCCGCCGAAGGTCGTCATCAACGAGGGTGTTGAGCTTGCCAAACGGTTCGGCGGCGAGAATTCCGGGCGATTCATCAACGGCGTGCTGCGCACTGTCCTGGAGAAGTACCCACGACCGGACGGGAAACCGGTGGCGAAGCACGACGGATAGGTGAGAACGCTCGCTCTCTTCTTCTCCCCTGGCTCTGGGGGAGAGGCGCCTGAAGCGGTAACGCACACGTGTGTCATCCCGAGGACCCGCGGTGCAAGACGCTCGGAATGACACTATGGAAACGGGGTGCGCGTGGTCTGCTTGCAGGTGAGGGTGTATCATCGCGGCGGTCAGGTCCGAACGGCTTGAGGCGCGTTCTTTTGCGGTTTTCGCTTATGGCGCCTGCATGGCGTAACCTGCTGAGGGACCTGAGGGAAGGGTCTCCGTTGAACCAGAGCGCTTGCGATGCAGCGCATGGTGGGGAGGATCTAGGGTGGCTACGACTTTTGAGCGTGTTCGCGTTATTGTCGCCGACAGGCTCGGCGTTGACGAAGACAAGGTAGCGATGGACTCCGAGTTCATCGGCGATCTCAATGCCGATTCGCTGGACCTCGTCGAAGTCATCATGGCAATGGAGCAAGAGTTCGATCTCGAGATCAAGGACGAGGATGCCGAGAATATCCGCACCGTCTCCGATGCGGTGCAATATATTGACGAGCACGGTGGGTAGCGTGCGGTCCGCGGTGGGGGGGCGGATAGCCGCATTGAAGGCCGCTGAGGGCGCCGCGTAGCGCACCCTTGACGGCCACGGCCGCCCACGCACACCGACTGGAGAGAGCCATTCATGGCCCGCGCACTAAGACCGCCGAAACTGAAGAAGATTCCAGTCAGGCTTCCGGCCAAGCTGCCGTCGCGACCGCGTTTGCCGGATCCGAACGAGCCGGATGCGTTCGAGGAAATGACGCTCCTCGAGCACATGGAGGAGTTGCGCGACCGGATCGTCAAGAGCGTCATTGCGATCGGCGTCGCCTTCGTCGCCGGCATCTTCCTGGCCGGACCGCTGCTCAAGCGGCTCCAGATCGAGGCCAACGCCATTGAAGGGTTCGACGTCGTCAGCCCGACGGACCCGATCACGCTCTATTTCAAGATTGCGCTCTACATCGCCATTGGCATCGCACTGCCCGTGTTGATGTGGCAATTGGTCGGGTTCCTGGTGCCAGGGCTGACCAAGAAGGAGAAGCGCCTCCTCTATCTCTCGATGCCGTTCGTGGTCCTGTTGTTCTTGCTCGGTGTGGCCTATGCCTTCTTCTTTGCCGCGCCGCGGGCTCTGACATTCCTCTCCGGATTCATGAGCGACCTTTTCGAATGGACCCCGGAAGGGAGCTCGGTCATCACGTTCTTCCTGACGCTCATGCTGGGGCTGGGACTCGCGTTTCAGCTGCCGGTGGTGATGTTCATCCTGGCCAAGCTTGGTGTTGCCAGCCCAAGGAAAATGCGCGAGTTTCGGAAGTACGCGATCCTGATCCTGCTGATCCTCTCGGCGGTGATCACGCCATCGACCGATCCGTTCAACATGGCGATCGTCTTCTTTCCATTGTTCCTGCTCTACGAGGCGGGCATCCTCGTCGCTCGGATTTTTGCTCGCCAACCGGTGGAGAGTCCGGCGCCCAGTTGAATGCGCTCGCATTGATCGTGCATGAGTTCCGGCGCGCCAGACTCTGGCGCGCCGGACGCGCATTCGGGCCTGGTCGAGGAATGTAAGGTGGTCCTGGATATCGTCCTGCTCTTCATCCTCTTCCTGCTGAACGGCGTGTTTGCCATGTCCGAGTTGGCTATCGCCTCCTCGCGCAAGACGAGGCTCCAGCAGTGGGCGGATGAAGGCAATCTTCAGGCCGCGGCGGCGCTACGCCTTGCTGAGCATCCGAATAGATTTCTCGCCACCGTCCAGATCGGTATCACCTTGATCGGCATCGTGACCGGGTTCTACGGCGGCGCCACGCTCTCCGAGCCGGTAGCCCGTCAGCTCCAACGCGTTCCTGCCCTTGCGCCGTATAGCCAAACGATCGCGGTGGTATTGGTCGTTGGCCTGGTCACCTATCTCTCGCTGCTCGTTGGTGAATTGGTGCCGAAACGCCTGGCGCTGCAAAACCCGGAGCGCATCGCCATGCTGGTCGCCCCGCCGATGAACGTCCTGTCTCGAGTCGCGGCTCCTATCGTTACCTTTCTTGGCGGGTCATCCGAGCTGATTCTGCGCGTGCTTGGTGTGCGACACGTTGGAGACCCGCCGATAACGGAAGAAGAGATCGAGATCCTGCTTCAGGAAGGCACCGCAGCCGGGGTCTTTGACCCAGCCGAGCACGAGATGGTGGAAGGGATCTTCGATCTTGGAGATCGCGAAGCCCGCGAGTTGATGACTCCCCGCTACCGGCTGGTTGCGCTCGACGTCGATGATCCACTCGAGGATAGCCTGCGCAAGATGGCCGATTCGCCCCACCAGGTCTTCCCGGTTTACGAGGGTGATCTCGATAAGCTTCTCGGCATGGCGCCGGTCAAATCACTTTGGGCCGCCTCCCTCAGCGGGGAGCCCCTCGATATCCGCGCGCTGACGGAGCCGGCCCTTATCGTTCCCGAGTCGATGCCCGCGCTCGAGGTGCTGGAGCGTTTCCGGGACCGGTCCAGCGACGCGGCAATGGTGGTTGACGAATTTGGGGGAATCCAGGGCCTGGTCACCCTGAACGATCTCATGGAAGCCATTACCGGAGATCTGGCGGTGTCGCAGGAGCGGAGCGGTGAGGTGGTGCGTCGGCCGGATGGGTCGTGGCTCCTCGACGGCGCGCTGCCGGTCCACGAAGTGCGCGACGTGCTCGAGATCGACGACCCCCTGCCAGGCGAGGAGAACGGCGACTTCGAGACGTTGGGCGGGTTCCTGATGTCGCGTCTCGAGCGCATCCCGGACGTTGGCGACATGACCGATTGGAACGGGCATCGCTTTGAAGTCGTCGACATGGACGGCCGTCGTGTCGACCGGGTGCTGGTGACGATGGATGCGGGTAGCTTTGCGTCGAACGTCGACTCAGCGGTCTGACAAGATGTCCCGCAGGCGCTCTTCGGGCGCGGGACGGACACGAATCGTCCGCTCGTTGCGGTAGGTCACCATCCCTGGTCGGGACCCCTTGATCTTACGCACGTGGCGCCGTCGCGCGACGTCGACTTCGACCGCCCCACTCTCCCTCGCGGCGCTGTTCCACGCGGCAAGCGCGGCGGCCGCTTCGATCGTCGCGGCGTCTTCGATGCTGTCTGGAGATTGCCAGCGGATTACCACGTGCGAGCCGCCGACACCACGGGCGTGGAGCCATGTGTCGTTCGGTCCCGCGATGTCGAAGGTGACCAACTCGTTCTGGAGGCCACTGCGGCCGACGTAGATGCTATTCCCGTGGGCATCTACGAGCGCTCGAGGCCGGCGCGACGACGCGTTCCGCGTCGGTCGTTGTCTTCCTTCCGGCGCTGCCTGCTCGGCCCATTCCGCCGCTAGAGCCTCCAACTCCGCGAATCCCGGCGCCTGCGCGATCAGGGTAGCCAATTGATCGAGGTAGGCGATTTCCTCACGGCTGGCCTCTGTCAGTTCCGGCAGTTGTCGTTCCGCGCTCTGCGCCTTGCGGTAGCGCTCGAAATAGGATTGGGCATTCTCGTTTGCCGTAAGGTTGGGATCGAGCGGGATCGTTTCACCGTCGACGACGAGCGATGTCTGGCCGGGCTCGATCTGCCAGAGGTTGGCATAGATGAGCTCTCCCCGTCTCCGAAGCTGGTCGGCCTCGGCAGCGCGGGTTGATTCGTGTGCGAGTGCCGCCAGCCGCCGCTCCACGTTCTCCCTTGCTGCCGTGACCGAGTCGAGGAGACGCTGCCGGCGTTGGGCGTGCCGCGCTGGGCTGGGACGCTCGGCGGCCGTCTCTGCGAGCGCCAACGCCTCCGACATGCTTTCAATTGGGGATTCCTCATACTGCGCGGCAAGGTGGACCATGAGAACCGGCGAGCATGCGACGATCTCTCCCGGATCAGCTTGACCCGGTTCACGATAGATCGTTGGTCTCCAGGTCGACGCCTGCAGGGGCGCGAGCAACGCCAGCGTTTCGCGGGCCAGTGAGTCCGCCGTGTCCGCGCTTACGTCGCCGGCGCGCGCATCGCTTACTCCGGTAACCCGGAACACCACCTCGCGGGCCATAGCCGGGCTCATGCCGCGGTATGAGCTGACGAGCGAGCGGGCAAGCTCCGCCTCTGGCGGCAAGCTCGTCAGAAGCCGCTCGGCACTCGCCGGCGTGATGGCGCGCGGATCGAGACGATCGGGCGGGGGTGGTGGAGCATAGGGCAAGCGAGGTAGCACCTGGCGCACCCGGCTCATATCTGGTGTCACCCGTTTGGCGCTCTCCATGATGCGGCCGTCATCATCGACGAGGATCAGATTCGAGTGCCGCCCCATGAGCTCGACGTAGAGGGCGACATGCTGCAAGTCCACCCCTTCATGCTCTTCATCAACATCATCTACCATCATCAACTTCGCGAAGTTCGCCAACTTCAACCACGGTGTCGGACGACTTTGCCGCGCGCGTCCGCGCTGTGAGGGGCATCCGACGCTTGGCTATACTGAGCCGCACCAGCCGTTCCAGAGGCGGCTGGTCAATGCCGAGGATGATGCCGCCGCGCACGTGTTTGCGGAGGAGTAGCCCAAACGGCGTGATCAGGGCTGAATCGAGCGACGGCATGTCGGGGGCAAGACGAAGGCGCGGATTGCGGTCGTCCGAGCTGGCGATGAGGTAGTGTCGCCGCCCGACGGCGTAGATTTCCGCACCGATCGTGCGTGGATCGAGCAGGCCAATGCGCTGAATGCGACCGTTCCCGACTATCGCATTCAACTCGTCGGTGACTGCCGCGATGGTAAGAATGTCATACGCATCGGGCACAGAAGATCCTTTCGTGAATCGGCCCCGTGGCCCGGAAAGTAGATGCGAGTGACGAAGACCGGGTCTGAAGCGAGCGCCGTCGTCGAGTTTGAGCCGGGTCAGCGAACCGGCGACGACCCGCGACCAGAGCGGCAGCCCACGACCATGAGGCCGGGCGTCGGCGATCATCTCGGCGAGGACGCCGATGATCTCATCGGTGACCTGCGGGCGCTGCGCCGGCCGCGCGTGTTTATCATCTCCGGACCGTCTGGAGTCGGCAAGGATGCCGTTATCGAACAGCTCCGGGAGCGCTTCCCGGACGCATTCTTCGGGGTCACGGCAACGACCCGGGAGCGCCGCCCCGGCGAGATCGACGGCGTGCATTACTTCTTCCTGGGTGAGGACGATTTTCGCGAGCGACTTGCCGAAGGGGAGTTTCTCGAATCGGCCACGGTCTACGGAAACCTCTACGGCGTGCTCAAGGGACCAGTGCGCGCGGCGTTAGCGCGGGGCCAGGATGTCTTCCTCAAAGTCGATGTGCAGGGCGCGGCCGAGATCGAGCGCATCATCCCCACGGCGGTATCGATCTTTCTGTCACCGGAGTCTGCGGGAACGCTGTTACAGCGACTGAAACACCGCAAGACCGACGATCCGGCTGAATTGATGACTCGCTTCGCCACCGCTACCCGCGAGTTGTCCGCCGCGCTGAGGTTCGACTACGTCGTGTTCAACAAGCAGGACCGGCTCGAGGACGCGTTGGACGAGATCGCCGCGGTGGTTCGGGCGGAGTCGTGCCGCGCCAATCAGGAGGAGATCCACCTCTAGCGACTCCCAGCGATGGCGCGTCACAACTCGACCAATGAAACCAGGCGCTTGCGACGATTTTCGTGTCGTTCAGGGCAACATCCGGAGTCATGCACAACGGGTGACATCCTGAGGCACGAAGCATCTCGCCCCAGCACCACATCCGTTGACGGGGACGAGATTCATCGCCTGCGGGTCCAGAATGACACCTCCATCGTGACACTCGCTCAACAAACCGCTTCAGCGCCCTGTCAACCAGCAGCGTTGTTATTCGCGATGTGATGCCACAAGGAACGGTGCGAACAGGCATTCACTGTCGTCCGCGATGTGCTAAGCGCGGACGCCTTCGCGGTGGCCTGGGCGGCCGGGCAATTGCTCACCCGGAGCAGGCGATCGCCGAGGTCCTCGACGTCAGGGGGGCTGAGCTCAGGCCGCGCCTGCTCCTGGGAGAACGTGCTCGAAGAAGAGCTGCTTGACGAGCTCGCGTCGCGAACGCACCCCAACCTTTTCAAAGATATTGGTCAGGTGTCGCTGCACGGTGTGTTCGGCGATGAACAGCCGCTCGGAAATTTGCTTTGTCGAAAGTCCGCCAACGACGAGTTTGACAACCTCCTCTTCGCGAGAGCTCAGACCATAGGCGGCCATACCAAGCCAGACAAGCTCCTGCGGTGGCGCGGGCGCGATGACGACCAGCCGCTCTTCGGTACGAGTCTCTGTGGCTTCCGAGCAGGCGGCGTGCAACGCCAGCCAGCGACCCGAACGGGCGCGAACGCGGAGGCGAGGCGCGACATTGGATGCGTCGCCTGCTCCTCCACCGAGCGACCGCTGCAGGGCGCTGAGTACGACGTGCACCGAGGTGGGCAGATCTTTCCCGTCGTGCCGCTGGGAATGGTGTCCGCCAAGATCCTCGAGCAGCATTTCCGCGGCAGGAGTGCGGGAAACGTGCCCTTGCTGGTCTATGACCAGCACACCCGGCGTTGAGTCGTCGATATCCTCTGACAACGCTCGCGAGCGCAACGCGGCGAACTTCAATCCCGCGCCGACCTCGGGCGCGATCTTGCTGAGGATGTCGATCTCCCGGGGAGAGAAGGCGGCGCTTCCGATGGCGCGGTAGAGCTCCATGTCTCCCCAGAGCTGGCGATCGACGAAGATGGCATGTGCTTTGTGCTGGATGCCCGCCGGTCGCATGCTCTCGCGATAGCACAGGCTCCACTCCGGACGCCCGTGAGTCTCCGCGTCGAGGGTTGTTGCCCATTGCTTCCGGCGCATGAGCTCGCGAGTCTTGTCGAACGTCTCCGCAAAATAGAAGTCTTGGAACCATTGTGGATTGGCCGGCCGGGGGCCTTCCTCTCCGCCGTACATCTGCTCGGCAAAGGCATGCGTGATCAAGCCGCTTGCCGGATCGATCGTCGCGGCGGAGTAGATCTCGAAGGGGACCGTCCGGTGCAACGCGCGTGCCACGCGTTGCAGGAATTCCGGCGCCTCGAGCCCGGCGCGGCTGAGTCGACGCACCTCTGCGATTGTTCGCTCGACGTGAAAGGAGCGCATGTTCGTGGCCATGACCATCCTATTCGTCGCCATGTCGGTCCAGGATCAGCCGTGCGCAGTCGCGAAACGTGGTACGCAGCAAACAATGGGTTAGATGATATGCGTGCAGAGCGAATATAAACAACATGATTCTCCGATATAACATGCATGAACGCCCCGGACACGACTCGTACAGTGCGCGTACAGCCCGCCGCGAGGACCAATTGATCCTCATCCACTCGTACCGTGCGGACGACGGCTGCGCCACATCACGCTCGGGTCGATATCGTGCGCGGAGAGCCGGCGCATTTTCAGGGCGACGCAGTCTCAAATGCCAGATTTCTGCCATTCCCACCGATCGGACGACCACCTAGGCTCGTTGACCAGGAGCTGGAACGCGCAACTGCGGTCGATGCCGTCGCTCGTACCGGCGCCCGACCGAGTCTTCTGACGAGATCGCGAAGGGCCGTCAGACAGATCGCAGCGAAACCGGGACGAGGCGCCTGGGGGCTCTTCTCTACACAACCACGCTCCCTGGGAGCACCCGAATGAAGGAGGGAACCATGCGCCAGATGTCCCCCGCGCTCGAAATGATGGTGGCTAGAGTGGTGGCTGGTTCTAACTATGACAAGGCCAAACCCGCAGATCCGGCAGAACTCGAGCACAACCTCAAAGGTGCGCTTGGCGAGCTGCAGCGCACCCGGCCCCGGCTGGTTGAGTTTGCGCCGAAGTTCGCGTTGCAGCGGGTGATGAAGATTTCGAGCGATCCCGGACGATTCATTGGCCCAAGAGAACAGTTTGCCGTGCTCGCCAGTCGGCAGTCGCCGCTGGCGGCACCGCGTTGACGGAGCGGATGACGTCGACGCGATTGTGCCATCCGGGACGCAATGACTTGGCTCAATACGGCGGCAGCGTCGTGTCGGCGATGACGGGACGACAGCGTGGATTGACTTTCCGATCACTGAACAGGAGAGGGAACTGATGGAACGAATCGAAACCGTGATCGTCGGCGGTGGACAGGCCGGGCTGGCGACGAGCTACTACCTCAGCCAAGAGGGACGCGAGCACGTCGTGCTGGAGCAGGCTGAGCACCCGGCCAACGTCTGGCGCAACGAGCGCTGGGATTCCTTCACCCTGGTTACGCCGAACTGGACCCTGAGTATGCCCGGCGCTACGTATGACGGCCCGGCTCCCGACGGCTTCCTGGGACGCGACGCCGTCGTCGCCTACTTCGACCGCTACGTCAAGCGCTTTCAGCTCCCCGTCCAGACCAATACCCGCGTGGAGTCTGTCGAAGTGCTGGATGGCCAGGGCTACCGCGTCACCACTCCGGAAAAGGTCTTCGCAGCAAAACGCGTGGTGATCGCGACCGGATACGAGCAGCAGCCGCGGATCCCGGCGAGTGCCTCCACGCTTTCGCCAGGGATCACCCAGCTCCACAGCAGTCAGTATCGCAACCCGGACTCGCTTGCCGGAGGGTGCGGTGCTCGTCGTCGGCAGCGCCCAATCAGGGGCTCAAATTGCCGAAGAGCTCTATCAACACGACCGGCACGTCTTCCTCTGCACAAGCAGCGCGGGGCGCGTGTTTCGACGCTACCGCGGCAAGGATGTGGTCGAGTGGCTCGTGCTGAGCGGGTTCTTCGATATCACCCCAGACAAGTTGCCCGTTCCCAAAGAGCAGTTCGCGGCGCCACACGTCTCGGGCGCCAATGGCGGGCACGCGTTGAATCTTCATCAGTTCGCCCGCGATGGCGTGACCTTACTAGGACGTCTGCGCGGCGCGTCGGGTGATGCGATCGCGATCGCGCCTGACCTGCACGAGAACCTGGCGAAGGGGGACCAGTTCGAGGTCGAGATCCAGCAGATGGTCGATGGCTACGTGCAGGCGCACGGACTCGATGCTCCGACCGAGGAGGTGCCGCTCCTGCGTCACGGATACGAGCAGACCATCGTTGAGAAGCTTGATCTGAACGCGGCCGGTATCAAGACGATCATCTGGGCGACGGGCTACACCTACGACTTCAGCCTGGTGAAGGTGCCCGTATTCGCTAGCGACGGCTTTCCCATCCAGACGCGAGGCGTGACCAATTTCCCGGGGCTGTACTTTGTCGGCATGCCCTGGATGCCGTCGCTGAAGACGGGCAACTTGATTGGCGTCGGCGAAGCCGCCGAGTACATCGCATCGCGATTCGCCGATCGCACCAGACGCACGCATCTCGCCGCAGCAGTGCCGGCGATCGAGATGCCAGCTGCCGCGACGGCCTTCGCGTAGTGCAGAGTCAGATGGAGGCGGAAGATGAACGACACTGAGAAGCGATCAGCGCTCATTCGCGACTGGTCGGACATGGAGAATCAGGAGGTGGTCCACGAGATCTCCCACGACGACGTGGTGCTGGAGTTCCCGCAAGAGGGTGAGCGGCTGGTGGGTCTGGCCCATGTGAGAGCCATGCGCGAGGCTTATCCCGCGCGTGGCGATCACGATCGACCAGATGCGCAGCGGTGGGCGGCTCTGTCGGTCACCGAGGCGGGCATCACCTACGACGGGCAGCGGCCGCTGCACGCCGTCACCATCATGGAGCTGCGGGACGGCAAGGTGGTGCGCGAGACGAGCGATTTCGAGGACCCCTGGGACCCGCTGGCCTGGCGCGCCCAGTGGGACCAACGGACGGCATAGCCCACCACAGATCCAGCGATGGCTATCGACCACTCACGGTCGGATCGACAAACGTCGCAGAAGAGCGATCGCGCCTAGCGGCTCGACGGTGAATGACGGACAGCGATCAGATCGGAAGGCGCCGGGATCACGCGCCGTCCAGTTAGAGGGGGTTCCGGGCTAGTCAACGGCTGCGCCGACAGGCTCGGCCGGACCTTCTACGGTCTCATCCTCGGGAACCTGCACGATCGTCGATTTGTCTTCAACGCGATCCATGAACAGGATCCCATCGAGATGGTCGATTTCGTGCTGGAGGACTCGCGCCCCCCAGCCGCGGGCCTTGATGCGGATCGGTTTGTTGTCGAGACCGATTCCCTTGACCGTGACCACTTCCGCGCGGGGAACTTCCGCGGTCCAGCCGGGAATACTCAGGCACCCTTCGTAGCCGAAGATTCGCCCGTTCGCCCTGACGATCTCTGGATTGACCAGGGCGATCGACAATTCAGCGCCGCCTTCGTCGTGGAAGTTCTCCGGCACGTGTACCCAGATCAGCCGGCGCAGCACGCCGACCTGTGGCGCCGCCAGTCCAACGCCCGGGGCATCGATCATCGTTTCAAACATGTCATCGGCCAACCGGCGCAGGCTGTCGTCGACATTACGGACCCGCAACGACTTCTGCCGCAGTCGCGGATCGCCTTCAAGCAGTATTTCGAGTAGCGCCATGAACCGACTGTGCTCCAGATTGAACGATCAATGTGTCGGGAAGTATCCGCCACCCGGGAGCATAAGCTCAACTTCCGGCCGCCATTCGGGTCAGCTATCGTCCGTGGCGCCACTCGCGGACTGGCGCTCGAACGTCCCAGCGACTTCTCCGTCGAGCAGGATGTCCAGCTCACCGGAGTCGCCGACAACGGTGAAATCGACTGTCGTCGGCCCCTCTGCCGCGATCGGCGTCGCGGCGACGAGCTCTTCGATCTCGAGCGTGTGCTCGGTTCCGTCCCCTTCGATCAGGAGTTGAAACGCCGTTCCGACCTGTCCCGTGAAACGGTCGGGCTCTAGTCCCTCGTCGGTGATGCTGGCAGTCGCCTGGAATGTATCTTCCGGGATCTCGCCTGAAGTTGGGGAAAGGGGCACCGGCGGAGTGATCTCCGTTCCCGGCTCGACCGACTCGCCGCAGGCGGCCAGCCCCACGGCAACGAGCACGATCGCCGCGCCTCGGACGAGCCCCAATCCTTCGCGGCGTCGCGACTTAGTCACCAGTTCCTCCGTCGTCACGCTCCGGGTCGCCGGCGTCTGCCGGTTCCCGCTCCACGCCCGAGAAATGTCATCTTGCGTCAAGCGGATTTCGTGCCACCCGCTCAGAGCAGGCTCTGCGGATCGATGTCGACGATCCAGCCTGGTTCGACCGGCATTCCATCGAGCAGTAACTCGAGATCTGGTGTGCGCAGGATTACCTGCCACTGATATTCGCCGCGCACCCGTGAGGCGAATGCCGGGGCGGGGCCCAGCAGGTCCATCGGGACGCCCCGCTCCCGCGCATGACTTGCCAGCTTCCGGGCCATCTGATCTGCCGACTTTGCGCACGCGGCATCACTCCGGTTGCGGTAGAGAAATCGCGCCAGCCGGACGAACGGGGGATAACGATGCTGGCGGCGGAAATCGATCTCTTCACTGAAGAAGCCGTCGTAGTCGTGTTGTGCAGCCGCCTGAATGGCGTAATGCTCCGGCGTGTAACTCTGCACGATGACGCGTGATCCGGGTCCGCGACGCCCAGCCCGGCCCGCGACCTGGGTCAGGAGGCTGAAGGTGCGCTCACCCGAACGGAAGTCGGGCAGATGGAGACCAGTATCCGCGTTGACCACCCCGATCGCGGTGACGCGAGGCAGATCGAACCCCTTCGACACCATCTGGGTGCCGACGACGACGTCGGTTTCACCGCGCTCAACCTGACGCAGCAATCCTTCGGAACCGCCGGCTCGGCGGACGGCGTCCTGGTCCCACCGCAACACTCTCGTGCCGGGAAAGAGCCGCCGCATCTCACCCTCGACACGTTGCGTCCCCGCCCCAAAGTAATCGAGTGCCCCGCCACATGTAGGGCAGGCCCGCCGCGGCCCCTCGCGATAGTCACAGCGATGACATACGAGCCGCTCCCGATCCCGGTGATAGACGAGCGGTATATCGCAGTACGGGCACTGGAGGGTGGTGCCGCAAGCCCGGCACAGAACGACCGTCGCCAACCCACGCCGGTTGAGAAGCAGGATCGCCTGCTCCTTGCGTCGCAGTGTGCCGGCCAGCAGCTCTTGCAGGGGCAGGCTGAACAAGGAGGTGTTCCCGCGATGGAGCTCCAGGCGCATATCCACGACGTCGACGTTGGGTAGCTCCAGAGCAGTGCTTGCCCGCGATCCGTCCGACGTCGATAGTCCCGGGCCGACACGTTGGGGAAGCGCGAGGAGATGAATGTCGCCTTGCTGCGCTCGCCAGAAGGTCTCAACGGACGGCGTGGCGCTTCCCAGGATCAGGACTGAGCCGCTCGATCGCGCCAGATGCTCGGCGACGGCCCGCGCGTGGTACCGGGGGGCAGAGTCCTGCTTGTAGGCCGGATCATGCTCTTCGTCGAGGACGATCAATCCCACGTCCCTCGCGGGAGCGAAGAGCGCGGAGCGAGGCCCCACCACCACCGGGTAGCGTCCGGCGGCGATACCGAGCCACGTGGCGTAGCGCTCCGGGTCCGAGAGACCGGAATGGAGGACCGCAACCTGGTCGCCGAAGCGCGCGGCAAATCGGTCGGCGACTTGTGATGACAGGGCAATCTCCGGCACCAGCACAAGGGCTGACCTGCCACTTCGCAAGCACCAGGCCGCGGCACGGAGATAGAGCTCGGTCTTGCCGCTGCCGGTAACGCCGTAGAGGAGAAAGGGCATGCTATCGCGGGTGATAAGAGCCCGTTCGATCGCGGCCCAGGCGGCGGACTGGGCCGGAGTCAGCTCCGGGACCATGTCGGGTCCTCGATCGACCGGGGACGAGCGGAGTCCGTAGTCGCGCTCGACCACCTCGACGATGCCCTTGCGAACCAGCGCGGTTAGTGAGGCGCGGTTTGCTCCGGTCTGGTCCAGCACGTCGGTCTCAGGAACGAATCCATCGGCCCCATCGGGGGCATAGCGGGCGCGCCGCCGCAGTGCGAGGACGATCGCCTCTTGCAGGGGGGCGCGCTCGAGCGCATCAGGTGCGGAATCATCACGGAGTCGAATCCAGCGCTCCTGCCGCGGCGCGGGCAGGCGGCCACTGACGTGATAGACCGTCGTGATGGCGCCTGCTTCTTCGAGCGCGGGCACGACGGAGGTGAGCTTGGTGCCGAGAGCTGTCCGTGCCGCCTCGAGACTCGTTTCACCACGGTCGGCGAGGAGCGTCAGCAGCCGCCCCTGAGCCGGAGTGAAGTCGCTGAGATCAAACTCCGGGTTGATCAGTCGGAGGTAGGGCCGCGCGCGGTGTGACGTGCCGGGCGGCAGGAAGAGGGAGAGGGCATCGTAGAGACTGCTCGCGCTTTGCCGCGCCAACCAGCGTGCGGTCTCGAGCTGGTCGGCAGAGACCCGCGCCGGAGGGTCGACTGGCGCGAGCATGGGTTTCAGCGAGAACCGAGGCGACTCATCGTGGAGGCGTGCGATCACGCCGAGCGCAGGTTTGTCGCGTAGCGGCACCCACACGACCTGGCCCGTGTCCAGAGACCCACGGATGGACGATGGAATGGCGTAGCTGAGCAAACCATCGCTGCCCGAGCGCGCTCCCGCGACAGCGATATCGGCGATCGTGTGGGTGGAATCAGGAGTCATCAGGGGGAGTTCAGACACCCCGCAAGTCTACTAGCGCCACCGCTGTCACTGGTACGCCCTTGCATACGAGAGAAGGAGATCCTATGCTGCCGCGCCGACGGGATTGAATGGCGATGGACCGTCCAGACGTGAATTGGGAGCTCCCCTCACCGTGTTCATTCTGATGCTCGACGTCCCGCTGACCTAGTGAATCGGCGAAAAGGTCAGCGGTAAACAGCGCCATTTGGCGCGCCCGCAAACTCGGGAGCGAGCATCAGCATGGAATCGATGACAGAAGGCCACGGGGCAATCACGCCCCCTGGCTCCCTAGTGCCGGCTCTGGCCGGATCGAGTGAATCCCCTCAACCAAGCAGTCTTGAACATGGGCCGTTCCGCAAAAGGCTGAATCGCGCGCTGGGCGTGGCCCGCAACGGCGACTTCGCGCGCCTGTGGGCGGCGGAAGCGACATCGGCGATTGGGTCCCAATTCACAGCCGTGGCCCTCCCGCTTCTGGCCGCCCTCAGCCTCGGCGCTTCGCCGATGGCCTTCGGCGTCCTGGCCGCGGCCGCCGGCCTCCCGCACCTCATCTTTGGCCTCTTCGCTGGCGCGTGGGTCGACCGCTTGCGGCGGCGGCCGGTCATGATCGCAGCGGACATCGCCCGTGCGGTGCTGCTGGCGACAATCCCCGCTGCTGCCTGGCTCGGTGCGCTTCGCATCGAGCTCCTCATCGCCGTCGCGTTTCTCTCCGAGATTTTTACGGTCTTCTTCGACATCGCCTACCTCAGCTACATCCCTTCGCTGGTCTCCAGGGATGACCTTGTCGAGGCGAACAGCCGGTTGGAGGCGACCGCATCCTGCGCACAGGTGATCGGCCCGGCATTAGGAGGGACGCTGGTGCGCTTTCTCGGGGCGCCGATGGCGTTGCTGGTCGATGCGCTCTCGTACATCGCCTCGGCCGGTTTTCTCTGGCGTATCGGCACCCTCGAAGCAGCGCCGGAACGAACCGACGGGGCGACGAGTCTTCGCGCCGAAATTCTTCAGGGGTTGCGCACAGTCTGGCAGTCACGAGTGCTGCGTGGTCTGGCGCTCTCTTCGACGGTCATGAACCTGGCGGGATTCCTGTTCCTGTCGATCTATGTGCTGTACATGACGCGCGATCTCGGCCTCGGCGCGGAGGCAGTCGGGCTGGTCTTCGCGGCGGGAGGCGCCGGGGCGTTGTTGGGCAGCGTGACCGCGGGACCCGCGCGCAGCCGCTGGGGGGTGGGACGCGTTCTGCTCGGGTCGCAGATCGTGTTCGGCCTTTTCGGCATGCTGGTGCCGCTCGCGGTCCTGTTCCCTTCGGCCGCGCTGCCGCTCGTCGTGGCGGCGGAGTTCCTGCAGTGGGTCATGGTGATCGTCTTCTCGGTCAATGCCATCAGCCTGCGGCAGGCGATCACCCCTGATCGCTTGCTGGGACGAGTGAACGGGACCATGCGTTTCATCGTCTGGGGGTCGCGGCCGATCGGTTCGCTGGCCGGCGGGTTCCTCGGCAGCCTGATCGGGCTGCCCATGACTCTGGTCGTTGGCGCGTTCGGGATGCTCCTGGCATTCGTGCCGTTGCTGGTATCGCCGATTCCACGGCTACAGGGCGTCGCCGACGAGGAGAACGCACATCCCAGCCTTGCACCCCCCGCATAGGGCAAGGTGGAGGGCGGGTATTGCATCCGTGATGAAGTCGCGATACCGTGCGCTCACGTGCAAGGTGCGGGGCCAATCGACATCGAGATAGGAGACGCGGGCATGGATGGTCAGCAATTCGACACACTGACCCGTTCGTTGGCGGCGCGACAGACTCGGCGTGGCACGTTGCGCCGCCTGGCAGCCGCTGCCGGAGCACTGATCGCGGCTGGCATCCCCGCGCGAAGCGAGGCCGGTCACAACTGCACCTACATCGGCTGCGGCTGCGCCACCGGAACCCTCCATCCCTGCAGCAATGGGCTGGTCTGTTGCGCGTCCAATCCAGGAATGCCGGGAGGCGCCGGGGTCTGCTCGAACCCGGGTGACTGCAACGGTGGATGTGCTGGCTCCGGCGGCTACTGTTCGGATTCCTGCAACTGGGGTGACAACTGTCCGGAATGCTGCTCCGGCTGGTGCGGCAACCTCGGCCAGTGCGCCTGAGGCTTCCCGCGAGCGGGCTATCGGCTGGTGACTCTCAATGCTGAGCCGTGGTCGACGTGCGAACCATTGATCGCCAGGAGCCGCCAGGTAATATCCCACGGCTGATAGCCGATAGCGCGTACTCGCCGTATAGTGCGAGCAGGCGCTTTCACCGCGTGGAATTCCCGGAGGACAGGTATTCATGGCCCAGGCTCCCGTTTCGACCACGATCAGTCAGGATTTCGCCGAGCGCTTCGCTGGCTCGCTCGCCATGTACGAGCGCTCCCGGCGGGTCATTCCTGGTGGCATCACCCACGACGGCCGATTCACGAAGCCGTTCCCGCCATACATCGCCAAGGCCCAGGGCGCGTACAAGTGGGACGTCGATGGCAATCGTCTCATCGACTTCGTGATGGGACACGGGTCGCTGCTCTTTGGACATAACGACCCCGAGATCCTGGCCGCCATGCAGGCGCAGCTCCCGTTGGGCACGCACTACGGCGCCGGGCACGAGCTCGAGGTGCGCTGGGCCGAGGAGGTGAGCCGGCTCGTGCCTTCCGCCGAGCAGGTGAAGTTCACCGGGTCAGGTACGGAAGCGACGCTGCTTGCGATCCGCGTAGCGAGGTCCTTCACGGGGCGGTCGACGATCGTCAAACTGGAAGGCCACTTCCACGGCTGGCACGACTACTTGCTCAAAGGCGAGAAGCCGCCATTCGAGGCAACGAGCAGCCCCGGTATCCCCGCCGAAGTGATGGCCACTGTCGCGGTGGTGCCTTCCGACGATCTGGGGATGCTCGAGGAGCGTTTGACCCAAGGGGACGTCGCCGCACTGATCCTGGAGCCGAGTGGCGGTTCGTGGGCGACCATTCCCCTCGTCGAAGGCTACTTGCAGGCCGCCCGCGACCTGGCGACGAAGTATGGGGTGGTCCTGATCTTCGACGAGGTGATCACCGGTTTCCGCTGGGCGCCGGGGGGAGCGCAGCAGCGCTACGGCGTCACGCCGGATCTCACCACGATGGCCAAGATCGTCGCCGGAGGAATGCCAGGCGGAGCGGTGGCGGGCAAGCGGGAGATCATGGAGATGCTCGCCTTCAAGGACCAGCCAGGATGGAATGCGACGAAGAAAGTGCGGCATCAGGGCACATACAACGCGAGCCCGGTCGTCTCGGCGGCGGGGATCACCTGCCTGCAAAAGGCGGCGGACCCTCAAGTGCAAATCACCTGCGACGAGCTCGCCGTGCGCCTGCGGTCAGGGTTCAACGCGGCAATGGTCGAGCGCGGCGTCCCGGGCTACGCCTGGGGTGAAAGCTCCGTCTTCCACCTCAAGCTCGGGGAGGCTGCACCCAATCAGGCCGGCGGCGACATGCGGGTGCCGCACGGCGTCTCGGCCGAAGCACTGAAAGGGAGCGGCCACGGACCGCAGAACGATCTGCTTCACCTAGGGATGATGCTCGAGGGTGTGGAGTTGTTCCACTCCGGTGGTATGACGAGCCTCGCCCACACGACGGACGACATCGACCAGACCGTGCAAACGTTCGGCCGGGTGCTCGACCGGATGGTGGACGAGGGTGCTTTTGGCAGTTAGCTCTTGATACCGACAAGGGTCGAGTCCTGACAATGGGAGGGACAGCGCAGGCAGCGGCAACGAGTTCGTTGGCGGCGGCTGGCCCTCACCCCAACCCCTCTCCCGTCTCGACGGGAGAGGGGCTTTGTTCGCGCTCGAGGGGCGCGGGCGCGCTGGTCTCTGCTCCTTTCGATCGACTTGACGTCTGCTGGCGAGGTGGCAAATCTGGTGGTCCTGGCGACATTGCGGCGATGAGCGCGGCGTAGTCGGCTTCCGTATCTACGTCGGGTGGCGCGGGTCCAGCAACCGGGACTAATTGCAGCTCGCCGGATGCGTGAAATTTCTGGACGACGGGGCGCGCGCCGGTGTCCCCCTGGAGAGCGGCCAGCTCAGGAAAAACTCGTCGGTCAAACAGGACCGGATTCCCGATGCCGTCCGCGTAGAGCGGGGCAAGAACCGGGGCCCGTGACTCCGTCCACTCGGCGATGAGCGCGTCGATCACATTCGGATCGATAGCGGGCTGATCGCCGAGGATGAATACGACCGCGTCGACGTCTGGAGACAGCGCGGCGAGACCGGCGCGAACCGACGTACTCTGGCCCAGCGCGGCATCCGGATTGAAGACGACAACAAGGGGGAGTCCGGCGACGGCGTCTCGGATTGCATTCGCGTCGTGACCGACGACGAGGACAACGTTGCCCAGGGATGAGGCCAGAGCGCGGTGGATGGTGTGCCGCAGCAATGGCTCGCCGAGCACCGGCAACAGCTGCTTGGGACGACCGAGCCGGGAGGAGCGGCCGGCGGCGAGCACGATGCCGGCGATCATCGGGCCGCGACGATGCCCTCTTCCTCTCTGGCCGCGGAGTCCCGGTTCCCAACCGCGGGGTCCCTGTCCCCAACCGTGGGGTCCCCTTCGCCACTGATGCGCCCAGTGGCAAAAGTGAGTGAACCACCGGAGCGACCACGGCGGAGGGCGATGATCTCGCCCAGGATGCTGATGGCCATCTCCTCGGGGGTGGCGGCACCGATGTCGAGCCCAATTGGCGCGCGCATGCGGGCAATCTGCTCTTGGCTCATCCCCGCTTCGGCAAGACGGCGACGCCGGTCCTCGTTGGTGCTACGGCTGCCGATGGCGCCGATGTAGGCGGCGGGAGTGGCCAGCGTGCCGACGAGTGCCGGCTCGTCGAATTTCGGATCGTGGGAAAGGATTGCGACGTAGGTATTTGGCCGGATTTCCACCTGCTCCAGCGTCTCGTCGGGCCATCCTTGGATGATGCGATCGGCGTCGGGGAAGCGCTCCCGGGTGGCCAGCTTGGCGCGGGCATCGGAGACGACCACATCGAATCCCAGCGCTTTAGCGAAGCGGGACAAAGGCTGCGCGACGTGGACCGCGCCGAAAATCAAGAGAGTCGGCGGCGGTGGAAAGGTCTCGATGAACACCTCGACCGGCTGGTCGTGGCCGGCCACGGCATAGGGGCGGGTTTCTGATCGTTCGCGTGCCAGCAGGTCAGGTACATCGGAGTGAACGGCGGTGTCGAGCGTCGCATCCCCGAGACCGCCGAGAGTCTCCTCGGGAAGTATCAGCAGCTTCGCGCCGACCTGACCGCCGCGCACAACAGTGCCCACCGCGACCGGGACACGCTCGGCGAGGGCCTGTTCCAGCCGGGTCTGAATCTCGACGCGCGAGGGCGCGAGACCGGTCATTCCGTGACCGGCTCGACGAAGACCTCGATCGTGCCGCCGCAGGCTAGTCCGACGTCCCAGGCCATCTCGTCGGTGATGCCGTAGCGGATCAGCTTCGGTTGACCGGTGCGCAGCACCTCTTGCGCCTCCTCGAAAACGGCGGTCTCGACGCATCCGCCGCTGACGGACCCGGCGAGATCGCCGGCCGAAGAGACCGCCATCGATGCACCCACCGGACGCGGCGCGGATCCTTCCACTTTGACGACGGTGGCGATCGCCACCTGATTGCCGGCGGATCGCCAGGCATCGACCTCAGGCAGAATGTCTTTCATGTTGGTGATCTCTCGTTTCTCGACGTATTGCGCTCGCGCGATCCGCGGCGCGGACGTGGGGCGCCTCTGACGTCAATGGTAGTGGGTGCTGTCCAGTCCTATGCGAGTAGGCGCTGGAGGGGCGACGCCTGCATGTGTAAGCGTGGCACCCGCGCTCCTGACCGCAGCGCTTCGACGGTGGAACCGTCGCCGTCCAGGGAGCGCTCCGGCGCACCGACGTAGGCGAGGCGGGCGTCGCCCCTACAATCTCCCACCTTCGCTCGCCATGATTTCCTGACCGCTTACCTCCCTAAGCGCGATCAAGCAGCCGCGGGAGGGGGCACGAACCGGCGCACCGGCGCTTCGTCCTCGACCTGACCGAGCAGATCGGCGAGAGCCTCCAGACTCTGCAGGTTGTGGATCGGCAGGAACTCGTCGATGTAAGGCATCGCGGCGCGCATCCCCTGGGTGAGTGGTTGGTAACCGGGCGCGCCAAGGAGTGGATTGAGCCAGATGAGACGCCGGCAGGAGCGCTGCAGGCGGGCCATCTCGCGTCCTAGCAGCTCCGGGTCGCCTCGATCCCAGCCATCGCTGATGACCACGACTGTCGCCCCGGAGCGGAGCACCCGCCGCGCCCACTTGAAGTTGAACGCCTTGATCGCCTCGCCGATGCGCGTGCCGCCAGACCAGTCCTCGACCGAGCTGACGACCTGATTGAGCGCGGTGTCGACGTCCCGCTTCCTCAATTCCCGGGTGATGCGCGTCAGGCGGGTACCGAAGACGAAGACCTCAGTGTTGTCCAGACCCTGGCCCAGGGCATGGACGAAGCGGAGCAGGAGGCGGGCGTAGCGATCCATCGACCCCGAGATGTCGCAGATGACGACGAGCGGACGGGTGCGAATCTTTCGCTTCTGGCGGCGGAGCTCGAGCGGGATACCACCGTGGCGCAGGGAGCCGCGCAGCGTGGCGCGGGGATCGATGAAATTGCCGTGCTTCGCACGCGTGCGTCGCCGCGTCTTCCGCGTGCCAAGCCGCCAGGTGAATCCTTCGATGATGCGGCGCGCCTCGGCGATCTCCTCCGCCGAGCATTGAGAGAAGTCCTTGCGCCGCAGCATCTCACGCGAGCTGAAGAGCATGACGTCGTCCGGGGACGCCTCGAACTCCTCTTCGCCGGCGGTGGAATCTTCCTCACCCTCGCTAACGTGGATGATGTCCTTCTCATCCTCGGCGCCTTCGGGAGTGTGTTTCTGCTCCGTCTTCTTCTTGCTCACGTCCGGAAGCGGCGGCTCGCTGGGAGCGTTCTGGGGGACAAAGGGGTCGAGGGGAGCCGGTTTGGCGCCGAGCAGTTCCCGCCAGAAACGGGAGAACTCCAGATCGAAGACGGGAATCTGCTCGGGGCGGGTGACGACGCTCGCGCGCGCGGCGTGATAGACGTCGTCGTGACGGAAGACGTCGATCGTCGCCAGGGCGTCGACAAGCGACAGGATCTGCCCCGACCCGACCGGCAGTCCGGCTTCACGCAGTCGCCTGCCGAAGGTCAGCAGATTGGCCTGGATCAGGTTCGGGGAGATCGGCGGCAACTGGGGACGAGTCCCATCGTTCGGTATCACAGCCATCGGCGGTCCGACATCAGCCCTGCAACAGCGCGCGGCCGACGAGGTTGGCCGCCACATCGCCACGTACGCTGTCGACGTCTTCTTGGTACTTCAGGATGACGCCGAGGGAATCGTCGACGGCTGGCTCGTTGAGATTGGCCGTACCGAGCGCGAGCAGCGCCCGCGACCAGTCGATCGTCTCAGCCATGCCCGGCGGTTTGAAGAGATCGATACCGCGTAGTCCCTGGGTGAAGGCGACGATCTGCCGCGCCAGGTTCTCCGGCGCTTCCGGCACACGCGCCTGGAGGATGCGGAACTCCTTGTCGTAGTTGGGAAAGTCGATCCAGTGATAGAGACAGCGGCGTTTGAGCGCGTCGTGGATCTCGCGGGTGCGGTTCGAGGTGAGGATCACCACCGGCACGTGCTCGGCGCGGATGGTGCCGATTTCAGGGACCGTGACCTGGAAATCGGAGAGGAGCTCCAGCAGGAACGCCTCCAGTTCCTGATCGGCGCGGTCGACCTCGTCGATGAGGAGGACGGGAGCGCGCTCGTGGGCGGCGTCGATCGCTTGCAGGAGCGGGCGCTTGAGCAGGAACTCTTCGGAGAAGAGATCGTGGCGAACCGCGTCCCGGCTCACGCCGCCGGTCGCTTCGACGGTGCGCAGATAGAGCATCTGGCGTGGGTAGTCCCACTCGTAGATAGCCGTCGCCGCATCGAGTCCTTCGTAGCATTGGAGACGGATGAGCGGCGTCTGGAGGACATCGGCCAGGACCTTGGCGATCTCCGTCTTGCCGACGCCGGCCTCCCCTTCCAACAACAGCGGCTTGCCGAGCTTGAGAGTAAGAAAGAGGGTAGTCGCCAGACCACGCTCCGCGACGTAGCGCTGGTCGCGCAGCCCGCGCTCCAGCTGATCGACGGAGGTGAAATTATCGCCGGCGGTTGCGGCGGCGGGGGCAGCTATCGAAGCAGTCAATCCAGGTTCCATCCTTAGTCATCGTGAAACGCACAAACTCTGCCAAGTATCCATCGGATGGGAGGGGCGTGTCATTTCAGACGGCAAGATGGCAAGACGGCAAGACGGCAAGACGGCAAGTTGGTGAGTCAGTGAGTCGGTGAACTGAGGGCCACGTTTATCAGAAACGACATTCCGCGTGGTACACCTTCTTCGTGACTACAGCTCAGCGGGACATAAAATTGCGGGGTTGCACTGTGAATGATCTCCTCGCGCCTGGGTACACCGTTCGCCGCCCGGTGTTTGCCGATGCGGCCGCGGTCCATGCGGTCATTGTCGCCTCGGAGATCGAAGAGTTCGGGAAAGCTGAGGGAGTTGACATCGACGAGCTCGAGGGAAACTGGAGGCAGCTCGACCTGGAGCAAGATGTCTGGGTGGTTGTTGCACCAGACGGAGCATTCGCGGGATACGGATATGTGCAGGATCGGCGGCACGTACGGCTCGATGTCGAGATCTACGTTCACCCTGTGCATTACGGGCAGGGGATCGGGACGACCCTGGTTCGTCTCACCGAGGCGAGGGCAAGGGAGCACATCGCGCTCGCGCCGCCAGGGACGCGAGTCGTCGTCAATAACTGGATCAACGCCCTGAATCTTCAGGCCCGCTCGCTCCTGGAGCGGGAGGGGTACACGCCGGTCCGCTTTTTCTTTCGGATGGAGATTGCATTCGACGAGGAGCCGGCCGCTGCCTCGTGGCCGGCCGAGGTCACCTGGAAGAGGGGTGAGGCGAATGAAGATCTGCGACCGTTCTACGACACCATACAGGAGGCAATGGCCGACCACTGGGGTCATGTGCCCATAACGTTCGAGGAATGGTGCCAGCGGCGCGAAAGGGCGGGTTTCGACCCCAGCCTCTGGTTCCTGGTCTTGGACGATGGAGAGCCGTCCGCGGCCGCCTTATGCAGCATTTCCGATGGAATGGGATGGATCGACACGCTAGCCGTCAGGCGGCCATGGCGCCGGCGTGGACTCGGATTCGCCCTGCTCACGCATGGGTTCCACGAACTCTATGTGCGAGGGATGCGGCGAGTCGCGCTCGGTGTCGATGCCGAGAGCCCAACTGGGGCAACCAGGCTGTATGAACGAGCCGGGATGCACATTGGCCAGCAATATGCGACCTACGGCAAAGAGCTTCGCGCCGGAGTCGAGTTGTCCGGCGTGGACGAAGACGGCTAAGAACACCCTCGAGCCATTCGAGCCGTTCTGACCAGAGCGACACAACCCGAGCCAGGGTGATGTGATCGGTTGGCGTTGCGCCGAGATCCTTCCCTGCGATCAAGATGACATGGTTGCCCTGTCCGCGTCTCTTTCCCTCAGCCGTACTCGATGGCGATCGGCAAAGGGCGGAGAGTGGCCCGGCCTTTTTGACCTGCATCGGGATACGGAAAGCATTCATCGAAGGTGGCAAAGGTGGCAAACGTGCCGAGTATCAGGGGCGGAATTTATGCGCGGATGCCGGAAGCCGCGTGCAGGCTTGGCTCGCGGCGGAACGACTTCAGGGCGACTCCGCGAGGCTGTTGCCTATCAGTCTTTGCGTGGCAACGGTGGAACCGTATCCAACCGTGACCGTTGCCGGTAGCCCGCTAGCAGAGCTCGGCTGACCCCGGACTACGGTTCCGGCTTCGGCGCCTCGGGCCAGCGACCATACCAATCGAACGGCTGCGGGTTGAGGTTGACGACGACGTTTTTGGTCTGGGTGTAGAGGTCCATGGCGTGGCGACTTAGCTCGCGGCCGAGACCGCTCTGCTTGTAGCCGCCGAACGGCGCCTCGGGCGGGTTGACCGTCGGGTAGTTGATGCTGACGTTGCCTGCCTGCAGGCGCCGAGCTAGGGTGTGGGCGCGCTTGATGTCGTTCGTCCAGATCGTCGCGGCCAACCCGTAGATGGTCGAGTTGGCGGCCTGGACGACTTCGTCCTCGGTCGTGAAGGGGATCACCGCAAGCACCGGCCCGAAGACCTCCTCCTGGGCGAGGTGCATGTCCTGCCGCACGCCATCGAAGACGGTCGGGGCGAGGAAGTTGCCGGCGGCGAGATCGCCCTCGGTGATGCGCTTGCCTCCGGCGACCAGCTCCGCCCCCTCGTCCTGGGCGCGCTGGCAGTAGGTGAGAATGCGGTTGGCCTGAGTGGGGGAGATGACCGGACCCATCTGCGTCTCGTGCTCAAGCGGATCGCCGACCCGGATCTTGCCAGCCTTGCGCACGAACTTGCCGAGGAACTGGTCGTGGATCTCCTGGTGGAGGAAGAGCCGGGTGCGGGCGGTGCAGCGCTGACCGGCATTGGTGAAGATGGCAAAGAGGGAGCCGTCGACGGCCTCGTCGAGGTTGGCGTCCGGGAAGACGATGTTCGGACTCTTGCCGCCGAGCTCGAGCGAAACCTTCTTGATGGTGCCAGCAGCCAACTCCATGATGCGCCGCCCGGTCGAGGTCTCCCCGGTGAAGGCGACCTTGTCCACGCCGGGATGCGCGGCGAGCGCCTCGCCGACCTCTTTGCCAGGACCGGTGAGGATGTTCACCACCCCGTCGGGGACGCCGGCGTCACGGCAAATCTCACCCAGCATCACCGCGGTGATCGGGGTGGCGCTGGCCGGTTTGAGGATGAGGGTGTTGCCGGCGGCGAGGGCTGGGGCCAGCTTCCAGGCGGCCATCAGCAGCGGGAAGTTCCAGGGCACGATCTGGGCGCAGACACCGACCGGCTCGCGCAAGGTGTAATCGAGCAGGGGCCCGTTCATCGGGATCTGCTCGCCCCAGAGCTGCGTGGCGAGACCGGCGTAGTATTCGAAGCAGTTGGCGGAGGCGGTGACGTCGCCGCGCGACTCGACGATGATCTTGCCGCAGTTGGTCGTCTCAATCACCGCGATCTCTGCCAGTCGGTCCCGCAACTGCGTCGCGATCTTGTGCATGATGCGCGACCGCTCCAGCGGGGTCATTCGCGGCCAGGGACCCTCGTCGAACGCCTTCCTAGCCGCGGCGACGGCACGCTCGACGTCTTCCACCCCTGCCTTGGCCATGCGCCCGACCGGCTCGTTCGTCGTCGGGCTGACAGTGTCGAAGGTTTCGCCGGAGACCGCGGGGACATTCTCCCCGTCGATGATCAGGTGGTAACTCTTGAGCTGGGTGGTGATATTGACAGCCATGCGGAGTGGTCTCCTGAGAAGCGCGCAGGATCGCGCTGGGTGAGCGAATCGGGCCGGAAGGATAGCATGGTGTCCGGCGGGCTCTGGCGATTTTGCACGTATTTGAATCATGATCAGTGGAGTAAACTTCGTCCAGCATCACCAGCCGGGGTGGCGAAACGGCAGACGCACCGCACTCAAAATGCGGCGGGGGAGACCCCGTGAGGGTTCGAATCCCTCTCCCGGCACCGAACGATGATCAGCGTGATCAGGACAAGAACCGGCCACGTTCATTTCAGAACCCATCATCCCCTTTGCGCGGTTTATCCCCACGCCGACGGTCCGCCGAAGTCGCTTCGATGCCCTGAGCCACCCACGCTCGACGCTCCTCCTGGCCAGTCAGGACCATCCGCAGGTGGTGCAGGAGCGCCTTGGGCATGCCTCGATCAGCGA
>CAVVTE010000003.1:0-106800 GCA_963751075.1 uncultured Chloroflexia bacterium | reverse complement strand
CGGGGCACATTCGTCACCGAAGTGACGTTAAGCGACCTGCAACAGGTCTTCGAAATGCGATCCAGGTGGAAAAACATGTGGCCCGGTTGGCTGTGGGAGCGCTGTCGCCCCGGAAGGCTCTGGCCAAGGTAATGGAGCTCCGTGCGCGGGACGAACACAACCAGGCCAACAATAAATCCGACGTCGAACTGGATGCCGAGCTACAACCTCCTCCTTCAGATCAGCCGCAACCCGTTGCTGGAGACTCTGTACCGACGTGTATCGGACGCCTCGTTACGGCTCCTCTATCTGACGAACTGCGTTGGAAGACCGCATCGAGCAGGTTGCCACCTTCCAGGCTGTCTACGATGCGCTGGCAGCGCGTGACGCCGACGTACTGGCGGACGTTCTGCGGTGCCACGTCCGCTCCTTCCGTGATCGCGTCAGCCGCTCTATCTTCAGCACCGCCGATCTCATGATGACGTAGGGGGACGTTTGGCTGATGAGCGCAGTGAAATGTCTGACACTCCTTGCGGATCCCTTCTCGGGCAAGCGGTCCGACGAAGAGAGGGTGGGAGCTCCCGCTGCAATGTGACGTTCTGCCCTTGAGCTCCTATTAGAGAATCCGGAAAATCTCCCGCTCGCCACCGAAGTCGACGCAATCCCGCCAATCAGCAAACCAGGCCTGGAACTCCGGGCCACCGGTTCGCGCCATGGCCTCCTCCCATGCACCGAGACTGGGCCAGACCGACGACCAGACGAACGCGCTCTGGGCGTTCTTGCCATGGAGCATCTGCTGGTTCTGGCCACCCCACCCCAGCAAGGGCCAGATCGTCTCCTGGCCACGCCGCGCCACATCCTCGGCCCGCGCCACCTTCGTCATCGGCACCAGGTAGCTGCTGCGCACCTCGACCGCGCCGCTGGTGGTGTCGATGCGTTCTGACGGCTCGACGATGCGGAAGATCTCGCGCTCCGTGCCGTAGGTGCGGATCTCGTTGAACTCGCGGGAGAACTCTTGATACTCCTGGTGGTCACGCGTGCGCGCCATTCCGGCTTCCCAGGCGGCCAGATTCTCCCATTCCGATGACCAGACGAAGGTGCTCTGCTGAGCTTTCCCATGGAGCATCTGCTCCACGCGGCCGGTCCAACCGAGTAACGGCCAGATCTGATCGCGGGACTGCCGCCACATCTCCGCTGCCCGGTTGACCTCCGCCATACGGACCAGATACGAGCTCCGGACTTCGATCATGTCGCTTTCGCCCTTCTCGTTTCGAAACGCTCAGCTCATGGGCACGAGCCCGCACCAGCGAGCAATCAGCAGCGTCAGGCTCTGCACCGCCCGCCAAAAATCTTCAACGTCGAGCCACTCATCTGGTCCGCCGAAGTTTCCGGCTCGCGGCCCGAACCCCACTGTCGGCGCGTCCGCGTACAAAAGGGGATAGCGGATATCGCTCGAGGTGTGCGCCGGCCAGACCGTTGGCCTCTTTCCGGTCGTCTCCTCGATGCAGGAGACAAACGTTTGCACGAACGGGTCGTCCGGGTCGGTGTCCGCCGGGGTCGCCATCATCGGCTGCCATTCCACCGTCGGGAAGGCACCAGTCCAGCCGGGGACCGCTCGCGCCGCATCCCGCACCGCGGTCTCGAACGCGTCGCGGACCCCGGCGACGGTCTCACCCGGCGGGAATGTGATCATGCCGGTGAAGACGCACCGCTCCGGCATCTGGTTGTCGTTCGCGCCCCCGTCGATCCCGGTGATATTCATGTTGGTGGAGCGACCGAGCGCTTCATCGATCAGGGGGTGGTGGAGACGAGCGCCGCGTTCGGCATCCCAGGACGTCAACCCGGCGATCACGAACGCCGCGCGCTGCACCGCGTTGATCCCCCGATGCGCGGCGGGGGTCTGGTTCCGCTCGCGGAACCGCGGTGATCGCCCCTCGACCGTGACCTGGAACTGGACCAGCCCCAGGCTCACCGATTTGAACTCACTCAACCCGGCGCCAGTCTCCGCGGGGTGCAGATACACCGCAGCATCACCGCCATACCCCCGGTCTATCACGGCCAGGGTGCCCCCCACCCCCAGGTGCTTGCCCAGGCAGCTCGCCAGGGTCAGCGCCCCCGCCGGCCGCACGCCGGCCGCCGCTAGGGCGCGGGCTGCCATCACCATGCCCGCGATACCCGATCGGTCGTCGGCAATGCCGTACCCATAGGCCCGGCCGTCATCGCCGGTGACCACGCGGTAGGGATCTACGCTCCAGGTCTCCGGATCGAGCACGTAGCTATCGATATGGGCGAAAACGAAAAGCGACTGGCCTGCTCCGGCCTCAGGCATCCTGGCGACGACGTTGGGACGTCCGATCGTCCCCAGCGCGGCAAGCTCGGGGACGAGCGAGAACTCGGGGTGGCTGCGCAAGGACGTCAGATCTGCTTCGAAGATATCGGTTTCGTATCCGGCGTCATGAAACGCCCGCGCCACGATCGCCTGCATCGCGGCCTCGCCGTCCCGCGCCGCCTGCAACAGTGCATCGAGGAGGGCGAGGCCGTCTGCACGTTGCTCCTCGATGATGTCCAGCAGGCGTGCCTCAAGATCCGCGGTTGCGTAAGTCATGATCTCGCGATACCCCAGTAAGACAATCGCGTCGAGCAGTTTGATCCGCCGGTGCCCCTGTATTCGCAATCCTGGCAAGGCGCGAGCGACAGCCGCTCTGCGCCGCGCAATCCCCTCCCCCGCCGCGACAGGAGAGGGGAACGAGGGGAGGGCAACCCTACATCTTCTCGAAGCCAAGCTCCGGGTTGAGCTTGTTGCCTTCGCAGAGCACGACGCCGTCGAGCTCGACCCTGGGCGAGGCGATCATGATGTCCTGGTGGTAGGGGCTCGTGCTGCCAACCGTGCCTCCGAATTTCGGGTCCTGGTAGCCGAAGCCGATGTCGAGCGAGCCGAGCATCCGCTCGTCCTCGATCAGGTTGCCGGAGATGCCCGCTTGTGGGTTGAGACCAATGGAGTAGTGGCAGACCTTGTAGATGTCCGGGTCGTTGCGTGATTCCATCCAGACGCGCATGGCGTTGGCTTCCTTACCCCCTTCGAGGCGCGTCACTACGCCGTTCTCGACGATCATGGCGTAGGGCGCGTTGACGATTCCCTGCACCCCGTCGCTGGCATCAACGACGATCGTGCCGTTGATTGTCTCCTCGACCGGCGCGATGGAAACCTGGGCGCCGGGATAGAAATCGACTTCGCCGTCCTCGGACAGCGCACCGTCGCCGACGAGCGCCCGCCGCGGAGCGAACTCGCAGGTTAGGTCCGTGCCTTCGGCGGTCGTCGTGCGGCAGACCGTCGTCTTCTCGAACATCTCAGCCATCCGCTCCGCATTGCGGATCATCGCGTCGTAATCAACATCGAGCAGTGCCCGCACCACGTATCCTTCGATCCCAGTGACAACTGTGTTGAGAACTCGCGTTCCATTAGCACGGGCCTGCAGCGTGGCAGGAGTGCGGATCGTGCCGAGAGCGAGGCTGAGGATCAACCGCGCATTGAGAATCGCGTTCGACATGATCGGACCCGGGGTGCTCGCTGCTCCTGAAGCCACGCGCTTGAAGTACATCAGTTGAGTGTCGGCCCCGGAGCGGATGCCGGCCGCGAAACACGCCTCAGCCAGCGCGACATCCGTGCTGTCATCAGCCAGGATCAGTAGCGGGTCGCCCGGCTCGGGTCGTACCAGTTTGCGGATCGTGGCCTCAGCGAACTGTTCCCAGTACAGATGCGAACTCATCCGGGTGCCTCCCCTTCTTTGGAATACCTGCACTTGCGGTCGCTGGCAAAGGTGCTAGCGATTGACCAGACTCGGATCGAGCGACTCGCGCACGACATCGCCGGTGAGATTCGATCCCACGACGAGGAGAAACAATGCCAGGCCGGGGAATGTTGTCCACCACCACTGGTCGAGGAGATACGCCCGGCCGTCGGCCACCATCCTCCCCCACTCGGGAGTCGGCGGTTCTACGCCCAACCCAAGAAAGCTCAACCCGGCAGTCGTCAGGGCGATGAACCCGATATCGAGGGTCATCCGCACCAGGATCGGCGGGAAACTGTTGAGCAGGATGTGCTTACCGATCACCACCGGCGCCGGCGCGCCCATCACCTGGGCGGCGGTGACGTATTCCTCCTGTTTCGTCGAAAGCACTTGACCCCGCACCAGTCGCGCATAGGACGGCCACCAGGAGATGGCTACCGCCAGCATCGCTTGAGTCAAGCCGCGACCGAGCGCGGCATTGATGGCCAGGGCCAGGATGAGCGCGGGGAAGGCCAGGAACATGTCCGTGACGCGCATGACCGCGCTGTCGAGCCAGCCTCCATAAAACCCGGCCAGCGCTCCAACGACGGTGCCGATGCTGGCGGCAAGGACAAGCACCATGAGGGTCGAGAGGAGGGTCACGCGCGCGCCGTAGACCACGCGGGTATAGACGTCCCGCCCCACGTCGTCAGTGCCGAACCAATGCTCGGCGGACGGTGGCAGGAACTTGTCCTGGAGCAGGAGCTTCACGGGATCGTAGTGGGTCAGCAGACCCGGCGCGAGGGCGGCGATCACCACCACCGCGAGCATGGCGACACCCAGAATGCCGAGCGGATTGGCCCGTAGCGCCCGGTAGGATCGGCTGCGCCGCAGGCTCTCCGCTCGTGTTCGCGGAGAACCGATGCTCACCTGTTGCGTGGTCGTCGCTGCCAACACGTTTTGCCCCACCGGCTACCCGCGTTACCCGTGACGAATGCGGGGATCGACCACCGTGTAAAGGACGTCGATCACGAGATTGGAGAAGACGAAGATCACCGCCGTCGCCAGCGCGACGGCCATGATGACCGGGATGTCGAGCCGGAAGATGCCGGACCAGGCGTAGGTGCCGATTCCGCCCCAGCTGAAGATGTTCTCGACCAGCACCGAACCCGCCAGCAGGAACCCTACCTGCAAGCCGAGCGTCGTCAGCACCGGGACGAAGGCGTTTTTCAACGAGTGCCGGTAGAGCACAACTTGATCGGAGAGCCCCTTCGCACGCGCGGTGCGAATGTAGTCCTGGCGCATCACCTCCAGCATGGAGCTGTGGGTGATGCGGGCGATCGATGCTACCAGCCCGAACGACAGGGTCAACGCCGGCAGGATGAGATGCTTCAGCGCATCGCCAAGTGTTGCCCACTGCGCGGCCATCAGCGCATCGATGGTGTACATCCCGGTCAGCCGCGGTGGTGGCGTGGCGCCCGCGCTGAGACGCCCATCGAGAGGCAGCCAGCCTAGCTTGCCGAAGAAGATCAGTTGCAGCAGCAGCCCACTCCAGAAGACCGGCATCCCCACGCCGACAACAGAGAGGAAGCGAACCAGGGAGTTCGTCCCACTCCGCCGCCCCGAGCCGGTGATTACTCCCAACGGGATGCCGATCAGGACGGTGATCGTCATCGCCATCAACATCAGCTCGAAGGTCGCGGGGAGGAATTTGGCCATGTCCTCGATCACTGGCTTGCGCGACTCAATCGAGGTGCCGAGGTCGCCGTGCGCCAGCCGTCCCAGGTAGGAGAGGTACTGCTCGTGGAAGGGCTTATCCAGCCCCAGCCGGATTCGCACGGCCTCCACCTGCTCTGGCGTGGCGTAACGGTCGGCGGCGCTGCGCGCGGGATCGCCGGGAAGCACGAAGGTCAGCGTGAAGATGATGAGGGTGACCCCGAACAGCACCGGAATGGCGAGCAACAGCCGCTGGATAATGAACCTGATCATGGCACACGTCGCTCAAACGTCACACCGGGTTGCGCTCCACGGCTGGCAGGGCGGCGACGCCTTAAATGCTGGCGTCGCCTTCCCGTGCAGAGCCCAACCGCATGTACTGGGGCGGCGTACGCCGCCATTCGTCGCCTACGCGCCCTTACCTTCCAATGACATGGGATAGACGTTCTGGGTGAAGGAGTGGGTTGGTGACCACTGGTAGCCCTGGAGCCAGGTCCTTGCCGCGGAGAGGGCGTAGCCGACCACGATGTCCATATACGGCTTGTTCGCCACCCACCACTCCTGAAGCTCCTTGTAGAGCTCCGCACGGGCGGCCTCGTCGGTTTCTTGGGCGGCTTGCTCGATCAAAGCATCCGTCTCCGGGGTGCTGAAGTGCGAGAAATTCACACCTCCGTTACCGATGTTGGCCGAATCGAGCAGCGGGTAGAAGTACTGCTCCGGATCGGGGTAGCCGGGGAAGATCCAGATCGTCGCCATCGGCATCGCACTTTCTGGAGCCGAGAAGGTATCGACCTTGGCCGGCCACTCCATCGCCACCGGCACGATCTGGATGTTCAGCTCGGCGGCGCCCGCCTGCATGATCTGAACCGCGGTCGTCTCCTCGGGTGACGTGCCCTGGTAGATCATCTCCAGGCTGAAGCCGCCCTCGGGGTATTCCGATTCGGCGAGCGCGGCCCGCGCGGCTTCAATGTCCATCGTCGATGGTTGCATCGCCTCGTCAAAGAACGGGATCGCCGATGGAATCGGCCCGCGCGCCACCTCGGCCTGTCCACCGCGCGCCTGCTCGACGTGCCCGTTGTAGTCGTAGACCAGACTCAGTGCCTCGCGCACCTTCAGATCGCGCAGGTACTCGCTCTCCTGGTTGAAGGCGAAGTAGAGTTGGTTCAAAGTCGGATCGCTGAAGGTCTGTAGATCAGGGTTGTCCACGAGGGCATTGAAGGTCTCCACCGAGCCGATCATCGCCCAATCGACCTCGGCATTCTCCAGCGCCAGGCGGCGCGCGGACTCCTCCTTGATCACCCGGAAAATGGCGCGGTCGATGTGGTTACCGTCCCAGCCCTTCCAGTATTCGGGAAACCTCTCGATCGTGAACTGCTGCTCCGGCTCGAACGACGTCAGGACATAAGGACCACTGCCGGCGTCATGGTCATTGAGCCACGTCTCGCCGAAGTCGCCGTCCTGCTCGTTGGCCTGGACGAGAGCGGAGTTCACGACGTAGATACGGGTCAGGGCCTGCACCAGCGCCGGGAATGGCGCATCGAGCGACAGCACCACCGTCTGCTCGTCTGGCGCCTCGACGCCGGTGACCGCGGCAATGTTCCGGTAAGAGCCGCGCTTGAGCGCCATCAGCCGTTCAAAGGAGTAGACGACGTCGGCCGAGGTCAGCGGTGTGCCGTCGTGGAATGTCACGTCATCCCGGAGGGTGAAGGTATAGCTCAGTCCGTCGTCGCTGATCTCCCACTCGGTCGCCAGCTCTGGTTCAATGTCGGCGCTGCCGAGGGTGTGCTGGACCAGCGCGTTGTAGAGGTTGATCGACGGCGTGTCGACGCGGCTATCAGTGCCGGCGCCAGCCGGGTCGAAGGTCGGCGGCGAACCCTCAACGGCGAAGACGACCGTGTTGGCCATGTCGTCCTGCGCGGAGGCGCGCTCCGAGTAGCCGAATGTCGACACGCCGGCAAGCACCGGCGCGGTAGCGCCAGCGGCGGCGCCCTTCAGCACAGTGCGCCGATTAATTCGCCCTGACAGCGTCTGGGTAAGGCGGTCGGTTGCCAAACGTGGCATTGCAGGGGAGCCACTCGGGGTGTGGGATGTCATCGGTTTCTCCTCACTCAGAGTCCGGTCGCGCGGAGCGGGAACCGTGTCCTGCCCGCCTGACGGATACCACGAGAACGCCGAACCAAAGTCTCAGATATATCACGATGCGAAGAAATGGTACGCCGGGGCTGACTGCCTGTCAAGACACCCCGATTGCGACATGGACGCCTGTCACACGCAACTCTCAGTGGACACAGCCAGGCGCTACCACGCCAGGATGCGTTGCGGATTCTCGATCGTCATCAGGTCCAACTCATCCTGGGAAACACCCAACTCGCGCAACCGCGCGAAAAACGTGGTGAAGACATGGGCGTAGCCTACCCCGCCGAACGCCGTCAGATCGGAGCGGTGGCAACGATCGCTGGCCAGGAGCAGCCGTTCACCCCACCCCTCTCGTAGAAGGTGAACGACGAACTCGGCGCGGCGGATGTCGGGGTTCATGTGCTCCCGGCCAATGGTATCGAAGGCGACGTACGCGCCAGTCTCGAGGATCTGGCGGTGGTAGGCGAGGTCGAGGTAGGTGTCACAATGACCGATGATCACCCGCGAGGGA
Source organism: uncultured Chloroflexia bacterium (assembly GCA_963751075.1). Classification (GTDB taxonomy): domain Bacteria; phylum Chloroflexota; class Chloroflexia; order Thermomicrobiales; family UBA6265; genus JACCXM01. The sequence continues at coordinate 98,691 of CAVVTE010000003.1, read as the reverse complement.
TCGACGCCTTCTTCCCGCAGAATGTCGAGCTGGACCAGGCCCACCGGATACATCGAGGCGTGCGTCGAAAGCGGCGCCCCGGTCCGGCGCTGGGCTCGGGCCGCGGCGCGCAGCACGCGCTCCTCCTGCGCGGTCGCGTAGTCGAGGTTCACCCCAATCTCGCCGATGATGCCCGCGCGGATATCCGTTTCCGCGATACCCTCGGTCAGCTCGCGGACCATCAGGTTGGCCAGGTCGGAGACGGTAAGCCGGTCGATCTGCGGCGGATAAAACGGTTCGCGGTACCACCCGGTACCGGCGACGATGTGGACCTCGCTCTGCCGCGCGATGCGCCGTAGCGCTTCCGCGTCGCGTCCCAGGTCGATCGTGGTGCATTCGACAAGTGCCGTGCCGCCGGCCTGTACCAACAGATCAAGCTCAGCGACGGCGAGGGATTCGTCATTGAGCAGTTGGTTGAGGAGACCCGTTACCCGGTAGAAGTCGCACAGCACGTGCTCGTGCATCAGCGTGCGGCCGAGGGCTGCCGGCGCAACCGGACCCAGCACCGTCCAGATGGCGCTCATCGCCGGTGACAACTTCTCGCGTTTCGCCTTGTCAGATCTGCGCCGCATTCATGCGAAAGACCACTTTGCAGGCCGCTCCGGATGCCGCTGTGGCGAATGCCTCCTCGGCGTGCTCCAGTGCGAACTCGTGGGTCACGAATGGCCGCGCCCGCAGCGCTCCCTGCGCGATGAGCCGTAGCGCCCGGTTGCGATCGTCCGGTAGATTCCCTTCAACCCCGCGAATCGTGATTTCGTCCCGCGTCACCCGGATGGCCTCGATAGGCGCGATCTTCTGCGGCGGCAGTCCAGCGAAGATGGTCGTGCCCCCCACTCGCACCAGATCGACCGCAAGCTTCATCCCCTCAGGCGAGCCCGCCGCCTCCAGCACGATTTCCGCACCCAGCCCATCGGTCGCGTCGCGCACGGTAGCGACGGTGTCCTCGCCGAACTCGTACGTGGCGTCAGCTCCGAGCTGGTGGGCGATCTCCAGTCTGGCCACATCGGAGGGTAGCCCGACCACGCCCGTCCAGGAGGCGCCCATGGCTCGCGCCGCCTGCAGCATCAGCAACCCGACCGGACCGGGGCCCACGACGACGACGCGGTCTCCCGCCACCAGTCCCGCACGGTCGACTGAGCGCACCGCTAGCGCGGCACTGTTCAGGAAGGCGACGTCCAGCGGGTCGACACCGTCATCGACGAGCTGGAGCACCCCCGTCGGCAGCACCGCGTAGTCCGCGTTCGTGCCGTGAGAGGTAATCCCGACGTGGCCCCAGTTTCGGCAACGGTTGATCATGCCCATCGCGCATGGCGGGCAGATTCCGCACCCGGTGAACGGACTTCCCAGGGCGACGCCCCTGCCAGGCGTGAATCCGGCGGCGACCGCCGCTGGCCCGGCGTCAACGACCGTGCCCGCGTGCTCGTAGCCGAGGATACGCCCCGGCTCGACCGGGTTTCCATTCGGCCGGCGGTACGCGCCGCGCCAGATGTTGAGCTCGGAACCGGAGATGCTGCTGACCCCGACGCGAACCAGCACGTCGTCCGGTCCCTGGATCGCTGGTTCGGCGACCTCGAGAATGTCGATCCCTGGCTCGGTTGGAGCCTGCTTGGCGATAGCCTTCATGGGGCGGTGCGATCCTCCTCGATTGGCAGCGAGACGAACTCGTTGCGGGCACTCGAGCGATACAGGGCGCGCATGACTTCGAGCGTGCGACGTCCCTCTTCGCCGTCGATAGCTGGCGGTCGATTCTCCTCTACCGCCGTGACGAACTCCTCAATCTGCCGCCGGTGCAGCTCCGAATCGGCGTATCCGGCCTTTGCGGCCGTATCGCCTCGGTCGGGTGCGGCCTCCTCCAGCATGCGCTGAATCTCCGCATCCGGCTCACCGGGGACGTCCCACCGGGTTAGCTGGTCGCCTGTCAACTGCACCGTTCCTCGCTCGCCGTGGATGGTGAGCGACCGCGGAGTGGGCGGCGTGATCGCGCTGGAGCTGACAACGCTGCCGAGCGCCCCCGAGGCAAAGCGTAGCGAGCCCACCACCAGGTCCTCGGTTTCGATATCGTGCGCGGATGTGACGGTGAAGAACCCGGCAACCTGCGCCACCGGTCCCAGCATCCAGAGCATCAGATCGAGCGTATGACTTGTCTGCGTCATCAGCGAGCCACCGCCTTCGACGGCCCAGGTGCCCCGCCACTCCGCTGAGTCGTAATAGGCCTGATCGCGCCAGAATTTGCCAACGCACTCGCCAAAGACCGGGCGTCCGATCAGCCCACTGTCGATCGCTTCCTTCATCTTTCTCGCGGTATCCATGAAGCGGTACATGAAGATCACGCCCAGCTGCACCTTGGCCGTGGCGCAGGCGGCGATCATGGCGTCGGCGTCGGCAAGGGTCGTGCTGATCGGCTTTTCAGTGAGAACATGCTTGCCGGCCGCCGCGGCGGCGACGGCGATGTCCCGGTGCGTACCGGTGGGTGTAGCGATGCAAATGACGTCGATATCCGGAGTCTGAGACCAGATCTTGCCAGCGGGAGAACCAGCGCGAGATGCCGTGCTGCTCGGCAAACGCACGTGCCCGATCCTCTCGTCGGGAGGCGATCGCGGTCAACTCCGCGTCACCGGGGCGCGCCGCCAGTGCCCCGGAAAAGAGCGGGCCGGCCAGGCCCGTGCCTACCAAACCAAACCGGAGTCCCACGCCACCTCCTCGCCTGACCACATGCGGGAATACGAGAGATACATCAGGTAATATTCTAAAGATGCACTTGACCTGCCGGCAACCTCCGATGGCGATGTGCTGACAGCATCTTGGGGCAGGGAGCGCACCACGTCTGCCGTTGCTGTTTACGATCCCAGTCTGCCCGAGGCCCGGTTTCCATCGTGGATGCTAGCCGCCAGAAAGGGGTAGTCATGACCGAACGCATTGATTGGAGCGCGGTCCAGAACGACGTGGCTGACCATCTTCAGGCGCTGATCCGCCTCGACACGACGAATCCTCCGGGGAACGAGACCAGTGCCGCTGAATACATCGCCCGTGTAGCCCAGGACGCGGACATCGACGCGGAGATCGTCGAGCCTGAGCCGGGGCGAGGCACGGTGGTGGCCCGCCTGCGCGCTGCTCGGCCCACGAAGCCGGCCTTGCTGCTGATGGGTCACACCGACGTCGTTGGGGTCGAGCGCGCCGGCTGGCAGCGGGACCCCTTTGGCGGCGAGATCGCCGATGGCTGCATCTGGGGGCGCGGCGCACTTGATATGAAGGACCAGGTTGCCGCCGAGTTGGTCACCCTGCTTCTGCTGAAGCAATCCGGAGCGGCCCTCGACCGCGATATCATCCTGGCGGCGTTCGCCGACGAGGAGGCCGGCGGCGCCCTCGGCGCCGCTTGGATGTGGGAGCACCGGCGCGACCTGATCGATGCCGAATATGCGATCAATGAGGGGGGTGGGCGATCGATCGCCGCCGGCGATCGCCGCGTTTACCTCTGTCAGGTTGGCGAGAAAGGCGTCGCGCGCCTGAAGCTGACCGCCCGCGGCGAGCCCGGTCACGCATCAACGCCCCGTGCCGAGAGTGCCATGTCGCGCATGGGCGACGCACTGGTGCGGCTCCACACCTGGCAGCCGGCGGTGCGGCTGACACCGGCGGTGCGGCAGATGCTGGAGACGATTGCTGGGGTGCTCGGCCACGACGACGCGGCGCACATCCGCGAGGCGCTGGCGAATCCGACGCCGGAAACGCTCTCCGCGTTGCCGCTGGATGCCGACGCCGTGCGAGGGGTGAAGGCGACCACCAGCGATACCGCCGTGCCGACCGTGATCCACGGCGGACACCGCATCAATGTCATCCCCTCCGAGGTCACGCTGGAGATCGACGGCCGAATCTTGCCCGGGACCGACCCGGAGGAGTGGCGCCGCCGCGTGCAGGGCGTTGTTGGCGACGCCGTGACTGTGGAGTTGCTTTCACGGAACGAAGGTATCGAGGCCGAGCCGTCATCGTTGCTCTTCGATGCGATCGACGCCACGATCTCCGCCATGGACCCGGCGGCGGTCGTGGCGCCCTATCTCTCCGCCGGCGGCACGGACGCTCGCCACTTGCCGGGCATCAAGGTATACGGCTTCTTCCCATACGGCCCATCCGAACAGGCAGCAACGTATTCGCCCTTGATCCACGGCCACAACGAACGGATTGCCATTGCTGACCTGGCCTTCGGTACGCGCTTCCTCTATGACCTGGTTCTGCGATTCTGCGGAACGCGAGACTGACCGGGCTTACCCCATCTGCGTTGTGTGCTCCGGCCGCACCACGACCACGACGCGCTCCTCACCTGGCGGGCTGCCCCCGTAGACATCCTGGTCGTGGTACTTCTTGGCCATGCTGTTGATGAACGCCTTGTCGGGGTCGGGGTCGATACGTTCGACCGTACCCCGAATTTCCAGATAGCGATAGGGATTGTTCTCGTCGACGATCGAGATGGCGACGCGAGGGTCCCGCTCCAAGTTGCGTATTTTCTGCCGCGTGGTCGTCTGGCTGAACCGGATGTTGCCATCCTGATGGTCGAACCAGACTGGATTGTTCTGCGGCTCCCCGTCGGGTCCGATGGTGGCCACGTGGGCCAGCACCTTCTGATCGAGGATGTCGGCGTGGGATTCGGGGATGACGGTACTTGTGGTCGACACGTATTCACTCCTAAACATGCAATCTCGTGGTTCACCGGTCGCACCGCGCGACCGGTCAAGATTGTTGCATGAGGTAGGCCAACCGAAGCTACGCGTGACTACACAGACCTCAAGTGTCATCCACGTTCAACCACGAGACACTGATTCTTGACTCATGGCGCTGCAGCGGAAGCTTCTTCCGAGCGCCGTCGCGCTTGCCACCAGCGGATCGCCGGCGGCGCCACGAGCGCGATCATGGCGAGAACGAGGATGGCCGCCGAGAGCGGGCGGGTGACGAATGTGGCGTAGTTTCCCTGGGCGATCTGCAAAGCGCGGCGGAAATGATCCTCGGCCACTGGGCCGAGAATCACGCCGACGACGGCGGGGGCCACCGGGATGTCGAAGCGGCGCATGACGAACCCCAGCGCCCCGAGCAGATAGAGCACTACCAGGTCGACCGTCGAGCCGCTGAGGCCGTAGGTGCCCAAGGCCGGCGAAGACGAGGATGGCGGCGTAGAGCAGTGGCCGCGGGATCGCCAGCAGCCGCACCCAGACGCCGGCCAGCGGCAAGTTGAGGACCAGCAGCATCACATTGCCAATGTAGAGACTGGCGATGAGACCCCAGACGAGATCCGGATCCTGCTGGAAGAGGGTCGGTCCGGGGTTGAGCCCGTAGCGCTGGAAGGCGGCGAGGAGGATAGCCGCCGTCGCCGAGGTCGGTAGCCCCAGGGTCAGTAGCGGCGCCAGCACCCCGGCGGCGGAGGCATTGTTAGCGGCCTCCGGCCCGGCCACGCCCTCGATGGCGCCCTGGCCGAACTCTTCGGGATGTTTGGACAGCCGCTTCTCTAGAGAATAGGAAAGGAAGGTTGGGATCTCGGCACCTCCAGCGGGCAGGCTGCCGATCGGGAAGCCGAGCGCCGTTCCGCGCAACCAGGGTTTCCAGGAGCGGGCCCACTCCTGCCGCGTCATCCAGACTGTTCCCTTGACGGGGATGATCTGGTCCGGGTCATGACGCATACGTGAGCCCACCCAGAAGGTTTCCCCGACCGCGAACAGGCCGACGGCGACGGTGACGACGTCGATCCCGTCCAGAAGCTGCGGGATGCCGAAGGTGAAGCGGCTCTGACCGGAGAGGGTGTCGATGCCGATCAGACCAAGTGCCAGCCCAAAAAAGAGACTGAGCAGTCCACGCACCACGGAGCCGCCGAGCAGCGCGGTGATAGTGGTGAAGGCGAGGACGACCAGCGCGAAGTACTCGGCAGGGCCGAATCTCAGTCCAATCTGGACCATCACCGGTGCCAGGAAGGTGAGACCGATGGTGCCGAACGTGCCGGCCACAAAGGAGCCGATGGCGGCGGTTGCCAGCGCCGCCGCACCACGCCCTTTCCTGGCCATCTTATTGCCTTCGAGCGCGGTGACGATCGACGCCGACTCGCCGGGAGTGTTGAGCAGGATCGAGGTGGTGGAGCCACCGTACATGCCGCCGTAGTAGATGCCGGCGAACATGATGAACGCGCTCACCGGCTCCAATTTGTACGTCACGGGGAGGAGCAGGGCGACGGTCAGCGCCGGCCCGATCCCCGGCAGCACCCCGACTGCCGTCCCGAGGAGTACACCGATCAGCGCCCAGAGCAGGTTCTCCGGCGTCAGCGCCACCTCGAAGCCGCGAGCCAGTTCGGCGAGGGCAGCCATGTTAGTGGAGTCGGGAGTCGGGAGCTGGGAGTCGTGGAGGCGAGATGAAGACGGCCAGACGGTGAGACCACTGTAGAGGAGACGACTGCAAGTGCGTCGCCCGCCGCCCCAGGACCTGATAATTCCCCGGTCTGTTCACTCCGCCCACCTAAATGATCCCCTCCAGAATCCCGGCAGGTAACGACAGGCCGAGGCCGCGGTTGAAGACGACGTAGAGAATCGTCGCCATGACGATGCCGATCACGATGTCTCGTGCCAGACGACGACTCCCCATCGCGAACGCCGCCCCGACAAACAATGCCGTGCTGGCGATGATGAACCCGACTGGTTCGATCAGGAACAGGTAGGCGAGTAGTGCCAGCGCCAGGAGACTGATGCAACGCCAGTCAGTCGGAAGCGTAGGGTCGGCATCCTCGGAGTCGGCGCTGCCCACGGCCGCGCGGCCCGTGAGCGCCTCGTACGCCAGCCAGACGCCGACGATCACCAGCCCCGCGCCGACGATGTAGGGGATCACCCGCGGTCCGACCTTGGAGTAGGCCGGGGTCAGCCGGATCTGCGTCGTCTGCCAGATGATCAGGAGACCGAAGGCCGCGGCCCACAGGGCCAGCAGCATCTCGCCGAAAATGACTCGTCGGGACGAGGGTGATGGGGTCATTGGGTGATAGGGTGATAGGCTAACGACCGCTCATCCCCAGCCCTTCTCCCCTCCGAGGGGAGAAGGGAGTAAGCCCCCTCTCCCGGCGCGCCGGGAGAGGGGGCTGGGGGTGAGGGTGATCGTTATGCTATCAACCCCAGTTCCGTAAGAATCCCGGTGACGCGCTCCCGCTCCGCGTCGAGGAAGGTGGCGAATTCGTCGCCAGACATGGCGAAGTCTTGCCAACCATACTGCTCGCGGGTCTGTGCCCACGCCTCCGAAGCGACCATCTGTCCGACGAGGGCGACGAGGCACTGGCGGCCCTCGTCCGAGATCTCGGGTGGCGCCACCAGCCCGCGCCAGTTCGCCAGCTCGACGTCGATTCCCTGCTCTTGCAGCGTCGGCGCGAGCGCCGCGTCGGCAGTAGTTGCCTCGGGCGTAGCGCCGCCGGCCTGTGGGGTGCCGTCGCTTGCCGCGGCGGCTCCGGAGACCGCCAGAGCGCGCAGTTCACCTGATTCGATCTGGTCGAGCCACTCGCCGACGCCGGAGACACCGGCCGAGACCTGACCGCCGAGAATCGCTGCCAGGGCTTCACCACCGCCCGAGAAGGGGACGTAGTTGATTTGCGTCGGGTCAACTCCGACCGCCTGGGCGATCAAGCCGACCAGGATGTGGTCGGTGCCGCCGGCCGAACCACCGCCCCAGGAGATGGCGGTCGGGTCCGCCTGGAAGGCGGCGATGAGATCGTCAAGCGTCTGGTACTCGGAGTCGGCCGGGACGACGATGACTTCGTACTCGGCGGTGAGACTAGAGATGGGCGTCGTCTGCTCCAGGGTCACCGGCGAGGCGTTGGTGGCGATGGCGCCGATCATCACCAGACCCATCATCATCAGGTGGTGGTCGTTGCCGGCCTCGTCATTGACGAGCTGAGCGATGCCGACCGTGCCGCCGGCTCCCTCGACGTTGTAGACCTCGACCGTGGGGACGATGCCCTCTTCCTGGAGCACGCGCTGCATCTCGCGCGCCGTGGTGTCCCAGCCGCCGCCGGGTGCGGCGGGCGCCATGATCTCGATGGGGGAGTCGGTGAAGCCTTCGACCGTACACTCCGCCTGTGCGGCAGACACACCAAGCGGCGCAGGGACGGCGGAGAGCGCCGGCGCTAATACCATGGCGACAAGAACAAGCAGCAGGGTAACGGATCGCGGGGATCGCATCGTCGCTCCTCTCGCCGCCGATCATCTCCGACCGCCGGCCTTGGCCCTCAATGTAGAGGGCGGGGACTCGACGTGCTTTGTACCACAGCCGCCGGGTGACGGGTGATTGTTCCCTCGTCGCCGATCCCAGATCCATGGCATCGAGGCAGATTGAGCGATCATCACCTAATCCCTATCACCCGTCGCCCATCACCCATCACCCGCGATTTGACAACCCGAAACCCGGATGTTTTGATAGGCGTCTTACCGGTCGGACAACTGGATTGGAGACCCGGACCACAAGGAGCGCGCAGGTCGATCGCTCCATTCATTGCCGTTGAAGAACTGAGCGCGAAGACGAAGAAGGAGTTCGCAATGACGCGGCCCGAGACTCGCGATGCAGAACGGTTCGTGCATGACGTAGCGGAGCGACGCGTTTCGCGACGCGGCCTGATGAAGGGGGCAGCCGCCGTCGGCCTGGCTCTCCCCGCCGCCTCGCTGCACCAATATGGTCCCGCCGCGGCCGCCCAGGACGAGCAACTCGGCAGTTCGCTCATCGGCGAGCTGGAAGGCCCCATCGTGCTGGTGGATGCCCCGCGGCCGGCCACCCTCAAACAGGCCCCGATGCTGGATGCGCTGGTCGAGGACGGCACGCTGCCGCCGGTCGAGGAGCGAGTGCCGCTGGAGCCGCTGGTGGTGCAGCCGGTCGAGGGCATCGGCACGTACGGCGGCACGCTCCGCCGCGGCTTCACCGGACCGGGCGACGACGAAAACGGCAATCGGTACGTCTCGGGGGACAAGCTCGTCTTCTGGGACTACACGGGCACCGAGTTCCGGCCGGCGCTGGCCAAGAGCTGGGAATTCAGTGACGAGGACCGGGTCTTCACGATCAAGCTCCGCGAGGGCCACAAGTGGTCCGACGGCGCGCCCTTCACCGCCGATGATTTCGTCTTCTGGTATGAGGACATCTACCTGAACCAGGATCTAGTGCCGACGCCGCAACGCGTCCTTCGCCATCAACGGCAAGCAGGGGCGGATCGAGAAGGTCGACGAAACGACGGTCCAGCTTCATCTTCGAGGATCCCTATCCGCTCTTCCTGACGATCCTGGGCGGCACGACCTTCATGGGCTCCGGGCACATGACCAACCGCGGGTTGCACGGCGGCGCGTACGCGCCGGCCCACTACCTGAAGCAGTTCCATCCCAAGTACACGGCGCAGGCCGACATCGACGCGATTGCCGCTGAGGAGGACGTCGAGGACTGGATCGCCCTCTTCAAGATCAAGAACACGTGGGCCTTCAACCCCGACCTGCCGATCCTCGGTCCCTGGCGCACCGTTCAGCCGGCGAACACGCCGAACTGGACCATGGAGCGCAATCCCTTCTATTACGAGGTCGATCCCGAGGGCAACCAGCTCCCCTACCTCGACGGTATCCAGATGACGCTGGCCGAGAACCTGGAGGTGCTCAACCTGCGCGCCATCGCCGGCGAGTACGACTTGCAGGAGCGCCACACCGACATCGCCAAGCTGCCGGTCTTCCTGGAGAACATGGAGCAGGGGAATTACAGCGTCCACCTCGATCCCGGCGCCTACGGCTCCGATGCCACGCTGCAGATCAACCACAGCTACGACGCCGACCCTGAGGTCGCGCAATGGCTGCAGAACGCCGACTTCCGGCGCGCGCTCTCGATGGGTATCGACCGCGACCAGCTCAACGAGACCTTCTGGCTGGGGGTCGGCTCGCCCGGCAGCGTGGCGCCGGATCCGAGCTCACCGCAGAGCCCCGGCGAAGAGTGGCGCACCAAGTGGTCCACGCTCGACGTCGAGCAGGCCAACCAGCTCCTCGACGAGATCGGTCTCACCGAGAAGGACGGCGAAGGCTTTCGCATGCGCAGCGACGGCAGCGGGCGGCTGCGGCTGGAGGTCTTCGCCATCTCCGGCGCGTTCGTGCCCTTCCCGCGCATTGCCCAGTCGATCGCCCAGCAATGGCAGGATATCGGCATCCAGCTCGACGTCTCGGAACTGGAACGCACCCTCGGCTTTGACCCGCATGCGCAACAACGAGCACCAGATCTTCATGTGGGCGAACGATGGCTCGGAGCTGATCTACGCCTTCCCGCGTCACGCGCTGCCGATCGATCCGGCCGAGGCGATGATGGGCCCGCTGATCGCCAACTGGTTCGTGACCAACGGCGAAGAGGGGGTGGCGCCGAGCGAAGAGGCCATGCTTGCGGCGTTCGACCTCTACAGATCGGCCGGCGGCCAGAGCAAGGAAGAAAGCGACAAGACCGCCCAGGAGATCTGGAAGATCATCGTCGACAACGTCTTCAGCATCGGCACGGTTGGCGTGTCGCCCGCGGTGATGGGTATCCGCATCGTCAAGAACACGATGGGCAACATCCCGGCGCGGCAGGTCAACATGCAGCACGCGCGCACGCCACAGAGCTCGCACCCGGCGACGTTCTACTTCAAGAGTTCGTAACCAGGGTCGTTCTTGGGAGTCGCACGTTCCGCTCCGCAAGACGCCCTCATCCTCAACGCCACCCGCTTCGCGGGTACCCGGCCCCTCGGAGTGGGGAGAAGGGAGTCAATAGCCCTTCTCCTGTCGAGTCGGGAGAGGGGTTGGGGTGAGGGCAAATGTCAGGAGAAATCCTGGTCCTTTCTTGAGGAACCTCGCCGTTGAGGGGATTCCATGCTCAGCTACCTGATCCGCCGCGTTCTGCTCGCTCTGTTCACCTGCTGGGCGATCTCGGTGTTGGCCTTCGTCATCATCCAGCTGCCGCCCGGTGATTTCGTCGACGCCTATATCGCCAATTTGTCCGCCTCGGGCAGCGGCATCTCGGCTGACCAGGCCCAGCAATTACGCGCCGAGTACGCACTTGATGAGCCCATGTATGTCCAATACATGCGCTGGATGCGCATGATGCTGCGCGGTGACCTGGGGATGGCCATGGAGTGGCAGCGCCCGGTCACCGAGGTCATCGGCGATCGCCTCTGGCTGACGATGGTCGTCTCGATCGCCGCTGTCGTCCTGACCTGGCTGATAGCCCTGCCGATCGGTATCTACTCCGCCGTGCGGCCGTACTCGTCGCTGGATTACCTGTTCACCCTACTCGGCTTCCTCGGGTTGGCGATCCCCGGCTTCTTGCTCGGTCTGCTCGTCCTCTACTTCGGGTTCGTCTATTTCGACGCCAACATTGGCGGGCTCTTCTCGCCACGAGTATGTTGAGGCCCCCTGGAGCGGGGCGAAGCTGATGGACATGTTCAAGCACCTACCGGTGCCGGCAGTGATTCTGGCCATCGCCAGCATGGCCCAGGCCATCCGCATCATGCGCGCCAATCTGCTCGACGAACTGCGCAAGCCGTATGTCGTGACCGCTCGCGCCAAGGGGCTCACCGAGTGGCGGGCCATCTGGAAATACCCGGTGCGGGTGGCGCTCAATCCGTTCGCCAGCACGATCGGGTACACCCTGCCCTATGTCGTCTCCGGCAGCATCATCGTCTCGCTCGTGCTCGGCCTGCCGACGGTTGGCCCGCTGCTGCTGCGGTCATTGATCGCCCAGGACATGTTTCTGGCCGGGGCCATCGTGATGTTGCTCGGGATCATGACCGTGATCGGCACCCTGTTCTCCGACCTGGTGCTGCTGTGGATCGACCCGCGGATCAGAGTGGACAACTGACTGTGACTGATACCGTCCCCATCTACGATCCGACGAAGGGGACAGCCACACCATCGCCAGCCGCACTCGAGCCGGAGGAGACCTCCGGTCCTACCGCACCGGCCGTCTCCGCACCGGGCTCGCTGGCCCCGTTCCCCGCGCCCGGCGAGCCGTTGCTGACGACAGACGCCGAGGAGCGGGTGGCGATCGCCACCCAGGCGCAGTTGATGTGGCGCCGCTTCCGCAAGCACCGCCTCGCGATGATCGGCGCTGTCACCGTGATCGTGTTCTACCTGGTAGTGTTGCTGGCCGAGTTTCTGGCCTACGCCGATCCTGAGGCGTCCGACGCCCAGCGGGGGCTGATCGCGCCGCAGCAGGTCCATCTCTTCCTCGATGGCCAGATTCGCCCGCATGTCTACGCGATGGTCGGCGAGCGCGACCCCGCGACCTTCAAGCGGGTCTACACCGAGGATCCGACCCAGATCATCCCGTTGACCTTCTTCTCCCCGGGTTTCGACTACATGCTGTTCGGGTTCATTCCGGTCAACCGGCACCTGATCGGGGTTGAGGGCGCCGACCCGGAAGAGACGCTGTTCCTGCTCGGGACCGACCTGGAGGGTCGCGACATGTGGTCGCGGTTGATGTACGCCACGCGCACGTCGCTCACCATCGGGCTCGTCGCGGTGTTGATCAGCCTGGTACTCGGCGTGATTCTCGGCGGTATCTCCGGCTTCTACGGCGGAATTGTTGACACGGTGATCCAGCGGATCATCGAGATCCTGCGCTCGATCCCGACGATTCCGCTCTGGATGGGTCTGGCGGCGGCGATGCCGAAGACCTGGACGATCACTCAGGTCTACTTCACGATCACGATCATCATCTCCCTAATCGGGTGGACCGAGTTGGCGCGGGTCGTGCGCGGGCGGTTTCTCTCCTTGCGCGAGGAGGACTTCGTGACGGCGGCCGATCTGATCGGCGCCCGCCAGTCGCGGATTATCTTCGTGCACATGGTGCCGCTCTTCCTGAGCCACATCATCGCGGCGACAACCCTAGCCCTGCCGGCGATGGTCATCAGCGAGACGGCGTTGAGCTTCCTGGGTCTGGGCCTGCGGCCGCCGGCCATCAGCTGGGGGGTGTTGCTGCAGCAAGCGCAGAACGTGCAGACGGTGGCCCTCTCACCGTGGCTGCTCCTGCCGGCGCTGCCGGTGATCCTTGTCATCCTCGCATTCAACTTCCTCGGCGATGGTCTCCGCGATGCCGCTGATCCGTATTCGTAACGCGGGGTGATGGGTGATGGGTGATAGGGTGATAGGCAGAAACGTGGGTGGCGGAGTGCAGGGTGGCGGGTGACGCGATCGTTGACCGGCCGACTCTGCCGACCCCGCCACCCTGCCACCGACTCCCACCCGCGCCTTCCGCCTCGCCGCTGCTCGCGGTGCGAGATCTGAAAACGTACTTCTTCCAGGAAGATGGGCTGGTCAAGGCGGTCGACGGCGCCAGCTTCGACGTTTTCGCGGGCAGGACACTCGGCATCGTCGGCGAGAGTGGCTGCGGCAAGAGCGTGACCGCGCGCTCGATCATGCGCATCGTCGACCGCCCGGGGCGCATCGTCGGCGGTCAGATCCTGTTACAGAGAGACGGCGGGACGAAGACGGCAAGACGGCAAGACGGCAGACGGCAAGACGGCACGGCGACGGTCGATCTAGCGCAACTCAAAGCTGATGGCGCTGAAATGCGGGCCATCAATGGTGGCGACATCGGGCTCATCTTCCAGGAGCCCATGACCTCGTTCAGCCCGGTTCACACCGTCGGCAATCAGATCGTCGAGGCGATCAGGCTGCACCGGACGATGAGCAAGAAGGCGGCTCGGGACCGGGCCGTCGAACTGTTGCGACTGGTGGGAGTGCCACGACCCGAGGGACGTATCGACGAGTACGCCCACCAACTGAGCGGCGGCCTGCGGCAGCGGGCCATGATCGCCATGGCGCTGGCCGCCGATCCGAAGCTGCTCATCGCCGATGAGCCGACGACGGCGCTCGACGTGACGACGCAGTCCCAGATCCTCAACCTGCTGCTCGACCTCCAGGAGCGCAACGGGATGGCCATCATGCTTATCACCCACGATCTGGGGGTGATCGCCGAGATGGCCGATGACGTGGTGGTGATGTACCTGGGCCGGGTTGTCGAGGAGGGGCCTGTCGACGACATTTTCCATGCACCCAAGCACCCCTACACGCGGGCACTGCTGCGGTCGATTCCCAGCGTCGATTCGCCGCCGCGGCGGAAGCTGCCGACGATCAGCGGCTCGATTCCCCACCCCTACAACCGGCCGCCGGGCTGTCCGTTCCACACCCGCTGCCCGGACGTGATGCCGGGGCTCTGCAATGTGGTGGAACCGCCCCTGGTGCAAGTCGCCGCGGGCCAGATGGCGGCGTGCTTCCTCTACCCCGAGGTGCGAGCCGCCAGCGAGGGTGAGTCAGGGAGTCGAGTAGTCGAGGAGTCGGGAGGGAGAGACGGCGAGACGGCTGCAAGAAAACGGCCGGTAGGGGCGCCGCCTGCAAGCGCGTCGCCCGCCGTTACAACGCCTACGTCATCGGACCTGGACTCGCTCTGATGGCGCACGGCAATGGACGGGGGAGAATGGGGCACTCCCGACTGACGGTCAGGTTCTTCTCGAGGTCAACAACCTCCAGAAGTTCTATCCGATCCGGCGTGGATTTCTGCGTAAAGTGGTCGGTCACGTGCGGGCGGTCGACGACGTCAGCTTTGACATCCGGCGCGGTGAGACGCTGGCGCTGGTCGGCGAGAGCGGCTGCGGCAAGACGACGACCTCCCGCTGCATCCTGCGGGCGATCACGCCGACTGCGGGCGAGATCCTGTTCCAGAGCGACGACGGGAACGTGGTCGACGTGGCGACGCTGCCCCGGGAGCGGCTACGCGCGCTACGGCCGCAAATGCAGATGATCTTTCAGGACCCCTACTCCTCGCTCAACCCGCGGATGACGATCCTCAACATCGTGGGCGAGCCGCTGCTCGTCAACGGGGTGCAGAATCGCCAGGAGCGCATCGATCGGGTCGAGGAGTTGCTGAAGCTGGTCGGGTTGCGGCCGGAGTTCATGCGCCGCTATCCGCACGCGTTCAGCGGCGGCCAGCGGCAGCGGATCGGCATCGCCCGCGCGCTGGCGCTCAACCCGCGCCTGGTGGTGGCCGACGAGCCGGTCTCGGCGCTCGACGTCTCGGTGCAGGCCCAGATCCTCAATCTGCTGCTCGATTTGCAGGAGCGGCTGGGGCTCACCTACCTCTTCGTCGCTCATGATTTGAGCGTGGTGAAACACCTCAGTGACCGGGTCGCGGTGATGTACGTTGGCAAGATCGTGGAGCTCGCGGAGCGCGACCAGCTCTTCAGCGCGCCGAAGCACCCCTACACTGCCGCGCTGCTTTCGGCGGTGCCGAAACCGGACCCGCGAGCGCGCGCCCGCCGGCAGCCACTGCGCGGGGAGGTGGCCAATCCGGCCGCGCCGCCGAGCGGGTGCTACTTTCACCCGCGCTGCCCCTACGCGATCGACATCTGCACGACCGATCGCGCCGGCGTTCGAGGAGATCGTGCCCGGGCAATGGGCAGCATGTCACCGTGCGCGGGAGCTGCAGCTGCCCGGTATCAGCTTGACCCAGGTATAGGCGTTGTGAGCCCTCACCCTTCTACCCCCTCTCCCTGCCGCAGGGAGAGGGGGCAAAGGTGTTGAAGGTGTTGAACTTCTGGAGAACCAGGGAAAGGTGATTCTTTGCCTTGGGGTCCTCGCCCAATTGCCCCCTCTGCCCGTGCGGTGAGGCGAGGGGGACATTGGGCGCCGAGAGTCGGAGTAGCGCCGCGGAGTCATGAGGCTAGATTTGACGATTCGCACGGGATGTTGGGTTCTGCAGCCAGCACCCGCTCCAGCGCCGAGGCGGACGCGGAGGCCAGTCGTAATCGAGTTGCCCACATGGCAGGGGTGTCGAAGGTGGCTCGTGTCCAGGGCTCCAGGCCACCTGCGGCCGCGATTTCCTCAGCGTGAAAATCGGGGGTCTCCCACTCCAGGCCTTCGCAACGCAGACCGCGGAGTTTGCTGGGATCGTGGCGCAGAATGAGCGCCGGCCACTCGAGATCGGTCGCGGCGGTTGGCTCGCGGGAGCCGTGCGAGGACGATCGCGGCCGCTTCTCGGGTGAGCCAGGCCGCGCCGGACACGGCATCGAGGGGATGTCCCGCAGCTACCGATAGCGTGCGATTGGTGGCTGCCTCCGGCAGACGCTGTGCGGCCGGGTGGGTGCCGAACGCGCGTGCGGTGCGCCCCAGGCAGACGTACCAGGGCGGGGGTCGCTTGCTCCCCCCGAGTCGGGCAACCCGCGCCGGCAACGCGAACAGCTCCTCCGGCCAGAACCGGGCCCAGTGCAGCCAGCGGTCGAAATCGCACGAGAAATAGGACGGGTGCTCTGGTCCCGCGGCCGCCAACACCGCCCGTCGGCCCTCTCCGGTGAGACCGCCCGGCACGACGGTGGCACCGATCTCCACCAACCGCGCCGTCACCTGGGGATTGGTGGCCGGCGTCGGCGCGACGACAACCAGCGGGTACGTCTCCAGGGCACTCATCGCCCCGGCAAGGAGGGAGAGGGAAGCCCCTTGGGGATCGTGCAGGGTTGCCACGAGTGCCGGTGAAGTTGCGACGGGGCTCAGCGGCGCCTGCCCTTCCGGGTCAAGGGTTCCTGGTCGTCGATGCGCGTCCCGCGGCGCATCCAGCGCGGGCGTCTACTCCCGCGCTCGCGCTCCCGATCACTGGACGGCGCATCGCCGTCAGTGAGGTCATTGCCGCGCCTCCGCCGCAAGCTCCGGCGCGGTGACGCCTCGTCTTCGCGCTGGATCGTGAGGACGACGTACGGGCGACGGATGACCGACTGCGCCACGTTGCGCACCGGGACACCTCCGGGTGTCATCCCGGCAGGCGACCCATGGTGGGCGTGACCGTGCAGCACGAGGTCGGCGCCGGAGCGGTCGATCGCTTCGCCAAGCATCGAGTTGCCGAGGAAGGGGTAGAGCTCCAGCCGCTCACCGTCCAGCGTCTCGGCGGTGGGGCTGTAATGGAGGAGCACGATACGGACGTCGCCGACGAGCGCGCTGAGGACGTCCTCCAGCGCTTCCGCCTCGGTCTCGGCGTGGCGGATCCACCCTTTCATCTCCGGCTCGCCAAAATCGTCGGCCAGCGCGGCGCCGTACCCCCCACCGAAGCCTTTCGTGCCGGCGATCGCCACGCGCTGCCCGGCGAGGTCGAGGACGACGCTGCTCGCGATCGAGAACGTGGATCCCTGCGGCCTTGAGAATGGCGGCAACCTCGGCGGTCTGATCGGCGTGGTAATCGTGGTTGCCGAGCACGGCGACGATCGGGACCCCGGCCCCGGCCAGCTCGGCGACGAGGATCTCGGCCTCGGCCGGTTTCCCGGCGCGGGTGAGATCGCCGGCCAGGAGGAGAACGTCGGCCTCGTCCTTCAGCCCGGTCAGGAGCGGCGCGAGCGACCCAGCGGACTCGGGCCCAGTGTGCATATCGGCGACGGCGGCGACACGGATCATGCCCTCATTCTGCCACGAGTGAGGGGGGTGCTGCGCTGAGGGGGAGTCGCTTCGCTCAGGTAGGCGCCTTCGGTTGAGGGGGGTCGGCGGCTGCGTCGTCTCAGGGAGGTCGCTTCGCTCAAGGGGGAGGAGGGGGAGAGGGAAGCAGGATGAGGGGTGAGGTACGCCCTGGTCAGACCTTGATTTTCACCCTCACACCCGTAGAGATACTCCGCACCGAGTTGAGGAGGTCCCGACTGGCGATCTTTCTCGAGCACCACGTTGAAGAGCGAACGCCGGACGGGCGACCCGGGAAGGCGTGTGGGCCGGCGCCACACCCTTGCGGCAGCCTCGTGGCGCTCCAGAGAGAGCCAGGGAGGCTGTCGACCGACTACGGGTGATGCACTTCCCGACCGAGAACTGGCACGACAACGTAGGCCTACCCGGGAATCGACAGCAGTTATCCGGAGGCTACAGGCGTTTTTCAAGACCGTGAGACGGTATGCTACCGGGACTGGGGACAGAGAACGTCGACCACGGCCACAGGCGAAGGCCCCTATCCCGTTTGCCGAGTTGACGTAGCGTGTCGCGCCTTCGATGATCGCATCGGGCGGCGACCACGCGAGGATGCCGATGGCCGATTTGCCGAGGGGCACCGTTACGTTCCTCTTCACCGATATTGAAGGGAGCACCGCGCTCTGGGAGCGCGATCCGGCTGCGATGCAGGCCGCCATGGCGCGGCACGACACGGTCTTGAGCGACGCCATCGCCGCTCATCAAGGCGCGCTCTACAAGCACGTCGGTGACGCGATCCAGGCGGCCTTCCCTACGGTCCCGGCCGCAATGACCGCGGCCCTCGCCGCGCAACGGTCCCTCCTGGCCGAGGACTGGGGCGAGGCCGGGCCGCTACGGGCGCGGATGGCCCTGCACACCGGGGAGGCCGTTCCCGACGAGCGGGGCGACTACCTCGCGGCCCCCCTCAACCGGCTGTCGCGTCTCCTGGCGATCGGCCACGGGGGGCAGGTCCTCCTTTCGCAGGCGGTGCAGCAACTCTCCCGCGGCGCCCTCCCGGAGCGGGTCGAGCTGCGCGACCTGGGCGAGCACCGGCTGCGCGACCTGCTGGAGCCGGAGCGTGTCTTCCAGCTTCAGCACCCGGACCTGCCGGTGGACTTCCCCCCGCTGAGGTCCCTCGAATACCGGCCGAACAACCTGCCCCGCCAACCGACGCCGTTTCTGGGCCGGGAGCAGGCGGTGGGCGAGGTCGTGGACCTCCTGCGGCGCGACGACGTCCTGTTGCTGACTCTGATCGGTCCGGGAGGCACGGGCAAGACCCGTCTGGCACTCCAGGCCGCAGCCGAGGTGCTGGACGGCTTCGCCGACGGCGTCTTCTTCATCTCCGTGGCGGCACTGACCGACCCGGCCCTCGTCCCGGCCGCCATCGCCGGGGCGTTGGGGATCCGGGAGGAGGGGGCACAACCGCTCGCGGAGCGGTTGCGCGAGTTCCTCGCCGCCAAGCGGCTCCTGTTGGTGGTGGACAACGTCGAGCACCTGGTGGAGGCGGCCCCCGAGCTCGGCCGCCTGCTCGAAAGCTCGCCCAACCTGACACTGCTCGTGACCAGCCGGGTGCCGCTGCGGCTGCGGGCGGAGCGGGAGTACCCGGTCCCGCCGCTGGGTCTGCCACGGCGCAAACCGCCGCCGTCGCCGGAGCAACTCTCCCAGTTCGAGGCGGTTCGGCTGTTCATCGACCGCGCTCAGGCGGTCAAACCCGGCTTCGCCGTCGACAACGCCACCGCGCCGGTCATCGCCGAGATCTGTCACCGCCTGGACGGCCTGCCACTCGCCATCGAGTTGGCCGCGGCCCGCGTCCGGATGGTGTCGCCGGAGGCGTTGCTGCGGCGGTTGGAGCAGCGGCTGCCGCTGCTGACCGGGGGAGCTCGGGACGCGCCAGTCCGACAGCGGACCCTGCGGGATGCTATCGCCTGGAGCCACGACCTGTTGGAGCCGGAGGAGCAGGTTCTCTTCCGCCGCCTGGCCGTCTTCGCCGGGGGCGCGACGCTGGAGGCGGCGGAAGCCGTCGCCAACCCGGACGGGGAGTTCGATGCCTTCGGCGGGTTGGAACGGCTGGTGGAGCACAGCCTGCTGCGGCAGGAGGAGGGGCCGGAGGGCGAGCCGCGCTTCGCCATGCTGGAGACGATCCGCGAGTTCGGATTGGAGCAGCTCGAAGCGAGTGGAGAGGCTGAAGCGACCCGGCGAAGGCATGCCGAACGCTTCGCGGCATTGTTCGACCATGCCGACCCGTTACCGCACGGTCCGCAGCAAAGACGATGGCTCGAGCGACTCGACGCCGACCTCGACAACCTGCGCGCGGCATTGGGATGGGCCATCGGCAACACTCCGACCGTGGCCCTCCGGCTGGCCTCAGGGCTGTTCTGGTTCTGGTACTTCCGCGGTCATCTCAGCGAGGGGCGGGAGTGGATGGAGCGAGTCTTATCAGCGGGCCCGGCGGACGAGGACGCCTTACGGGCCAAAGTGCTGGGCCGAGCCAGCGCCCTGGCCTGGAGCCTGGGTGACTATGCGGCCGCATCCAGCTGGGCAGAGGAGGCGCTGCGGCGTGCCCAGGCAATCGGGGACGCCGAGGTGGAGGCGTGGGCGGTGCTCAATCTCGGTGTCGTGGCCATGATGCTCGGGGACCTGGATGAGGGCGCTCGGCTCAACGCCGAGGCTCTGGTGCGGTTTCGCGATTCAGGCCAGCCCTGGGCCACCCCGTACGCCCTGAGCAACCTGGGGGCGGCCGCCGCGCGTGCGGAGAAGCCGACAGAGGCCGAGCGGTATTTCACACAGGCGTTGCGAGAGGCGCGCGAGTCAGGGAACCGATTGTTTGCTTCGTTTGTCCTCGTGTCCCTTGGCTACTTCCTCCTCGATCGTGGTGATCTCCATCAACCCGCCGAAATGTTCAACGAGGCGCTGGCAACATCGCGGGAGTTCGGGTACCGCCGCAATGAGGCCCGCGCTCTTCACGGTCTGGCCGACGTTGCCGAAGCCGCGGGCAACCCGGACGAGGCGGAGGCCCACATCCGAGCCGGTGAAGCTATCTACCTGGAGTTGGGAGAGACGGCGGCGCTCGTCGCTCTGCTGGGGGCGAGGGGCCACCTGCTCCTCCGGCAGGGCCTCGTCCCGCGGGCACGTGAGGTCTTTGAGGCAGCATTAGCTCTCGCGCGGACGAAGCTCGAGGTTGCCGTCGCTCCGTGCCTCCTCAGCCTTGGCGATGCCCATCGCGCCGCCGGCGAGTTCGCGGCGGCGGCGGCATGCTATCGAGAGAGCCTCGAGCTGGCACAGAGAACCGAGGACCACGCGACGCTTGCCCACGACCTTGTTGGCCTTGCCAGAATAGGCGGCGTTCGCAACAAGCACGTTGCGGCAGCTCGCCTCCTCGGTGCGGCTGCTCGGCTTCACGACCCCGTGATGAGGGCGGAGTCCAGTCACGAGCACCGGGGCATGGAGCAGGAGGTGCCCGAGGTCCATGCCGCCCTCGGGGAGAGTGACTTCGCCGCTGCCTGGGAAGCAGGCCGGACGCTGTCGCTGGAGCAAGCCGTCGCCGAGGCACTGGCGCTGGCCGACGAATTGGGCCGCGAGCCCTCGGTCGCCTAATCGACCCGTCGGCATACCTGCAGGCGATGCGGGCGTCCACTGACAGATCAAAGGGAGCGGGGTGCGTCTGGAGCTTTTGGCGCCCTGGCCCTGAGTTGGAACGGGTCGGTGGACAGGGACTGCTCGTGCCGGTGCATCGTAGCCGTGCTCTGATTCAGAGCACACGTTTGAGGTTCGTGCCAGATTTTTCTGCCCAGGGCAAGCGCTCACCGAGTCCCGCCAACAGGAGGGGGCGCGGCAGTCCGCGCCCCCTCATCTCGACTCCTCGACTGGTCTTCCCGATTTCCGAGTTGCCGACTCCCCGACTCCGTCCCTACGGGCTGAACTGCACGCCGCGGTGGGCGTTGCCGCCGCCGGTGTCGGGGAAGTCCATGCCGCTGATGGCGTATTGTCCGGTAAAGGGCACGGCCTGGCGGTCCCAGTTGCCGTTGTCGCTCGAGGACCAGAGGGTGAAGTGCAGGTGCGGCGTGCCGGCGAACCCTGGACCGCCCGGTCCGGAGATCTCGCCGAGATACTGCCCCTGTTGCACCGGCGTGCCCGCCTCCAGCCCGCCCATGAAATTGACGTGGAACATGGCCACGGCGTGCCCGTTGCCGATGTCGATCGAGATACCGCCGGTGCTGGGATCAGTCCAGCGCACCACGCCGTTGACCGGGGAGTGCACCGGTTGCCCGGCGGTGTTCCCGTCCACGCGCGCCAGGTCGAGCGAGTACTCGTACTGATGGAGGCCACCCTCGTTCTGGTGGGAGGAGCCGTGATACCCCTGCATGATCGTCCACTGGCCGCCGCTGACCGGCCAGATGATCCCGCCCGCGCCAAGCTCGACGTTGTCCGCCGGCGCCGAGCCTTCCACCTTGCCTTCCTGGTTGTCGCCGTTCCGGTTGCCCCGTTGCAGATAGCTCGCCGAGACCTGGAGGTACTCCGCGGCGACCCACCCGATCTGCTCGCCATACTGGACCTGATAAAACCCCTGCTCCGGGCCCGCCAGCGCGGTCAGGGTCGTCCCGGGCGGGATGGTGCCCATGATGGGGGCCGTCATCGAAGACGCCCCGCGCAGGTTGACATTTCTGAGCGTGGTCGCCGCCAGTTCTCCGGTTCCGCTTTCGGCGAGCGGGGCCGCAGCGAGAGGGATCGGCAGCAGGCGCCGCCTCTTGCGCGAGGCTGACAGGGGCAGCCGTGGTCACCGGCGCCGTCGTGGATGCGGAAAGCAGATTGGCGCTGATATAGCCCGAGGTGCCGTTGTACCAGACCGGCGTCCAGCCTTCGCTCGATGCGCCGGTGATCGTCACCGGGCCGCCCTCGGGGAGGACACGCAAGACCTCCGCGCTTTCGGTTGGCGCGGCGCGCAGGTTGGCGACGTCGGTCGCGTAGGCCGGTTCCCCGGTAGCCGCGGAGGGGTCAACGGTGAGCACGGTATCTTTCGTTGGCGCCGCCTCTGTCACCGATACCGGAGCTGGGGCGGCCTCCTGCATCAGGGCCACATCCTTGGTCACTGGCGGGGCTGCTCCAGGCTCACCGGCCGCTAGCCACGCGCCATCGACCCAGCCGTAATTCCCGTTGTAGGTAACGCCGACGAACCCCTGCGACCACTCGCCGGTCGGCGCCAGGGCCGCACCGACCGGGATTACCAGCAACACGGCGTCGCCGAAGCTCGGACCGGCACGCAGATTGAGGTCGGTCGTGGTGACCGGGTTGAGAGGAACCTCGCCCGCTGAAGCTGGGGACGGCAGTGTTTCCGAGGGCGCGGCCTCGACGGCCAGCGGCTCCGCGGCAGTCATCTCGGGGGCCGTTGTGACCGGCGCCGCCTCCTGGGCCAACTCGGCCGGCGCCGCCGTCTCGGCCAACTCGACCGGCGCCGCCTCTTGGGCCAGTTCGACCGGGGCCGCTGCTTGCCCGTTGTCTATGAGATAGCCGGCCACGATGTAGCCGGGAACCCCCCCAACGGAGACCCCGTACCAGGCAACGCCGTCTTCGGAGTAGACCGGGCCTTCGAGGATGTCCGCCGGGGTCCCCTCGGGGAACGACGACAGGACCGCCGCATCGAAGCTCGGCGTCTCGCGGAGCAGGACAGGATCACCGCCGGTATTGGCGACGAGTCCAACGGCGCCTGGATAGAGCGTGCTCTGAGCAAACGCGGTGCTGGCGGCGGGCGCCAGCGACACGGCCATAACGGCCAACGCGACTGCCGTGACCATCCGGAGCCGGCAAGCGGCTCGCCACGGGGATGACGTCATCTGACCCTCCCTCCGAGGTCAAACGATGCCGATAGCCCCTGTACCCCTTCCCGCGGACTCCCCGGAGCATTCCGCGGCGTCCATCCCCATGGACCACCGCCCGCGTCCGGAAAGTGACGCTCATCGGGAGCCTCCGGCGCTGCCCCATCCGGCAACTCGGCTCCACGAGAGCAGACATCAGACACCGGTATTTGCCGCCCATCCGCGGTCCCGTGTGTGTGACGACGCACACCCTAGCAGACAAACGCCGTTTTGGGAAGTCCAGGACGCGTCGCGGAGAATATTGGTAGTCGAGGAGGGACCTTCTCAATACAAAAGGGCGGCTGTCGCCAACCGCCCTTTTGCATGTGTTGCGACGCAAGTAAACAAGTCAGGACGCGAGGTCGTCCATCACGATTTGGTTGAACTGATCAGGCTGCTCGAACATCGCGAAGTGGTCGGTGCCGAGCATGAGCACGAGTTCCGCCCCGGGAATCAGCAACGCCATCAGCTTGGTCTGGTTGAGATCGATCGCCTCTTCCTCTTCCCCATCGAGAATCAAGAATGGCGTCGTGATCGACTGCATTTGCTTTGGTTTCAGCTTCCCCGTCGAGAATCAAGAATGGCGTCGTGATCGACTGCGTTTGCTCCGGTTTCAGCCTATCAGGTCACGAGATGCCGCGGCACCGGGGAGACCCGCGGGAGGATCGATCTCGCGCCTATGGCGAAGAAGAACCTGTCAAACGATTTCTGCCGATCGAACCACACCATCGAGTACCAGATCCCGGGGTCGTTCCAGGCGGAGAAGCTGACGAATCTTGGCGACGGAGTCCTGGAGCCGTTGTGGCGTCCACCCAACCGCGGTGAGGATCTCGGCGGCCTCGTCCAGGCCGGCTCGCGAGACGAGACCCTTTTCGTTGAGCGCCCAGGTGCCATGTCCCGCCAACCGGGCGTGCGCCGCGGCCATGACGGCTCGCGCCAGCAGCCCAACGCAGGCGGCGACGTCGCCACGGGCGCTGTGTTGCTCGGCGACGAGGACGGAGAAGGCCGCGTCCCCTTCCCATTGTGGCGGGGCAGCGCGGCGCAGGGCAGGGGAGAACGACGGTCTCGGCAGCGACCCGCGTAACACCGTTCCCAGCGCCAGCTCGCCGGCGAGCACATAAGTGGGCAGACCGGCGATGTGTCCGCCAACACGATCGATCTCGAAGCGGCCGGCATCCGCTTCGGCGATCCAGTACTCGACCTCGTCGAGGTCACGGTAGAGCAGGTCGACCCGTTGGCGATCGACCTCCAGCCAGGCGCCGCCGTTGACGATCCGGCCCCAGTCGCCGGGCTCGGCCACGTGACCGGGGTAGCCGAGGGCGCGTACGGCATCGGTGTCGATGCATCCCCGATAGTAGAGCCCAATATCCCAGTCGCTATCTGGCCGCGCCATGCCGCGGGCGCGGGACCCGCCGAGGGTCACCGCTTTCACCCCCGGCACCCGGGCGACTCGTTCGACGAGCGTAGCGACGCTCACGGGTATCCTCCAACCACGACCTCCAATGGCTGGCACGATTCTCGGTCGTTCTGCCCCGGATGTGTTGCGGCGCCGCGCACGACCGAGAGCAGGCCAAGTCGTGCTCGGGTGTGGGAGCAACATCTGGCCGACGATGTCATGGCGCCGACAGACGACGAGATTCCGCCTGCGTTGGAATGACACAGATGAATGACACAGATGAGTGGAGAGGCGACAGGATTCCGCCTGCGTTGGAATGACACGGTTGGGTGGAGAGACGCGGAGAAACGACGAGATTCCTCGTTCCTCGGAATGACACGATTGTGATGAATGACACAATGGTGCTAATCGTGGACTCGGTGGCGCAGCCGCTCTCGTTGCTCCATTATCTCTGTACACGGTGGTTGAGATAGGAGAGATGATGGCGGCGCAACGGGCAATGGATGTAATCGTCGTGGGTGGCGGGGCGATGGGCAGCGCGGCGGCATGGCGGCTGGCGGGGGCTGGCCACCGCGTCCGCCTTCTCGAGCAGTTCGCGTTTGGCCATGAGAAGGGCAGCTCCCACGGGCCCTCGCGCATGATCCGCCTTGCCTACGAGGCTCCCGAGTATGTCCATCTCGGTCGCGAGGCCTTCCGCCTCTGGGACGAGCTGCAAGACGAATCGGGCGAGTCACTGCTTCTTCGCACCAGTGGCATGAATGTCGGCTTGCCGCATGCCGACGCCATGGAGGGCGTGGTCCGGACCTATGACACGCTCGGCATGTCCTACGAGTTGCTCCAGTATGACGAGCTGTCCCAGCGGTTCCCGCAGTACAGATTCCCGGAAGGATCGATCGCCATTTATGAGGAGGGCTACGGCATCCTCGCCGCCAGCCGCTGTGTGGCCACCTTCGCCGCACAGGCTCGTGCCGCCGGAGCGGAGCTGCATGATGAGGAGCCGGTGGTGGAGATCGCGCCGGACGGAGAAGGCGTCGAGGTGCACACCGTGCGGGGCACGTATAGCGCAGATCGGGTGATCCTCGCCGCCGGATCGTGGTCGGGGCCACTGCTGGCCTCGCTAGGGCTCGATCTGCCACTCACGGTGCTACAGGAGCAGCTCGCCTTCTTCCGCGTGAGCGATCCGGCAGCGCACAGTCCAGATCGTCTGCCGCTGCTGATGCACCGTTTCCCCGGCACGACGTCGCTCGGGTCGGTCTTTCCGATCTTCGGTCATGAGGGCGTGAAAGTGATGATCGACCGGGTCAGCCCCGCCGTCGATCCCGCCGACCCGAACCGCGCCATCAACCCCGCGTTGTTGGATCGCCTGCGCGCCTACACCGCGGAGCTCATGCCCGGCACTACCGGCGAGATCCTGGAGACGACGAGCTGCCGATACACCATGACCCCGGACGAGGATTTCATCATTGACCTGCATCCGGAGCATCCGCAGATCGTGGTCTCCTCCACCTGCTCCGCTCACGCCTTCAAATTCTCCCCCGTTATCGGGCAAATGCTGGCCGACCTGGCTGTGAACGGGGCAACTCCCTATCCGACGGCCCGCTTCAGTCTCGATCGAGCAGCGCTGGGTGAGGCGTGGAGTCCGACGAAGGCGTCGGTGCTTGAGTCATCAGTCGTGAGGCGGAAAGTCGGGAGTCGGGAGTCGGGAGGAATGACCGCGTGACTTCGCGAACTTACCGAACTTGCCGAAGGGGGCAAAGGCGGCAAAGATGGCAAAGGTGGCAACAACGAGACGAACCGATAGCCGATAGTCAGAAGCGAAAGCCATGAGCCACCCGATCACCATCGCTCCGCTCCCTCCAATCGAAACCCTTCCCCTCTATCCTGGGGAGCGCGCCGCTCTGCTCGAGCTGCTGGGCGATCTCTCCCCCGCGGATTGGGAGGCCCCGACCGTCTGCCCGGGCTGGTCGGTGAAAGACGTCGCGCTGCATCTGCTCGGCGACGACATCGGCCGCCTCTCCTGGGGGCGCGATGGCTATGTCAACCCGGCCTTCGCTTCCGGCTCGACATCGGAACGCTTCCGGGGCTGGTCGCCGCCATCGATCGGCAGAACGCCGTCTGGGTGACGGGGACCCGGCGGATGAGCCCCAGGCTGCTGATCGAGCTGCTGGCGCTAACGGGCGAGCTGACCGAGGCGTACTTCTCGAGCCTGGATATGACCGCGCTGGGGATGCCGGTCGATTGGGCGGGTCCGGACCCAGCTCCGATCTGGCTCGACGTCGCCCGCGAGTACACCGAGCGATGGGTGCATCAGCAGCACATCCGGGACGCCGTGGGACGACCCGGGCTGAAGGAGCGGCGCTGGTTGGCGCCGGTGCTAGACACGTTCGTGCGGGGGCTGCCACGTGCTCTACGGGATGCGCCAACGCCAGATGGCGTCACACTGCGGCTAGTGATTCGTGGTGACGCGGGGGGCGAGTGGGTCGCGCTGCGGCAGAACGGGGAATGGATGCTCGGTGTCGGCTCCGGGAATCGAGGCAGACGCCACGGTCGCGCTCGATGAAGATGTCGCCTGGCGACTCTTCACCAAGGGCATGTCCAAGGAAGACGCCCGACAGCGCGCGCGAATCGATGGCGACGCCGCGCTCGCCGACCGGGTCTTCGATACTGTATCGATCCTGGCCTAGGTCGGTGGTCACAAAGTTTTCGAGACCGTCATGTCATCGTGGTGTGACGCGGGCGACGCGGGCGTCGCCCCTACAATCACGGCCGCTGATGGCCTCCGGAAACATAGGGCCAACAACAGAGAGACGTGGGAGCGAACCGATGAGCGGGGTGGTGACGGCGGTGAGCCGCAGCGCGACACACACGATGTCCAAGCCGAATCAGGAGAGCATCCAGCTCATGACTGGGCTCGGGGTCGCGGGTGATGCCCATCAGGGCGAGACGGTGAAGCACCGCTCGCGGGTAGCGCGTGATCCCACCCAGCCGAATCTGCGCCAGGTGCATCTCATCCACGCTGAGCTGCATGACGAGCTGCGGGAGGCCGGGTTTGCCGTCTCTCCTGGGCAGATGGGCGAGAATGTCACCACGCGCGGCGTCGACCTGCTGGGGTTGCCGGTCGGGACCCGACTGCTCCTGGGCAACTCGGCAGCTGTCGAGGTGACTGGCCTGCGCAATCCCTGCGCGCAACTGGATGGCATCGCGCCGGGTCTGATGGCGGCAACGCTTGACCGCGACGACGAAGGCAACCTGATCCGCAAGGCCGGCGTGATGGGCGTGGTCCTGAACGGGGGCGAGGTGCGCCCCGGCGACGAGATCAAGGTCGAGCTACCGCCAGCTCCGCACCGGTCACTTGGGCCGGTGTGACGAGGGCGATTTTCGGCTCGATGCATTGATTTGGAAGGCATCGAAGGCTGGGACGGTTCGGGACCGTGTCAGGGTGCTGAGTAGACCGACAGGATGCAGGTGTCCTACGGAGCTTGCGAGGAATCCAGGGATGTCCAGGGTTTGGAGCGGAGCACGACGAGATTCCGTCGTTCCTCGGAATGACACCGTCTCAGAATGACATCGTCTTCGTGGTCATGGTGCTGAGCATCAGTGAACTTGCAGCATCTCGTTGAGCGCTCCCGGCTTCGGGACAAGCGATGAGATGCTTCACTACGTTCACTTGCAGCATGACACCGGCGCCGTGTCGCTTAACAGAGGGGAGCAACTACGCATAATGGCGGAGAGATTGAACGGGAAGGTAGCGATTGTCACCGGTGCGGCGCACGGGATCGGCCGCGCCATCGCCGAGCGCTATGGCGCGGAAAGGGCGGTCGTCGTCATCTCCGACGTCGATGCCGGCGGTGCGGAAGCGGTCGCACAGGGGATCACCGATGCCGGGGGAACGGCCGTGGCCATCGTCGCCGACGTCTCCGACTCTGCGGCCGTCGACCGCTTGTTCGACGAGACGCTGCAGCGCTTCGGCACGGTCGACGTGCTGGTCAACAATGCCGGACTGACGAATACCGAGCGCCACTTTCTCGAGGGCGACGAGGAATGGTGGGACCGCATCCACGCCGTGAATCTGAAAGGGACCTTCCTCTGCGGTTTGCGCGCCGCCAAGCACATGGCGCAGCGAGGCGACGGGGTGATCATCAATGTCTCCTCCGGCGGCGCGACGCGGGCCCACCGGGGGAATGCCGCCTACGACGCGACCAAAGGGGGGATCGAGGCGCTCACCCGCGCCATGGCGGTCGACCTCGCCCCTTACGGCGTGCGCGTCAACGGGCTGATTCCTGGGTCAGTCGACTCGAGGGGAATGTCGCCGGAGGCGAAGCGGGAGCGCGGCGAGGCGATCCCTATGGGGCGCATGGGCGAACCTGCGGATATGACCGGTGCGGTGGTCTTCCTGGCCTCCGATGACGCCAGTTACGTCACCGGCCAGCTCATCGCGGTCGACGGCGGCATTCTGGCGGCGATGCGCTCGCCAGTGGCCGATATCTTTCCGCAGTCGCGATTCCCGAAGCTCTCGTAGATGAGAGACGGCAAGACGGCAAGACGGCAAGACGGCAAGTAGGAGTCGAGAAGGAGGATTGAAGTCGGCCTTCCGATTATCAGCAGCGCGTCTCTCCGGAACGCCCCTCATCCCCAACCCTTCTCCCCTCGGAGTGGGGAGAAGGGAGTCAAGCCGGGTGGCGGAGAAAGCCTCCTCTCCCGGCTCGACGGGCCGGGTACCTCCGGGTGGCGGGTTGGGAGTGAGGGCGCTCGATCGGGAGAGGGTTGAAGGCAAATCTTCAGTCATTGGCCCAACCTGCGTTCCACCCCTCCTCGACTCCTCGGCTCCCCGACTCCTCGACTCACCACTCCCTCCGCGCCGGCGTCGACATCGGTGGCACCTTTACTGATCTGGTCGTCTATGACGACGCCACTGGGGCGTTCGTCGTTGGGAAGACGCTCACTACGCCGGATGATCCCTCGCAGGCGATCGAGACCGGGCTGGAGGAGACACTGGCGTCCGCGGACGCGCCGATGTCGGCCCTCGGTCAGATCATCCATGGCACGACCCTGGTCACCAACGCGCTGATCGAGCGCAAGGGGGCGCCGACGGCGCTCCTTGCCACTGAGGGCTTCCGTGATTCGCTCGAGATCGGCCGCGAGCATCGTTACGACCTCTACGACCTGCAATTGGAGATGCCGCGCCCCCTCGTGCCGCGCTATCTCCGCTTCGGCGTGCCGGGGCGCACCCTCGCCGACGGCTCGACGCTGCCAGGGCACGATCTGGACGAGGAGTACGTCGAGCGCCTGGCCCGGGAGTTGGACGCCGCCGGGATCGAGGCAATCGCCATCGCCTTCCTCAACAGCTTCGCCAATCCCGAGCTAGAGCGGCGTGCGCGGGAGGCCGTGAAACGGGCCGCACCTGATATCCGGGTGTCCATCTCCTCCGACGTCGTGCCGGAGATCCGAGAGTACGAGCGGACCTCGACGACCGTGGCCAATGTCTACGTGCAGGCCCGGGTCGAGCGCTATCTGCAGGATCTGGAAGAGCGACTGGGGCGGGCGGGTTTCCACGGCGCGTTGCTGATGCTGATCTCCTCCGGCGCGCTGGCGACGGTCGAGACGGCCGCCCGCTTCCCGGTGCGGCTGCTGGAGAGCGGTCCGGCCGGGGGCGCGCTCGCCGCCGCGGCCTTTGGCGCCGCCGCCGGCTACGAGGATCTGCTCTCCTTTGATATGGGGGGCACCACCGCCAAGTTCGCAGTGATCGCCCGCGGCGAGCCGTTGCTGGCGCACGGCTTCGAGGTCGACCGTCGCTATCGCTTCAAAAAGGGCTCCGGGCTGCCGATCAATCTGCCTGTGATCGAGATGATCGAGATTGGCGCCGGGGGAGGATCGATCGCCCGCATCGATGCATTAGGCCTGCTCAAGGTCGGGCCCGATTCCGCGGGCGCCGACCCCGGCCCGGCCTGCTACGGTCGTGGCGGCGAGCGGCCGACGGTCACCGATGCCGATCTGGTCCTGGGCTATCTCGATCCCGGCTTCTTTCTCGGCGGCGCGATGTCCCTCGACGTCGACGCGGCGCGGGAGGCGATCCGCCGCGACGTGGCCGATCCGCTCGGATTGAGCATCGAGGAGGCGGCCTGGGGAATCCACCAGATCGTCAACGAGACCATGGCCGGCGCGGCCCGGGTGCACACCCTGGAACGAGGCGGCGATCCGCGGCGGCTGCCGGTCTTCGCTTTCGGCGGCGCCGGGCCGGTGCATGGCTATCGCATCGCGGCGGCACTCGGCTCGCCGCGCCTGATCGTCCCCTCCGGCGCCGGAGTGATGAGCGCCATCGGCTTCCTGGCCGCGCCGGTCGCTTTCGATTTCACCCGCTCCTTCCCCGGCCGCCTCGACACCCTCGACTGGGCCCGGGTCAACGGGCTCATGGCGGAGATGGAAGAGGAGGGCACGATGCTGCTGGCCTCGGCCGGGCTGCGGGGACGGGATGTGACCCACCGCCGGGCAGCCGAGATGCGGTATGTCGGGCAGGGACACGAGGTGCGAGTGCCGCTGCCGCCGGGGCCACTCACCCCGGCGGGCGTTCCGGCGATCCGGCAGGCGTTCGAGACCGAGTATCTCCGTCTCTACGGCCGGCTCGGTCCGCCGGTGCCGGTGGAAGCGATCACCTGGCGGGTCGTTTCGTCCGGCCCGCGGCCCGATCTGCGGCTCTCGACCGCGCCGGAGGCAACCGGCGACGCCGCATCAGCATGCAAGGGCACGCGCCGGGCGTACGTGTCAGAGCAGGGCGGAATGACCGACGTTGCGGTCTACGACCGCTACCGGCTGGGACCGGGCGCCACATTCGCCGGACCCGCCATCGTCGAGGAGCGGGAGTCGACCACCGTCATCGGCCCCGGCGCGACGGTGTCGGTCGATGATCAAGGGAATCTCGTTGTTGCGCAGGGGGGTGAGGGGGTCGCTTCGCTCAGGGGAGACGCTTCGCTTAGGGGGAAAGGGAGAGGGAAGAGCGCGGTCGTGGCTGACGGACTGATGGGCGCCGAACGGGTGGGCGGAGAATGGTGCGGGTCGGAAGAGCGGATTTCAGGACTGATAGCCTGGAGAAGGCAATGGCCCTAGTGACCGCGGTCTACCGAGCGACGGGAATTGGTCGCGTGAGGAGCTCTACGGACTCACCTCGCAAGTACGACGAGCTGCGGTCTCGATCCCATCGAATCTGGCGGAAGGCCATGGCCGAACTGGGCCACGTGAGTTCGCTCATCATGTGTCTGTCGCGTACGGTTCGCTATGCGAGCTCGAAACCAAGTGCTGATCGCTGAACAGCTTGGCTACGCGACGCTGATACGAGCGGAAGGCTGACGGCTCAGATGATGGAAGTTCGTCGCCTGATCCGTGGCCTGCTACGCAGCCTACGTGGATCTACAGAAACTGAGGCCAACCGGTGATTCTCCCCCCTGAGCGAAGTGTCTCCCCCTTCTCCCCTCGAGCGAAGCGACCCCGCTCGATCCGGTGACGCTGGAAGTCCTCTGGAACCGGCTCCTCTCGGTCGCCAACGAGCAGCAGGCGGCGCTGATGCGCACCGCCTTCAGCACCGTCGTGCGCGAATCGCAGGACCTCGCCTGCGGCGTGTTCGACACCCGCGGTCAGATGATGGCGCAGTCGCTGACCGGCACCCCGGGGCACATCAACCCGATGGCCACCGGCGTGCGTCACCTCCTCGCCGCCTATCCCCCCGAGACGCTGGGTCCCGGCGACGTGCTGATCACCAACGACCCCTGGATGACCTCGGGGCAGCTCAACGACTTCACGGTCGTCACCCCGGTCTTCCGCGAGGGGCGGATCGTTGGCTACTTCGGCAACCTCTGCCACGCGGCGGACATTGGCGGTCAGGTCTTCTCCGGGGAGGCGCACGAGATCTACGAGGAGGGGCTGCGCGTCCCGGTGACGAAGCTCTTCGACCGCGGCGAGCCGAACCACGAGCTGCTGAAGATCATCCGCGCCAATGTCCGCCTCCCGGACGAGACGGTCGGCGATCTCTACGCCCAGGCCTCGTGCAACGACGTCGGGGGGCGGGCACTGTTGACGATGATGGACGAGTTCGGGCTGGAGAGCGTCGATCCCCTGGCCGACGAGATCATCGCCCGCTCCGAGCGCGCCCTGCGCGAGGCGATCCGCTCCCTCCCCGACGGGGTCTACCAGCATGAAGTCTGGAGCGATGGGTTCGAGGAGCCGATCGTGATCGTGGCGACCGTCACGGTCCGTGGGGATGAGATCGACATCGACTTCGCCGGGTCGTCGCCGCAGAGCGGGCGAGGCATCAACGTCGTGCTGAACTACACGCACGGCTACGCCTCCTTTGCCCTGAAGGCGGCGGTCGCCCCCGACGTGCCGCACAACGAAGGGGCCTTCCGGCCGGTGCACGTTACCGCGCCGCTCGGCTCGATCCTCAACTGCGTCGAGCCGGCGGCGGTGGCGGCGCGGCACCTGGTCGGACACTTCGTCCCCAGCGCCATCTTCGGCGCGCTGGCCCAGGCATTGCCGGAGCGGCTACTGGCGGGCGGCGCCGATCCGATCTGGCTCAGCGTCTGGCGTGGGGCACATCCGGAGAACGACGAGCCCTTCATGACCGCGATCTTCCAGGTCGGGGGCACGGGAGCCCGCGCCACCAAGGACGGTCTGAGCACGACCGGTTTCCCCTCCGGCGTGGCCGGGGTGCCGGCCGAGGTGATCGAGAGCCTCTCCGCCCTGGTGCAATCGCGACGCGAGTTGCGCACCGACTCCGGTGGCGCCGGGGAGACCCGCGGTGGTCTGGGGCAGGCGACGGAGTACTGGTATCGCGGCGACGGTCCCTGGAGCGTCTCGGCGATGATCGACCGCACGAAGTTCGCGGCGCAGGGGTTCGCGGGAGGTGGACCGGGCGCGCATGGGCGAGTTCGCCGCCGACGGCCGTCCGCTCAAACCAAAAACGGTCATTGGGTTAGAGCCAGGGCAAACTGTCCTGCTGGCCCCGCCGGGCGGCGCCGGCTACGGCGATCCGTTCAATCGTCCGGTCGAGGCGGTCCTGGCCGATGTGGTTGCCGGCTACGTGTCTTTGGAAAGCGCTGAGCGCGATTACGGGGTCGTGATCCGATACCTAGGCACGCCGGATCAGTTGGTCAGACTGCCGGAGCATTACGCGGTGGATGAGGAGAAAACAGCGCGGCTGAGAACATCGTGAGGAGCTGAGGCATCGTGATGAGGTGACAACCGGAGGATCATCACAATTCCGCTTGACGGCGCAGGATGCTGGGGCCATAAAGAAAGTCTGGGCCATCGGTGTCGGTCCCAGGTGTTGCCGGAAAGATCGTCGAGGTGCGTGGCCATTGTTCCGACGCGGCGCTGAACGCGTTCCGGGGT
The DNA here is from genome assembly GCA_963751075.1 of uncultured Chloroflexia bacterium. Taxonomy (GTDB): domain Bacteria; phylum Chloroflexota; class Chloroflexia; order Thermomicrobiales; family UBA6265; genus JACCXM01. Next base: position 64,576 of record CAVVTE010000003.1, on the reverse strand, counting down.
CTGGCACCCGGCGTGGAGTAGGAATCGCGGGTTGCCCTTTCCGGCACGGGGTCACAGAGAGGCCCTAGCCTGGCACCTTGCTGGACCTGGCACTTCTGCCAGCGCGCAACGCGTCCCCTTCCACGAGCAGAGACGTCATGGTGCCGAAGGCGAGTGCCCAGAACGCCGCGCCTAGTCCCAAGAGCGAGAGCGTGGAGGACGCGACGGCGAAGGCGACCAACGGCCCGAGCCGGAGGGGTCCGGTTATGACCTGTTCCAGGGCTTGGCTCAGCACCCCGAGCAGTGCCAGGCCGGCCACCGCCAGCAGCAGCGGCAGTGGGAGCAGGGAGGGGAGATCGGCGGCCACTCCCGCGCCCAGCGCAATGAACAGGAACCCTACGGCGCTCGCGTACGCGGCCCAGGGCCGGACTGATCGCTCCCCTGCCTCCGGCCCAGCGGTCAGCGGCGTCACCAGCGCTGCCATGCAGATCGGGCATGGCCCAAACAGCGATGCCACCACAGTAGCGACCCCGGTCGTCACCTCAATCGCCCGTGCCGGTGGCGCGTAGGCCTCGCTGCGGAGATAGGCGACCGCGGTGAGGTTGGCGTGCAGGGCGATCAGCGGCACGGCAATCGGGACCACCGTCAGGACTGCCGCCGGGGTGAACGACGGAGTCACGGGCGCGAGCGCGGGCCAGGTCCACCCGGACGCAAGCCCGTGGAGCCGCCCCGTGACCGCGGCGAGCGCCACCCCCACCACCAGCGCGGGCAGGATCGGCGGCACGCGGGGAGCGCGCGCCCGCCGCCCAATGAGGTAGGCGGCAAGCGCCGCGCCGACGAGCAGTCCTTCGGTCTGCAGTGCCTCAAATGTCCCCACCACAAACGGCAGGACATTGCCGGCGACCACCCCAAAGACCACGGGGGTGGGGACGAACGCGGCGACCCGGGTGGTGAGACCGAGCGCGCCGAGGGCGGCCACGACGAGGCCGGCAACGATCATGGCTCCCAGGAGGTCCGGATAGGGCATGGTCTGGCTGAGCGAGGCGACAAAGGCGACGACGGCAATGTGCCAGGCCACGAGCAGCGGCTGGCGAAACGCCAGACTCAGGATGATCGAGGCTAGCCCGGGGACGGCGTAGAGCGCGACGAGCCAGGTGCCGGTCAGGCGGGAGGAGAGCCCGAGCGACTGCGCCGTCGCAAGCGGCAAGGAGACCGCCGCCAGCGAGAAGATCGTGATTGGGATGGAAGCAACCAGGGGCTGGGCCAGCCGAGCCACATTCCGATAGACGGAAGGCGTGAGTGTGAGACCCATGTCCTCGTCGCATCCGAGTGCGAGATCCAGACCGCACGAGGCATCATACATGGCCCACGGATCGTGCCCATGGGTCATGCCCCGTCGCCCTCTCCACGCTACTCAGCGCCACGCAGTGCGGAATGCGTTGTCAGCGCGAACCAGACACCTCGAGATCTATCCGAGCTAGGTGACCCGGCGTGTCGTGAGCCGTTGCGCCATCACAGGGTCACGCTGGCCTGCACCGTGCGTTTCCGCCTGCAAGTGAGGTGTCGCTCCGGGCACGGGTTTGTGGACTAGCTGAGGCTGCTCGCACCAGTGCTATGACGACCGGAACAATCGGGTTAGATGACAAGGAGGAGACAATGCGACGGTTCCAGTGGTGGCCTGGCGTAGCCGCTCTGCTGGTCGGGTTGACGCTTGGGCCGGCTGGAGGAGCTGTGGCCCAGGAGGGACCAGGGACCGACTGGTCGTTTTCCAACCAGACGCTGGCAACGCTTGGGCTCCCCGAAATCACCCTACGGCAGATGCCGGACGGCACGGTTGAGGGTGCGCCAGCGGAGGTCGCCGCTGGGAGGTATTTAGTCTCGTTGACCTCCGTTGGCGAGGTCAGTTCGTACGTCAACTTCGTGCAGATTCCCGCTGGAACCTCGGAGGAGGAGGCGACGGCCCAGGTGCTGGAGACGGCGAGTCAGGACGTACCGCACCCGGGCTATGTCTACGGCGGCGGTTCCTTCGCCCTGGAGAATGAAACGGCCTGGTTCGTCGTCGATCTGGATGCCGGCGATTGGCGCACGGCAGTCTCATACCAGGCCGGAGGGGACGGTGAGGAGATCATGCAGCTGATCCCGCTTACCGTGACGGAATCACTTGCCTCCCCTCAAGCCTCACCGGTCGCAGCTGAGGTGATACCTGCTTCTGTACGGGTGCAGCTGCGTGACGTCGCCTTCAGCGGCCTGGAGCAACCGAGTCCCCGCGGGACCGCAGATCTGGGAGATCACGAATGTCGGGGAGCAGCCGCGGCAGGTCGTCTTCTGGCGGACGAACGGTTCGGTCACGGTTGAGCAGTTCCAACAGATGATGGCAGGGCTGATGTCGGGCACCCCGGTCCCAGGAGCGACGACCTTTGATCAGTTTACGGGGGTCGCCTACGCGGCAATTCTCTCCCCCGGCAAGACGGTCTGGCTGGAACCGGACCTGCCCCCCGGGACGTACATGGTCGTCTCGTACGTTTTTGATCCAGAGACCGGGCAGCCGGCGTTTGCACTGGGCATGGTTCAGCCCTTCACCGTCGCGGGAGACGACGCCACACCTGGTCCCGGAGGCGCAACCCCAACCGCATAACCACGCACCACGACCAAGAACACCTGACGGTGCTGGCCTTTACTGTGATGAGCGACGGCCTGCGTGACGCCTTCGATCTCTGGCATCCCAGCCGCTAGCTCGGTCAAACAAGCGAAAGGAGGACCTGAATGGTCACGGTGTCAGCACAACAGGGAGTTCGAACGACGCCTGTCATGGGATGGGGCATCGAGCAGCCGGAATACGATGCGCGGGTGGCGCGCACGCGGCATGAGCTGGAGCGGCGGCAGCCTGAGCGGTCTCGTCCTTTTCCATCCGATCCGCATGGCCTATCTCTCGGGGTTTTTCCACTACAGCACCGAGCGGCCGATGGCGATCGTCGTCGGGCAGGATGGCGGGCTGGGGGCGCTGGTTCCGCACCTGGAACAGGACCACATTGGCGCGATATCGGGTGTCGAGCGGGTCATGGTCTACCCCGAGTACCCGACCGGCGGCGCGAAGCATCCCCTGCTCTACCTGGTCGATCTGTTGTCCGAGATGGGGCTGAACGACACGGGAACGCGGCTTGGCTATGACTCGAATGGTTACCTCGATATCAACGGCTACGACGGCCCCTTGTTGACGGAAATCGTGGCGGATGGAGTCGAAACGCTCCCGTCGCGCGACATCATCGACCGGCTCCGCGCGGTCAAGAGTGACGCGGAGTTGGCGTTCATCAAAGAGAGCTGCGTCTGGGGAAATCTGGCCCACCGTCTGATGCAGGAGAAGCTTGCGCTCGGGCGCAATGCGATGGAGATCGGGGTCGAAGCCTCGGCCGAGGCCAGCCGCACGATGATCGCTGCTCTTGGCCCAACATACCGGACGTTGACGGCGGGTTTTGGTACGCCGGCGATGGTGATCTTCAGCGCTGGGGCGAACACCGTGCAGCCGCACGGCCTCCTGAACACGAAAGGGCTGCAACGGGGCGATGTGCTCGTGACCGGGGCTGGGGCGGACGTCGGCGGTTACAACTCGGAGCTCGAGCGGACGATGATCATTGGCGAGCCGACTCCGGAGTTCGAGCACTACTTCGATCGCATGCTCCAGCTGCAGCAGACCGCATTTGATGCCATCCGGCCGGGGCGCACACTGGGTGAGGTTGAGACCGAGGTGAGTGCCGCCTTCGCCGACCTGGGTGTGGCGGAGTATCAGCGCCACCACACCGGTCACGGAATCGGTCTCGAGGGACACGAGTGGCCATTCATCGATAAGGGCAGCAACGACGTCATCGAGGAAAAAATGGTCCTGACCATCGAGCCCGGGATCTACGTGTCCGGTCTGGCGGGGTTCCGCCATTCCGACACCGTGGTTGTCCGCGCTGACGGTGTCGAGCGTCTGACCTATTACCCGCGGGACCTGCAGAGCATGATCGTCGAGCCCTAACGTACACCTGAGCTAGAAGAGGCTCTTCCCGGATTACCTCGGAAAGGGTCGTTGTTGAGTTACTGGGCTGAAGACGGTACTTCTGGGTAGGTGTACTCCCGCCAAGGCGGACACCAGGTGGCACGGTCTCTGCAGGGTGGCCGGCAGCCTGCACTGCGGGTCCCGATCGTCACCCTCGGTTTGCCTCCGTGAATGCCTCGGAAGATCTTCAAGAAGACCCTCAGTGAAATCCTCATTATGACGTCGGGACCACGCAGGCCACAGGCTGGATAGTGCGACAGCAAGCAATTCGCCGCTTCCTCGCCAATCCAAGACGTTAGGCTGGATCCTTTGTGAAACAAGTGGCGGCCGCTTCCAACTATTTGCGGCTGTGGTCTTGTATTGTGCGCTGCAGAACCCAGCCCAGCGCGTGTTCAAGGGCAGGACTTACCGGGTACTGGGAGGCGGCCCCGACAGGCGCCAGTGTGATAGGAGATGCTGGTGCCGAGCAGGCGTTGTCAGCCATGGGTGGTGGCAGCATCATTGCTCCTCGCCTTGGCGCTGACGTGAGATGGCAACGCATACCGTGAACCGCGTGTCTTCCACCCTCACCCGTACATTTTCTTCACTGACCATTCGCAACTATCGACTCTGGGTGGTGGGCCAAGGGATTTCCCTGTCCGGTACCTGGATGCAAACTGTGGCCCAGGGGCTGCTGGTCCTCCAGTTGACGGGATCGGGCACCGCCCTAGGACTGGTAACGGCGCTGCAGACCATCCCCGTGCTCCTGTTTGGGCCGTGGGGAGGCGTCGTGGCGGATCGCTTCCCCAAGCGCCGCATCCTCTATGTGACACAAGCGGTCTCAGCCGTCTTAGGTCTTCTGCTGGGAACGCTGGTGGCAACCGGGGCGATCCGCATCGAGATGGTGTACCTGCTTGCGCTCTGTCTGGGCACGGTTAGCGCGGTGGACAACCCGACGCGCCAGGCCTTTGTGGTGGAGATGGTTGGCAAAGATGAGATCGTCAATGCGGTCTCGCTCAACTCCACCGAGATCAATCTGGCGCGAGTCATCGGACCCGCGATCGCAGGCATTCTCATCGCCTCAGTTGGGTTGGCCGCCTGTTTTCTCATCAACGGCCTTTCCTTCCTCGCCGTCCTCGCCGTGCTCATGGCGATGCGAGTGGAGGAATTGCGGCCGGCACCGCTTGCGCCGCAGGTGCCTGGTCAACTCCGTCAGGGGTTGCGGTACGTCCGCGCCTCGCCGGTAATCCGAACGATTCTCGTGATGATGGCGATCATCGGCACCTTCACCTACGAGTTTTCCGTGAGCCTGCCACTCTTTGCCGAGGTGACCTTCAGGCAGGGCCCGGCCACGTACGCGGCGATGACAGCAGCGATGGGGTTGGGCGCGGTCGTCGGAGGGCTCTATACGGCGAGTCAGGGCTTCGGTTCGACCCGGCGTCTCACCGTTGCGGCCCTCCTCTTCGGCGCCACCGTCCTGCTGACGGCAGTCGCACCAACCGTTCCACTGGCGCTCCTGGCGTTGGTTGCCGTGGGGTTCTGCTCGATCGGGTTTACCTCGTTGGGGAATGCCACCCTGCAGCTGACAAGTTCCGCGGAGATGCGGGGCCGTGTCATGGCGCTCTGGACCGTCGCCTTTCTTGGCTCGACGCCGATCGGGGGCCCGGTGATCGGAGCGATTGGGGAGCACGTGGGGCCGCGGTGGGCGCTCGCCCTCGGTGGCGTAGCGGCAGTGGTGGCCGCTGGGCTCGGCGCCAAGGTCTTTCTCGGACAGCCTGAGGACGCTATCCCCACCGTGACGGCTGCCGGGAACCAGAATCCGCCTCCCGGGTAATGGTGATCATGATGTCTCATATGCAGTAGGCGTTCTCGTAATACTCCCGGGGTGCCAGAGTTGGCTCAGTCAGGGTCTTGTGGGACGGGGAAGGCGTGTCCTGGACCACTGCCTGCGCTTGACAAGTTGTGAATCATCGTTAGAGTGAAGCTTCCTCAGGCACCTTGATCCCCGCCGTGATCTCCGGATCGCCGCGACGGTGGGGGGAGCGAATGGCGAACCCGGCTGGGGCTCTTTCGGTCTGGTCGGGTCGCGTCGCGCGACGCACTCATGGCCAGGTCAGGCCGTAAAACCAAGGCCATCCGCGGGAGGATCATTATGCGCGTTGCCGTCGCCGAGAAGCGGATCGCTCCCCATCTCATCACACGCCGAGCCGTTCAGTGAGCTCCCAGCCGACCGAGGTCGTCGTCATTGGGGGCGGTCAGGCCGGTCTCGCCGTGAGCTTCTGCTTGACTGAGCAGAGTCGACCGCACGTCGTGCTCGAGCAGGGACGCATTGCGGAGAGCTGGCGCACAAGTGATGGGGTTTGGCGGCCATCGGGCGAACAGATGTCTGAACAACCAAGATTCTATGGCGCCGATCCCGACGGCTTCATGGGCAAGGATGAGGTGGCTGGCTCACCTGGAGGCCTACGCCCGCTCGTTCCGCGCCCCGGTGCGTGACGGGGTGCGGGTGGCCGCGGTCGCGCCCGACCCGAACGGTGCCGGCTTCCTGGTGCGGATCGAGGAGGGGACGTACGCGGCCGCTGAGGTCGTCGTTGCCACCGGAGCGCTGCAGCGACCGTTCATTCCAAACCTTTCGGCGGACCTGCCTGTTCACATAGCGCAGGTTGTTCCCTACGACTATCGGAACTCGGCGGCGCTGCCACCCGGAGCGGTGCTTGTGGTGATCGGCCAGGCGGGCTCCAGATCGCCGAGGAGCTGGGACGAGCGGGGCGGATGGTCTAACTATCGGTCGGCCGCAGTTGGTGGGCGCCGCGTCGCTACCGTGGCCTGGATCTCTCGCTCTGGCTCCGTGCGGTGGGCTGGTTCGACCGGACCGTCGACAGCCTCCCGCCCGGGGCCCGGGCCGGCTTGCCGAACCCGCAGTTCACGGGCAGCGGCGGCGGGCGCGACCTCAACGTGCACACGTTGGCGGCGGAAGGGGTGGTGCTGTTGGGTCGCCTACAGGGTATCCCGGACGGGACAATCACCCTCGCTCCGGACCTGGCCGAGAACTTGGCGGTGGGCGATGAGCAGGCGATGGGTACGTCTGCGAGCGATCGACGATCACATCCGGGAGCAGGGTCTGGATGCGCCGCCGGCAGATCCGCCCGACTATCTTCGCCCGGCGGCGGAGCTCGCGCGGGGACGCCAGCGGAACTGGATCTGGACGCGGCGGGGTGAGCACCGTGGTCTGGGCCACCGGCTATCGGCCTGACTTCGAGCTGGGTGCGGCTGCCGATCCTGGATGCGGAGGGGTACCCGGTTCAGCGCCGCGGGTGACGGCGGTGCCGGGCCTGTACGTCCTCGGCTTGGACTGGCTGCACTCGCGAAGTCCGGCCTGTTCGCTGGATCGGCGAGGACGCGGCCTACCTTGCGGCGCAGATCGCCGAACGAGCCACCGCACTCTGAGGGCCTGCTGCGAGAGTTGCTTCTCGGCGCGTGGAGCGATCCGAACGCGGCGAATTGGGTTTCAGAAACGAACGCTGACCGTGATCCTTCGAATCCGGCTGCCCGCGAAGGAGAGCTTATGTCCAGCTGCTCGTACGAGTTGTATGCCCTCAAGTACGCGGAGAGCATGGCCCCACACGGCACGCGGTTCTATCGCAACGATCCGCACGACGGACCAACGCCCATGGATTTCTTCGTCTGGGCCGCGGTCTCGCCGGAGCGCACCGTCGTCATCGACTGCGGCTTCACAGCCGAAACCGCGGCGCGGCGCGGTCGCTCGTCTTCCTCCACACCCCAGCCGAGGGGTTGCACCAGCTTGGTATCGCGAGCGAGACCATCCGACACGTCATCCTGACCCATTTCCACAACGACCATATTCGGAACGTCGCTGACTTCCCGAACGCGAGCTTTGTCGTGCAGGACCGCGAGATGGCCTTCTGGACTGGCCGCTACGCCAGTAAGGGCGGCTTCCTCTGGGTCGTGGAGCCGGAGGATATTCTGGAGCTCGTTCGCCAGAACTTCGCCGGGCGAGTCCGCTTCGTCGACGGCGCGGCGGAGATCGTGCCGGGAATCACCGTTCACCACGTCGGGTGGTCACGCGGCTGGGCTTCAGATTGTCTGTGTTGAGACGTGCGTGGCCGGGTTGTCCTGGCTTCGGATGCAGCGCACTACTACGCCAATATCGAAGAGGATCGCCCCTTCCGCATCGTGAGCGACCTGCCCCAGATGTACGACGCCTTCGAGACGATTCGCGCGTTGGCCGACTCGCCCGACCACGTCATTCCCGGTCACGATCCGCTGGTGTTGACGCGCTACCCGGTGGTGCCGGGGTTGGAGGGGACTCGCGGCGCGGCTGACTAGTCCTATCCGGTCAATTTGAAGCCCTCGTAGTTCCTGGCCGCGATCTCGTCGCATTGCTTCCTGTAGGCGCCGACCCCGCCGACGTAGGGCATGAAGATGCGCGGCTTGCCCGCGATGTTCGCCCCGGTGTACCAGGATTTGGCAAGGGGATAGAGCGTGGCGTTCGCCACCTCGTTGACGTGGGCTACCCAGGCATCCTCCGCCTCGGCCGTCGCCTCGATGACGTGGAGATCTCTCTTCTCCAAGTGCGCGAGACAATCGGCGATCCAGTCGACATGCTGCTCGATGGAGACCATCATGTTGCTGATGACGGACGGGCTGCCAGGCCCGGTGATGGTGAACAGGTTCGGAAAGCCGGCAATGGCGATCCCGAGGTAGGTGCGAGGTCCGTCGGCCCACTTCTGCCGCAACGTGCTGCCTCCCCGGCCACGGATGTCGATGTTGAGCAAGGCGCCGGTCATCGCATCGAACCCGGTGGCGAAGACAATGCTGTCGAATGCGTACTCGGTAGTCTGAGTCCGCACACCCCGCGGGGTAATCGCCTCGAGCGGCTCGCTCCGGAGATCGACCAGGGTCACAGTGTCGCGGTTGAACGTGTCGTAGTAGTCGGTGTCGACGCAGATGCGTTTGGTGCCGATTGGATAGTCCTTCGGGGCGAGCGCTTCGGCGACCGCTGGATCGCGAACCGTAGCCCGGATCTTGGCCCGGAAAAACTCGGCGGCGGTGTCATTGGCGTCCTTTTGGGTGAGCAGGTCCGTGAACGCGGCGGCGAAGCCGAGCCCGCCACGTTGCCAGCGCTTCTCGTACTCGTGGTGCCGCACCTCCGCTGACACGGCCTGAGCTGACTGGTCGGTGACGGGAACGACGAAGCCGACGCGCGACTCGCGCGCCTGCCGGCGGAACTCCGCGTAGTCGGCTTTCACCCGGCGCTCGTATTCCGGGTCCAACGGCGCATTCCGCGCGGGTACGCTGAAGTTCGGTGTCCGCTGGAACACCACCAGGGAGGCGGCCTGCCGGGCGATGACCGGAATGGACTGAATCGCCGAGGAGCCGGTGCCGATGACGCCGACGCGCTGGCCGGTGAAGTCCACGTCCGTGTGCGGCCAGTGGCTGGTGTGATAGGTCTTGCCCGCGAAGCTCTCCAGACCTGGGAAGTCAGGGATCCGCGACGTCGACAGGCAACCGGTGGCCATGATGCAGAAGCGAGCCGAGACGTGGTCGCCACGATCCGTCTCGATGTGCCACTGGTTCGCCGCCTCGTCGAACCAGGCCGCGGTCACGCGCGTGTCGAGCTGAATGTCGCGACGGAGATCGAAGCGGTCGGCGACGTGCTCGATGTACCTCAGGATCTCGGGCTGGGAGGCATACCGCTCAGTCCAGCGCCATTCCTGCTGAAGCTCATCCGAGAACGAATACGAGTAGTCCATGCTTTCGACGTCGCAGCGGGCGCCGGGGTAGCGGTTCCAGTACCAGGTGCCGCCGATGCCGCCGCCGGCTTCGTAGACCCGCGCGGCCAGGCCGAGGCCGCGCAAGCGGTAGAGCATGTACAAGCCAGCAAACCCGGCGCCGACGATGACGGCGTCGAAGTCGCTGCTTTGCTCCGGGCTAGCTGTGGTCGGTGGTGGCTCGCGATCCACCATGGTCCTCGTCCTCCTTCGCCACCGTCCGAGATGGGACCAGGAATGTCGGCGATCCGAGTGCTTCGGCGCTACGTCGAGGAACGGGCAGGAGAGATCTCGGGAGCATACATCCGCTGCTGGGGAAAGATCATCACCATTCCGGCTCCTACCCAGAAGACCCATCAGGTATCGTGGTCGAGGTGGATCCGATTGGGTTGTATGATGAGCGCCAGATCGTCCGTGGAAAATGGATGAGGACTCCTGTGCAGGGTGCCACACTTCTCCACTGCGTGGCGTGGTCTTACAGCACCTCACCCATGTGCAGGGTGCCACACTTCTCCACTGCGCGTGGCGTGGTCTTAGCACCTCGCCGAACCAGTTCGTGCGCACCGCCTCCACGCCGTCCACTGACTCCATGCCGCCGATCGGCTGGAAGAACTCCCACTCGTATCCGAACGGGTCCAGGCAGGTAAAGAGGCGCTCGCCCCACGCCTCGTCCATCGGCTCGCAGGTGATCTGGCACCCAGCACCTACGCAGTAGCGATACGCTTCCTCCAGGTCCTCGACCTCGAGTCCGAACACCACCCCCATTCCCCGCGGGCCGCGCTGCACCTGCTGCTCGCGCGGCGTGTCCGGGAACGGAAGCCCCACCAGCGCATCGAGGACCAGATTGGCCTCGCCGCGGCGCAGGATCGCCAGCACCGGTCGACCATCTGGGTCGGGTACCACTCCCTCCACCGTAAACCCAAGCCCGCCGAAGAAGGCCACGGCCTCCGCCACGTCGCTGACCCGCACGCCGACCCGGAATGCCTGCCCAATCAACCCGTCCTCCCCTGACCACCGATGCCATCACCACCGCTCACAAGATCCGATCCTCGATCTCCCAGAGATGATCGATGGTATGCCAGGCGACGCGCCGCACGAAGTAGTGCGGGGTCCAGAGCGTGCCGCCGCGCGGACCCTGGAGCGGGATCTCCCCACGCGCCCCAGCCGCCAGCGCAGTGCGGATCGCCTCGCGCGTCCGCCGCAGTTCGTCGTCCAGCGGCGCCCCTTCGTCCTGACTGAACTTCTGCCCGACGCGGCGCAGATACGCCGCGTCGGCCCCCAGGACATGTCGCACGATCCCGTCGGGGTCGCGGCCACCGCCGCGTGGGCCTTTGCGGAGCTCCTTCCCCTCCGCCGCCCGCACCGCCTGATCGAACGCTTGCCAGATCGCCGCCAGGATCGCCTCGGAGCGCTCGCGCGATGCCTCATCGAACGGCTCCGCGTCACGTGAGGGCGCGACGTCCGGCGCCCCGAAATCGGTCGTGCTATTGCCCGTGAGCCGCTCGACGACTGTGAAGGCGGCCGGATCGTCCGGCGGCACGAAGTCGATCGGCGTCCGCGAGACGATCTCGGCGTAGCGCGACCCGTACGCGATGAGGGATGCGAGCGCCGCCTCCTCGTCGCGCCTACTCCGGCACCAGCCCGGCCAGTCGAGCGCCCCGGCAAAAACCTTCTTCTGCCCGAGTTCCAGATAGACCTCGGTCGGCGCGTTCTTGCTCGCCATCAGCGTCTTCCCCAGTTCCCTTGCGCGGTGTCCCAACACCGAAACGTCCACCCCGGCGGCGTGATCATCCTCCATGATGCCGCGGCGGACCAGGAACGGACGATTGCGATGCTCGAGCGCCTCCTGCCGGTGCCGGCCAGGGCACGTTGGGCGGCAACGGCGGCCGCCAGGGCATGTGTTGGCGTGAAGAAGGCCGCCTGGACCGCGTCACCGACATGCTTGTAGAGGGAGCCATGGTGAGCCTGAACCGCAGCGCCGAGGAGTTCGTCATGGCGTGTTACGGCGGCACGCATCCTGGCTGGATCACGCTCCCAGAGGCGGGTGCTCCCCTCAATGTCTGTGAAATGGAAGGTGACGGTGCCGGAGGACACCTCATGCATGGCGCTCCGCTGAGCAGTGAAGAGGAAGGTGACGGCGCCGGAGGGCAGCTCACGCATGGCGCCCCGCTGAGTAGAAGAGTCTGGCTACGGCACGGGTGTTCCAGCCGCCGGGCTTGCCTCAGCCGTCAATTGCGCCACGAGTCCACTTGCAAAGCCATGGATTCGCAGAGCCGTAATCTCCCCATTGTCCACGTCGTAGAAGACCGCGTACGGCACCGCTACTTGCCGGCCCGTTGCCGGAATGCCCGCAAACTCGCCGGTGTGCGTGCCGACGAAAATCGCCTCCACCGCCGCCGTCCCCTCTCCGACAATGAGGTTGGTCAGCTCGGGACGGGCGTCGAAGGTCTGCTCGTGCAGCGCGACGATCGCGCCGGCGACCGCATCCCGTCCCTGGATTTGCTGCTCGACGTCCACCAAGTCCAGGACGACGTCGTCGCTGAAGAAGGGAGCGATGTCCTCGCGGGCTACGAGAGCCGCCAGATAAGCATCGATGATTGATTGCGTCGCCTCGACGCCTATGGCGGCGGGCGTACCATCTTGCGCAGAAGTCCGCAGAACGGGAACGGCGGCGAAGAGTCCAACAAGCGCGATGACGGAGACGAGGCGTGCAAGGCGGGACATGGCAGGCTCCTTCCTCGAAACAGTCCGGCATCGATGCCGGCTCATACGAAGCCTATCTTATCCTGTATTCATCTGATTTGCTGCCTAGCATTACTTCGGACCGCTCCTAACAGGGAATAGGAAGGGAACCGGAGGGGTCCAATAGCGAGCAAGCCTGTGGAAAAAAGTGGGAAGAAGCAACCGGGGAGATCTTCAACAAGCCGTTCTCTTCTGCGACAGGCCATGGTTGCGGATCGCGGGTTAGACGCCTACCGGCATGATCATGTTGCTGTTGAGTGTTTGGCCTTTCAACCCGTCCACAAGCAGCACGACCATGCCGCTATTTCCACGGGCAATATGACCATGCCGCTATTTCCACAGGCAGAATGACCACGCCGGAATGGGGGTTACGCTGCGTCGGGCATCGGCGCCGAGAGAAAGGGCTCGATCATCGCCAGCAGCTGGTCGGTGGGTTCGAGCACGATTGTGCCGTGCGTGGTGCCGGGGAGGATGGCGAGCTGGGAGCTGGGGAGACCGACGAGATCGCCGGGAACGCCGCCCCCGAGGAGGCGAAAGAGCTCCACCGCGTGCTCGGGACGGACGACGTCGGAATCGCCGAGGACAACCAGCGTCGGCGCCGCGATTCCCGCGATGTCCTCCTCCGGAAAGGCAAACGCCTGTGGTAAGACGCTCTGCTTCTCGACCAGCACCGGGAAGTCTTCCGGGTTCGGCGCGTGACGCAGGTACGCTGCCTCGTGCGGCGTTCCGGCGAAGATGTCCGGAGTCATCACCTGAAGACCCGCGAGGAGCTCCGGGTAGTAGCCATCGGAGCTGTAGTTCGGCGAAATGGCCACCAGCTTGCGCACGAGATCCGGATGTCGGATCGCCAGTTGCAGACCGGTGGTGCCGCCCATGCTGTAGCCGACGATGTCGGCTTGTTCGATGCCGAGATGGTTCATCAGCGCCGCGACGTCGTCGGCCAGTTGCTCGTAGCCGAGGGGGCGGTCGATGATGTCGGCGGTGTGCCCATGGCCCTGAAACTCGACGGCGATGACCTGGTGGGTCTCGGCCAGGGTGGTGAGGATCGGGCCCCACAGGTCGATGGCCCCAAAGGCGCCATGGAGCAGGACCAGCGGCTCACCGCTGCCGTGGATCTCGTAGTACATCTGCAGTCCGTTGACCGGAGCGTATCCGGTCCGCGGGGTTGTCTCCGTCATGGATGTCGCCGGAGTGGCCTCCGCCTGAGCAAAGCTCCGAGCCGGAGCGACCAGGGAGGTCCCCGCAGTCGCGGCAAGGACAACAAATGCCCTTCTCTGGATCATCATCGGGTGTCCTCTTTCTCATGTTCGACGAGGTGCGTACAGAAGAGGGCGGCAACGCCCGCTCCTCGCCTCCTTCCTGACCCGACGGCACGACCGAATGCCGCAATCCAGTGCCGCGGCTGCTGGCGCATCGGGCGGGCTGGGCCGCCAGCTACCCGCGCGTTTCCATCCTTGCCGGTCCGGCCGGCTCGCGCACGATGGCGTCCCCCGCCCCACCGATGGCACCGAAGACCACGTGCAGATCCCTGCTCTCGGTCGTCTGCGTCATCGGTGTCCTTTCCGTCATCGATGGAATTGGTCGGTCGTGGTTGACAGGGTTACGGTCGGGTGCCGAGTGGCGCGTACGCTGGAATGGCAGAGGCCGTAGCGGGACTGTCCGCCACCTGCGGGTGTACCCGCAGCAGCGAGACGCCGATTGCGACGAGCCAGAGCGACCAGGCGAGGTACGCCACGGCATTGATCGTTCCGGCGAGGGCAATCCCGGTTGGCTCAAGGAGCCCAACCAGGATGCCGAGGGCGGAGACGATCCCAGCCCAGCCCAACCACGGTCGGAACAGGGGTGATTTCAGCATCGCGCCGGCAATGACGAGCGTCCACACACCCGTGAACAGGTAGCCGAGGTGCTCCCCGATCGCGACACCGGCGTACTGATGGAAGGCGCCAAAGACGATTAGGGCCGCCGCCTGGGTGGCCTCGCTGGCCGCGGGGTCGAGAAAGGTCCGCGCCAGCTCCGGCACCAGAAACGGCCAGCGGATGAGCCCCAGCACCTGTACCAATCCGGCCAGCACGCCCAGCGGGACGGCCAGGTCAAGGAGTGGGGTGGTGGCGGGGAAGGCTCGGCGCAGCAGGATGGCCGCGGGAATGAAGAGCGCCGGAGTCAGGGCGAAGCCGTACCACAGCAGCACCAGGGAGGGGCCGCCCGCGGCGAAGCGGCGCAAGATCTCCCCGGCCGGCTCGCGCAGGATCCCCGGGTAATCAAAGGTCATCGTCAACAGCCCGTAGAAGAGCATGAACAGGACGGGGACCATGATCAGCAGCGTCGCCGTCAGTACACGGGTGCGGTTGCTCATGACACGGCTCCTTCTATATAAGAAGAGATGGCAGTGATGGACGCAGGTGGTCACCCGCTCCGGCGGCATCAGGCTCCCCCGGCGGTCGGCAGCGCCACCACGGTGACCGGGTGGGGAGCGCAGAGCAGCAGGACGAGCAGGAGACCACTGGTTGGTGACGACGATGGCGCCACTGGCGCCGAAGTTCGTGAAGCTCTGATCAACACCGATTCCGGCCGCCGTCGTTACGATCCACACTCTCCTCTCGCTTCGCGTTCGTACCGACCGAGTCGGTTTCAGTCACAAGACAACGCCTTTCCGGTGGCCGTCGACCCGCTCCAGACGCGCAACTCCGCCACGGTAGTCGGCGGTGAAGTACGGGCTCAGCACCCGCATGATGAGGGCGACGCCGCGGTCGAGATCGTCCGGACCGACGGGATCGTCGCCAAGTTCCGCGAATGGGAGCCAGAAGTCCGCGAGGACCCAGCACACCTGGGCTAACTCAGGCAGCGCCGCGTCGGCGTCGGGCACCACGAGGACTTCGGCCTCAACGCAATGCCTCAACAGCGTCTCGATGTTGGTGAGGGCGGCCCGTCGCACCTCTCGGTACTCGCCGGCCAGCTCGGGGTCCCGCCGCAGCAGGGCCGGCAACTCCCGGTAGTAGAAGCGGTAAGCCCAGACGACGCGGGCGTGGTTGGCGAGGATGCGCCGCAGGTCGGCTACGGTTGGCGGCCGGTTAGCCGGCAAGGCGGAGGCCGCCTCCCAGGCGGGGCGCATGCGGGCATAGATCGCACGGATGATCTCTTCCTTGTTGCGGAAGTGGTAGTAGAGGTTGCCGGGACTGATACCCATGGCCTGGGCAATGTGGTTCGTCGTGACGGAACCGGTGCCCTGCTCGTTGAAGAGGGCGATGGCCGTGTCGACGATGCGTTCCCGGTTATGCATGGGCGGCCCCGGCCCTCCAACCTGGCGTCTTAGAGTAATTGCTCTAACCGCATCATAGAGTAATTACTCTAAAAGTCAAGAGGGTAACCAATGTGAGATCGACGTCGCTGTGGCGGGGCATGCTGGCTCCCCGGCGCGCGGTTCGTACGAGTCGGTCGGCTTCCGGATACTCGGCGCATCAGCGGAGGCGTCCCGGAGGACGATCGGGACGCCGATGAGCTAATCGTGGAGCCTCGAGTTCGCTGATTCCGCGTCCCCGAGGCGGAGCATTTTCGCGGCATGCGCTTTTCGGATCGCGCCCGATGGGTCCTCCAGTCGCCAAACTTGTGGCCGCGCGGGGCTCATACGGAATCCGGGTGATCCCTGCGCTGGGTGGCGGGGGCGGGGCATCCCGCTGGCGGATGAGTGTTATGGAAGATTCCGAAGACTACGAAGGCTACGAAGACTACGAGAGGCAGGGCGGGGGACTGGGAGCGACCGAGGCGCGGTGCCGGCGCTCATCATCCGGATCTCGTGTCAGCCGGGCGAAGCGGGGATCCAACTAACGACAATGATTTTGGTCCAAGGAAACACCGCCCCTCAGCAAATGCCGGGACAGGGGTGTCGGGTTTTCGCGCTACCCTATTTGGCATGAATCGTACCGATCGGCTGTATGCGCTCGTCGAGGAGTTGCGCGCTCGCGCGCCGCGGACGATGCGCGCCGCCGAGCTCGCCAAGCATTTCGACGTGACCACGCGCACGATCGAGCGCGACTTGCTGGCTCTGCAGGAGGCCGGGGTGCCGATCTGGGCCCGTCCCGGACCCGGCGGCGGGTATAGCCTCAACGTCGACACCACCCTGCCCCCATTGAACCTCACCCCCGCCGAGGCTACCGCGCTGGCTACGGCCCTGGCTGCCACTCACACCATGCCCTTCGCCACGGCTGGCCGCTCTGCGCTCAAGAAGCTGGCGGCGGTTATGGCTGCCGCGCCCAGGGAGTCCGCGTCCAAACTGGCCAGCCAAATCCGCGTCGCGCAGGCTCCCAGCAGCCCGGTCGACCCGGTATCACAGGTCATGCAGCAGGCGCTGCTCGACTCCGTCGCCATTGAGCTGACCTATCGGGATGGTCAGGATCGCGAAACCGTCCGCGTCGTCGAGCCGTCCGGTCTCTTCGGCGTCAGCACGGGCTGGTACCTGGCCGCCTGGTGCCGTCTGCGCCAGGCGCCCCGCATCTTCCGCCTCGACCGCATCGCGCGGGCGACCCTCACCCGGGAGTCCATTACCCCTCGATCGCTCGACGCCATGTTGCCCGAACTCCCCTTCGAATTGGCTGAGCCGTCCCTGATGTGAATTTGCCGAACCAGGCGGCAATTCCCGACACCATGTTGTCGCGAGCTCGCGGTACTCTGCTTCCAGAGGCTGCAGCACCGCCTCACATGCGACAGGTCGCGGCGGCGACGAAAGGAGCACCGATGTTGCGAGGGCTCGCCACCATCAGCTTTTGGGCGGATGATCTCAAGGCGGCAAGGACGTGGTACACCGAGCTGTTGGGCATCGAGCCGTACTTCCAACGCCCGGACTCCGAAAACCCCGGCTATATCGAGTTCCGTCTCGGCGACTACCAGGATGAGCTCGGCATCATCGACAGCAGATATGCCCCGCAAGGCGCAGCCGCCGGTCCGGGAGGTGTGGTTGCGTACTGGCACGTGGACGATGTGGCGGCAACGCTGGAGCGGCTCACGGCGATGGGCGCGAGAGTCTATGAACCGCTCACGCCTCGGGGTGAAGGGGGGTGGGTCACCGCGTCAGTGATCGACCCGTTCGGCAACATCCTGGGCATCATGTACAACCCGCACTACCTGGAGATTCTGGGCGGGAATGCCACGGCGTGATTCAGGCTATTGGGGCGTGAAATCCTGAGCACACCGGGATACCGCACCCGGGATGAGCCTCGGGACGACCGTGTTACCCGCTTCTTGCCAGGCTGGCTGATTATCGGAAGAACGGAATGGAGTCACGCGCGTCCCGGCAGGCCGCGCTCGCGCAGGTAGATGTCGAAGTCCTCCGGCGTGCGCACACCGTGGTTGAGTACCGCATCGTAGACCTCGAAGCCGCCAACCTCATACGGATAGACCGGCAGCCGATGCCAGACATCCTTGATCCACAAAATGGCGAGGCGCGTCTCGTCCGTCAGGCGGCGTTGCAGGTCGGCGAGCAGGGCGCGAGGATCGCTCGGTGCCTCGACGGTCCAGAGCGAGAGGTCGATCTTCCACTCCGTTCCCGGCTCCGACTCATAGCGGAGGACGACGTAGAGCCGTTGGTCGGCGGGATCCCCAGTGGGACTGCGCTCGCCGGTCTCGTTGCGGTAGTCCAGACGCGTGACCTGGGGATTGATGAGCAGGGGTCTGAGCGCGTCCCAGGCGTGGTCCAAGGTGAGCTGCGGGCAGCCGACGGAGAAGTCGATATCACGCCAGACCATCAAGCCGGAGACCGCGCTGCCAACCAGTTCGGGCGACCCCAGGCGCTCGAGCATGGCCTGCAGATCGAGCGTCTGCACGACGGCACCAGCTTCTAACTGTAACGCCGTGGCACGCTGCAGCAGCGTGGTGGCGTAGGCGGGGTCGCGGGCGGGATCAACGCGGCACACGCATCAGCCTTTCTCGAGGTGCGAGCGCGGCCACCCGTGAGCGTACCGGCCAATCGTCGTCGGGCAGTGACTGCTATCGGGCGGCGGCCTTGCCCCGGGTGCAGATCACGTCGCTGGGGGCAGCTCACCAGGCTCACCTGCCGCCAGCCACGTCTGCCGCCATCTGGAGGCGATGCTCGACCTGCGATTCGTCCGCGACTGGGCGCGGGAATTGTATGCCCAGCGCCGCCAACCTCCATCGATCCGGTTCCCGAGGTGTCGGAACCACGTTTCTCGAGGACGCGGTGTTGCCCTCCCCTGCTCACAGTTGCTACCGTTGCAGACGAGATCGGGAGAGCCCGTATGCACTCACCGAATCGACCATCGATTGACGAGACGCTGCTCGCCTGCCTGCGGTCGCTGAGCGGCGCCAACACGAGCGCTTCGGCCGTCACCGCTTATCGAGCGGAGAACGTCAGCACGCCACCGGAAGGTCATGCGTAAGGGCGTCGCGCACCTGCTGGGCCTGGTCTCCGTCGTCGTCGCGGCCCTGCTCCGGCCCGGCCCAGTGGTTCGCTGGCTCAGCCGGCGATTCCCGGATGTACTGTTCCAGCACGAGAACGCGGGGCCCCTCGTGGCCCTGACGTTCGACGACAGCCCGCACGCCACGTTGACGCCGCGCATCCTGGATGTCCTGGCCGCGCATGATGCCCATGCCACTTTTTTCATGATCGGTGAGCATGTTGTCGGTAATGAGGAGGTCGTGCGCCGCCTGGTCGGCGAAGGGCACGAGCTGGGCAACCACATGATGTCGGATGCGCCGAGCGCTCGCCTCCCCGCCGCCGAATTCGAACGCCAGCTGCTGCAAACACACGAGGTGCTCGCGGCCTTCGGCCCGGTGCGCTGGTTCCGTCCCGGCCACACCTGGTTCACGCGCCGCATGCTCGACCAGCTCCATGCGCATGGCTACCGGTGTGCCATGGCCTCCGCCTACGCGTTGGAGTTCCTGCCGATCTCGGCGCCGTACGCGGCGCGACACATCCTGCTCAACGTCCGCCCCGGCGGCGTGATCATCCTCCACGATGCCGCGGTGGACCAGGACCGGACGGTCGCCGTGCTCGAGCGCATCCTGCCGGCGCTGCGCCGCCGTGGGTACCGGGTAGTGACCGTCTCCGAACTTGCCGCGGCTGGCCAGTCTCCAGGCGTTGACAACACTCCGAGCGGTACAGACGGTGCCAACGCCATGGGCGGTGGTGCCGTACAGTGAGTGAGGAGCTGGATGTCCTACTGATCGCGCAGGTCACGGGCATGGCCACGCAGCGAGAGGATGATCGCATCTTCGCTACCGCCGGCGACGGCGGAGCGACGATAAGGTCTCATCACGCCCGGGCCTTGTGCTCTCCACGCCACGCCACCGTATACGTCGCGCTCCTCTCGCGTGCCGGCCTGATCTGGTTCGGCGGCGCCTGGACCCCGATTCGCACCCTTCTGCGTTATCGCTATGAGGCGAGACGCGATGGCCCATCGTCCGTATTAGACTTGCCGGTATCGTCTCATCGGAGGCATCTCGCCGTCTCGTCAAAGCTGAGAGCCGCACCGTCTGTCGTTTCCGTATCTGTGGCACGTTGGACCACGGTGAACCGGGGAGGACCTCTGCTCCATGTCGCGATCGCGTTTGCCGACGAATGGCATCTTCCGCCTATGGCGTCTGGTCGGGATCGTTGCCCTGCTCATCACCGTGACAGCCCCCGTGGCGGGCGCCTATCCCGTCGATCCGAACTGGTCCCCGCCCAGCACCGTCTACATTCCCGAAACCGGTCAGACCATCGATGGGCTCTTCCTCGATCTGTGGCGGACTGGGGGCGGCGCGTTGTCGTATGGCAACCCGATCTCGCCGGAGATGACCGAATCTGAGGGGCAAATCATCCAGTACTACCAGTACGCCCGCTTCGAGTACTGGCCCGAGGGTGACGAGAACGGCAACTACGTCACGCTCGGCGAGGTCGGCCGTGAGCTGGGGCCGCCGCTGCTGGTGCGCCGCTTCTCCTCCCGCGCGACCGCTGCCCCGCGCGAGGAGCTGACCGTCGCTCGTGCCTGGCAACCGCTCTCAGAGGACGATGCCACGCGGATGACGGTGGAGCAGCCGTCGTACCGGTTCGTACCGGAGACCCGGCACGGCGTCTGGGGCGGGTTCCGCGCGTTCTGGGAGGCGACCGGCGAGGCAGGCGTATCTCGGCAATCCGCTGAGCGAGGAGTACATCGCGGAGGGCGTCAGCTACCAGGTCTTCGAGCGGGGTCAGCTCCGCTGGCGCGAGGGCGAAGACATTACGATGACGCCGGTTGGCGAGATGCTAGCCGCTCGCTACGACGTCGCAAGAGCGCCCCAGCCTCAGGGGAACATCCCCGTCTATGACGAGTCGCTCTTCGTGCCGCCGGTAGCGATTCCGGCCCTGGATGCGGCGCCACCGGCACCAAGCGGTGGCCGCGCGGTCGTCGTCTCACTCAGCCAGCAGGCGCTGTGGGCGTACGAGAACGGCGTCGTGATTCGCAGCACGTATGTCAGCACCGGCAAGGCGAAGTTTCGCACCCCGGCCGGGTTCTACACGGTGAACACCAAAGTGCCCGAGCAGGATATGGCCGGTGTGATCGGCGGCGAGTCCTATAACGTGCCAAAAGTGCCGGACGTGCTCTATTTCACGAACCGCGGCCACGCCATCCACGGCACCTACTGGCACGAGAATTTCGGCACCCCGATGAGCCACGGGTGCATCAACTTGCCGATGGACGTCGCCGACTGGATGTACGAGTGGGCGCCGCTGGGGATGGCCGTGCTGATCGTGGAGTGAGACGGACTCGTACTCGCTGCGCTACCTCGAAGCAACTTCGGGCTCCGGTGAGTTTCCAGTCTGGTCGCGTTCGCCGGCTACTGGATGTTGATCGCCGCGCTTCCATTCCAAATCGATGAACGAGGTCAACGGAGAAGCGTCGTCCTGCACATCGCGGGACGACGCTTCGCTTAGCGGAACTGAGACGTCGAGCACGCGTAAGGGACGGCCTGCTGCCTAGCTCTGCCGCCCCACGCGCGCTGACTGATCGTTTGCCGTAATCAGGACGACCGATGGCCGCGGCGCTCCTGCGCCGTCCGGCCACAGGCTGCGCGGCGACTCGAGTGACCCCTCCTCGCCCGGGTGCTGGACCGAAACCCAGAGGGCCGTATTGTCCGGGTTGAAGACCGGACCGCAGCATTCGGCACCGGGAACGGTGCTGAAGAACTGCATTGAGTGGCCGCGCTCTACACCCTCGGTCGGCGCGGCAAAGAGACCGTCATTGCCTGGGAGGTTGTTCGCCATACCGTCGGTCGCGATCCAGATATTGCCGTCATTATCGAAGGTCAGATTATCCGGCGCGGCGAACGGGCTCACGTCGCCTACATAGCCACCGTACCAGGTGCCGCTGTCCGTAGGATTGCCAGCGAGGATGAAGATATCCCAGGTGAAGGTGGTGGCGGCGTGGTCGCCGTTGTCCTCGCTGATCTCGATGATGTGGCCGGCAAAGTTCTGGGGCCGCGGGTTGGCAAGATCGGCTTGCTCCAGCGTTCGCAGGTGGTTGTTGGTACACACCAGGTAGACCTTGCCGGTAACGGGGTTGGTCTCGAAGTCCTCCGGCCGGTCCATCTTCGTCGCGCCGAGCGCATCGGCGGCGAGGCGTGTTTTCGCCAGGACCTCGCCTTGCGAGGCGAAACCGTAGGCTTCGGTCAGTAGCCCCTCGCCGTGGACCAGCGGCAGCCACTCGCCCGTGCCGTCGTCATTGAACTTCGCCACGTAGAGCGTGCCCTCGGCGAGCAGATCCGCGTTAGCCGCCCGATCGTCCGGGTTGTAGGTCCCGCTGGTGACGAACTTGTAGGCGTAGTCGAAGCGCTCGTCGTCGCCGGTGTAGAACGCGACCTGACCACCCGGCGCCACGGCGGACGTGGCTCCCTCGTGCTTCATGCGGCCCAAGCCGGTCCGCTTCTTCGGGGTCGAGGTCGGATCGTACGGATCGAACTCGACCACCCAGCCGAAGCGGAAGGGTTCGTTCGGTTCCTGGGCGAGGTCAAAGCGGGGGTGAAACTCCTCCCAACGCCGCTCCGAAGCGGCCTCGCCCACGCCGTAGCGGTCGTGCACGATACGAATCGGATCGTCCTCCGCCAAGGCCGCCAGATTGGCGAAGTACTGCTGGAAGTTCTCTTCACCGGTCAGTGCCGTTCCCCACGGCGACTTGCCCCCGGCGCAGTTATTGAGCGTGCCCAACACCTGCGTGCCGGTTGGGTCCTCGCTCGTCTGCAGCAGATCGATGCCCGCAGCGGGACCGGTTACCTCCATAAGAGTCGTCCCGGTGATGCGCCGGTTGTACTTCGAGTCCTGGACGAACTCCCACTCTCCGGCGTCGTTGCGTTGCACCTCGACGATGCTCAGGCCGTGGGCGGCTAGCTCGACGTCGACGATCTCCTGGGTCGGGTTGGTGAGGAATTCCGGGATCTCCGGCGGCGCGTTGTCGGGAGTCGCCACCGCACCGAATTCGGGGTTCCTGGTCAGATAGCCGGGGAACATCAGCTCGGGGTTGGTGTACTCGTGGTTGACGACAAGCAGCCCGTGGTCAGAGCTGTCCGAACCCGGGGGTAGCGGAAAGAACTCGATCCAGTCACAGTTGTAGCCGAACTGCTGCTCCTGTGCCGCGGCCGACTGATTGTTGAGGTCCCAGTCCGGCGCGCCAGCCATGATCGGGTCGCCCCAGCGCAGGAAGGGGATGGCGGTGTGGCCGGGTGCGACGACGATCTGGTCGCCGGCGTCGAGACCGATCGGTGTGAAGGTCAAACTTCCGACCTGCAGGGGATCACCGGCAACGGGTGTGGCGGTCTGAGCGCCCGCGTGGGGGATACGCTTGCCGACGGTGGTGAGCACCAAACTCGCGGCGATGCCACCCTTCATGAGTCCACGACGACTCCAACGCCGCGCCAACACCTCTTGCATGGTCTCGCCGACGCCGGCTGTGGACAGAACCTGGTCGCGATCGCCTTCGTAGAACTCCTCGTTCCGGCCGCTCGTCATGACGCACCTCCTCGTGCACAGCATCTTCCGCGCGTCCCGCGGGGCCGACTGCATTGATCTCGGACCACGCCGACGGTCTTTGCCTGGCCGCCGCATAGTCCATGCCACCGTACCCAGGTGTCGTGGCCGCTGCAGGTGCTTTGAGTTGTGGCGGAGAAATGTCCTGCCGGGAGGCATCTATGAGCTGCCCCTCTGCCCGGTGCGTGAGGTTGCTCCTTCAGCGTCTCACGGACGAGTTGGGGTTGAGAGCCGGGAGTAGGCGTGATGGGTGAGCAGTGACCCGCACCCCCTCATCGGTCATTCATCACCCTGGCTGAACTCCTCGACCGTCAAACCATAAATGAGCTCGTCGAACAGCTCGCCGTCAGTGAAGACGGTTCGTCTCATGCGTCCTTCTAATTGGAAGCCCAGTGACTCATGGAGCCGGACGGAGGCCTCGTTGAAGCTAAACACGCTCACCGTCGCCTTCTGGTAGCGCAACTCGCGGAAGTAATAGCGGAGGACCAGGGAGATCGCCTCGGCCGCGTAGCCGTTACGACGGTGCTCGTGGCGGATGGTGATGCCGTACGAAAAGGTACCGGCACGAGGCTCGCAGTGGTGGGTGGTGAGATCGCCAACCACCTCACCCATCTCGTTCTCGATCACGAAGCGGAAGGCGTCACCCTCCGGTTTGCGCGTCGCCTCCTGCTGCGCCCACTGCCGAACTGCCTCCATCGACTGCGGGAATGGAATGCTGGAGACTGCTCGGGCCTGGTCGTCGTCCTGGTTCCAGGCGAAGTAGACCTCCCAGTCGGAAGGCTCCATCGCCCGCAGCCGCACGCGCTTTCCCTGCCAGACGCTCGAGGCGGTATCCATCGGGGCATGATAGGTGAGGCGGCGTTTGCCCTCATCCCCCAACCCGCCACCCGCTACGCGGGTACCCGGCCCGTCGGAGACAGGTGAAGGGGGCTTTTTGTCCCGATCTGACTAACCCCTCTCGTCCTCTCCCCCTTCACTCCCTGAGCGCAGCGACACCCCCTGAAGCCGCATAGCGGCTGGTACCCCCTCAGCGAAGCGCCTCCCTCGTCGCCGCAAGCACCCGGGCAGCTTCCTCGGCCACCTCGCGCACGATCTCTCCGGCGGGCTGGATGCGCTGGACCAGGCCCACTCCCTGACCGGCGTAGAGGGCCATCGCCGCGACGTCGCCGGAGGCGCCGACCACCGGGGCGTCGTTGCTGTAACGCGCGATGGCGCGGCCGTCCTCCCCGGTGGCCACGATCTCGCCTTCGCCGGGACGGGCGCCGACCGGCGGCTCGCCGGCGGCACGCCATGCCTCCCAGGTGGCGTTACGGAGTGCGCGCAGCGGCGCGTTTGGCCAGCCGACGTCGAAGAGCGTGCTGTGAGGTGTTGCAGTCTCGCCGGCGGCGATCACTGCCTCCCGATAGACGGGATGCGTCGCCGCTTCCGCCGCGAGCAGGAAGCGCGTGCCCATCCAGGCGGCGCCGGCGCCGAGCGCGAGCACGGCGGCGAGTCCGCGGCCGTCCGCGATACCTCCGGCGGCTACGACCGGCAGCGGAGTGACCGCATCGACCACACGTGGGACGAGCGCCAGGGTCGAGACCTCGCCCCAGACGTGGCCACCCGCTTCCCAGCCCTGGGCCACGACGGCGTCGACGCCTGCATCGGCCACGCGGCGCGCTTCTTCCGCACTAGCGACCGTGTGCAACACGATCCCGCCGGCGGCATGAATTTGATCGACCCACGGCGCGGGATCGCCCCAGAAAAACGAGACGATGCGCACCCCCTCCTCCAGCGCGATCGCCAACCGCTCGGCGGGATCCCACTCCAGCACCAGATTGACGGCGAACGGTTTGGCCGTCAGGGCGCTGGTCTCGCGCAGGAGGATTCGCAGTGCGTCCGCATCGCGCCAGGTGATGGAGAGCATGCCGAGCCCCCCGGCCTCGCTGACCGCAGCCGCGAGCGCCGGCGTCGTGATGCCGCCGATCGGCGCTTGCACGATCGGCAGGTCGATACCGACCAGGCGACAGAACGACGTGTCGAAGCGGAGGGTCATGGTCGGTCTCCTGAATTCTGTGTTCGATCGCAATACTTGGCGCTGACCACTTCGGGGCGTATCCGCAGGTTGATGCTTTCACCCTGTTGCGGTTATCGGCAAGGCATAGCCTCTGTTGTCGCCGCGGCCCGCCGGAAGCGCACCCAGCCCGGCGAAAAGCGCACTCGCACCGTCCCATCGCCGTCGTCCACCACCCGCTCCGGGAGGCGCTCGTGCGGCGACCAGTCGAGCGCGTCGACGACCCGGATCGCCGCGCCGCTGGCGATCGCGGTCAGCGGCCCACCGAGCGGAGCGACACCTCGTGCGAAGCGCCAGGCCCACGCCGCCGGCAGCGAGGTCATCATCGTCCAATCGGCCGCGGCCGGTACCGGCGCATACGTGACTCCCTCGCGATGGTTGGGGCCAGGGCTGGAGCGTACCTGCCGCCAGCGCCGGTAACGCGTCCACCAGCAGACTGCCGCCGCGCGTCATCAGATCCTGTTCGAGAGCGGGTGCGCGGATGCCGTCCGGGATCGCCATCTCCGTCTGGGCCACGATCGGCCCGGTGTCGAACCCAGCGTCCATGCGATGGACGGTCACCCCGGTCACCGGCTCTCCCCGCCGCAGCGTCCAGAACACCGGCTCCGGCCCCCGGCCCGCCGGCAGGAGCGAGGGGTGGACATTGAGAATGCCAAGGGGCGGGATGTCGCGCGCGGCGCGCGGCAGCCGCCAGGGGAAGCAGGCCGCGACGGCCACCTCCGGCGCGATTGTCCGCATCGCATCGGTGGCCTCGGCGGCGGATTTCACCCAGACAACCGGGATTCCCTTCCCGGTGGCGAAGCGTTGGATCTCACCCAGCCGCGCCCCGGGCTGGCGCGCGAGGATGACCGCGGAAATCTCGATCCCGGCGTCGATCAGCGCTGTCAGCGGAGGCATCGCCGCGGCGCACGACTGGCCGAGGAAGAGGACGCGCGAGATCGGGGTCATGGCCGGAATCCTGGAGTACGCAACAGGCACGCACGCTGCAAGTGCGAGTGCACATGCAAGCGAAAGGGCGGGTTCCGAGAGGATAGCCGGGGATCTGGACCGAGAAAAGTTGACGCGCTCTGTTCGCTCCCCTACGGTTCCCGGGTGCAAGAGCAGGATGCGCGGCAGAATTGATCCACCGCGCCGTGACCCGAGACCCCCGGAGAGCGAAGATGGCGCGAATGGTGCAATGCGCAAAGATCGGCCGCGAGTTGCCCGGGCTGGAGAAGCCGCCCTTCCCCGGCGAGCTCGGCCAGCGCATCTACGACAATATCTCCGCCGAGGCCTACGCCCTCTGGCAGCCGCACATGACGATCCTCATCAACCATTACGGGCTCAACCCCGCCGATCCCGACACCCGCCGTATTCTGCGCGAGCAGATGGAGGAGTTCTTCTTCGGCGAGGAGGCGCGCCTGCCCGAGGGCTGGGTGCCGCCCGACGCCGCCCCGGCCAAGGGCGCACCGCGGAAGAAGTAGGGCGAGGCGAGAGGTCGAGGAGTCGAGACAGCAGACGGCGAGATGGCCAGTAGGGGCGACGTCCGCGTCGCCAAGGGCTGATCCGCCGATATGCTGGGCCCGAGTTGATCCCTTTCGTGGCTTCCCCCTTTATGACCACACCGTCACCGGCTCAGCAGTGAGGTAGCAACGACTGTGGGGGAGGACGCTTCTCCTCGTCTGCCGAGATCCGGACTCACCCGCGACTGACTGCATCTTCTGCGCGATCGTGGCCGGCAGGGCCCCGGCGAGCATCGTCTATGACGATGCGGATCTGCTTGCCTTCATGGATATCGGGCCGGTCACACCCGGTCATTTGCTGGTGATCCCCAAGCGGCACGCTGCGTACCTGGCCGATCTCGATGAGGCCACTGGGGGACAGATGTTCACCGTCGCCATGCGGCTCGCCCGAGCGCTCCGTGCCTCCGGGCTTCGTTGCGAGGGCATCAACCTCTTCCTGGCCGACGGCGAAGCCGCCTTTCAGGAGGTCTTTCACACCCATCTGCACGTCTTCCCCAGGTTCGCCGGGGACACGTTCCGCATCGATGCGGATTGGTCGAACACGCCGTCACGAGACGGAGCTCGACGAGATCGCGGCTCAGGTGCGAGAGGCATATGAAAGAGGGGTTGGAGGGTAATACACGATCGCGCCAACAGCGTCGACTACAGTTGAGACGACCTCGACCACCAGAAGAGGTCAGATGAAGAGGCTTCTGGCACTCAACTATGAGCGGGCGTCGGTACGTCAGGAGGCAGTCAGGTGCGGATCACCAAGTACATCCATTCATGCCTGCTGTTCGAGCACGAGGGCGAAAAGCTCCTCTTCGACCCCGGGAACTATTCCTTTATCGAGGGGCGGGTCACTCCGGAGACGTTCCGCGACGTCTCGACCGTGGTCATCACTCACAACCACCCCGACCACCTCGACCTCGAGCCGCTCAAGCGGATCCTGGCACTGAGTGGTGCGGACGTAGTGACCAACGGGGAGGTTGCCGCGCAACTGCGTGACGAGGGGATCGACGCCACCATGATCGAGGAGGGCACGCACACTGCGGGCGCGTTCACGTTACGCGCCATCCCGACCGGGCACGAAGCCATCCTGGCCGACACCCTTCCCCGTCACACGGCGTTCCTGATCAACGAGCGGGTGCTGAATGCCGGCGATTCCTTCCAGGATCCACTCCTCGCCTTCTCCGGTGTTGAGACCCTGGTGATGCCGGTGATGGCGCCATTCCTGACTGAGGTTGGCGCGGTCGATTTCGCGCGTCGGATGCGGCCACGGCAGATCATCCCGGTCCACGACGGCTACGCCAAGGACTTCTTCGTGCAATTGCGCTACGCCAACTACGCCCGAGTCTTTTCGGCGATGGACATCACGTTTCACAAACTCGCCGAACCGGGGGACGGGGTGACGGTATGAGGGTGTAAGGGGGAGCCGCATAGCGGCTGGCACCCCCTGAGGCGAAGTCGGCTCCCCCTTACGCTCGTTTCACCGTCTCCCACTTCTCTGACTGCGCCGATTTCAGTACCGCGTCGGTGACGTAATCGGTTGCCAGCGCCTCGCGGAAGGTCGGGGAGACTGGCTCGCCGGAGGCCAGACCGGTCAGGAAATCGGCTGCCTGGTGGACGAAGGAGTGCTCGTACCCGATCTGCAACCCCGGCACCCACCAGTGCGCCATGTAGGGATGGTCGCTGTCGGTGATGTGGATCGAGCGCCAGCCGCGCACCCGGCCCTCGTCGCCGTGGTCGAAATACGACAGCCGGTGCAGATCGTGCAGGTCCCACATGATCGAGGCGTGCTCGCCGTTGATCTCCAGGGTGTAGAGCGCCTTGTGCCCCCGCGCATAGCGGGTCGCCTCGAACGTGCCCAGCGAGCCATTCTCGAAACGGGCCAGGAAGGCGCTGGCATCGTCGATGCCGACCGGCTCGGTCTTGCCAGTGAGGGTGTGGTGGCGCTCCTTGACGAAGGTCTCGGTCATGGCCGAGACGCGGTCGATGCCGCCGTTGAGCCAGAGCGCAGTGTCGATGCAGTGCGCCAGCAGGTCGCCGGTGACGCCGCTGCCGGCCACGTTCACGTCGAGCCGCCAGAGCGCCGCTCCGCCCTGGGGCAGATCTTTCGAGATCGTCCAGTCCTGCAGGAACTTGGCGCGGTAGTGGAAGATCTTCCCCAGCCGCCCCTCGTCGACGAGTTGCTTGGCCAGGGTCACCGCCGGCACGCGGCGATAGTTGTACCAGACCATGTTCGGGACATCTGCCGCCTCCACCGCCTCCACCATCCGCTCCGACTCCGCGCCGCCGCGCGCCAGCGGTTTCTCGGTGGTGACCATCTTGCCGGCCGCCGCCGCCGCGACGGCGATCTCGGCGTGGGTGTCATTCGGGCTGGCGATATCGATCAGGTCGATGTCGTCACGGGCGACCAGCGCCCGCCAGTCGGTTTCGGTCGAGGAGTATCCCCACTGGTCAGCGAACCCTTGCACTTCTTCAGGGTTTCGGGCGCAGACCGCTTGCAGCACCGGCTGATACTCCAGATCGAAAAACTGGTTGACTTTGCCCCAGGCATTGGAGTGGGTACGCCCCATGAACCCGCACCCGACCAGACCGATGTTGAGGGGTCGCTTCGTCGCCACCGGAACCGCTCCTTTCCTTAACATGCACGCTGTAGGGGCGTCGCCTGCAAGCGCGTCGCCCGCGTTCCAGAATCAACCGCGTTTAGGGCCTGATCGCGTGTCTCGCCCCGATTGGTTCGCGAATGATCGTCCCGGTTGGGCGCACTCGGGCGATGCAGGCATCGCCCCTACAGACCTGCGGAGGCAAGCGATTGCTCCATGGCCATCAATTCAGGCTGTCCAGCCATGCGCGTCACGGACGTCGATCATCGCGCCCAGGACGTCGTTCCAGGTCTGCTGCTCCATCATCGTGCGGTTGGGGAACATGCAGCCGTCCCAGCAGATGTGCTGATAAGCCCGTGTTGGCTCTCCGGTCTCGTCGCGCATCCAGAATCCGGCGTGATGGACGATATCGAGGCGGCCGTTCGGGTCGTTCACGGTGCAGTGGCGGCCGGTCTTGTCGTGGGAGCCAGAGCCGAACACCGTGCCGTCGTTTTGGGCCACGTGGAAATCGATCGTCCAGGGACGCAGCGCGGCGGTGAGCGTCGTCAGGGCCTGGTCGAGCGCCTCACGGTCATCCCAGGTGAAATCGTCAGGGAGGATGCGCGCCTCCGGAGCGTTCGCGCCGAGAGTGTAGAGGAGCGTGTGCGCCATGTCGGCCTGGAAACCGAGGGTCTGCGGGCGGTCGACCGCTTCCAACAAGTCGACCATCGCCTTCCAGCTATGCATCCCACCCCAGCAGATCTCCCCCTCCGCTGCCAGCCGCTCGCCATGGCTCTCCGCCACATCACAGGCCTGGCGAAAGGTCTCGGCGATGATCCGGGTGTTGCCGGCGGGGTCTTTCGCCCACTCATCGACGGGAGCCGCCGAGTCGATGCGCACGACGCCGTAGGAGCGCACGCCCAGCTCACGCAGGCGGCTGGCAATGCGACTGGCCTTGTCGACCATTTCGACGAAGCGAGCGCGCTCCTCCGCGCTCCCCATCGCCGAGCCGCCGCCGACGGGCGGCCAGACCGGCGCCACCACCGATCCCACGACGAGGTTGCGCGAGGTGATCGCCTCGGCCAGCCGCTGGATGTCGTCGTCACTGGCGTCGATGCTGGTGTGCGGGTCGGCCAGAAAGAGGTCGACGCCATCGAAGCGAGTGCCGTTCACCTCGGCCGCCGCCGTGAGATCGAGCATCGTCTCCAGGTCGATGGGGGGCTCGGCATCTCCACCCTTGCCCACCAATCCCGGCCACATCGCGTTGTGCAGCTTTGGCCCCGTGTTGCCTTCGGTCATGTTGCCTCCCTCCTGTCGGGATTCGGAAGTCGGAAGATTTAGAAGCACGACAGTAGACGTCTAGGTGCGATGGCGCACGTCATCCTCGGCTTATCTCGTTGCCATCTTGCCGTCTCACTCCCGCCTTCCGCCTCCCGCCTCACGTCCTACGGCCGCCCCCCTCTGATCGCGGCCGGACCGCCTCTTCCCCCTCGCCGTTCTCGCCCCATCACGAACCTCTGCGCCTGGCCTTCGCCGATGACGCCTTTGCTCTTGCGTACCGTGAATCCGCAGCGGCCGTGACACTGGTCGCGCAGGATCTCGCAAGCGCGCTTGCAGTGGCGTTCCGCCGAGCCGAGTTTGCGGCACTCCTGACGGCATTGCAGGCGCTCGCCGCCGCAGCGGAACGCACAGGCGGTGCGCCTCGCGGCCGCCTCAGGTGGAGCGGGAACGAGCAAAGCGCCAGCCACCACCGCGACCGCGGTACGTAACATCCCACGCCGCGAAGCCGACGCGCCAACCCTTCGTGAAATGGCATCAAAACCCTGGCCGTCCATACTGCCTCCGCTGGGTGTTGGGTGTTGACTATCGGCGTCTGCTCGTCCTTACCATCTTGCCGAGATCTTCTCGACTCCTTGACATCCGACACCTGTCATCCTGCGGGTGTTGCCTCCGCCCCGCGCCGTTGTGTTGCTGATCGCGGCGGCAACGGTGCGGAGGGTCGTCGAGCGAGGCATGCGATAACTCCTTAGCGAGGGCCATGGCGCGTCGTGATTGGCACCCCCGCACTCTAAGGAACGACGCCTCTGTGCGCAATACCTCGGGTGGTCACATCGGGCCAGTCGAGGAGTCGAAAAGAAGAGCGGAAGTCGAGGAGCACTGGTTGTCCGAGCGGAGCACGCGCCACCTGCTTAACACATGCCAGCTCCCTCCACGCCGTCCGTATCGTGGAGAATATGGTCACCCAGTCACTCTCACCAAGGAGGTTCGTCGTGCTCCTCGCCAACACGGTTTCGGTGGTCACGGGTGGTGGCTCCGGCATCGGCCGCGCCACCGCCGAGCTCTTCGCCCGGGAAGGTTCGCGCGTCGTCGTCGCCGACCTGTACGGCGACCGTGCGGAGTCCGTGGCGAAGGAGATCGACGATGCCGGGGGAACGGCGATGGCGGTCGAGGCCGACGTCGCGACTCCTGAGGGTGTCGCGCATATCTTCGCCCGCGCCGAGGAGGTCTTCGCCCCGGTCGATATCCTCGTCAACAACGCCGGCGCATCGCTCGGCAACGATCTGCGTACGATCGAGCCCGACATCTGGGACCGCAATTTCGACATCGTTCTCAAGAGCGCGTTCCTCTGCACGAAGGCGGCGCTGCCGGGCATGATCGCCAGGCGGAAGGGGGCGATCGTCAATATCGCCTCCGTCAACGGGTTGATGGGTCTGGGTGAGGAGGCGTACTCCGCGGCCAAGGCCGGGATGGTCAACCTCACCCAGAACACTGCCATCCGCTATGGCGAGTTCAACGTCCGCGCCAATTGCATCGCTCCCGGCACGATCGACACCCCGATCTGGAACGAGCGCAAAGCGGTCAACCCTAACGTGATGCAGGAGTTGGCCGCCTGGTACCCCCTGGGGCGGGTCGGCCATCCGGATGACGTCGCCCAGGCCGTGCTCTTCCTGGTTTCGGACGCAGCGTCGTGGATCACCGGGGTCGTGCTGCCGGTCGACGGCGGGCTCACCGCCGGGCTGTTCCGCATGGCAAAGGATCTTTCACCGGAGTAGGAGTAGCGTAGTAAAGTTGAACCGCCATTACGGTGATTCTGATCACTCGTGCCACTGCTGTACGAGGAGCGGTCCGTGCCTAAGGTTCTGCTGATTGACCCAGCCTTGGCGGCAACAGTTGAACCTTTCCGCAAACTCCTCCCCGCATCAGTTGAAACCGCGGTCACTTCGAGCTTCACGGATGAAGAGTTCGCGCGGTTGGCCGCCGACGCGGACATCCTGGTCAACGCGAGACGTCAGATCGACGCACCCACGTTGGCAATGGCGCCTCGGGTCCGCTTCATCCAGTTGATTGGCATCGGCTGTGACACGGTCGATGTCGCGGCGGTTGCTGCTTCTGGAATCACAGTCGCCTATAACCCTGGAGTGAACGCCACCGGAGTTGCCGAGCAGACGTTGATGCTGATGCTCGCTCTGGTCAAGCGGCTGCCATGGAGCGAGCGATCGAGCCGCGCTGGGCAGTTCGCGACCGGCGAGTTGATTGGCGCAGGAATTGATGATCTCGCAGGCGCCACCGTGGGGCTGATCGGGATGGGTGATATCGGGACGGCCGTCGCTGAGCGCCTAATCCCGTTTGGTTCCCGAATCGTCTACTCAACGCGGCGACGCCGGCCGCCTGCCGAGGAGACGCGACTCGGCGCCACTTGGTTGCCACTGACGGAGCTGTTGAGGGAGTCAGCCATCGTCAGCATCCACCTACCACTGACGACAGAGACATATCACCTTGTGAGTGATGCAGAACTCGCGATGATGCCCAAGGGGTCGTATCTCGTCAATACCGCTCGTGGCGGTCTCGTCGACGAAGCGGCGTTGCGACGAGCCATCGTGCGAGGGCCACCTGCGGGGGGCAGCGTTGGACGTGCTCGAGCACGAAACCGATGGCCGCAACCCCTTTGCCGACCTGCCAGAGTGATTCGTGACCGCGCATCTCGGCGGCGGTAGTCGTGGCAGTGTCGACGTATGGTGGAACGGTCCGCAGCCAATATTTGCCGGTTTCTCGATGGTGAGTCGGTGCAGTGACGTGATTCCTGGTCTTATCCCAACTGGCTCGAAGCGAAGCCTTGCCCGATGCCGCAGGCGGTTATCCACATCGATCTGTACCCGCTTGCATCTCGATCTCACGGCTGGCTGTTGCCATTTCGGCACGAATGTTCTAGAGTGTACGTACACCCCCGTGATCGGTTGAAGTCAGACGAATGCCGGGAGACGTATGTCATGGTACAGGCGACGGCGGTCGAAGTCCTCATTCATGCCGGAACGAAAGATGGCATCTATCTCCTCCGCTCGGATGGCGAGCGCGGGGAATGGCGCGTGTCGGGTCCATCGCTGATCAGCGCCACGATGTTTGCCATGTCGTTCGCGACAGGCGGGGCACGCTCTGGGCGGCGGCCAATCCCAGGGATGGCTTGCCGGCCATCTTCCATTCAGAGGATGAGGGCGAAACGTGGTCGCGGTGCGGCGATCTGCCTGAGTGCGAGCGAGCCTGGCACGTACGCCCTGGTCGTTCGGATGAGAACGGCCGCGTCTGGGCTGGAGTCATGCCCGCCGCGCTTCTCCGTTCCGATGACCGCGGTCAGACGTGGCAGGACGTAACCGGGCTGAACGCCCACCCCTCGCGCCCGGAATGGTGGCCGGGTGGCGGCGGGCTCTGCATGCACACCGTCATCCTCCCCGAGGGGCAGCCAGGTCGTGTCTACGCCGGGATCTCGGTTGCCGGGTTCTTCCGCTCCGACGATGACGGTGAGACTTGGACCCCCGCCAACGAGGGAACGTCGTCGATGGCGGAGTATGTCGCCACGGAGTTCTTTGGCGGTAAGGTGGAGCATCCCGGCGTTCACCGCTGCGTGCATAAAGTCGTGCTCGATCCCACCAACCCTGAGCGGCTCTTCATGCAGCAACACGACGGCGTCTATCGCTCCGATGACGGTGGGCGTAACTGGACAGATATCGGATCTGGTTTGCCGTCACCGTTTGGTTTTCCCGTCGCCGCGGCCCCTGGAACAGGTCCGGCCGGAAGTAGCGTCTGGGTGATTCCGGAGAACGGGGAGACGATTCGTACCGACGACGCGTTGCGGGTCTGGCGGACGGACGACGGCGGCGCGACCTGGACGCCGTCGGTCAACGGTCTGCCCACGGGGAAGCACAACGTGCTGCGCGAGGGGATGGCCGCGGACATGCTCGAGCCAGCCGGGGTCTACTTCGGCACCACCGCGGGAACCCTCTTTGCTTCGACTGATGGTGGCGAGCACTGGAATGTGATTGCCGAGGGGCTCTCTCGTATCCAGTCGGTCGAGGTGTCGCTCGTCTCCTGATCCGGCTGAGAGCCTCCTCCCCGGAGGTGGCGGTGTCCGGTGTTGACAGTGGTCAAGGGGCGGATAAGGCGCTCATTCGCGCCTCCTCGCTCGCGGCGATGTTCACGCTGGGGCCATATTTAACGTCAGACTCCAGGGCGAAGTGGCGGCGCGATGGTGATTGTCAACTCGCGGACGGCGAGCGCAGACTCCACGGAGATACCGTGCCCTGCTCGTCCCTGCACGACTGATAGTCTCAGCGGGATTGACCGCGGCGCTCGCTCAGGGTAAGATGCGAATGAACATTCATTCATAAGATGGCGGTGGAAAGCGGTGCCTGAAACAGAGATTGCGGAAGAACGGAAACGGCAGATTCTGGCTGCGGCGGCGGTTTGTTTCGCCCGCCGCGGCTTCCACGGCGCGACGATGCCTGAGATCTGCGCCGAAGCCAAACTCAGCCCCGGAACGGTCTACCGCTATTTCCGCTCCAAAGACGACCTCATCGAAGCGTTGGTCGAGCAAGACCGCGCCGAGAGTCTGGAATTGATCACATTCATTGGCCGCACCAGCGATATCCCGACGGCGATTGGCCGCGCGGTCGACGAGGCCCTTGCGGCGGTCGACGACCCGGCGGCAGCAGCGGTCTACCTCGAGGTCGGGGCGGAAGCAGCACGCAACCCGCGCATCGCGGCGATCGTGCGCCGCCACGACCAGAGCGTCACGGGCGCCCTCGCCGATCTGCTCCGCCGTGGTCAGGAGCGGGGCGAAATTTCCTCCACGATCGAGCCGCACCTCACCGCCGAGATGATCTCTGCGGTGATTGATGGCGTCATTACCCGCAAGGCGCTCGTGCCAGAGATCGAACTTTCCCGCTACGCACCGGCCGTGAAGACGGTGATCGCTACCCTCCTCCGGCCCGAGGCGACCGAGCATTCTCTGGCGCCGACTCGATAGAACCCACGGTCAGGAACGGATGGAATGATCAAACAAACAACCTCCCGCCCGCGAAACGGAACGAACGTTCATTCACATCGATCGCCGGTTGCGGTGAGTGTTCCGTCCCCGGCGGCTGCGAGGCGAGGCGGCCCGTTCACCCGATTTCGGCAACTCCCTCTCTGGCGCCCGCTCCACTTGCCCCTCTTTCGGCGGCTCTGGACCGGCGCCGCCGCATCCCTCCTGGCCGACCAGATCTTCTTCGTCACCCTCACCTTCCTCGTGCTCCAGGTGGCTGGTCCCGGCGCTCGGCTCGGCTCGGTGCTGGCCGTGGCTGCCATTCCCGGTGCGATTCTCCTCCCCGTAGGGGGCTGGCTGAGCGACCGCTTCCCACCCGCGCTGATCATGACCGTGACCAGCGCCGGGCGCGCCTCGCTGATGGCCGCACTGGCCGGGCTTGTTCTCTTCGGTGACGTCACCCTTTGGCACCTCTATCTGCTCGGCGGCCTCCTCAGCGGCCTCGACGCTTTCTATTACCCGGCCTCGATGTCGGCCGTGCCGGCCTTGATCGAAGGTGATCAGCTCGAACCGGCGAATGCCCTGGTCCAGGGTGTGGAGCAAGTGAGCGGCACGGTTGGTCCCGCGCTGGCTGCCGGGTTGACCGCCTCCGTCGGACTGGGCGTTACCTTCGGCGCGACGGCTCTGGTCTTCGCCCTCGCCGCGGCCGCGTTCCTCAGCCTGGCGACAGCGTCGCGCCGGGTCCGCGCCGGCTCGGATGCGGCTCGTGACGATGCCGGACTGGCGGCCATTCTGGCGGGGGTGCGCTTCGCCTGGAGTGATCCCGTGATTCGCATCCTGCTGTTGATCGTGGCGGCGTTGAACACCGCCGCCGCGGGGCCAATCGTGGTCGGCAGCGCCGTGCTGGCCACGGAGCGCTTTGGCGGTCCGGGCGCGCTGGGCGTCATCTACTCTGCCTTCGGCGCCGGTTCCCTGCTCGGACTCGCCGCCGCTGGATCGTTGCCCCGCCCGCGCCGGCGTGGACTCGCTCTCCTCCTGGTCACGATGCTCTTTGCCACCGGACTGGCAGCGTTCGGTTTTGCTCCCACGCTCGTAGTGGGGTCGATCGTCGCGGCGGTGATGGGAGCGGCCGCCGGCTACCTCGGGGTGGCACTCATCTCCTGGTTGCAGGAGCGAGCGACGCCGGAGCTGCTCGGACGGGTGATGAGTCTGGTCGTCTTCGCCGCCGTCGCGCTCGATCCCGTCTCCTACGCCCTGACCGGAATACTTGTTGCCGGCGGCTTGGAGCGGCTCTTCCTCGCCGCCGGCGGGGCTATGGCGGTGACCGCACTCCTCGGCGCGATGAGTCGGACGGTGCGAGAGGAAGAGGGCGCGAAGGCCTGAACGAGACACCTGCGTCACTGCTCCGCTCCTCCTGCCCTACACCTGTGCTGCCGCCGCGGGGCTGGCCAGTCTGGCCGTGACACTGTGTCAGCCCGGGTCGCGCGGCCGCCGTGGATCCAGGCGCATAACCGAAGAGATGATTTCATTTAGACTGCTCGGCAGCATGAGCCGTCGCGCTAACCAGCGCGTTCAGGAGGACCCGCCCTGGCAGACCCGCCAAGCACTCCCGCCCACGAGATTACCGCCGCGGCCGCCCCACCCGAGCCGCTCACCCTGGGGCCGGCAGACCCGATCGATCTCCACCTGCACACCCATGCCTCCGACGGCGCCTGGACGCCCGCCGCTCTCGTCGATCACCTGGCGGGTGGCGGGTTCCGTGTCGCGGCGGTTGCCGACCACGACACCCAGCGCTCCGTGCCGGAAGTGACGCGCCGGGCGGCCCGACGCGGCATCCGCATCATTCCCGCGGTTGAGATCACCAGCCGCTGGAGCGGTCGTCAGTGGCATGTACTGGTCTACGGCATTCAACCGAACCGGGCCGATGCCGAAGCGCGCGCCTTCCGCTCCGTGCTGGCCGATCTCGACGCCCAACTCATGACCCTGGCCGAAGACGCGCGGCGACGGATCGAAGCGGAAGG
Organism: uncultured Chloroflexia bacterium; assembly: GCA_963751075.1. Lineage (GTDB taxonomy): Bacteria > Chloroflexota > Chloroflexia > Thermomicrobiales > UBA6265 > JACCXM01. The sequence goes on along the minus strand of CAVVTE010000003.1, from coordinate 26,623 downwards.
GAAGCCACTCCCCTGTCTCGAGGAGATTGCCGGCGGCCGGCCGCTCTGGCCCTATCACGTCCTGATGGCCGCGATTCGCGAGGGACATGTCAAGAACTTGAAAGAGGCGGCTGAGTTCGTCTCGGGACTCGGTGGCGGGTTCAGCGCCGATGAGCCGCTGGAGCGTGTCGTCGACGCCGCGCACCAGGCGGGCGGCATCACTGTCGTCGCCCACCCCGGACGCTCCGATTCGGTCGGCGCGCTCTTGCCGGAGGACCTCGATCGCGTGCTGGCCGAGGTGCCGATCGACGGGCTGGAGGCACACTATCGCTCCCACACCGACGACCAGACGGCGCTCTACCGCCAACTCGCCGCCGAAAAGGGACTCCTCGTCTCGATCGGCTCTGACTCCCATGCGCCGCACCAGCCCGTGAATCCCCGTCCTTGGCGTGCCATCTGGGCCGCCGATCTCCTGGAGCGACTCGGCATCACCGTCGAGCCGGTCGCCGAGGGTGAGGCGATCTGGGAGCCGGGCATGGACCCTTTGGCGCCGAAGCCCAAACCGCCCGAGGACGATCCCTCTGGTGCCGCCTCTACGCCGGATGGCACATCCGACGAGGCGATGCCGACCACGACGGTCTGAACGAGCTTCGTTCGAAATATCGTTGGCCGGGCCCCGGGCAGTATTGGCCCTGCCGTGTGTGGGATCAAACGTGACAATCTAGCGCGCATTGCCGACGTAATATGGAAGATGGTTGGCGTACGAGGTCGCGGGTGAAGAACCACCGTTTTCGTTCATTCCTCCTCCCAGCATATTTGGCATGTTGTGGTTGGGCTCTCTCTTTCCGACTGTCCGAGACGATTGCGCGCATAGGCGCGCGAGCGAGGTCCCCGGGGATACACAGGCGGGACGCTGGGCTTGCGGTCTCAAAGAACGCTGAAGACCCTCGGATTTGGCACCGAACAGGTTGTCGTAAGAGTGTCTCGGTGCTATCATTTTCCTTGGAACCAAGCCTTCCGCGGAACGTGGGACCAAACCCCGCGTTCTTTTGTGTTCAAAGGCCGCCATACGGCCGCAGGGTGGCTGTTCCAGCGCCCTGGGCCAGGGGCCAGATCACATTCCCCACTGTTGTCCCTGTCAACTGCGCCCACCAGGCGCTCCGGCGCCGCGACGTTGCGGCGTGCCATTCCGCCACCGGGCCGCCCATCCGCCGTGGCCCCAGGAAAGGAGCATCGCGGGCATGAAGAGCGACTTCTATACGGCAATCGCCCAGATCGCCGCCGAACGGGGGATCCCCAAAGAGGCGGTGCTCTCGTCGGTCGAGCACGCGCTGAAGAGCGTCTACAAGAAGATGGCGAACACCGAGGAGGAGGTCTCCGTCGATATCGACCAGACCACCGGCGCCATGCGCATCTTCGCCGTCAAGGCGGTGGTCGACGAGATCGACGACCCTCTGAGCCAGATCTCGCTGGCTGAGGCCATGACATACTCGGCCAGCCCGCGAGTGGGCGATGAGATCCGCATCGAGCGCACTCCGGAGAACTTCGGCCGCATCGCCGCCCAAACGGTGAAGCAGGTCGTCCTGCAGCGTATTCGGGACTACGAGCGCGACTCGGTCTACGAAGACTTCCACGACAAGCAGGGCGAGGTGCTGAATGGCGTCGTCCAGCGTGCTGACCCGCGGGCGGTCATCGTCGAATTGGGGAAAGCCGAGGCGGTGATGCCGTCCCGGGAGCAGGTCCCGAATGAGCGCTATCGGCCCGGTCAGCGGGTCAAGGTGCTCCTGGTCGAGGTAAACAAGGATCAGCGCGGTCCGCAGCTGATTGTCTCCCGCTCCCACCCGGGGCTCATTCGCCGGTTGTTCGAGCAGGAAGTTCCGGAGATCTTCTCCGGCGCGGTCGAGATCATGGAGGTCGCCCGGGAGCCGGGTCTCCGCTCCAAGGTCGCCGTCGCCGCGCGGCAGGAGAAGGTCGACCCCGTCGGCGCCTGTGTCGGTGTGCGCGGCGTCCGCATCCAGAACATCGTCAATGAGCTCTACGGAGAGAAGATCGACGTCATCGAGTGGTCGCCCGACACGGCGCAGTTCATCGCCAATGCCCTGTCGCCGGCCAAGCCGTCATCGGTCACTCTGGACGAGCCGAACAAGGTCGCCACGGTCATCGTGCCGACCGACCAGATGTCGCTGGCGATCGGCAAGGAGGGCCAGAACGCCCGCCTGGCGTACAAGCTCACCGGCTGGCGGATCGATATCAAAGACCCGGCGGCGCTGCAGGAGATGGACGAAGAGCTGCTGCGACAGGCGCGGGCAGCGATGGCCGACTCCCAGAGCGACGACTTCTCCTGGCAGGGACGCCAGCCCCGCCTGGTCCGCGCCGACGGCACCATTTCGGTGCGCGATAAGACGTTTGGACCGCTGTCTCCCGACCTGGTGGGCATGAGTGTCGACGTCGATCTGGCCGGAACCGCGCTGGAAGTTTTCTACAACCGCGACCTGCGGCACCGCTTCGATTTCGAGAGCGGCGCGCCACTGTCGCTCGAGGACGAGCCGGTGGCGGTTGCCGCGGCGGCCGAGGGAGTGTAAAGGGTGGCGTTGCGCGAATCGCCCTCCCCTTCACCCCCTGCGCGTAAGCGCAAAGGGCCTCGGCCGAAGCACGTCCCGCAACGGATGTGTATTGCCTGCCGAGGGCATGATGCCAAACGGGGGCTGTATCGCATCGTGCGCACCCCGGAGGGGCAGGTGGAACCGGATCCCACCGGGCGGCGCAATGGGCGGGGCGCGTACCTTTGCGGGCAGGGAGCCTGCTGGGAGAAAGTGCTTGGCTCGGGCTTATTGGCACGCGCATTGAATGTGGAGATTGACACGGAAACTTTAGAGACGTTGCGCAGCTACGCCGCCACGCTCCCGCTGGAGTCAGCCACGGCCACGGGCGCGGCGTCGACATTTGCCCAGGCAGAAGGAGGAAATCGCTAATGGCAAGCACTTATCAAGGAAGACGCCCCGGAGGAGGATCTCGCCGTCCGGGCGGGAAAGGTGGACGCGGGAAGGGTGGACGTGGAGGCGCGCGCACCGTTGCCCTGCGCCGAACCGGGCCGATCGTGCGCGAACCGGTCACGCTCCCCTCGGTGCTTACCCTGGGCGAGTTGGCGGAGCGACTGGAGACCACGGGCGTCGAAGTCATCAAGGAGCTGATGAAGCTCGGCATGATGGCCACGATCAACCAGCAGGTCGACTATGCCACCGCGGCGCGCGTGGCGGAGGCGCTCGGCTGGGAGACCAACCCGGAGGAATCCGATCTCTCTGGGCAAGGGGACAGCTTCGAGACGCGCCGCTCGGAGTCTGAGCTCGATCCGGAGGCCCGGACACGTCCCCCGGTCGTCACGATCATGGGACACGTCGACCACGGCAAGACCAAGCTGCTCGACTCCATCCGCTCAGCCAACGTAGCGGAAGGCGAGGCCGGAGGCATCACCCAGCACATCGGCGCGTACCAGGTTGATGCCCAGGGCCGCAAGATCACCTTCCTCGACACCCCCGGCCATGAAGCGTTCACCGCCATGCGCGCCCGGGGGGCGCAGGCAACAGATGTTGCCGTGCTGGTGGTCGCCGCCGACGACGGCGTCATGCCCACAACGCGTGAGGCAGTGGCGCACATCAAGTCCGCGCAGGTGCCGCTGGTGGTGGCGATCAACAAGATCGATCTGCCGGCCGCCAACCCCGACCGCGTGAAGCAGCAGCTCTCCGAGATGGAGGTAATGCCGGAGGAGTGGGGCGGCGACGTTCCCTTCGTGGAGGTCTCCGCGCTGGCGAAGCTCGGTCTCGAGGACTTGCTGGAAGTCATCCAGCTCGTCGCCGACGTCCATGAGCTGAAAGCCAACCCCCTCAAACCGGCCTCCGGCGTGGTGGTGGAAGCCAGGATCGACCGCACCCGCGGTCCGGTCGCCACCCTGCTGGTACAGAGCGGCACCCTCAACCCGCGCGACGTGGTCGTGGCGGGTGGAACCTGGGGGCGCGTGAAAGCGATGTTCGATGACCGCGGCCGCAAGATTCGCCGCGCCGAGCCGAGCATGCCGGTCGAGATTCTGGGGCTGCTGGAAGCGCCGCAGGCCGGAGACCAGTTCATGGTCTTCACCGACGAGAAGCTGGCCCGCGAGGTCGCCGAGCGCCGCACCGCGGAGCGCCGCGCCGAATCGCTTTCGGCTGACCGCTCCTTCAAGCTGACCGAGTTCTCGCGAGAGGTCAGCGAGGGCGGCGTCGCCGAGTTGCGGGTGATCCTGAAGGCGGATGTCTCCGGATCGCTCGGAGCGATCCAGACCGCGCTGCTGAAGCTGAATGAGGATGTTCCGGAAGGCGTCCAGCTCAGCATCACGTACGCCGGCACCGGCGCCATTGGCGAATCGGATGTCAGCCTGGCCACCGCGACCCGCTCCATCATCATCGGCTTCAATGTGCGACCCGATGTGGCCGCGAAGCGGGCGGCCGACGCGTCTGGCGTCGATATCCGCTTCTACAACATCATCTACAACCTGCTTGACGAGGTGCGGGCGGCCATGACGGGTCTCCTGGCGCCGGTCTTCCAGGATGTGACTGATGGCTACGCGGAAGTGCGCGAGACGTTCAAGCTGCCAGGCGGCGATATGGTCGCTGGGCTCTACGTGCTCGATGGACGGATCAGCCGTAACAGCCGCACCCGCGTGCTGCGCAGTGGCACCGTGGTCCACGAGGGGACGGTGAAATCCCTCAAGCGCTTCAAGGACGACGTCCGGGAAGTCGCGGCCGGTTACGAGTGTGGTCTGGGTCTGGATAATTTCAACGATCTCCAGGTCGGCGATCAGGTCGAGTTCTTCCACCGCGAAGAGGTAGCGCGAACGTAGTCGGTAAGACGGCAAGTCGGTGAGTCGGTAAGTAGGCGAGACGAAAGCCTTGCACTTACCGACTCTCCGACTCTCCGACTCTCCGACTCTCGGAGTCCGCCATGACCAGGCGCACGCAACAGATGGGCGAGTTCCTCCGCGAGGAGGTGGTCGACATCATCCGATCCGAGATCGATGATCCGCGGCTTGGATTCTGGACCGTCACCCGCGTCGAAGTGCTCCCCGATCTACGCTCGGCCCGAATTTACGTTTCTGTTCTTGGCACTGACGGCGAACGCAAAGAGACCCTGACCGCGCTCCGGGGTGCGGCCGGGTACATCCGCGGCCATCTCAAGCCCCGGATGCGGACGCGCATCATTCCCGACCTCGACTTCCGGGACGATCGGTCGATGGAGCACGCTGAGGAGATCGACCGCACGCTGCGCGAACTGAGGCGAGAAGGCGAGGGGTCGAGGAGTCGAGGAGAAGATCCGGCCCTCTCGACTTCTGCCAGCGGCAACGATCCCCACGACTCCTCGACTCCAGAGGAGACGGCGTGAGCGATTCCTGGGCTATCGATCCCGCCGATGCCGACGCCGCGCTCGTCAAGCTTCGCGGCGCGAAGACGGTTCTCATGCCGACGCATCAAAACGTCGACGCCGACGGCCTTTCATCGCCGCTGGCAATGCGGATCGCCCTCGCCCAGTATGGCGTCGACGCCTATCCGCTTATCAGCGACGGTGATTTCCCGTCCAATCTGCACTTCCTGCCGGGCGTCGAGTCGGTGCTGGTCTACGGCCGGGATGAGCTGCCTGACTATGACATGCTCTGCCTGATCGACTGCGCCGATCCCAAGCGGCTCGGCAATTTCGCCAAGGACGACCCGAGCCGCCTCGATGGCGGCATCCCGATCGTCAATATCGACCACCACATCACGAACAAACGCTTCGGTGATGTGAACATTGTCGAGCCGGAAGCGTCGTCATCGGCGGAGATCGTCGCCGAGGTGCTGAAGCTTTGGGGAACCGAGGTTACCCAGGACATGGCCCGCAATCTGCTGGCCGGCATCTACGGTGACACCCTCGGGTTGCGCACCCCCTCTACCACGCCCCATACCATCCGCACCGTCGCCGAGCTCGTCGAGTGCGGCGCCGAGCTGGAGCCGGTGGTTGATCAGCTCTTCCGGCTGAAGCCGCGGTCGACCATCTGTCTCTGGGAGCACGCCCTGCACAATATCCGCTGGAACGGACCGATCATCTGGACGGAGATGACCCGCGAAGGCTTCCGGCACTGCGGCGCCGAGATGGTCGAGGCGGAGGGGATCGTCAACTTCCTTTCCGGTACCCAGGGCTCTCGGGTCGCGGTCATCCTCTACCAGGATGAGGACGAACGAGGTTGGCGCGTCAGCCTGCGCGGTCTGGAGAAAAACCTCGACGTCGCCGCCATCGCCGCCAACTTCGGGGGCGGTGGGCACCCGCGTGCCGCGGGCGCGCACCTGGAGGGTGGTGACGCGGAGAAACATGCCTTCATCCAGACAGTTGCCGAGTTGGTCGCCGCCATCCCGGAGCCGGACGCCGTCGTTGTCGGGGGATAGGGGGTGAAGGGGGACAAAGGGGGGTCGCTGCGCTCAAGGGGGGTCGCTGCGCTCGAGGGGGGCAAAGGGGGCGAGGACGACGAGCCCTACATTCCTCGTGCTCCTCTCCCCCTTAAGGCCGCTGGCGGCCGTCCTTCCCTAAGCGAATCGCTCCCTCCTGAGCGCAGCGACTCCCCTCTCCCCTCTTCGCCACCCTCGCTCCACGGCTACCTCGTGATCGACAAACCGGCCGGGTGGACCAGTTTCGACGTCGTCGCACGCGCACGCCGTCTCCTCGGCCAAAAGCATATTGGGCATGCCGGCACGCTCGATCCGGCCGCGACCGGCGTCCTGCCTCTCGCGGTGGGCATGGCGACGAAGACCCTGGAGTTCCTTAACGACGCCTCCAAGACCTACCTCGCCGAGGTGACGTTTGGGGTCGAAACCGACAGCCACGATAGCGAAGGCCGCGTCACCGGCACGGCAGATGCAACCGGGCTGACCGCGGACGCGATCGAGGCGACCCTGGCGTCGTTTCGCGGCGCCCACGAGCAGATTCCTCCGATGCACGCGGCGATCAAGGTCGGTGGTCAAAAACTCTACGACCTGGCGCGCCGCGGGGAAGAGATCGCCCGCGCACCGCGACCGGTGATCTTCCACTGCCTGGAACTGCTGGAATGGGATCTGCCGACCGCAACCTTGCTCGTCGATTGCTCCAAAGGGACCTACATTCGCGCCCTGGCGCGAGATCTGGGTGCGGCGCTGGGAACCGGCGCCTACCTCTCTGATCTGCTCCGCATGCGCGCCGGGCCGTTCCATCTCTGCCAGGCGTTCACGATGGACGAGCTGAGCCGGATAGAGCTTCCCTGGGCATGGCCCTGGGTCGCCCTCCATCCGGACATTCCGGTCCAGGAGTGGCCGGCGCTCGTTCTCGACTCGGATGCGGCTCGCCGTTGGCGGCAGGGCTCGACGATCCCCGACGATCGCGGCGCCGCGGGTCCGATCCGAGCTTATGACACCGCGGGCGAGTGGCTTGGCACCGGCGAAGCCGCCCCTGACGGCGCCGGCTGGCGACCACGGAAGGTCGTGGCTGTTGAGGAAGGGAGCGCGGCGTGAGTGAGCCCCGCGCGATACCTGTCCCGCTTGCCCCGGACGACCTGCCGCCAGGCGAGCGAATCGTCACCATTGGCACCTTCGACGGCGTCCATCGCGGTCACCGCCGTCTCCTCGATCAGGCGGTTCAGCGCGGTCAAGAGCTCGATCTCCCTGTGACGGGCGTTACCTTCGAACCAGTTCCGGCGGCGGTGCTGCGGCCCGAGGCATTTTCCGGGCGCATCTCGACGCCGCAAGAGAAGCAGGAGCGCCTCGCCGAGGCCGGTCTCGACGAGATCGTCGTCGTCCCCTTCACCCTGGAGCTCTCGCGGTGGTCGCCCGAGGATTTCATGGCCTGGTTGCAGGAGAAAACGCGCCTGCGGGAGCTGTGGGTTGGGGAGGGGTTTGCGCTTGGCAAAGACCGTACGGGGACCGTCGAGCGTCTGACGGAGATTGGTGCCGGCCTCGGGTTTCGGGTGGTTGCCGTGCCTCGGCTGACCAACGGCCAGGAGGTCGTCTCCTCCTCCCGCGTCCGTACGGCGGTCATGAATGGCGACGTCGCTACCGCCAGGCGCCTCCTTGGTCGCCCGTTTCGGGTGGAAGGCGAGGTGGTGCATGGTCAGCATCTGGGACGCGCCATCGGGTTTCCTACCGCCAACGTCGTCCCGCCGGCAGGGCTGGCGCCGCTGGCCGACGGCATCTACGCCGCGTGGGGTTGGCTCCCGGGTGACCAAACGCCCCGGCCAGCCGTCGCCTACATCGGCAGCCGCCCGACCGTCGACGACGGGGACCGCATGGTCGAGACCCACCTGCTCGATTTCGACGGCGACCTCTACGGCCAGACGGTTGCAACCGAGTTCCTGGAGCGTATCCGCCCTGACGCTCGCTTTGACTCGATGGAAGACCTCATCGCCCAGATGCAGGTCGACAAGGCGCAGGCGCGAGATGTCTTGAGGGTGATAGGGTCATAGGGAGTTACGGACTGCAGGTGAGCTGCGTGACGGATGCACGGCTGTTCCGTACACATGACACACGACCTACGACGTCCTATCCCCTATCACCCCCGTCTCGGTCGCGCTCGACGAACAGACTCAGCTTGAGCCAGTTGGGGAAGGCACGACAGAGATCCGCCGGGCCATCGAGCGCGATCAGCCCTTCACGGAGCGCCGAATCGAGCGGAAGCTGACCCACCCAGACGCGGTGTAGGGCGACGGAGTCGGCCTGGACCAGGAGATCGACCTCGAAGCCGGGATCGGTCCAGCAGACTGAGGCCGCCGGACGCTCCAGCACCAGCCAGTAGTTTTTCAGGTTCGCCCCGGTGAGATCGACCTGCACCACGACCCGGCGGTCCGGCAGGTGGTCCTCATCCAGCCGGCGATGGATGTCCCAGATGAGAAGGTCGGGATCAAGGTTCTGCGGGCCGACCGGAATATCAGCCCAACGTTTGCCCCAGTCTCCGAGCCGGAGCACGACGTCGCCAAGCTCCACTCCGGCCGGCGTCAGATGGTATTCGACACCACGACCCGCGGCGTCCACCCGGCGCTCGACATACACCACTGGTTTCCAGCGAGCGGAGACGCTGCACGAGAAGAGACCGCGGGATCCGCGGGAGACCGTTCACCAGTTCATTGAAGCGATGACTGCCGCAGAACAGCTCGCGGACGACGAGGGGCGTCCAGCGCTCGGCAAAGATCTCTGAGGCTATGGCGATCGGGCAGAACTGCCCGTAGCCGCGCATAGCCACAGTATCACACGGAATCTCGGTGAACCCGGTCCAGAAATCGGACTTGAACCCGGTTGGTCGCTATCACACGAAGACCTGGTGAACCCGGTTCAGAAATCGGACTTGAACCCGGTTGGTCGCTCGCTAGAGTGGATGGCGGGTCCGGAAGATACCCGGCGATGCGCCACCCGGATCCCGGCACGGTAGGTGGCCATGCCGAGACACAGGAGGAGAGTGACCGTGAGCACCCAACTACGTATATCCCTCGTCGATCCTGCAACGTGGCACGGTCGAAGGCGTATGTGGAATGCGTATATCTGCCCATGTGCGGCTGCCGGCAGCCTCCTACTCTGTGCATCGGAGTGAGTCGCCGTGTCGATGGACGACGAGAGCCGGCGATTTGCAGCAAATAGTGCACAGGAGAGCGCACGGATGACCGCGACGATGACCGCACCGGAAACGACCCCGATCGAGCAGCCCTGGCGGCCCCGACCGAGCCGCCCCGACGATGACGCCTTCGTAGCGCTGGCGGCGGAGCTCGGCGCCGAGTTCGCGACCAGAGCCGCCGCGCATGACCGCGAGAACACGTTCGTCCACGAGAACTTCGAGCGAATGCGGTGAGGCGGGGTATCTCCGCCTGGCCGTGCCGGTGGATCTCGGCGGGCTCGGCGCTACCATGCGCCAGGTCTGCTTCGCCCAGGCGGAGTTGGCCCGCTCCTGCGCCTCGACCGCGCTTGCGGTCAACATGCACCACTATCTGGTTCTGAGCCAGGTCTTTCGCCGGCGGCGCGGAGTGGCCGCTGCGGAGACGGTGCTGCGCCGGGTCGCGAGTGAGGGGCTGGTGCTCATGACGAGCGGCGGCTCGGACGGGATCTGGCCGAGTGCCAGGGCTGTCAGGGAGAACGGCGGTTACCGCGTCAGCGGCCGCAAGGTCTTCTGCAGCCAGGCGCCGGTCGCGGATGTCCTGACGACGATGGCCGCATACGACGATCCGGACGAGGGGCCGGTCGTGCTCCTGGTGAGTATCCCCATGAGCGCTCCGGGGGTGACGATCCTCGACAACTGGGACACGCTGGGGATGCGGGCGACTGGCAGCAATGATGTGCTGCTGGAGGAGGTCCAGGTCACCGAGGGGCAAGTCGTGGGCCGCCGCCCCTGGGGCAAAGTCGACCCGATTCTGCGCACGGCGGGTATCCATTTCGCGCTCCCCGCTGCTTCCGTCTACGCCGGCATCGCCGCCGCCGCTCGCGACGAGGCCGTACGCGTGATCCAAAGTCGAAAGACGCCGGATGGTCGCGTACCGGCTGAAGATCAGACAGTCCAGCGGCAGGTTGGGCTGATGGACGTCAAGCTGCGGACCCTCTGGTGGTCCATGCTTGGCGCACTCGGCGAGCTCGGCGATGACTACGATCCGGATGACCGGGCCCTGGCGGCGGTGATGATCGCCAAGCGGCATGTCGTGACCGAGGCGCAAGCCGTGGTTGACCTGGCAATGGACGTGGTCGGAGGAAGCGCGTACTTCCGGTCTTCGCCAATCGAGCAAGCCTACCGCGATGTTCGTGCCGGGCTGTTCCACCCCCTGAACCCGGAGCGCACTCTGGTCTACGCCGGCCGCCTGGCCCTCGATCTGCCGGCCGATACCGTGTGGTAAGAGCGCTGCGCGAGGCAGGGAGATGACTCCCAGAGAGCATCAGGCGTTTCGGAGCATCGCCAGCCAAATCGTCACGGGGGTCTCGGTCATCGTGACGATGGCAGATGGCGAACCGTTCGCCACCACCGCCGGCTCAGTCTTGATGGCGTCTTGGGATCCGCCGTTACTTGCCGTCCTGTTCCAGGCCGGCTCGCGCATGGCGGAGGCCCTCGACGAATGCGGGCGATTCACGGTCAACGTACTCGGCGAGGCAGATCACGGCCTCGCCCGGCAGTTCGCGCAGCCCAACCGGGGGACGGGTTGGGCCGCGCTCTCGGGCGCGGGATTCCAGCGCCGGGATCCATCCCTGCCGGTCCTATCGGGAGCGGTCGCATGGGCAGACTGCGCGCTACTGCAGACGATCCCTATGGGTGACCATCTCTGCTTCGTCGGGGAGATCCTGGCATCCGCTCGCCACGACGGGGCGGCGCCACTCGCCTACTATCGCGGACGATTCCGCGCTCTCGGGACAGTAGTCGCGCCGGCCACCTGGACGACGGTTGAAGTCACCGATCTCACCACTGTCTGGTGAGGGCGGCTTCGCCCCGTTGGGGGATCAGTCCACCGCGCAACACCGCCCGTCTCACACCTGACTTACGACTTGAAGCTCGCCCGTCTTCGAACCGGGAACCGGTTTCAAAATTCAGCGTGACCGAATCGGTGATGACCCCTCTTCTCAGCGCAGCCCGAGTTGCTCCAGGCGCCCGAGGTTGTCCTCGAGTCCCCAGGATGCAACGATGCGACCATCGCGGAAGCGGTAGATGGACACCTCGTCGATGGCCTCGAAGCGGCGACCGGTCGGCGCATATCCCAGCCATTCTTCCAGGTGCGTCCCGGAGCAGGTGAAGCGTCCGACGACAGTGTCACCCTCGGCGATGAGCTCGACCACCTCCATGTGGACGTCAGGGAACGACACCCGGAAGGGCGCGATCCACGCTTTGGCTTCCGGAGCGAGCGCCGGCGCATAGAGCGCATCGATCACCTCCATCCGTCCGCCGTTGAGCACCTCCTCCACCAGCCGTCGCACGATGGCCTTGTTTCGTTCCAGCACGCTCGCTCCTCCCGTTGCTATCGCCTTGCTGCTGGGCAAAGGTCGCTTCTCCCATCTGGCGTCAGCCCTCAGCCCGACGCGCATGAATCCCTTGGCTCACTGACCGCCCAACACGGTGTCAGCAGATTTTGAATCTGGTTCTTCGTGCTGTCTCACGTTCTCGGCCTCGCCTACACTTCCTCCCATGGAGCGCGCGGCGAAATGGCTAGCGGTGGCGGCGACGATCGGCATGTTTATCGTGCTGCTGATGGGCGCTACGGTCACCAACACCGGCTCGAGTGAGGGGTGCGGCACGTCCTGGCCGCTCTGCCACGGGGAGTTCATTCCCGAGTACGCCTTCGAGACGATGGTTGAATACTCCCACCGGCTCGTCACCGGCGTGGAGGGACTGATCATCCTCGGCCTGTCGGTGACGGCGTTCCCTCTGCGCCGGCGTTATCCCGAGCTGAAGACCCTTATCCCCCTGATGCTGTTCACGCTCGTCCTGCAGTCGGGGATGGGTGCGTGGGCGGTGAAGTATCCGCAGACGCCACCGGTGATGGCCTCGCACTTCGGCATCTCCCTGGTCTGTTTCGCGTCGGTCTTCCTGGTCATGCGTGTGCTGTGGGAGACGACGCCGATCGTTCCAGCCGCGACGCGCGCGGTGCCATCGGGGTACCGGACGCTGGCCTGGGTCACTCTGCTCTGGGCGGTCGTCGTGGCCTACATCGGCGCCTACATGCGCCACTCCGGCGCGGAGCTCGCCTGCCACACCTGGCCGCTATGCAATGGCTCGCTGCTCCCCGATCTCTCGAGTCCGGGAGTGGCTGTCGCCTGGGGACATCGCCTGGCGGCAGTGATCGCGCTGGCACTGGTGGCCTGGCGGGAGTTCTGGTCGCGCCGATTCAAGGCCGAACGTCCTGATCTCTATCGCACCGATCTCTGGGCATCCCTGTTCGTCGTCGCCCAGGCGGCGTCCGGTGCATTCGTCATCTTCTCTCGTCTCTCCCTGGCGAGCACGCTCAGCCACGCCGCGTTGATGGCGTTGCTCTTCGCCGCCCTCGCCGACGGCGCCCGCCGCACCATGCCACAACGGCGAACGAGTGAAGTCGCCCCTGCCATTCGGGCCGGAGTGCCGTCTACCGGCCCGGGTACGCCGACCGCCGATCACTTTCACAGGTTGGCGAAGATCTCTTCAGTGCTCGCGACGGCGACTCAAGAGCCGCGAGGATCTCCTGCCGCTTGGACCGGAGGTCTTTAAGTGGTTCTTGTATCCATGCGACGCTCCGGCGTCTGCTGCAAAGATTTCGGGAAATCGACGGAGTTCGCACAGACGTTCGACGCCGCTCTTGTCGACCTGGAGCTGGTGCGGGAACATCCGCGTCGGCTATGAGTCGCCTCAGCCCTCCGACAACGTTTACCCGCGGGGCCGGCCCAGACTCGAACTCCTGGAGCTCGCGGGCGGTGGACGCTAGCGCGAGGAAGCGTCCCTCCGCGCGCCGTAGCCCGTCTGCGCCGCTGCCCGCCAGCATCAAATCGGCAAGTCCGGTCTGCGCCTCCCGCATCGCCGGCAGCAGCCGCAGCAACACCTCGTCCTCCCGCGCCAACCGCTCCCGCAGTAGCGGGGAGTTGACCCGGTCAGCGACGACGATGCGATCCGCCAGGGACCACAATCCGTCGGCAACACTCTGCGTCTGCTGGGTGAGACGGCTGGTCACTACGTCCGAGACCACGCTGCCACGAGTCGCGGCGATATCCCGTTCCAGCGCGGAGACCGCGCGGGCGACCTCGATCAATGAGGAAGAAACCGTCCACTCGGGCAGGGTCTGATCCAGGAGCCGCAGCAGTTCGTCCCAGCGGCCGGCCGCATGGAGCGAGTGCAGCCTCTGCTCGAGGCCGTTCGATTCCTGCCGTAGCGGGGCTGGCGCCGCGAGGGGTGCCGGAGCGCTCTCGACACGGCGGCGCTGCCGCCAGGTCCTGATCGCCGCACCGGCGAGCACTACTACACCACCGATGATCGCCAGCAGGACGAGCGGTAAGTGCAAGACCCGCGTCTCCGAGATCCACGGATCAGCAGTCCTATTGTCCGGAGCGCGATGTTGGCGCCGGATTAGTCAAAATCGAGCAAATCCTCGAGAAACGAGCGACGCCGGCTCTTCCCGCGATACTCCTGGCTCTGGTAGGAGCGATCATCGTCGCGGTACCGATCGCGTTCATCCCGGTACGGTGGCTGGACGGCCCGATCGCGCTCATCGCGCTCATCACGGTACGCTGGTTGTGCTGACCGCTCCAGAACCTTGTCCAGTTCGCCGCGGTCGAGCCAGACCCCCCGGCACTGGGGGCAGTAGTCGATCTCGATGCCTTGTCGATCCGTGATTCGCAGTTCGCTACCGTCAACGGGGCAGTTCATTCAACTCTCGCTTGGCGTATCGATCGGTCGTGATCTCGTACCGAAGAAACGCATGGTGATCCGTGGTCTTCCGATGGCGGCGAAGAGAGGTCCGGGACGTGGTGATCGCGCTGGCATTGACCCGGACCGCGGCTAGGCCGTTTATGTGGCTGCCTGGGAGCCGCCGGTGTCGACCAATCTCAGATGATACCCTCGACACGGAGCCACAACCACTTCGCCAACTTGCACCAGGAGCCGGAGGCAGGCGTCAGCCCCAGCCGCCCGTAGTGATCACGCCCTGGAGATCGGGGCGCATCTCGGATAGGGGTAATTACGTTCGCGCCCAGCGGACAAGCAGGCTGTCGCGGGTGCCGAAGCGTTCGAGGTGACGACCGATGACGTCTTCGATCCGAGCAAGATCTTCTGGGGTCGTCGCTTCCGCGCGTAGTTCGATAGTTTCCGGGGTGGCCGTGCCGAAGCATTCCCCAAAGGGAAATGTCCACGCGGTATGCGATCCCTCTTGCACCACGGGGATCCGCTGACCTAGATGTGAGGCGAGTTGCTTTAGATAGCGTTCGGGACGTGTCGTGGCGACGATTGCCGTCGAGGCCAGGGCGGGAGATGGATTCTGCATGGTCGTGATACTCCGTGCTGGATGCTGGGATGTGGATTCAGGTGGTCGGGGAACAGGGGTCGGCACTGCGGCCGGCCCCTGCTCTCTCTAGTGGATTAGCCGTGGCTGGGAACGAGATCAGCACGGTCTCGCCCCTGGAACCGCCGCTCGAATGGCAGCAAGTTGTCGAGCGCCAACGCGCCAGGCCCGGTCAGCGCCAGGGCGAGGGCCGCCGCCCCCAGCAGCAGCACCAACTCCACGCCGCCGTCCCCCGCGAAGAACCCATTGGGCCGATGCACGAGCATCAGCGCGACGAGCATGTCGCCGGTGAGAAGCAGTCCGAAGAGTCGCGTCAGGACGCCAAGGATCAGCGCAATTCCGCCGACCGTCTCCAGCACGCTGACCACCACGGCGGCAAGTTGCGGCGCGGGAACGCCCAGCGAGGCGAAGAATCCGCCGACGCCACCGACGCCCATCTCGAAGAGCTTCTGCTGCCCGTGCATCACGAAGACGATCCCGACCACAATCCGCAGCAGCGCAATCCCCCATGGCCACACTGCCTGTCCTGTTCGCACGTTTGCCTTCATCACTGGTCCCTTCCTTATCGTCAAATCTGGTGTTTCATGTCTGCGCCCTGCGTCGCTACGTCACGTTCGTGGCGACGTGGAGAGGGGCGAGTTGCGTGTCAGGTGAGAGGAGTTGCCGTCAGGCTGGCTCGCTCGTCACGGCCGGCGTGATGCCGGCGGTATCGAGTCTGGGCGAATGGCGTTTCCTTTCTTATCGGTATCGAGTCAGCGTTGCCAGAGCGTCGGCCGGGTCCACGCCGTCAAGCTCGGCCATCAGGCTGGCCCAGTCCAGCGCCTTGCGCTCGAAGATGATCTCCCCGCCGCGGCGCCAGAGGGCCGGATCGCGGTCCCAGGCCAGCTCGATCCCGTTGCCATCCGGATCGTGCAGGTAGATCGCCTCGTGGGTGCCGTGGTCGGAGGCGCCATCGATCCCCCACCCGTAGTCGAGCAGGCGCTTGAGCGCGGCGGCCAGGTCGCGCCGCTCGGGGTAGTTGATGGCAAAGTGGTAGAGCCCGGTCGTACCCGGCGGTGGCGGGGCTCCACCCTGGCTCTCCCAGGTATTGAGCCCAATGTGGTGGTGATAACCACCCGCCGAGAGGAAGGCGGCCTGGTTGCCGAAACGGGTCATCAGGTCGAAGCCGAGACCGTTTCGATAGAAGTCCACGGCGCGATCGAGGTCAGACCACCTTGAGGTGGACGTGACCGATGTCGGGCGCCGGCCGGTATGGAAGTTTGCGGGTTGGACATGATAGGAGTGATTCCTCTCACGAGTTTGGCGACGATCGTCCGCGATTAGCCGAACGTGTTGACTTTGATTGGCACGAACGTGACCGCCACCCGCGTCTCGCCGGGCTGGTCCATCGTCCGCGGATCGGCACCGCCGTACCTGGCGCCGATCCGGTTGGCAAATTCGTAGTCCGGGTCGGGCTCGATCTCGGCGCGCGCCCGGATCTCCAGAGTGCGGTAGGGGTTGGCCGGATCCAGGAAGAAGAGCGTGCTCTCGGGGCGACGCATCAGGTTCTTCACCTTCTGGCGGGCCGTGTTGAGGGACATCCGCACCGTCCCGTCCTCCTCGGCCAGAAACCAGCTCGCCGTCACCTGCGGCACGCCGTCGGGGCCGACGGTGGCGACGATGCCGACCTGGTTGTTGTCGATCAGGTCACGGTGCGATTCAGGAATCGCGGTCATGGTCTTGCTCTCAGTTACTGTCATCGTCTGTTTCTCCCTGGGGCGATGCGACATGCGCCCCGACCGGTTGCTTGTTTCCCTGAGAGCAATCTATATTGCTAAGGACAATATTACGGCTGCAGATTGCCTTTGTCAATATCGTTTGGAGAAAACAAAATGATCGCTGAGCGTGGAGAGGTGACGCGGGGACGACGACGACCCCTCGTTGGCGCCCAGATCCGGCGGCTGCGGACTGACCGCGGCGCTGACGCTGGCGCAGGTTGGCGAGCTCGCGGACCTCAATGTCGGCTATCTCTCGCAGGTCGAGAACGACAAGGCCTCGCCATCGCTGGAGACCCTCGCGGCCATCGCCGACGTCTTCGAGGTGCCGATCACGTGGCTCCTGGTCGACGCGGCACCGGCGCCGCGCATCGTGCGCCAGACACGAGCGCCGGGTGCAGACGACGCCCGATGACCTCCGCCTGGAAGAGGTGGATGGTGGCTTTGCCCGAGGCCTGCGCATCGTCGAAGCGATAGCGCCTCCGGGGTCATCGTCGGGGCTCATGTCCGACGCTGGCGAAGAGCATCATCTGGTGCTGGAAGGGAGCATCCGGCTGCGGCAAGGGGATTTTGTCACCGAGCTGGGAGCGGGAGATTACCTCGTCTGGGACGGCTGCTTTCCCACATCAGGCGGAAAACATCGGCGATGGTCCCGCCCGGGTGCTGATCATCACGCCGGGCCCGAGTGCTGTGGGGTATCGCCGGTCACGCCGGGAACGTGTGAGGGCAATCGGATGATCCCTCGTTGAGTCGCGGCGGGCCGCGATGCCGCGAAGGTTGAGACGCGAAGAGAGCGAAGAGCTTCGAGAGGCATTGCGCCGACAGCGCACTGCGAACATCGTGTCATTCCGAGCACCAGGATCTCGTCGTAGCGGTCGCCATGATGACGTGACACACGACGACCGATCCCTCGTGTCTCGGGCTGATACCGTCAGGCGTTCGTCCGCTCAAATCTGCTGCAGAGACGGCAATTGCCGACACAACACGGCTGCGCCATCGGCGCATACTCCGGCACGAGCGACGAGACGATCCGCGACCGGAAAGGGCACGACGATGAGCTCGAAGCTGGATGACGCCACGTGAACCAATCTCGGGGAAACCGGCAACGCGCGCGGCCGCGGGTGCTGGTCACCGGCGCGAACGGCCTGATCGGCGGATTCGTCATGAGCGCCTGGCGCACCCCGGGCAGCCGCTTCGAGCCGGTCGGCCTCGCCCGCAGTCCGGTCCCAATGCGGACATCGTGGCCGATATCGGAGATCTCGACGCCCTGGTTGCGGCGTGTGCATGGCATCGACGCCATCGTCCACCTGGCCGCGACGAGTGCGGTCGATTCGGCGTGGCCGGCGGTGCTGGAATCGAACCTCATCGGCACCTACAACGTCTTCGAGGCTGCGCGCCGGGCTGGGGTGCCGCGCGTCGTGTTCGCATCCTCCAACC
Organism: uncultured Chloroflexia bacterium; assembly: GCA_963751075.1. GTDB lineage: Bacteria > Chloroflexota > Chloroflexia > Thermomicrobiales > UBA6265 > JACCXM01. Next base: position 8,452 of record CAVVTE010000003.1, on the reverse strand, counting down.
ACGCGATCGGCACCTACGAGCTCGAGGGCGCCCCGGCGCTCTACGAGCTCGATGATGACCGGGTCTACGACCACACCGTCGAGATTCGGCCCGATTCCCTCTATGGGGTATCCAAGGTCTACGGCGAGGCGCTTGGCCGGCACTATGTCGATCAACACGGGCTTTCGGTAGTCTGCCTGCGCATTGGCGGCACGCGCGACCCCAGCGACCCTTCCCATCCGAACCAGCTCTGGGCCGACATGAGTGACCGCAGACCGGAGACCCTTGCCCTGCGCCGGCGGATGCGCGCCGTCTGGCTGAGCGAACGCGACTGCGTGCAGCTCATCGAGAAATCGCTGCTGACGGACGAGCGGTGGGTGCTCGTCTACGGCATCTCCAACAACCCTCGCCGCTTCTGGGATATTGAGCACGCCCGCAACGTCCTCGGCTATCAACCCCAGGACTCCGCGCCGGCGCTCATCGGCGATGAGGATGAGAGCAGCTCAGAAACACCGTAGCCGGCACCTACGCGTGTATTGCGGGCCCGAGCACACGTTCAATGGTTGTCTCCAGCCAGCCAGTTGAGCATCTGCGTCCAGAAGGGGGCGTAGCCGTCCCACCGCGGAAAGTCCCCAGCCCAATGTGCGCTGAAGTCGGAGGCGAAGGTGGTGCGACCTTGACCGTAGGCGCCGGTCGCGATCATGAGATCGTCCCGACGCGCTCCACGAAATCGGCGACCATCTAGCAGCATCCGGGATTGACAGGGAGGATCTGCGGGCAACCGCCACGGCGCGGCTGTGAAGCATCCGATAGCCAAGGATATCCATGTGATTCAACACAACAATCTTGCTCTCACCGGAGCCACCATCATCGATGGTCTGGGTGGAGCTCCGGTCGAGGGGCATGCGGTGCTCGTGCGCGAGGACCGCATCATCGCCGTCCTACCCGAGGAACAGGTGCCGGAGGATGCATCTCGGCTCGATCTAGCCGGCAAGACCCTCTTGCCCGGGCTGATCGACGCTCATGTCCATTTGCTCGGTCAGCGCACGATGGACAACCGGGACATGACCTTCATTGGCGAAGGTCTGCGTGCGGCGCGGGCCACCGCCGATCTGGGCCGCCTGCTCGCTGCCGGTATCACGACCGTGCGCGACTGCGGCAGCTTTACGGCGCTGGCCCTCAAACAGGCTGTGGCCGAGGGGAGCGTGCCGGGACCGCGGATCGTTGCCTGTGGCCGATTCATCGAGCGTACAGGCGGCGCAGACGACGCCCCCTACATGCCGGTGGCCTGGGCGCAGGAGGGCGGTCCATGGGGGCCGCGGCTGGCGGACGGCCCGGATGAGATCCGCAAGGCGGTGCGGGAGCAGCTCCGCGCCGGGGCAGACTGGATCAAGACCTGCACCACCGGTGCAGTGACGACGCAGGAGAGCAGCCGTCCCGATCTGCTGGAGTGGTCAGACGAAGAGATCACTACGCTCGTCGACGAGGCACATCGTCTCGGGGCTCGGGTCGCCGTCCATGCCCATGCGAACGCCGGCATCAAGCACGCGATCGATGCGAATGCTGATACCATCGAACATGGCACCTATCTCGATGATGAGATGGCAAGGCGAATGGCGGAGCGGGGCATGTACCTCGTGCCGACCCATTTTGTCCTCCATCAGCTTGTCGAGCGCGGCGCGGAGTTCGGCACGCCGGCATGGGTGCTCGCCAAGGCGCGTGAGGTGATGACGGCACGTCAGTCTTCCTTCGAGGCGGCGTTGCGTCACGGTGTCCCGATCGCCATGGGGACGGACATCGGGGGGCAGGATCTGCTGCCGCACGGCCGGAACGCTGAAGAGCTGGCGTTGCTGGTGGCGGGCGGCATGTCCACCAGCGATGCCATCGTCGCCGCAACCCTGGGCGCGGCTCACTGCATCGGGCTGGAGCGGGAGATCGGCTCCATCGAGGCGGGAAAAGTGGCCGATCTGATTGCGGTGGAGGGTGATCCCCTGAGTGACATCACCCTGACCCAGAGGGTCGAGTTTGTCATGAAATCGGGCCAGATCGTGCGGAACGGAACGCGCATGGAAGCGTGAGTGCCGCGCCACGAAGAGGGTGTCATCTGAGTGCATTCGCACATGAGAGCGTGTCACTCTGCTCAGGAACGAAGAATCTTGTGCTCGATGGACAGTTTGGAGACGAAGGATCTCGGCTCACGGGAATGAGCTGCGCGGCCGGTGAGAACGATGCCGCGATGCAGACAGGATAGGAGCATCACGAGGGTCATGGACGAGAGAGCGCAACGGGTAGTCGATGCCATTTCGCCGGAGGCCGTGGTCGAGCTTGCCTCTGACCTGATTCGGATCCCGAGCTTCAAGACCGAGGAGACGCCCCTGGCTCGCTGGCTGGAGGGCTACTTCACGGAGCGCGGATACGAGGTCGAGATGCAGGAGGTCGAGCCGGGTCGATTCCAGGTGATCGCCCGCCTGCGGGGATCGGGCGGCGGTAAGTCGATGATGTTCAACGGACACATCGACATCGATCCTCTCTCACTGGGCTGGCGTCATGATCCCTGGGAGCCGGCGGTGGAAGGGGACCGCCTCTATGGCTCCGGGGTGATGAACATGAAGGGCGGTGACGCGGCAATGATCACCGCCGCCGAGGCGATCCGCACCACCGGGGACACAGCTCCCGGGCGATATCGTCATTGCCCTGGTCGTTGGTGAGTTGCAAGGCGGCGTCGGCACCGTCCACCTGCTGGAGAGCGGGCTGCGCACCGATGCGGCCATCGTGCCGGAGCCCTTTGGCGCGGACAACGTGGTGACCACCCACGCCGGGGTCACCGAGATGGCCATCTCCACGATCGGGTATTCTCGGCACATCACCGATCGCACAGGCGCCGTCGATGCCATCGAGCAGATGATGAAGGCTATCCCGGCCATCAAGGCGACGCGCTTTCGCCCCAATACGGAGAGCCGGCTCCCGGCCCTCCCGCTGCTCAACGTGGGCGGCATCATCGGGGGTCGCGGCCGCGATCACGATCTCAAGGGTCCGAACTTCACCTCCGACTACTGCACCGTCATCGTCGACGTCCGCTTCCCGCCGGGTCAGAGCGCTGAGACCGTCGAAGAAGACATTCGCGCCTCGCTCGATGCCTTGGCAGCCGAAGATCCGACCTTTCGCTACGAAATCGACAATCCCCTGCCGGCGCACTACGGGGCCCTGACTGTCACCATGGAGCCGACGGATATTCCTCTCGACGAGCCCCTCGTCGCGTCGGTCCTGCAGCACTATCGCGAGGTGGTGGGGCGCGATCCGCTACGGGTCGGCGTATCGTTGCCGATGTCCTATGCCGGAAACGACACCGCCCACCTTTGGCGCGCCGGGATCCCTTGCCTCCTCTTTGGCCCGAGCGGAGGCTGGGATGAGAGTCCCGACGAGCCGGACCAGTACATCCTGATCTCGGAGATGGTGACCGTCGCCAAGGTGATGGCCCTGACAGCCCTGGATATTTGCAGCCAACCCGCGACAGCGGACGCATAAGAAAGGAAGGTGCTCATCCCCGTGGCGCCGTGGAGTGCTCGATCTCACGGCCAGTGACTCTCGAATATTTCAGTCGGTGACCCGCCTATCAGACGGAGGATCGTGACGATGAAGAGCGGAGATACCTTCCAGAGCCTCGCCCAGGCGTTTCTCGAGGATCGCATCGACCGGCGTGATCTGGTGAAGCGCCTGGCCGCAATCGGCATCGCCATCCCGGCGGCAGGCGCCGGTTTTGCCGCATCTCACCGCGTGCGCGCAAGCCCAGGATGCCGCCCGCGGAAACCCGGGCGGTGCGGTGGTGGTCGGCGTCTATCAGGAGCCGAACAGCCTCAACTTCCTGCTCACCGGCGGCCCGATCTCCTTTGCCAGCATGCAGCTCACCCCGCTCTTCGAGCCGTTGGCCCGCTACAACGCCGAGGGGATCATGGAGCCCCGGCTGCTCGCCGAACTTCCATCGGTCGAGAACGGCGGCGTTTCCGAGGACGGTCTTACCTACACGCTGAGATTCACTCCCGGGGTCACCTGGCACGACGGTACGCCCACCACGGCGAACGACTTTCGCTTCACCTGGGAATGGATCATGGATCCGGCAAACCAGGCGCAGGCGACGGCGGGCTGGGCCGAGATCGAGAGCATCGACGTGCCCGACGATCTCACTGCCGTCGTGACCCTGAAGCAGATGTACATCCCCTGGGTCAGTGAGACACTCGGCTGGAATCCGCTCCTGCCGGAACATATTCAGAGCAAGACCACGACCGAGGAGTTCGGCCGCGCCCCGGTCGGGAACGGACCGTTCAAGTTCGTCGAGTGGGTGCCGGGTGACCACCTGACGTACGAGCGATATGAGGAGTACTTCCGGCCGGAGAAGGCGCTGCTCGATCGCCTGATCTTCAAGGTCGTGCCCGATCGCAACGTGGTCATCGCGCAGGCGAAGACGGGCGATATCCAGATTGGCGTCGACTACACCGAGGCGCAGATCCCCGAGATGGAGAACGTCCCCGGCGTCACCCTGGTCATTACCCCCTCATCCAATCTACGAGCGCTACCACTTCACGATGGTCACGCACGACGATGCGTCGGTGCCGCATCCGATCTTCGGGGACAAGAACGTCCGCCTGGCACTGACCCATGCCCTGGATCGGCAGACGATCATCGATCAGATCCTCTTTGGGCGGACGGAGATCGCGCGCAACGAGCTCGACAATACTCTCTTCGAGAACACCGAGATCACCCCGCTCGCCTTCGATCCAGAGCTCGCCAGGTCGCTACTGGACGAGGCCGGCTGGGTCCCGGGCGCCGATGGCATCCGGGAGAAGGACGGCCAGCGGCTGAGCTTCACCCACGGCACGACCTCCGGGAACCAGACGCGCGAGACGATTCAGGCACTGGCACAGGCCAACTTCAAGGACGTCGGCGCCGAGATGACCATCTCCAATCAGCCGGCATCCCGGTTTTTCGGTGGCTTCAACGATGGCGGTGGGTGGCTCGATCGCACCATCGACATGGTTGGGTTCACCAATGGCTTGACCAGCAGCGATCCCAACCTGCGCCCCTTCTGGCACACCGAGTCGATCCCGACGGTGGACGATCCGGCCGGGTTCAATCACAGCGGGCTCTCGAACCCGGATCTCGACGAGTTGCTCGACGCACAGTTGACCGAGTTCGATGAAGCGAAGCGGACAGCGTTGCTGCAGCAGGCGCAGCAGATCATTCATGATGAAGTGCCGATGATCCCGATGTACGATCGCGTCGTCATCAACTCGATCAGCGATCGCGTCAAGGGCGTCAGCGTCAGCCCCTTTGGCAGCATTTCCGGTCTCGTGTGGGACACCGCGAACTGGTCGATCGAATAACCTAGCTTCGACTCCTGGACGCGGCCACCACCGCGTCCAGGAGTTATCCCAACAAGGATCGACGCGTGGGTCAGTACGTTTTTCGCCGGCTCTTGCAGGCCATCCCCTTGCTGTTTCTCATCTCCCTGATGTCGTTCATGCTGATTCGCATGAGCGGCGATCCAATGTCGATGTATGCCCAGTCGTCATCGCTAACGGAGGAGGACCGGGAGAGGATCATCAAGGAGCATGGCTGGGATCAGCCGAAAATCGTCCAGTACTTCTACTGGTTGCGGGATATCGCCCGGGGAGATCTCGGCAGTTCGCTCTACACCTACCAACCAGTGACCCAGATGATCTGGGAGAAGCTACCGAACACGATGATCCTGATGGGAACGGTCTTCATCGTCACGATCGCCGTTTCGATCCCGCTGGCCATCATCTCGGCGTTACGACAGTATTCGGCGCTCGACTACCTGGTCACCGGAGCCTCATTCCTGGCCTTCGCGCTGCCCACCTTCTGGCTGGGGCTGGTGTGCATCATGATCTTCGCCGTGAAGTTCAAGGAGTGGGGTCTCCCCTACATGCCTGCCGGCGGCATGTACGATCTGGTCGAAGGGCCATCCTTCCCGGGTTTGCTGAAGCATCTGGTGATGCCGGCGTTTGTGCTCTCCATCGTCTCCATGGCGGCCTACATCCGGTACCTGCGGGCCAGCATGATCGAGGTGCTGCACGACGACTTCATTCGCACCGCACGGGCGAAAGGGTTGCCCGAGGGCACGGTCACCTGGCGTCATGCTTTCCGCAACGCGCTCATTCCGCTGGTGACCCTGATCACGATGAACATCCCCTTGATCTTCTCTGGGGCGCTGATCACCGAGCAGGTCTTCGCCTGGCCCGGGATGGGCCGCCTCTTCGTCGATCACGCCAACCGCGGTGATTACCCGGTCCTGATGGGGCTGATCCTCACCGTCTCCGTACTGGTCATCCTCTTCAATCTCATCGCCGACATCGCCTACGCCGCCATCGATCCCCGGATCCGATTCCAGTCGTGAGCGATCAAGCGAATTCAATGGCCGTCACTGCGCCGGTTGGTCCGGTCCGACTCGGACGGGCCCAGCACGAGAGCTCGCCAAGCATCTGGCTTCTGGCGTGGCGGCGATTCTGTCGCCACAAGGCGGGGCTGGTGGCGCTGGTCGTGCTGATCCTCGAGGTGCTGGTCGCGCTCGCCGCGCCGGTGCTGATTCCGCGCGAACTGGCGATCGACCCGAATCCCTTGAACATCCTGCAACCGCCCGAGCGGCGAGCACTGGCTGGGAACGGACGAGGTCGGCCGCGATATCTTCGCCCGTCTGATTTACGCCAGTCGCATCTCCCTCTCGATCGGGTTTCTGGCGGTCGCGGTGGCGATCGTGGTGGGAACGTCGATCGGCGCGCTGGCGGGCTATTTCGGGGGCTGGCTCGACAACGTGCTGATGCGCGTCACCGACGCCATCCTCAGCATTCCCGCGCTCTTCTTCCTGATCGTGCTCAGCGTCACTCTCGGCCCGAGCGTGCGCACGATGATCATCGTCATCGGCCTCCTGAGCTGGATGGAGCTGGCGCGGATCATTCGCGCCAATGTCCTCTCGCTCAAACGGCGCGAGTTCGTCGAGGCGGCGCAGACGATGGGGGCGCGCAGCGCGCGCATCATCGGCCGGCACATCCTGCCGAATACGCTGGCGCCCATCGTGGTCGCGGCCACACTTGGCGTTGGCAACGCGCTGCTGACCGAGGCCTCGGTCAGCTACCTGGGTCTGGGCGTGCAGCCGCCCGAGCCCAGCTGGGGCAACATGCTCTACAACGCGCAGAGCTACTTCTTCAACGCGCCCTGGATCACCCTCTATCCTGGGCTCATGATCTTAATCACGGTGCTCTGCATCAATTTCGTTGGGGACGGGCTGCGCGACGCGCTCGACCCCCGCATGAAGGATCGGTAGCGGCGCGCTCCTGCGTCATGCTGTTGCGGCATCCGAGCAATCGTGTCATCCTGACGAAGGAAGGATCTCGGCTCATCATCGCCATCGTGCCGAGCGCCGAGGTGCTTCTCGGTGCTCAGCGAGACACCTGGCCTTCGGACTACCAAAGTCGCGCGCGTCGACGACGCCCCATCGGGAGCGGCGTCGACGTTTAACTCAACTACACCTTGCGACCAATCTGTCCCTGGTGTGCCATCTCGCCGATGAGATTCAGCGTCAGGCGGGCGCAGACCTGGCTCGTCATGTCCGCGACGTCGACCGAGGGGACGATCTCGACGATGTCGTAGCCGACGATCTTGCCCTTTCGGGCTATGCCGCGCAGGAGGTTCGATGCCTCGTAATAGGTGAGGCCGCCGAAGCCCGGACTGAGGACGCCCGGGGCCAGCGGGGCATAGAGGCCATCGGCATCGAAAGTGATGTAGTAGCGGTCCGATTGCGGAATGCGCTCGAGAACAGCATCGACCCCGATCTCATGGACCTCCTCGGCCCGGACCTGCACGCTGCCATAGGCGAGCGAATCGTCAACTTCCCGCTGTCGGGCGCTGCCGACGGCATGCAATCCGATCTGGGCCATGCCGCTCACCCACGGCATCTCCGAGGCACGGCGCATGGTGCTGCTCAGACCCTGGGTGACCCCATTGCGCTCCTCGCGCCAGTCGATGTGCTGGTCGAGCTGAACGACCACCATCGGATCCTGTCCCTCATAGGCGCGGAAGACGGGGATCGGGATGGCGTGGTCGCCGCCGAGGACGATCGGCACCGCGCCGCGTTCGATGATCGCCTTCACGGCGGTCGTGGTCGCGGCGAAGTTGCCCGCAAAGTCGCCGGGCTTCATCGCCACATCGCCGCAATCGACGATGCGCACTTCTCGGCCGGCGAAGATGTCCGCTCCGAAGTCGTAATCGTAGTGGCTCAGGAATGGCGCATGGCGGACCGACTGCTCGCGCAGCGCGGCCGGCGCCGAGCTGGATGGCGACGTGAGACCTGACAGGTCATAGGGATAACCGAACGGCACGCCGATGACGGCAACGTCGGCCTCCAGGGTATTGAGATCGTCGCACCGGGGCGAATCGAGGAACGTAGCCTTGCCAAGAGGCA
>CAVVTE010000002.1:0-86206 GCA_963751075.1 uncultured Chloroflexia bacterium | reverse complement strand
GGGAGCTTCTCGTTACGCTGACGCCATCTCCTGCAGACCGGGTGGCGGCCGCAGGCGCCGAATTGGGGCACCGCACCGTCGACCCGGGCGGGACGGCCCGTGTCGCCACCGACCACATTTGGGTCAACCGCATCATCGACCGCGCCGCGGCCGATCTGGACATGCTGCAGACGTCATTCCGGGATGGAACGTTGCCGGCTGCCGGCATCCCCTGGTTCGTGGCCCCGTTTGGTCGTGACAGTCTGATCGCGTCCCTGCAGACGCTCTACGTTGCGCCAGGCCGCGCCAAGGAGACGCTGCGGACGCTGGCAGCGCTGCAGGGACGAGCGGTCGATCCGTTCCGGGAGGAGGAACCGGGCAAGATCCTCCACGAGATGCGCTACGGCGAGATGGCGCGTCTCGGCGATATTCCGCATACGCCCTACTATGGGACGGTCGATGCCACGCCGCTCTTTGTCATGCTCTTCGCCGAAACGATCCGTTGGACGGGCGACGAGTCGCTCTATCGCGAGCTCCTGCCAAATGTGCAGCGGGCCCTGGAGTGGATCGAGCAGTGTGGCGACCGCGATGGTGATGGACTTGTCGAGTACACCACCCAGAGCGCCGATGGCGTCCGCATCGTCCACCAGGGCTGGAAAGACAGCCACGACTCGCTCCACGATGTGGATGGCCGCTCGGTCACCGGATCCGTCGCCCTCGTCGAGGTGCAGGGATATGTCTACGCCGCCTTCCGCTGGCTGGCGGAGATCGTGGCGCTGCATGGGGATGCGCCCTGGGCGACGGAGCTACGCGAACGCTCCGACCAGGTCCGGCGCCTGGTCGAGGATCGCTTCTGGTTGCCAGAGGAGGGGTACTACGCTCAGGCTCTCGACGAGCAGAAACGGCCGGTGACGGCGATCTCCTCCAATCCCGGCCACCTCCTCTACTGCGGCCTGCCTTCTCCCGAGCGGGGACGGCTGGTGGCGGCGCGACTGCGCCGACCCGATCTCGATTCCGGCTGGGGGGTGCGCACGCTCGCCGAAAGCATGGCGACCTACAATCCGATGAGCTACCACAACGGCTCGGTCTGGCCGCACGACAACAGTCTGATAGCTGCCGGACTCGGCCGGTACGGTGAGATCGGGGGGCTGGAGAGGATCGCTTCCGCGTTGTTTACCGCGGCGGAGCATCTTCCCGATCACCGGCTGCCCGAGCTCTACTGCGGGTTTCCACGTAACGAGGACGCGGCCGCGGACGGCCCGATCCAGTATCCGGTCAGTTGCAGCCCGCAAGCTTGGGCGGCCGGCGCAACATTTCTGATCATGCGGGCCATGCTCGGATTGGAAGCGGCTCCCGATCAAGGAATGCTGCGTGTCGCGCCCGCCTTCCCGGACTGGCTGTCCTGGGTTCGCATCGACGGCCTGGAAGCATTGGGGCGCCGCTTCGATCTCCAGGTGGCACGAGACAGCGCCGGGTACCGGGTGCAGAGCGACGGTCCGGTCCAGGTCATGGAATCGAGGAATTACGCAGTCGAGAAGAGGTCTTGAGTCACAGTACGAGTCGGTCGAGTCGAGGAGTCGAGCAGGAGTCGGGAGTACCAGTACGGGCTCAATTCCCTGCGAGACCAGAACCACTTGCGTCCTGTCATTCCCGTCAAAAGTTCGTCTCGCGTTTCCATTCGTGACTTACGACTTGTCGTCGACTCCTCGACTCCAACCATTCCTCGATACCATTGCCTTGCAACGCCCGTCCGCCAGGAGATGCTCATCATTAGCAGGTAGCCAGACGAGTGTGGCATCTCGTCATTCCCGGTTGCGTTGCGCGTCGCTGCAGGCGATCGTCCCGACAACCAGGGATCGGTGAATCGTTCCAGCATTCGATGATTACAGGTCTGGTCTATATCGAGCCGATGCCACCCGCGGTTGTGGCACGGTTACCGGACGCAGTCGATGGGCTGGCACAGCCTATGCTCGTAGTGGCTGAGGGCTACCAACGCGCGCGAATGAGTTGGACGCTTGACAACAGTTGTCGTGCGCCGCGTTGCCCTTGCGAGCAAAGGACATGCTAGCTCGCAACGTCTCGAAAGGAGATCTACTGATGGTCGATCAATTGCTCGGTGGACTGTTCGGATCGCAGGATGACGATGACGAACCAACGCGGCAAGGGCGAGCGCGCGATTTCGTCGATCGCTACGAACGCGGCGCGTACGACCAGATCGGCGACGACGAAGTCATTCACAACTACCGCGCAACCGCGTCCCGGCTCTCGCCGGACGAATATCAGCAAGCCGCCGCGGACGCGATGCGGCAGATGAGCCCGGAGCAACGGCGGGAACTGCGACGGGAGCTGAAGCGGCGGTCCCGCGATCGCTTCGATGCCTCGGACGACTCCCCGGAGGAGATCGCCCGCACCATGCAGCGCGTCGATCAGGAGGATCAGGGGGGAGGCGGTTTGGCCGGACTCTTCGGCTTTGGCGATGGTGATGCGTCCGGCAACCAATCGCAGGGCGGGGGAATCGGCGGCATGCTCGACAACCCGATCGCGAAAGTCGCCATGGCCGGGGTCGCCGCGATGGCGGCAAAAAAGCTCACGGACCCGAATCGGTAGCCCGGTTCGACCTTCAGCTCGCTTCATTGAGGTGAGCGTCAAAATTTCCGACAAGAACGGTCGCGCCTCAGAGGCGCGACCGTTCTCCTTTCCGTAAAGCGGCGACGGAATAGCGTGACTTGGGGACGAAGTAGGGATCTCTCATTTCGTCGCGTCAACCCAGGCAACGACGAGATTCCTCGCCGCAAGAAGCTGCTGAAAAAAACTCTGTCGTGCATGCCGTGGTGGCGCCCCACCGAGGCATGCTCACTCGGAATGACACATCGGGCGCAGCGCGCTCCAAGAAGTTGTCTCAAGACCCCGGTTGATGGCTTGAGCTACGCTGCCATGCAGTTGTGATCTGCATCGGTAACCGCCCAAGCATGCGTACTTCCGAGTAGCCAGTACTGATTTGGTGCGACGAGCCGGGAGACCTTCGCCGATATCCACGAGATCGCCGGCAGCAGAACCATGCGGCCGTGATCTTCGAGATCAGTCCAGAGGTGTTCAGCATCGCGGCGATCGCTTCGTGTGCCGAGGAGGCAGTGCCGTCGATCAGAACCCACAGAACGGCAGCGGTCGCCTGCTCATCAGGTGTTCCTAGCTCATCCAGATCGGTGAACTGCCACGCAGCAGTCGCCTGCTCCTCGGGTATTTCTAGCTCGCTCAGATCGGTGAATTGCCACGCGATGTTGTCTTCATCCGGCCCGTTCCACTCCAGGACGCGTACACATCTCGACCAGTACGCGCGGTCCCGGTCATTGACGAATACGGGACGATTTCGACGGCTCAGTTGTCGCGAACCGGCCTACCATGCATACGATGTCTTACGAATCGAGGTTCAGCATGAGGCTTCCGAACGCAGTACACGAATCTCGCCCCTGGCGCATCCGCGACATCGCGCCCGACTTCACTCTAGAGGATGTCTGGGCCCTTCCTGCGCACGGTGGCGCTCAGGACTTCCAAAGGTTGCTCGAGATAATCACTTCCGGCCTTGACGATCCGGACAACTGGGAGTCCCTCCCGACTCGCGTACTGTGGCGTGTCCGCGATCGCCTCGGCAGTTGGTTCGGCCTCGGCAGAATCTCGGTCCCGATCGACCCCAACCAGGATGATGCCGCAGGCAAACTGCCGATACCGGGGACGAACGAAACCTCCCTGACCGACCGGCTGCCAGACGATCTGCGCAACACCGCGGCGGATCTGCATTTCGACTCGGTGCCTTTCGCGCCCCTCTATCGCACCGATGTCGAATTTGCCGCGGAACTGTCGAACCGAACCGTGCACGACGTGATGCACCTGGCATGGGTCGATCAGGGTGAAGGCCGCTTCCAGGGACAGATGGCCGTCTATGTCAAGCCCCGCGGTCGGCTCGGGAAGGCATACATGGCGCTCATCAAGCCGTTCCGGTATTGGGTCGTGTACCCTGCAATGATGCGAGAGATCGCACGAGCGTGGAAGAGACGCGTTCCTGAGTAGGCCACGTTCTCTTCAGCGCCCTGGACTTCGCGCTCCTCGCTGCCAGCTCTCGCCTCGGGGCGCGGGCCGAATTGCTCCTGGAGCGCCAGCAACAGGTGCTGTTCGCCGTCTACGCGCATCCGCCAATCGGATCCCGCTATCGGCCACCTCCTTGACGCCAGGTATGTGACTGATCCGTTCACCGTGACCAGCCAGACCTCTTTTGAGACCTTCTAGGGACGCCATCTTCCGTAAACGCGCTGCCCGCCGATCAAGCGGACAGCTCCTCTACCCCTTGAGTGACTGTTCAGAGGTTGGTTGAGGAGGGGAGGGAGGCAGGCTGTCCCCCTTCCCCCATGACCCCTAGGCGATGACCTCGGCGAGGGGGAAGCCGGGCCCATCCAGCGCGTTGCCCATGGCGGCGATCAGCCGACTGACCTGCAGCACCGAGCGCGGACGCTTATAGCCCCGCATCGACCGATAGCGCTCCTTGACCCACCAGCCGATGGCCTGTTCGCAGGCGTTATTGGTCCCGTCCAACGTCTCCCCATCCGGGCCTTCCCAGGTCCGGTAGCGGGTCAGGCGCGGCCACAGATTCCAGCGGTCCAGGCTGAACAGGCGCAGCCGATAGGCCCCAGCGACATCGTGCCACCCTTCGGCGGCTTGGGGGCACCCAGGTAGCGGTGATGGATGGCCGCCAGGGTCGCGGCGGCCGCCGGCGTCGGCTGCCGCTCCCGCATCAGCCGCAGTAGCTCCTGGCCATCGTCGAGGGCCTGCGCCGGCCCTACCCCGATGCCGGCCAGCGAGCCATCGCCATCGGCGGCCAGCAGGGGGGTGATCGCTTCCACCCATGCCTCGGTGTTGCGCTGCACATGCGCTTTGCAGACCTGGTGGGTCACCCCGCTGGCGTCAGCCGCGATCTTGAAGCCATCCGCATCGTCACTGACCAGCACTGCGGCGCCGATGGTCTCTGCCAGGTCGGTCACCCAGGCCGACAGTGTCGCTGCCTCGCCGTTCGGCAGCAGATCGATGGTGAGGGCCGTCCCTGTCACCGCATCGACGCTGACCCCCACCGTCAGCCACTGCCCGCCGCAGCGCACACTCGTGAGGTCCGCGCCCAGCCCCACAATGCGCCCGCCTCCACGTCGCACGGCCTCTCGCCGGAGCCCCACCACGGCGGCTCCGGCTTCTTGCACCGCGTTATAGACGGCCACCTTGCTCAAGGGACAGCCCAGCGCCTCCAGCCCGATGGCCACGGCCCCGTAGCTCATCCCCAGCACATAAAACATGACGGCCACGCCCTTGAGCCGGGCGCTAGTCTGGTTATGGCTCACCCCCAGCGGGTAGAGGCGGAAGGTCCGCTCACACCGGGGACACTGGTAGCGGTGAGCGACGACCTCGTTCAGCTGCGTGTCACGAACCGGTTTGCGCACCGCCTGCCGGAACTGGACATGGCGGCTGCCACACTCCACATAGGGGCAGCCGCGCGGTTCCGGATAGACGTCCGGCTGGACGGGCGGCGGAATCACTCGCAGCCGCATGGCGGGCCTCCTCGGAGCCAAAGACGAGCACGCAACGCCTCAGCCTAGCTCAATCCGACCAGCGCGTGAACAATCACCCCCTTGAATGGGTATTGACAACCCCTGCCAAGTCAGTTAGATTGTCGATCAAGAACTCAAGAATCGAAGTCGGACGGGTTGAGTCGATGAGAGTCCAGGATGTCCTGAGCAGCAAAAGTGCACAACCGCGAGCGCGGTGTGCACCAATGCGCGCAGTGGCAACCAGGGTCGGCGCGACCTGGTCCTTCGTCTACATCTTCTTCACCAACGGTATTCCCTTCGACGCGCCTAACCGCAGCGAGCCCTGTCCCCTCTTCTAGCCCGTAACGCCTTTCACAGCTGAACGAATCGAACGACCGTGGTCGAGGACCGCGAGAGCCGGGTATTGCCCGGTTTCGGGTTTAGGTCCCGCGCTTCCTCCTACCCGCGGCAGCAAGAAATGAAGGGGAGTCGGTGCAGCGATGCCCCCCACGTGTTACCCAATTGCACTCGTTCTCGACGGAAAACGATGCCTCGTCGTCGGCGGCGGAGAGATCGCCGACGGCAAGCTCGACGCGTTGCTCCTTGCTGGCGCGGTCGTAACCGTGGTAAGTCCGGAGGTGCGGCCGCGTATCGCCGCGATGGCGGCCGACGGCCAGATCACGCTTCACCTGCGGCCGTACCAAACGAGCGATCTCGACGCTACGTATCTGGCGATCGCGGCGACGGACGACCGCCCCACCAACGCTCGGATGGTTACCGAGGCGCGCGCCGCCGGCATTCTCACCCAGGCGGTCGACGACATCCCCTACTGCGATTTCTTCGCCGTGGCAGTCGTCCGCCGCGGTGACCTCCAGCTCGGCATCTCCACGAATGGCCGCAGTCCCGCCTTCGCGCGCTGGATGCGGGAGCGGCTGGATACCGAGCTTCCCGCTGAATACGGCGATCTGCTGGCTGTCCTTGGCGACGTCCGGGACACGATCAAGGCTCGCGGTCCGATTCCCACGTACGAGCACTGGCAGGCGGCGATCACCGATGACGTCATCGCTGCCCTGGGCGCCGGCGACCGAGAGACGGCGACGGCGCGCATCCACGAACGCGTCTCGGCCGGAGTCGGCGTTGCCGCGGCAGATGCGGAGGGCGCGCAATGAACGCGATGGGCAGAGTCACGATCGTGGGCGCCGGTCCCGGTGATCCCGAGCTGATCACCATGCGAGGACTGGCGAGAATCCGTGCTGCCGACGTGCTGGTATACGACCGCCTGGTCGCTGCCGAGCTCGTCGCGGAAGCGCCGCCGGCTGCGGAGCGGGTGTTCGCGGGCAAAGCGCGGGGGTTCGTCGCGCTCGAGCAGCGCGAAATCGAAGCGCTCTTGATCGCCCGGGCAGCGGCGAGCAAGCACGTCGTCCGGCTCAAGGGCGGCGATCCCTATGTCTTCGGGCGGGGTGGCGAGGAGGTGGCCGCTCTTGTGGCCGCCGGGATTCCGGTCGAGGTGGTGCCGGGGGTCTCTTCGGCCCTGGCGGCTCCAGCCAGCGCGGGTATCCCGGTCACGCACCGTGAGTTTTCGTCGTCGCTGACAATCGTCACCGGTCACGAGGACCCGACGAAGCCTGAGGCAGCCGTCGATTGGGACTGGCTCGCCGCCTCGAACGGGACGCTGGTGATCTTGATGGGACTGAGCCAACTCCCGGGAATTCGTGACCAGCTGATCGCCGGCGGCCGGTCGCCCGAGACTCCCGCGGCCGCGATCGCGGCGGGCACCCGTCCCGATCAGCGGGTGGTCACGGCGACTCTGGCGGATCTTCCCGATGCGGTCGTTGCCGCACAGCTCGTCGCCCCGGCATTGGTCATCGTCGGCGACGTCGTCCGCTGCCGCGAACTGCTGGCGGCGTCGGCGCTACAGGGGGCACCGGTGACGACCACGGTCAGCGGGGACTCGCGAATCGAACCCGGACCTGCCCTGTTCGCTCGCGTCGAACCTCTCTCACCGCATCGCATCGGGTGGCCATCGGAATCTCGCGACGCGTCCCAGTCGCCTGAGGACGAACGACGGAGGCGTCACCCGTCTTCCGATCGTGCCGGGGTGCAATGTCAGGAACGCCCCGCCAGCTCATTGGCCGACCTTCCGGGAGGCAGCGATGGCTGATCCTCTGGTCCTCGATCGACCGGTATCGCTCGCTGATCTTCATCTCGAACTGCTGGCCTCCTCCTACGAGGCTCGCTCGCCGCAGGACCTCCTGCGTTGGGCCATCGGCTATTACGGCCGGGAGCTCGCCATCGCCACCAGCTTCCAGGCCGAGGGGATGGTGCTGCTCGATATGGCGTGGCGGATTGACCCCGGGATCCGCGTCATCACTGTCGACAGCGGCCGTCTGCGGCAAGAAACCTACGATCTCATCGATCAGGTGCGCGATCGCTACGGGATTCCGATCGAGGTCTTTTCTCCAGAAGCGACGGAGCTTCAGTCCTTCGTCGGAGAGCACGGTCTCAATCCGTTCTATCGCAGTCTGGAGCTGCGCGTGCGCTGCTGCGAGATCCGCAAGGTCTCGCCGCTGACCCGGGCGCTCTCGGGGTTCGAGGCCTGGGTCTCCGGGCAGCGGCGAGAGCACGTGACGACCCGGCGGGGCATCCGCGTCGTCGAATACGACAGGGCTCACGGCGGCATCGTGAAGCTCAACCCACTAGCGGGGTGGAGCAACGATCAGGTCTGGGAGTACCTGCGCGCCAACGACGTGCCCTACAACGCGCTCTACGACATGGGATTCACCAGCATCGGCTGCGCGCCCTGCACCCGTCCCACCCGCCCCGGCGACGACCCACGGGCCGGCCGCTGGTGGTGGGAGGCCGAAGCGACGAAGGAGTGCGGTATCCACTGCACCATCGATTGGAACTCGCTGAGGGCATAGGGCGGGTCGGAAGTAAGTCGGCAAGACGGCAAGACGGCAAGGAACTGTAGGGGCGACGCCTGCGTCGTCCATGCACTCGGGATAAGGAAAGAATGATGGCCCATGCGCCCTCGCGACGAGTACATACGAAGCTGAATCAGGTCGAGCGCTGGAAAGCGGCCCGGCACCCGCTCGAGGTCAAGCAGGCGGTGCTGGACCGCTACGCGCTGGAGGGACCGGCCTCGATCCTGAGCGTCGAGGGCGAGACGGAGCGGCTGAAGTGGGTCGGGCTCTACCCGCAGCGACAGGGAGGGGACGCCTTCATGCTCCGGGTGAAGATCCCCGGCGGGCGGCTGACGGCGACGCAAGCGCGGCTGATCGGGGAGATCGCGGACGAGCACGCCCGCGGCCCGGAGCCCCATCCATTGTGGGGCGACGGCTACCTCGACCTGACCACGCGGCAGGACATCCAACTGCATTGGATCAAGATCGGTGCGGTGCCAGAAATCTGGCGGCAGCTCGAAGCAGTTGGCATCACCACCGTCCAGGCCTGCGGAGACTCGGCGCGCAACGTCCTTTGTTGTCCGGTCTCCGGCATCGACGGGCACGAGGTCATCGACGCTTACCCGATCGCGGTGGCCATCAGCGACTTCTTCACCGGCAACCGCGAGTACGCCAATCTGCCGCGCAAGTTCAAGATGAGCGTCACCGGCTGCCGCGAGGATTGCGCCCAGGCGGAGATCAACGACCTGGCTCTCGTTCCCGCCCGGCTCGACGACGGCACGATCGGGTTCAACCTGCTGGTCGGCGGCGGGCTCTCTGACGGGCCACGGCTGGCCTCCGACGTCGACGTCTTCGTTCATCCGGACGACGCGGTCGAGATCAGCCGCGCCGTCGCCCAGCTCTTCGACGAACTAGGGAACCGGGACAACCGCTGGACCTGCCGCCTGCGCTATCTGGTGCAGGAGCTGGGACCGGAGACATTTCGGGCGGAGCTGGCGGCGCGAGCGCGCATTCCTCTCACGCCGGCGGGGGAGCATCTCACTCACCACTATCGTGGCGACCATATCGGGGTTCATCCGCAGAATCAGGAGGGGCTCTCCTACGTCGGGGTCAACGTCACCGTTGGCCGCATGACCGGGACGAACCTGGTGGAGATGGCACGGCTGGCGGAGACCTTTGGTGATGGCGAGATTCGCCTCACCACCGACCAGAATCTGATCCTCACCGGGGTACGGGAAGAGAACCTGGACGGTCTGCTCGCGGAGCCGCTGCTGCAAACGCACTCGCCGTCAATCCCAAGCCGTTCGAGCGCGGCGCGGTGGCCTGCACCGGCAATGAGTTCTGCCGGCTCGCCATCGTCGAGACCAAAGCAAGGGCGCTGCAATGGGCGCAGGAGCTGGACCGCCGGGTGACGATCGACGGCGCGGACATCATTCGCCTCCACTTCTCCGGCTGCTCGGCCTCCTGCGCTCAGCCGCAGATCGCCGACGTCGGCTTCCGGGGGGAGACCGCGAAGACCGCGGACGCCATTGTGGAAGGGGTCGATATCGGGCTGGGCGGCAGTCTCGGCCGCGACGCCGCCTTCATCGACTGGGTTGAGGGCGCCAAACCGGTGACCGAAGTGCCCGACGCCATGGTGCGCCTCTTCGACCGCTATGCCGGGGAGCGGCGCGACGGTGAGCGCTTCTACGAATGGGCGCGGCGAATGCCGAACGACGGACTGCGCTCGACGATGACCCTTCGGGTGCCCCGCAATGGCGAGGTGAGTCAATGACCGCCGCCTTCGCCGTTCGCGACGCGATGAATGACATCGACGAGGCTCCGGGCAAAGTCTGGTTCTGGGAGCTGGAACGGGCGGTCATCGACGCCGGCCGCTGCGTGCAGTGTGGGGTCTGCGTCGCGGCCTGCCCGTCCGACTCGCTTGGCATCGGCGCCGACGATCTGCCGAAGCTGGTCAAGATGTGCACCGGCTGCTCGCTCTGCTGGGATTTTTGCCCGCGCGGCGGTCTGCGCTACGAAGCGCTCGGCGATGTCATGGCCGGCTTACAGACCGACGAGCAGTGGACGCTGAACGGTGGCTTCAGCGGGAACGGGCATTTGGCTTCCGCCTCAGACCGTGTCATTACCGGGAACGATGAATCTCAGCTACTGGACGGGAACGGTCTCGGAGAAACGAGATACTTCGCTGGCGCTCAGAATGACACACCCCGAAACGGCACGCCTCAGATTGACACACCTTCCCCGATACGGACTGTCACCAAGAATGGTCAAGTCCGACGCCGCGACAATCTTGGGGCGGCGCGCGAGCGCTTCACCGCGCGCGTCAGCACGTCGATCCCAGGGGTGCAGGACGGCGGGGTGGTGTCCGCGCTCTTGATCGCATTGCTGGAGAACGGGGAGATCGACGGCGCGCTGGTGGCGAAGCCGAGCGACACCGAGCCGTGGAAAGGCGTGGCGCACCTCGCCCAGACGCGCGAGGACGTCATAGCCTGCGCGGGTAGCTTCTACAATCAGACTTTAGCGCTGGGGCACCTCGATCTCAAGAAATACGATCTGCCCGCGAAGCCGCGTATCGCGCTCGTCGGCACCCCCTGCGAGATTCAGGGATTGCGGGCGATGCAGCAGCGGCCGTTCTATTGGGGCGCGTCGAAGGTTGACGCCGTGGTCCTGACCGTGGCCCTCCTCTGCACCAAGAGCTTCGACTACGAAGGGCTCATGCTGCGCGAGATTCAGGCCAAGCGGGGCATTTCGCTCCAGGACATCGACAAGATCGACATCATTCGCGGCAAGCTCTACCTCTACGACGATAACGGCGTCACCCTCGTCGAAGAACCGATCCGTGACTTCCATGGTGCGGCCCTCAAGGGGTGCGACGAGTGCGCGGATTTCCTCGGGGTGGCCGCCGACATCTCTGTCGGCAGCGTTGGCAGCGAAGACGGCTACTCCAGCGTCCTCATCTGGACCGATGCTGGGTGCGGCGCCTTCCAACACGTGGCGCCACGGCTGGAAATCCGGGAACTGGACAAGCCACAGGCGATCGAAAAGCTCGATGCGCTCGACAAGTCGGTGGCGTTCAAGAACCTGAAGCGCACCTATGACCCAGACGCTCCCCTCTTCATCGATTACGAAGAGCATCTGCGCCAGTACGCGGGGACCGACCGCGCTCCGGTGACCCACGAACCCGTTCGCTACTGAGACTGGAAGGCATCATCATGGTCGCACTAACCCTGACGTTACCCGTGGAACCACGAGCCCTGAAATCGATGGCGAGGACGCTACTCGATCAGGCCCCTGAAACTGGTCTCCCACTCGTCGTCTCCGGCGAGTGGCTTGCCGATCCCCTCTGGGAGAGTTGGGGCGCCGTGGTGGAGGAGCGAGGCATGGACCGGGATCGGTTCGGCCAGATCGTTGCCGGATACGGAAACGAGCTGCGCTTGTGGGTCGTTGGCGAGCGGCCCTGGGAGCAATGCATCAGCGGCCTCGCCGGGCGCGTCGAGCGGCGCCTGTCTCCGTCTTCTGGACCGAGAGCTACGGAGAATGGCGTTCACCAGCCCTGGCGCGATGCCCTCGGCCGCGTCGGGGTTGCCCCGGATGACGAGATGGCCACGCTCATCTCGCGAATCGGCGACCTACACCTGCTGTACGACGTCGCCGCACCGAACGGGAAAGACGTTCGTTCACGAGGCGCAAGTGCCGCCATTGTCTGGGCCGGTGGACGACCACGCGACCCAGAGGTTCCGTTCGGCGAGGGGTGCTCCGGATCGTCCTCGGCAGCACTGGCCGAGGCGCTGGGCCGTTTCTTACTGAAGGATCCGGCCTACCCGCCGCGATACGCATCAGGGTGACGCAAAACCGGAGGCGCCTCATTCCCAACCCTTTTCCCCGCACCGAGGGGAGAAGGGAGCACAACCCCGGACGCGAGAAAGTCGTTCTTGCGGCGTAGGTAGGGGACTCGATGTCGTCCAAGCGTGGTGGCGGTTGGGGCGAGAACTTGCGTTGAGTTGGGCGCCATTCCTTCCAAAACGAAGCACCCTGCACCGAATTCGCGGCATAGTTCCTCGTGAGGAGATGCGCCGGCCCATCTGGAGGAGCGTTTGGCAGAGCGAGAAGACAGAGGTGTGTCCCGGATCTTGCGCGGGTTCACCACCCGGGCGGTTCACGCCGGGGAGCGGCCCGAACGGCCGGAGTTCACGCCGACGGTAACGCCGATCTACCCCTCTGTCTCCTACCTGGCTGACGACCCTGAGACGCAGGATGCGGTCTTTGGTGGCGAGCAGCCGGGGTACGTCTACACTCGGCACGGCAACCCCACCACCCGCGCGCTCGAAAATGCGGTCGCCGCGCTCGAAGAGACCGAGGACGCGATCGCCTTCGGCTCGGGCATGGCCGCGCTGCTGGCCGCGATTCTGAACGAGGTCCAGGCCGGCGATCGGGTCGTTGCCAGCCGCGACCTCTACGGCGCCACCCAGGCGCTGCTGGGCAATGTCTTCGGCACGCTCGGCGTCAGGACGTCGTATGTCGATATCCTGGACCTGGGTGAGGTCGAGCGTGTGTTGGCGGAGGTCCGCCCCCGGGTCTTTCTCTTCGAGACGATCTCTAACCCGCTCGTCCGCGTCGCCGACATCCTCGCCATCGTCGAGATCGCCAAGCAGAACCGGGTAAGGACGATTGTCGACAACACCTTTGCCACGCCGCTTCTGGTCAATCCGGCCCGGTTCGGCGTGGACACAGTGGTTCACTCGACCACCAAGTACCTGGGAGGCCATGGCGATGCGACCGGCGGCGTCGTGGCCACGACGCGGGATCGGGCGTTGGAAATTGGGGAACTGACGAAACTGACGGGAGCGGTGCTAGGCCCGTTCGAGGCCTGGCTGACGTTGCGCGGGGTGAAGACGCTCTCGTTGCGCATGCAGCGGCAGTGCGAGAACGCCGCCGCACTGGCCAGATGGATGTCACAGCATCCGCGAATTGCTCACGTCTACTACCCCGGACTCGAGCCACTCGGGGAGACCGAGCGAATCTTCAATGATGACCTCCGCGGTGCGATCGTGGCGTTTGATATCGCGGGCGCGGGTCGTGACGAAGTCTTCCGCTTTCTGCGCGCGCTCCGCATCTGCCTGCCGGTAACGACTCTCGGCGACGTCTACACTATGGTGCTCTACCCGGCGATATCAACCCACCGCACGCTGTCGCCGCAGGAGCGGGAGGCGACCGGGATCGGGGATGGGCTGGTCCGCCTCTCGACGGGGATCGAGGACGTGGCCGATCTCATCGAGGACCTGGATCAGGCTCTGGCGGCCAGCGACTGATCCGCGTGCCGGCGGGTCGCGCTGCCGCACCTGGTCGCAGAGGCCGTCGGGATCTCCCTGGCCGGCATCGCGCTAATCCGGCTTGGGATGGCTGGCACACTGGCCGGTCGAGCAACGTTGGTGAGTCGTGATGAGACCTCCACCCTAACTCCGGATGACCCTTCGGGTGCCCCCGGAGCCGTTGCGCAAGGAGGTGTCGATCCCATGCTCGACGGCTGCGCCCTGCGGGATGCGTTGCGCGCCGCGTTCACCACGGGCCGCAGCTGGAGCGGTTGATGGCGACCGAGGTGGGGACCGGACAATTCCTGTTCTGATCGTGATAGTTCTATGGTTCAGGGGATATGACGCCTCAATCCTCCGCGGGTGGCGTAGATCGTCGCTTGCCCTGCCTCGTGCCGGGGGCTCTCCCGGTAGGCACAGCGCGCCCCAACCTCGATTGGTGGCCTGGTAACTGCGGCGCCCGTCATGGCCTGGCGTTACTCTAGATGATGGGCGACTGTTCTTTTCGTTCCAAGCAGGCCTCGCCACAGCATGCTTGACCCCTGGTTGTACTCGACAGTTCTTTTCGTTCCAAGCAGGCCTCGCCACAACATGCTTGACCCCTGGTTGCCCTCGTTCCTGGCAGAACGTCGGCACGATGTCGTCAGTGGTCCGGGGAGCGCTTCCGCATCGCCAGCGCCCACTCGGCGTACCCGACCGCGCGATATGCCGCCTGCGCGCCCTCGTTGTCGAAGCCGGTGATGATCACCACATCGCTCGCGCCGGCAGCCCGCGCCGCCGCCTCAACCCGGGCGATCAGCGCGCGGGCCACGCCGCGGCGGCGAAACGGCGCCTCGACGTAGATGTCGGTCAGCTCGGCATCCGGCTCGTCGCCTTGCAGGTGGGGCACCAGCCGCAGACAGGCAAAGCCGACCGGCTGCCCGTCCATCTCGCCGAGAAAGGTCGTCAACACGCTCTGGCAGGCCAGCATGCGCGCGGCGACCTGCGCGGGCGTAGCCCCCATGCCGTCGAACAGGTCGAGCATTCCCGCCAATGCCGTGGCGTCGTCAGGAGTCGCTTGACGTACCGTGATTATCCCCATCACGAAAGCTCCACAACAGGACCGGGACACGAAAGCCGTTCCTCGACACGGCGGCGATCATACCCGCCCCTCCTGCGATGCGAAGGGCCACCCTCACCGCCGACACGACGCTGAAGACCGAGGCCGTAGTCGGAACGGTAGGCTCCGGTCTGGTTCCGGGAACCCCGGAGGCGTTCCCGGCCTTGCCGTTGGTAGCTGGGAAGGTCTCCAGCCCTGTTCGTCCTGTCGACGCCGTGCGACACGCGGTCCCCATGACCAGCACAAGGTCATAGCAAGAGGGTGGCAGCATGCGCGTGAAATCGCCGCGGGTCAATGACGTTGTTGCCCTCCACCGATGCGGTGTTCACGTCTACATCGCAATCGATGATGGCGAATGTGCCGTCCGGGCCTCCAGCCTCCGCCGCATGCAGGTGACTTCGAAGAACACAAGCATGCCTGCTGATCGCTTTGACTTCCTCATCCGCTCACGGACGCTCGCACCCGACGCCGCTCCCTGGCTGCCGTCCTCGGTCGACGACTAACCCGGCTCGGGCCTCATCCTAGCGATCGCAGGTCAATCCGATTCAGGTTCTTTACTTCTTGATCTATTTAGTGAACAATTCGCGGTGATGAGCAGGCATTCGAGAGTGTCGATGGTTGCGATGGCGGAGCGTGAGAGGGTGGTCTGGTACGAAGGGGCAACCCGTCGCGAGCGAATCACGGACGCGTTAGGGCGAAACCGACTCGACGTACTGCTGGCGCTTACTCCCGAGAACGCCTTCTATCTGAGTGGCCGCACGAGTCTGATTGCCACCCTCTGGCGCCTGCCGGGACTGGTGGCGGCAGCAGTGAACGGCCGGGAGGAGTTAGGAGTCGCCGCGGGAGACAACGAGATCGGCGGCTACGATGACGTCGTCGCACGTTTCGCCCATCCGCTCTGGATCGAGCACCTCGATCTGCGGGATCCCGGAGCCGATCTCGCGTCGCGGGTCGCGGCCGCACGGCCCGACGGGGTAGTCGCGCGCCCGGCGCAATTCGACGTCGAGCTCATGCTCGATGCCGCCGCGGCTGCCGTCGGTGCTGTCATCAACACCGGTCGCCGCGTCGGCGCCGAGATGGCGTTGCTTCCGGCATGGGTAGCCGAGGGGCTCCGGCACCGGTTGCCGGATGTCGAGTGGGTCGACGCCGGGGCGGTCTTCGACGATCTGCGCGCAATCAAGGACGCCGACGAGATCGCCAACCTGCGCCTGGCGGCCGAGTTGACGGAGATCGGCATCGCGGGTGCGCGGGGTGCGCTAGTGCCGGGGTTGAGCGCGGTCGGCGTGTCAGCGGCCTATCAGCGGGCCGTCTGGGAGTGCGCTGCACGCGACAGCCGGTTCGCGGCACTGCGACAGGTCGAAGGACTCGTCTCAGTCGGTGACGGAACAGCGCCGGCAGAGGTGGGGCCGGGGCAGACGGTCAAACTCGATATGCAGGTCGACGTCGGCGGCTATCACAGTGACGTCGGCCGCACCTACGCCCTCGATCCCACGGACGAGCAACAGGCGGTATACGACGCCCTGCGCGATGCACTGTCGGCGCTGGTCGCCGCGCTCGCTCCCGGCGTTCCCATGCGCGACGTGTGGGCCGTTGGCACAGAGCAGATGCGGGCGGCGGGGTTCGCCAACTACAGCCGGGGCCACCTTGGTCACAGCGTCGGTCTGGCCCATAACTATGAGGAGCCGCCCTTTATCGCGGCGGATGAGGCTCGTCCTCTGGCGCCGGGGATGGCCGTCAGCGTGGAATTGCCCTACTACCTGCTCGGGGTTGGGAGTTTTCAGATGGAACGGATAGTGCTGATCGAGGAGTCAGGAGTCGAGGTGCTGGATCGGCTTCCGTTCGAGCTCGATCCACAGCGACGAGGCGCTGATGGCGCCGCAGCCGGGGTGGCGCCGGCCCGCGCACAGCCGGGGTGAACCACCGTGTGGAAACGGCCGCGTCGGAGGTAGCCGCTCCATCCGAAAATGGAGTGGATCGGAAACATGGAGAGGAACGAATGAACGCAAACGACCATCGGACTCTTACGAATCTCGTCGAGGATCTGCACGCGGCACGCCTGACCCGCCGCGCGTTCATGACTCGCGCGGCGCAGCTGGGACTGGCTGTCCCGGTCGCCTCCGCGCTGGCCGCCGCCACTACGCGAGCGGGTCTGGCCGCGCCCGCGCTCGCCTTTCAGGATGGCGGCAAGACGCTGGTGGTCGCCATTCCACAGTCGACTGTCCAGCTCGACCCGGCGGTGGCTGGTTCGAACGGTTACGGTGATATTCTTGCCGCTCGTGGACAACATCACCGAGGGCCTGACCCGCTTCAAGCCAGGCACCGTCGAAATCGAGCCGGCGTTGGCGGAGTCGTGGGAAGTCTCCGAAGACGGACTGCAATACGTCTTCACCATCCGTCCCGGATGTGACCTTCCACGATGGCACGCCGCTAGACGCCAAAGCGGTAGAGACGAACTTCCTGCGGCAGCTGGACGAGGAGAACCCGCTCCACCAGGACACCATGGTCTACGCCGGCATCGTCTTCGCCGACGTCGAGTCGGTGGAAGCGACGGGTGACATGGAGCTGACGGTGACCATGAGCCGGCCGACGATCCTGCTGCCAGGCAATCTTGCCATCTTCGCCGCGGGTATCGTCAGCCCGACCGCGCTGGAAGCGGAAGGCGAAGAATTCGGGCAGAACCCGGTCGGCACCGGCCCGTTCAGATTCGATAGCTGGACCAAGGACGTCGAGCTGGTGCTCGTCGCCAATGACGAGTACTGGGGCGGACGACCGGCGCTCGATCGGGTAGTCTGGCGCACGATCGCCGACGATACCGTCCGCCTCTCCGAGCTGCAGACCGGCTCGATCGACGTCGCCAATCAGATCGACTTCAAGGATGCTGGCGACGTCGAGAGCGATACGAACCTGCAGCTCATCACCGGGCCGTTCCTGAACGTTCAGTTCATGGCGTTCAACCAGGCAATCCCGCCCTTCGACAATCACTCATTGCGCATGGCGGTGCAGCACGCGATCAACAAGGAGAGCATCGCCGAGGTCGTCGCCTCCGGGCACTACACCCTCGGTGCGGGACCGATCGCGCCGACTCTGCTCGGCTATGACCCATCGCTGGCCGAGCGCTATCCGTATGATCCGGCGCAGGCAGAGGCGTTGATCGCGGAATCGGGTCTGAGCGACATTACGTTCGACCTGTATAACCGGGCTAACTCCTTCTGGCCGGTGCTGGGACAGCTCATCCAGGCGGACCTGGCCGCGGTTGGCATCACGGTCAACCTCCAGTCACTCGAGGATGCGGAGTTCTTCGACCAGGTAAACACGGGCGAGGTGCAGGCATTCCTGAACGACTGGACCTGGGACAACGGAGACCCGGACAATGTGATGTTCTCGCTGTTCACGCACGAGCGGGCCGTCAATCGCCTCGGATACAAGAACGAGACGGTCAACGAGCTCAACCTGGAAGCTCAGGAGACTGCTGACCCGGACGCGCGGGCGGCGATTTACGTCGAGGCCCAGAAGCTGATCATGGACGACGCCATCATGGTCGTCCTGGGGTATCCCGAAAAGGCTATCGGCGCTCAGGCAACCGTGCAGAATTTGGTGGTGTCGCCAGTGGGGTCAGTCGTGCTGCGCGAGGTCGACCTCGCCTAGGGTGGCGGGGTAGCGAGGTGGCTGGGTGGCAGGATGATGGAGCATTCATCTATCGCTTCTTCACCTAGCCTGCGAACGAAGTAGGGGCAGATTGACACCATTGTGTTCTGACAGCCATCCCACGTCACTCGTCTCCTGCCACCCTGCCACCCTACCACCCAACCACCCGTGACCCGGTATCTGCTGCGGCGGCTGGCGCTGACGATCCCCATTTTGCTGGGGGTGTCGCTGCTCGTCTTCCTTATGCTGCATTCGGCCGGCGGCGATCCAGCACAGTTCATCCTGGGGGCGCGGGCTGACCCGGAATCGATTGCCGCGCTGAGACAGGAGCTGGGACTCGACCGGCCGCTGCTGGTGCAGTACGTCGCATTTCTCTCCGGCGCGGTGCGCGGTGATTTCGGACGCTCCTATCGCTCCAACACGCCTGTGGTCAGCGAGATTGCGGCGCGATTCCCGGCCACGATTGAGCTTGCGGTGGCCGCCCTGGTGATCGCCGTGGTGGTTGGGGTGATTTTCGGCACGCTGGCGGCCGTGCGACGGCATGCCTTTCTCGATTACCTCAGCTCGACCGTCGTGTTGCTGGGGGTGTCGATCCCGACCTTCTGGCTGGGGCTGATCCTGATCATCATCTTTGGGCTCTGGCTGCGCTGGCTACCGATCTCCGGTCGGGTCGATCCCCGTCTGGGAGCAGACCCATCGGTTCCGTTTCTGACGGTGACCTCGGCGCTGCAAGGCAACTGGACGGTGGCGCGAGACGCGTTGCGGCATCTCATCCTGCCGGCGCTGACGTTATCAGCCTGGCCAGCGGCGATCGTGGCCCGTATGACCCGAGCCGCGTTGATCGAATCGCTGGGGCAGGATTACGTGCGCACCGCACGCAGCAAAGGACTGTCGGAGCGCCTGATCGTGGTTGGCCACGCGGCGCGTAACGCGCTGCTTCCAGTGCTGACCGTGGTTGGCCTGGAGTTCGGCACGCTGCTGGGCGGCGCCGTCGTGACCGAGACCATCTTCTCCTGGCCGGGTCTGGGCCAGCTTACCGTCGCCGCCATCGGAGCGCGGGACTACCAGATGGTGCAGGGTGTGGTGGTGCTCCTGGCGGCGGTGTTCGTGCTGCTGAACCTGCTGGTCGATGTGTTGTACGCGGTGCTGGACCCGCGGATTCGGTACGAGTGATGCGGACGCTGGCCCTCATCCCCCACCCCCCGTCTGCCGTCGAGCCGGGAGTCGGGGGATCACACTCGGCGTCGACGTTGAGCGTGCAGGCGTCTCCGCTTGACCTCGCCATCATGTCCCAGAACCGGTCGAGGAGAAGCATCTGGCGACGGTTTGCCCGCAACCGGGGGGCGGTCGGCGGGGTGATGATCCTCGCGGCGCTGGTGGCCGTCGCCACGATCGGTCCTTTTCTGGTGCGCGACCCGGTGGTGCAGAACATCCCGGACCGACTCACGCCCCCGAACGCAACCTACTGGTTCGGCACCGATGATTTAGGACGTGACATCTTCGCGCGGGTCGTGAGCGGGGCACCGATCTCGCTGGTGTCCGGACTGGCATCGGTCGTGATCGGGCTCGTGCTGGGGACGTTGGTGGGGACGGTCGCCGGGTACGTCGAAGGGCGGACCGGCCTGGCGCTGATGGCGGCGATGGATCTGCTGCTGGCGCTCCCCGCGATCCTGCTAGCGATTACGGTGGCGGCACGGGTGGGCGCCGGATTGCCAGCGGCAATGCTGGCCGCCGGGTTGGTCGGCCTACCGGCCTATGCGCGACTCTCACGGGCCTCGACCCTGGCCGTGAAGCGACGGGAGATGGTCGACGCGGCGCGAGCGATGGGCGCTACGGACCGCGAGATCGTCACCCGGCACATCGTGCCGAACATCCTCACCCCGCTGATCGTGCAATCGACGATCGGGGTGGGCAACGCGATCCTCCTCGTCTCGGCACTGGGGTTCCTGGGACTCGGCGCGCAACCCCCGACGTCGGAATGGGGCCGGATGCTGTCCGACGCGCAGCGGTATGTCACCGACTCGCCATACATCGGCATTTTTCCCGGGGCTCGCGATCTCGCTGACGGTGTTGGGCTTCAACCTGACTGGCGACGGCTTGCGCGACGCACTCGATCCCACGTTCGGGCGCTGAGGGCATGGAGCGGTCTCAACGCGGCAACCGCCAGGCGCTATTACGGTGCTGGACATTCGCGGCAAACGAGATCCTGCACGTTCATTGACGTTCAGGATGACACAACGTTTGCGTCGCGGTTTCGAGGAACGCGATCCCATCCTGCGCCATGGCACGGCATCGATGGTCATCATGTCTGCTACAATCCGTCTGGATGCGAACGGATGTTCGCTCTGGAGGTTCCGCATGCCATTGAAGATCGAGATGTCACCGGAGAGCGTGCGGCCAGTCGTCGTCTGCGACGGGTGCGGCGAGCTCATCGCCGATGCCCGGGACGGCAACTACCAGTGGCAGGCGCCGGTCGACCCGGGCCTGAGCCGCAAGTTCATCTTTTTCACGCACAAGGGGTGCGCCCACGCCTTCGAGCAGGCGCGCGGTGGCAGCGGCGCCTGGTACGCCATGGAGCTGACCGAGCTTCTCCCCCACGTGGCCCGCGCGCTCCATATCGATTGGGACGAGGCCACCCGCTATGCGGGGCTCAACGCCGAGTTCTGAGCGTCTTTGACCATCTCAGATTCTGCCAGCGACCGTAACCATCGAACGGGTTCGGGCAGCCACTCAAGATGGTCGGCGAATCCGCAAGCGGGTGTGCTCGGCCCCGAACCCCTGGGCGGCCAGTCAATCGAGGATTGAATCCCAGCTCCGGAGAAGTCGGCTGGCTTTCAGACTGTGCCAAAAGCTAGTGTCACTCTTGGCTAGAACCAGGCGTCGTAACGGCTACCGCGTTCGGAAATACGCTTAAAGTCCGTATTTCCCAGTTCAACCCCTAGTTCCTGAATGGCATCATGGCAGCGATGACGGGTCAATGCTGGAGACGGACTTTAGCGGGAGTCTCAGGTTTTTTGTCCCGACTTGGTCATGCCCGAGGGACGGCTCGGCAGAGTCCATTGTGGGAAATGCAACCACGTTGCAGACCTCGCGGATCGGACTGTCAACAGCGTCCCAGGCCGGCAGGTTACTGGTGTAGCGGACTTGCCGCGCCTGACGCCAAGCTCGGACGAGTCCAGCGTCACGCAGTCGGCCGAGGTGGTAAGAGACTAGCGGCTGAGGCAACGCGAGTTGGTCGACGAGCGCTCCAACCGACGATTCGCCCCGCGCCAGCAGCGTGAGGATACGCAAGCGATTGCGGTCAGCCAAGAATTGCATCGCTTGAACCGCCGCCTGCTGGAACGGATCATTCAGGATGTCTACGTTGTGTATCTGGTAGTTGCTAACGTAGCCCTGCCACTCGCGATTTCGGCACTTACCCTAAGGAGTCAGGTCTGGACAGAAACCGCGCCTCAGGCCGCGTGCTTCAGGGTTGGGTAGCGGGTGGCACGCCCGGATCGGCTCCCCCTGGGTCGACCTGGCGAGCGACCGCAGGGTTTTGGTGCACGGGCCGGCGTTCCCACCAGCGGTAAGAGTGCGGAAAGGGCACGACGGACCCGAGCCGGCGTCAACTTCCCGGGCTCAAGGGGACGCTCCCAGGGGTGGCGGTGGTCGACTAGCCATGACCGGGCCAGGCGCAACTGGGTGTAGGCGGCCACCACCAGCCAGGTCCAGCGATCGGCCTGCTCGGGGTGGCGCACGCGGGGCGTTGTCCAGCCGAGGCTCTGCTTGCAGAAGCGCAACGTGTGCTCCAGGTCGAAGCGCCGGACGTAGGCGCGCCAGAGCAGGTCCACGTCGGGTATGCCGGGTCCGGCCCACCAGAGCCAGAGGTGGTGAGGCTTATACGGCCGGGCCGGTAAGCGGCTGCCCTCAACCAGGACGACACTCCCACGCACGATTCGTCGTGGTTTGCGGGTGCCGCGACCAGGATGCGCCTGCTGCTTGGGATGCAGCCCCGCCCAGGCGCGCACCCGCACCATGCCGTACTGCGCGTCCTCGGTGCAGTGCTCCACCGTCGGTACCGGCCAGGTTGCCGGATTCTTGCAGGCGAACTTGGCCCCGTGCTTCCGAGGACGACCCCCTTTGGGTGAGGGCACCGCCAGCGGCGGGTCGGCGTAAAAGCAGCGGTCGGCACGCAGACGAACCAGAACGGCGACGGGGAGCGTCTCCAGTCCCTGGGTCACCTGCGCCGAATCGTAGCCGGCATCGAAGACGAACAGCGGCGGTCCCTCCGTCCGCAGGCAGATGCCTGACCAGTCCCGCAATCTGCTCGACCGCGACGACATTGGCATTCTCGCTCGGATGCACCCGGCGCACATCGAGCGGGGCGGTCCAACTGTCTCGCGCGAAACTGAGCTGGGCCAGCCACTGGTACGCCCACCCGGCGACAATCTAAGTGGATCGTTCCTTATTCTTGAGCGGACGGATCTTACCCCGCCGTTTGGGCCTGCTCAGATCGGCAGTGACCGATGACCGCCGAGTTGACGTTCCGCCTTGCTGATGACGAAGACCTGCCGGCCGTGCTTAGGCTCTGGGAGCACGAGACCGCCTGGGGCACGCTGACCCCGGAGATGTGGCATCGTTGGTACATTGAGACGCCATTTGGGCGCTCGCTTGTGGTGGTCGCGGTGGACGAGCACGGGGAGATCGCAGCTCAAGTGGTTCTCACGCCATCGCGCCTCCTTGTCGATGAGAAGGAGATGCGGGCGGTGCGCCTTTCTGCCCTCACACTACGCAAAGACCTACGCAATGTGCCGCTCCAAAACGCCGCGCATCCCGTCCGCCACCTCTGCTTCGCTGCGATTGAAGCGGCGAAGGCGGCTGGCTATGGCCTCTTGTACTGCCTTCCGTGGGCCGGATTGTCTCCCTTATTACGGAGGGTGGCAGGGGCGGTTGAAGGACTCCAGACGGTCAAGTACGGCTGCGCCGCAGTTTCGATTCCTGCAGCGGGCGCGGCGCAGGAAGCCGGGCATTTAACCGTTCGGCCCGTCGGGGATTTCGGAACAGAGTACGTGGCGCTGTGGCAGGCCGCGAGATGCTCGTTCCCGATCGCCTGTGGCATCGTTCGCTCACCTGCCTGGCTTCGCTACAACCAGGTTTCAGGTCAGGCACGAGCTCGCGTGGCCGATAGACACTACCTTACCCTCGAAGTCTTCGACGTCCGTGATGGCGCCCACGTGGGGTACACCGCGATTACGACAGCGGGATCAAACCCGGGGTCCGCACTGCTAGTTGACATCCTTGCTCACTGTCCCACACAGCTCACATCCGTCCTCGCCGGGACACTTGACTGGCTCGCAACCGAGCCCGGAGTGCAGGCGACGGGCGGTCTTGATCGACTGACCGCGATGGAGACGCCAACCCTTCAGCCTGCCCTCCGCGCCGTCGGCTTCGCACCCGTGGACTACACGTTCGTCTTCGTCTGCATGACGCTGGACCCCTCGCTGCCCGCCGCCGCCGTCGCTCCAGCGCGTTGGTATGTGATGCCAGGTGATTGATGCCCGAATGGCGACAAGGAACACACTTATGGCAACAGCGACAACATTGGTGCGTCCGGTCACAAGTGAGCTCCAGATAGCGACCCGAGGGTGGCTGTCATGCCTGATCCTGGGCTCCACGGTCCTCGCGGGGGCAATGGCGTACCTGATCGGCTTCGCGTGGGACATCCAGTGGCACCTTGCCGTCGGACGCGACCGCCCGTTCATCGTGCCGCACCTGATGGTGCTGAGCGGAATTGCGGTCAGCGGACTCGCGGCTTTGGGCGCGATCCTAGTCGAGACGGTCGTAGCGCATCGGAACCCGGCCAGCACCTCCACTGGCACGACGCGTCTGGGCTCCTTCCACGGACCTCTGGGTGCCTACCTCGCCGGCTTCGGTGCACTCGGCTCAACCATCGCGTTCCCGCTCGACGACTACTGGCACTCGCTCTATGGCATCGATGTCTCGCTCTGGGCCCCGTTCCACGTCATGATCACGTCCGGCATGATGCTGGCGGGGCTGGGTGCCGTCTACATCCTGGCGTCTGCCGCCAACTTGGCGGATCATGCAGGAGCGCGCACGACTTGCAGAGTCGCCCGGATAGGGGCGCTAGTCGGGATGGCGTCGGTGTTGGGCCTCCTGTTCGTGAATCTCACCCAGGCAGTGGCGCCTGACGGATTGAGGCAGGGGCTGTTCGGCCCGTTCGCGCTCTACCCGGTCCTGGTGGCACTGTTCGGCGCCTTCGTTCTAGCGGGGGCGGCGCTCGCCTTCCGCTGGTCGGGAGCGGCGACGGGCACGGTCCTGGTCTACCTGCTGTTGCGGCAGGTCCTGTTCGTGTTCGTGCCGCCGGCCGTGGATGCAGTGGTTCAGCTGGAGGGACAAACCTACCGAACGGCGGCTCCGATCGAGACCTTCGTGCCGTTTGCGATGCCTCAGTGGCTAATTGTGGCCGCTGTCCTGCTCGACCTGGCCGTGTGGTTGGCGCGACGCCGCGGCTGGCCCCTGAGGGCTGTCGTCGTGATTTCGGCGGTGGCCGGGTTCCTCGCCGTGGCCGCACTCGATACCAATTGGATAGCGTTCGGCATGGCCAAGTTCCCCACGTTCGACGGCAGATTGATCCTCGCCGCTTCGCTGCCGTGGACGGTGGTTGGCGCAATCGTGGGCAGCTGGTTCGGCTTAGTGCTGGGCGCATCGCTGCACCGGGCGGGAGGGTGATGGTGGCGCAGAGACTATTTCTGCGTGCGGCCCTAATGACTTTGCTCGCGATCTGGGCCACCCTCTGGCAACAACGGGCATTGGCGGACGATCCGCCGGTACGGGCAGTCGATGTCGACGCCGGACCGTATCCGTTGAGAATCGGGCTGTACGCCGACCCGGTGCGGGCCGGGTTTGACCTGCCCATCGGGATCGAGTGGGGCATCTTCGTCAGCGGGCCGCTCACCTTTGCGGTCGAGGCGGTACCCCTGCCAAGCCCCGATACGGCGTCAGTGGCTGGCACGGTCGAATCGAGCCCAGACCCATTACCGGGCCCGGCTGGGGTGTCAGGTAACGTCCGCCTGCCAACGGCTGGGACCTGGAGCTTGGAGGTGACGGTCGACGGCCCCGAAGGACGGGGGAAGGCCAGCGTGCCTGTGGAGGTGTTGCCGCCGCCAGTAATCCCCGTTTGGCTCGCCTGGGCGATTGGGCTGCTCCCAGTCTACGGCTTCCTTGGCTTCATGCTGACCCAGTGGTGGCAGTTGCGCCGGCGGGTCGAACTCTCCTCGCTGATCCGATCCTGAGCGAGATGTTGGACCTGACCGGGCTGGACTAGAGATATGGATCTCAGCGAATTCACGGGTACCTGGGACTATTCCTTGCTGCCGGCCAACGTCCGGATCGGGGCAGAGTGCTTCCTCGAACGCAAGGAGAGCTTCGCTCGTTTCCACAGCCAGCGCGACCCCGGGCTGACGCTCGGCCGCGGAGTCAGGGTCTATACCTGGACCGCATTCAGCGTCGAGCCGTCGGGCGTCATCGAAATCGGGGACACCTCAATCCTCGCCGGGGCGCTGTTCATGTGCGCCGAGAGCATTCGCCTCGGGCGCCGAGTGATCGTCTCCTACAATGTGACGATCGCCGACTGCGATTTTCACCCGCGTGATCCGGAACTCCGCAAACAGGACGCGATCGCGAACGCGCCTCACGGCGACCGGGGTCAGCGCCCGCCCCTCGTCTCACGCCCGGTCGTGATCGAGGACGACGTCTGGATCGGGATCGGGGCCATCGTGCTGAAGGGGGTGCGCATCGGGAAGGCGGCGCGGATCGGCGCCGGCGCAGTCGTGACCACCAATGTGCCTGCGGGTGCCACGGTTGTTGGCAACCCAGCGCGTGTCGTCAAAGGCGGCGGTCGGGTCCCATGAGCGACGATACGGTGCTCGACCATGACTGGTTCCCCCGGCCGCTGCCAGCCAACGTCGTGATCGGCGAGCGGAGCTGGGTCTACAGCTCGTTCGCGTTCTTGCACTACCGCAGTCGCCGACGGTGCGGACTGCGGGTCGGGCACGACAGCGGCATCTACATCGGGAGCATGTTTGACCTTGGCTCGGACGGCGAGGTCGAGATCGGCAACTACTGTACGATCTCCGGAGCGATCGTCACGTCAAACCGACGGATCGTGATCCGGGATTATGCCCTCGTCTCGTATGACGTGGTCATCGCGGACTCATTCGCCGCGATGCCCCACGAAAGTGGAGGGGACCGTTCGTGCGACGCGCACACGGAGCCAGAGATCGGCGTCGTCATTGGGGAGAACGCCTGGATCGGTGCTCGCGCCGTCCTCTTGGCCGGGGCCTGGATCGGCGAAGGCGCCATCGTGGGCGCCACGACGGTGGTCGATTTCGAGGTCGCTCCGTACGCGGTTGTCGCCGGGAATCCGGCGCATGTGGTTGGTTGGGCGAGGCCCGGAGCTGGGACGACGGGAGGTGATCGATGAATGTGCCGCCTCGTGCCAGCAGCTGCTGAAGACATCGATGGCGGTGATGGAGGGTGATTGCGTCATCGCGCACTTCGCGGTGGCGCTCAACAGCAACCGCCACCGCCCGCTGGTCTCGCTCCGAGGCCCGGCACTGCCCTCGATGCTGGTTACTGGGATAGGTTCGTCGCAGTTCGGTAGGGTATTGTCAGCCTGCGAAAAACCATCCCGATAAAGCCGCAGCCTGGTTCAGGCTGCGGGGCTCCACGGCGCGTTCACGGTCCTATCTGCCCGAAACCGTTAGGTTGGTTGAGACCAACTCACGCGTCATGCCCTGTGGAAGCCGTGGCCGAGGCGGCGCAGCGAGATCCAGCGCCCCTAGCCAATGAGGAGATGGTCGAGCAGGTCGATGTCGAGCAGCGTCCCGGCCTGCGCCAACTCGGCGGTCAGCGCAACATCCGCTGCCGAGGAGGTTGGGTCACCGAAGCGCCCGTCCGAGGTCCCTCACTCACTTGCTGGGGTGGCAACAATCACTGCTCTAAAGCGCGCCGAGGAGGTGCTTAGCGGACACGTTCGTTCCTAACGCCGCCAACACGCTGGATCTCGTATGACCGTCCACGGCGATACTCCGCAACCGGAACCGGCAGCCACCAACTGCCTCGCCCCGCTCCTTGGTCGAGGTCGGCAGTGTATCACTGCACTCCGCCAATTCCGGTGTGGCTGGGACACCGGCCAAAACTACTCGGAAGTCAGCGATTTCGAATGGAACTGCGGCACCGCAATCGGCTGATTGTGTCCTGCTATACACGCACAAGGGGTGCGCCCATGCCTTCGAGCAGGCGCGCGGTGGCAGCGGCGCCTGGTACGCCATGGAGCTAACCGAGCTTCTCCCCGACGTGGCCCGCGCGCTCCATGTCGATTGGGACGAGGCCACCCGCTACGCGGGGCTCAACGCCGAGTTTTGAGCACGCCTATTCAACGGGATCTGATCCCGGATATGCGGGTGGGCAGACCGAAATCGATTCGATTTGTGCAACGTGCGGGATCTCCCACGCTACGCTTGATCGTGTCCTGAAAGCGAGCAGCCAGATCTCGTGCCCTAGTAACACGTACCTCGACGAACATTGCCGGCAGTGTCGATACCCCACTCAATTGACGTGAGTGGTCCCGCCGCGATCCACCGGCGCAGATTGGCCACCTCGCTCATCGCCTCCCACGGCGCCTCGATCCCCACATCCCACCTCCCCGAAGGGACGAGCGATCTCGACGAATAACCACTGCAGGCGCCCGCCTCCCTTCCTCCGGTTAACTGGTTGCCCAACGGAACCGAGGTTCACCATGATCGTTGGGCTGATGCCGCTATCCCTTCAAGCCAGTTGTGGAAATCCCCTCGATCAGCAGGCGCTGGAAGACGAGAAATATGACAAATACCGGAACGAGCGAAACGAGTGACATGGCCATCAGCGGCCCCCAAGCCGACTCGCCGGTCGAGGCCATAAAGAGACGGAGCCCCTGCGGCACCGTGTAGAGGTTCATGTCGGAGAGGTAGACGAGTGGGAGCAGGAAGTCCTCGTAGGTCCAGATGAATGTGAAAATGGCAGTAGTGACCAGGGCCGGCATCATCAGCGGCAAGATGATCCGCCCGTAGATGCCGAAAAAGCCGCAGCCGTCGATCGACGCCGCCTCGTCCAACTCCCTTGGGATGGAGCGGATGAACTGCACCATCAGGAAGATGAAGAAGGAGTCGGTGGCCAGGAACTTGGGAACAATCAGCGGCAAAAACGTGTTGATCCAGCCGAAGTTGAGAAACAGGATGTACTGCGGGATCAGCGTGGCGTGCGCCGGCAGCATGATCGTGCCGAGCATCAGCGCGAACCAGAACCGCTTGAATCGAAAGTTCAACCGGGCGAAAGCATAGGCGGCCATCGAGCAGGCGAGAAGATTCCCCACGACGGCGCCGCCAGCCACGATAAACGAGTTGCGGAAGAACTGGCTGAATGGCAGGGCGACGCCTTCCCAACCCCGCGTATAGTTGGAGAGGTCGATCCGCTTCGGCCAGAGACTGGGATCACTGAAGATCAATTCAGCTGGCTTCAGTGAACTGCTGGCCAGCCAAAGCAACGGGTAGAGCATCACCACCGCTCCGAGAAGAAGGAGCGCGTGCAGACCAAGGCGATTCCTGAGAACGGAGCGTCCGGGTCCGGTCTGATCTGGCCTATCGGCGGCCGGCAAAGCCATCGATTTCTCCCCAAGATTCAGGCATCGGCATAGTGAACCCAGTATTTCGACGACAGGAACGCGACAGCTGTCGAGACGGCGATGATGGCCAGCAGGACCCAGGCCATCGCCGAGGCGTAGCCCATCTCGAAGTTGGTGAACCCTTGCTCATAAAGATAGAGGGTGTAGAAGAGGGTGGAGTCCGCCGGGCCACCGCTGCCGCCACTCACGACATACGCTGAAGTGAAGGCTTGATAGGAGCCGATCATCTGCATCAGAAAGTTGAAGAAGATGATCGGTGTGAGCAGCGGAACAGTAATGCGAAAGAACTTGGAGACCGCGCCCGCACCGTCTACCGCCGCGGCATCATAGAGATCCTGGGGAATCTGCTTCAGCCCGGCCAGGAAGATGACCATCGGCGCTCCGAACTGCCAGACTGCCAGAGCGACCAGAGTGTAAAGGGCGTAGTTAGGATTGGAGATCCAGCTCGGCCCCACGATGCCGAACTGAGCCAGAATCTGATTGACGAGGCCCTCTTTGCTGAAGACCTGTCGCCACATGATGGCGATGGCCACGCTGCCACCCAACAGTGATGGCAGGTAGTAGATCGACCGGTAGAACCCAAGTCCGCGCAGGCCCCGGTTGAGCAGCATGGCGATGAAGAGGGCGAACGCCAGCTTCAATGGCACGGAGAGAAAGACGAAACTGAACGTGACCTGCAGCGTGTGCAAGTATCTCCGGTCCGCAGTGAAGAGCCGCCGGTAATTGTCAAGACCGAGCCACTCCGGGGGCGTAAAGAGTTCGAAGTCGGTCAGTGAAAGATAGAGCGACGCGACCATCGGCCCCAGCGTCAGGAGAAAGAAACCGAGCAACCACGGGGTTAGGAAGACGTAGGCCGCGATGTTCTCCTTGAGCGCCCGGCTGGAGGCAAATCGCTTCCGAGTTCCTTGCTGGTTCCCGGGAAACGGCGCGGCGGGCGCATCTAGATGCGCCCGCCCAGACCGTTTCGAGGCGTGACCGTTCTCTAGACCAACGCCTGCCTGACTCATGAGATGTTGGCGGCCGCCTCATCGAAGAACTGCTGCGCAGCCTCATCAACGGTGAGCCGGTTGAAGGCAACTTCCTCGTTCATCCGGCGCAGGATGGCGGAGACGCCGGCGATGGCTGGATTGCGCGGCGTTGAGGCATCCTCCAGAATCATGTCGATATAGTCGAGGATGCGTTGCTCATCCGGGCCACCTTCATCGCGCAGCGTGGCGCGGCCAGTATTCGACGCCGGGACGAGTCCGCTGCCGCGGTAGAAGATCTCGATTCCTTCCGGATCGGTGTGCATGAAGCGGATGATATCGATGACCGTGTCCACGTGCTCCGTCTTTGCCGAGACGCTCGATGAGTTACCGGCATACGTGTAGTGATGCTGGGTTAGCTCGCCGCCTTCGAAGCCGTTAGGAAGCAGATGGATGCCGAGCGGGTTCTCGGTGAGGGCTTGCAGGCCGAAATAGGTGTCGGTGAGCTGCGGCAGGATGGCCGCGTTGCCGGTGATGAGCCCGGTGCGTGAGAGGTCGTCGCCGGTGGCCAGCGCCTGGATGTCGCCGGGAGGGGCACCGCCGGACTCCCGCAGGCCCTGCCAGAAGCCGAACCATGCCGCCAGGTCCGCCTGGTCGAAACCGAGGTTGCCATCGGCGGTGTAGAACTCCTTGCCGCGTCCACGGAGAAACATGTCGCAGACGATGTAGGAGTTGCCCCCGTCTTCGGTGCCGTAGAAGCCCTCGCCCTTCGCGGCGGCGATGTCGTTCGCCGTTTGCGCGTACTGCTCCCAGGTCCACATCTGATCAGGCACTTCCATGCCGATCTCTTCGAAAACGGCAGTGTTGTAGATCAACGATGGCGCGATGCAATCATTCGGGATGCCGAAGAGTTGCCCATCGATGGTGTTGCTGAAGACCGTCCCTTCAGAATAGTCAGCGAGATCGATGACAGAAGGGACGAACTCATCGAGCGGGCGCAGGACGCCGCGGCGGGAGTACTCACCCTCGATGTCCGCGTTGGTGCTCATCAGGTCGGGCGCGTTTCCGCCCGCCGCCTCAGTCGCCAGTTTATCAACGTAAGAGTCATAGTCGGTGAACTCAGGGCTGATCTGCACGTTGGGGAACTTCGCGGAGTAGGCCTCCAACACGGCGATTGTATGCTCGAGCTGCTCCTGTGATTCGACAAAACCAGCGGCGCGAATCTGGATCGTCTCCTGCCAGGCACGGGCACTCCGGGAGTGACTCAATCCACCGACCAGGAGCGTGGCCCCTCCTGCCTTAACAACGAATCGCCGTGAAATCCCGTGTGTCATTGGGTATTACTCCTCACCTGCGAGAAACGAGCGATCGACGTCGAACGTGCGGGAATCACCTGCGGCCACCTCCTCTGGCCGCGTCAACGGCGGTGCCAATTGTGCATCGTTCTACTAAATCGTTGCCGCGGACTCTATCAGTGCCGTCTGGCGCTGTCAACCGCATCCACGTGCCAAGGAATATACTAGTTGACACG
This sequence comes from uncultured Chloroflexia bacterium, assembly GCA_963751075.1. Taxonomy (GTDB): domain Bacteria; phylum Chloroflexota; class Chloroflexia; order Thermomicrobiales; family UBA6265; genus JACCXM01. The sequence goes on along the minus strand of CAVVTE010000002.1, from coordinate 54,488 downwards.
ATCATCGGCCACTGCTACTTTGAGACTTGGGTGCATCGATGCACTAGAAACAAACACGTCGATCAATCGCGCTGAAGGAATGTCGATGCCGAGAAAAGTTCGGGTCACTACAGCATCGTTTCACGGAAGTCCGGCGCCATCCGTTGAAAGTAACCGCGCCTTTGCATGCACCAGCGTCGAGGCCGCCGCGGCCGAGCAGGCCGATCTCGTCTGCCTGCCGGAAACGTTGCTCGAAATCGGACTGTCGCACGAGGAAAGACCGGTTGCCGAGTCGGTTTCGGGTCCCACGATTGACGCCCTGAGCGGTCTGGCCAAGAAGCATCGCCTCTGGATGGTGGCCCCGATTTCGCTCTGCTCGGCCGCCGGGGTCGTAGAAAACACGGCGGTGGTGATCGACCGTGGCGGCGAGATCGCCGGCATCTATTCCAAGGTGCACCCCACGATCGGCGAATGCCGCAGATGGTCGATCATGCCTGGCACAGATGCCACGGTAATCGACACCGATTTCGGCCGTCTCGGCCTGGCAATCTGCTACGACATCGGCTGGCCGGACCATTGGCAATCGCTTGCTAACCAGGGCGCAGAGCTGGTCGTCTGGCCGTCCGCCTATGATGGCGGATTCCCGCTCCAGGCATATGCCTGGTTACATCAATATTATGTCGTCTCCTCGGTCCGGACCGAGCACAGCCGGATCATCGACGTCACCGGGCGCATCCTGGCCTCGACGAGCCGCTGGCACCGTTTTGCCACTGAGACGATCGATTTGGAGAAGGAGCTCTTCCACATCGACGATCAGGTCGAGAAGCTGCACCGCGTGCAACTCGAGCTCGGCAGCCGGGCCCGGGTCGAGGCTCTGACCGAGGAGCACGTCTTCACGCTGGCGAGCAACGACCCGGCGTGGCCAGTTGCGCGGATCAAGACCGAGTATGGACTCGAATCGTTTCGCGACTACCATCGTCGTGCCGAGACATGTGCAGCACGAGAGTCGAAACGCGGCGAGCGTGCTAGCCGGGGCGTGATGTCGAGCAAAGGCGTCACCATCGAAGACGTGGCATTGCTGGCGAGGACCTCACCCAGCACGGTCTCCAACGTCCTCAATGGGCGGCTGGACCGCATGCGCCCTGAGACGCGGGACCGCATTGAACAAGCCATGGCCCAGCTCGGCTATACGCCGAATCAGCTCGCCCGACAGCTCAAGACCGGCCAGGTGCCGATTCTCGGGCTCATCGTGCCCTCAGTGGCAAACCCCTTCTGGGGCTCATTCGCCCAGTTCGTAGAGGAGGCGGCGCGCGGCCGCGGCTATCAGGTTCTCTTGGGCAATGCCGGTCGCGATCCAGCTCAGGAGGAGCGGTACGCGGAGTCGTTGTCGTCGTACGGCGTGCGCGGCGTCATCTTTGGCTCCTCGCCTCTCTCGCTCGCTCACGTGCAGGCGCTGGTGCGGCGTGGAATGCGCGCCGTCACTTTCGACCGGGACACCGCGCCGGTGGACCAGCGGACGGAATCGGAGATCGACAGCGTGACCATCGAGAACGTGAAGGGGGCGCGCATCGCCACCGAGTATCTGCTCAGCCTCGGCCATCGGCGGATCGGCTTTCTTTCCGGGCCGCTGCGCACGGCCAGCCGGTTGGAGCGACTCAATGGCTTTCGCGCCGCCCTGAGCGATGCTGGTCTCGAACCGGACGGCGATCTGGTCTGGGAGGGGTCATCCAGTCACGGCTATGGCGACGTCGAGGGAGCCGAGTTCGGGCGTCGCGCAGCGAGCGAGTTGCTGAAGCGCCCCAACCCGCCGACTGCTCTCTTCGCGATCAACGACATGTACGCTTTGGGCGCCTACGCAGGAGCGCAGGATCTTGGGAGTGCGTGTGCCGGAGGCCGTCTCGATTGTCGGCTTCGATGACATTGCCTTCGCGGAAGTCGCACAACCGCCTCTCACCACGGTTCGCCAGCCGCTGCGGGAGATGCTGCAGGTGACGGTGTCGATGCTCATTGATCGGCTGGAGGGGCGGCGAATTGGACCAGCCGATCACATAACGTTTCGTCCGCAATTGATTGTGCGTGCGTCGGCCGCGCCGCCAGCAAGAGCGTAGAACGCCACAAAACCAAGAACGGTTATAGCCGGATATCAGGGGGGAATAATGCAGACTGTCCTGTTCACCAAGTTATTTCGGGGGCGCAGCCTGGTGGAAATCGCCGATGCCACATCAGACCTCGGATTCGACGGCATCGATCTCCTGATTCGCCCCGGTCACCAGGCCGAGCCGGATGATCCCGCTTCGATTCACGAGGCGGTGCGGCACCTGCGGCAAGCCGGGCTCGCCGTGCCGATGGCGACGACCGATCTGACGGATCCCGCTGATGAACGGGTGGAGCTGGTTCTGGCGACCTGCGCTGAAACCGGAATCGGCCTGATCCGCCTCGGCTACTGGAAATACGACCCTCAGCGAGGCTACGCGGCCTGCTTCGAGGCCGCGCGTCGCAACCTGGACGGGCTGGCCCGGCTGGCCGAAAAGCATGGCGTGCTCCTGGCGATCCAATTGCACGGCGACACCATCCACGGCTCAGGAGCGCAGGCAGCGGCATTGCTGGAAGGCCAAGATCCCGCGCTGATCGGCGCCTATCCCGATCCAGGCAACCAGACAGTGCAGGATGGCCGCGAAGATTGGCGATTCACGTTTGATGTTCTAGCGCCGTGGCTCTGTTGCGTGGGGGTAAAGAACGGCGGCTGGTTCCCGGCGGAGCTGTCGGAGTCTGGACAGCGCCACTGGCGCTCCGACTGGATGGGCGTTCCCGACGGCATGGTTCCATGGGACGAGATCGCCACCTTCCTCAAGGAGACGAGGTATCAGGGCTTTCTTTCATTCCACAGTCATTACGAGGTGCCGCTTGATCAGGTGCTCGCCCAGACCCGGGTCGATCTGGGATACGTGAAACGATTGATCGGCGTAGCCGAGCCCGCCTTAGCCAGTTGAGCGCGGACGCAGGTCAGAAGGGATCGAGGATGGATTTCGGGCTGAGCGGGCAGGCGGCCATCATCACCGGGGGAGCCTCCGGGATCGGCCGCGCCGTTTCGGAGGCGTTGGGCCAATGCGGGGTCAGCGTCCTGCTGACGTATTTTGCGAGCGATGGAGGCGCCGCCGAGACGGTGGAGGCCATTGAACGCACTGGTTCGCGAGCAATTGCAACGCGTGCCGACTTGACCCAGGAGGCCGAAGCAACGCGGGTCATCGAGACGGCGTTGTCGGAGTTCGGGCGGATCGACATCCTGGTCGCGAACTCGGGCGGCTTGTTGCAGCGGAGTCCGATCGCCGACTGCCCGCTCGACCTCTGGAATGCGGCCCTTGCCGTCAACCTGACTAGCACCTTCTTGACCTGCCGCGCCGTGCTACCGATCATGGAAGAAGCTGGCGCGGGGAGCATTGTCACCGTGAGCTCGCTGGCGGCCCACGACGGCGGCGGAATGGGAGCAGCGCACTACGCGGCGGCGAAAGGTGGCGTGCTGACGTTCACCAAGGCGCTGGCCAAAGAGGTCGCCCCGCACGGTATTCGCGTCAACGGCGTGGCCCCGGGCTTGATCGGCACCCAGTTTCACGACCGCTTCAGCACGCCGGAGGGACGGAAGGCAACGGTGGCGCGAACGCCGCTGGCGCGCGAAGGGACGCCACAGGACGTCGCCAATACGGTGGTCTTTCTCGCCTCGCCGTTGTCGTCGTTCCTGACTGGAGAGACGATCGAGGTTAACGGCGGGCAGGGACTCTTTTAGATGGCAAACAACGGTGGTGATCTGAGTGATCGTGTGATTCTGGTGGCCGGCGCCAGCAGCGGCATGGGCCGCGCGACCGCGAAGGCCCTGGCCGATAGCGGCGCTCGCCTTGTCCTCGCCTCGCGCAACGATCGCGCGCTGGACATCCTTGCGGACGAAATAGCGAAAACTCCTGGCCGGGCACTGGCGGTTCCTACTGATGTCACCGACCGCAAGGCCGTGGAGCGGCTGGTTGAAGCAACGCTGGCAGAGTACGGCAAGGTCGATGCGGCGGTGATCACGGCCGGCACCAACATTCCGCGGCGAACGATCGACGAACTGACCACAGAGAGCTGGGCCGACATGCTGGCGGTCAACTTGACCGCATCGTTCAACATTACCCAGGCCGTCGTGCCAGCGCTGCGCGAACGGGGCGGCCAACTCGTCTACGTCTCCTCGTCGGCGGCCAAGAAGCCGGACGCCTCGGGGGTCGCCTATCAGTCGACGAAGGCGGGGCTCGTCGGACTGGCACACGGGACCATGGAAGAGGAACGCAAGCACGGCATCCGCACGACGGTAATCTTCCCTGGGTTAACCGACACGCCGCTGGTGGAAAAACGGCCGACGCCGACGCCGCCCGACGTCCTGGCGCGGGCGCTGCAACCGGAGGACGTTGCGGCCGCCTGCATCTTCGTACTGCGCCTCCCGCCGCGAGCATACGTGCCAGAACTGCTGCTCTATCCGAGCCAACTCTGACGACCTTGCAGACAGGGGTTGGGGTCGCGAGACAAGGGCACCAAGTGGAGGCACACGTCGTGGGTTCGGACAAGCCAACCGTCGCCATACTGATCCCCGAGGCTACGCGGAAAAAGATCCTCTCGCCTGAGGCACTTGAATACCTGGCCAGCTTTGCCCAGGTGCGGCTGCCGAACGGATCGATACTGACACCAGATGACCTCGGGCCCTTGCTCGATGGCGCCGTAGCCTGTATCACGGGCTGGGGCACCCCGCCGCTGAGCGCAGATCTCCTTGCCGAAAAACCAAACGTCAGATTGGTGGCCCACACCGCGGGAAGCATTCGCAACCTCGTCCCGGTCAATCTCATGGAGGGCGGCCTTCGGGTCAGTCACGCGGCGGCGATCATCGCCGACGCCGTGGCGGAATTCGTGATCAGCGAAGCACTGCTGGGATTGCGACCGCTACACGAAATCGACGTCGGCATGCGAGCCGGTGAAGAATGGAAGTCGCTGCGGGAACGCACCATGGGGAGGCTGTTGAGCGCGTGCACGGTGGGAATCGTGGGCGCGGGCTATGTCGGCCGAAAGGTGATCCACCTTTTTCAGGCGTTCGGTTCACGGATGCTGGTCTATGATCCGTTGCTCAGTCCCACTGCGGCAGCCGAATTGGGTGCAATTCCACAATCGCTGGACGAATTGCTGGCAGAAAGCGACGTCGTCTCCCTGCACGCCCCGGTCCTGCCAGCAACGACGGGCATGATCGGCGCCGAACAACTCGCCCGGTTACGTGACGGCGCACTCTTCATCAATACAGCTCGTGCGGCGCTGGTTGACGAAGATGCGTTGCTGAGCGAACTGCGATCGGGGCGGATTCGCGCTGCGCTCGATGTTTTCGCTATCGAGCCGCTGCCTACTGAAAGTCCGTTCCGCGTGCTGCCGAACGTGATCCTCTCACCGCACGCCGCCGGCCACACCACTGACACCTATCTGCGGCAAGGCCAGGCGATGGTCGAGGAGGTGCGCCGGTATCTGTGCGGAGAACCGTTGGTTTTCGAGGTCTCGCCGCAGATGCTACCTACCATGGCATGACAAGTCGGAAGCGGTATCGGCTTCGTTCGAATCGAACTTCAGTACCACATCCGGAACATGGTGGCTCGCTATACAGGCACTAAGGGGTGCGGCCACGCCTTCGAGCAGGCGCGGGGTAACAGTGGCACCTGGTACGCCACGGAGCTGACGGAGTTGCTGCCCCACGTGGTCCGCGCACTTCATATCGATTGGGACGAGGCGAATCGCCACGCGAGGCTCAACACGGAGTTTTGAGCGGGCCGTGCACGACTGTCTCAGACGTTGCCCACGTTGAAGACGTCAGAGCACTGGCAGTGACCGAGGTTCAGATCCATGGTGAACGACGGCATCGGTCCTGTCAGAGGAATCTCGTTCTGCCCAGGATTACGCAACAATACATGTCACACAACATGTCTCGGAACCAATGGTTCGCTACGTGGATTGCCCTTGGGGTGTTGAGTTGCTGATGCCTGAGTCTTCGCGCCGCTACCCCGTTCACTCGCGCCTGGGCGTCCTTCGCCTCGCCCGCTTCATGTAACAGGACTTCAATGAGCTCCGCCAGTCGCCGCGCGGCGCCATCCAGGATCTGCCGTCCAAGTTCCGCTGACGCCAAGGTCGCATCGCCAGTCACGCCATTTTGGGTGACCTCGTCGTAGCGACGGGCGAGTGTGCCGCCATACGCACGCAAGAGCGTCGCCGTTTCCACCTGAGCACCGGTCAGCCGCGGCGCAGTGAAGGCGTGCGGTTTCGCCCTGTGTGGCTCGACGGCCATCACCACGGCCGCCTCGTCGGCGCCGCCGTGACCAATCGCGTCTGCCGGCAGGAGCATCTTCGCCTGCTCGGCGATCAAGGCGTAGCCGAACACGGAGGCGATGAGCGGAACGCCGGTGTCGTGCTTGATCTGCTCGATCGCGGTAGTGATTGCCGCACTGTTGCCGCCATGGCCGTTGACCACCAGGAAGCGGTGCACGCCATGCGCGTAGAGTGAACCGACGACATCCTCGAGCACGGCAATCAGGGTGGCCGGCCGTAGCGCTATGGTGCCGGCAAAGCGCAAGTGGTGCCAGGAGACGCCCCAGGGGATCGCCGGGGCCACGGCCACGGCCCGTCCAACGAGTGCAGCGGCGGCGCGGCACAACTCGTCGGCCGAGACCGTGTCGGTTGAGACAGCGATGTTCGGCCCGTGCTGCTCGTGGGCTCCGACCGGCAGCAACACCAGTTCGATCCCAGGCAGCAGCTCCCGTGTTTCGGGGGAAGAGAGGTCGGCCAGGAGGAGCGGTTCCTGACCCAGCGAGCGGGAGGTGTCGGTCATCAGCGCACTCCTCTCATCGTTGCCGCTGCCCCGGGCCATGATTCGCGATTTTACGAGACGGGTTACGCGGCTGGGGTGAGCAACTCCTTTGCCATCACCAGATCCATAGCGAGAGTGCGGTAGCCGACGGAGTCGAAGAGGACGACCATCGTGTCGCCCGCGTAGCGCATGACCATCCCCGGTCCCCACACCTTATGCTCGACCCGGCTCTTGATCGGGAACGGCTGTGCCGCCGAGGTCGTGGCGATCACCAGGCCCGCTTCGCAGTTGTCGCAGTTGCCACATGGAGGCGCATAATCCTCGCCGAAGTAGTTCAGGATGTACTCTCTTCGACAGTCGCACATGTCGGCATAGCCGCGCATCATCTCGATCCGTGAGCGGGCGAACTTGCGCAGATTCTCCTGCGCTTCAGCGGCCTCCTCAGCCGCGTCGGCGAGGTCCTCATCTACGGTCGCGACGACCTCGCCCGTCGGTAGCACATCGACCGCGCCGACCTCCTCCAGCCTGCTGACCGCGACCGTCACTTTCGTCTTCGAGAGGTCGATCTCGTCGCTGATCTCCGCAACTTCAAGCGGGCCAGCGGCGTCCTGCACCACCTCGGCCACCTGCTCCATCTGATCGGCGTCGACCTGACCGCTGGCGGCGAAGAAGCGCCGGAGGTTGAGGTCCTCCTGGCGAAAGAAGAGAATCGCCTCGGCCGGCTCGCCGTCACGGCCGGCGCGGCCGATCTCCTGATAATAGGCGTCGACCGATTCACTGACGTCGAGGTGGTAGACGAAGCGGACGTTCGGTTTGTCGACCCCCATGCCGAAAGCGGTCGTCGCCACAATGACGTCGGCCGCGTCGGACATGAACGCCTCCTGGATCCGTGCGCGCTCACCGGCGTTCATGCCGGCGTGGTAGGCGACGGCGTTGACACCCCGCTCGCCGAGGGCGGTAGCCAACTCCTCCGTGTGCCCGCGGGTCGCCGCGTAGACGATTCCCGGCTTCGGCGCGTCGAGCACGCGCGCGATCAGCGCCTGGCGCTTTTCCTCCTCGTCCGCGAACCCCTCGACCGCAAGGCGGATGTTGGGACGGTCAAAGCCGCGGACGATGACCTGAGGCTCGCGCATCCCCAACCGCTCGACGATCTCCTGCTGCACAGGGGGCGAGGCGGTCGCGGTCAGTGCCAGGACTCGAGGGTGAGCGAGCGCTTCGATGACGGCGCCGAGTCGGAGGTACTCCGGCCGGAAATCGTGACCCCACTCGCTGATGCAGTGCGCCTCGTCGACGACGAAGAGGGACGGTTTGACCGCTTGCAAACGGCCGAGCGTCTCCTCGTTCGCGAACTGTTCCGGCGCCAGGAACAGGAACTCGGTTGCGCCCTCCTCGAACTCAGCGAGCGCTTTCTCCCGCTCGGCGTCGCGCAAGGTCGAGTTGATCAGCGCGGCGCCACCCACGTCCTCCTCGGCGATCGCCTCGACTTGATCCCGCTGAAGGCGATCAACGGCGAGACCACGACGGTGGCGCCGGGGATGAGGGCGCCGGCGATCTGGTAGATGGCGGACTTACCGGCCCCGGTCGGCATCACCACGAGGGTATCGCGTCCGTCCAGCACGGCCGCGATGGCCTCCTCCTGGCCAGGCCGCAACTGCTCGTATCCCAGTTTGGCGCGGGCAGTCCGATCTACGACGTCCGGCGTGACGGACGTCATCGTCTTTTCCTGCTTCATGTGATTCGCTAGTCGATCTTTCCGAGCGCCTGGCTCACGTCGGCGGGGGTCTCATACTCCTGATCGGGCAACTGCTCCAGCGTCGCGCGGACTTCCTCGTCGGCCCCCTGCCCTTCGGCGTTCTCGAGCAGATCGCTCTTGCTCGCGGGGTAGTCAACCCCCTTCAGGAATTTCTGAATCTGGATCGGGTTGACCGCCATCGTCGTCCTCCTTCGAATTAGTGATCGCGCTTCACTCCACACGGCGGGAATGGTCTTTCGCGGAAGTACCGGCATCCAACCAGATCTTCTACCGGCCTGGCTGCCAGAGCGCCTGCCTCAAGGACGAGGCGCCGGGTGTACCGGCGCTGTATTTTGCAGAGCTCGTGCCAGCGGGCTGCCACACGCCGCAAGCCGCGGGAGCTTGGCCGATCACCACTTGGTGTGATAGAGGCGTCAACAGTGATCGGCCAGTACGGCGCGTTACCCGACCGTGGCAGGGTGGCGATGTCATGCTGGACCTGCCGGTCAACAACACGTGAGATCCTGCGGTCGGTCACGTACTGGAACTAGCGGAAATCCTGTCGACTGGCGGTGAGCTCAGGCAATCGAGAGCTGTTGCTATTGTCTATGGTCCAACTGCCAACGCGCGTTCCTGGCCGCAGCGAGGCGATCGCGGCTTCCGCATGATTGCGGTCGTCTTCGAGGTCTGGCCGGCCGAGGGGCGTCGTGACGAGTATCTCGATATCGCCGCTGATCTGCGGCCGCTTCTGGATGGGATCGACGGATTCAATCTCCATCGAGCGTTTCGCCAGCCTTTCGGAACAGGGCAAGATCCAGTCGCTCTCCTTCTGGCGGGACGAGGACGCAGTGGCGGCCTGGCGACAACTGGAGGCGCACCGAGCAGGCCAGACCCGAGGCCGAGCCGCAATCTTCAGCGACTATCGCCTGCGGATTGCCGGCGTTGTCCGCGGCTATGGCATGCATTCTCGCGACGAAGCGCCGCCTGACAGGTCGCGAGCGCCACGACTGATGGCTCGCGGACCAACCAAGCCCGGCAAGAGATCAAGGGGAGGAACGATCTCTCCGCCACCACATTCTCTATAGTGGGCAGCAAGAGACGAGAGCCAACGAGGAGAGCCGGATGTTGCGGGTTGGATTCGGGCGGGTCGATATCACACCGCAGCCGGGCCTGCCCATGGTCGGTATGCCCGGTTCGCCTCCCGGCGAGGGCGTGGAGTGGCCACTCCAGAGCCGGGTTTTTCTCGCCGACGACGGCGATCGCCGCATCGCGGTCGTCTGTCTCGACCTCATCGCGCTGGTCTCGACCCATGTCGCCGAGCTTCGGCAGCGGCTGGCGGGCGAGGCCGGTCTCGATCCCGAGAACATCCTCATCGCCTGCAGTCACACGCATCGCGCACCGTTCACGGAGACGGGGTGGGGCGCCGCCGAGGAGCCGACCCGGACCTACCTCGACCTCGTGTTCTCCCGGATTTCGGAGGCGATGGCTGAGGCTGTCGCGAGTCTGCAACCGGCAGAGCTCAGCGTAGGCACGATCACCGCGGCGGGTTGGGCGTTCAACCGGCGGCCGATCTACGCCGGCGGTCAGGTCGGCACTCACGGTCCGGCGTGGGGCAACGGGTTCGTCGGGATGGAGGGGACCGCCGACGAGGACCTGGGGGTGCTGCTGGCGCGCGGCCAGGACGGCCGGGTGCTCGGCGGGCTGGTCGATTTCGCCTGCCACCCGACGGCGATGGGACACGAGCCGGTCTACTCCGCCGACTACCCCGGCGTACTTACGGAAGAGCTCGAAGCCCGGCATGGCGGCACTTTTGGCTTCCTGATCGGCGCCGCTGGCGATACCTCGACCCCCGATCCAACGTCCCGTCGATCCGGACAGCGGCTTCGGCCGGGAACACACCCTAGCCATGGGACGAGCGCTCGCCGATAAGGCGGACGAGGCAATCCGGACTGCACGCTCGCTCGCCGTCGATCGCATCGGCGTGGCGAGCACGCGGCTGCGGATCGCGCAACGCCGTCCCACCATTGAACAGGTGGAGCTCGCCCGCTGGTATCTGGAGCAGCGCCCACCGGACCTGGACGAGCTCGCCTTCACGCGGCGCTTCTACGGCCACGACTACACCTTCAACGACGGCAAGCAACTTGGCAACGAGCGCCATGCCGAGGAGATGCTGCGTATGTGGGAGTGGCAGCGGGAGAATTCAGAGGATGAGCTCGTCGAAGACGTCGAGATCCAGGTGATCGCCATCGGTGACGTGGCGATCGTGGCCTTTCCCGTCGAATTGTTCACGGAGCTCGGGCGGCGCGTAAAGACCCACTCGCCGTTCCCCGACACCTTCATCGCGACGCTGGCCAACGGCTGGCACGGATATGCCCCAACGCTGGAGGCCTTTGCCCGGGGAGGCTACGAACCGCGCTTCGCTTACCCGAGCCGGCTCGTGCCGGAGGCCGGCGACAGGATGGCTGACGCTGCTCTCGACCTACTGCAACGTCTCTCATCCACTGGGCAGGGTTCGCATGGCCTGATGACGATGTCGGAGCCAGACTCCTGATCGGTGGTTGGGCAAGGTTCACATGGCCGGATGATCACGTCGGAGCCAGACTCCTGATAGAGGGAGGATAGGGTGGGCGCTCGCCTACGGTCGCTGCAGCGCGACCTGCTCGACAGTCTCTGGTTCACGCCGACGGTCATCGCCCTCGCCTATGCCGCCCTCGCCCTGGTGCTGCTTCGAGCCGATCAGCTCCTGGGACTCGATACGCAGGGCCGCGACGCCTGGGCGGTCGGTGGCGCGGACGGCGCCCGGGGCGTTCTCTTCGCCATCGCCGGCACCACGCTCTCCGTCCTCGGCGTGGTCTTCTCGCTGACGATCGTCGTCTTGCAGATCGCCTCCGCCCAGTTCACGCCGCGGGTCATGCGCAACCTGACCGGTGATCGCGGCACGCAGGTGGTGCTCGGGGTCTTCCTCGGCACCTTCACCTACGCGCTGCTCGTCTTACGGGCTGTTCGCTCGCCGGGTGAGAACGGGGGCGGGGCGGGGTTCGTCCCGGTCACCGCGGTCGCCGTCGCCATTGTGCTGGCGTTGGTCAGCATTGCCTTCATGATCTACACCATCAACCATGTCGCCCGCTCTGTTCAGGTCGCCGTCATCATCAAACGCGTCACACACGACACCCTGGAACTGCTCGACGAGCCGCTCGCCGGTGAGATCAACGCTCCCCACAGTCCTAACGGAGTCGGGTGGTCGGCGCTGATAGAGCCAGGAGAGATCATCGCTCCCGACAGTCCTGACCGAGTCGAGTGGTCGGCGCCGGAGAGCCAGGAGAGATCATCGCGGCTGAAGGGGATGGCTACCTCGAGGCGATTGACGCCGGGACGCTGCTGGCTGCGGCTGAGTCGCGAGGTCTGGTGGTGCGCACCGAGCCCCTGGTCGGGAGCTTTCTGCTCGCCGGAGCACCGCTGGCGTCCGTTTGGCCAGCGGGGGTCGTCGATGCGAATTTGGCGGAGATGCTTCGCCCCGCCTTTGTGGTCGGACCGGAGCGAACGCGGCAGCAGGATGTCGAGCTTGGGATCCGGCAGCTAGCCGACATTGCGACCCGGGCCCTGTCGCCGGCCATCAACGACCCGACGACCGCCACCATTTGCATCGACCGCCTCGGTCAGCTCCTTGTTCGCGCCGCGAGCCGAGACGAGATTGAAATCGTGAGCGGAAAGAACGGGCGCGTCCTGCTGCGTGGTCCGTCCTTCAGGCGGTTGACAGACGTCGCCTTCACTCAGATCCGGCACTACGGCGCAGGAGATTCGCTCGTCGCCACGCATCTCATGACGACGCTGGGGGAGGTGGCGGCCCGCGTTCCAGACGTTCAGCAAGAGCCGCTACGGGAGCAGGCGGCTGCGCTGTTGGTGGAAACGAGCCAGAGCCTCCTGGTGGCAACTGACCGCGATCGGGTCGAAGCTGCGGCCGGGTGGTGCTCGCGAGGTTGGCGCGGCGGTTCGATGAGCACCTGGCGAATCGAATCCGGCGTCAGGCCGCTTTCCAGCCGAACTTCTGCTCCGCTTTCCGGGCGATGTGGTGACCAATGGGGATGGAGGAGGTGGCAGCGGGCGAGGGGGCGTTCAGGACGTGGATGGTGCGCTCGGTCTCCCCGATCAGAAAGTCGTGCACCATGGTGCCGTCGGCCAGCACCGCCTGGGCGCGCACACCTGAACGGTAGGGCGCGAGATCGGACAGCTCCAGTTCCGGACAATAGCGACGGCAGAGCGCGAGATAGCGCGACTTCAGCAGCGAGTTCGCCATCTCAAGCGCGCCGGACTTCAAGTTCGCGCGGATGACCTTGCGAAAACCGGAGAACCCGGCCATCTCGCGCAGATCGCGCAGGCTAATAGTGCCGAAGCCGTACCCCTCCCGCGCGAAGGCGAGGACGGCGTTCGGGCCCACCGTCACATAACCACCGATCATGCGCGTCAGATGCACGCCGAGGAACGGCAGCTCCGGGTCCGGGATCGGATAGATGAGGTGGTTGACGATGTGGTCCTTGTCGGCGCCCAGCCGGTAGTACTCCCCTCGGAACGGGACGATCCGGAAATCGACGTCCACACCGCACAGCCGCGCGATCCGGTCGGCCTGGAGTCCGGCGGCGGCGATAACGTGCCGGGCTCGGATGCGGTCTCTGCCTACCTCGAGCGTCACGCCCGAGGAGGTTTCTTCAACGTGGGAGACCTCGCTCGAGGTGAGGATCGCGCCGCCGCGCTCGCTGACTACGCGAGCCATCGCCTTGGCGACCAGTGCGTAGTCGACGATGCCGGTGGTCTTGACCAGGAGACCGCCCAGGCCGCGAATGCGCGGTTCGCGCCGGGTCAGCTCGGTCTTGTCGATCCGTTCGATGTCGAGCCCATTGTCGCGGGCGCGCTCATAGAGCGCCTCCATGCGCGGCAACTCCGATGCATCGGTGGCCACCAGTAGCTTGCCGCATTGCTCGAAGGCGATGTCGTGCTCGCGGCAGAACTGGATCGTCGCTGCGACGCCCTCGCGGCAGAACTGCGCCTTGAGACTTCCCGGTTGGTAGTAGACGCCGGCGTGGATGACCCCGCTGTTGCGGCCGGTCTGGTGGCTGGCCAAAGCGCGCTCCTTCTCCAGCACCGCTACCGAGATCCCCGGGAACCGCTCCGTCATCTGCATCGCCGTCGACAGCCCGACGATGCCGCCGCCAATCACTACGAGATCGAAATCAGCCATTCACCCACCGCGCTCAACGCCGCACCTCACCTGTGACGCCAACTCTATCCGCTATGCCGTCGGGAAACCACGACCGGGGATGTCCTCCGGCTCAGTGCATGATCAAGCCAGCTGAGACATTGATGGCTTGCCCAGTGATGCCACGAGCCTCATCCGAGGCCAGGTAGCGGGCCATCCCGGCGATCTCCTGGGGTTCGAGCATCCGCTTCTGGGGAATCGCCGAGAGAAAAACGTGTTCGAGAGCCTCATCCCGCGCCACGCCGTGCAGCGCCGCCAGGTCGTCGAGTTGATTCTGGATGAACGGGGTGTCGACGAGACCCGGGCAGATGGCGTTGACGGTGATCCCGTCCGTGGCCGTTTCCAGCGCGGCGACGCGGGTCAGCCCGATCACCCCATGTTTCGCCGAGCAGTAGGCGACCTTGCCGGGATCACCGCGCTTGCCGTTGATCGAGGCGATGTTGATGATGCGTCCCCACTGCTGGCGGCGCATTGGTTGCAGCACAGCTTGCGTCAACAGGAACGGACCGGTCAACAGCACCCCAAGCAGTCGGGTCCATTGCTCAAATGGAAAGCGTTCGAGCGGCGCCACATGCTGGACACCGGCATTGTTGACGAGGATGTCGATCCGATCGTGCGATTGGAGCAGGCCGTCGACGAGGATCCGCACATCATCAGGGTTGCTGACGTCACCGCCGATCGCATCTGCCGCTCCTCCCGTGGCGCGGATGCTGTCGACGACGGCGGACGCAGAATCCAGTCGCAGATCCTGAACAAGGACGTAGGCGCCTGCCTGAGCCAACTCCTCGGCAATGGCGGCGCCGATCCCGCTCCCGGCGCCAGTCACGATCCCGGTGCGACCCGCTAGGTCGGCAAAATTTCGCCGGACGGTTGCCGCGATGGTCGAGATGGATCCGTCGGCGGAGGGAACGATGGCCGGCATCGTCTGGATGGATGTCTCCATCGCGGAGCGTCCTTTCTCGGGCGGGATCCCATGAATTGGAAGGCAAGCAGGGTGTGGGAGCCTGAATGGGGCCCGTAACGACCAGGGCGCAACAGTTGGTTCGGTTGGAGGGTCGCGCCCCCCACCCTACACCAATTCCCATCACTGTCAACGCCCCACTATCGTAATAGCCGCCCTACGCCTCACTTTAGGGATTACCCGCTCGACCAGGAGCCGAACGGTCTCCAGATCATTGCCATAAAGGTCGCGACGAACTCACTGAGCGCCGACCAGTCGCCACGCGGACCAATGGCGATTGCGAAGCGCGCCTTGGCAGAGCAGTCCTTGACTCGGGGTGTGTGTCAATCACACTTGATCTGACTGTGCCGCCTCGATAATTGGCTATCACCCGGAGGTTCCGCCGGGTCGAGGACCCCCACCGGCGATGGACGCCTGGAACAGCCCCTCCTCCGGTCAGGCACGAACTGGACGCCAACTGAGCGCTGCGTGTGCCCCGCCGCGCTGAGCCGCGCCGCTAGCGCAAGTATCGACAGACCCCGCTGCGGCAGAAGTAGCGAGAGCCGCAACAGTGCTCATCCCGCTGGCAGAGCCCACCACCGTAACGGCAGCAATTGAGTGCGCCGTCGTAGCGGAACCCGTTGTCGGCGCAGTAGACGGCTTGCGGGGATGGTCGCCTTCGAGCGCGTCGCGTCGCGGCCGCATGATGGAGGCACTGATTCGTGTGATAACAAGTGCCGCCAAGGGGGGTCCCGGCATGATGCGCCGCTGTCCCCGCTCCGCGCAGCGACGCGAGCAGTGTCGGGACCACCGCGATGGCGCCACGCAGCAGCCGTCGTCGCGAGCCCCCGATGACCAGCGCCCGGGTCAGGCCATCAAATCGCCGGTCATCCATCGGACTCACCTCCTGAAGCGGGGTAGACCCTCCACGTGAAAGGCCTGCTCCGCCTAGCCGCTACTGACGCCAGTCGTCGTTCACAGCAGTCAAGTCGTGGTGCGGAACACCAACTTTTGGTAGTAGACAGCGGCTAGCTGACGCAGTAGCCATTGTCATTGCAGCTCAGCCAGCCGCAGCAGCCGCCGTCCCAATCGCAGCGGCCGCCCTCATAGGCACAACAGCGATAGTCATCGGTGTACGCGTTGTAATCGCAGGTGAGAAATGACTGAGAATTGGTGCATTGGCCGGTGTACTGACATCGATCGCCAGGACCTGCTGCATCCTGGACGTTCCCACTGAAATTGCCGCCCCCTGCCACGTTGCCGGAGCCACCACTGGCGTCGGAAATTGCCATCCCGCCATCAGCGGACGCAGAGATGTCGGTCACGTTGGACACGTTGCCGCCGTCGACGCGCACACCACCCTGAGTGTTGCCGATGTCGATCGTATTGCCGATGTTGCCGCCGCTGTTGACATCGCCGACGAACACCGTGCTAGCGTCCGCACTCGACGTCGCGACGCCTCCGCTCCCGGCGCTCGCGCTCGACGAACCCCCCGAGCTGCAGAAGCCACCGATACAGGAGGCCAGGCCACAGCAGGCTTCGTCGAAGCCGCAACGATTGCCCCCGAAGGTGCAGCAGTTCAGGTCGCTGTCGTAATCGAACCCGTTCCAGGCGCATACCAGCGGCGCGTCGGCGCCCACGCACTGGCTGTCGTCACGGCAGGGATCTCCGGGGCCACTGCGGCCGTGATGGGCTGCCACGTCAAATGCGCTGCGCCGGAACGCCCCCAGGAGTGCCACGCCCCCGACACCAACCAGACCGCCAAGCACGCGGCGTCTGGAGCCAAGTCTCGCCAGCGTCCGGGCCCAATTGTCGAAGCGCCGATCGTCCATGGAAACTCCCCTCTCGTCGCCGCCGGCACTGCCGCTGAACCTGCAAATGCAAGTGCCAATACCGGTCCGTTCTCATCGCCGCCGTCATTGCCGCTGAACGTGCAAGTGCACGTGCAGGTGCCGGTACGTCGGTGCCGCGAGTCAGCCCGAGCCGCGCTGACTCGCGCTACGACCAGGCCACGGCAACGTCGGCGAGGGTGGTCACTGTAGCGCCATCCGCCAGGTAGATCACCGTCCAGAGGGGCTGGCTGCGATCGACGTCGCCGAGGATAGTGCCGCCGTTCGCGCAGTCATAGTGAACCGCTTCGCCGGCAAGCACGACGTCGATATCGGCGAGCAGGAGGCAACGCTCTCCGCCGGCAAGCTCTAGCCCCCAGGGCAGATTCCAGGATTCAGCATCGTTACTGGGAGTCATCTCCTTCTCTCGATCCAACGGCGCAGTCAGAGTGAGCAGGACGACCTCATCGACGAAAGGCGAGGTCATGCACGCGACCTCGCCGAGAGCCTCACCCGCTTCAGCCGCGCGCGAAGGGATTCTCGAAACAGGGGTCATAAACCTGATTGTCATCGCCGAGACAGTCCCAGGCATCGGGACGACCCGGGGTCATCAGTGATTCGAAGCCGCACACACCGCTCACGTTCGCGGATACGGTTAGTCCGGCATTCAATCCGTCGCTGTCGTAGGGAAAGACATAGGCAGGAATAGTTCTCGTCACGTCGCCCGCGGCTGCTTCCGATTGGGCCTCCGGTGTGGAGTCCTGAGCGACCCCAGCAATGGGGATAAGTACCGCGAGGCCTACCAGCCCCACCAGTATGAGCAGACGACGCATGACTGTCCCTCCTCATCCGCGGCAAGCCGCCTATTCGATTAACGATGTTTTTAACTAAATGCACTATACGCTACTCCCGCCCGGAATGCGCGGCGTTCGCGGGTGGAAGTGCGAAGCTCGAATGACGGTCTAGTACGGCCGAAAGCACCTCAGCCGAAACTCGGTTACTCAATCGCCCGAAGGACGGTCTTTTTGGAATGAGGTGCATTCAGCCGTATCTCGCTTGCCCAATCGCCCGCGTACCTACGGCACGAGCACATACACCCGTTTGCACGGTCCCGCCGTCCCGGGCAGGCACGCGGGATCATTCGCTGGGATACTGTCGAACACCTCGACTGGCTGGTAGCCGATGAGGGAGGGGAACCGCCCGTTGCCGCCGGCAGGCATGTCGACCTCGACCCCGATGCCCTCTGGTTTCTGAAAGACAAATTCGCCCCAGCGGTCGGTCAGTACGACCTCGCCGCTCCCGTCATCCCGATGCACATGGAACAGGACACCAGCCGGGGCACGGACGCACTCCCGCTGCGAATCGGTGGGCAGGGTGTCGCTCTCCACCTGCTCGGGAGTAATGTCCGCCGCAGGAAACTGTTCGCATTTGACGACGTAATAGCGGTAGGTGACAAGGGGCCGCCCTGGTTCGACCGCCGCTCCCGGTGACGCGACAGCATGTGGCTCCAGTGGCGTCCCCTGGGCCGAGTTCGGTATGAAGATCGGCCGTGGATCAGCCCCGCAGATCGTCCCACCCCACCGCATGCAGTAGAGCGTGATGTCTCCCGGTTGCGGCTCGGTGATGTGGCCCCCGCCCTTGTCGACGCTGCGCTTCATGAGCATGTTTGCGCATTCGCGGATGTTGACGCCGGGCGCCGGCACATCACCCAAACCGAGCGCGTGCCCGGTCTCATGGGTCACGACTGCCCGGATGAGCTCCTGCTCCAGCGGGTCGGTGGTTTCGGGGGACGGCAGCCCCGCCAGGTTGAAGGTGATCGTCGCCGGTGCGTCCGACCAGGTGACGGTCACCCCCTTGAATGCCGAGCCGGGGATGCTCACGTCCCGATAGATGAGGTTCGCCTCCTCGGGTACCGCATCGCCGGTGGGGGCCGCTTCCCGCAAGGCGATGGCGAACCCTCTATCTGGAGACCAGGCCGCGAGGGCATGATCCAGCCCACGCTCATAGGCGGTGAACCCCGCGTAGACGATTTCGCCGTTGGCCACCGCGTTGGGGTCGTCGAACCTAACGCAGGAGGGGTCGAGGGATGGCAGCGACGTGGTGGTCTGCCTCGCGGTGGCCCCCGCGAGTCCCAGGAGCAGCAAGGCGAGCACGATCGGCAGGCTGCGAAGGGCGCGAGTTCTGGCCCGATCCTTTACGTTCATGGTGGGTCACCAACGCTCTTCACCTGATGCTCCGCCCAGGCGCGATCGAGTGTCTCGGTGAACGCCGCCGGCACCGAGACCGCCCCCAGGCCCCAGAGGAACTCCTCCGGGGCCGAGGATGCGCGGAACGTAGTGCCGTCGTCGAGATGGACGATGAGCTGATGGGTGACGGGCGCCATCGAGGAGAGTTCCTCCGGGATGACCTCTCCCTCCAGCAGCATGCCGACAAGGCTGGCGATGATTGCCTGGTCCTCAATGACGGCGAATCCTGACAATTCCGACTGGTCGCCGGTAACGCTGATCCGCTCCACCCGGCCGTAAATATCGAACAGGTCGGCCCCGACTTCCGCATCGTCGTTGCACCAGACCTGGTAGGAAACGAACCCACCATCGTGACGAGCCGCGATACGGAATGTCGTGGCGTAGCCGTGCAGCGCGTAGATCGCGTCGCCGGGCGCCATCAGGGGAGCGGTCCCATCGGGAGCATCCCAGTAACAGGGCTCGTTCGGGTACGCGGCCTGGTCAGCGCCATCGATCCAGTTGGTCACCACCTGGCCGACCGCGGGCCCCAGATTCTGAGGCCCAACTGGGACGTACGTCGCCCGTGAGCTGTTCTCCGCCAGATAGACGGTCGAGAGGTAGACCGCGCCGTTGAACCGGATGAAATCGACCGGCTCATCAACCACCTGCGCTCCGGTGATGGCGGCCGTAGCTGTCCCATGCCCCGATGAGGATCAACGTCGAGAACGAGACACGCGATGCCTATCAGTGTCGCCCGGCGACTCATGAGCGCTCTCCATGCGGTCGCGTGCCGGAGGACACTCCATCGGTTACGGTGGGGGCAACTGCCAGGGTGAAGCGATCGATCAGTGTCTGGCGCTCCGCCACGTCGTCCGCGGGAAGGTGGCCATGGCTGGCGGCGACAATCTGATACCACCCCATCTCGGGAATGTGAACGACCAGGAACAACTCGCTCCTTCCCGAGCGCAGGAGCGCGTCCCCCTCGAACAACATCATTCTTCGCGCCTGAGCATCCTGACCGCCGACCTGATTGATCGTTACTACGCCCGCCGCCTCGCCCTTGACCACATGCCGCACCTCCACCGCGAATTGGCTCTGCGGCACCTCTTGCCCTGGAGCCGAGGTTGGCGCGCCGGTATCCCCGGTTTGGCCGAGGACCTGGCCGATGAAGATATCGGTGGCATAGGCGGCCATGGCACGGTCGTCTCGTGGGTCGAGCGCGTAAATCGGGTGTCCGATCCCCGGCTCCATCGCGGCTTCAGGTGAGATGGCGTCTCGCGCACGCTCACCCTGCCAGCGCGCCAGGACTGCGCCGGACGCCCCGAGCGACAGACTGACGGCGAAAGTGAGGATGACGAGCGGGCGTGTCATGGAGCTGCGCTCCGCCGGCAATCGTGCGCTTCGTTCGATATGAATGCCCGGCGTCAGGCGGTTGAATGAGGACACAATACACGCGCCATTCGGCAGCGCGCCATGAGAACACCTTCCAGTCAGATCTCCCGAGCATGGGTGGCATTGAATGTGATGGCACGGGCAGTAAGCGGCCTCGTGCCGATTGAACGCTTCGTTTCGGAACGAGAACTCAGAAAGGAGAGTGAACATGCTTCATCGAGCGCTCCTGGGGGCTGTCGCCGGGGCCACGGGAAACCTCACACTCGAGGTCGTGACCTACGGCGACATGCTGCTGCGCGGCCGCTCCCCGAGCGGTGTGCCGGCGAAGATGGCCGGCATCATCGCTGACGATTTCGGCATCGATCCCCTGTCCAGCAAGGCGACCGATGAGCAGGCGGATAACCGCCGTAGCGCCGCCGGCGCCCTGCTCGGGTACACGCTGGGTGTCGGCCTGGGGAGCGCCTATGGTCTCGTGCGACCGGTTCTCGGCGGAGTCTCGACACCCCTGGCCGGGATCGCGGTCGGTCTCCTGGCGATGATCGCGGCCGACGCATCGTATGCCGTTGACCGGAGTCTCTGACCCGACGACCTGGAGCATGACGGACTGGGTTTCGGACCTGGTCCCGCACGTGATCTACGGTCTGGTCACCGTCGCGACCTATGAGTCGATCGCGCAACGAAACGTAATTGGTTAGGGTCGCCGAGAACGAACGAGTTCTCAGTCAATCGTGCAACGAATCGCATTTGGTTAGAGTCGCCGAACACGAACGAGTTCTCCTCGGGTCGTCGTGTTTCCTGGCTCTGCAAAGGTCCAGACGCGGCACGCCACGCGTCCTTCGATAGGTAACAGATGCTCATGGCTCTGCGGTCCACGACCAAAGCATGAACACGGCCTCCCTAGCGCCTTGGCGGCGCCGGGTCGGCAATAGGCTAGGGCGTCATGGGGACCGAGAGTTGAAACAATGGCCGACCCTGGCATTTCTTGGCATGGTTGGCTCAACGGAAGTCGGTAACAGTCATGTTTAGCGGCAGCGTACCGCGCTGGGATGACACAGGTTCTTCCCTGTGCTGCTCCAACGCCTGAGGATCGCCGAGGGCAGCGAAGAGCGATGCCGGGTCGACCGAACCGGTTAGCTTGTAGCTGTCGAGCACCATCGGCACGCTGTTCGCCGTCAACGGGTTGAGCCCATCGATCAACCCGAAGTGCAGGTGTGGGCCGATCGAGTTCCCGCTATTGCCCAGCCGACCAATCGGCTGTCCGGTCTCGACCTGATCGCCAATCTCGACCGCGACGCTCCCTGACTGAAGGTGCGCATAGAATGCCCAGACTCCCGGCTCGATCTGCACGATGACGTGATTCCCCGCACCGTCACCTGGCTGTTTGAGTGACGTTGGCAGACTTTTCGGCGTCCCATCTGCCAGGCCGTCACGCGTGAAGACGACCGTGCCGGGAGCAACGGCGGTGACTTCGGCGCCAAAGCCAAACCACTGCTCATTGCGCGCGCCGTCACCCTCGAAGACGCGACCGTCCTGGAGCAGGACCCAATCGATGGCGAACGTCTCGGATTTCACGATGCGGGCGCCATCGGCCGCCGCGCGGACCCCACGGTGGATCGACGACGGGTCACAGCAGCTGAAGGCGTTGAGCCAGCCCGTGCCATGCACCGGAGGAGTGATGATGATCGGAGCGCGAGCATCGACGGCCAACTCAGGACCTTCGACCGTGAGGCTCTCGATTTGACCGGCCCCAGGCGCGTCGGCGGGAAGCATGTAGGTTATGCGGTGGGTCAGCCGCTCAGGCACCTCGTCGCGTGGTACAGCCACATCAATCATCACCGCCGCCGTGCCAGATGCAGGAACGTCCTCTAGCGGTGTTAATCCGAGGAGTGGTTGTGTCGCCGCCACGAGGTCGTCACCTGCCAGCGACAACAGCGGATCGCCATCAAGGGCAATGACGTCGACCGCCGTCAGCATGACCGAGGCATTGAAAACGTTCGTGACCACAAGGTCATACTCGATGTGTTGCAGACCATCGCTACCCGGTACACCGATGGGACCGCCGATCGCCGAGACAACGATCGCCGTGAGCTGCCGATCTGCGGAATGGACGGCCGGGGTGGCCTCCTGAGCGGCAACGGGGACTAGACCGACCGCAGCCAGGACGAGGACCAAGGCGGTAGCGAGACGGCAACACATGGTCTTCTCCTAAATAAGACCCGGCTGGTCGTGTCGCGCCAAGCCCAGCTCGCGAGCGACCGCCAGGTTTTCCTACCCGGCCCCAGCGAACAACCCGCCGGTCGACGAGCAGATCAGATCCGCGGGCGGAAGGGTCAGGTCGAGCAGGTAGACGTTGACCGCGTCCTCGACGCAGGCGCTGTGGAAGTAGGAGGGGTGCCCGGTGCCGTCCCGCCGCAGCAGGACGCCGGACTCCAGCTGCCCGGCCATGTCCACCGACCAGGTGTAGGCGTCCTGGGTGTCGAGGGTGGCGCCGACCACCAGGATCGGCGGCGCGCCGGTGGCGACGGGCGGGTGGGGGGCGGGCGTCGGCGGCGCCGGCCAGAAGGCGCACGGGGCGACCCACGTCGCGTAGTAGGCGCCGAGACGGGGAGCAATTGTCGCGGCTTTGGCGGCCATCACCTCGTAGGCGGCGGGGTCCTCGGAGATGGGGAAGTCGAGGCAACTGACAGCGAGGAACGTCGAACTGCCGGGTCCGTAGCTGCCGTTGGGCAAGCGTTCGTTGTTCTCGTCCGCCAGGGCGAGCACCGCCGCGCCGTCCCCTTGGGCGGCGGCGGCCAGAGCGGCGGCAAGTTGGGGCCACTGCGTCGGATTCGACAGCGTTCGATTGACGGCATCGAGGACGGCGTGCTGACCAACCGACCGGGAGCCGCCGTCGGTCGCGACCTCCAGCGGCGCGGCGTCCAGCTGGGTCATCAGCGCGTCGAAGGCTCCGGCCGGGTCCCCACCGGAGTAGAACGGGCAGGTCAGGGCGGCGGCGCAGTCGGCGAGGAGGGCGTCGAACGCGCGCTCAATGGCGTCAACCCACTCGGCGATGAACGTCGCCAGCTCGACGGACGGGGGCAGGGCGGAGTCGAGGGCGAAGGCCCGGACCCGGTCGGGGTGGCGGTCGGCGTAGCGGGCGCCAAGGCTGGTGCCGTAGGAGAGCCCAAGGAAGGAGATCGTCTCCTCGCCGAGGGCTGCTCGCAGCTGCTCCATGTCGCTGACTACGTTCTCGGTGCCGACGAACGGCAGCAGGTCGCCACCGTTGGCGGCGCAGGCCGCCGCATAGTCGCGCGCCCCGGCGAGCCAAGCCTCGCGCTCGGCGGCGTCGTCGGGAGACGGGTCGAGCGCGTAGTAGGGTTCCCAGTCGACCCGACAGTCGATCTGGCCGCTCGCGCCGATGCCGCGAGCGTCGAAGCCGACGAGGTCGAACCGGGCGCGGGTCTCCTCGGGGAAGAGCAGCATACCGGTCTGATGCAGAAAGGTGACGGCCGGGCACCCCGGACCGCCGCAGTTGAGGACCAGGGCGCCGATGCGGCGGGCGGGATCGCCGGCCGGCAACCGGGTCACCGCGATGTTGATGGTGGGGCCGGTCGGATCGGCGTAATCGAGTGGAACAGGAAGGGTGGCGCACTCCCAACCTTCCCCACTCTCGCACGCCGACCATGAAAGCGCTGTCGGGGTGGCCGCGGGGGTCGCCTCCTGGGCGCGGCCAGCGATGACCGGGCCGAGACCAAGGAGCATTGCCAGCAGAAGCATGGACATGAGGGAAAAGGCCGAACTGAGGACGCATGATGGTCCCTCCAGACGCTGAGGCGAGATTCAGTTGACGTTCGGGCAGATGCTACCCGCTACCCTACACCTGTCTCGGGGTCTGTCAAGCCCACTCCGCTTGACTACCTCCAACGCGGAAGGGACGACAGAAAGGAGCGTCCATGCTCGAAGACATCCGCGCCCTGTACGCCTACAGCGCCTGGGCCAACACCCGCATCCTCGATACGGCCGGGCAGCTCGACCCTGGGCAGTTCACGACGGACGTCGACGGATTGGGTTCGATCCGAGACACCCTCGTCCACACCGCGTTCGCCCAATGGACCTGGCTGGAACGATGGCGTGGGAACTCCCCAGGCCAGCGCTGGGATCCGCGGGAGTTCCCTGATGTGGAATCGCTCCGCACCCGCTGGGCGCAGGTCGAGGACGCGACGTCAGATTATCTCGCGACGCCTGGAGAACCGGACCTCGTGCGAGTCGTCGCGTACGTCAACTTCCAGGGCGAGACGTGGTCCTACCCGCTCTGGCAACAGCTTCTCCATCAGGCAAACCACGCGACCCAGCATCGCAGCGAGGTTGCGCAACTGCTGACTCGGTTCGGCCGCTCCCCCGGCTCGCTCGATTTCCTTGTCTTTTATGACGAGCAAAGCCCGCATCCGCGGCGTTGAGCGCCGTCGTAACGCGCTCAATCCTCGCATCGGCCTGATTCTTGCGCTGGTCGCAACGCGGTTATTCGAGCCATCACACATCTCACTCGCGTAGCGGCCAGTGTCCACCGTCAAGCCGTCGCATCCGTGGCGCGACAAATGCGGATGCGGCGAGCGAGAAGGAGAGATCGATGCAGTCAGTTGTCCGAGGTGCGTTGGCTGGTCTTGCGGCTACGGTTCCCATGACGGTCGTCATCGGCGCCGGCCGCGCGGCCGGTCTTCTCCACACCCCTCCCCCTGTGGAGATCACGGAGAACGTCGCGGAGCAAGCCGGCGAGGATCCGGATCCCAGCAGCGCGGCCTTCCAGGCGGGGTGGCTCGCGGCCCATTTGGGATACGGGGCCGCATGTGGGGCCGTCTATGCGTTGCTACGGCCACGGCTGCCCCGTTCGGACGTCGCCGCGGGTCTGCTGTTCGGGGGCGCCGTCTGGAGCATCAGCTACATGAGCCTGATGCCCGCGTTGCATCTCTATCCACCGGCGAAGGTCGACTCCCGCTGGCGGCAGGCCGTCATGATCGCGGCGCATGCCGTGTTTGGGACATCGCTCGCCAGCATCGACAGCCGCCTCCTCGCGAACGAAGGCGATCGATCTCTTCGCTGACCATTTACCAGGGCATTGACAGCCGCCTCCTCGCGAATGAAGGCTGTCTGCCTCATCGCTGACGAATTACCGGGTCAGCGAAACGTAGGGCCGCTCGATCGATTGCTTGCACCGTTGCAGGAACCGCGCGGCCGGGCCACCGTCAACCACGCGGTGATCGAAGGTGAGGCTCAGCGCCATCATCTTGTGGATCACGACGGCCTCTGGCTCTTCATCCCGCACCACCGGGCGGGCGACGATTCGTCCAATCCCGAGGATCGCGCTCTCCGGGAGGTTGACGATCGGGGTGAAGGCGTCGATCTCGAACATCCCGAGATTGGTGACGGTAAACGTGCCGCCGGAGAGGTCTTCCGTGACGGACAGACCGCGCCGGGCTTCGTCGATCAGACGCGCTGACTCCGTGGCGATGGCGTGGATCGACTTGAGGTGAGCGTCGCGAACGACCGGCACCACGAGCCCGCGTTCGGTATCGACGGCGATGCCGACATGGACTGAGGTGTATCGCCGGATCGCCCCGTCCACCAGCGACGCATTGAGGTCGGGGTGCTCGAGGAAACTGTGCACCGGAGGAGAGCCATGTTCACGGAAAAGGAGCGGGCGTACCTGAGCGCGCAACGGCTCGCGCGACTCGCTACCGTGTCCCCTTCCGGTCAGCCTGACGGCGACGTGGCGGGCTTCGAACTGGACGGCGACGACATCCTGATCGGGAGCTACCGAAACCTCGCCGGCTCACGTAAGTACAAGAACGTTGCGGCTGGTAGCGATCGGGTGTCACTCATCGTCGATAGCCTTGCCTCGGTCGATCCCATGGATCCGGTTTCAGTGAAGATTCACGGCACGGCGTCGATCGAGCATCATGACGGCAGGTTTGGGCCGGCGGAGTACATCGTCGTCCGGCCGCAGACCGTGTGGAGCTGGGGTGTCGAGGAGCCGGCGTTCGTTGAGGGCGCGTTTCAGCCGCACAAACGGACGCGAATGTGAGTGTCCAGGGTGAAGCCTTGCAAATCCAATTTGTGGAAATAGTGTCAAGCCTGGAACAGCAAATCAACGCCGCACGTGCCGGCAACTGGTGACGGCCTGACAGGACTCAATCGACGACGTCGTGCTCCATCTCGAACCAGGTCTTGCCTCTGGGTTTCTCGATCATGATTTCCCTGAGGAACGTGATCGCTTTTTGAAGTCCCTCGTCGGCAGCCATGAGGCTATCCTCATGTTCGATAGAGAGCACGCCGTCGTAGCCGACGAGGCGAAGGTTGGAGACGATGTCGCGCCAAACAGCTTCGTCGTGTCCATAGCCGACGGTGCGGAAAATCCAGCCGCGATTGATCTCGTCGGTATACGGTTTGGTGTCCAGCACGCTGACTCGGCTGACGTTGAGCGGATCGACCTTCGAGTCCTTCATGTGCACGTGGTAGATGGCGTCGCCGAGGATGCGGACAGCGGCCGCGGGATCGATCTGCTGCCAGAAGAGATGCGACGGGTCAAAGTTGCAGCCAATCTCCGGTCCCACGGCGTCTCGGAGTCGTAGCAGCTTCTCGGGGGTGTACACGGTATCGCCGGGATGCATCTCCAGACAGTAGCGTGTCCCGGTCGCACGGAGGGTTTCGGCCATGTCCGTCCAGAACGGAATGACTTTGGCTTCCCACTGCCAGTTGACCACAGTCGAGAAATCATCCGGCCAGGGACACGTCACCCAGTTCGGGTACGTGGCATTCTCGGAGTCTCCAGGACATCCGGCAAACCCCACGACGTTGACAACCCCAAGCTCGGCCGCTAACCGGGCACATAAGCGGATATCTTCGGCGTGCTGACGGGAGACATCTCGATTCGGGTGGAGGGGATTGCCGTGGCACGAGATCGCCGAAATCTCCAGCCCCTGCTCGTCGATGACCCGTCGAAACTCGCGAAGCTTTGCCCGATCCGCGAGCAACTCGGCGGGATTGCAGTGCGTCTTGGGCGTGTACCCGCCCGCCGCGATTTCGATCGCATCGCAACCGACCTGTCGGATGGCAGCAGCGCAGTCCGCAAAAGACCGGTCGAGGAAGAGAATGTTGAACGCACCGAGCTTCATTGGACTGACTCCTTACTCCACGCGAGCCACCGCGTCACCGGTCACGCAACCAGAGGTATGTCAGTTGCGTCGGAGATTGCCCAACGCGACATGATAGGCCTATCAAAACCCTATCTGAGGGGCAGATCAAGATTTGAGCGTCTCGGCGCCCACCCCTTGTGATGAACACACGATTGAGGAAGGGCCCAATTCTGCCACGCCGAATCCCGCTATTGGGGAGCCTCCAGAAAGCGAGGAAGGACCGGATTTACTCCCGGTCCTTCCTTTACATCCAAGCACGTTTGATCAGGAAACGACCGTCGCCCCATGTTTCTCGAAGATTGGCCGGTAGATGAGATCCGGGCGGAAGGGCAGCTCCCTGAAGCGGACGCCGGTGGCATCCTCCAGGGCATTGGCCAGCGCCGGCGCGACCGGGTTGATCGGGCACTCGCCCATCCCCTTCGCTCCGAGCGGACCACTGCTGTCGTGGGTGTCCGCGAAATAGACCTCGGTGCGCGG
This sequence comes from uncultured Chloroflexia bacterium, assembly GCA_963751075.1. Classification (GTDB taxonomy): domain Bacteria; phylum Chloroflexota; class Chloroflexia; order Thermomicrobiales; family UBA6265; genus JACCXM01. The sequence continues at coordinate 26,638 of CAVVTE010000002.1, read as the reverse complement.
GATGTCTGCGTACGCCGGGATGCGATAGTTGCGGAACTGCGGGTTGACGATCTTTCCGCTCTCGTCGATCACGATCCGCTCGTAGAGCGCCCAACCCAGACCCTGAGAGACCGCGCCCTCGACCTGCCCCTTCAACTGCATGGGATTGATCACCGTGCCCGCGTCCGCGGCGTGGACGCTCTGCAAGATCATCACCTCGCCCGTGACCCGATGCACCCCGATACGGAAGCCATGGACGTTGAAGGCGACACTGCGCGGTGATCCGTACGCTTTGCGGGAGAGCGCAAGCAGATGTCCACTCTCCTCGGCCGCCTGCCGGAGATCAGACAGGAGCATTCTCACTTCGCCGCAGATCACCGAGTCGTCATCCATCCGGCACATCTCCCGGGGCACCTGGGTGTGCTGCGGCGGCAAAATCGAGGATGCGCTCGCGCAACGCCTCGGCGGCGAGACAGACTCCCTTGCTCGCGACAGACGTGCCAGTGCTGGCAAACGCCCCCGTATCGAAACCGGTGCGGTCGGTGTCTGACTGCACGATGTGCACCCGGGAAACCGTGGTTCCCAACGTAGAGGCGGTGATCTGCGCATGTTGGGTAGTGGTGCCGTTGCCGAACTCGGCCGTGCCGATGGCCAGCTCGTAGGTTCCATCTTTTAACAAACTGATGCGGGCCTCAGAGCGATGCTCCGTCGGGGGAGCGGTGTCGTGCATGGCGTAGGCGATCCCCCGCCCGGTCAGCCAGTCATCCCCATCCGGCGCCGCCACGCCGTTGCCACGTGCCAAGGCGCCTCGCACGATGTCGACACACTGGTCGAGCCCGTAGCTGCCGATCTCGGCGTCGCTCGCCTCCTCGCTCAGGGAGACCATCGCGTCGCCTGGTTTGACGACGTTGCGCTGCCGCAGCTCGAACGGATCCATGCCGAGCGCGCGCGCCAGCTCGTCCATTGCGCACTCGACGGCAAAAATCGTTTGCGTCACACCGTAACCGCGGATGGCGCCCGACGGCACCGTATTGGTGTAGACCGAGTAGGCGTCGATCTTCTTGTTCGGGCAGCGGTAGAGTGCAACCGCCTCACTGCAGGCGTGGTAGAGGGTCTCACCGCCGTGGTTGCCATAGGCGCCGGTGTTGGAGAGGATGCGGAGCTGGATGCCGGTCAGCGTGCCGTCCTCCTTCGCCCCGAGCTTCACCGTCGTCCGCATCGGGTGACGATAGGTGCTGGCGACGAACTGCTCTTCGCGCGTCCACTCCCATTGCACCGGCCGCCCGGTCTTCATCGCGGCCAGCGCGGTCAGGTCCTCCGTGAGCACCTCCTGCTTGCCGCCGAAACCGCCCCCGACGCGCTCGCAGAAGACGCGGACGTCTTGCAAACCAAGGGCGAACAAGTAGCAGAGCTTGTCCCGACAGATGAACGGGGACTGCGACGTGGTGCGGACATTCAGCCGCTTGTCTTCGTCGACCCAGGCGATCGAGCAGTGCGTCTCCAGGTGCGCGTGCTGGCCACGGTGCGTCGAGTACGTCCCTTCGTGGATGGCGTCCGCCTCGGCAAAGCCAGCTTCGACGTCACCGACACCACCGTGGACTTCGATCAGGATGTTGCGCTCCGGGTTGCGAATGAAAGCGTCCACGCCCTTGTCATGGACGGCCGGAGCGCCGGCTCGCATTGCCTCTTCGGGGTCGAAGACAGCCGGCAAGACCTCGTACTCGACCGCGATCTGGCGACACCCTTCCTCAGCGGCGGCCTCGGACTCGGCCACGACGGCGGCTACCCGCTGTCCCACGAAGCGGACCACGTTATCCAGCATGTAGGTGTCGTTGGGATCGACGCGGAAGTCCTCGTGGATGGAGGTGGTGTAGAGCTTGCGCGGCACGTCCTCCCAGGTGTAGACCGCATGCACACCCGGCACGGCCAGAGCCGCGGTCTTGTCGATCGAGAGGATGCGGGCGTGGGCGTGCGGCGAGCGCAGGACCTTCAGGTGGAGCATCCCCTCCATCGCGGTATCGAGGGTGTAGCGCGCCTTACCGGTGACGACCTCGGGACCGGCTGGGGCCCCGATCCCGGTCCCCACCGCAGCGCCGGGCTGAGCCACCTCGACCGTGCACACGCCGTGGATGGCGTCCTCGATGGCGTGATAGCCGGTGCAGCGGCAGAGGTTACCTTTGAGATGCCGCGGCAAATCCTGGAGATCCTCGGCGGTGAAGGTGGACGCCGTCATGATCATGCCGGCCGTGCAGAACCCGCACTGGAACCCCTGCGCCTGGAGGAACTGCTGCTGCATTGGATGGAGCTCGCCGTCCTTGGCCAGCCCCTCGATGGTCGTGACCTGCTGACCTTCAGCACGGTAGGCCGGGATGAGACAGCTGTGCACCGGGACACCGTCGAGCCAGACGGTGCACGCGCCGCAATCGCCCGAGTCGCACCCCTTCTTGACGCCGAACCATCCCAACTCGCGCAGGAAAGTGCGCAGGCACTGGCCGGCCGCCGGGTCTTCAGAGAAGGTCTTGCCGTTGACGTGGTAGCTCATAGCTCATCCCTCAGGCGACTGGCGTGTTGGCCAGCTCGGCACGAATCTCCTCGGCGAAGATGGAGCGTCACATGCTTGCGATAGTCCGGACTGCCGTGGACGTCGTCGAAGTAGCCGTCGTCCGGGATCGCCTCGTGCAGCCGTTCCCGCAGCAGGCGGGCATCAGGCACTTGCGGGAAGGCAAGCTGCACCGGACGCGGCGTCGCCGCGGTCACCGTCAGGAGGAACGCCCCATCTGGGCCGGAAGACGTCCCGATCAGGAGCGCGGTGGAGCGGCCCATGTGGGTCATCGACATGCGGCGGAACGCCGCCCGCTTGCGCAGCGCCGACGCTGGGAGATCGATCGCGCGCAGCAACTCGCCTAGCCGCAGGACATTCTGATGATTGCCCGTGACGAACTCGATGGCCGGCACCTGACGCTCGCTGCCGTCAAGCGCTCGCAGGGTACAGACCCCTTCCAGCGACGTTGCGAGCGAGATCATCGGCCCCGCCGGCAGCGACATGCAGATGTTGCCGCCAACGGTGGCGGTGTTCCAGATCTTGAACGACGCCAGGAAGGCGCGGCAGCACTCGTCGACCAGGAAGGACGCCGGCCAGTCCGGCCGCCCAGGGAACGCGTAAAGCTCGGCGACGGTACAGGTGGCGGCGATACGGAGACCGTCGTCGCTGGCCTCCAGCGCCGGCCAGCCGAACGCGTGCAGGTCGAGCAGTCGGCGCAGGTGCGGCTGTGGCTCCGAAAAGAGCCAGGTGCCCCCCGCCAGCCAGCTATCCCCATCCTGCCATTGCGCGACGCCGTCAACCGCCGTGGCGCTGCGGACCTCCTCGATCGTGTTCAAGTTCATGTCAGGCGCTCCCGAGCTCCTCACGAACGATCGATGTTGCCAATTCGAAGCGTGATCAAGGCGAGGAGGCACATCCTCCCCGGCCCGGGCGGGATCCTGGGCAGGCACATTCAGAGGCTGTCGCATGCGACGAGCCTGGCCTTGGCCAAGATTGCCCCGAGCGCTCTCACGCTACGCTAAATGTGAAATCGGCATACACGCTACATCGAAATTCAGCAGAAAGCAAGATGTTTTCAACGAATTGATAGGATTTAGGACTTGACAATGCAAAGCGCCGGTGTAGCGTGTAAGCCAGGATCAACCCGAGTTTCTCAATAGCCTGTGACGCCCCGGCCATGCCACTCGTGGAGGCGCTAGAGCCGTGGCGCTGTGTGGTTGTGGTGATCGATCTGTACCTCCGGCCGTGTCAGAGCCGGACTTTGCCATCGTTTCTGAAGGAGTGACCCATGGTTTTGTCGCCGACCTTGCCGCGCGCAACCGCGAGTCCAGTCACGGTCATTACCCAGACCCGCGTCCTTCCCGACCGCGAGAACGATTTTGCCGAATGGCAACAGCGCATCAGCGACGTCGTGGCGAGCTTCCCTGGTTTCATCGATCACCAGGTGATCCCGCCCAACCCACCGACCCAACTCGACTGGGTCATCCTGCAGAAGTTCGCGACGTCGGAGGCCGCGCAGACCTGGCTGCGCTCACCCGAGCGGCTGCGTCTGATCGAGGTCGCGCAGCCGATGCTGGTCGGTCACGACGACATCCACATCATCGAAGATGAGCAGACGGGAAAACCACCGGATGCCGTTTCGGCGGTCATCTCTATGCGGATCATGCCCGGCAAAGAGGGGGCTTACCGCGACTGGGGTCAGCGCATTGCCGCCGCCCAGGCGCAGTTCCCCGGGTTCCAGGGGTTCAAGCTCAGTCCCCCCATCCCCGGCGTCCAGGAAGACTGGGTGACGGTTTTGCAGTTTGACAACGAAGCGCATCTGAACGCCTGGATGAGCTCGCCCGAGCGCCTGAAACTGCTGGACGAGGCCAACGCGTTCACGACAGAGAGCCACGTGCGCACGGTCCGCACCGGGTTCGACCAGTGGTTCCGGGTAGCAGGCGCCGCCCATGCGCCTGCCTGGAAGCAGAACATGCTCGTGTTGTTGGGACTCTACCCGACCGTGTTTCTGTTTGGATTCTTCGTCAGCACTCCCTTGATCACCCAGCAGCTCGGCTGGCCATTCTGGCTGGCATTGTTCGTCGGCAACATAGCCAGTGTGACGATCCTCAACTGGCTGGTGCCATGGATCAGCCGCCGCTTCGATTGGTGGCTGCAGCCTGCTGGCAGCGAGACCCAGGAGCGCACTCTTCAGGGAATCGCCGCTGTGGTGGCGCTCTACGCGCTACTTCTGCTGATCTTCTCGCGGTTTCCCTGATGTCGAAGTGGACTTCTTCGCGGGCCAACTTGGCGTGAACAGGAGTCTGATTTGGCAATCCCGCCCTGGTATCCAGACGAGCTGGCGAACGCCGGCCCCGAGCATCTCGACGACACCTATGTTGCGGGCTATGACCGGAAGGCCGGTCCGGAATGGACCGACGACCTCGCCCTGCTGCGCGCGCTCGGTCTCGACGGGGACCAGACCCTCGTCGATCTCGGCGCCGGCACCGGCATGCTTGCCACGGCCGCCGCGCCACTGTGCCGGCGGGTGGTGGCGGTCGATGTGTCCCCCGCCATGTTCGCCGTCCTGCGCGATCGCGCGGAGCAGTTAGGACTGCGCAACCTGGAATGCGTTCGGCAGGGCCTTCTTTCCTACGAGCACCAGGGCGAGCCGGCCGACTTCGTCTACACGCGCAACACCCTACACCACCTCCCGGATTTCTGGAAGGTGGTGGCACTGCAGCGGATCGCGGCCATGCTCAAACCGGGTGGCATACTTCGCCTGCGCGACCTCATCTTCTCATTCGAGCCGGCCGAAACCGACCGCGTTATCAAAGCGTGGCTTGCAGGCGCGGCCGAACGAGCCACGGATGGTTGGACGCGCGCCGAGCTGGAGGTGCATCTGCGCGAGGAGTTCAGCACCTTCAGCTGGTTGCTGGAGCCGATGCTGGAACGCTCCGGCTTCGAGATTCAACGTGCCGAATATGACCCGTCACACATCTACGCGGCGTACGTGTGCGTGAAGGCCAGATGATGGGGTCAGATTCGCCATATCACATGAGCTATGTCTGGCCGAGATCAGCGGCCCCCTGCCGGCCGGGCGGCTGTCTCGGGGCATGTCGACATGTGCCCCTCGTTCGTTCCTGATAGCGGTTCTGAAATGAATCCGAATGAGAAGGGAAACGACTGGATGTCCAATGATGCTCGGGTTCCGCACGACTCCGCGGTCGTATTAGAGGGCGCGGGGAGCAGCTGCTCCCTGAGGGGAGACAGATGGGCGAAGTCCCTCTCCCGCCGGCGTTTGATGGCGGGTGGCGCCGGTCTCGGAGGCGCGCTGCTGATTGCCGGCGCGGGACGCCAGACGGCCGGAGGGCAGAGCGGGACCCCCGAGGCTGGCCATAGCGGGCACGGCAATCAGTCGAGCGACGATCTCTTGCGCCCTACGGCCTGGGAGTCGGAAGACCTCATCGAGCCCGAGGTGCGGCGATCGGTCAACGGCGAGCTGCGCACCGAGCTTCGTGTCGGTTACGCCTACCACGACATCGGCGGCTATAGACTCTCCCTGAGGACGTACGACGGGACGATCCCCGGACCGACGCTGCGGGTGCAGCCCGGCGACGTACTGCGGATTGCCCTGATCAACGACCTCCCGGCGAATCGGGAGGAATTGCCGGTCAACCCCGACCTCCCCCATCGCTTCAACACGACGAATTTCCATTTTCACGGCGGGCACGTCAGCCCGAGCGGTATTTCAGACAATGTGCTGCGCTCGATGGAGCCGGGCCAGAGCAATGAAATCGAGATCCACATCCCGGACGATCACACCCGCGGCACCGCCTGGTATCACCCTCACCACCACGGCAGCGCCGACGTCCAGCTCTCGAGCGGAATGGTCGGGGCGCTTATTGTCGAAGGCGATTTTGCCGATGTTCCGGAGATCGCCGATGCCCAAGAACGCGTCCTCATCCTGAGTGAGGTGCTCTTCGATTATCTGGGTACGATCGAAGACTACGATACGCTCTGGCCAGAGGCCGTCCCGCGCTTTCTGGCGGTCAATGGGCAGCGCGAGCCGATCATCACGATGCGGCCGGGCGAGGTCCAACGCTGGCGGATCATCGACGCCGCCCACGAGAACAATTTCCGGCTGGCGCTAGACGGCCACGTCCTCCACGCGATCGCCTACGATGGCATCCAGGTCTCCCAGATCGATCGCCTTGAGAATCTGGTGATCGCGCCGGGCCAGCGGACTGACCTGCTGGTGCAGGCGGGATCGCCCGGAACGTACGAGCTGAAGGCCATCCCGAACGACCAGGGCTACCCCTCCCCGACTGGCCCCCTGGCCCACGTCGTGGTTGCGGGCGAGCCGCTGGAGATGGCACTCCCTGGCTCACTCCCCGCGCCGCCGCTGGCGACGATTCGCGACGACGAGCTGACGGGGACCCGGCAGCTCACGTTGACCGCGTCCGAGCCGGAGTACCCCCCGGCCGCCAACTACCAGGAGTTCGCCTTCCTCATCGACGACCGGCGCTTCGATCCCTCCCGCGTTGACCAGCGGATCGACCTCGGCGCGGTCGAGGAGTGGACGGTGATCAACGACCACACTGACGACCACGTCTTCCACATCCACACCAACCCGTTCCAGATGACGAAGCTCAATGGCGAGCCTCTGGCCAACCCGGTCTGGCGGGACACAGTGGTCGTGCCCCGCGAGGGAAGCGTGACGTTCCGCTCACGCTTCCTCGATTTCACCGGCCGGACGGTGCTGCACTGCCACATGATGAATCACGAGGAGCTCGGCATGATGCAGCTCATCGAGATTTCGGACGGCGACTGATACCGTCCATTGTCAGACGTAACGCAGCATCGGTTGGCTGTTTCGGGACGCCGTTAGGGAGCATTTGGTCGTTTCCGGAACACCGCAGAGCCGGTAGCAACTGCGCCCTTCATTGCTGGGAAGGAGGGAGAGTGCGGAGCTGTTAGCGGATCTCTCATATGAAGAGGCGCCGCTAGAAGAGACAGCGAAAGCATTGACTCGCATAGACCCCCTGTTATCACCCCTGAGCGAAGCTCAACCTACCAAGGCTCCAATGTCGGCGACTTGACTGATACTTTCGCTGCCGTTCGGGGAGGAGTCTCCAGCATGAGCCAGCGCGATGCCACATCGGTCTTCAATAGCGGTTTCTCGAACATTGACGCCACGGAGCACCCCGCTGCCTTGGTCTCCCGTCAGGACCGCGTCAACACCCAGGCGGCGATCCAAGCTTATAAGCAACAGGCTTACGCCCTGCTTGATCTGCGGCCCGGCGATCACGTCCTGGACGTCGGTTGTGGATCTGGCGACGATGTCCGGGCACTGGCCCAGATCGTCGGCTCACTCGGGAGGGCTATTGGCGTAGACGTCAGCGAAACGATGGTGGCCCAGGCTCGCGTGCGCAGCGAGGGATTAAAGTTACCGGGAGAGTTTCAAACCGCCGATGCCTATCATCTGGACTTCCCCGATGCCGCCTTCACAGCCAGTCGCGCTGACCGCGTGCTCCATCACCTCGACGATCCCGGCCGGGCGCTGAGTGAACTGTCGCGCGTGGTGCAACCGGGCGGACGGGTCGTGGTCAGTGAGCCGGACTTTGACACTTTCGTCATCGACCACCCTGACCGAGTCTTGACCCGACGCGTCCTAACGGCGTTCGCCACCGGTGCGGCACGGAATGGCGGACTCGGCCGTCACCTATTTGCGCTTTTTGGCGGGCACGGGTTCACTGATATTTACGTCGAGCCTGTCCCCATCCTGCTGACGGACATCACTCTGGCGCAGGACGTCATGTGGATTCGGGCGACGCTGGAACGAATGCAGGACCTGGGTGAGATTTTGGCGACCGAGGCCAGCAGGTGGCTCGCCGATCTAGAGGAGGCGGACCGAGCCGGCCGCTTCTTCGCCGCGGCGTTCGGCTTCACGGTCGCTGGACGCAATCCACTGTAACAGCCGGCTGCCCGCACGAATTCCCGAGCGAATACTCCTCCGCTCGCCCTATATAGGGCCGGTTGTTGACCGTCGGACACGGTCCTCGGACGCGACTGTTTCCCTCCCTGCCTCCCCCGTAGCCTTCGCGGTCATCCCTAACACGCATCTGGCAGCGGGGTGCTCCGCCCTCGGCTCCCCGCAAAACGATCACCCGGATTCCGTATGAGCCGCTCGCCCGATAGATTGCATTCGAGATCCCTCGGGTTCCACTAGAGCCGGTACTGCGTGATCGCGGTCACGAACTCGACAAGGAAGGTACGCAGTCCATCATTGACCGACGGCTGCCCTGTGACGAAGACCCGCCCGATCGATGCAAGTACACATTGGATGAAGGCAGCGATGGCCCTCTGTTCAGAGGAACAGTTGCGCCGGGACTGTTAATGTAGTCGGTCGCCTGCCCCATGACGAAGCCGAGGATGACCGACGGGAGCGCGAGGTGGTTTCCAACGACGCCTGAGCGGGATCTCCAAGAGCAGCTGTTGTGAAGTGGCTGAATGAGCATCCTAACTCTATAGCATTATGTCTTCTTGAGGCAGTGGGGTCAGCGGCAGCGCGACGGTAAAGGTGCTGCCACGATCAACCTCGCTCTGGACGGTAATCTCGCCACCATGCTGAGCGACGATCTGCCGTGCCCCGGAGAGCCCGATACCCGTGCCGGCGAACCGCCCCGAGACGTTGGAGCCACGCCGGTACCGCTCGAAGATCGTGCCGATCTCGTCCGCCGGAATGCCAATCCCTTCGTCTTGCACCGCCAGGATGGCCCAGGAACCATCAGGTCGGTCCTCTCGCCGCACCGTCACATCGATCGTGCCACCATGCGGGCTGAACTTGATGGCATTGGTGAGGAGGTTGTCGATAACCCGGCGCAATCGCGCCGCATCCCAGGTTCCCACAAGCTCATCGTCAAGCGCCGATGAGCTGGATTCGATGACCGATGACCATCGGCCGCGTGGTCTCAATGGTCTCCTGAACGAGGGCGATCAAGTCGGTCGGCCGGTAGTCGAGGATGAGCAACTGCCCGCCGCGCAGCAGAGCCACATCCTGCAGCTCTGTCAATTGGGTCGCAAGATGCGCCGAACTGGTCAGAATCACTCCCAGCGCGTCGTCTAGCATCGCCGGATCGGTCAGCGCCTGACGCCTGGCGCGACGACGTAACAACTGGGCCTGGCCATGGATCGCGGTCAGCGGATTCTTGAGGTCGTGCGAGATGGTTGAGAGCAGCTCACCCTGCAAGCGATCGAATTCCCGGCGCTCGGAAACGTCGCGTACCGCGGAGATGTTCACCGGACCTTCCGGCAGATCAACGACGGTGGCCCGGGCTTCAACCGGCACGGTCGTGCCATCCTTGCGCCGCAGCTCCAGCTCGCCCTGCCACTGTCCCTCACCCTGGAAGCGATCGTATTCAGCCGTCGTCCAGGTGGGGGTCTTCGCCACGATATCTTCGACTCGCATCGTCAGAAGCTCGTCACGGGAGTAGCCGAGCAGCGCGGTTGCCGCCGTGTTTGCGTCCCGATACCGCCGCTCGATATCGGCGACGAGAATGGCGTCGGCAACCCCTTCGAAGAGGCCGCGATAGCGGGCTTCCACCACCTCCGCACGTTCACGAGCCGCCCGCTCACGCGCGAGGAGGCTCTCCCGCGCCGCGTCGGCATTGGCGCGGTCGATCCCGAGCGCGATCACATCGGCCGTCGACCCCAGCACCGTCAGGGCCGTGGCCGCGAGCGGATGGCGGGCGAAGAGACCTAACGCGCCGACCAGTCGCTCGCCGACAAGCAAGGGATAACCGGCGAAGGAGACCATACCCTCCCGGCGCGCCCAGGACTGATCCGAAAAGTCGGGGTCATCGCCAATGGCGTTGGTCAAGTGCGGCCGGCGCTGCGCGGCGATGCGACCCATGTTCAGGGCGCCAAGAGGGATGCGCTGGTAGGGCTCGTCGTCCGCCCTCTCAAGCCCGGCGCTGCCCTGCAGGACAAGCACCTGCTCATCATCCAGCGTCCAGATGCCTGCCCGAGCGGCATCGAAATGGGCAACGAGCGCTTCGACACACTGCTGTAACTGACACGCCAACGGCAGGCGGGCCGTGAACGCCGCGCCGACAGCCGCTCCCAGCTCGACCTGACGCTCCCGCTCCTGGCGCTCCCGCTCGGCGGCTCTGCGGTCCGAAACGTCGCGGAAGTTGGAGACGATGGCGCCGACCCGGGGATCGGCAAGGAGATTGGCGACGGTGCTCTCCAGCCAGCAGACACTGCCATCCTTACGCAGGTAGCGATGCTCATAAACGAGCGTTGTGGCCGGGTCTTCGACGACCGTACTGAACACCGCGCTGGCGGCCTCGAGGTCCTCGGGCGGCAGCAGGCTAGGCCGCTGCTGCCGATCAGCTCGTCAGGAGAAAAGCCAAGGATTCGGGTGACGGCTGGACTGACGTAGCGGAAGGTGCCGTCGGCATCGACGAGTGCGATGGCATCATGCGACCGCTCGATGAGCGCTCGCACACCTGCCTCGTCGAGGCGCGGCGCAACGGACGTGAAGCCATTCGTCAACACGGGAAGAACTCTCCAGGATCGGACGGGGCGATCGGACCGAACACGTTTATGCCCAGGGGATCAGTATATCGCCCCATACGGGGAGGTCCTGTAACGCGCACTTCAACGGGTCTCGCCACGATGACCCCTCGCCCCAACCGATCGACGTAGAGGGTGCCCCGCCGCGGTACCCGGACCAGTGCGCTGAGAGAGCGGCTTTTATCTCCGCGTCCGGGGGCGTGCTCGCTTCTCCCTTATATGGGGGAGACGGGCTGGGGATGAGGGAATCGGGGGAATTCGTGGAACGACCTTGCGTGGGGAGAGGATAGGATCCGGGGATCGACGGATTCCCAGGGGAATTCGTGGAAGGACCTTGCGCTTCAGCGACACAATCCGTACTCTGTTGTTCCAATCGGCGCAAGACGTGAATCGCGGCCCGGGCGAAAGGCGCCCAACCGCGTGTGGATCGCGTCCCGCATAGACAAGGAAGACCGGCCGTGCCGCTGAGACCGTTGCTCGCCCTTCTCCTTCTCGCGGCCGTCGCCGTGACGACGCCATCGGCACAGGCGCAGGCGACCCTAGTCGACCGCCCGGCCGAGCTACGCGACGGTACCTGTAGCGGCCTGGGGGACGTGGTCGCCCCACTGGCGAACCTCGTCATCACCGAGGGCGATCTCCAGGGTCAGACGAGCGCCACGCCGGTCGAGCAGTCGGGGACGGTCGTGCAGTTTGCCATCGCCGACTTTCTCGTTGCCGACCACGCCGTCGTTGTCCGGGAATCGCCTCAGGATAGTATGGTCGTCGCCTGTGGAGATGTTGGCGGCGCCATGAACCCCGACGGCACGCTTGCCGTCGGCATGTTGGGGATCAATGGATCCGGACTTTCCGGTGTCGCGTACTTCACGCCGATTGACACCTTCGACAACACCCTGGTCACAATTCTCCTGGTAGACGATAGCCAGCCGGTGACCGTCTCGGTCGCAGACGAAGGCGGAACCGGCGAAGGCGTCACCGACGTCATCGAAGAGTCAGCCGGCGCGGTCAAAGACGTCACTACCACGACCGACGCCAAGCACGACTCCAAGCTGAGTCGCGCTCGCGTGTTCCTGTCGGGAAACCACACAGGCACTCCCCGGGCGATCTGAGCGGCTGCGTCCGCAGCTCCCGCCGCGGCATCCTGGCCGCCCACGCCGCGACGGCCGGGTCGCGCCCGATCACCAGGCGCAGGCCGCACCAGATCACCACCACTCGCCAAGAGAACGTGCAGAAGTCCAATCATGCCCGCCTCACCAGGTCATCGCCACTCGCCAGGAGAACGTGCAGGAGCCCGATCATGCCCGCCTCACCCTTCCCACCATCCGGCTCTGAAAGTGAGTTGGTCGACTTGTCATGTCGGCACAGGAAGCCTGTGGTACCGATTCATCGCGTCGCCGCTGCTTGACAACTGACAGAAGGGGTATGGGCAGATGGCCGATCAGGGGATCCGCGATCAGCTGCAGACGGCCCTCGACAGCCTCCTCGACGAGACATTTCGGCACGTCCACGGCCATTATCTCGACCGGCACACCTCGCTCTTCGAAACCCTCGCCACCATCTCCGCCGAGGAGGCATCCCAGCCGGTCGGTGACCGCTGCGCGACCCTGGCGGCCCAGGTCAACCACATCCGCGTCTACATCGAGGTGTTGGAGCGGTACATGCGCGGCGAGGAGGTCGGCCCGACCGATTGGGCCGCAAGCTGGCAGGTCGCCGGCGTCGACGAGGAGGAGTGGGAATCTCTCAAGCAGCGGCTCGATGCCTCGTACCGGCACATGCGCGCGACGATGCAGGGCTTTACGACCTGGGAGGGTGAGGACGAGATCGGCGGCGTGCTCGCCATCCTGGCCCACACCGCCTATCACCTCGGCGAAATCCGCCAGGCGCTGTGCACGATCAAGCGGTAGCGCCGTGACGGGCACGACCTCGTCCCCGCTCGCCCCGTGCGGTCACGGATCACGCCAGTCGAGGACGAGCCGGGTGCGCGCGTCGGTGAGGATAAGCCGTCCTAGGTCTCGGATCTCGCCAACGAGGACGAGCCGGGTGCGCGCAGCCGTCCTGGACCTCGGGGAGCCACTCGTGGCGGAGTAGCAGGCGCCGTGGCCGAGGACGCGACCTGCCCACGCCAGTTGGTAGTCACCGCCCCAGGTGATCGTCCTTCATCCCCTGACCAACGACATCCAGCGTGTCAGATAGGCTGCTCCCCTCAGAAGAGCGGGATCTCGCCCGATCACGCGCCGCGAGTCTCCGCCAGGTAGGCGTGACAGAGCCGCACCGCCATTGATCCTTCGCCGACCGCGGAGGCCGCTCGCCGGATTGCGTCGCTACGAACGTCACCGACGGCGAAGACCCCAGGTAGGCTGGCCTCGAACAGGAACGGGTCGCGCTTGGCCTCCTGCCAGGCCGGAGCGGTTTTGACGGCGAGCCCGGTCAGAATGAAGCCCTTCTCATCGAGCGCCAGCGTGTCCGCCAGCCAGGCCGTCGGCGCATCGGCTCCGATGAAGATGAAGAGCGCGGCGATGTCGATGGTGCGCCGCACGCCGGTGGGCTTGTGCTCAAGAGTGGCCCCAACCAACTCCTCCTCCCCCACCAGCTCATGAACGGAGTTTTGCGTGAGGACCTCGATGTTGGACGTACTGAGAATACGATCGACCAGGTAGCGCGACATGTCCTCGCCCAGGTCCACGCAGCGAGCGATCAGATAGACCTTCTTCGCTCGCTCCGCCAGGAAGAGCGCTGCTTGTCCCGCCGAGTTGCCGCCACCGACGATGGCGACGTCCTGCCCCTGGCAGACTTGTGCTTCGACCTCGGTCGCGGCGTAGTAGATGTTGGCGCCCTCCAACTCGGTCTCACCCGGCACGCCCAGCTTGCGATAGCGAGCGCCCAACGCGAGGATGACACTGCCCCCGGTAATCTCGTCACCATCGTCCAGCGTCACGACAAAGGTGCGTCCGTCACGGCGCAGGGCGACAGCCTGACAGGGGACCGCGATGCTCGCGCCGAACTTGTCGGCCTGCAGGAGCGCCCGGCTAGCCAGCTCGATGCCAGAGAGCCCGGCCGGAAAGCCCAGGTAGTTCTCGATGCGCGATGCCATTCCCGCCTGGCCGCCAGTGGCGACCGCCTCCACCATGAGCGTCTTGAGCCCCTCCGATGCGCCATAGACCGCGGCGGCCAATCCTCCTGGTCCCGCGCCGACGACGATCAGGTCGTAACGCCCCTCCGGATCGAGCTCGTCGCCGATCCCGAGGACCCGCGCCAGATCGGCATTCGAGGGATTGCGCAGAATCTGCGTACCCTTCCAAACGACGATCGGCGTCTCATCCGGCTGGATCTGGAACTGGCGGAGGATGGACTCCGCGATCGGATCGTTTTCGACGTCGATCCAGTCGTGGGGAAGTCGGCTGCGGGAGGCAAACTCCCGCAGCCGGATCGTATCGTGTGAGTAGTGGGAGCCGATGATTTTCAACCCGGCGCCGAGCTTCACCAGGTGCGAACGGAGGAGGAGAAACGCGCGCAGGAGAAAGTCGCTGAACCCCGGGTCACTCGTGAGCAGCTTACGCAGATCGTCCGCCGGGATGGCCAGCACGCTCCCCGGCTTCTGCACGACGGCCGAGAGGTAGGTCGCCTCTTCGTTCAGCAGGTTCAGCTCGCCGACGATCTGGCGCGGCGTTCGCACGCCGATGACCTGGGGCGTGCCGACCGTCGGCTCGACGAGCTCGACCTCGCCTTCGAGGACGACGAAAAAATCACAGGCGGGATCGCCCTGCTGGAAGAGCATGTCGCCGGCTTCCGTCTGTCGCACCATCCCGTGCGCGCGGAGTACATCGATCTGCTCGTCGGTCAGCTCCCAGAAGGCCTCGTTGGCGAGATCTCGTTCGCTGTCGGTTGCCATGTCCTGCTCTCCTTTACGAGGGGGTGCTGCCTCAAGGGGGTCGCTGCACTGAGGGGGCAGCCGCTGCGCGGCCTGAGGGGGAAGAGGAGCACGAGGAACGGATCGCTCGTCATCCTCTCCCCCTTCCCCCCGTGAGCGACCCCTCAGCGACCCCCTCTCCCCTACACCCTGAGCGCGGCCTTCCCGATCGTCGTGAGCGCGACGTCCTCGATTGGTGGCTGCCCGATGGCCGTTCGCGCGTCACGAAAGTAGCGTTGCAGCGGCGAGGAGGCGGCCAGCCCGGCCGACCCCGCGACGCGAAGGGCCTCGTCCGTCGCGCGGATGACGGCATTCGTCACGGCGTATTTTGCCGCCGCCAGGCGCCACATGTTGGCTGTTCGCTCCTGCGGGCGCTCGGTCCACCACTCGGCCGTGGTGTAGAGGAGCGTCCGCGCCTGGAGCAGGTCGAGCTCGATCGCCGCGATGCGATGCTGGATCGTTTGCAGCTCCGCGATCGGGCCGGCCATTCCATTCGGCCGCCGCTCCCGGGCGAACTGCACCGCGGCATCGCGCGCGGCCTGCCCGATCCCGAGAAACACCGCCGCGCCGCCGAACGCGGACCAGCCGAGACCGTCGCCGGGAACAGGCGACCCGTCGACCGGCACGAGTGCCTCAAACGGCACCTCGACATTTGTGAAGACGACGTCGTCGCTGGCCGTCCCCCGCATCCCGAGATTGTCCCAGGTCTCCTCGACGCAGACTCCGGGCGAGGACGCCGGAACCAGGAAATTGCCGCGCCGGGGCGGCGCGTCGCCGTCGACGACGGTGGCCAGCGTCAGCATGTAGGTCAGCGCCGGGGCCAGACTCGCCCAACGCTTGCGCCCATTGATGACCCACCCCCGCGAAGTGCGCTCCGCCGTCGTGGTGGGCATCCCGCCGCGACTGGGGCTGCCCAGGTCGGGCTCGCTGTTGACCGAGTTGAGCAGCGCCCCATTGTCCACAATGTCCCGGTTGACGCGGTCGAGGATGGTCTCCGGCCACATGCCGGTCTCGTTGATGCGACCGATCAGCGAGAGGTGCATGTTCGCCGCGAGCGCGGTCGAGCCGCAGGCACGGGCGATCCGCTCGTGGGCGAGGGCGAACTCGAGGGGCGTGGCGCCGAGACCGCCCCGCTCCCGGGGAATGGTGAGAGCCAGATACCCGGCCGCGTGTAGCTCGCGGAAGCTCTCGTAGGGGAAGACGCCGTCGCGGTCGACCATCTCGGCGCGAGCGGCGATCGGGCCAGCCAGTGACTCGGCGAGAGCGATCAGCTCCGCCTGGCGCTCCGTCCTGGGAAAGGGATACTCCATACGATTGGGTGACCCTGTTCGATGGGCTATCGGCCGTATCAGCTATCAGCTATCAGCTCCGACAGTCTTACGACTTACGACTCTCCTTGCCGACTTGCCGTCTCGCCGTCTTGCCGTCTCCGTCTGATTGCCGATAGTTCGCATGGGGCAATGCTACCGCTTGCCGCTGTAGGCCGCGCTCTGCCGAATATTCGGGGCACTGGCCGAGCCGAAGTGCGATCCCCACGGCGGCTCCCGCGGCATCCAGCCCGGTATGGCATCACGATGCACCCGTTTGCCCGTCTCGGTCGACCATGACCCGCAAGCTGAAAGCTGATAGCCAACAGCTGATAGCTGATAGCCGAAAGCTGACATATGATCCCGCTGCTGACCTTTTGCCGATGAGAAGGAGTATCACTGGTGGCCATCCGTGTCGGAATCCAGATCCAGCAGCAGCACGCGACCTACCGGCAGATCCGGCAGGCGTGGCAGGCCGTGGACGCCAGCAGCGCCGACACCCTGTTCAACTGGGACCACTTCTTCCCGCTCTCGGGCGATCCGAACGGGGCCCATCTCGACAACTGGACCGCCCTCGGGGCGATGGCCGAAGTCACAGAGCGGGTCGAGATCGGGTGCCTCGTCGCCGCCAACAGCTACCGCAACCCCAACTTGCTCGCCGATATGGCCCGCACGCTCGACCATATCTCCGACGGCCGCTTCATCCTTGGCATCGGCAGCGGCTGGAACCAGCGCGATTACGAGGAGTATGGGTACGAGTTCGGCACCGCGGCCTCGCGCCTCCGGGATCTCGATCGCGACATGCCGGTGATCGTGGATCGTCTGGCGAAGCTCAACCCGGGCCCGGTCCGTGAGCCGTTTCCGATCCTCATCGGCGGCAGTGGCGAAAAGGTGACCCTGCGCATCGTCGCCCAGTACGCCACGATCTGGAACGGCCAGGGGGAGCCGGACGAGCTGGGGCGAAAGAACCGGATCCTCGACGACTGGTGCGCCAGGGTCGGACGAGATCCGAAGGAGATCGAGCGGTCGGCGCAAATCTTCGGCCCGCAGCTCGACCAGCTCGACGAGTATCTGGCCGCGGGGATCACGCACCTGATCTGCGAGGCGCCGGGACCGGACTACGATCTCGCGCCGCTCCACAAGCTGATCGCCTGGCGCGACAGCACAGGCGAACTGAGCGCTTTAGGTCGGAGGACGAGAGCGTCGGGAACCCGGTCATGGATATGAAACCGGTTCTCGGAACCAGTTTCATGATGAGAGAGGCGCCGAAGGCAGTCGATGTCACCCGAAGCGAACAAGGCCATCATCCGCCGCTACATCGAGCAACTCAACCGGCGGAACGAAGCCGTCATTGACGAGCTGGTCGCCGAAGACGTCAACGTGAGCACGCTCCACGCGATCTCGGGTGACGCTTCGGGGTCGTCAGTCGGGCGCGACGTCGTCAGACAGGGATACCGGCGCAACATCACTGCTTTTCCCGACTACCAGGTAACCGTTAAGCTAGCTGATTGCCGAAGGGGGCTTCGTCGTGATGCACTGGACCCATCGCGGCACCCACATGGGGAACTTCTTGAGCGTGCCAGCCACCGGCTCGGAAATACGGGGCGCGGCGGTCAGCATCTACCGCATCATCGACGGGAAAATCGCCGAGATGCGGGCCCTGTGGGACCGGGCTGAGATCTGGCAGCAGCTCGGGCTCATTCCGGACACTGAGACGATCCTGTCAAGCGCGAAAGCCAAGAACGAACAGAGCGACGCATTCGCCGCTCGTCTCCCCGCTAACGCCGGGGTGCGCCCAAGATCTGCGGAAAGCGAGCACGCGTGATGACCGATCGCCGTAGTTGAGACCGACGCGGGGAAATTCTTGCAACCGGGGTCTGGTAGCGGCACGGCATGCTGTGTCGCGACCAGACTTCGCGCGATACGGTTCCAGTATCCAGTGACCACTCACAGAGATTGAACGGGACCGACACCCCCACGAGGGCTTTGCCATGAGCTCCTGGCGGGAAGCATCGCCTCTGGCCGGTTGCGGGGATGAGCCGTCGGCAGCGACGGGAATGCCAGTCTCGACTGTCGAAAGCGGGCTCTGCCGAACGACTATCGAGTGCCCCCGTTGTTCCGTCGCGTGAAAGGACGATTCCTCATGGAGTGGAAGCTCGAGCTGGTGGTGATTCCGGTCACGGACGTGGAGCGGGCCAAGCGCTTCTACCACGAGCAGGTCGGCTTCGTCGTCGACCACGACACCCGGATCGGGGACGACGTGCGCATCGTGCAGCTGACCCCACCCGGTTCCGCCTGCTCGATCGCTATCGGCGTGAAGATGGTTTCAGCGGAGCCGGGCTCGGTGCAGGGTATCCAGCTCGTCGTGCCGGACATCGAAGCCGCACGGGCGCAGCTGGTCGAGCGAGGGGTCGACGTCAGTGAGATCCAGCATTTCGAGGGTGCAGAGATGCTTCCCGGGCGCGGCGGGGACTGGAACTCGTTCATCTTTTTCAGCGATCCCGACGGGAACGGCTGGACGGTGCAGGAGCGCCCTGCGCATGACTGACGGCATGACGGAGTCGATCAGAAACGGGAGGTGAAACGATGCCAGAGCGAGAGCCGATCGAGGTCACCAATCTCGACCGGTATGGATTTCCTGAGTTGCCCTGGAGCCGGGCGCGTGATCGCCTCGCCACGCCGCCGACGGCCGACGTTCCGTACTTCCTCGGTACATCGCGACCCGACGGCCGGCCGCATGCTGCCTGCGTCGGCGCGCTGTGGCACGATGGCGACCTCTATTTCACAAGCGGACCCGGCACGCGCAAGGCACGCAACCTGGCAGAGAATCCAGCCTGCACGATCTCGACCAGACTGGAGGGGATCGACCTCGTCCTGGAGGGCGAGGCGAGCCGGGTGACCGATCGGCCCACGCTGGAGACGATCGCCGCGCTGTACCGGGAGGGCGGGTGGCCGGCAGAGGTGGAGGGCGACGCCTTCACCGCGCCGTTCAGCGCCCCGAGCGCGGGCCCGCCGCCGTGGCACCTTTACCGCTTCCCGTTCCACACCGTCTTCGGGGTCGCCACCGCGGAACCCTATGGCGCGACGCGCTGGCGCTTCGAGCAGTGACGGGGTACGTGGTGCCTCCTCATCCCCGACCCTTCTCCCCCGAACGCCCCTCATCCCCAACCCTTCTCCCCTCGGAGCGGGGAGAAGGGAGTCTTTCACTGTGGCCGAGAGGTCGCCCCGTCGTGGGTACGCGGCCCCATGCGTGGGAAGAAGGGAGCCCGCCGGCCAGGGAACGAGAGTCCGGTCGCCGCCCGGTTCCCGGGGAAGAGCCGAACGTCGCGACGCGTTCAAGAAGAGTTCAAAGGGTTTAAAGGGTTTAAAGAGTTTGAAGGGTATGAAACCGGGTGGGAGGAAATTCTTTGACGCCGGGAACGCCCTCTCTGCTGAGACACGATGAACGAACCCAGAGGCGAAGCATCTCGTTCACCGCGAACGGGCGCGGCAGTGAGCCGAGACGTTTCGCTTGCACGTTGCTCAACGCAGTGACCCGAAGAGAGTGTCATCCTGAGCCCGCGGGCGAAGGATCTCGCTCAACGCGACCAGGTGCGGCATTATGCCGAGATGCTTCGCTGCGCAGCAGGACACGGTAACCATGTCGCTGGACTCACCCCGCCACCACGCCCGAAGGACGCCCAGAACCCAGCCAGCGGGCGGCGGAAGGCCGGAGGCGGGAGGATTGTCTCGACTCCTCGACTGCTCGCCTCGATCACCCTGTCACCGTGAGCTGAGCGAACAATCACCCCGTCACCATTCCTTGACTGATAGCTGATAGCCGATAGCCGTTCGAAATCGCGCTTCAGATGGCGACCTGATTGGCGCGGTCGCGGCGCGCCACCTCTTCACGAACGAGCGGGATCAGCTCCCGGCCAAACTCCCTGGCGTCCTGCAAGGGCTCAAAGCCGCGGATCAGGAAGCTGGTCACCCCGGCGTCGTAGTAGCGCAGCAACGATTGCGGCGACCTGCTCCGGGGTGCCGACCAGCGCCGAGGTGTTTCCTCCCGCGCCGGTCGCCGCGGCGATCGCCATCCACAGCCGGTCGTCGAACACCTCCTGTCGCGCCGCGAGATCGAGCAGGCGCTGGGAGCCGGCCGCCGGCGCGGAGCCCGGCGCTTGCCCACGATGGGCGACGACCCGCTCCAGATAACCGTGCGCCTTGTCCCACGCTTCGGCCTCCGTTGCCCCGAGGATGGGCCGCACGGAGACACTGAACGCCGGGGAGCGCCCGGGAGGCGCGGCCGCCCGCACCGCCTCGATGCGCGCTGCGGTGTCCGCGACCGGCTCACCCCAGAACATGTAGACGTCGGCGTGCTTGGCCCCGACCGGCACCGCCGCCCCGGACGCGCCGCCGAAGTAGATGGGGATGGACGGCTGCTGGAGCGGCTTGACGTCGGAGAAGGCGTTTTTCACCCGGTAGAACTCGCCGTCGTAGTCGAACGGCTCGGGGCTGGTCCACACGGCCCGCACGATGTCGAGGAACTCGTCGGTGCGCCGGTAGCGGTCGTCCTTCGCGGTCCAGTCGCCGTCGCGGGCAAGCTCGCTGTCGCTGCCCCCGGTGACGATATTGAGCGAGACCCGACCCCGGCTGAAGTGATCGAGGGTGACGGCCGCGCGGGCGGCGACCGTCGGCGCCTGAAACCCCGGCCGGTGCGCCACCAGCATGTGCAGCCGCTCCGTGTGGGCGGCCGCGTGGGCGGCGACGGCCCAGGCATCGGGACCGGTGGAGTGGTAGCCGATGAGGACCCGATCGAACCCCGCCGCTTCGTGGGCCTGGGCGAAATCGCGCACGAAGTCCGGGTCGATCGTCGCCTCGACCGACAGCGCGACGGCGCTATCGATCTCCGAGATGTTGTCGGTCCGGATCATGCCGATGAATTGACAAGAGGAGCGGCCGTCGTGCTCTCGGTTTGTCTAGATGACCCACGGTTCTTCTTCCTGATCGATAAGGTCCCACGCGCAAAGATCAAAGGCCCAATCTATCGCAAACCGGGGCTCCTGATCGCGCCTCCAAAGGGTGACTCCGACATTGAACTCTCGGAGTTTGGCCCTGCGTTCATCATATGCCAATGCGTCCAGGCGCTGTGTCACCTAGGATCGCTGCGAGCTCTTCACCTTCGATTCGACCTCGCTCCACTTGTGCCTCGGCCAGCTGCGTAACGGTGGTCCACCGCTCCGTCAGGATGGTCCGTGCTCGGGCTTCGCACCGACCGATCAGCGTGCCGATCTGATCGTCCGGGACGCCGTATTGGATACGCGCCTGGTCCGCGAGCTCCATCGCCTCCAGGGGGACGGCCTGCCCGAACTCGATCTCCTCTGCGACAGAACCAGCGACTCCGACGACGATTTGCTCGCAGAACTCCTGCTGCAGATCAAGCGGGGTGGGATGAGCAGCCTGGTCCTGCCAGACCCGGGCGCCCGCGCCACCGTCCGGCATACTGGGCTCGACAAACTCGACGAACCAGCCCAACGCGTGCGCGACCACCGCGTGCCCGGCCTCGTGGATGCCGAACCGCTCCGGCGAATCGCCGGTCTCATCAGTGAACCGGCTGGTGGCGGCTGATACTCGACCCAACTCACCGATATCGCGAGCGATCTTGCCGGTCCGCATGAATTCGCAGACCCACGCTCGCTCAACGGCCCACTCCTCGTCGGTCATGGACTGCACCGTAGCGGTCGCTCCCGCCACGTCCACGCCCATCGCAATCATTTCCTCAACTGCAGACACGTTAGATCCTTGTCATGGCGCACAACTCGGCTGCGCACGGTCAGCGGGACTACGCAACTGGCTGACAACGCGATCCGGTGGTCGTGGCGCTTTGCGGACAACACGATCCGAACTGGGCCAAGACCAATCAAGGCGGTGAGCGAGCGGGGCTCAGATATGGTACCGATGATGCGTCGATAACACAATATGTGCTACCTAAGCACATATTGGCCTCAAAGTCGTCGGCAGATAGCGAGTTCGTCTCGCTAATTGGGCAAGGACCATTAGGCGGCGCCCTGCAACCAATCGGTCGTCGCGTTGGATCCACTGGCCGGGGCCGGATAGAGTGGGCAACCCTGCTGATAGATTGGACACCAGGGGCAGAGGGCATTCGAGACTGGGAGCCAGCCTCGCTCCGTGGCAACACCTGCCGCCAGCCGCTTGATGCGCTTCCATGTCGACTGCACTTGCTCGCGTGTCAGCTCGTCGATCTGGACCATGTCGTGCGCCAGGAATGCGGTCGAGCTTAAAACGCGCGGATGGTCTGGAAACGCCTGGCGAACGACGATCCGAGCCGCGACGTTCTGCAGCTCGTCGACCTCGGTACGCGCGCCAGATTTCCAGTCGCGATGCTCCAGCGTCCCGTTCGCATGTTCCAGTACGAGGTCGATCCGATGCCGGAGCAGGAACGGCGGACAATCGGGACAGCCCGGGAACCGGTACTCCAGCCAGCGCTCGACGAGCGCCACGCGGGCGGTCTCGTCGATGCTACCGAGCGCGCTCTTGACCCAGGCCACGACCCGCTCAACATCAAGCGCCCAGTCCGCCCCGTCTGCGTAGGGAGCGCTCGGCAAGGCATCTTCGACCCGCTCCTGCAGATTGATCGGATAGCCACCGGTTCGCTGATAGATCTCGAAAACTGCCCGCAAGACCTCATGGGCGGCGTTGCCGCAGGCGAGGTCCCGGCTGAAGGTCTGGGGTGAGGTCCGCTTCTCGACGTACTTGCGGTGGAACTGGTGCGGGCAGCGCTCGAACGTGGCGAGCATCGACGGTGTAAACGTCGGAATTATCACAGCGTGAACATCCCTTCGACGCGTATTGCCGCGTCTGCATAAGAAGAAATGCTCCGTCGTGCCGTGGTAAAATTGTGCTTGAACACGGCGGAGCTTCGCGGTTGCGTGCGTGTCTTGAGCGGTCGACCTGTTCCAGAGGTCGGCCGTTCGTTACTTCTGCGTATCCCGATCTAGCTATGGACCCTGCGGCATTCCCATAGTTCACTCAATCCTCCCGCGAGCTAAAACGGGGGCTCGCCATCGTCCCAGGGAACCTCCTCGACGGTAGAGGCGCTGTTTTCAGTCGCGGGGGGCTGCAGAACTTTCCTAGCCGCTGTTACTGCTTCACCCGTGTAAAAGCGTCCCCAGTTCCCCCACTGTGATGTTCCAGGGTCACCAGCCGCCACTTCGAAATCGCGAAGGCGACGATGAGCTGCAATAAGCCACTGTTCCCGATTGAGGTGTATAAGCTCACTGTCAAGCTCCGGATCAACATGCACGTGCGGCTCAGGGTTTTCCCTTGTTGGCCCGAAACTCAAGCGCGCGGCCATTTCCCAGGCATACAGCTCCCGAAGGATCTGTCCGGCGTCTCGTTGTAAGCGGCTGGACTGGGTCTGGTGCTTCGGACCAACCGAAATAGGAGCAGCATTAGGTCGTACAACCGAGACTCTACCTCTTGTTCGTTGGCTGAGGCTCCAAACTCACCCCAGAGAATTGAATCGAGCGACTTCATCGAAAGGAGATTTCCAGACTTCACATCCAAGTATTGAAAGTCCTCGAGGTCGATCCCCTGCCATCCGCTGTTTGCAGACGTTGCCGCATCGATAAAGCGCTTGACCACCTCGACGGGAAACTGCTGTTCAACGATTAGGCGTTGCGCAAATTTCAGAAGTTTGATGTCCTTTTCGGTGAACTTTTTTGCCTCGCTCCCCAATTCTGGCGTGAACAACCCCTTCTCGCACCAGTAGTTGAGCTGTCTTCGCGTGATCCCTACCTCCTCCAAGGTGTCTTCAGTGTCGAGGTACGGGGTCTTTTTGGTAAAGGCCACAGCCGTCATCACGTTCCCTCGGTGTGCGTCCGTTCACTCATCTCCTGGTGAACAGGCTACCCCGTAATGTCGACCACGTCAATATGTCATGTCAATTTACATGACACGTAATGTTAATACGGAATTGAGGGAATGCTCGGTTTTTACTCAGGTGTTGTAGGGTCTGCTCTGCCACGCATAGCTCAGATCCGCGGACTACCGTTCGCCCTCGGAGCGTCTGGGACTGCGACCGAAGCTATTCGGACATCAAGATTCGCTCGAACTGCACGATCAATGTAAATCCTTTTACAAGGGGAGAACATCGCAGGGCTATTCTGAGGGGGGAGCGGTGAACGAGTCCTCCGACTCCGATTCGCTAGTCGGCAGCCGAAGTGACGAGGTCCTGTTCCGTCCATCCCGTGCGCACGACTGGGGTGTCAGTCAGCCTCCAGCACTGCAAGCGCGGGCGGCGTCCCAAGAAGTAGTGTTCTAACGAAGGCGCGTCGCTTCCCTGGGGAGCGCGAACGAGGTTCGCCGTGACTCCAGAAGAACTCGCCGAGAAGCATCCGCGCCTCTACCACGTCACCGACCCCCGCAACTGGGAGGGGATTCAGAAGCACGGGTTGCTGTCGACCAGCCGCCTCCTTTCCCTGTTTGAGGTCTCGGACGCCGATCGCGACGGCATCGAGCGACAGCGCTGGCCGGAGAGCGTGCGATTGACGCACCCGGTACACGGGGAGGCGGTCATCACCGACAACAGCCGTTGAGCGAGACAAGCTGTGGTTTGCTTGGACGACGGTCTAACACCGGCGGATTGGTACGCGCTGTTGAACGAGCGCGTCTTCTTCTGGGTCGACAAGAAACGGCTCGAAGTTCCGGCAGCACAGCTCAAGCAGGCACGAGATCGATTGGTGCTTGTGCTGGATAGCTCTGAGTGTGGCGAGAAGTACGGCGACCAGATGGAATTGTCCCCGTTCAACTCGGGCTCGACCTTCTACGACGCGGCACGGCGCGGCCCGTCCACCTTTACCCCGTTGCTCACGTACGACTACCCCACGTGGCAGCGGCTGCGGCATGAAGGAATCGCGAGATCGCATCGTGGAAGTGACGGTGGTCGGAGGCATCGATGACATCACCGACCACATTATTGAGCGCCATCTCGTATCCGGTGCTGAGGGCGTTGGATCAGTCTCCGCTAGTGTGACCAGTTCGCCGCTGTCGGTTCTGGTGGCCGCGATCAACGGGGAGCGGGGGCTGACGGAGACAGAGGTCGTCGAGGTCGAGTTGACGATGGGGATCGAGTAAGACCAAGAGGAGGCAGACGGCAAACGGCCCGGGGCGACCGTCCTGGAACCATCGTCTTGGGTGGGGCGGGCGGTCAGTCGACGGCCGGCGGCGCGAACAGGCGCAAGGCGTCCCGCTGCGCGTCCGTCAAGGTCAGGCGTGGGTATTGCGCCTCTGGGTAGACCATCGCTGCACGCCACGCCGCGCGCCCGGGGTTAATCGATCTGCCCTGGAGGTGGGCATCCACGCCACGCGCCGCTAGTGCTGCGAGCAGCGGGCCACTCTCGAACACGTATGCCTGCGCGACGCACAGCGGAGCGTGCTCCCCGCGACTTGACCCGGCCGGTCGCGCCAGGCCTTCCAGTGCGAGGTAGCAGTCGGGATGGTCCCGGGGGTCGGCGCTGGCCGCGATGTTCAGCAGGTCGGTATGCCGTGACCTGAATTTCACGTTGACCGTGGCCCCGGCGAGCGGGCCGGACCGGAACGTCCCGTCGTGGGCCTTCTGCGTGGCCGTGGGGGCTAACTCGACCCCGAAAATCGCACTCGCCACGAACTCGCCGAAATGGCCAGGGTGGACCGGCCGGCCGAGGATCGCGGCGATCTGCTGGTCGATCCTGGCGCGCTGCCGGAGCAGCGCGGCCAAGATGGAAAGGTCATCCAGTGGGCCTTCGTTCGTCATCTCGTCCTCCCTCAGTCGGCCCAGGGACGTGGCGTCCGGAGGGCCGTCGTCTTGGGGAGGGTAGTCGGCGGAGCCAACTTCCGATCACGCCGCCAGCTCCGTGCCGTCGTCGGCCGTGCAGCGAAGCACGATGGCTGGCTCGACTCTACCTGTACCTGTCAACCGGGATGAAAGGCGAGACAACCCTGACCTCAGGATCGGCGAGCGGCATGAAACGACTAGTCTCCGTGGCCACCCGATACGCCATCGCCCTCTCCCGCCGTCAGATCCCGTTGCGAGGTCATCTCGACCGCATCTTATTCCTACTCCTTCGGGGCAGGCCTCGGCGTCGCTGCACTTGGTCCGTGAGAGCTTGCTTCGCTTTCCGGGTCCCTGGCTCATCGACCTTCCGCACCGCGACGAAGACTATCTCCTTCCAAGGTTTCCACCCTCAGGCCGCGTTCGGTTGCGGCCCGGCTGATGGCAGTTCGCAGGCCGTGTTGGCCCGCCAGTCCCTGATCTGGGAGCGGGCACAATGCGCTCCGGTCGCATGGTCAGGAGCACGTCATGTCCACCGG
>CAVVTE010000001.1:0-112689 GCA_963751075.1 uncultured Chloroflexia bacterium | reverse complement strand
GGCATCATCCGGCGCGCAACCGCGTTCGTGGATCTACGCATGCGGGTTGATGAGGCGAAGGCAGGGAGCCATGCCGCGTAATCCGAAGCGCCGACCACGAGCAGATCCGATTCAGGCCAGGGTCTCGATACCGGGTCAAGGGGAATCGGCAATCGAGCGTTCAGTCAATTGTGGGCACTGTGGCCAGCACATCATCGACTTCGAGTGGCAGTGCACGAACCAGCGCCTTGCCATCTTCCATTGGACCAAGATCCCGTTACGTTCTATCAGGGCGATCGGTGGCACAGTCCCTTCAACGGGCACGGCTGGGCCTACGACGGCGAAACCTGGCGACCGACCGACGACCATGCCTCGCGTCGAGAACAGACCCGAGAAGATGTCCGTCAAAATGCCGCGACCGATGCGGAGCGCGAACGGCTGCGACGCGGCCTCTTTCATCGGTCAAACCCCCGCGACAAGAGCAGTTTCCCCAAGCGGAGTTATCCAGCGACGAATCGTGCGGACTACCGGTTAACGGTCCCATCCCCGCTCTGACGCCATCAGCTACTCGAGGCACCACCAAGCGCCGCTTCAAGCGTCTTGCAGGCGAAGGTCTCCTCCGGGGAGTGCAGCGTCACCACCCAGCCCGCATGGTCGACCGTCCAGGAGCCGCAGCCGCGGCGGGCACCGGTCGGCGGGCAGGCCGTCCGGGGGGGTTGACGCCCGCTGTGCTTCTGTTAAGCTACCTGTCATAACGCATTACAATTTATCTAAGGCAACGCGGCGCAGCGGGTCCCGAGCGCGTGGTGGAGGGTCGTCATGGATGGGAAAACGTTCGACGCGGTGATCAAGCGGCTGGCAACGAGGCGCCTGACCCGGCTGACGGCCCTGCGTGGGCTGGCGGCCGGGAGTGTGGCCGCTCTCACCGGGGTGCGTCTCACCGCCGAGGAGGCCGGCGCCAAGAAGAACAACAATAACAACGAGAAGAAGATCCGGATCTGCATCTGTACGAGTGCCGATGCTGCCACCTGCAAGGGGCAGAAGAAAGAGAAGAAGAAGGCCAAGAAGACGCTGCGGCGCAACCCCTGCGCCTACCGGGGCCGCTGCCAGTCCGGCGTCAGCGGCTGCACGGCGACGGCGCCGATTTCGCCGCCGCCTGGTGCACAGTGCAACAACAACAGCGGCTGCGGCGGGGGCCAGGTCTGCGAGGGCGGCCAGTGCGTGGACTGCACCGCGACCAGCCAGTGCAGCGGCAACCAGGTCTGTGTCGGTGGGCGGTGCCAATCACCCCAGCCGGGTCCGTTGACCGTCTGCGCCCCGTTCACTGTCCAGGCTGTCTGGACCAACGACGAGAGCGACCACGACACCTATGTGTTCGTGCCCAATGAGGCGGGGTCCACGGTGCCCTCGCCCTACATCAACTATTCCTGCAACGCGGACGACGACGACTGCGAGGAGGAGTACCCCTTCGTCTGCGTCAGCCGGGACGCCGAGGGGCCCGGTGACGAGATCACGACCTTCTACCAGTTGATTAACGGCACGTACGAGTACTGGATCGAGTTGGACGACGACTCCCCGGCGGGGGACCTTGTAATCGATCTACGCAACTCGGCCGGAACCGTGGTCATGTCCTGGCGCAGCCCCGCGACCCCGTCCGGCGAGCAGAGCGGGTGGCACGTCTTCGACGTGGATGGCAGCACCTGTATCGTCACCTCGGTCGACCAACTCCTCAGGAATGAGGATTTGCCAGACGCAGCGCACGACCCGAGCACCGACGTCTGCCCGGGCTAGAACGCCGAAAATCACTGGTGCGCGCCGATCGCTTCCTGCCGGGGTGATCGGCGCACCCACCGCACAATCAGCATCATTCCGGGTGAGGGAGTGGGATGATGGTCCGTCCCACTCCTCCGCTACCGCGGGCTTGCCGACGGCTGGCGCAGGCGGTGCACGGTCACGACGTCATTGGTCGGCGATAAGGGATCGGGCCAGGGACTGTCGCACGTCTCGTGCGTGCCGCGCCAGCCACGCTCGCGGATTGCTGTCACCAACTGCTTCGAAGCCGGCCGTCCCGGCTCGGCCAGCCACAGTTCGCCGCCAGGAGCGACGATTCGGTCGAGCAGCGCAAGCAACGGCTCGACGTCCTCCACGTCATAGAGCACATCGGCGGCGAGGATCAGCGAGAATCCCTCGGCCGCCACTGCGAACAGCTCGGAACTCGGTGCGCGCCAATCGACGCGGACCGTCTTGGGCTCGATTCCCACCTGCTCGAGGGCGTTGAACGCGCAGAACGCGAGTGATTCTGGGACCGCGTCGGCGACGACCAGATCGGCACCGGCCTGGAGGGCGGCGACTGCCGTGACACCAACCCCGGGACCGAGTTCGAGGACGCGCCTGCCGTACAGGGCGCCTGGGTCGCGGGCGATGACCCCAGCCAGGACGACTCCACTCGGCCAGATATAGGACCAGTACGGTGCGTGGTGACGGCCTGGAATTACGGGGTAGGGCCGCGTGATGCGGAGCGTCACGTTGGTGCCAGGTAGATCGACGCGATCGACGCGCAGCAGGCTGTTCGCCCGGACGATGGCGAGCAGCTCATGCCGGCGCGAGGGAGAGACGCCATCTCGACCGGCTTGCTGGGAGGCGCCAGGGCGCCAGCCCTTGATTCGCTCCCACACGGTGTGCTGCGACCGGGCATTTAACGTCGCCCGTTCGCCCATGACGGCTCCCTTCTCCGCTACACGCCGGCCACTCCACAGTGGCTATGAAGAATGCCATAACAGATGGTGCGGCGGGCGAGCGGCTGCGGTTCGGAGTCGCCTGACAGGGGCCACCGCGCAAAAGCGTCCCACGCTCGATTTCGGCTCGCTCGAGAGGTGTTTGATCACCATGGTTGGCCGAAGAAGCGGGTCGTTGCTTGAACGCCATAGACTCACTGCCACTCGTCATTGCGTCTCCCGCCGCATCGCAATAAAGAGGTAGCAGCGATCGTCGATCCTCTTGCCCGCGACCTTCTCGGCGTGGGCCAGCGCCTCAGCGATCAACTCTTCGCTGATTTCGACAGCGACCACCGAACCCCGAGACGGGCATTTCCCAGAATTGAAGCGGCGATCTCCAGTACGTCGTCTCGGATCTGGCTCTCCGGGGGTCAACCGGGGCGGTGGCTCAGGCCGTTGGGGCGCCGCGCCGGAGCGACGGTGCCCGGCACGCGGTTGCCGCGTCTGGACGCGAATGCTGCCGGGGTTCCTTCTGTCGTACTCATGGTATAGAATGCCGGGGGCTGTGGCCCTGCGGCATCACGATCACCACATCGAGCGTTCCTCGCCTGCCCCCGAACGACCTCAGGTCGGTGCGTGCGACCGGAGGGTGCGGCTGGCGGTGATGCGCGCCCACGAGGAAGCCAATCTGGTGGCGGTCCGGCACAGGGGGATGTGCGAGCGGGCTTGGGGGAGGGGAACAGCGTGGATGGGGAGCGGTTTGATTACATAGCGAGGCGCCTGGCCGCCGCGGTGTCGCGGAGGGCGGCGCTCAAGGTCCTCGGAGCGAGCCTGGTTGGCGGACTCGGCGGCATAGTCGGGGTGCGTCAGACGCGAGCGGTGGCCTGTGGCAAGGGACAACCCGACTGCGTGGGCTGCTGTCAGGGCAACACTTGCCAAGCCGGGACCGCAAATAATCAATGCGGGAGCGGTGGGCAGAATTGTGCCAACTGCGGCAACGGGCTCTGCTGCAACCAGACCTGCGTGACCCGAAGCGTTACCAACTGCACCGCCTGCGGGAGCGGCTGCACGTCGAACGATCCGTGCTTGCTGCCTGTTTGCAACTGCAACGGTCCCAACTGTACGTGCGGGACCACCCCTGCTCCAGCGGGGACAACGTGTGGAGCATCCGGCGGGGTCTGCCAGGGCACCCCGACCTGCGATGGCGCGGGCACCTGTAATCCCAACTTCCTGACGAGCGAGTGCCGTGCCGTAGCCGGTGTCTGCGATGTGGCGGACTTCTGCACCGGCTCCTCGGCGGCCTGCCCGGCCGATGCCTTCGTGCCGGCCGGTACTGAATGTCGTGCCGCGACCGATGTGTGTGACCTGCCCGCGACCTGCACCGGCTCTCAGGCAGCTTGCCCAGATAACCCGTTCGTGGAGGCTGGCACCGAGTGTCGTGCCGCGACCGACGCTTGCGACCTGCCCGCGACCTGCACTGGTTCCCAGGCGACCTGCCCGGACAACCCGTTCGTGGAAGCCGGTACCGTCTGTCGTGAGGCGAGCGCAGCGTGCGAGGAAGACGCGACCTGCAGTGGCGATGCGGCAACCTGCCCGGACAACCCCATCGATCCCAACTGCGGCGGAGGCGGCGGTGGCGGCGGTGGCGACACCGGGGGTGGTGACACCGGCGGCAACACGGGAGTCGGCGACATCGGGGGCGGCGACACGGGGGCGGCACGACTCCCGCCTGCCGGGACGACGAGGAACTTCGAGACGGTACGTGTGTCTGCAAGAACCAGTGCTGCTCCAATAACGACTGCGGTAACGACGAGGAATGCCGGGGCGGCGAGTGTGTCTGCAAGAACCAGTGCTGCCGCAATGACGACTGCAATAACGATCAGGAATGCCGGGGCGGCGAGTGTGTCTGCAAGTACGAGTGCTGCTCCAATAACGACTGCCGGGATGGCTGGGTCTGCCGAGGCGGCAACTGCAAGGATCTCAATTGCGACGAGGCCGACGAGACGTGTTTGGCCCTATCCGGTAACGGTGGGGTGGTCGACTCCACCGCGGACGGTGGAGCGGTCATCATCGGTGACGTCGAGAATGGAGACAACGTCGGCTCCGGGGTCGGGGTCGACGAGGAGGAGACAGCGGGGAGCGGCGGCTAGCTCGCTCATGCCGCTTTTCGGCGAAGAGGCGAGGATGTCTGCCTGCGCTCGTTCGTGCTCTACCAGACTGCGCGGGAGACATCCGTTTGCGCGAGGGCGGTGTTAGGATAGCTGGGACGGGCCGTTGCCGGCGACGAGGTGGCGGGTGGGGGCGAGCCGCCACGCGCGGTAAGCGAAAAAGGAAGGGGTTGTCATGGACGGGACCCGGTTCGATCAACTCATCAAGCGGCTCGCGACCACGCGCCTCACTCGTCTGCAGACCCTGCGCGGGCTGAGCGGGAAGTACAGTCGTCGCCTTCACCGGGGTCGGCCGCACTGCCGAAGAGGCGGGGGCGAAGAAGAACAACAACGACAAAGAGCGGCGGGTCTGTATCTGTTCCAGCGCGGATGCCGCCACCTGCCGCACGAAGAAGAAAGACAAAGACAAGGTCAAGCGAACCCTGCGACGCAATCCCTGCGCCTACCGGGGCCGCTGCCAGCCCGGTGTCAGCGGCTGTGCGACTCCCACGCCGCCCCGTGTTGGTTGTCAGAACAACAATGATTGCACCGGCGGCCAGGTCTGCGTCAACACCATCTGCGTCAACTGCACCCTGGACAGTCAATGCGGCGGCGGCCTGGTCTGCCTGAACGGCACTTGCCAAACGCCGCCGGCGCCCCCCGAGTGCCAGAACAATAACCAATGCAGTGGGGGTCAGGTCTGCCTCGGGGGCACCTGCCAGGATTGCACGAGCTTCACCCAGTGCAGTGGCGGCCAGGTCTGTATCAACGGCCGCTGCGAGGGTGGCGAAGCGTGCACGGGGGATGCAAGCTGCGCGCAGTTTCTGCAGTGTATCGACCTCGACCCCCCAACCGACACCGACCCGACTTGCTTGATCGGGACACAGTGTCTCTTCGATCCCGAGGAGTGCACGAGCAATGAGCTCTGCGTCCTCGGCGCGTGTGTTGTGACCTGTAACAGCGAAGCCGATTGTGGAACGAATTTCGATTGCGAGGGCGGGCTCTGTCTCCCGCGCTTCATGGACTAGGTCATCGGTTCGCGCGGCAATGCCTTCAGCATGAGACGCGCTGAGCCGTCAAAACATGACTGTTTGGTGGATGCGCAGGGCACTGCATGAAGAGACGGGGGCACCTCAGCGTGCCCCGCGTCCTGACCGGCGCTATAACCGCTCGATGGGCTCCCCGGAGGATATGGGAAGCACGGATCTGATCGATAGGCTGCAACC
Organism: uncultured Chloroflexia bacterium; assembly: GCA_963751075.1. Classification (GTDB taxonomy): domain Bacteria; phylum Chloroflexota; class Chloroflexia; order Thermomicrobiales; family UBA6265; genus JACCXM01. Next base: position 106,623 of record CAVVTE010000001.1, on the reverse strand, counting down.
GCGCAATCGGCCCCCCGGAGGATATGGGGAGTACGGATCGTGATCGATAGGCTGCAACTGCTCGATGGGCCGCCGGGAGGAGATGAGAGTGTACGGATCGTGATCGATAGCAGCACGACGTCTGTGCCCCCAGGGGTGGTGCGACCGGCTCCGAGTCAGATGACGAGAAAGGCTTCCAGACCCTTCTCACCCTCGGCCTGGTGACTCCTGCATACCATGAAGCGCAACCACTATCGGCCCATCTCCCTCGGCACACTGACCGGCCGGGTCGGGCAAGGGTCGCTCCTCGTCTCGTCGGTCGCCGCGGAGAAATTCCACCTCCCCAGGGGCCTTGCAGCCCGGGCCGGAGAGGTGGCCTGGAACGTGATCTCCCGGAGGGGTGGCTGGTCGGTCTGCTTGGGATCCTGGCTGAGGACCATCATGCTCCTTACTCGTCTGTGAGTTCGGGGGACCTTGCCAGGATTACGCCGACGATTGGGGCATGCTGCGCTCGGTTCGCACCAAACTTCTGCCGGATCCCACGAGCAGCGCAACGAGACTGTCTTGGCCACCTTTCGCGATAGCCAAGCGCATAGCCTCCTCCTCGTCATCAGAATGAACAATCTTGTCGGGTGCGAGTCCCCCGGCAATAGCGGCGGCCTGCAGCAGCGCCGGCACCTCCCCCCGCTTACGGCCACGCTGGTACTCGGGAGGGGTGTCCCAGATGACCAACTCATCAAAGATCTGGGCGGCGAGCCGGCCGAAAGCGGTGATGTCCTCATCACGCCGATCACCGGGCACGGTGATGACGGCTACGGTGTGCGGGGCCTCCATGCGTTTGACGAAATCGGCCATGGCCTCCAGCCCGTGCAGGTTGTGGCAGTAGTCGACGAGCACTCGGCGGCCGTCGATCTCGAGGACGTTGAAGCGGCCGGGAGTCTGCGTGACGCTATTGGCGAAGGTCCGTAGCGCCGCCCGGATCGTCTCCAGCGGCACCTCCAGGGCGATCGCGGCCGCCGATGCGGCCAGGGCGTTGGCGATGTTGACCCGGATGCACCCGTCCAGCGTGGCCGGGATCTCCGCCACGGACAGAATTTCCGTCTCCTCCCCATCCGTCAGCAGCGTGAGCGTTTCCCCGCCCTTTCCCGCGCGCAGGACCACGGCGCGGCCCCCCTGCCGCACGTGCTGGTCGACAACCGGGTTGTGCGTATCCAGCGAGAAGAAGAAGATCTCCCCACCCGCCACCTCGGTCATCGCCGTGGTCAATGGGTCATCGGCATTGAGGACGCTGGCTCCTTCCGGTACCACGGCCCGTGGCACTACCGCCTTGACGTTGGCCAGGTCGGCGATTGTGTCGATCCCACCTTGGCCCAGGTGATCGGCGGCGACGTTGGTGACCACCGCCACGTCGCAGCGGTCGAAGCCCAGCCCGTCACGCAGGATGCTGCCGCGGGCCGTCTCCAGCACGGCGCAGTCGATGGCCGGGTTGCGCAACACCGTCCGCGCGGGCGCGGCGCCAGCCAGATCACCGACGGCAGCGTGGGTCCCAGCGAGGTCCAGGCCGTCGCTGGTGGTCATGCCGACCGTCTTGCCGGCCGTGGTCATGATGTGGGCGATGAGGCGAGTGGTGGTGGTCTTGCCGTTGGTGCCGGTCACTGCCACGATCGGCACCCGCACCGGCTGGCCGGGCGGGAAGAGGTGATCGACGATGGCCATCCCGACATCACGCGGCGTCCCTGCGGTCGGGTGGGTGTGCCCGCGCAGCCCAGGCTGCGCATTGACCTCGTTGATGGCGCCCCCCCGCTCGTAGGCTGAGTGGGCGATGTCGGGGGTGATGAAGTCGATGCCCGCCACGTCGAGCCCGACCACCATCGCTGCCTGGCGGGCGATCTCGGCGTTGTCGGGGTGGATCTCATCGGTCCAGTCGATGTCGGCGCCACCGAGCTCCGGCAAACCGAACGGCTTCAGTTGCACGAAGCGCCCCGCCTCCGGGACATCGTCCAGCGTCAGCTCCTGCTTGGCCAGCACGGCGCGGGTCTGCTCGTCAACGGTAATGGGCCGCAGCGGCTGGTCAGGCTCGAGGCCACGACGGGGATCCTGATTGGCACTGTCGATGAGCTGGCCGACCGTGCGCGTGCCGTCGCCCACCACGTGGGCGGGAACGCGCTCGCGCACGGCGACCACCCTGTTGCCGACCACGAGGATGCGGTAGTGCCTACCGCGGATGAAGCGCTCGACGACAACCCCACCCTGCCGGCTCTGGCGCTTGGCGATCGGGAAGGCCTCCCGGACTTCCGCCTCGTCGCGGACATCGAGTGTGGCGCCGTGGCCATGGGTGGCGTCGACGGGCTTGACGACGACGGGAAAGCCGACGCTCACGGCCGCCTGTACCGCGTCGTCGACGGTCTGGACCACGACATTGCGCGGAACCGGGAGGCCGGCTTCCCGCAGCAGGCGATTGGTCAATCCCTTGTCGTCTTGAATCTCGCGGGCGAGGGATGGGGTCACCGAGGTCATGGTTCCCCACAAGAGGCGCTGCTGGTACGCCCCATTCCCGAGTTGCACGATGTCGCCCATGCTCCCGGAATACTGGCGCAGGCGCTCGACCGGGATGCCGCGCCGGCGCGCGGCGGTCACGACAGCGCCGGTCAACCAGCGGTCGGCATGCTGCAGGGCGAGCGGGACGAGCGTCGTCTCCAGCTCGCGTGCCAGATCGAAGCCGGCTTCGCTCGTGGCCAGGAGGTGGTTGAGCAGACGCACCGCGAGCTCCCCCGCGGCACGTCCGACCGCCGCGTGCTCGTAGGCGTAGACCACGGTGTAGACACCGGGGATGTCCGTCGGGTGGGTCTGGGCGAGGGTGAGCTCGGCCCCGGGGGCGAGATCTTCCCGCAGCTGCGCGACCCGGGCGTTGGCCAACCCCTGCAGCGCGAGGGCCAGGCGGTCGAGGAGCAGGCGCCGCAGCCCCCCCTCGGGCTGATGGACCACATCACGGTAGGTACGCAACGACGGAATGAGTTCGGTGAGGGGATCGAAGAAGACGGGAGTCTCCCGGCGCAGCCGCTCTTCCAACTCGCCAATGTCTACCGTCAGGAGGATGACCGGCAGCGGAGCCCAGATGCTCGGACCCGGGAAGACCGTGGTGCGGCGGATGGTGAGCATACGTCCCTCCTCCTCAGGGCCGGCTCTGCGATCGAAATCGCCTCGCGCACGACCCTCCTGCGCAGCGCCCGCGAAGGCTGAAGAGTCCTCCTGTCCGGCAGACGTGCCCAAGTGCTCTGCTGATGCACGCCCACGTGCCCGGCCTGCACCGCACCTTCAGAACGAGGTCATGGGTCGCCCTACTCGCCCTGCCCCTGTGCTCCTCAAAGGACATGCGAATATCGTTGACCTCAGCGTACGGCAAAGGGTGTGCTCCTTGCTGGTCGGCGTTCGCCGCCGACGTCAGCAGTGCTTCGGGCCGTTAGCAGTCGGCGGCAATTGCCGACCACGTGAGGCAGCGAAACCGGGCGTCCGCAAGAACGCAAGCGGCAGTAACGCCGCTACCCCGGCGATTATCAGCAGCGGGATAGGACGGAACGCCGGTCATTCGCCCGCCCTACCCTACCCTCTCCTGGGTTTACATCTGGTTCATTTCGCAGTAGGCTGCGCCACAGCAGCATCACAATCGACGTTGGTGGCTCGACGCCGTCCCGGCGCCTGACCTCCACCGCCGCGCTCACGCGACCCGGGAGGTTCAGACAATGGACGGGACCCAGTTCGATCAGTTGGTCAAGCGGCTGGCGACGACGCGCCTGACTCGGTTGACCGCCCTGCGCGGGCTGACCGTTGGCGCGGTCACCGCCCTCAGTGGGGTAGGTCTCGGTCGCGAAGAGGCGGGGGCCAAGAAGAAGAACCGGGACGAGAAAGAGATCCGCATCTGTAACTGCCCGGGCACGGATCCGGCGCAGTGCAAGACCCAGAAGAAAGAGAAGTCGAAGGCCAAGAAGACGCTACGTCGCAATCCGTGCGCCTACCGGGGTCGCTGCCAGAGTGGCGTGAGCGGCTGCACGGCGACAGTACCGATTTCGCCGCCGCCTGGTCCCCAGTGCAATAACAACGGCCAGTGTAGCGGTGGTCAGGTCTGCGAGGGCGGCCAGTGCGTGGCCTGTACCGCGGATCCGCAGTGCGGCGGCGGTCTGGTCTGCCTGAGCGGCGCCTGCCAAACGCCGCCACCCTGTGCGTTTGTTGGCCTCCAGGTGGCCTGTTCGAGCAATGCCGACTGTTGCACGAGTTCGACGGGCGCCGTCTGCGAGGATAACCTCTGCCCGTCGGCCGGGAATATTGTCTGTTGTAAACCGGACGGCGAATCCTGTGAGACGACCTGCGACTGTTGCGGCGAGAATTTTTGCGTCGACGACATCTGCGTCTTTGTCGCTGACTGAAACCGCAAGGCGCCCCATTATTAACCTTGGGAGCCTTGTCAATCATCGGAGCGTCCAGCTCACTTACGGATTGGGCGAGAACAACAACCAGGGAGAAAATCGCTCCGCGCGATGTCGATGCGGTCAGGGATCGCCGGTCTCATCCGTGAGCCGGTCCCGCTGTTCCCAGAGCCAGGTCAGCGCTTCGCGCGGCGTGATGGCGTCGAGGTCGAGCTCGCGCAATGCGGCGGCGAGTCGCTCGGCCAGCTGTCAACGCGGGCTCTCCTGGGGTTTCCACCGGCTCGTGCCACGCGGCATCCTCTTCCAGAACGCTCATCGGGGGGCCATCCGTGGGGGCGGGCGAGGTGGCGCCGCCGCGAGGAGCGCCTCGGCGCGGTCGGCGACCCAGGGTGGTAATCCCGCCAGGCGCGCCACCTGGATGCCGTACGCACGGTCCGCCGGTCCAGGCTGCACCGCGTAGAGGAAGACGACCCGGCCCCCTCGCTCCAGGGCGGCGACGTGGACATTCGTCACCCCCGGCAGCTCTTCCGCGACGGCGGTCAGCTCCAGGTAGTGCGTCGCGAAAAGCGCCCGCGCCCCGATGCGGCGGCTGATGTCCTCCAGCACGGCTCGGGCAATCGCCAGCCCGTCGTCGGTGGCGGTACCCCGCCCGACCTCGTCCAGGATGAGCAGTGACCGTGCCGTCGCCTGGTGCAGGATCGCCGCCGTCTCGACCATCTCGGTCATGAAGGTCGATTGCCCGCGCGCCAGGTCGTCCTGCGCCCCGACGCGGGTGAAGATGCGATCGACCAACCCAACTCGCGCTCTCGCCGCCGGCACCCACGAACCGATCTGGGCCAGCAGCACGATCAGGGCGGTCTGCCGTAGCCAGGTGCTCTTACCACCCATGTTCGGCCCGGTGACGATCGCCTGCCGTGCGCCCTCTCCACCCAGATGGCAGTCGTTCGGGATGAACGGCTCCCCGCCCAGATGGGCCTCGACGACCGGGTGACGCCCGGCGACGATCTCCAGAGCGTCGCTCTCATCCACCTCGGGTGCGGTCCAGGCGTTGCGGGCCGCCACCTCCGCCAGCGCCAACAGCGCGTCGAGCTCGGCCAGCCCGCGCGCCGTCGCCAGCAGTCGTCCCGCCTCGGTCATGACCAACTCGCCGAGGTGCGCCAATGCCTCCCGCTCCCGGAAGGCGATCTCCTCGTCGGCGGCCAGGATGCGTGCTTCCGCGTCTTTCAATGGCGCGGTGACGTAGCGCTCGCCGTTGGCCACCGTCTGCTTGCGGGTGTACTCGTCCGGCACCAGAGCAAGGTTGGGGCGCGTGACCTCGATGTAGTACCCGAAGACTTTATTGAATCCGACTTTCAATGAGCGGATGCCGGTCCGCTCCCGCTCCCGTCCTTCCAGCGCGGCCAGCCACTCTCGCGTTCCCCGCACCGCGGCCACCGCGTCATCGAGATTGGGGGCAAACCCGGGGCAGATCGTGGCCGATCCGCTTCTGTCCTCCTCGACCGCGGACTCGAGCAGGTCGAGCAGATCCGGGCAGGCATCGAGGGAATCGCTCATTCCCCAGAGCGAGCACAACATCGTCTCGATTTCGGGAATGGATCGCAGTGCCGTGGCCAGCGTAAGAAATTCCCGCGCTCCGGCGCCGCGCCCCGCGATGCGGCCCAGCAGCCGCTCCAGATCGCCGATCGCCGCCAGGGCGTTGCCCAGCGCGGCACGGGTCGATGGCGCCCCGACCAGGGCCCCGACGATGCCCTGCCGCCGCGTTATCTCGTCCAGATCGCGCAGCGGCTGCCCCACCAGCCGCCGCAGAGCGCGAGCACCCATGGGAGTGCGGGTGAGATCGAGCACGCCGAGCAGACTGCCACGCGTGCCGCCGGTGCCGAAGGAACGGGTCAACTCCAGATTGCGGCGCGTGGCGGCATCGAGCCCGACCCACCGTCCGGGGGACTCCACGCGCAGCCCGCTCAACAGTGCCAGCAGTGCCGGGTTGGTGCGCTCCAGGTAGGCGAGCGCCGCCCCGGCCGCGCCGATCGCCGCGGGCATTCCGGCACAGCCAAAACCGGCCAGCGAGCGCACCCGGAACTGTGTGCGGAGCATCTCCGCGGCCCGGTCCGGCGCCCAGCGCCACGTCTCCAGACGAGTGAGATGCCCTGGCGTCTGTCTCCCTTGCGGCGGGTCCGGCGCATCGTCGGGAACGAGTGTCTCCGCCGGATTGAGGCGGACAACTTCTTCCGCTAACCGCGCCGCGGCGTCATCCCCGGTGAACTCCGCGACGGCGAACTCGCCGGTGCTGACGTCGATCCAGGCCAGCCCCCAGCAGTCGCCGAGCCTGTGCAGCGCCGCCAGGTAGCGGTTCTCCCCCGCGGGGAGGAGGGCCGGATCGGAGACTGTGCCCGGACTGATCACGCGGGTAACCGCCCGCTCGACCAGGCCCCGCCCGGGTGGGGTCATCTGCTCGGCGATGGCGACGGTGTGCCCCGCGGCGAGCAGGCGACCCAGATAGTGGTTGAGCGCGTGGTGTGGGATACCCGCCATCGGCGCGCGGCCCGAGCGGCCGAAGGAGCGGGAGGTCAACGCGATGCGAGCATCCCGTGCCAGGATGGTCGCATCCTCGTCAAAGGTTTCGTAGAAGTCGCCGAGGCGGTAGAGGAGGATCGCGCCCGGATGTTGCGCCTTCAGCTCGAGATATTGCCGCCGCGAAGGAACAAGCGTTTCCCGTTCCTGCTTCGGCTCCGCCGCCGCGACGGACGTGCCTTCTAGGCTCGGCACATTGGGGCGGGACATGGGCGGAGTATACGAGGGTCGTCACCCCCGTATCCGTTCCCCGTTTTCCGGATTGAAGAGATACACCTTGCCGGGACGGGGCGAGATGGCAATCTGCTCGTCAACCGCGAACTCCTCGTCCGGAGGAACGCTGGCGCGCAGTGACCAGCCTCCTACCGCGACATTGAGAAATGTGACCGATCCAACCGGCTCGACCAGGATGACGGTGCCAACGGTTCCTCCTGTCCCGCCGCGCATGACGTCGAGGTGCTCGGGCCGCACCCCGAGCATGACCGCGGGATCTGCCGGGCTGTCACGGATCGCCGGCAGCGGCCAGGTCAGCCCACCGTCTTCCGCCGCGAAGACCAGGCTCCCATCGTTGCGAGTGATCGTCCCGGGGATGAAGTTCATGCGCGGGCTGCCGATAAAACCGGCCACGAACAGGTTGGCCGGATCGCGGTAGATCCGTTGCGGCGTGTCGTATTGCTGCAGCTGGCCGGCATTCAGGATAGCGATCCGGTCGGAGAGGACCATCGCTTCCTCTTGATCGTGAGTGACGAAAATCGTCGTCGTTCCCAGCTCTCGCTGCAGGCGCTTGATTTCGGTGCGCGTGGAGACACGAAGCGCGGCGTCCAGATTCGAAAGTGGCTCGTCCATCAAGAAGACTACCGGGTTGCGAACGATCGCGCGGCCGAGCGCGACACGTTGCCGCTGACCGCCCGAGAGATTGGCGGGCCGTCGGTCGAGCAGCCCTCCCAGTCCCAGGAAATCGGCGACCTGGCGCACGCTCCGGTCGACCGTCGTCTCGGCAGTCTTCTGCAGGCGCAGAGCGAACGCCATGTTCTCGAACACGCTCATATGCGGGTACAGCGCGTAGTCCTGGAAGACCATCGCCACGTCCCGCTCTTTCGGCGAAAGCTCGTTGACGACGGTCGAGTCGAAGAGGATCGTGCCGCTACTCGGCTCGTCCAGGCCGGCGACACAGGTGAGCGTGGTGCTCTTCCCGCAGCCGGATGGTCCCAGCAGCGTGACGAACTCACCATCCTCGATGCGCAGGCTGAGCCGATCGACGGCCTGCACCTCGCCGTAGGCTTTGCTCATCTCGTTCAGGGTGACAGAAGCCATGGCGCCCTTCCTGGAACCGGGCCGACGATGACCACGTTGAATCGTCAAGGCGACCTGGAGACACTACCCGACCTGTAGGGGCGATGCCTGCATTGCCCGGTCTGATGCGCCGGGTCGCTACGCTTGCTCGACCTGTAGGGGCGATGCCTGCATCGCCCGGTCTGATGCGCCGGGTCGCTACATGTGCGGCGGCACAGTTCCCGACCAGGCCCCGCCTTGGTTGGGAGCGCGGGCGATGCAGGCATCGCCCCTACCAATGCTGCGCCCAACACTCCACAAACGTCCGATCATCCAAACTATGAGCCGACTCCCTGCGCTTGCATCCGGATGGGCTGTCCCTCGGCGATCGACCGCTCGGTCGCCTCGATCAGCTCGGTGATGGCCAACCCGTCGTTCACGGAGATCGCCGGCTCCCCGCCGTCCGCGACGCAGTCGACCATGTTGCGCAGCGCACCCCACCAGGTGTAGGGCAGCTTGAAGTAATTCCAGAGCGATGGCCGCGCCCACATGTGCTTGCCAACCGCATCAGACGAGAGCTCGAACCCCTGCCGCGTCCCGTCGTAGCCAAGCCGGCCACTCGCTGCCATTGATCGTCAGGTCGAACTCCACGATCGCCGGCCAGGCCTCGGGCAGGATCCACGAGGTTTCGAAGGTGACGAAGGCGTGCTCGAACGTGACCACCGCCTGGATCGCGTCGAAGGCATCGATCCCCTTCGCCTGGAGGATCCGCTTCGTGCCGACCGCGTAGACCTCGGTCGCCTCCTGCTGCAGAATCCAGCGCAGCAAGTCCATCGTGTGGGCGAAGAGGAACCATTGCGGGCCCGATCGCCCCGCCCAGGAAAGCATCGTTGTCGGCACCCAGATCGTATCGCTGCAGCGGCAGTAGGCGAACACCGGCTCGCCGATCTCGCCCGCCTGCACCGATTCCCGGACATTGATGAAGTTGGGGTTCCACCGGTTGCCGAGATTGACCGTCATTTTCAGGCCACGTTCGCGGGCGAGAGCAACCATCTGGCGCGCCTCGTCGCCCGTCGTGGCCAGCGGCTTCTCGACGACGACATGCTTGCCGGCATCCAGCATCTGCATCGTCGGTTCGAAGTGCAGGTGATCGGGGGTGGCGATGCTGACGACGGCGGCATCGGAGGCGGCGACGTCGCGCAGGTCGGTCGTCCACCGGCAATTGAACCGCTCGCCGACCTCCCGCGCCCGGTCCGGGTTGAGATCGTGCACCAGGACCAGCTCGGAGCGGCCGTACTCGTGATACGCATCCGCATGCTGCTCGCCGATCAGACCGACGCCGACGACCGCGGTTTTCACCAATGCCATGTTCTCCCGTGTCCTCCCGGTATCGCGCTTCGAGGCGCCGTCATCCCTTGACGGCGCCGCTGAGCAGGCCGCGCAGCAGGTACTTCTGGAACACGAGCGTAATCAGGATGGGAGGGAGAATGGCAAACATGCCCGCCGCGAACAGCAACCCCGGATTGTAGATCCGCTGGTCGGAGACGAACTGGGCGATGCGCGTCGGCAACGTCTGCGACTGCAGCGTCGCGGTCAGCAGGATGGCGTAGATGAACTCGTTCCAGGCGACCAGGAAACAGAAGATCGCCGCCGCGGTCAACCCAGGAATCGCCACCGGCAAGACGATCTTGCGGAAGCTCTGCATGCGGGTTGCCCCATCGACGTAGGCCGCGCGCTCCATGTTTGCCGGCAGCGTCTCGAAATAGCCCTTCATGATCCAGATCGTGAGCGGCAGGATGATGCTGGACATGGCGATGATCAATCCGATTTTGGTGTCAGTGAGCCCCAACTGGCGAAAGATCATGAAGAATGGGACCGCCAGCGTCAGCGAGGGGATCATCCTCGTCAGCATCATCAACCAGAACGAGGCCGAGACGAACCGATATTGGCCGAAACGGGCAAAGGCGTAGCCGGCCGGTGCGCCGATGAGTATGTTGATCGCCGTGGTCGCCACCGCCACGATCGCGCTATTGCCCATCGAGATCAGGATCGCCTTGCCCTGAACCGAGCTGCCGCTTTGATTCTGCACCTCTTCGCCCTGGATCGCCGTCCGGTAGTTTTCGAAGGTGATGGGATTGGGGAACCAATCAGGTGGCCGGCTGAGGATCGCATCGGTGGTGGACAGGCTCGCGTTCAGCAGGACATAAAACGGCGCCAGCGACCAGAGCGCGATGAGCAGCACGGCGACGTACGTGCCAATCCTGCCGAGCCTGCGCCGGGTGCCGGGGGAGAGGCGGGCGGGCCGGAGTGTCGGCCTGACTGCCTGCAACTCGAGTCGCCTGGCGGCGACTTCCGCCGGGCGAGCGGCAACATAGGTGACCGTGTCCGGAGCCGTCGGCCGCGGTTCACGCTTGATCAGCAAGCGGAAGTAGGCGACCGCCAGCACCAGACTGATCAGACTCAGGATATAGAGAATCGCCGTTCCCTCGCCGTAGCGGGCGAAGTTGAAGAAGGTGATGTAGCCAAGCCAGGAGAGGACCGTAGTCGATTCACCCGGCCCTCCCTGCGTGATGACATAGACGAGATCGAAGGCCATCACCGCGTTGATGGTGTTGAGAATGATCACCAGCAAGAGCATCGGCCGCAGCCATGGGAAGGTGATCTTGCGGAACGTCTGCCATGGTCCGGCGCCGTCGATGCGAGCTGCACGGTACAGATTGGTTGGGATCGCCTGCAAGCCAGCCATCAGGAGCAGCCCGGTGAGCGGAGCACTCTGCCAGATAGAGGCCACCGAGACCAGCAAGAGCGCCCGCTGCCCATCGGCGAGAAGTGGGATGTACTGATCGATCAGGCCCAATTGATAGAGCAGACCGTTCACGGTGCCGTATTGCCCGCTGTAGATCAGGGTGAACAGCTTGCCGACGACCACTGGGGCGACTGCCCAGGGCATGAGCATGACGCTGCGCATCAACCCTCGGCCACGGAAGGTCTGGTTGAGGGCCAGCGCCATCAGCAGCCCCAGCACGGTACTGCCCAGGACGACGACGGCGCTAAACCACGCTGTGCGCAGAAACGAGCTGACAAATCCTGGGTCCGGCACGATTTTTTGATAGTTCGCGAGCCCGACGAATATCCACTGCTGGGTCAGCAGATTCACGAAGTTCAACGACATCCAGAACGAGTAGAGCCAGGGGAAACCCATGATCAGGAACACGGCGACAAAGGCGGGCACGATCATCGCCAGCGCGAAGCGCCGTTCCTCCCGCGTCCGCCGGGCGACGCGAGGGTTCCGGGAAACACGCGTCGGCTTTGCCAGCGGCTGCCGATTGCATGGCTAATACGGATTCCGGGTGATCAGTGTGCATCGCGGCGGTGGGCCCTCACCCCCGTGACGGCCCTCTCCCGTCGAGCCAGGAGAGGGGGCACCGGCCGAGGCTATTCGGGATAGAGGGCCTTCAGCTCATCGACCTTGGCAACGAGGTTGGTGATGGTGTCGTCGATGGTCTGCTTGCCCTGCATGTACTCCTGGACCTGGGTCATCATCTCCCAGTTCCATTCAGGGAACCACATCGTCTTTTCCACCGGGCGCCCCTTCGACTGCTCCAGTTGCTGGACATGGACGTCCATGTCCCGCCATTCGGACCAGGCCGCGAGCACCTCCGGATCTTCCATGACTTCGGGATACGGGCAGCCGAGTCCCGTTTCCAATGCCCATCGCTTGTTGCCGTGGTACTGGCCGTCCTTCGCCTTGCCGCCGAGCCACTGCATCAGGTTCCAGGCGCGCTGGCGATCGACCTCGCGCGCGCCCATCAGATAGCACGCCGTCCAGCTAAAGGTTTCGTGGGTGCTGCCAGGCATGATCGCGTTGCCGATCATGCCCTTGACTTCCGAATTCTCGCCGGTGTTGAAGCCCTGCTGATCGTAGTCGTGGACGACCATGAAACTATGGCGGCCGGTCATGAACGCCGGCACCGACTCCCCCTCCTGGGTCAGGATATCCGGCGGCGTGATGCCCTCGTCGAGCCACTGCTTGTGCATCTCGATGACCTTCTTGAAGGCCACGCCACCGTCGGCAAAGGTCGGGTTGAAGTCGTCATCGAAGACCGGCTCGCCCTCCGAGTACCAGATGGCGAAGATGCTCCAGGAGAGGGACGCCCACTCGTGGCCTTGCGCGCTGAGGAAGGGATGCTCGGAGATGCCGTCAGTTTGCAGCTGCTTGGCCTGCTCCATCATCTCTTCCCACGAGGTGGGCGGCTCCAGCTTCGCCCGATCGAGGTGATCCCGGTTGTAGACGAACGCGTTGTAGCCGGAGTAATAGGGCAAGCCGGCCAGTTTCCCATCCGGCAGGCTGAGTTGTTCCACGCCGAACGGGAACATGTTCTCCTTGTAGAACTCGGTGGTGTTGTCGGCGAGACCTTCGACGTCCTGGGTGAAGCCGGCTCTCCACCATCGATACATGTATTCCGACTCGGAGTACACCACCGACGGCATTTCACCGCCGAGGAATTTCGTCTCGACGATCTGGTGGTAGTTGCCGCCGGTCGTCAGTTGGTACTCGACGTCGTCGCCGTACTCCTCTTCGAACGCGAAGACGTTGTCCTCGACGATTTCCGGGTTGTATCCCCAGCCGACCATGGTCACCGGTCCGCTCTGGGCAGCGGCGCGGCGGCTGTTCAGAGAGGCAAGGCCGGCAATGACGGAGGCGCTCATGCCCAGCGCCGTTGCCCGCCGCACCAGATCTCTGCGATCGAGACGGCCCGCCAAAGCGGCGCTCACCAACTCGCCACGAGTGGAATACACGTCGCCGGTTCTCATGGTGCGCTCCCTTCCTGTTTGCCAATCGGGGTCCGCCGCGGGTCGGGAAGACGGCTGGCACTCGATGTGTGAGAGCGGTGCCAGCTCACGCAGTGTCGCCCCAATGGATACGGGCAACCCCTGGGCGAGTTGCGCAACCAGGCGCGCCCACCACCAAATCCCTCTGTCCTTGCCGACCGAAACCCAGCATATGAGGGATAGATAAACCTGTCAATGGCTTTCGTTGACGACCTATCATGACGCGAGATCGCCTGGAGAAGACCGATCCCCGATCTCGTTTGGGGTGCAATTCGTCCGAGAGGGGAAAAGCTGGTGACGATACCGCGTAGTGAACCGGTTCGCGACACTCCACCGTCGATCGACGCCGTTCCGGACCCGTCACCAGCGCCACGTCCGGAACGACGGGTGCACGAGGGACGCTACGCGCGCATCGAGCCACTCGAGCCAGCGATCCACGCCGCCGATCTCTTTGCGGCCAGCCACGGCGATGAGACCCGGATGCGCATCTGGGACTATCTGCCGTACGGTCCATTTGCCTCGGAAGCGGCGTTCCGCGACCATCTCATCGCTCAGGCAGCCGGCGTTGACCCGCTCTTCTTCGCTATTCGACCACGCACCAGCAATCGGGCCGAGGGCGTCGCCTCCCTGATGAGCATCGAGCCAGAGCACCGCTCGATCGAAATCGGACACATCTGGCTTGGTCCGGAGCTACAGCGGACTCCGGCGGCCACGGAGGGACTCTTCCTGCTTATCGCGCACGCCCTCGATGACCTGGGATACCGGCGGATGGAGTGGAAGTGCAACGCCGCCAATGCCGCCTCGCGCGCCGCCGCCTGCCGTCTCGGCTTCATCCATGAGGGCGTCTTCTATCAGCACCGCATCGTCAAGGGACAGAACCGTGACACCGCCTGGTTCTCGATCCTCGACCACGAGTGGCCGGCGCTGCGGGCCAACTTCGAGACCTGGCTCGACCCCGCCAACTTCGACGCCGACGGCCGCCAACGTCAGTCCCTCGGCGATCTCAACCGTGAAGCGTCCGCAGCCCGCCTCGGCGTCTGATACGGATTTCGGGTGATTACCGCGCGACTCGGCGTACTGTTGGTGACCGACAGCCGGCCACCGGGGGGACACCCAGCCGCCCTGCGCACCGCGGAGAGCCGGACCTGGGCCCGGGCGCGGGGAACGGGCACCCGGGGAGTGATCGTGTCCGGCAGTCGTCAGCCGGATTGCATCATCCGGGGACCCATCCCGCGCGTGGTGCGATCGCCCGCGCCTGTCCCCGCTGACCATCGTCGAAGAATCTGCTCCCGCATCGGTGCAAACTCTTTAAACCCTTTAAACCCTTTAAACCCTTTGAACCGCTTCGCCGTCAGCGTGGTCGGGCCCTACCAAGGTCCGAGGCGGCAATCCTCCTGCACGGACCGGCTCCCGCTCCCCCTCCCCGCTCCTCAGGGGATAGAGGATGAACGTGCTCGCTCGGAACTACGCCATCATCCGGGTTCCGTATGAGCCCGAGCGCCAGGGCCGTTACCCCTCCGGTAGCAGCCGCCCCCAGCCCTGGGAGCAACATGGGCGCGATGTGCAGATACTGATCTCGCTACCGCCGCCCCAAGCACGGAGGATGCATTGATCTCATGCGCCGGGGGAGAACACGGATGTGCAGATATTGATCCCGCTGCCGGCGGCTGGAATCGGTCAGCTCGTTTAGAGTGCGTGGGCTTCGCGGCGTGTTGCAAAACCGAGGCGGGCTGGCATGAGGGGATTTTTGCGTACCCGGATGCTCATGGTCAAAGGCGCCTGGCACAGGCCATGATCACGTTGAACGCCTCATCGACGTCCTGTTCGGTTGCCTCGAATGACCCCACCTGGAAGCGGATCGCGATCTGGCCGTCAACTCGGGTCTGGGTCAGATAGATGCGCCCGTCCTCATTGATCGCGTTCACCAGCTCAAGATTCAATCCATCCAGGTCGGCGATGTCCGGCGGAACATAGCGAAACGCGAACAGCGACAGCATGGGACGCGAAACGAGCGCGAAATGGGGCTCGGTCGCAATCCGCTGCGCCAGACCTTCCGACCAGCTCACGTGATTGCGGATCATCGCCCGCAGGCCCTCCAGCCCGTGCGCGCGGAGAAGAAACCAGAGCTTGAGGGCGCGGAAGCGCCGGCCGAGGGGCACCGACCACTCCGAGTAGTCGATGACGCCATCCCGCCCGTGCGTCTTCAGATACTCCGGGTGAATGGCAAGCGTGCGGACGAGGCTGTCGGGATCACGGATGAAGTGCGCCGAGCAGTCGAATTGCGCGCCGAGCCATTTGTGCGGGTTGAAGACAATCGAGTCAGCGTGTTCGACGCCAGCCCAATAATGACGAAACTCCGGGCAGATCATCGCCGAGCCAGCCCACGCGGCGTCGACATGAGTGAAGAGGCCATGCCTCTTGGCGATGTCGCAGACGGCTGCGACATCATCTGTCGCCCCGACGCTCGTGCCGCCGACGCAGGCGATGACGCCGGCCGGCAGCAGCCCCGCTTCCCAGTCCCGGCTGATCGCCACCTCCAGCGCCGCGACATCCATTCCGCGCAGATCGCCGGTCACTGGGATCCGCACCAGGTGCTCCTCACCGATGCCGGCGATCCAGATCGCGCGGTCGATCGAGGTGTGCACCTGATCGGAGGCGTAGATACGAACGGGGACGTGAGCGGCCAATCCTTGCTGGTTGCCCTGCCACTGCAAAGCACGCTCGCGCATCGTCACGACAGCCGCCAGGGTCGCGGTCGACGCCGAGTCCTGGATGACGCCGGCGAAGTGATCCGGCAATCCGACCGCTTGGCGGAGCCAATCGAGCATCCTCGTCTCCAGCTCAGTGGCGGCGGGTGACGTCTGCCACAACATGCACTGGGCGGCGATGGCGGAGACGAGGTATTCGGCAATCACCGAGGCCAGCGCCGCGTTCGCGGGGAAGTAGGCGAAGAATCGGGGGTGCTGCCAGTGCGTGATGCCGGGAAGGATCGTCTCCTCGAAATCGGCGAAGATGGCCTCCATGGGCTCCGGCATCTCCGGCGGATGGGCCGCGATCCCGGCGAAGATCTCGCCGGGCGCGGTCTGAGCGCGCACGGGGCGATCACGCAGCGAGGCGCGGTAGTCGGCACCCCACTCAGCGGCGCGCCGCGACCAGGAGCGGAACTGGTCTTCGTTCAAGGATCTTCTCTGAGTGAGCGCAAATCAGCCGCCGCGTGCAGAGAGAGCGTTCTCGTTCGTCCGAACCCCGCGACGATGACCGTTAGTGTCGGTGAGGGGATACCCACAGGCGCAGTCGTTGCGATCATCAGGCTGCCTTGCGCTCCCGCTGGGCGCGACGCACGATCCAGAGCAGCGTCAATAACCCGGCCATGCCCGCGGCCACGGGCTGTGCCTGACGCAAGAGGGATTGAGCAAGCTCTTCCCGGATACGCTTCTGGAAAGACTCCGCGTCGTTGACGTGAGGGAAAGGCTCACCCTTCGGAGCAGGAATCCCAAGGAACTCGCAGAGTGGCTCCCATCCCTGTTTGACGTCGAAGACCAGCAGACGCTGCGGCGGGACCGTTTCCTGCACCGCCCTCTGGTGCGCCGCGAAGACACGCAACGCGTGACCGCGGTTTTGGAAACGCCCATCGAACGTCCCTTTCCAGATGACGTCGTCCACGACCTGGAACCCTTCCCGCATCTTCGGCATCAGGAGCCCGACCAGTCGCATCATGGCCCGCGCCCCGGGCGACGCATCGGCGCGGGCGCGCGGTTGAAAAATCGTGGCCAGGCAGCTTTCGTACCAGCGCTCCGGGTCACGGACCGTGAGGATGACCTTCGCCTCGGGATGCGACGCAATCAACTCGCGCCAGAAATACGCGCCCGGCCAGTCGACAATGGCGCGGTAGCCGTCCAGCAGCGGGCGCCAGTCAATCGGCTCTCCGGACTGCTTCTTCCGGAGCGCATCCCGCCAGTGTGGGAATCGCTCAGGGTGCTCGAAGTTCTCCAGCATGTGATCGCACGGGCCGAAGCCCAGCCGCACCAATGCCTCGCGCAACGAAAGGGTTCCGGTGCGCCCGAACCCCGTGCCGATCACCATCAGTGTTGGCGATGGTGGGCCCGCCGCTGCGCTCTCCTCCACTTCGAGCATATGGTCTTATGCCTCCTGATTCGAGCGTACGGTCTTTTGCCTCCTGATTCGAGCAGATGGTCTTATGCCTCCCTGATTTCAGCATATGGTGGTATGCCTCCTGAGCAACCGTCATGCCCAACGCATCGCCCGGTGATCTTCCATGGGTTCCAAAGAATCGCCGCCATCACCGGGCTGCAAATGGTTGCATGACGGAGAACGCCCGGAGATCCGGTTGGCCTGCCGTCGGATCACAAGGAGGTGGGCTACCGTCCGATCTCGGAACGGCGCGCTGCGCATGAATGCCGTGATCAGAGACGTGTATGCCTAACCCGGATGTTTCGCGAGGGTATCAGGTTCCTGCGCTAAGCGCGTAGTGATCGCCAGACGAACCAGGCGAGCGCCGAGAGTCCGGCGATACCCCCGGCCGTCGCACCTCCAAATTGGAGGACGTTCCGTACGATTTGCTCGTGCACCCGGTGTTGGAACGCCTCGGTGTCATTGATGTGGGGAAATGGCTCGTCGACGGGAGCTGGGACATCCAGAAACTCGCAGAGCGGCGCCCACCCCTCGCTGACATCGAAGACGAGGAGACGCTCCGGGGGAAGCGTCTCCTGAACCTCGCGGATGTGCTCGCTGAAAACCTGCAACGCATATGCCGGTTCGGCGAAACGACCGTGGAAGGTGCCGTCCCAGACCACGTCGTCGACAACGCGATACCCATCTTGCATCGCCGGCTTGGCCAGGCCATAAAGCACCCGCGCCACCCGGGCCAGCATCGAGTCTTCGGCGCGACTGCGGAGATTGAAGATCGTGGCTGACGCGCTGGTGTACCACCGGTTGGGGTCGCGCACTGTCAGGATGACCTTCGCCTCAGGGTACGCCTCGCACAACTCCCGCCAAAAGAACGCTGTTGGCCAGTCGACCGTGGCACGGTAGCCGCTCATCAACGGTCGCCAATCAATCTCTTCACCGCGCTGCTTGCGACGCAAGGCCTCGTTCCAGAGGGTGAAGCGCTCGGGGTTGGCGAAGCTCTCGACCATGTGATCGCATGGATCGAAGCCCAGGAGACGCAACGCCTCGCGTAGCGACAGCGTGCCGGTCCGCCCGAAACCGGCGCCGATGACGTGTAATGTTGGAGGTGAGACGCTCACTACGACGTTGCTTGCGGCCCCGCGCTTCGTCATCCGACACGAAATCACTCCTCACGTCAGGTGCATGCTGTGGGCCAAGCAACCTTATGAGGCCATGCGATACGCTGAGCGGCGTAGTGCGGACTACGCGGGGAAAATGGGGAAGGAGATCGAAGCGGAGTCGGGTCCGCTTCGCTTTTCCCGGTAGGCTTGCGACCCGGTGACCAGGCCAGCATATCGTTCGGCCCGAGGCGCCACCGTGCTCTCGATCACCGAACGAATCTGTCTTTGCCGCTGTATCCCTCCCCTTGTATCCGTTGACGTGGTTGTGCCACCTTGAACAACCAAAGCATCATCCGTGAGCGTGAAGTCTGGGCCAGAGCGAGGAGCGGCGCGGTGCAACCGGTCGTGGTCATTGGTGGAGGGATCATCGGACTCTGCACCGCCTTTGCCCTGCACCAGCGCGATGTCCCTGTGACGGTCATCGACGCGGGACCACACGAGCGAGCCGCCTCTCATGTCAACGCCGGTTGGATCGTGCCGACCCTCGCCGAACCGGTCCCATCCCCAGGGCTGATTGCCACCTCCCTCCGGTGGATGCTCCGTTCCGATAGCCCGCTCTACATCCGGCCCCGGCTCGACCCGTCATTCCTGCGTTGGACACTCCGCTTCTGGCGTCATTGCAACGCGCGTGACTACCTGGCCGGCACCGAGGCGACCGCCGCCTTCGGCGCACGCTCACTCGCCCTCTACGACGCTATGCGGGAGACGGGGGTGCGGTATGAGGAGCATCGGGACGGTCTGCTCTTCGCCTACCGCACGGCTGCCGCCCTGGAGCACGACTACGCCGCGTTGGAGCCGATCCGTCGTTTCGGGTTCGACATCTCCGCTCCGATGGACGGCGCCGAGCTGCGTGCGCTGGAACCATCTCTCTCGGAGACGGTCACCGGCGGCTACTGGCTGCCGCAAGAGCGATCCGTGCGCCCGGACTCACTCGTGCGCGGTCTCGTCGACTATCTCCAGGAGCGGGGGACCGAGGTACGCCGAGACACCCAGGTAACCGGTATCGAGACAACCAGCAGATCGGCCACGGCCGTCTTCGCCGGAGGGGAGCGCATCCCGGCCCAGGCAGTTGTGGTCGCCGCCGGAGCATGGACGCCCCGTCTCCTGAAACCCCTGCGGGTGAACGTCCCGATCGAAGCTGGCAAGGGGTACAGCATCGACCTGACGCCAGCGCCGGCACTCCCCCGTCCCGTGAGCAGACCGCTCTACCTCCATGAGACGCGCGTCGCCATCACCCCGCTCGACGGCATGATCCGTCTCGCCGGAACGATGGAGTTCTCCGGACTGAACCATGACGTACGTCAGGAGCGGGTCGCCGCCATCGCCCGCTCGGCGGGGTGGGCTATTCATGGCTGGCCGGACAAGACGCCGACATCGGGACCAGGCGTGCGAATCTGGAACGGCCCGCGGCCGATGACCCCGGACGGCCTCCCGGTCATTGGCTGCTTACCGGGTTACCGCAACCTCATCGTGGCCAGCGGGCACGCCATGCTCGGCGTGACCCTCGCTCCCGCCACCGGCGAAGCCGTCGCCGATCTGATTACCGCGGGCCGCGCTCCTGACGGACTCGACCCGTTCGACCCCGCCCGCTTCACGCCTTGAGGGTGATGGGTGATGGGGGCTTTCAGTTTTCTTACCGATAACCACTCCACCAGTCACCCTATCACCCTGTCACCTTCGTTCATCGGTGCCGGTCGTGCACAACGACTCTGGATCTCGACGTGCCGGCCCTCCCGGGAGGCGGTCTCAACCGCGTGCATCACTTCGAGAACGTGGTAGGCGAGGTCGCCGCTCGCTCGGTGTGGAGCGCCACTGCGGAGGCCGGCGGCCATATCGGCCAGGCCAAGCCCGCGGCAGTTCTCCGTGAAGGGCCGGGTCACGGGGACTTCAACCCAGGCATCATCATCCGCACCTCGAATGCGGACCGGACCTCCGAAGGTGTTTGGATTGGGCAAGCTGAGACTTCCCTCTGAGCCGTAGATCTCCAGGCGCGGCATTTCCGAAGCCCAGACATCAAAGCTGGTCACCAGCGTCGCGATGACCCCATTCGCAAAGTCGATCACTGCCGCCAGGTGCGTGGGCACCTCGACCACGATCCGCTCCCCCGCCCGTGGCTCGCTGCGAATAGTCCGCTCAGAAAAGGTGGCGCGTGCCGAACCAGTGACCCGGCGCACCGGGCCCAGCAGCGAGACTAGCGCGGTGATGTAGTACGGCCCCATGTCGAACAGCGGGCCGCCTCCCACCTGGTAGTAGAAGTCTGGATCCGGGTGCCACCCCTCGTGGCCGTGGATGAGCATGAACGCTGTCGCGGCCACCGGTTGACCGATGGCACCCTCGTCGATCACCTGCCGACAGGTTTGTAACCCGCCGCCGAGGAATGTATCCGGCGCCGCTCCCAACCGCAAACCCCGCGAGCGAGCGGTCTCCACCAACCGCTCGCCGTCCTCGAGCGTGATGGCGAGCGGCTTCTCGTTGTAGACCCCCTTGCCAGCATCCAGCACCCGTTGCGCGATCAACGCATGCGCATCCGGCGGCGTCAGATTGAGGACGATCCCGATCGCCGGATCGGCCAGCAGATCGTCGACCGTGGCAACTGCCCGCACGCCGTACTCCGCTGCCCGCGTCGCGGCCCGCCGCGGGACCGCGTCCGCGCATGCGGCGAATCTGAACTCGGGAAAGAGCGAGGCGTTTTTCAGATAACGGTCGCTGATGTAGCCGCAGCCGACGAGTCCGACCTCGATCGAATCAGCGGACACGGCCTTTATCCCCGAGCGGCCCAGTGCATGCCGCGCCGGACCAACTCCCGCGCCTCTGGCACGTCAAAATCGGCGGCGACGTGGCCGAGCGAGCAGTAGAAGACCCGCCCTGCGTCCCACGTCCGCTTCCAGACGACCGGCATCACGCAACCCTCGACCCACGGCGTGTATTCGCCGCTGAAGGTGGTCGTCGCCAGGACCTCGTTGGATGGGTCGACGTGCAGGTAATACTGCTCGGAATGCATGGCAAAGTCGTTCAGACCAGCCGTGATCGGGTCATCACGATTCGTGATCTGTACCGTGTAGTCGATGATGTTGCCGGGGTGGGCAACCCATTGGCCGCCGACCATGAACTGGTACTCGGTGCTGGTGCGGAACGAGTCCGCCATCCCGCCGTGCCACCCGGCGATCCCCGTTCCGGCGGCGATGGTGTCGAGCAGACCACGTAACTGCTCTTTGCTGATCTCGCTCTGCGTCCAGATCGGCACGATGAGATCGGTCTCCCGCAGCGTATTTGCGTCCAGGAAGACATCGAGCGTCGTGCTGACGGTGACCTCAAAGCCATCATCCCGCAAGACACCCGCGAAGAGCGCCGCGCATTCGTGAGGCTGATGCCCCTCCCAGCCCCCGCGACCAATAATGCCCGCTTTCCACTGTCCGTCACGTTGCTCTCTGCCTCCCATAGGTCTCTGGAACGTCGTCAGGTGCACGCCCCGTCCCGCGTCTTCATGACGCGCAACTCTACTGGAACGCACTGCCGACCGACGAGCGACTCAGCCGTTGTCCAACCTGAGAGGACCGGACACGGAATTAGCAAGGACGCGAAGACCCACGACTTACCGGATACACTACCGACGGGGTCGCCATCTCTCCATCGCTTGCACCCACCCGAAACGTGAACCAGGAGAGGACGATGACCGCGACCGGCGCGACAACAGATTTGCCGCTCAACCTGCACGAGTACGAGGCGGCGGCCCGCGACCTCCTCTCCCCGATGGCCCTCGGCTACGTCAGTGGTGGTTCCTGCGACGAGGTGACGCTGCGCGCGAATCGGACCGCATTCGACCGCTGGCGGTTCTTGCCCCGCGTGATGCGCGGCCTGCGTGAGACGTCGACGGCGACAACGGTGTTGGGTCAGAAGGTCGCACTGCCGGTGCTGATCGCGCCCTCGGGGCTGCATCGCCTGGCGCACGACCAGGGCGAATTGGCCACGATCCGAGGGGCGCACGGCGCCGGGACGATCTACACCATGAGCACCGCATCCACCATGCCGATGGACACCATCAGTCAGGAGGGAGCGCCGTGGTGGTTCCAGTTGTATGTATTCAGCGACCGGGGCATCTCCCGCGACCTTGTGCAACAGGCTGCGGCAGCGGGAGCTTCAGCGCTGGTCGTGACCGTCGATGTGCCATTGCTCGGTCGACGCGAAGCGGATGAGCGCAACCGCTTCTCGCTACCAGATGGGCTCGTCATGGCCAATCTCCAAACGCCAAAGCACATGCTCATCCCACCCACCGACGGCGGTTCAGGACTGACGACGTACATCGGGGCCGCCTGGGAGCCGGCGTTGACCTGGGATGATCTCGAATGGCTGGCCTCCCTCACGCCGCTGCCGGTGATCCCGAAGGGCATCCTCCATCCGGACGACGCCGTCTCGCGCCTTCGATCATGGTGCGAGCGCGGTGATCGTCTCCAACCACGGCGGCCGCCAACTCGACAGCTGCCGTCGCCTCGCTCGATGCCTTACCAGCAGTGGTGGAAGCCGTCGACGGTCGGGGCGAGGTGCTCCTCGATGGCGGTATTCGACGCGGCACCGATGTGTTGAAAGCGCTGGCCCTGGGGGCACGAGCAGTCCTCATTGGCCGACCCACCTACTGGGGTCTTGCCGTGGGTGGCGAAGCAGGAGTGCAACACATCCTGGAGCTGCTGCGCGCCGAGATCGCCCTCGATCTGATGCTCTGCGGCCTGGCGAATCCGGACGAGGTGACGCGGGATTTACTCGTGCCGGCGAACACCCTGGTTCCAGTGTAGTCACACACCAGAGCGCGTGAGACGATGACCACGTGGCTGAGACGCGGGGGTGAGGAGTTGATGTCGTGACCGTCATTGGTGGAGATGTGGAGACCAATATTCAGGTGGTGGCCGCCGAAGCCTTCGCCGTGCTCAATTCAGGCCGCCAGATCGCGCCATTCTCAACGCGGTTTCCCAGCTTCGATCTCAACACCGCCTATCAGGTCACCGCGGCCGTACGGCAGAAGCGTGAAGCCCGTGGCGAGATTCCGCTCGGGCGCAAGATCGGGTTTACGAATCGCACCATCTGGGACGAGTACCGCATCGATGCTCCGATGTGGGGATACGTCTACGACTGGACAGTCCACGATCTTGCTGGTGTCGGTCCGACCATTTCGCTTGCAAATCTGGCTGAGCCACGCATCGAACCGGAGATCGTCTTCGGTTTCGAGATAGCTCCGGCGCATGGCATGGACGAGCGGTCCCTGCTCCAATGCGTCGGTTGGGTCGCGCACGGCTTCGAGTTGGTGCAGTCGATTTATCCGCGATGGGAATTCGCATTGCCCGACACGGTCGCCGCATATGGCCTGCACGGTATGTTGCTGATCGGCCCACGGCACGCGGTTGCGGCGAACTTCGATGACTGGGCGCGAGACCTCTCGACGTTTCACGTCGATTTGAAGCGCGACGGAGCGGTTGTCGATCACGGTATCGCGTCGAACGTCTTGGGAGGACCACTATCGGCGGTGAGGCATCTCGTCGAGGTGCTGGCAAGCGACCCAGTAAATCCGCCCCTAAAGGCCGGCGAAATCGTTACAACGGGAACCCTGACTCGGGCCTTTCCGGTCGCACCTGGTGAAACGTGGACGACTGAACCTACAGGTATTGATCTCGAGGGAATCAGCATCCGCTTCGCGTGAGTTCTTCATTGCTCACCGTCGAGCACGGAAGTGATCAGAGTCGGGTGTCCTGGAATAGGGTCTGAAAAATCTCGATTCGGCGAGCTGAACATGCTCTCGCCGCCCCGGGGGAGCCTCGATCGATTCGTTTATTTCGCCTTTATCTATTCGCGAAGCTCGCTCTCGGCTGCTCATACCTCAACTCCACCACTTACCCCCCTCGGGCCACGAGCACTGGCGCGGGCGAGTGCTTCACCACCTCCTCTGCTACGCTGCCGAGCACCAGGCGCTCCAGGCCGTGCCGGCCATGGGATGCCACGACGAGTAGGTCGCCTGGTCCAACGGCAGCGGACAGTTCCTGTGCCGAGACCCCGGAGCGAACCTCGGCGGTTACTAATAGCCCTTCGTCACGCAATGGTTGGGCAACTGTTTCCAGATACCGCGTTGCCTCGTCCTTCTCGCGGACCATCTCGTCGGAGAGCTCGGCATAGGCGGCAGAAGCCTCATTGGCGCCCCATGGCACCACGGACAGATCCGCCACCCGTATCAAATGCAGCGGTACACCCAGACTCCGCGCCAGGTCTGCAGCGGTCTTCAGGGCGATCTCCGAGACCCCCGAACCATCCAACCCCACCACGATCCGCTCGAACATCCCTCGACTCCTCTTCTTTCGAAACTCGTTTGCTAACCGAGCACTCACTCCCAACTCCCGACCCCATGACCATAGCCCATCGTAGCGATCGCTGGGGCGGAACCAGCCTCCCTCGATCGCTCCGCTATCATCTGCCGGCGTGTCCGACTTCCAGTGCAGTACGCAAGCCTGGGGATCCTTGCGCGGTCCGACGGTAGCAGGTAACGACCGAGCGCCAACAGCGAATCAGAGGGATCCTTGCCCAGTACGGCGGTAGCAAGGAGCGGCCGAACGCCGGCAGCGAATCAGAGGGATGTTCGCGCGGTGCGGCCGTAGCAAATAGCGGCCGATCGCCGGCAGCGAATCAGGAGGAGTGGCAACGAACATGGCGGAGCGGATGACGGGTGGTCAGGCGGTAGTGCGCGCGCTGGCAGAGCATGGGGTCGACGTCGCCTTCGGTATCCCCGGCGTGCACACCCTGGCCCTCTACGACGCGCTAATCGATAGCCCTATCCGCCACATTCTCGGCCGCCACGAGCAGGGCGTCGGGTTCATGGCCGATGGTTACGCGCGCGCCTCCGGCAAGCCCGGCGTGGCGCTGGTGATCACCGGCCCCGGCGTCACGAATATCGCCACCGCTGTTGGTGAGGCCTACACCGACTCCTCACCCGTGCTGGTCGTCGCCTCGGCGGAGGACCAGCGCTGGGCCGGCAAGATGATGGGGCACTACCACGACATCCGAGACCAGACAGAGGCCATCCGCCCGGTAACCGCTTCCCAGGCGCAAGCAACTGCGGTCGGCGAGATAGCCCCGGCCATCGACGCGGCCTTCACCCGCATGGCGACCTTGCGGCCGCGTCCCGTCTACGTCGAGATCCCGCGCGACATCCTCGAAGCTGAAGCCGAGATCACATTCCCCGATCCTGCCGCCGCCGAACGGCCCGGTCCCCAGGCCGAGCAGATTGCCGGCACCGTCGACGATATTGCCAAATCACGGTGCGTCGTGATCATCGCCGGAGGCGGCGCGGCGACGGCCGATGCGGGCGAGGGGATCGCCGCCATCGCCGAGCGGCTCGGCGCGCCGGTGATCGTCTCCCAAACGGGCAAGGGAGTCATTCCGGAGGACCATCCATACTCGCTCGGCAACCTGTGGGCGCGGGACAACCCGGTCGACGCTCTGCTACGCAAAGCCGACCTGGTTCTGGTTTTCGGCACCAAGCTCGGCGGCGCGGAGACCGAAGACGGCACGATGCGCCTCCCGACAACGATGATCCGTGTCGACATCGACCCCGAGGAGGTCGAGCGCAACTATCGCCCTAGCCGCGCCATCGTCGCCGACGCCCGTAAGACGGCCGAAGCCCTGGCCGAGGCGCTAGCGGCTGCCGGCGTGAGCAAGGATGGTTGGCGAGCGGAGGAGATCGCCAAGGCGCGGGCGAAGGCCCTGGAGACGGCGTACCGGGACGAGAACGCCGAGTACGTCGCCGCGCTTCGCCGGGCCATCCCCCGCGACGGTATCCTCGTCAACGACACAACCGTGATGTCGTATGCCGCCGCCAAGCGCTTCCCAGCTTACGCTCCGCGCACGTTCCTCGTCCCAGCCGGATATCTCACCCTCGGGTTCTCTCTGCCGGCGGCGATCGGCGCCAAGATCGCGCAACCCGACAAGGTGGTCGTCTCGATCGTCGGCGATGGTGGCTTCCAGTTCACGATGCATGAGCTGGCCACCGCGAAGCAGTTCAGGATCGGGCTTCCCATCGTCATCTTCAATGACTCGACCTACACCGCGGTGAAGATGGATCAGGCGATGCGCTACGACCGCCGGTACATCGCGGTCGACCTGGAGAACCCCGATTTCCTGAAACTGGCGGACGCCTATGGTATCCCTGGAGTTCGCGCGAGCTCACCGGCCGAGCTCGAAACGGCCATTGTCGAGGCCAGCACGCGCAACGTCCCGACGATCATCGACACACCGATCTCCTGGTCGTATTAGCGGAGAGGTGGCAGGGTCGCAGGGTCGCAGGGTCGCAAGGACGAGCGTAAGTCGGAAGTCGGGGTCGGGGGACAGAGGCTGTTGGAGCACCCCGTACTCGTACCTCCCTATCACCCTTCACCCTAACACCCCGTCACCTTGTCACCTTCGTCGGCTGGCGCGTCGGCGAGAGGCAATCTCATCTGGAACCTGGCTCCGATGTGCGGACCAGGGTCAGCGCTTAGGGTTCCGCCATGGGCGCTGACAATGCGGCTGGCCAGGTAGAGCCCCAGTCCGAGACCCGACGAATCCGGGCCGCGGGCAAAGCGCTCAAAGAGGCGCGGGAAGAGCTCCGGCGGAATACCTGGCCCCTGGTCAGCCACCGTGACGACGGCCCAGTGTCCAGCGTCTCCTGACTCGACGTCGACCTCGACGTCGACCGGCGTTCCCGGTGGCGAATACTTGATAGCGTTGGCGAGCACGTTCTCCAATGCTTGGCGGATCCGGTTACCGTCCCCGGCGAGAACGACCGAGACATAGGCGTCGACCCGGATCGGCATGGCGTCGGTCGCCAGAGCCGCGCATGTCTCCTGCACGAGGTCGTTGAGAATCACCGGCTGCCGGTCGAGCGCAAACAGCCCCTGTTCCAGGCGACTGCTATCCAGGAGATCGGCTACCAGGGCAATGACCCGATCGACTGCACGCGCCGCCTCCTCGGCGTCCCGCAAATCTCGACCGCGGTCTTCACGACTGGCTCGCCGCCGCAACATATCGATACGGCTCTTGACCGGGACCAGGACATTGCCCAGATCATGCGCTAGGGTCTCGATCAGCTCATCGGCCGCTACTCGCCGGCCCTGCTCCCGAGCCTCCGTCGCGATCCGCTCCGTCAGCTCCGCACGGTGAGCAACCATCCCCACCCAGCGCGAGACGGCCTCCAGGAATCGAAGGTCGTCATCGGCGAAAAAGTCGGGATGGGCCGATGACGCGAGGAAGACACCGCGTCGGGCGCCGGCGACCTCCAGAGGCGCCATGATGGCTGAGCGAATGCCCAGCCCCTCTGTCATGCCCCGTAGTTGCCCCGGATCCTGGTCCGCGTGGCCCGTCACGTAGCGTTCACCGGTCAGAAAGACCTCGACCTCGCGGCCCCCATTCGCCACGGGCAGCCGGTTCATGCCGATGGCGTGCTGCTTCCGGCCCATAGGGGTATGGCTGGTGCCGGCCGCGACCAGACTCTCCGTTGCCGCGTCAAACAGGGCCGCGTCGACCTTATCGGCGCCCAGCGCTTCAGCCACCATGTGACAGGCGCGGTTAAGCGCCCCGTGGAGATCCGTCTCATCAATCGCCAGGAGTTGCTCGAGTGTCGCGAGCAATCTGTTCGTGTTTGGGCCGATTGATACGGCCTGCTGGAGATCGGTCATCGCTGCTCCGAGTCTTTTCCCCTGTTCGCCAATTGTTTGCCGTCGTTGCTGCATGTTCCGTACCGAGCGACGAGTGCTGTCGCGCCGAGCAGAGATTTGTTCCCGCAGATGGCGTCAGTCATGGTCTGTCAGTATCTGCTTGTCCAACCTCGCGCATTTTGCGGACCCTGCTCAGCGTTGTTCGGTGACGCCTCGACTACCGCATCCCGAACACAACGGCACAGCGCATGCGTCGCGAGGTCGCGGGCCGACGCGTGTCACGTGCCGGAAGCACTTCTGGGAGTCCGTCACGCTCAGGCATCTGTCGTCCCGCCCGATGTCCGCACCGACTGGAAGAGGACCCGACCATGTCCGAAGCGACAACCGAGCAGCAGTTCATTGATGCCTTGCAGGTGTTGGAACGTGACCGCGACCCTACTCAGATGATTAGTCTCTTCACGGAGAACAGCGAGGTAGGCAACGTCGTCTCCTCCCGGGAGTTCTCGGGATCGGAGGGCGCCCGCGCTTTCTGGGAGACCTACCGGAACACCTTTGGCGAGGTGGCCTCGTCCTTCCGCAATGTCATCGTCGGTGACGGCCGGGCGGCACTGGAGTGGACAACGACTGGGACGAGCCCCACTGGCGCTCCCATCGCGTACGAGGGCGTGAGCATCCTGGAGATGGCCGACGGCAAGATCACGCGCTTTCGCGCCTACTTCGATCCGCACGACCTCGGCCATCAGATCGAACAGGCCGCAGAGGGGCGCTGAGCTACCACCCTGCGACGAGTCCGGAACGTGAGAGAAACTCGACCCCGTTTAGGTCGTGACGCGCATCCGGCAGCGGGATGCCCCGCCCCCGCCACCCTGCGAAGCGATCACCCGGTGTCCGTATCCAAAGAAGCCATGGTGTAAGCGGTCGCGCTGCCAAACGATGTCTTTTTGGATGCGATGGCGTCGGGCGGGGTGTGATCGGGCTGGCTCAGGCACCGAAGAAGTAGCGGGTGAGGTGGAAGAAGACCGGCGCGGCGAAGCAGAGCGAGTCGATCCGGTCGAGCACGCCTCCATGGCCGGCGATGAGGCTACCGAAGTCCTTGACCCCGCGGTCCCGTTTGATCGCCGACATCGTCAGCCCTCCCGCGAAACCCATCAGCGTGATCACGAGCGACATGAGCGCCGCTTGCCATGGCGCGAAGCGGGTGATCCACCAGAGGGCGGTCCCGATGAGCGTTGCGGACGTGATCCCGCCGAAGAAGCCCGCCCACGTCTTGTTGGGGCTGACGCGCGGGGCGATCTGGTTCCGGCCGAAGAGCTTGCCGAAGATGTATTGCAGGACATCACTGCTCTGGACCACGATGACCAGGAAGAGCAGGAGCTTGACGCCGCCATCCTCGTCACCTGGAGTCTCCAGCGACAACAGCGCGGGAGCGTAGCTCACACTGTAGACGCAGATCATCAGAGCCCACTGAATCGTCGCCGTTCGTTCCAGGAAC
The DNA here is from genome assembly GCA_963751075.1 of uncultured Chloroflexia bacterium. Taxonomy (GTDB): domain Bacteria; phylum Chloroflexota; class Chloroflexia; order Thermomicrobiales; family UBA6265; genus JACCXM01. Next base: position 77,081 of record CAVVTE010000001.1, on the reverse strand, counting down.
CGTTCGGTATCTCCGGCAAGGGCCGCCCGTGTCGGCGCCAGCAGGAAGACGAAGACCGGGATGAAGATGGCGAACAGCCCGTACCAGTCACGCAAGACCAGCCAGTACTGGATCGGCGTCACCAAGAAGAAAATCCAGAGCAAGGTACGATGATCGGCGTGCCGGGTCGGCGTCAACGTGATGAATTCGCGCAGTGCGAAAAACGAGATCAGCGCGAAGAGCAGCACCGAGCCGATGCCGCGGGTTGGCAACGCGATCGCGAAGATGGCGCACATACCCCACCACGCTCGGATGCGGGCGTTGAGGTTCGCGACGGTCGCACGCCCTGCATCGCCCGTCACGCGCCGGGCAAGGATGGCGCCAGCGATGCTGGCAACGACGAGGACACCGAGTACCCCACCGACGAGCCAGACCAGCTCGCGGTCAAACTCGTCACTCATGACGACCCAAGGCTCTCGACCGCCTGGCGCGCCCGCTCGAGAAACGCCGCCTTCGGCTCGCCGTCCACCAGACGAAGTGGGGTGCCGAACGTGATGCGGCTGAGTTGCGGCACGGGCAAGAACTCGCCCTTCGGCATGATGCGGTCGAGATTATGGAGATGCACCGGGACCAGGGCGATGTCCGGACGCTGGCGCGCCAGGTAATCGAGCCCGCTCTTGAATGACCCGATCTCCTGGCCGGAGCCGCGGGTGCCTTCCGGGAAGAGGATCAACGAGTCTCCCGCGCCCAGGGCCGCGATCAGTTGATCCATCTGGGCCCGCAATTGGCCGAGGTTGCCGCCCTGGCGGTCGACCAGCACCGCCCTGAATACTCGCGTCGCCATGTACTGACGGAGCCGCCCGGCCTCCCAGTAGTCCCTGGCGGCTACCGGCCGGGTGCGGGCGCGGAGGTCCTTGGGCAGCACTGCCCAGAGGACGACGAAGTCGAGATGGCTGCCGTGGTTGGCGAAAAAGATGCATTGACCTCGACACGGCCGACCCTCGACGCAGTGGACGCTGGGGCCGCTGGCCAGACGCGCGAGTGCCGCCAGGCAAGTGGAGATGACACCAGTCATTCCGCCTCCAGGTCGGCCACGATCCGCCGCAGCCGCCGAACCATGGTCACGACGCCGCCGGCGATGATCATGATCAGCGCGACGACGAGCGGCCATTGCCCCTGCCAACCGATGGCGGTCTCGGCCGCTGAGATCAGGCAGGCGGCGATCAGCACGTGCATCCGCCGCGGCTTGGCCATGGGTCCGTCGAAGTAGTGTGACGTGCCGGCGGCGGCGCCGAGGGTGCGTACGTAGGCCGTCAGCAGCGCCGTCGTGGCGGCTGCCCAGCCGAGCTCTGGTCCCCAGGGGATCTCGGTGATAGCGTATCCGGCGCCCACGAGGATCAGGAGATCGGCGAGCCGGTCAGGCAGCTCGTTGTAGAGCTCGCCGCTTGGTGACTTGAGGCCGCCCTCAACGGCCAGCATTCCGTCAAGAAGGTTGCAGAGCAGCCGGAGGGGCATAGCGATGGCCGCGACCACAAGGAGCGTCGCCCGGACTCCGTCCTCGCTTCTCCCCGCGAGGATGAGGCAAGCCGCGGCGAGGGCGGCAATTGCCACCCCCAGCACAGAGACCTGATTGGGGCGCACCCCTGCCCGCTGCAGCCAGTCCGTGGCGAGGATGGCCCAGGAGGCGCTGCGTGAGGGGATTGGGCGCCGCGTAATCCGCTCGGGAACGCGCATGCTGTGACCGCCAATTGCTCGCACACCGACTGTTTGGCTCGAGTCCCGTCGATGATGCATTGTATCGGCACCACCCCGAAGTGTTGTGCCTGGTTCGTCCTGGACTGGCGGGGTCGCGCTGGCACCCGCTGCTTCGATAACGGGCGCCCACCCTAAGGTAGGAACGGTGACGGCGAGCGAAGCCACTCTCATGGAGCCAAGAGGAGAAAGAACACGCCGATTCTGGGAGGCATTTGCCCGTTCCCGGATCGCGGCGGTCATCGCATTCGGCTGGGGGTTCGCGGAGGCGACGTTCTTCTTCGTGGTCCCCGACGTCTGGATCGGCTTACTCGCCCTGTTCAGTTGGCGAGCCGGTCTGCGCGCCGCGGCCTGGGCGGTCATTGGCGCACTCGTCGGCGGCGCGCTCATGTACGGGGTCGGCGCCCGACTCGATCGCGACCACAGTGCGCGGCTCCTCGACGCCGTCCCCGCGATCTCACCCTGGATGATCGAACGGGTAGAAGAGGAGATGCGCGAGCGGGGACCGGCGAGCATGCTGCTAGGACCGCTAGGGGGAGTGCCCTACAAGATCTACGCCCTGACTGCCGGATACCAGGAGCAGTCCCTCGGCGCGGTGCTCCTGTGGACGATCCCCGCGCGGGGTGCACGCTTCGTCCTGGTTGCAACCGTCTCCGCACTTTACGCTAGGCTGGCCCGACGAATCACGCCGCGGACGGGCTGGCGCCTCGGTCCCTACCTGCTCGCCTGGGCCGTGTTCTACGCGTACTACTTCTGGGCGTACGGGTTCTGATGACCGCGAGTCCCCAAGCGTGACCGCGGCCGGGATGAGCCGGACCTGCGTGGGAATGCCACCGCTGTGGAGTTCGGACCGCGACGAAAGAGCGGAAGCGACAGGGATCGGTGTCGTCACCGCGTCATAACCGCTCATGGCAAAGAACCCATCGCCATCGTCCGTATACCAACTTGAGGCCTGAGCGGGAAACCGCGGCGCGCAATCTCGCAGATGCCCCGGTACTGGAATCGCGCACGTGATCGGGAATCCATGATCCGCGCCTGGACCGAAAACCGGATCCTGCGCGAGCCAGTCGCGGAGTTCTGCATCAGCCATGAAACGGTGTGGCTTCTCCTCTGGTCACATGCCACGGCGTCGGATGGCCGAAGTGACCCTGGTCGGGTGAGGCCGGACGGGAGCCTCGGCCGGCTGGACGTGAATGAGCGGGAATCAGGTATGCTGAAGGAGAACAACCAATGATCGCCGCGACGCTTGCAATCATTCGCATCCTCTGCAGGGGCTATGGCCTCTGCTATTTGTTTGCCGTCGCGAAAACTGCGTGGAGTGGGCACGAATTGGACCGTCAGCCATCGAGAGGAGACGCAAGATGCTGGTGGTGATGCAGTCTGAATCGTCCCGGGCAGAGATCGACGCGGTCTGCCAACGCGCGAACGACGCCGGTTTCGAGGCCACCGTCTTTGACGGCGAGCCCGGCGTCATCGTGGTGGCGGGCGAGGATGCTGCCGAGGCAACCGCGCAGTTCGCCGACTTGCCCGGTGTCGCTCGGATCGCCCATCCCCGACCGCTGGAGCCGCCCGTCACGAGCAACCTGCGCATTGCCGGCATCCGCCCGTTGGTGCCTCCGGCGATCCTCGTCGAGCGGTTGCCGCTCCCCGCCGAGGGCGCGGTCACGGTGCATCGCACCCGCCAGGAGGTGAGCCGCATCCTGCGCGGGACGGACGACCGCCTGATCGTCGTCGTCGGTCCCTGCTCGATCCACGACCCTGACGCCGCCCTCGACTATGCGCGGCGGCTGGCGTCGCTCGCCGCTGAGTTGGCGGGCGATCTTCGTATCGTCATGCGCGTCTACTTCGAGAAGCCCCGCACCACGGTCGGCTGGAAGGGCCTCATCAACGACCCGCACCTCGACGGCAGCTTCGCCGTCAACGACGGGTTGCACCTGGCCCGGCAATTGCTGCTGGATGTCTTCGCGCTGGGGCTGCCCGCCGGCTGCGAGTTCCTCGACCCGATCACTCCGCAGTTCATCGCCGATGCCGTCACCTGGGGCGCCATCGGCGCCCGGACCACCGAAAGCCAGGTCCATCGCAACCTGGCTTCCGGCCTCTCCATGCCGGTCGGCTTCAAGAACGGCACCGACGGAGACGTCCAGATGGCCATCGACGCGATGCACGCCGCCGCCTACCCCCACCAGTTCATGAGCGTCACCGAGCAGGGCCTGGCCGCGATCGTGGTGACGCGCGGCAACCGCGACACCCATGTCATTCTGCGCGGCGGCCGCGGCGGCCCGAATTACGACGCCGCGAGCGTGCAGCGGACCCTCGCGGCCCTGGAGCGCCGGTGGCCTGCCGCCGCGCCTGATGATCGACACCAGTCACGGCAACAGCGGCAAGGACTTCCGTCGCCAGCTCGATGTGGCCAGCGCCATCGCCGAGCAGGTGGCGGCGGGCGAAGCCGGCATCATCGGCGTCATGCTCGAGAGTTTCCTCGTGGACGGTCGCCAGGATTTCACCGACCGAAGCCCGCCTCACCGTCGGCCAGAGCATCACCGACGCCTGCATGGGCTGGGACATGACCGTGCCGGTCCTGCGTGAGCTCGCCGCCGCGGTCCGCTCCCGCCGCGCCCTGTTCGCCCTTGGCGATCCCGGCTCCCGTCTGCTCAAACGCCTGAGCAACCGACCTGTCGATCATCTCGCACCGGTCGTGCGCGAGGTGGGGAGGCAAGCGGTGCTGGCCCCAGGGGATATCTCCGAGGAGGGGCACTGTTGCTCTCTCGTAGAGCGAACCGTCTCAGAGCTGGAGCGGCTGGACATCCTAGCCAAATCTGCTGGCTACCAGATGACCCGGGAGGGGATCGCGCAGATCCCGGACGGCGAGTGGGAGCACACGTTCCGCACCAACGTCTCCTGTCCGCAATATTGCCCCGTCGTGCGCTTGAGATGGATGGACCGGGATCTGATTTCGCTGGCAGGTGACTAGGGAAGGCAAAAGTAGACATTGACCGAGTGGACACGGCAATGAATGAGGCATTCAGCCGCCACGCTAAGCACTCGTTCAAGGACTTCTGGATTCGGGAGAGCCGTGGAGTGTCCGTCTGGACGAACGGGTACGTGACAGTTTCGGTCGGGTAATAAAGCTTGTTTGATTGCCGAGAATCAGTAACCAACTAGGTACAGGCGCAGGAACGAGACCAACGAGCAAAGGTGTCAACCCTGAGATCAATTGGAGACATAGGTGAAAGATGTTCAGAGACATAGGTTACAAATAATACGGGTCGTTAAGGTCGATGGTGGCAATATGGCAGTGACAGAAATAGAACGAATAGCGATCGTCATGGGCGGTGGGGCGCACGGCAAACGGACGTACGAAAAGGCCGCGGCTGACGAAATAGCGACGATGACGATAATGGATGAGAAACATGGAACGTGACGGTGCGCACGGCATCATCAAGACTATCGGTGATCTACGGTAGCATCTCGGGGAAGGGGCGCGGACTCGGCTGATAGCGAATGAGCGGCACGGCGAAGTCCAGGGCTTCATGGGGACGCTCGTGGTTGTAGCTGGTGCGAAAGTGCGTGAACGCGGTATGGGTCTTGAGTGCTCGGCGAAATGTCGCTGGGCGAAGACTTACGACGCGATGGTCCGATGTTGACGCTCGACCTTGCCCTGGGTCTGCGGATGGTAGGGTCGCCCATGCCAGACCGCTATGCCCAGCTGCACGAGATAGGCTTCCAGGGTGGTGAGATCGCTCATGACGGTAATGCCTACGGCGAGTCGTTGTCGCTGAGGATGCGGCGTGGAAATCGTAGCGGTGAAAGCTGGCCGTCAAGTGCTCTTGCACGGTTGGCTACCGCTCATCGGCGCAAGCAGCGACCGTCAGGGCGATGCGCGAGTGGTCATCGAGTAGCGTCAAGGGATGGCCCGGCAGCTGATCCAGCGCTCGATGCCCCATGCGGTCCAGGTGGCACTGGTCGTTGGGGGCCGCGTGCTCTAAAGCGCACGAAGTCGCGCGGTGGCGGTGCGAGGGGTAGACGCCCATACCGGCGCAGAATCGCGGTAATGGTGCTGGGCGCGGGAGGCGACACCATGCCCTGGCGCGCCAGGGCATGGTGCGGTTAGCGTCCGCCCTAGGCCGGGTGCGCCGTGCGCAACGCTAGCACCGGTCCTCCACCTCTCAGGGTGGTGCGCCACGGCGAGGTCTGTGGACGGCGGGATCGGTCCATCACGCCCCGCTCGCCTGTAGCGGCGCGCGTCAGCCACTTGTAGCCGGTCTTGCGTCTGATGCCGAAGTGCCGAGACAGCACGGCGATGTTGGTCCCCTCCTGCGTGGCGAAGGCCACAAACTCGGCACCTTCCGCCATTACCGTTCACTCGTGCCACGGCATCAGCACCACCTCCTTTCGAGGGTCAGCATGCCGCATCAGGTGTTACCCATCTCCCCGAACGGGTGTTACCCATCTCCCTAGTCTGCGGGATCGACGGGGGATCGGTTACGCGAGATAGACGTGGTCGACCTGCCCTTGATCCCTTCCTGCATCTCGAGCGGCTCCTACGGTCGAGACAACGGTCTGGTATCGGACGGTATGCGACAACGGCCAAAGGACCACGCATCCCACGAGAGCAGTGGTCGGAGATCGTTGTTCGGGTTCAACGAGAAGGGCTTCGGGCCGTGGCGCGCGACCTCGGGGTGTCTCATGAGACAGTGCGGGCAGTCGTCAAACGGGTCGAACAATGGAGCCATTGCCGCGAAGGAGAGCAGCTCGTGGTCACCGTTGGTCGCATTCGTGGATCTACCGGATGCATAGGTCCCGAGAGCTGACCGAACTCGACAGTCGTAGCATACACTCATTGAACCCTGAGGGTGCTGCACGAACGTGATCGCCTCGTCAACCGACCAGGCCCGGCCGGCTTCCCAGGCAGCGGTGAAGGCAGACTCGCCCAGTGCCGTGCGCACGGCCTGCATGGTCTGGGTGTGATGGAAATGATGAGGCAGGCGCGGATGGTGACTGACTTCTCGTAATCTATCGGCGACTCCAAGTAATCGAGCGCTCTCAGCATAGTCGCCATGAGCCGTCATGACGGCGGCGAATCCAACTAGCGCGTTCGCGATGAGCCAGTCGTTGCTCAGGCCGAGCGCGAGGTCGAGCGCCTCCTGGTAGGCGGCGACGGCACGGGAGGTATCGCCGCAGGCGATCGCCACCTGGCCGATGGTGGCAAGTCCCACGCTCAGCATGAATGCAGGGCCGGCTGCCCGGAGTGCAGCCACTGCTTCCTCACCAAACCGCTCAGCGGTCTGGAGGTCTCCTCGCCGGTAGGCCGCATCGCTGAGATTGAGCAGACAGGTGCCGAGGGGCTCGGGATCGTCCAACTCGCGAGCGACGGCCAAGGCCGCTTCATACAGAGGAACAGCCCGCTCGTCGTCACCCTCGAACTCCGCCACACGACCGCGCCAAGACAGTGCTTGCCAGAGAGTGGTGGGGACGTTGAGGTGGCGCGCCAGCGCTTCACTCTCGCGGAACCTTTCTTCGGCAGTGGCGACAGTCCCCCTGACCGAATGCGAGCCCACCCGCACCAAGGAGGGCTTCCGCTCGGTCAGTCGTCGGTGTGACAGCGTGCACCAGGGCTCGTTCCAGGTGCACCCGTCCTTCCGCAAAGTGCGCGTGGATGGACCAAAAGTGCCACAAATTGGCTGCGAGGCGCAGCTGCGTCTCATGCTCGCGGCTTGCGTCCAGCGCTTCGAGCGCCGCGCGGAGATTCGGATGCTCGACCTCCAGTCGCCGCAGCCAGGTCCGTTGCTGTGCGCCAGCCAGATGAGGTCGGGCTTGCTCACTCAGCGCGAGGAAATAGGCCGCATGCACCTCGCGCAGTGCGGCCTCGTCGCCACTCGCCGCCAATTGCTCCAAGGCGAACTCGCGCACGGTCTCCAGCATCTGATAGCGGGGCTCATCGTCTGTGCCGGGCATCTGCCGCAGCAGACTTTGCTCGACCAGCGCGACAACACCCTCGAGGACTGGCAGTGTCCCATCGGGAGCAGCCACCGCTTCGGCCGCCGCAAGCGTGAAGCCGCCGGCGAAGACGGCCAGATGGCGAAAGAGCGCTTGCTCCTCCGGTGCCAGCAGGTCGTAGCTCCAGGCGATCGCATCCCGCATCGTGCGCTGCCGTGCCGGCAGGTCTCTGCCACCGCCGGTCAAGAGGGGCAACCGCTGCTCGAGCCGGGCGAGGAGCGCGGCAGGGGGCAGGACCTTCACCCGCGCCGCAGCCAGTTCGATGGCCAGCGGCAAGCCGTCGAGCCGCTGGCAGATGGCGGCCACGGCGGTGGCATTCTCCGCGGTCAACGCGAAGTCCGGCCGACTCGCCGAGGCGAGATCGACGAAGAGCGCGACGGCCGGCACCTGGGCCAACGCCTCGAGTGGAGGCAGGCGATCCGCAGCCGGCACCGGCAGCGGCAGGAGGGGGACCTCATGCTCACCCCGGATGCGCAGTGACGCCCGGCTGGTGGCCAGGACCGCGAGCCGTGGACTGGTCGCCAGCAGCGCCGCGACATCGGGGGCAGCCGCGAGGACCTGCTCGCAGTTATCCAGGAGGAGCAGCATCCGCTTGGGACGCACGACCTGGGAGAGCGTCTGGAGCAAGGGCTGGCCGACGACTTCCCGCACGCCGAGCGTGGCGGCGATCGTGGGCACGACGAGCGTCGGGTCGGTCAGCGCGGAGAGATCGACGAAGCAGACCCCGTCCGGATACTGACCGAGGGCTCCAGCGGCGACCTCCAGCGCCAGGCGGGTCTTGCCGGTACCCCCGGGACCGGTGACGGTCACCAGCCGGACATCGTCCTGGGCGAGGAGTTGCGCGATCGCCGCCACCTCCGTCTCGCGGCCGATCAGGCGCGTCGGGGGAACCGGGAGCACCGCCGGAGGATGTGATCGCTCCTGGTCGCGAAGTACTGGTGCCATGGCCTGTGGACGTGCCGCGGCGAGCAGCTCGGCGCGGCCGGCCTCGTCGAGCGCAAGGGCATCAGCCAGCAGCCGCACCGTCTCCAGCCGCGGCACCCGGTGGATGCCCCGCTCCAGATCGCTGATGGCTCGCACGCTCAGCCCCGCCCGCTCGGCCAACGCCTCCTGCGAGAGGGCCGCCGCGGTGCGGTAGTGCCGCACCAGATTGGCCAAGCGGGATGGATCGTGACGCTCCATACCAGGCTCCACCGGACCACGACCCGCCGCCAGAGGGCGGATGGGGTCTCGCGCGCATCCTAACAGGCGCTCACGGCGAGAGTGGACGCCATTTGCCGGTCAAAGGTGGGTGAGAGGGAGGTGAGAGGTGGGCGGTGGGTGTGGTTGCTCAGCCGCCGCGGGCGCAGGCTAGACCCAGGCGAGCGAGGACACGCAATGAAGGAGACCGAGGATGAACGCGTATACCACGAGGGGTCAGGCCAGGATTCAGCCGCGTGACGTTTCGGCCGTCCTGCGCACGAATCCGTTGGCCGGGGCCTCCCTGGCCGGGCTCGAGCGGCAGCGCGGGTGCCAAGCCGAGGCCGAGGTGAGCTGGCTGCTGAAGCAGAATGGCGTCACGCAGAAAGTGAGCACGTCGCCCGTCTCGACTGCTCCGGCAGACGATTGGTGTGGCGCTGATTCGCGCCGGAGAACGGCTCGCGAGCGCTCCCGGACGTGGCGTCTCAATGGAAACGACTCCGGTGGCCGGCACGGCGGGGACAAGTGCCTGACTAGCACCTATCAAGCTGCGCTATCGCGTCACGGGTTGCCACCCGGCTCCCGCTCGACGCAGCGATTGGGAGGACGTTGGGAAGCCCGCGTGAACCGCGTCACGAGCAACCTTGAACAGGACGCCATCATGCTCGCGGATGTCTTTCTGCAAGAGGCCCGGGAGGCGCACAACAGCGGCAGCCATCCGCGGGCGGTCCCGGTACCAGAGCGCGGGACTCTCCTCGATGTCCGTGAAGAGGAAGGTGACGGTGCCGCTGGGCAACTCGGGCATCGAACCGGCTCCATCGGCTCTCCCTGCGACGAGGCTGGTCGAGATTGTCGCATGGAGTGTCCGCAGCGGCGAAAGACGGAAAGCGAACGAAGGAAACAGGGAGCGAGTCATGCTCGAGGTGCGTTCTTGAGACCGCCCTCGCCTGCTCCTTGGCGCACGACATGCCATCGTCCGCAGATGGTGGTGCCGAGCGGGAGACCGGAGTCCCACACGGGATCCCTCCGGTCGCCCCCTCACCCGCCCGCTGCTCATCTGCCCAACAACCCCTGCGGGGAGGTGGCGCCATCTTGGGTGGCCGACGCGCTCCCAGTCGGTTGCCGCGACCCCTCGCCGGAGTCGTCGGCGTTGTGCGCCGGCTCTCGCCGGCATACGATGGTGCTCGCGCCAGGCCCTCCCTGGTGCCGATTCACCCTTCGCGAAAGGAGAACACGATGTCCCGCCTCACGCTTCTCCTCGCCGTGTTACTCGTGCTTACCGTTGCCGGGGGTGGGTTCCTCGGCAGCAGGCCGCCGAGCGCGGCCCAGGATGCCACGCCCGTCCTGCCCCCGACGCTCAATCAGGCTCAGAGCGGCGGATCGGGTCGAGGCGCGGTCCAGCCCGGCGGGACGCTCTCAGGCAACCCAGCCATCGAGTTGGTCAAGGTCGCCGATGGCCTGGCTGATCCAATCAACGTCACGGCCGCCAACGACGGCAGCGGCCGGCTCTTCGTGATCGAGCGACCCGGCCTCATCCGGATCATCAACCAGGATGGCACCCTCCTACCCGAGCCCTACCTCGACCTGAGCCTACTGGTCCAGAACGACTATCTCGAGCAAGGCGTGCTCGGGCTGGCCTTCCACCCGGACTACAAGACCAACGGCCGTTTCTTCGTCAATTTCACCGACTACCACACCAACGGTGACACCTTCGTCATGGAGTTCCACGTCTCAGAGGACGACCCGAACGTGGCGGACCGGGAGAGCGGTCGGCTGATGTTGGCGTTCGATCAGCCCTACGTCAATCACAACGGGGGCACCATCAAGTTCGGGCCGGATGGCTACCTCTACATCGCGTCGGGCGACGGCGGCGGGGGGGGTGACGCGTACGACAACGCGCAGGACCTCTCCACGCTCCTCGGCAAGCTGCTGCGGATCGACGTCGAGCCGGCCGGCGGGCAGCCGTACGGAATCCCGGCCGACAATCCCTTCGCCGAGGCCCGCGTCGTTCAGTCAAACCAGATCACCGACGTCATCGGCGAGACGGAGGGGCTGAACCTTGAGGCGGCCTACTACCACCCCGACGCCCGGCGCGAGATCTGGGCCTACGGCTTGCGCAACCCCTGGCAATTCGACTTCGACCCCGACACCGGTGACCTCTACATCGCCGACGTCGGCCAGTTCACCTGGCAGGAGATCGACTTCCAACCGGCCGACGCCGGGGGTGGGCAGAACTACGGCTGGGACTGGTTGGAGGCGACGCACTGCTACCCCGCCTCGGTGGAGGACTGTCCGCGCGCCCAGGTTGGCGCCCTGCCCGTCGCTGAGTACCGGCAAGGGGCGGACGGCTGCTCGATTATCGGCATCGGTGTCTATCGGGGCGACGCGTTCCCCGCGCTGGACGGCATCTTCTTCAACTCGGACTTTTGCTCCGGCAAGATCTGGGGCTTGCAGCGCGGGGCAGACGATAGCTGGGTTTATCAGCAACTGCTTGATACCGAACTGCAGGTCACCGGTTCCGGCCGTGACGAAGCCGGAAACCTGTACGTGACGGCGTGCGGGGCGTGCACCGACTATGCCCGCCGGTACGACCCGTTCGCGAACCCGCAGGGGACCGTCTGGCGACTTGTCGCCGCTGACCAGGTCCCGGAGGGCGCTGAGACCGCGCCGCTCCAGGCGGAGGAAGGGGTGACGCCCGCGGCGGACGAGGCGACACCGATGGCCGCGATGACTGCTTCCCCGGCAGCGGGCGAAGGCGAGGCAGTGGCAGTCGAGGAGGGCGAATTCTACGTCGAAGCTGCGCGAACCACGTTCGAGGTCGGTCAGCCCTACACCTTCACCGTCACCAACGCCGGCAACGACACCCACGAGTTCGTCATTGAACCCGCGGGCGCGGTCGACGCACCCATGGAAGCGGACGTGAACGGCGAGGACGTCGAGTCGGAGATCGAAGACATCGGCCCCGGTCAGACGAAGACGCTCACCTGGACGTTCGCCGAGCCGGGTCAGTATCAGTTCGCCTGTCACCTGCCGGGGCACTATGAGGCCGGGATGGTGCTCGAGGTCGAGGTGACCGGGTGAGGGGCCGGTAGCCTGCAACGGCACCGGCACTCGATCCGCAGGGCGGGACCAGCGAGGCCGCCGGGAACCATTGCGGCGGCCTCGCGCTCGATCTGGGTCCTGGGAGGTCATGATTGGGCACGCGACACGGTCGCGATGCCTCGTCCGCAAAATGCTGAGAGGAAGGCCGGAGCCCCAAACGGGAACCCTCCGGCCGCCCCGTCACCCGCCCGCCGCTCATCCGCTGGGGTCACGGTGGAGAGGGGGTGGGAGTACGGGGACCATCGTCCTGTCCGCGACTGCTTCCTGCCCTCCCTGGCGCCTCACCCATGAGGGGAGGGGCAGGGAGGTGGACACCAAGAGCGTCCAAGGGACAGCGCCGTCAAGTGACGTTATGAAGATGCGGAAGTGATAGGGGTCGCTTCCGTGTCTTCTATCGTTCCAGATGGCTGCTCTCGCATTCCGTTCCCCGACCTGCAGTCCAATCCGGATCCAGATGTCCGGTGGCCATCGCGGCGGACTGCGTCCGCACCTCCTCGCTCTCGCACCCGCGCTCGCAAACTGACTCCGGAGCAGGAGTTGGCCATTCGTGTCCTGGCCGGGACCAGGGGTCTCCGCTCGCTGGCCGCGGAACTCAGCGTGAGCCATGAGACGATCCGGCCTGTGGTGCGACACGGCCGCTCACCAACCGGATGCGCGTTGCGTGGTAAAGCAGGCTAAATCTCAAGTGCGGGGAGCTGGCGCCGCGGTAGCGGTGGAACCTCCCCCCCTCGGGAAGACCGCGAACTATGAGAGTTCATCGTCGTCTAGCACAGCGATAGACGGGCGGCATCACTCACCGGAGTGCCGGTTACCGCGAGTGCTTCGGCGACCGCGTGCTCTGGTAGGAGCGCCTGGCCAGCGTCCCAGGCGGCCGTGAACGCCTCGTCCCCGAGACCGGCGCGTGCGGCGGCTACCGCGTGCTCGTGCTCCCCACGATGATCTGGGAACTGCTCGATCCCGAGGGAGTGGTAGAGCGCAGTTGCGGCACCGAGCAGGCGGGCTGCGGACGGCCAGTTACCCTCGGCTGCGGCCAGGCGTCCTATCGCATTGAGGTAATCCGCGATCCTGGCCCGATCACCGAGCTCCACGCTCATCGTGAGGCCTTCCCCGTACAGTCCGCCTGCTCGTTGGGCATCTCCCGATCGCAGGGCCAGGTGGCCGAGGTTGAGGATGGCGATGCCTATTCCCCAATCGTCACCTCGCTCGCGCCAGATGGCGAGTGCTGCCTCGTAGTGTCCTTGCGCCGCCAGCGGGTCATTTTGGGCCACAACCACGTCCCCAAGATTGTTCAGGAGCATTGCCTCGAGGTGGGCGTCGTGGGTCCCGCGCACAAGACCCAGGGCCTCCTCATAGAACGACTTCGCCCGATCTCGGTCCCCTTCGTAATGTGCGATCAGCCCGAGCAGGTACAGCGGCTGCGCGGCGTGGATCTCATCACCAATGCCGCGCGCCAGTGCCAACCCTTCCTCGCCATAGGCAATAGCCTGACGGTAATCACCTTGAAGACGAGCAAATGATCCAACTCCATAGAGGGCATCGATCCTTGTGGCCGCCGGAGCATCCCCTGGCAGCGCGAGAGTCTGCTCCAGCCAGTCGCGACCCTCCGTCAGCTGACCCCGGAGGAGCCAGAACTTCCGGAGATTGGCCGTCAACCGAAGCCCGGTCGCCGCGTCCGCGTGCTCGACGGCCCAGGCCAGCGCCGACCGCATGTTGCCCTGCTCGGCCTCCAGCTGTGCGACGGTACGCACCTGGTCCGGTCCGTAGAGATGGGGGCGCAACGCCTCCGCGACGCCGGCAAAGTAAGTAGCGTGGCGCTCCTGGACCGTCCCGGATTCCTGGCTTACTTCCAGCCGCTCCAGGCCGTATTCCCGGATCGTCTCCAGGATCGCGAAACGCGGCTCATCGTCCGGGCCCTCGATCTCGCGCAGCAGGCTCTCATCGACGAGCGAGGCCATCCCCTCCAACGTGTCAAGATCACCATCAGCATTGGCCACCGCCTCCACCGCCTCCAGCGTGCACCCGCCAGCGAAGACCGCGAGCCGGCGGAAGAGGGTTTGATCAGGCGCGGAGAGCAGATCATAGCTCCAGGCGATGGCATCACGGAGTGTTCGCTGGCGGGCTGGTGCGTCCCGCGCCCCACCGGTCAGCAGTTTGAGGCGTTCACCCAGGCGATCGAGAAGCGCCTGCGGCGGCAAGAGTTTCACCCGCGCGGCCGCAAGTTCGATCGCTAACGGCAGCCCATCCAGTCGGCGACAGATCTCCACCACTGCGGAGGCGTTCGCATCGGTGAGGGCAAAGTCAGGCTTGGCCGCCTGAGCCCGCTCCACAAACAGCCGTACGGCCTCGTACTGAATCACTTGGGCCACTGGTTCGGGCCGGCTGGGGTCGGGGAGCGCCAGGGCGGGGACGGGATACTCGCGCTCACCCCGCAGGTGCAGGGGGGCTCGACTGGTCGCGAGAATCTTCACCCCCGGACAGGCGCGCAGGAGATCGCTCACGACGGGAGCGGCGGGAAGCAGGTGCTCGAAGTTGTCCAGGGCCAGGAGCAGTTGGCGGTCACGCAGGAAGGCCGTCAGGGTCGTGATGAGCGGCTGCCCGACTTCCTCCCGGACACCCAGGGCGCTAGCCACCGTCGACGGGACAAGCGCCGGATTGGCGAGGGGCGCCAGTTCGACGAAGAACGCTCCATCCGGGAACAGCTCGAGGAGATCAGCCGCGGCCTGTAGCGCGAGCCGCGTCTTGCCCACCCCACCCGGTCCGGTCAGGGTCACCAGGTGGACATCCTCGCGGCGGAGGAGGTCGGCAACCTCGCCGAGTTCCCGCTCCCGGCCGAGCAGGGGTGTAGGTTGGTGAGGGAGGTTGTTCGGGCGGCCTGCTAGCGTTTGGAGCGGTGGAAAGTCGCCGGGGAGATCCGGGTGGAGCAGTTGGTAGACCCGCTCCGGCTCAAGGAGGTCACGGAGCCGGTGGTCACCGAGATCGAGCAACTCCGTCCCCTGCGGGAGGTCCCCACGAGCCAGCTGCTGGACCGTCTGCGAGAGCAGGATTTGGCCTCCATGTCCGGCTGAGAGGAGCCGCGACAGCCGATTCAGCGGGGCCGCGAGGTAGTCGCCGCGTGTGTCCGGTTCGGCCTCCCCGGCATGCAGCGCCATCCGCACTCGGAGCGGGCCGAACTCACCCCAGTCCTCGGCCAGCAGGGCACGCTGGGCATCGAGTGCCGCCGCGACGGCGGTAGGGGCAGCCGGAAAGGCGACCTGCACGGCGTCCCCGACGGTCTTGAAGTGGACGCCGCCATGGTCCTGGATCGTAGCGCCGAGCAGGGCCAGGTGACGCTTGACGGCTGCCGCCATGGCCACCCGGTCCCGCTCCCAGAGCGCGGTACTCCCCTCGATGTCAGTGAAGAGGAAGGTGACGGTGCCGGATGGAAGATCAGGCATGATCAGACTCGGATGTTCTTTCGGGTAAGGCTGGCCTGGATTGTCGCATCTAGCCGTCACGGAAATTGGCCTGGTAATAGTTGTTTCCCTGTCGCAGACGTACCCACGCGTTTTGAACAAAGGAATCGTGCCACTTTCATCTTTAACCCTACAGTGTCGTGTTTCCCTCTCGCATCATCCCCTCATGGTCGCGGCCTGAACTGTCTCGGTCATGGCCAAAGCAAGTGCGTAGGCGTCGATGAGTCTGGAAGGTCCCGGCTCGTTTTCCCTCAAAGCACAACACGTCTTCAGGAGCCCCCGATGACCTCGAGCCCGAAGACCCAGAACCCACGAGACGCCGAAGCGAAGCCCCCCTTCCCCCAGGAGAGCCTGGACTACCCCGGCCTCGAATCGGAGATGACGCCCCGTCCCGACTACGGCGAGGCGTCGTACCAGGGACATGGCCGGCTACAGGGCAAGGTCGCCCTCATCACCGGAGGCGACAGCGGCATCGGCGGGCGGTGGCGCTCGCCTATGCTCGTGAGGGTGCCGATGTCCTCATCTCCTATTTCAATGAGGATCCGATGCCGAGGAGACGGCCCGGGTGGTGCGGGAGGCGGGACGGCAAGCAGTGCTGGCTCCCGGCGATATCTCGGAGGAAGCCCACTGTCGCTCCCTCGTCGAGCGCACCGTCTCGGAGCTGGGTCGGCTCGACATCCTGGTCAACAACGCCGCCTACCAGATGACCCGGGAGGGGATCGAACAGATCCCGGATGGCGAGTGGGAGCACACCTTCCGCACCAATGTCTCCTGTCCGCAATAACGCCCCGGTCGTGCGCTTGAGATGGACTGAAAGAGATCTCTCAACATTCGCCGTAGACGAATTCCAACGTACACCTAAAATCGACACCCTGCTCCAGCCAAGAAGTTCATGACGGGCGTGGATCGTCGGGATACTTGCGGGAGCTCCAGATTCATCCCTGCAATGTTGGTTGGTGCAATGACCACGCGCGCACATCCCTTGATGATCCGCACCTTGCCCGCAGCTGCACAGTCAGTCCGGGTTCGCGGCATCCAGCGTGGATATGCGTCGTTGAAGGTGGCAGTCGAACACCAGGGTGCCGCGTCAACCGACCCACTGACTACGCCCCTACGAGCGTTGGTACCATCTGTCATCATGCAGATATCCAAGTCTCGTTCACTCCCCTATGATGTGCCTGGACGAGCGATACCGGCAACGACGAGGAGCGACCCCATGGATGGATCCGGCTTCCAAACGCTCAGCCGCGTGCTTGGCACGGCTCCCTCGCGCCGTGCGTTAGTGGCGGTGCTCGGCAGTCTGCTAACTCCCCTTTGGCGCAGCAGTCCGCTGGCTGGCGCGAAGAAGAAATCCCAGAAGACCACTCTGTGCCTCGACGGGCAGACCATCCGGACCTCGAATACGAAGAAGAAAAAGAAGCTGCTTAACCGCGGCGCCACTCGGGGCACCTGTTCGATTTGCCCGCCGTGCGGCGAGGGGACCGTGTGTACCAACTTTGAGCACGTCTGCTGCCCAAGCGAACGGGTCACCACTCACAACCTGGGCACCGCAAATCCGGTCACGTCGTGCTGCCCCGAAGGTTAGCTCGGCGATGTCGGAGGCAACCCCGGTTGCTGTGAGGGCCCAAACAGCGGGGTTTGCCCGGACATCCACCGCGCGCGGTGATGACGCATCCGAGAGCTGGTCGGTCCCTACCGGCGGGTTGTCACGGGGCGCCAGCCGTGCGGTCCGGCGGCAGCGCTCCTGGAACCGGTCACTCGTTCCCGAGATCCATGGCGAACGAGACGGTCTCGGTCGGAGCGCTTCGGCCGGCAGCCATTGCTGCCGAGAACCGATCTGGACCCAGGGCGGTTCGCGCCGCTGCCACGCCGCGGTCGCGTCGGGACCGGTAGGCGGGCGCGAGGGGCGCGCCGGCCTGCTCGCGCAGCGCGTCCGCTGCCCCGAACAGGCGGGCACCGCGCTCCGCCTCTCCCCAGCCGGACGCCAGCTCCGCCAGCGCCTCGAGGCATTCGGCGATGCCCGCGATGTCCTCCACCTGCTGATATAGCTCGAGGCTGTCGGTGAGTAGGCCCGCCGCTCGATCGACGTCTTGCTGGTCCAGCGCCAGCCGGCCGAGGCCGAGCAGCGCGAAGGCGGCCCGGGCTTGTCCCCGATCTCGCGAAGGACGGGGAGTGCCTCGCCCAAGTGTCCCTCCGCGCGCGCAAATTCCCGCTGGTGCTGCAGGGTCTCGCCGAGATTGGCCAGCGTGGAAGCGATGCCCTGGCGATCCCCAACCTCCCTATAGTTGGAGAGCGCCTCCTGGTACCGGTCCGTCGCTCGCCCATAATCCTCCTGCAAAAACGCCAGCGCCCCCAGATTGTTCAGCACCCGACCTGCCGCTCGCTTGTCACCAACGTGACGGAACCGGGCCAAGGCCTCCGAATAGTGCACCGCCGCGTGCTCATAACGGCCCTGGTGGAGGGCCACCGTCCCCAGGTTGAGGAGCGCCCGACCGGCGATTCGCTCGTCCCCAGCCTGGTTGGCCAGCTCGAGGGCCTGCTGATGCAGTGCGGTGGCATGCTCGTACTCGCCCCGCCCCTGCGCGAGGTGCCCGAGGCAATCGAGCGTCATGGCCACCCCTCGCGGGTCGCCCACCGTCCGCCAGAGGGCGAGCGCCTCCTCGTGCAACTCGAGGGCCCGCTGATGGTCGCCCTGGACCTGGACCACGTTCGCCAGCCCCGTCAGGGCTGCGGCCCGCTCGGTAGACGATGACCCGTCGCCCCCTGCCAGCACTTGTTCGAGCCAGCCCCGGGCTTCCCCCAAGTGCCCGCGGGTGTCCCAGAACCGCCACAACGCCGCGCCCAAGCGTAATCCAACCGTGCCGTCTGAGCTGACGGCCCACCGCAGGACGGCGCGCAAGTTCTCGTGCTCGGTTTCCAGTTGATCGAGCCAGGGCCCTGGGTCAGCGCCGGCCAAAGCCGGGGCCGCCGCCTCTGCCAGTTCCAGGTAGAGTGCAGCGTGTTCCTGGCGGATCGCCGCCTCCTCGCCGCTCTCCGCGAGTCGCTCCAGCCCGAACTCTCGCACGGTCTCCAGCATGGTGAAGCGGGCTTCACCCCCTGGGCCCGTTTCTTGTCGCACCAGGCTCTGCTCGCACAGCCGTTCCAAGCCGGCGAAGGCATCGAGCGTCCCATCGTAGTTGCCGACTGCCTCCGCCGCGTCGAGCGTGCAACCGCCGGCAAAGACGGCCAAGCGGCGGAAGAGGATCTGCTCCTCCGGCGCGAGCAGGTCGTAACTCCAGGCGATCGTGTCGCGTAGGGTGCGTTGCCGGGCCGGGGCATCGCGCGCCCCGCCCGTCAGCAGGGGCAGCCGTTTCTCCAGCCGTGCCAGCATCACCTGCGGCGGCAGCATCCGCACGCGCGCGGCCGCCAGCTCAATGGCGAGGGGCAAGCCGTCGAGGCGGCGGCAGATCTCGGCAACCGCCGGGGCGTTCGCGTTGTCGAGGGTAAAGTCGGGTTTGACCGCCTGCGCCCGCGCGATGAACAGGCGCACGGCCTCGTACTGGGAAAGCTGCTCGGGCGATGGCAGTAGCGTGCGCGGCGGCAGCCCAAGGGGAGGCACCGGGTGCTCTTGTTCTGCCCGCAACCGCAGCGGCACGCGGCTGGTGGCCAGCACTTTGAGCCCCGTGTGGCCCCAAGCAGCGTTCCCACCACCGGCGCGGCCTCAACGAGGTGCTCGACGTTGTCGAGCACCAGGAGCAACTCCTTGTCGGCGAAGTAGACCTCAAGCCGCTCGATCAGCGGCCGCTCCCCCGTGTCCCGCAGGCCGAGGGCCGAGGCAATCGCGGAGGGGACCAGATTCGGGTCGGTGAGGGGAGCGAGCGGGACGAAGAAGACCCCGTCGGCGAAGTCATCCAGCAGCTCAGCGGCCGCCTGGAGGGCGAGTCGGGTCTTGCCCGTGCCTCCAGGGCCGGTCAGCGTCAGCAACTGCACCTCCTCCCGTCGCAGCAAGTCGACGACCTGACGGACATCCTCCTCGCGTCCCAGGAATGAGGTGGGCTGGCGCGGCAAGTTGTTGGGACGGGAGCCAAGGGTCTTGAGCGGTGGAAACCGGTCGGGCAAGTCCGGATGCAGCAGCTGGTAGACCCGCTCCGGCTCGAGCAGGTCGCGCAGCCGCTGCTCGCCGAGGTCACGCAGGTCGGCCCCGGGTGGGAGGGCGCCACGAGTGAGTTGCTGGATAGTCTGCGAGAGGAGGATCTGCCCACCATAGCCTGTCGACAGGAGGCGAGAGAGTCGATTGAGCGGGGCCGCGAGGTAGTCCCCGCGGTCGTCGGGCTGGGCCTCCCCCGCATGCAGCGCCATGCGCACCCGCAGCGGGCCCAGTTCTCCCCAGTCCTCGGCCAGTAGGGCGCGCTGGGCGTCGAGGGCGGCGGCGACCCCCTGTGGGGCCGTGGGGAAGGCGGCCTGGGCGGCATCCCCCACAACTTTGAAGAGCACGCCACCGTGGGAGTCGATCGCGGCGCGCAGGAGTTGGAGGTGACGCGCGACGGCCTCTGCCATCCATTGACGATCCTGTTCCCAGAGGGCAGTGCTCCCCTCGATGTCGGTGAAGAGGAAAGTGACGGTACCGGAGGGGAGATCAGGCATGGACCGCTTCCGAGTGTGCGACCTGTCGGAATCTTTGCCGATTGTCGCATGCTAGGGGTCAGAGACCGTTTGGCCTTGGTGGTCTCGCCATTCAACTCACCCCCGATACCATGCACAGGCACCTGTCTACCCCTCACCTTCCGTCCCGGCAACGCAAGCTAGGTCCAGAAGTTCACCTGTCCAGTTCGCTCCGGTCATGGCATGGCGAGTGCATGGGGATCGGCGATGAGTTCCGTCTCTCCACCACTTTGCACGTCAACCAAGAGGGCGGTCCCCTTCTGGTGTCCGTCCGGTTCTCCCGTCATGTTCTTTCAATGCCAGGAGCGAGTCATTGTCAGACCGGCCATTTCGCTTTGGTGTTCAGCTTCGCGGCGCAAGCTCCGTCCAGGACTGGCGGGAGAAATGCCGCAAGGTCGAGGCGCTCGGCTACGACACGCTCCTCGTGGCCGACCATTTCCCGCGCGGACTCGGCGCTTTCACCGCTCTGGCATCCGCTGCTGCCGTTACTGATCGGATCCGCGTCGGCACCTTCGTCCTTGCCAACGATTTCCGACATCCGGCTAATCTCGCGAAGGAAGCCGCAACACTCGATCTTCTTTCTGACGGGCGGCTTGAGCTGGGCATCGGCGCAGGTTGGCTACGTTCCGAATACGAGGCGACCGGCATTCCCTTCGATAGCGCCGCTGTCCGCATTGATCGTCTGGCCGAGGCACTCCCCCTGGTCAAACGCCTTTGGACTGAGGACTCCGTTAGCCATCAGGGCCGCTTCTACAATGTGACCGAACTCTCGATATTCCCACGTCCTGCCCAAACCCCGCATCCACCGCTGTTGGTCGGCGGCGGTGGTCGGCGCGTTCTGTCTCTGGCAGCACGATACGCCGATATCGTTGCCCTGAACCCACGAGCCACGCCTGAGGGAACGCCAGACTATACCGACATCACGGCCGAAGTAACCACGCAAAAGCTGACGTGGATTCGCGAGGTGGCCGGCGAGCGCTTTCCAGATCTGGAACTGAACATCGTCCTGCTCCGCGTCGCACCGACTGACGACCGCGCGGCGACCTCCCACAACCTCGCGGACGAATTGAACCTGACGCCTGTCGAGGTCGCGGAAAGTCCTCACATGCTCCTGGGCACCGCTGACGAGATGGCAGAGATGCTCCGGCGGCGTCGCAGCATGTATGGCATCTCCTACATCTCGGTGACAGAGGATGGCCTGGAACCGTTCGCCCCGGTCATCGAGCGGTTAGTCGGGGTGACCGGGCTCTCAGAGGCCGTGGACTGATCTGCCCCCGTTTTGGTCCACTTGAGAGGTTCGCCCGAACCCTTCTGCGTCGGGATCCAGGCTGCTTCCCAAGCCAGCGATATCTGCCGTCGCCCGCCGTCCGAACCGGCCCGGTCATGGCACAGGCAGTGCATAGGCGTAAGCCAGGAGTTCGGCATCTCCGAGCTCTCCTTTCATCCAAGAGTGCGCACGCCCGTAGGAGTTACCGATGACCTCGACCCCGACGACCGAGAACCCCCGCGAGTCCGAAGCGAAGCCCCCCTTCCCGCAAGACAGCCTCGACTACCCCGGCCTGGAATCGGAGATGACCCCCCGTCCCGACTACGGCGAGGAGTCGTATCAGGGACATGGCCGGCTACAGGGCAAGGTCGCCCTCATCACCGGCGGCGACAGCGGCATCGGGCGGGCGGTGGCCCTCGCCTATGCTCGTGAGGGTGCCGACGTCCTCATCTCCTATCTGAATGAGGATCCGGATGCCGAGGAGACGGCGCGGGTGGTGCGGGAGGCGGGACGGCAAGCGGTCCTGGCCCCCGGCGACATCTCCGAGGAGGCCCACTGCCGCTCCCTCGTCGAGCGCACGGTCTCGGAGCTGGGGCGGCTCGACATCCTGGTCAACAACGCCGCCTACCAGATGACCCGGGAGGGGATCGAGCAGATCCCGGACGGCGAGTGGGAGCACACGTTTCGAGACGAACATCTTCGCCATGTACTACCTGTGCAAAGCCGCCTGGCCCCATCTGCAGCCCGGCAGCACGATCATCAACACCGCCTCCATCCAGGCCTATCAGCCCTCGCCCCAACTCCTGCCCTACGCCAGCACCAAAGGCGCCATCGTCACCTTCTCCAAGGCATTAGCTCAGGAAGGAGCAGAGCAGGGGATCCGGGTCAACGTGGTCGCCCCCGGTCCCATCTGGACCCCGCTCATCCCGGCGACGATGCCGGAGGAGAAAGCGCAGCAGTTCGGGCAGGACTCCCCAATGGGGCGACCAGGGCCAGCCGGCGGAGCTGGCCCCGCTCTTCGTCTTCCTGGCCTCGGACGAGTCCAGCTACATCACCGGCGAGGTCGTGGGTGTGACGGGCGGCAAGCCATTGGCCTAGCTCCAACGCTGCGTTCAACCGCACCGCTTTGGCATCCCTCAGCCCCCGGATGCGGGCCAGCTCGGCGATGTCGAGGCGAAACAGACCACGCAGCCCGCCGTGCTGTGCCAGCAGCCGCCGCGAGAAATCGGTCACCGTTTCGCCCTTCATCCCGGTTGACAGGTACAAGTACCGGCGTCCCGCCGGTGAACCTGCGGCTCAACAGCGACGAGTTCGTGGCGCTGGCGTCTCCCTCATCAGGATTAGGCAGCGGATTGCACGGACGCGATGCTCCTCCTCCTCATGGCGCCGACGTGGCGGCGGCACTCCCATCATGCTCCCGCTCCAGCAGCGTCTCGGCCTCCACCAGAGCCTGCTCCACGGTGAGCGCTCGCCCGGCGGCAGCGGCTGCCTGATAGTCCTCCTCACCCAGTGTCTCGCGCGCCCGAGCATGGGCCCGCTCGTAGTGATCACGGGCGGGCAGGGAGAACGCGGCGGCCTCGGCCTTAAGCAGCGCCTCGGCCTTCGTAAAGAGGCGAGCGGCTGGCTGCCATGCCCCTCGCGCGGCGGCCAGGGTCGCCACGTCGGCCAGCCCGACCGCGATCGCAGCACGGCTGCCGCGCTGGCGCAGGCGGGTCACCATCTCGCCGAACCACCCCGCAGCTTCGTCGAGGTCACCGGCAGCACAGGCAATCAGGCCGAGGTAGCGCAGCGGATCAATGGCATCGGCTGGCACCCTGGAACGCTCGACGTGGTCCACGATGTCCCGCAACAGACTACGGGCACGCGCCTCGTCCCCCTGCGCCCAGGCGATGACGCCGAGGTGAAAGCGCGCGTGGGCAAGCCAGTTTTCATGTCCAGCCTCGCGGAGATACGCCTCGTTGTCGCGAAAATAGCTCTCGTTCGTCGTGAAGAGCGCTTCGGCCGCGTCATACCGCCCCTGGCTGACATAGACACCACCAAGCAGGCTGCGTGCGACCGCTAAGCCAGCGGCGTCGCCGCTCCGGTCCCACCACTCGAAGCTCGCTGTCAACAACTCGGCGGCGCGCTCCGATTCTCCGGACACGCTGAACAGCAGCCCGCTGGCCGTGAGCGCCCAGGCACGCGGCCTGGGCGCGGCATCGTCTGGGGGTGTCTCGAGTGCCCGGTCGAGCCAGCGCCGCCCTTCGGTCAAATGGCCACGGTAGTACCAAAATGAGCCAAGGGACCCGGCCAGGCGGAGGAGGGTGTCGTGCTTCCCCGTCTCCCACGACCACCCCAGCGCCACCCGCAGGTTGTCATGCTCGCGTTCAATCACATCCAGCCAAGCCGGGTCGCCGGTTTCGAAAATCCTGGGACGGGTGCGCTCGGCCAGAGCGAGGAAGAATCCGGCATGGTGGCCACGGCAGGCTGTCCCCTCGCCGCTCGCTTCCAACCGCTCCAGCCCGAACTCCCGCACCGTCTCCAGCAGCCGGAAGCGCGGCTCGCCCTCAGCCCCCTCCTCCTGGCGCAGCAGACTCTTGTCCACGAGCGCGGCCATGCCCGAAAAGACATCGAGCGTGCCGTCTGGACTAGCCACGGCCTCCGCGGCCTCTATGGTGCAGCCACCGGCGAAGACCGCCAGGCGGCGGAACAGCACCTGTTCCTCCTGATGGAGGAGATCGTGGCTCCAGGCGATGGCATCGCGCATCGTCTGTTGGCGTGCCGGCAGGGTTCGCGCTCCTCCTGTCAACAGCGGCAAGCGCCGCTCCAGCCGCTTGAGCAACGCCTGCGGTGGCAGGACCTTGACGTAGGCGGCGGCCAGTTCAATGGCCAGGGGCAGACCATCGAGACGATGGCAGATCTCCGCCACTGCCGGGGCGTTGGCCGTGGTCACCGTAAAGTCAGGTTTCACTGCCTGCGCCCGCTCAATGAAGAGGCGCACTGCCTCGTACTGGCTCAGGGTCTCCACCGACGGCAAGTGCGCCAGGTCTGGCATCGGAAACGGCGGGAGCGGAAACTCGCGCTCCCCGTAGGCGTGCAAGGGCGTCCGGCTCGTCGCCAGGACCTTCACCCCTGAAGCACGGGCCAGCAGATCCGCCACGACCGAGGCGGCTTCGACGACCCGCTCGAAGTTGTCGAGGACGAGCAGCAGCCGCTTTCCACCGAGCACACGCGCCAGGGGCGCCGAGAGCCCGCTCCCCTCTTCTCGCACGCCGAGGACCGTGGCGATAGCGGAGGAGACGAGGGTGGGATCGTCGAGCGCACTCAGATCGACGAACCAGACCCCGTCCGGAAAGGCCTCCAACAGATCGGCGGCGGCCTGAAGTGCCAGGCGCGTCTTGCCGACGCCGCCGGGACCGGTGATGGTCAAGAGCCGGACGTCATCACGGCTAAGCAGGTCAACGATGCGAGCCACGTCGTTCTCTCGCCCGACGAGCGCCGTTGGTTGCAAAGGGAGATTGTTGGGTCGGGTCGCTAATGTCCGGATCGGGGGGAAGTCACCGGGTAGGTCGGGATGCAGCAGTTGGAAGACCCGCTCCGGTCGGTAGAGGTCGCGCAACGGGTGTTCGCCGAGGTCGCGCAGGCCGGCTCCGGGCGGCAGCGCGTCCCGGGCAAGGTCCTGCGTGGCCAGGGAGAGGAGCACCTGCCCACCGTGAGCAGCGGCCAGGAGGCGAGCGAGCCGGTTCAGCCCGGGAGCGAGATAGTCGCCATCCTGCGGCGTCGCGGCAGCGGTATGGAGAGCCATCCGCACGGGTAGTGCCCCGACCGGCGCTGGCCATGCCTGCTGCACCAGCGCTCGCTGGGCGTCGAGCGCGGCGGCCACCGCATCGGGAGCGGTGGGGAAGGCCGCCTGCACCGCATCCCCCACGACCTTGAAGACGACGCCAGTGTGGGCTGCGACGGCGTCCCGCAGGAGGGTGAGGTGGCGCGCGACCGCCGTGGCCATCGCGGCGTGGTCCCGCTCCCAGAGGGCGGTGCTCCCCTCGATGTCGGTGAAGAGGAAGGTGACGGTGCCGGATGGGAGATCGGGCATGAACCGTTTCCGAATGTGCGGCATGGCGAGATCTCTACTGATTGTCGCATGGCCAAGGGTCAGACCGCCTTGGAGTGGCTCACCATCTCATCATCGGCTTCACGCCGGTTAACAGGTACAGGTACCGGCGACCCGCCGTTGATCCTCTGGCATGGCAGTAACGAACTCGTGGAGCTGGCTGCCGACTGACGACTGTGCAACAAATGTGTAGCTCACCATTGGTCCGCGCCACTAAAGGAGGTGCGGTAAACGGTCGAAGCCTAGCGGTTCGAGGACAACACGGAGCGCCCCCATCGCGCGCTCAGACAGCAGACGCCGGCGGCCTGGGAAGCGGCTTGGGCCCTGGCTCAGAAGGCACCGGGCTAACCTTTCGGGTGGACCAAACTGGGGGGCAGGTCAAGCACCGGGAGGCTAACGTTTCAGATGGACCAATCTGGGGGCAGGTCAGTGGGCATCACGGTGCCGCGGGTGGGCCCGCCGTGGGGCGGATGAGTGACATCAGCCATCGATGTTAATGTATGGGTACCATATCAAGAACCGGTGGTTCTCGGGCACGAATGCTCCGAGTTGGTGGCGGCCTAAACGGGCCGCCTTTCTTCTTGGTCGGAGTGTGATGCTGGATCAAGCATTAATTCTCTTGGCTAATTCGACCGCTCGTTTCGGAGGTTGCTTATAGTGCCCCGGACCGTGGATGACTACTCAATCGCGCTCGAACAAACGCCTGAGTGCGCTCGCCGCATCGGCATCATCCTCGGGTTGTTTGCGATGGTGGAGTTCCGGCTGGTCGAGACCGTCCGCTGGATCGCGGATACGCATCGTGATCTCGCGCTGGTGAGCCTAGGCTCGCACAAAGGCTTCGCTGCGAAGATCGAGTACGTAGCAGCGATCTGCCGCTGGACCCAGCCTGACTGGCCAAGAGACAGCGAGGCGGGGGCGACATTCGTTCGGGCTCTGAGGATTGCGAATTCGATTCGAAACAAGTATGCCCACTCACGGTACAGCAAAGCGGGCTCAGAGATGCTTCGTCTCGAAGTCGCCAACCAGATGGGCAAGGCCGATTCCGTTGAGCGAGCAGACATCCAAGCGCTCGACGAGGATATCCTGTTCCTCAAGCATCTCATCGTTGCAATGATCAACTACTGCGAAGCTCGGGGCCGGGGGCAGGAGTCTGATCTATCGGAACTCAGACAAGCAATCGATGATGCGCACCCGAATCGACCAGTCTAAGGATTGATAATCGCTCCCTTCACGGCCCCCGCCGTTTCCCGCTACCAGGAACGGGCGCCGGCGATCCGATCGTCTTCCGCTTCACCGCCGGTACTGCCGTTGTGCTTACTGCGGCAAGAGGAACTTCAACATGTCCCTCTTGCCGCTCTGTTGGGGCACGCCGATTGTCATGACTTAGGGAGTCTCTCGGGGCTCAGGAGTTGCTACCCTCATTGCTTTAGCTGGCACTAACGCGACTGCGCTGGATGTCGCTGCACGGCCATGGCATCCGACGCCGCGGCTTCTGTCTTCGAGTTGAGGTGATCCACTATCTCGTAGGCGAGCATGAAGGCCTGTTCGGGGGCCAGCCGTCGCCCTTCCGCGTGGAGTGCGTCGACGGCGGCCGCACCAAGACGCGTGCGCGCCCCCGCAAGCGCTCGATCATGTTCGTTCTGGGTTAATGGCGGGGCTGGACAGGCGAGTGTTTCACGCTCAGCCCAGGCTGCACCGAGAAGCCGGGCGCCGGCTCGGACTTCGTCCGATCGGATGGCCGCCATTGCCAAGGCTTCGAAGCACTCGATGACGCCACGCTTATCGCCCATCTCCGTGCGGGTTCGCAAGGCGCGTTCGAGCAGTAGCGCGGCACGCGCGGTATCGCCTTCCCGGGACGCAAGATCGCCAAGGCTGCACTCGGCATAGGCAATGCCAATCTTCTCTCCAAGGGCCTCGAAGCGGTGCAAACTGTCCGTAAGATAGTGGGCGGCTTGCGCGGTGTCGCCGCGGAAACGAGCAATCTCGCCGAGGTTGTAGACCGAGTACGCGGTGCCTGAGGCATCGTGCACGAGTTCTCGGAGTCGCAGCGCTTCTTCCTGGTAATCTTGGGCGCCGTTGAAATCTCCTTGGGCAAGCAGCACATCACCCAGGTTGGAGAGCGAGAGCGCCATGCCAAAGGGATCATCTCGCGCCTGACGCAGCTCCAGGCTTTCCTTATGAAGGGCGAGCGCACCATCGTAGTCGCCAAGCCACGCGGCAACGATGCCCAGGTTGTTCAGCGCGCCGGCGATCCCTTCGCTGTCAGCCAGCTGACGTCGCAACGTCAATGCCTCTTCGTAGTGCTGCCTCGCCTGCGTGTACTCCCCGCTGTCACCCAGGAGATTGCCCAGCGCGTTATGGGCATCGGCGCGCACAGTCAATGGAGCCTCCGCCACGTCGGGAAGGGCGAGGGCGCGCTCCAGCCAGGATCGCCCCTCGACCAGGCGGCCCCGAGCCGACCAATACCGCCATAATGTCCGTGCGAATCGCACCGCAGACTCAGTTGAACCATGCTCGAAGTTCCAAACCAATGCGGCACGGATGTTGGCGTCCTCGGCATCGAGACGGGCTAACCACGTTCGCTGTTGGGCGCCGACCAGCCCCACACATGCCTCCTCCGCCAAGGAGAGAAAGTAGCCCGCGTGTGCCTGTTCCATGGCCAGACCCTGATTGTCTTCCTCCCGTAATTGATCCAATGCAAACTCGCGAACGGTCTCCAGAATCGCGAAGCGCGGCTCAGCACCGGTGTCATGCCATTGCACCAGGCTCTTGTCGACCAGTGACGCCAGCCCCTCGAAAACGTCGAGATTCCCTTCAAAACGGGTAACCGCGGCAGCCGTCTCCAGGGTCCATCCACCAGCAAAGACCCCGAGCCGCCGGAAGAGCGTCCGCTCGTCGGGAGCGAGCAAGTCATAGCTCCACTTGATCGCATCGCGGAGAGTTCGCTGGCGCGCCGGTGCATCCCGCGGCCCGCCGGTCAATAGCGGCATCCGCCGTTCCAGCCGAACCAGGAGTGCTGCCGGCGGCATCAGCCGAACCCGCGCCGCGGCTAACTCAATGGCCAGGGGCAGACCATCGAGCCGGGTGCAGATCTCGCGGATCGCAGAAGCGTTCTCATTCGTCAGCTCGAAGCCATGTTGAACCGCCTGCGCGCGGTTAACGAACAACGCAACGGCCTCGTTCGCCGCCAGTGCAGCGAGGTTGTTTCGCTCCGCAGCACCGGGCAGACGTAACGAGGGCACCGAATACTCATGCTCTCCCTGCAGCCGCAGCGGGGCACGGCTTGTAACCAGCGCCTTTACTTCCCGCCCCGCGGCGACCAAATCGGAGATAACAGGCGCGGCCTCCAGCAGGTGCTCGAAGTTATCGAGGACGATGAGTACTTGCCGCTCCCGCAAAAACTCCGTGACGATCTCCTCAAGGGGTCGTCCGGCGACCTCACGTAGGCCAAACGCGGTGGCGACTGCCGTCAGCACGAGCGCGGGATCGCGCAACGGGGCAAGATCGACGAAGACAGCACCGTCCTTGAACGAACTGGCAAGGCGCTCCCCCACCTGCAAGGCCAGCCGTGTCTTGCCAATTCCCCCGGGACCGGTCAGCGTCAACAGACGGATGCTCGGCGCCTGCAATAGATTGACAATCGTGGTCACCTCGAGCTCGCGTCCAAGAAAGGGGGTGAGCGAGGTCGGGAAATGCCGAATCTGCTGGTCCAGTGACGCAGGAAGCGTGATGTTGTCCGGAAGGTTCGGATGCATGAGGGCGAAGATGTGCTCCGTCCGCTCCAGGTCGCGCAGCCGAAACTCCCCCAGGTCACGCAGGCGCGTCTCAGGCGGGAGGTCATCCTGAGCGAGGAGTTGCGTCGCCTCGGTGAGGAAGATCTGCCCCCCCTGCGTCACCTCGAGCAGACGCGCGAGCCGGTTGAGAGCGGCGGCAAGGTAATCCCCTGCCTGGGGATGAGCTTCCCCGGTATGCAGCGCCATGCGGACGCGCAGTGGTCCCGGCGGATCGGGCCACGGCTCAGCCAACATGGCACGCTGGGCGGCAAGCGCCGCGGCAAGCGCATTGCCGCCAATAGAGAACGCCGCTTGCGTGCCGTCGCCGACCGACTTGAAGAGGACGCCCCCGTGCGCCGTGATGGCGCTTTTCAGCAGGGCGAGATGGCGCTCGACTTGGCTCCCCATAGCAGCGCGATTGCGCTCCCACAGACGTGTGGCGCCTTCGATGTCGGTGAAGAGGAAGGTGACGGTGCCGCTGGGAAGTTCGACCATCAACCGCTCCAGGGACGAGACTTCTCGTGGTCCTTGCCGATTGTCGCATGCCGGTTCATCTCAGCGTTCTACAGAGCGCTGTCAAATGCCGCTTCAAGTTGTCGCATGCCGGTTCATCTCAGCGTTCTAGGAGCGCTGTCAAATGCCGCTTCATGACGATGACGAGATGGGGATCCGGGCACCGCTCGGATAGAGCAACCAGCCGCTGCATGCAACCGAGCCCATTGCGTTCCGCATGACTGTTAACGGGTACAGGTACCGCCGGCCCGCCGGTGATCCTACGCTTTACGAATCGAGCCAACTTCCGGGCCGCACCCGGCGGATTGCAGTCCCTTGGCATGCCCCGGGCTGTCGGTTGCGGGTACGCTCCTCGCTCACTAGACTCGTGCCATCGGCGACATGAGCGGCGTATCGCGGGGCGCCGCGGAGGGCGGCACGGAACATGCCGACGCGGCGCCGCCGGGTAGTCGCGATGTCCGGCATCGGACCTCGAAATCGTGCTCTCCCTGCTCGACGCACACACTAGCGGGGGTGGGCTGGCCGGAAGGAGCGCATCGATGATTCCAACGGAGACCTTCGGCAGGACCGGGCACCGGAGTACCCGCGCCATCTTCGGCGCGGCGGCGCTCAGCGCCGTGACGC
The DNA here is from genome assembly GCA_963751075.1 of uncultured Chloroflexia bacterium. Classification (GTDB taxonomy): domain Bacteria; phylum Chloroflexota; class Chloroflexia; order Thermomicrobiales; family UBA6265; genus JACCXM01. The sequence goes on along the minus strand of CAVVTE010000001.1, from coordinate 46,712 downwards.
AGGCGGAGGCGGACCGCACTGTTGAACTCCTTCTTCGCTTTGGTGTCAACCACATCGACACCGCCGCCAGTTATGGCGACTCGGAGCTACGGCTCGGACCCTGGATGGAGCAGCATCGCGGGGACTTCTTCCTGGCAACGAAGACGGGCGAGCGGACCTACCAGGCGGCATACGACCAGATCCGCCACTCCCTGGAGCGTTTGCGAGTCGACCAGGTGGACCTCATCCAGCTCCACAACCTCGTCGACCCCACCGAGTGGGAGACGGCGCTCGGGCCGGGCGGGGCGCTGGAGGCGGCCATCCGGGCCCGCGAGGAGGGGCTCGTGCGCTTCATCGGCGTGACCGGTCACGGCCTGACAGTGGCCGCGATGCACACGCGTTCCCTGGAGCGATTCGATTTCGACGCGGTGCTGCTGCCCTACAACTTCCCGATGATGCAGAACCCGGGGTACGCCGCCGACTTCGAGGAGCTCGTCGCCCGTTGCCAGCAGCGGGGGTGGCGGTGCAAACGATCAAAGCCGTCACGCGGGCGCCGTGGGGCGAGCGGCCGCAGACGGCCGCCACCTGGTACGAGCCCCTGCGAGACCCGGTCGCGATCGACCGCGCCGTGCACTGGGTCCTCGGCCGGCCCGGCATGTTCCTGAACACGGTAGGCGACATCACGGTCCTGCCTCAGGTGCTCGATGCGGCCGACCGCTTCCGAGAGCGGCCGTCCGACGAGGCGATGCGGGAGATCGCCGAGCAGCAGACGATGGAGCCGCTGTTCGTGTGAGCGGCAGACAGTGCTGTGCTTCATCCGTCTCCAGAACTCTGGCCGCATGTCGTGGGTTGAGTGCCGCGTGGATAGAGCGAACGCGACCTCGGGGAGCCTTACCGTCTCGTCATCCGGAACTTCCCATTACAGGAACGGCTTCCACCGATCTCACCGGCCAAGAAACAGTCCAGTGGTAAAGGAGTCCTCGAGGCACCAGTCCTCGATCAGCACATGCTGTGGCAAGCTGATGTGGTGTTTATCAGGCCCGACCCACGTGAGTAGTGCTCTGGCTTTGGTGATTTGGCAGATTCGTTTCGCTGACCCAGCCGACGAGTAGAGGGAGGGATGCCGTGGGGATCAAGACAAACCGAGATGTCCTCGTCAAGGTTGCCGTGGTTGGGCACGTGGCACCTCAGGAGTTCGAGTTCGGCTGGTCAACACCATATCTCATCTCCAATGAAGGCGTACCTCGCATCGTCCCCGGCACCGGCGGCATCACCTACAACGTTCGTGTGCGGCGACCGCATCCGCGGACTCGTGGGCGACCATATCGAACCGGCGGTATCGGCACGAAACTCCGATCCAAAAGCCAATGCCGGATTCAACATCTTGTCGTGTGTCGGCAATCGGGCTGTTGTCGTGAGTGGCGATGCGAAAGGGTCTGTCGGGGTTGTTACCGGCACGCATGGGGGGATCGAACATGTCATGATCGATTTCTCCGATGACGTGCTGGCGAAGATGGTGATTGGCGACCAGATTCAAGTTGAAGCCTGGGGCGTCGGTCTCGAAATCGATTCGTTTCCGAACATTCGCTGCACTGGGCTGGACCCTGATCTCTTCGCGACATGGGTCACGGAGACACGCGACGACAAGCTCGTGGTGCCAGTCGCCTGCGTGGCACCCGCCGCGATCATGGGATCGGGTCTTGGCGCGCGATAACGTCTCGCGGGGAGACTACCACATCAACCTCTTCGATCCGGCAATGGTGGAGCGGTATGGACTCGACGAATTGCGATTTGGGGATTTCGTCGCCATCCTTGACGCCGACAGTTCGTACGGGCGGCATTATTACTCCGGGGCGATCTCGATTGGCATTATCGTGCATGGAGATTCGTATATCGCCGGTCATGGACCGGGCGTGACCGGGCTGCTCACCTCGCGCCTTGGCCAGATCGAGCCCGTGATCGACGCAAGCGCCAACATTGCCACGCTGCTCAATCTCCGGTAGCCGGCGGCTCTTTGGTCCAACGCGATCAACGTGCCAGCGGCCTGGCTACCGCTCCATCCAGGGGTCAAGCGCATCTCGCAGACCGTCACCCAGGAAATTGAACGCCAGCACCGTGAGCGACAGCGCGACCGCGGGTGACACGAGCATGTAGGGATACGAGCGGAGATTGGGAATCGCTTCGGCTATCATCAACCCCCAGCTCGGCATCGGCGGGCGCGCGCCAAGCCCGAGAAAGCTGATTCCCGCTTCGTAGATAATGGCCTGCGGGATCCCGATCGTTGCCGTCACGACGATGATGGGGATGACATTCGGCAGCAGATGCTGCGCCATGATCCTCCTGTCACTTGCGCCGATCCCGCGGGCCGCCTCAACGAACTCCTTCTCCTTGAGCGAAGCCGCCTGACCACGCACGAGGCGAGCCGCGGGCATCCAGTTGATCAGCCCGAGACCGATGAAGATGCCGATGAGCCCTCCGCTTTGGGAGTCGAGGGCGGCCAGCGCCTGTGTAAATCCGCTGGTCGGGGTCGCCAGCGTTGCGCGCAAGAAGGTCATGATGACGATGACGAAGAGAAGACTCGGGATCGAATAAAGCGCATCGACCGTGCGCATGATAACGGTGTCGATCTTGCCCCCGAAATGGGCGGCGACAAGCCCAGCGGGCACGCCGATCAGGAGAATGACGGACTGCACGACGAGCCCCACCGCCAGCGAGATGCGAGCCCCGACGATCAGGCGGCTCAGGATGTCGCGGCCGAGGTCATCGGTGCCGAGCCAGTGCGCCTGGCTCGGCGGCTGCGTGAGTGCGCTGTAGTCCTGGGCCGTGTAGTCGTATGGGGTGACGAATGGGGCGAAGACCGCCATAAGCGTCAGGATTACGAGCGCAATTCCCGATGCAACGGCGAGTTTGGAGCGACGAAGTCTGCGGAACGCCTGGCTCCACAGACCCGTGGCGGCTGACCGCGTAACGAGCACGCCGGGAGGTAGTCGGGTGGCGGGCGCCGTACTGACCGCGGCAGGCTCGGCTACCACAGGATAGTCACCCGGGCGTTGTGAGACAGTGGGAGGAGTCTGACCATTAACGCGAGCCGATCCTCGGATCAAGAAGAGGGTATACGAGGTCGACGACGAGATTCATGACTGACACCGCCAGGCCCAGAAGCAGCACCGTTCCGATGATGACCGGATAGTCACGGCCGGAAATACTCTGGACGAAGTAGCGACCGACGCCGGGCACCTGGTAGATCGTTTCGACGAAAAACGCTCCGGTGGCGATGTCGGCAATGACGATGCCGGCGATGGTGATGACTGGAAGCAACGCGTTGCGCAGGGCATGACCGACCAGGACGGCCTGTTCGCTGAGCCCTTTGGAGCGAGCCGTTCGCATGTAGTCGGTGCGAAGCACCTCGAGCATGCTCGACCTCGTGTAGCGCGCGAGCACCGCCATCGGGTATAGGGCGAGCGAAACTGCCGGGATGATCGCCTTCGATGACCAGATTCCGTCCCAACCACTTGTGGGGACCCAGTGCAGCTTGCTGGCGAGCAGCAACACGAGGAGCGACGTCACGACATAGGCTGGAGTCGAAATGCCCACGATCGAGAAGAATGTCGACAGATAATCGAGCGGCCGATTGTGACGGATAGCACCCAGGATCCCCAGGGGGATGCCGGTCAGCGTCGCAATCAGCATCGCGGCCGCTGCCAGCTGCAGCGAGACAGGAAAGGTCTCACCGATGATGTCGGAGACCGATCGCGAGCGTTGCGTATACGACGGGCCAAGATCCCCGCGTACGGCTTTGCCGAGGAAATCGGTGTATTGCTGCCAGAGCGGTTTGTCCAGCCCGTACGCTGCCTTCAGCCGCTCCTGAACTTCCACCGGAATCGGTTTCTCGCCGGTGTCCCACGGTCCACCCGGCGTTGAATGCATGAGAAAGAAGGTCAAGGTGTAGATTAGGAGCAGTGTCGGAATCAGCGCGAGAATGCGCCGGATGATGTATGCCGATCGCACTACTCGCTCCCTGCTGGCACCTTCGCTGTCCTGTCGGTTCGGTCGGGATGGCCCTCTCCGGAGTCGTCACCGTCTCCGGAGAGGGCAGACCACGCAACGTTACTCGTCGTGCTCCAGGATCGAGATGTAGCGGAGCCAGGTGCGGCCGAGGATCGGATAGTGAACGATGCCCTGGACATACGGTTTGACGACGTAGATGCGGTTCAAGTTGAACAGCGGAATGAGGGCCGCATCCTGGTTGAGGAGCGTCTCTGCCTGCTCATACTGGGCGATGCGCGCTTCTTCATCGCCCATCGTCGCTGCTTCCCGGACCAGGTTGTCGAACTCGTCATTCTTCCAATGTGAATGGTAGAAGTCCGCTTGCGAGTCGAACAACTGGTTGTGCCAGTTCGCCGGATCACCCCAATCCGAACCCCAGAAACCGATCTGGAGGTTATACGGCTGGTCGACCCTGGAGTTGAACCAGTCGTTAAACGCCTTGGCCTCTAACGGGTCGAGTTTGACGTTGATGCCGAGCGTCTGCTTCCAAATGCCTTGGAGGTACTCCGCGGACTTCTTTTGCTCGCCGTAGGTTGTGTCAAAGGTCAGCAGTCAGTTCAGGAAACCCCTGACCGTCGGCATAACCAGCGTCAGCCAGGAACTGCTTCGCCTTCTCCACGTCCTCGCCAAGCGCGGCGGCTTCATTGTAGCCGGGGATGTCCGGGGGCAAAATCGTCTGCGCCGGGGAAAACTCGCCCTTTAGCACACCATTGGCCAGGGCATCCCTCTGAATGGCCAGCGCCAGAGCCTGACGAACGCGCACGTCGTCTGTTGGCGGGGTCGTGGTGTCGCAAATGATGAACGCGGTTCCGGAGCGCGGGAAGACCTGAACGAGAGGACCGAGATTGGGATCATTCCTGGCACGGTCCAGGTCGGCCCCTGCGACCTGGGCCTGGTCGAGCTCGTTGTTCTCAAAGGCGACGAGCGCCTGTGCGACTGGGTCAGTGAAGAGGGTGTAGTCCGCCCGGGTGATCGTCGGTTGCTCCCCGTAGTAGTTCTCATTCCGCTCCAGTGTCATGCTCTGGTCGTGTTCCCAGGCGGTCAGGACGTAAGGACCATTGGAGACCATCGTGCCGGCCTCGACCCAGGCATCGCCCTCGGCCTCGACCACGTGACGGGGGACCGGGTAGTAGGTCCAGGTGGCGGCCAGGAGTGGGAAATAGGGCGTTGGTCCCTCGAGAGTCACCACCAGGGTCTTCTCGTCGGCGGCATTGACCCCAAGTTCTTCCAGAGGAACTTCGCCGGAGTCGATCTTGACCGCATTCTTGAGCGGGTAGAGCGCGGTGGTGTACTCGGACTTCGTTTCGGGGTCGAGGACGCGCTTCCAGCTCCACTCGAAGTCGTTCGCGTTGAGGGGCGTGCCGTCCGACCACGTGACGCCGTCGCGGACGACGAAGGTGAATTCGGTCTGCTCGTCGTTGACATCCATCGATTCCGCGACACCCATCTGTAGTGAACCGTCGCGCTGGTCGATGAAGACGAGGCCTTCGAAGAGGTTCTGGAGCATCTCCAGTCCTCGTCCGCCAGAGCTGACACCGGGATCGAAGCTGACTGGCTCGCCTTCAGGCAGGCGAATCACCTGCTCGGCCGCCAATTCATCGCTCTGGAAACGCTATGTTCGCCGCTCGCAGCTGGTTCTGGGATGCCGCGTACGTGGAACGCTGAATCGCACTAAGCCCGGCCAAACCGGCGCTGAGCGCTACCCCATGCCTGAGCAGCGTCCGACGCGAGAGATAGCCAGGGAGAAATTCCGAGCTTCCACCCGAGGATGCACGACCCTCAGCGTTGTGGTGCGACATGCGCCCTTCCTTTCGGTTTTCGACAATTCGCTAGAGATCAACGGTGATTTTACGGCCGACACGGAATCGCGGCTAGAGTCCTGTCTCGATCGCCACTTAGCATGAGTCTGTGCGACCGCACTATGGTGCGAATGCTGTTTCCAGATCGAGCGGGAAGATCGGGCGGCGGATGTGCTGATAGGGGAAGCGTTGGAGATCGACGCTGCCGAGACCAGGGGTGTCGGCGTAGACGGCGTGCTTGGCGATCGGACCGTAGCCACCACGCCAACGCACCGCGGCTTTCACGACGAGGATGTGCTGCCGGATGGGGTCGATCCCGACCGATTTCAATTGCTGCTGGTCACCGGGCATCGACTTGCGCGTCGTCAACACCAGATTGACCCCGCCGCAGCGAAGGACCGCCGACGGGCCTATGTCGACCGGGACACCCGCGTTCTCCGGCCCCTCGTGAACCCACTGCCCATCGCAGAGGAGGCGTACGCGCCCCGTGACTGACACCGGGTCACCATGCAAGCGGTCGGTCTTGCCGCCGACCGCCACCTGGACCCTCCCGCCGACCCCGGCCTCGAACGCTGCCCGTGCTGCCTCCGCGTCGGCGATCACCATTGTCGCCTCTCGCGCGTCCTGCGCCAGCAGCTCGGCCAGGAGCACCGTGCCGTCCCCGGGCGTGCCGCCGCCGATGTTGTCGCCGACGTCGACCAGCATCACCGGCCCTTCCGGAAACGCGATCGCCTCCGCTACGGCCTCCGCCGGCGGTGTGTTGCGCACGATCATGTCGTGGCGCAGCGACCACGCCAGAGTCGCCAACTCGTCCGCGAGGCGCCGCGCTGCCTCCGGATCATCGTCGGTGGTGACCAGGAACCCGACGCCCGCCTCCGGCACGTCGGCGTAGGCGAACCCGCCGGCGACCGTCACCGTGATCGCCTCGCCGGAGCGCTCCATCTCGTGGGCGCGCTCGAAGAGGATCTTGAACGGCCCCTCGGCGGTCGCGATCGCCTGCGGCACCGGCATCAGCGGCGGTTTGGCGAGGGCCATCGTCGGCCGAACCTCGCCCTGGATGGTGCGCGCCAGGAGATCGACCGCCTCCCGCGCGCGCTCCGCGGCGTCGACATGCGGATAGGTGTCGTAGGTGGTGATGACGTTTACCCGGTCGACCATCGCCTCGCCGATGTTGGCGTGCAGATCGAGGGTTACGGCGATCGGTAGGTCCGGCCCGGCGATCTCGCGCACGCGGCGGACGATCTCCGCTTCCGCATCGGGAAAATCCTCGGCCACCATCGCCCCGTGCAGGGTGAGCACGATGCCGTCTGCCGGCAACGCCGCAGTGATGCGCTCGCACAGTTCTCCGACAAGAGTCTCAAACGTCTGGCGGTCCGGCACGCCGGTTGAGACACCGTCCGCGAAGAATGTCGGCGCCAGATCGATCCCGCGCTCGCGGCACGCATCGATCACCCCACCAAGCGAGTGATTGACCCCAGCGAAGGCGAGCAACTCGTCGCCCCGCGCGACGACGTTGAGACTCTCGACCGTCGTCGGCTCCGCGGAGAAGGTGTGCGTCTCGTGCATGATGCCACCGGCGATCAGGCGCATCGGTCCCCCCTTTGTCTCTCGACGGTGCGAGGCATTCGCGGCAACGCGCTCATGGAGTAACCTGAATCCCCAGAGCCGGATGGTGATAGTTCCGTGGCAAAAGGGGCAGAGGACGACTCCAGTCGCCCTCCGAGACGCCGGCTGACCGCGGCCGCCTGCTCGATGACGGTCACCGCGACCTCAGCCGCACGCGCGTCGTCGAGGCGGCTGTCGGGCGCGGAGACGCTGATGGCGCCGGCGACGGCGCCGCGGTGGTCGAAGATCGGCGCCGCCAGGCAGCGAGCGCCGACTTCGTTTTCGTCGCGATCCTCGGCGACGCCACGCGCGCGAACGTGCTCCAACTCGGCGCGGAGGCTGGCCGGGTCGGTGATCGTCCGCACCGTGCGCGCGGGTAGGCCACCTGGCACGTCCAGCAGGTCGTCTCGCTCGGTGGGCGGCAGGAAAGCCAGGATCGCCTTGCCGAGCGCGGTCGAGTGCAGATGGTCACGGCCGCCGACGCGGGCCGCCATCCGCAAGCCATGAGCGCTCTCGATCATATCGACATAAACGACGTCAGAGCCCTCACGTACACCCAGGTTGACTGTTTCCCCAAATCGCCGCCGCAATTCCTCCAGCGCCGGGCGGGCGGCTCCCCGTAGATCGATGGCGCCGAGAGAGCGCTCACCGAGATAGGCGAGATGGGTGCCGAGGGTGTACCGGCTGTTGATGGGATCCTTGTCGACGTACCCCCGGCGCTCGAGGTTGCTGAGGATGCGGAAGGCGGCCGACTTGGTGACACCGGCGCGACGGGCGACCTCACTTACGCCAAGGGGAGCGCTGGCCGCCGCTTCGGCCAGCGCCTCGAGCAGATCGAGGGCACGGTCGAGGACGGCAATGCTGTAATCGGGGGCTGCCCGATCGGGGGCATCCGCCGCGGGCTCGTGGATTGGGCCGCCCGGGTGACGGCCGCGGCTGGACGCCACGACCGGCTCAGGGATCACCGTTGGGGTCGCGCGCTGAGCCATCGCTACTCCTGACTCCTCACTCCCTGCCGGCTCGCGCCGGCTCTCCTCCGGGCAACTCCTCGAGCGCGAAATGGCAGGCGGCAAGCCGCCCTGGCAGCCACTCCTTGAGGGCCGGCGCCTGCTCGGCGCAGATGGGCCGTGCCATCGGGCAGCGCGGATGAAACGGGCAACCGGACGGTGGATCGGTCGGCTTCGGCGGCTCCCCGGCGAGGCGAATGCGTGACCGGCGCTGGCGAAGCGATGGCACGGCCGAGACGAGGGCGCGGGTGTAGGGATGGAGCGGCCGCTCGTAAAGCTCGTCCGCCGGTCCCTGTTCGACGATCTTGCCCAGGTACATCACCGCGATGCGGTCGCTCATGTAGCGGACGACGCCAAGGTCGTGGGAGATGAAGATGTAGGTCAGCCGGTGCCGTTCCTGCACATCCCGCAGGAGATTGAGCACCTGCGCCTGCACCGAGACGTCGAGCGCCGAGACCGCCTCATCGAGCAGGAGCAGCGATGGTTCGATCGCCAGGGCCCGCGCGATGCCGATCCGCTGCCGCTGCCCGCCACTGAACTGGAAGGGGTAGTCGCTCCCACGATCCGGGTTCAGCCCCACCTCCTGCATCAACTGACGGACCCGGCGCTCCGCGCTGGCGCTATCCCCGATGCGGTGGATGCGCAGCGGGTCGGCAATGATCTCCGCCACGCGCATCCGGGGTGGCAACGACGTGTACGGGTCCTGGAAGACGATCTGCACGTGCCGTCGCAACCGGCCGGCATCGGCCGCGGTGACCAACTCCCCGTTGAAGTGAACCTCGCCGCCCGTCGGTTGCTCCAGGAACAGGAGGGTTTTCACGAGCGTCGACTTGCCACAGCCGCTCTCGCCGACGAGACCGAGCGTCTCCCCAGGAGCCAGGCCAAGCGATACGCCGTCGACGGCCCGCACCGCACCGCTCTCCCGTCCCAAAAATCCCTTCCGGAGCGGATAGTGCTTACTGAGGTTCCGCACGTCGAGCAGCGGCGCCGGCGTCATACCAGCACCTCGCTTCCTACGATGCGCTCGGCACGACGATCGGGTAAGAGCAGGTGACAGGCCGCGCTGTGGCCCGGTCCGACGACGGTCGTTTCCGGGTTAATCTCCGTGCAGACCGGCATCGCGAACGGGCAGCGGGGCGCAAAGGGGCACCCCGGCGGCACGTTGGCCGGATCGGGCGGGTCACCGGGGATCGTCGCCAGGCGAGCGCTGCCGGAAACGGAGACGCGCTCGACCGCATTGAGCAGGGCCTGCGTATAGGGATGCTGCGGCGCCTCGATGACCTGGTCCCGGGGACCGAGCTCACATACCTGACCGGCGTACATGACCACGATCGTGTCGGCGATACCGCTGAGGAGGGCGATATCGTGGCTGATGAACAGCATGCTGGTCCCGATACGCTCCCGTAGCGACGCCAGCTCGTCGAGAAGCTGGGCCTGGGTCGTAACGTCGAGCGCGGACGTCGGCTCGTCGAGGATGAGCAGATCGGGCGCGCTCGCCATCGCTAGCGCGATCATCACCCGCTGCTGCATGCCGCCGCTGAGCTGAAATGGATAGGCTCGCAGCACCCGGTCCGGGTCAGCGATGTGGACGGCGGCCAGCGCCTGGCGCGCCGCCTGCCGGGTCTGTGGGGGTCGCAGCTGGCGATGTTGGCGCAGCGTCTCGTCGAGTTGCGCGGCGACGGTCAGCACGGGGTTGAGCGAGGCGCCGGGATCCTGGAAGATCATCCCGATCATCGCTCCCCGGATCGTCGCCATCTCCTGGTTCCCAACGCGCGCCAGATCGTGTCCTCTGAACAGGATCTCGCCGCTTGCCACGCGGCCTGGTGCGTCCAGGAGCTGGATAATCGACAGTCCGAGCGTCGATTTCCCGCTCCCGCTCTCGCCAACGACTCCCAGCACCTGCCCGGCGCTCAGGTCGAAGCTGACGCCCCGCACCGCCGCGATGGTCCCGGCCCGCGTCGGGAAGATGGTCGTCAAATCGCGCACGCTGAGGAGCGGAGCGGCGCGCTCTTCCCGCGCCGGGAGCCGCGCCGGTCCTGGGAGCGGCATGCGGTGGAATTTGCCGTGAACCAGCTTGGGATCGAAGTAATCGGCCAGACCATCGGCGGCGAGACTGATGCCGAGCACGGTCATCGCGATCGCCAGCCCGGGGAAGATCGCCATCCAGGGGGTGATCATCATGTACTGGCGGCCGTCGGCCAGAATCGTGCCCCACGACGGTGTGGGCGGTGAGAGACCGAGCGAGATGAAGCTCAACAGTGACTCGACGATGACCAGGAAGCCGAGATCGAGCAACGCGATCAGCGGCGCCACCTGCCAGACGTTCGGCACGATGTAGCGGAAGAGGACGCGCCAGCGGGAGGCGCCCAGCGCCCGGGCCGCCAGGGCGTAGTCCTTCCCGCGCTCGCTCAGCACCCGGCTGCGCACCACCCGCGCATAGATGATCCAGCTGGAGATGGAGAGCACCAGGATGAGATGGAGGGGAGTGCGCTCCGGTGAGACCGCCAGCACCGCGATCGCGAAGAGCACGAACGGGAACGCGAGCTGGATATCGCCCAGGCGCATCAGGGCCGTGTCGACCCAGCTCCCGAAATAGCCGGAGATCAAGCCGATCGCGAAGCCGAGGGCGCCGCCGAGCAAGACAGAGGAGGCACTGATCATCAGGGAGTAGCGCGCGCCGTAGATCAAACGGCTGAGCAAATCGCGTCCTAGCGGATCGGTGCCAAGCGGGTAGGTGGCGACGCCGCCTTCTTCCCACATCGGCGGCTTGAAATTGTCGCCCAGATTTTGTTGCAGCGGGTCGTGCGGGGCAATCAGGGGCGCCAGGATCGCTATCGCGGCTATCAGCAGGAAGACGATCAACCCGGCAAGCGCCGTCTTGCGCGCCAGGAGATACCCGGCCAATTCCCGCCATCTGGTGGGAGCCACCCTCGTCGTGGGCTCAGGTGCCGCAACGCTCTCTTGCCCTGGGACCGAAGCCGAAAGGAACGCACTCTCGGCGTCAACTCCCGACTCCCGGCGCCCAGAGGGCACCCGGACTCCCGACTCAATATTTGACACGGGGATCGAGCGCGGCATAGGTCAGGTCGACCAGGAAGTTGACGACGGTGAAGACCACGGCGATGACCAGGACCGTCCCCTGCACCATCGGGAAGTCCCGCTGCTGGATCGCCTGCAAGGCGAGGTTGCCGATCCCCGGCCAGTTGAAGATCGACTCGATGACGATCGCGCCTCCGAGGACGTACCCGGCTTGCAGACCAATCAGCGTAATCAGCGGGATCGCCGCTACCTTCATCACGTGCACGAGCAGAAGGCGGCGCTCGGCGACACCGCGGGCGCGCGCCGCGCGCACGTACCCCTCGCCGAGGGTTTCCAGAAACCCCTGACGGACAGCGCGCACCAGGAGCGGCATCAAGGCCAGGGAGAGCGTCGCGGCGGGCAGGACAAAGCTGCTCGGTCCCGTCATGTCGATCGCTGGGAACCAGCGCAGCTCGATGGCGAAGACGAGGACCAGCATCACGCCCAGCCAGAAGGACGGGGTGGCCTGCGCGACCGCCACGAAGAGGAGCGTCAGCCGGTCGAAGAGACCGTTCGGCCGCAACGCGGCGGTGATGCCGAGCAGACAGGCCAGGGTCGTGGTCACGATCATGCTGACGATGCCGAGGGAAACGGTGTTCGGCAGCGCGTCGAGGACGGCGCCACCTACCGGGCGTCCGCCGCGGAACGACTCCCCCAGATCGCCCCGCATCAGATTGCCGAGGAAGACGACGTACTGCTCGGGAATCGGCTTGTCGGTCCCCAGCTGCTCCCGGGTCAGCTTCAGCACCGACTCGGGTGTACCCGGCCGGTTCATGATCCGCGCCGGATCACCCGGCACCAGCCGCACGGCGAAGAAGGTGACCGTGATCACGCCGAAGACGACGAACAGCATCTGCACCGCGCGGCGCGCGACGTACCCTCTCATCTGGCCGCCCGGTCCTTCGTCCTCCGCTACCCCTCCGTCAACGTCGCCGCGTTGAAATAGGTCATGAAGTTCGGCAACGCCACGACGCCCTCCAGGGTCGTGCGGTGGGCGATGGTGAAATCACTGTTGTAGAGCGGGATGTGGGGCAGATTCTGCCAGAGATAGCCCTGCAGCTCGGCGTAGATCTCGGCGCGCTCCTCCGGGTCGGTGGCGGCCGCTCCCCGGTCGATCAGGTCGTCGATCGTCGGGTCGTGGGCGCCGGCCCAGGCCCCGGGGGAGTGGTAGAGGGTGGCCAGGGCCGAGTGGGGATCGCCGTTGCTGCTCCAGCTGAGATGAAACATCAAGCCGGGTTTGTCGGGGCTGAAGAGGGCGTCGATGATGGCGGCGACGTCGGTCACCTGCAACTGGACCGGGAACCCGACCTGCTGCAGGCTGTCGGCGATCGCCTCCGCCACCTCCTGGCCACGAGGCAAGAAGCCGGTCACGCCCCACAGCGGAACCTCCGGCGGCGCATCGGCGAGACCCGCCTCGGCGAGTGCCGCCCGCGCCCGCTCCGGGTCGAAGGTGTAGACCGGCTCCTGGGGGACCGCAAAGACCGCCTTGTTCGGAATGTGGGAGACGGCCACTTCGCTTGCTCCGCCGACGAGGCTCGTGACGATGGCTTCGCGGTCGATCGACCAGGCAATGGCCTCGTGCAGCTTCGGGTTGTCCCATGGCGCGGGCGCGTCCTGGCGAATCCAGAGGTTGACGTTCTCGAGACCGACCGTCGAGATCAGGGCCACGTCGGGCGTTTGCTCCAGAATGGGGAGGTGCTCCGGCGGCACGCGGTCGATCGCGTCGGCCTGCCCGGCCAGCAGCGCATTGAGCCGGGTCTGGCTGTCGGCGATGTACTCCCAGATCAATGTCTGAATCGCGGGCGCTCCGCCCCAGTAATCGGCGTTGGCCTCCATCGTCTTCAGGTCGTTCTGGTCGTCGACCAGGCGGAAGGGGCCGGTGCCGTTCGGCGCCGCTTTGAGCGTCTCGATCCCAGCCGATGGTGTGGCTCGATCGTCGCTGGGCTGGATATCGGCGGCGGAGAGGATGGGCAGGGTCGCCAGCCCGCTCAGAAGCGGGGCAAAGGGGGTCGCGGTCACAAGGCGAACGGTGAAATCGTCGACCACCTCGACGGTCGTCGGCACGAAGTCGGCGGCACTGCCGGTCGCTTCGGCGGTGGCCCCGGTAGCGAGCTCGACGGAGGCCTTGACGTCAGCTCCGGTGAAGGGCTGCCCGTTGTGGAACGTCACCCCCTCCCGCAGCCTGAACTCCCACGTCACGTCGTCGATGTTCTCCCAGCTCTCGGCAAGTCCCGGGGACAACGCGGCGATATCCGCCGTCTCGACGCGCACGAGGGGATCGAAGACCTGCTGCTCGATCCGGCGCTGGATCTGCGCCGTGTGCAGATACGGGTGCCAGTCGGCCCAGAACGCCTCGGCGACCAGGAAGCGAACCTCGCCCGGCCCGCCCTGCGCCCTGGCGCGAGCGAGACGCGACGGGGCGGCGACGGCGGCCGACGGTGTTGTAATCGCCCGCGAGGCGGCTGCGGCGCCAATGCCAAACAACGCCGCGGCCTGGAAGAACTGCCGCCGCGAGATAGCGCCGGTGCGCAATTTGGCTGACAGCACCGCGAGCACTTCACGCTCTTGCACCTGCGGATCCATCGATCCCTCCGATCATGGCCGACGCGGTCGACCCGCGCCGCGAATAGGCAAATGCCTTCCCTGTTTTACCGTGTGAAACGCTGTTCTTCGTGTGGCTCGATTATATGAACGAGAGGGCGAGAGGGCAAGGACGAGCGGGTCGGGTTCGTGGCGACCGCGCTCATCCGCGTGCGGGACCACTCATGACGGGGTTCCCCCGGGGTCCTCTCGGGTGGCGGTGAAGGTGCTAAAGGTGCTAATGGTGATGAACGGTGGCGAACGTGGCGAACCCGGCTATCCTGGCAAAGGTGATAAAGGTGGCGACCATGAGGAGACCCGGCACGGACCACCGTGGCGCGGTCGCGGACGGGCATGGTCCGCCTCTGAAAGAACACCCGGCCGCCCAGTCAGAGGGCAGCCAGTCCAAGGGGCTGAGGAGCTGGGGCAGCGAGTGCGGCCGGTGATCGTCTGCGACGGTCATTTCCCAGATATCGGATGACTCCCCCATCACCCATCACCTATGACCCGTCACCCCATCATCCTCGCTGTCACCGCCTCGACGACAGAGAGCGTCTCGGCGAAAACGTCGTCGGAGTGGGCCAGCGAGAAGCCAGCGTGACCGGGCGGTCCCTGCCGTGTATAGCCGTGGAAGTAGACGCCACGCTCGAAGCAGCCAGCTGCGAACCGGCGGTTGAGCTCGTGGTCGTGACCGAGCGCATCCGACCAGGTGTGGACGGGATCGGTGATGCCGAAGTAGATGCCAAATCGAGCGCCCATCCCCTGCACTCGCGCCGGGATCCCCGCCCGGTCGAAAATCGCCTGCAGATCGCGGAAGAAGGTCTCGGCCGTGGCGTTGAGGCGGTCAAAGACGCCGGGCCGGCTCAGCTCGTCGAGCGTGGCGAGGGCGGCCAGGACGCTGAGGAGATGCCCGGAGTACGTCCCGCTGTGGGCGACCGGCCCGGTCGGAGCCAGCGTGAGCATCAACTCCTCCCGCCCGGAGACGGAGGCCAGCGGCAGCCCATTGGCCAGCGCCTTGGCGTGCGTGGTCAGGTCCGGGGTGACCCCGTACTGCGCTTGCACCCCGCCGAGATGGGTCCGGAACCCGGAGAGCACTTCGTCCATGACGAAGACGATTCCCCGCTCGCTGCACCGCGCCCGCAACAATTCCAGAAACCCCGGCGCCGGCGGGATGCAGCCCGCGTTGTAGTGGATCGGCTCGCAAAAGACAGCGGCCAACTCCTCCCCATGCCGGGAGATCGCCGCATCGAAAGCCGCGACGTCGTTCCAGGGGACCATTACCACGTCGTCCGCGCCGGAGGCCGGGACCCCGCCGGACGAAGGCACGACCGCGCTCGATGCGTCGAGGGGATCGGCGCGACGGTAGAGCCACGGTTCAGAAAGTCCATGGAAGTGGCCATCGAACTTCAAGTACTTGGTACGGCCAGTCACGTGGCGGGCGATGCGCAGGGCGACGAGCGTCACCTCGCTGCCGACACTGGAGAAGCGGACGCGCTCGGCAGCCGGGATGATCTCGACCATCCTCGCCGCCAGCCGCTCGTGGAACGGGGTCTCGGCGGCGGTGATGATCCCTCGCGCGATGCCGTCCAGTACGGCCCGCTTCACCGCGGGATGGTCATGCCCCAGCAACGCCGCGCCGTTCGACATGTTGAAGTCGATGTAGCGCTTGCCATCGATCCCGTAGAGGTACGGCCCCTCACCCCGTTCGACGTAGAGCGGCCGCCCCAGATATGGATGCAGCCGCATCGAGGCCGATACCCCTCCGGCCAGTACTGCCTGCGCGTCCTCGAAGAGTTGATCAGGTTGGGTAAGTGTTGTCTCGCTCATGCCCGTACTGTACGACGCAATCGCAGCCGGTGCATGATCCAGAGGAGGACGTTCGCGAGCCTGCAAGCAGGATCTCGGTTGCCGCGAACGAACACGGATTCAAGCGAGCTGCTTCTCCGCGGGAAAGAAAGCATGTCCTAACCGACATGAGACGATACACAATCTCATTTGGGGCTGGCACGCGCATGGCGCCTCCCCTACTATGCCGGGGCCGGTACGACACGGCGAGAGGAGGATTCCATGCACTTCTACTGCGCTTATACCTGGTTCCCGAAGACGCGACCTGAGGAAGTCTGGGAGCGGGTCATCCACCAGCATGAGCGCGGGTCGAACGCGCAGGAGCTGATCCGTGGCTGGTACGACTTCGCCGGTGGCGGCGCCGGGTTTCTCATCGTCGAAACTGACGACGTGCGCGAGCTGACCGCGATGCTGCGACCCTACATCGACCTCATGGCATGGGATATCCGCGCGCTCTCGGAGAACAAGTACGACGAGACCGTCCAGCAAATCCGGGACCAACTGGCTCAGATGGGCCGCCTGACCAATTCTGACGTCATCATGCCAGTGGGAGTCGAATCCTGAGAGATACGTTCCGACTTGGCTCGGAGCATCGACAACGGCGGAGTCCGACTCCACGCCTCAGGCGAGCGCGTTAGGTGCTGCCGGTTGTACTCGGCCTGAGCGCGGCAACCTGTATTGGCTGTTCCAACATCGTCGCCGGCATCACCGCCCGCCGTCTGACGCCGCTCATCGTCGGCTTCTGGGCGCAGGCGACCGGCGCTGCGTGGTGCGCGCTGCTACTCCTGCTCCTCCGCCCGCCGCTTGTTCCGGGGCAGATCCCAGCCGGCCTGATCGCGGGGCTCGCCGGTGGCGCCGGTACGGTGCTCTTCTACCGGTCGATGGCCGCCGGCGCCATCTCCCTCGTCGCGCCGATCACCGCCTGCGCCGTCGTATTCCCGGTGGTCTATGCGATCGCCTCCGGCGAGACTCCAACTCTCCCCGTCGCGGCCGGCCTCATAGCGATCATCAGCGGGATTCTGCTGGCGTCGCTGCGGCCGACACCAGTTCGCGGCGATCCCCCCGACACCCGAATCTCGACGGATCGGCGGGCTGTTGCCCTTGCCATGGGCGCCGCAGTGGCCTACGGCGCGTTCTTCATCCTCATCGATTTCGCGCCGCCGGCCAGCGGCTGGGGCGCGCTCTGGACGGCCGGCGCGGTGCGCTGCAGCGGGTTCGGGGTGCAGGTTGCCCTGGCGCTACTCGGCCCCCGGCGGCTCGCCTGGCCGGGCCACTACGCACCGGCGGTGGCACTGGCCGGGACCCTCGACCTGACCTCGTTGATCCTGATCAGTTTCGGCTCGACGACAGACAGCTACGGCATCGTCACGGCGCTCGTCGGGCTCTACCCGGTGGTGGCCGCGCTCCTCGGAGTCGTCATCCTGGGCGAGCGGTTATCCCGGGTGCAGGCGATCGGCGCCACCCTGGCCATGGCCGGCGTCCTGCTCGTCAGCATCTGACCGGGCCGCCTGCCCATCCTCGAGTGCGTGGCACCCCACTCCTCATCGCTCTGAGCGGGGACCGTGCTCCTGGGACTGCCCGACGTAGCCTTGCCTGGCAACGGTTGCTGAGCTGAGCAACTGGACACAAGACGCCAACCCGACGTAGGCGTGCCTGCTAACGATTGCTGGGCTCAGCAACTGGGACACACGACGTCAAGGCGTATATCCCGCGGCAGCCTGTACATGGGCGCCCATCACGTTGAGACCCTGACCCGCTCCATGTCAAAAGTCAACGCCCGCCGCGGCGGGCGTCCCCGCGCGATATCGAGCGCGGTCCAGCGTCTCGGGATCGACGTCTTCCAGCGCTTCTTTGAGAAGGTGGTGGATCTCTGTCAGGAAGCGGTCTGGTCTGGGACCGGGAGTTGTACTTCGATTCCACCAAGGTCGAAACCAACGCCGGCATCCCATCCCTCATCCCACGCTTCTATTTCGACGCCACAAGGCACGTGGCTGATCTGTTCCGGAATGAGGCGAATGAAGGTGCACCGCAAGCCAAGTCTGACCTTCCTCCAGACATCGTGCAACTGCCGATGGATCCTGAAGGCGTGTCTCTGCCTGGCGATCCGCTGTGGCGACTCCTGGAAGAGCGGCGGCTCGATCCGAAGCGGCCCTAGCATGGCGGCTACCGGCGTAAGAGCGACTTCCGCGTCAGCCCCACCGACCCCGATGCCTCCCTCATGTGGGACTGGGGCGCGATTCGTCGCGGCTACCACGACCATTACGTGGTGGACGGTGGGAAGCGGCGCATCGTCCTCGCCGCGCTGGTCACCCCGGCGGACGTCATGTAAAGCCAGGCGATGCGCGATCTCCTCTGGCGCGTTTGCTTTCGGCGCAAGCTCCGGCCCCACCACGTCACCGGGGATGCCAAGTACGGCACCACCGAAAACACTGTCGCCATTGAGGACGCGGAGATCCGCGCCTACGTCCCGCTGACGGACTTCGCGCACCGCACCGAATTCTACGGCCACGATGAGTTCGTCTTCGATCCCGAGCGCGACGAGTACCGCTGCCCGCACGGGCATCAGCTTCGCCGGTACGCGGTCAAGCGCACCGAAGGCGTGGTGGCCCTACCGTGGTGAGGCCGCCGTCTGCAACGCCTGCCCGGTCAAGGCCAAGTGCACAACGAGCGACCATGGCCGCAAGGTGCAGCGATCCTTCTATGCTGACTACCTCGAGAAGGTCCGGGGTTACCACGCCACAGAGGCCTACCAGAAGGCCAGCCGCAAGCGGCAAGTCTGGGTCGAGCCCCTCTTCGCCGAGGCCAGGGAGTGGCACGGCTTACGCCGGCTCCGCTTACGGCGGCTCCTAAACGCCAACATCCAGGGGTTGCTGATCGCTGCGGGCCAGAATTTGAAACGCTTGCTCGCAGCTACCGGTTGGGGATGCCGCCATGTCCCCTGTGGAAGCCTTCTGGCCCTTCCCATGAAGCCAGGTCGGCTCTCTGCCGTCTCCGTATGACGGTGTCCTCGGCGAGAACGAGTGCTGATCCCGTCGGTCAAACTTCAAGTCGTACGTACGAGAAGCCTTGCACCTGGCCTTTTTGCAACAGGCTGAACCATTATTCAGCGCGAACTATTAGACTGGGCGAACTTGTAACCTCATGACACGGCGTGTCCTTATAGCGGAGGTGGCCCCGATGCTTTCCAGGCGTCAACTCGTTCAGGGAAGTATTGCCAGTGGAATCGCCGTCATAGCCCCGCCATGGGTCGCCGCTCAGAGTCGGGTCAAGGCCGCGGCGGCACGTCAGGCGGCCCTGGCCACCTTCACCGTCGCCACCAATCGTACTCCCTCGGATCTCGATCCGCATTCGGCTTATGACGTCGGCTCCGGTGTGGTCCTGCAGGGACCGTTCGAAGGGCTCATCCGGCTCAAGTCAGGCACGACAGACGAGATCGAACCGGTGCTCGCCGAAGCGTGGGAAGCGACCGCGGACGCGAGTGTCTGGACCTTCCACCTGCGGGATGGCGTCGCCTTCCACGATGGGACGCCATTCGATGCCGAGGCAGCACGAGCCTCGTTCGAGCGCCTGCTCACGTTGGGACTGGCACCCTCATCGGTGCTGAACCGATTCATCCCCGAGCCCACGATGATCTCGGCGCCCGACGCGCGCACACTCGTTTTCGACCTCGGGCGACCGCAGCCCCTGTTCGAAGCGGCACTAGCCTCTGCCTACGGGACGGCGGTGGTCAACGTGGCGGCGCTGCGGACACATGAGGTCGATGGGGATTGGGGACACGCCTGGGCGCAGAGCAACAGCGATGGTCTCGGGACGGGCCCACACCAGATCATCGACTTCGACATCGAGCAGGGAGTGGTTCTGGAGCGCTTCGACAACTACTGGGGAGGATGGAAGGGCCAACAGTTCGATCGCATCGTCATCCGGGTAGTAACGGAGCCGGAGACGCGGCGCGCGTTGATCGAGAATGGCGACGTCGACCTGGCGACAACCATGCCGCTCTCCTCGATCCGAGATCTCGAGCTTCATCCCGACCTGATCGTGGACCGGCGCTACACCTTGATGATCCAATACCTGGCGATGACGGTGGCCGGACCGCTGCGGTCTCCGGAGGCGAGACAGGCGCTCTGCTGGGCATTCCCCTATGACGAGGTGATCGACGGGGTCTACGAAGGATTTGCCAAGCGTGCAGTGGGACCGGTGGCCGAATTGTGCCGAGGATTCGATCCCCAGACGTTCGTCTATCAGACCGATCTGGGGCGTGCCCGCTCGTTGCTCGATAGGGCCGGGGTGCCTGAAGGGACGGTCTTGACGCTGCTGCTCCCCGCGGGTAATCAGGACAGTGCCGCGCTGGTCGAGCTGTTTCAGGCCAATCTGGCGGTTATTGGTGTGACGCTCGACATTCAGCTGGTCGATTTCGCCACCTACGTGGGGCTCTTGTTCAGCGACCTCCCGGCCGAGGAGCGACCGAACCTTTTCCCATTGCTCTGGCAGCCGGACTACAACGATGGCTGGAGCCAGCTCTGGCCGCAGCTATCGTGCGAGGCCTGGCAGTCCGGCAATGCTGGCCACTATTGCAACGAGCGGGTCGAAGCGTTGCTCACGCAGGCGAAAACCGCCGCTGACGCCGTTTCCTACCAGGAAGCGTTGAGCGAGATCCAACAGATCGTGACCCGGGACGATCCGGCAGCCATCTATCTGGCCCAAGCACAATGGCTGACGGTGCTCCGCTGGGATGTGGCAGGGTTCGCCCCGGACCTGATCACCAGCGGAATCGTCGACTTCTACGCGGTGCATCGAGCAGGTGTTTGAGAGTAGTAAATCTTTAACATGTTGTGACTTGATGATGGTGTTTTATACTGGTGCTGGATCGATAGGACAGCACCATGACGAACACTTGGGTGGGGGGTGACCTGCCCATCCGGCGCGCCAAGCTGCGTCCGCCGCAGTTTAGTGGCAGCCTGATCTCGCGCCCAAGGCTTATCACGCGCCTTGAGCGGAGCCTGCAGGTTCCACTGACGCTCGTTGCGGCCCCCGCTGGCTTCGGCAAGACGACCTTGCTCACGGAATGGGCCGCGTGGCACGCAATTCCCCTGGCGTGGTTGACTCTGGATGCCGGCGACCGCAACCTCCCGCACCTGGTAACTCACGTCGTTGCCGCGATCGAGACGCTCGTCACTGGTATCGGCGCCCCGGTGCTCGATCTCCTGCGCCGTCCACATCCGACTCCGGTCGCTACGATTGGCGCCTGTCTCGCCGATGCGCTGCTCGACCTCCCGCACGACATCGTTCTCGTCGTCGACGACTACCACGTGGCCGCCTCGGCCGAGACGGAGCGTTTTCTCGGCGGGTTGCTCGAGGCCACGGCTCCATTGTTTCACCTGATAGTGGCGACGCGAAGCGATCCCTCCCTCCCGCTGGCGCGGATGCGGCTTCATGGCCACGTAAACGAGCTGCGGGCTGCCGATCTGCGGTTTAGCGACGAGGAGGCGCAGGCGCTCCTTACCGCGTCGGGCCATGCCAAGGAGGACCCGGCCCTGGTCGCCGCACTGCAAGACCAGACCGGGGGATGGATTGCCGGCTTGCGTCTGGCGACGCTGGCGCTGCCGGTGGTTGGAGACTTAGCTCACATCGTCGACGTCACCGGCGAGCAGCATTTGATGGACTTCCTGGTGGAAGAGGTGCTGGCCGCCCAGCCGGAGACAACGCAGGACTTTTTGTTACGGACGGCTATTGTCGATCGCATCTGTGCGCCGCTGGCAGACGCCGTGCTCGAAGCGCACGCGCCGCCAGGGGGCAGCCAGGCACTGCTCAAACAACTCTCGTACGAGAGCCTCTTTCTGGAGCCAACTGACGACGGTGAATGGCTCCACTACCATCCCCTGTTTCGCAGCCTGTTGCTCCACCAATTGGAAGTTCGGTTGCCTCCCCAGGAGATCGCCATACTTCATGCTCGTGCCAGCTCCTGGTTCGTCGCGCGGGGTCTCGTCGCTCCGGCGATCCAGCACCGCGTTGTCGCGGGTGACATCGCCGGGGCCGCGACACTAGTGGAGCAGCACGCCTCTGCCGCGCTCGACCGTGAAGACTGGAATACGGTCGCGGCTTGGCTCCGGCTCCTGCCCGAGGACATCATCCGTAGCCGCCCAACCTTGCTGCTTGCCAAAGGCTGGGTGTCGCACTTTTCCGGCCGGTCGGTCCCTATTCGCACGCTGATGCTGGAATTCGATGCGCTGCTGTCGACACTCGATGTCGACCCGTGGGAAAAAGCGGCATTGGAAGCCGAGCGGGAGGTTCTGTCCTTTTCGGCAATTGGGGTACGTTTTGCGCCTAGTCAAAATCCCCGCGAGCTCGTGGACGTCTTGCAACGCACCGTCGAACAGATCCCCGAGCACCACCGCCTCGCCGCCGGTCTGGCGCAGTTCTGGCTTGGCCTGGCCTTACAGGCGAACGGACGAACGGATGAGGCCATTCGCTGGCTGATCGGAGTGGCCGAACGATCCGAGGAGCGTATCGACGCCGGGTCGATTCGGGCACTGGGCGGTCTCATGTTCGTCCACCGGCAGGCGGGCAATTTCCAGGCCTGCGCAGAGATGGCTCGTCATGTTCTGACGCTGGCTGAGCGCCACGATCTGCCGGTCGCCACTGCCTGGGCGCACTGGATGCTCGGCTGGCTCGCCTACGAGCACGATGAAATGGAGAGCGCGAGCGAGCACTTTTCGGCCGTCGTCGCCGACCACCAGAGAGCGCATCTCCACTGCGCCTGCGAGGCGATGTTCGGTTTGGCGCTGGTGGATCACGCGAACGGGATGCCCGCAGAAGCGGCCAGCACCCTGAGCCGGCTGCTGGAGATCATCTTTGACGCCAATGCTCTTGAGTATTTGCCCTTGCTCCGTGGGTTCGAGGCTCGCCTGGCGCTCGTGAGCGGAGACATAGGGCGCGCAATCGACTGGCTGAAATCGGAAGACGTCGTCACCATCGAAAGTAACGCGCTCGATTTCTTCGACCACGCCTTCCTGAACCGGATCAAAGTCTTGCTCGTCGAGGGATCGCCGGAGAGTCTCAGCCGAGCATGGCGAGACGTCGAGGCGATTCGGGCGTACACCGAGGAGCGTCACCACCTTGCGCATCAGGTTGAGATTCTTGCCCTCTCCGCCCTGGTGCTCGATGCTCTGGGGCAGACCGAGTCGGCACTGGCGACCCTGCGGCGCTCTGTAGAGCTGGGGATGTCCGCCGGGCTCCGCCGAACGTTCATCGATCTTGGACCAGGGTTCATCTCTCTGCTCCGTCGCGTTGCGGCACAGGATCCAAGCTCAACCGATCTCAATCACCTTCTGGGCATGTTCGAGATGAGTGGTCGTGAAGACGGTCCGCAGATGGAGGTCACAGGGCCAGCGGGTTCTGCCGTACGGGTTCTCGAGCTCCTCACATTGCGGGAAGTCGAGGTGCTCGCGTGCCTCTACCGACGCCTGTCCTATCAAGAGATCGGCGAGGAGCTCTTCATTTCGCCGCAAACGGTCAAGAGTCACGTGGCCAATGTCTACGACAAGCTCGGCGCCGGCAATCGTCGCGAGGCGTTGGTCGTAGCGGAGTCGCTGGGCTGGAACCCGCAAACCTGATCGTTCGCCTCTATCGTCTCCGCCGATCATCCCTCCAATAAGAAATGAATCCCCCGTTTCTCCCCCGATTCGGGTGATGTCGTGTGCGCTCACCGCTGTCATGCTCGTCGCGAAGAACCAGGTGATAGGTACAAGAGAGCGCGATCACTGACCCGATTGCTGGTGATCGGCGCGGCCCGGGGTCCCGGACACCGCGACCAGCCCGTCGGGACACGTCGGAAGGCGGCCATGGGCAGCACCGGGTCTCAGATCACTCTTCATGAACCTGCCACGTGCGTGATTCGGGTCCGTGGGGCGCTCTCGTCGGACTGGTCCGATCGTCTGGGTGGGCTGCGCATCATGGTCGTGCGAGCGGGACGCCACACGGTCACCGAGTTGGTAGGCCGGCTCACTGATCAGGCTGCCCTGCATGGGGTCTTGTCGACGCTCTACGAACTGGGATTACCACTCCTCTCCGTCGAATGCACATCGACGACAGGGGAGTAATCGAAGCGTACCGATCGGGTGGCGCTTGGAACCTACCAGATCACCGCGAAGGAGGGAACGATCGATGGATGCGCGCACATTCGAGGACCTGAGCCGGCAGGTGGGGGCCGCGTCATCCCGTCGGGCCGCGGCGAAAGTGCTGGCGAGCGTCTTCATCGCTCCCGTGCTGGGGCGGCTGGGACAGGAGGAGGCCGCGGCGGGACTGCCCATCGTCCACTGTAAAGCCCCCGGCCTCAAGTGAGATAGGCAGACTTCCGTTGGCGAAGGCATGCTGCGACGTCGTCGAGATAGAGGAGAGACAACCATGTCTGATACCCGCCAGAATCAGCGAGGACCAAGCCGCGACAACCTCCCGATCCCGAACGAGGCGTACGCCGGTCCCGTGCTCTACGACGCCAACGACCCGGCGGCGGTCTTCCCGCCCATCCAGCAGGTGCGGCCACCGCAGGGTGCGCCGAATGTCCTGGTGGTCCTCATCGACGACACGGGATTTGGGGCGTCGAGCGCCTTCGGCGGACCGATCAACACCCCGACCGCGGAGCGGCTGGCGGCCAACGGGCTCAAATACAACCGCTTCCACACCACGGCCCTCTGTTCGCCGTCGCGGGCAGCGCTGCTAACCGGTCGCAACCACCACTCGGTCGGGATGGGATCGATCACCGAGTTGGGCTCAGCCGCGCCAGGCTACACCTCGATGATCCCAAACACGAAGGCGGCCTTGGCCAAGACGTTGCGCGACAACGGCTACTCCACCGCCCAGTTCGGCAAGTGCCACGAGGTGCCGGTGTGGGAGACGAGCCCGCTGGGACCGTTCGAGCACTGGCCGACGATGCAGGGCTTCGAGAAGTTCTACGGCTTCATCGGCGGGGAGACCAATCAATGGTTCCCCGAGGTCTTCGACGGGCTCGCGCGGGTGGAGGTGCCGAGTGACCCCTCGTATCACTTCACCGAGGACATGGCCGACAAGACGATCGATTGGATCAAGGCGCAGAAGGCGATCTACCCCGATAAGCCGTTCTTTATCTACTGGGCTCCTGGCGCCACGCATGCCCCGCACCACGCGCCGGTGGAGTGGATCGAGAAGTACAAGGGCGCGTTCGACGACGGCTGGGACAAACAGCGCGAGCGGACCTTCGCCCGCCAGAAGGAGCTGGGCGTCATCCCCGCCGATGCCGAGCTGACCCCCCGGCCAGAGCGAGATCCCGGCCTGGGACGACATGCCGGCAGAGCTCTTACCCGTGCTGCGCCGCCAGATGGAGACCTACGCCGGGTTCCTCGAGCACACCGACTTCCAGGTCGGCCGGTTGATCGACCTCCTCGACCAAGCCGAGATCCTCGACGACACGCTCATCTACTACATCATCGGCGACAACGGCGCCTCGGCCGAAGGGACGCATAACGGCACCTTCAACGAGATGATCAACTTCAACGGCGCCGCCGCGCTGGAGACGCCCGAGTACGTGATGGCCAACCTGGACAAGTGGGGCGGCCGCGATTCCTACCCCCACTACGCGGTCGGCTGGGCGCATGCCATGGATACGCCCTATCAGTGGACCAAGCAGATTGCCTCCCACTGGGGCGGCACCCGCAACGGCACGATCGTCCATTGGCCGGCCGGCATCAAAGCAAAGGGTGAGGTGCGCTCTCAGTTCAGCCACATCATCG
Source organism: uncultured Chloroflexia bacterium (assembly GCA_963751075.1). Lineage (GTDB taxonomy): Bacteria > Chloroflexota > Chloroflexia > Thermomicrobiales > UBA6265 > JACCXM01. The sequence continues at coordinate 21,008 of CAVVTE010000001.1, read as the reverse complement.
ACGTGGTCCCGACCATCCTCGAAGCGGCAGATATTCCCGAGCCGACCTACGTCGACGGCGTCATGCAGTCGCCGATCGAAGGCACGAGCATGCGCTACAGCTTCAACGACGGCCGCGCACCAGACCAGCACACCATCCAGTACTTCGAGATGTTCGGCAACCGCGGCGTCTACGTCGATGGCTGGACGGCAGTCACCCGCCACTCCATTCCATGGGAGCTCACCGCGGCATCGACCCCCTTCGATGACGACGTCTGGGAGCTGTACGACACCAATACTGACTGGACCCAGGCCCACGATCTCGCCGCGGAGATGCCTGACAAACTGGCTGAGCTGCAACGGCAGTTCCTGATCGAAGCGGCCCGTTATCAGGTCCTGCCGCTGGACGACCGCCGCGTCGCGCGCTTGAGTCCTGCCACTGCTGGCCGGCCAACGCTGATCAAGGGGGACAGCCAGGTGCTCTTCCCCGGCATGGCGATGGGCGAGAACAACGTCGTCGATATCAAGAACAAGTCCTACTCCGTGACCGCCAACGTGACCGTTCCAGAGGGCGGCGCGGAAGGGGTGATCATCGCTCAAGGCGCCAACTTCGGCGGTTGGGCCATCTACGCCCACGAGGGCCGCCTGAAGTACATCTACAACTTCCTCGGGCTCCACATGTACGAAGTCGAAACGTCCGATCCGCTCTCGCCCGGGGACCACCAGGTGCGACTGGAGTTCGCCTACGACGGGGGCGGTTTGGGCAAAGGCGGCACGGCGACGCTCTACACCGACGGGACCAAGATGGCAGAGGGCCGGGTGGAGCACACCCACGTCTTCATCTTCTCCGCCGACTCCACGGCGTTGGTCGGCAACAAGTTCGGCGCCCCGATTGGTCCCGATCTGAAGATCGAGGGCAACCCCTTCAACGGTACGATCCAGGGCGTGCAGATCGACCTCAAGCTCGACGACGCCGATCACTATGTCAGCGATGCCGAGCGGTGGCGGGTCGCCATGGCGATTCAGTAACGCGGCGGGCGACCCAAAGTGGGCGGAATACCGGACTCGAGCATGGAAGAGGACATGAGCACAGCCATCGAGCACGAGACGAGCCGGCAGGGCCACCTTGCGCCCCCGGACAAGGACATGGTCTGGATACCGGGAGGGACGTATCTTATGGGCTCGGATGCGCACTATCCGGAAGAAGCCCCGGCCCATCCGGTGAGCGTCTCCAGCTTCTGGATCGACCGCTATCAGATCACCAACGCCGCCTTCCGCCGCTTCGTCAAGGCGACCGGCTACGTCACCGTCGCCGAGCGGGTGCCGGAGGCCGATCGCTACCCCGGCGCGCTCCCCGAGATGCTCGTCCCCGGCTCGGTCGTCTTCAAGCAACCACCCGGTCGCGTCGCTTTGGACAACCACTACACCTGGTGGGACTGGGTGCCCGGTGCCGACTGGCGCCGCCCCGAGGGGTCCGGCAGCACGCTCGATGGTCGGGAGCGGCATCCCGTGATCCATGTCTCCTGGGAAGATGCTGCCGCCTACGCCGCCTGGGCCGGCAAGAGCCTGCCCACCGAGGCGGAATGGGAGTACGCCTGCCGCAGCGGCCAGGACCGGCTCCCCTTTGCCTGGGGAGAGGAGCTGGCGCCGAAAGGCAAGATGCTGGCCAACTACTGGCAGGGCCAGTTCCCCTGGCAGAATCTGGATCTCGACGGGTACGAGCGCACCGCCCCGGTCGGCAGCTTCCCGCCCAACGGCTACGGCCTCTGCGACATGATCGGCAACGTCTGGGAGTGGACCGCCGACTGGTACGTCGCGCACCACGACGGCGGGAGTCCGTGCTGTGGCGCGGCGTTGAACCCTGGTGGGGGCAGTGAGCAGGGCAGTCTCGATCCCTCCATTGCCGGCGCCAGCATCCCGCGCAGAGTGCTCAAAGGGGGCTCCTGGGCATGTGCCGCCAACTACTGCCAACGGTACCGGCCGGCCGCCCGCATGCCGCATCCGATCGACACCGGCACCAATCACGTCGGATTCCGCTGCATCGTACGGTGAGTCTTGTTATCGAGAACAGCATTCGTGTCCTGATACGGGACGGTACCGCGTCAACGCCGTGGGTGAGCACCCCAGCGGCTCCCATAACCTGGTCATGCCGCGAGGCGCTACCACCGGCGGATGACGACGAGCCTGGGGCCCAGTAGGGTGCGACCGAGCGGGTCGCCGTTGGGCGCTGGCCTGCCATCCAGATGAGGTCAGGGGAGGGTGAGGATGATCAGTGAGACGCTGGAGATCGTGGCTCAGGTCGGCATCCTGGCGTTCGTCGTCACGAGCATGCTCTCGGTCGGCATGAGCGTAACGGTGAGGCAAGTCGTCACGCCCCTGCGCAATGGCCGGTTGCTGGGAGGCGTGCTGCTGGGGAACTTCGTCGTGGTCCCCGCCCTGGCGGTTCTTCTCGACCGCCTCCTGCCTCTGGATACGTCTGCCGGCACGGCATTGCTCCTCCTGGGCACGATGGCCGGTGCGCCGTTCATCCCGAAGCTGGCGCAGATGGCGAAGGGCGACGTCGCCTTTTCGGTGGGGCTCATGGTGCTCTTGATGGTGGTGACCATCGGTATGCGCCGATCGTCCTGCCGCGGGTGGTGGAGGGCGCCGCGGTCGCCCCCTGGGACGTCGCCAAACCCCTCATCTTTCTCATGCTGCTGCCGCTGGCGTTGGCGATGCTGGTGCGTGCGCGCTACCCGGACCTCGCGGCGAGTTGGTCGCCGGAGCTCGCGCGCATTTCGAGCATGAGCCTGGTCCTCGCCTTCGCGGCGATCATCCTCATGGCCTACGACGCCATCTTCGCCACCATCGGCAGTTGGATCATCATTGGCGCTGTGTTGCTGGCCATCGGCAGCATCGCCATCGGGTGGGTTTTGAGCGTCGGGAGCGGCCCGAACACCCAAAAGGTCGCCGGTCTCGGGACCGCTCAGCGCAATCTCTCGGCCGCGCTGTTGGTGGCGGCCACGAGCTTCGGCGGCGACACCCTGGTCATGGCGTTGGTCGCCGGGTTGGCGCTCTCGCTCGTGCTCTTTGTTGCTGCGGCGGAGATGGGAAAGCGGGTTGGCCAACCGGCGCCCGAGGTTGCTGCTGCCGGTGCGGTCTGAGACCGCGAACCGACGATCCCGGCGTGGCATCCTCGTCAACGTCGCACGCTTTTCCACGGCGATAAGTGATGGCTCATAGCCACCGCAATGGCCATGCGTGCATCCCCTTGGCAGTGGACCGAGCTACGCAAGCCGCCCGACGATGATCGTCCGAGCGTAGAGGTGCGGGAGCCAGGACGTGGAAACGACAGACCTCATCGCTGTCATCAGCGAAGCGATCGAAGTCGCTGGCGTCATGGTGATCGCCGCTGGCGTGGTCATCGCCGTCGCCCTCTTTGCCTGGGACCTGCTGCGGCAGACGCCAATAGGCGATGCCTACACGCGCCTGCGCACGTTTTTGGGCCGCTCGCTGCTGTTGGGACTGGAGTTCCTGGTCGCCGGCGACATCATCAAGACGGTGGCCATCGAACCGACCAGGGACAGTGTGATCGTGCTGGCCGTCATCGTTCTGGTGCGAACGGTGCTCAGTCTGAGCATCGACGTCGAGATCGACGGCCGCTGGCCGTGGCGTGCCGCTGAGCAAGAGGCCCGGGCACGGGCGGCACAAGCGCGCGTGGTTCTGCCGGAGACTGAGGATGGACCCGGTGAGCGCCACGATCGCTGAGGGCGGCCGAGCGAGGGGAGATCTAATGGCGGCGCAGGTCGGCGACCAGGACTTGACCAACTTCGACATCTTCGTGCTGGCGCTGTCGGTGCTCTCGATCGTCAACATGGCCCTAGCCATCGCCCCGCTCGGTGCGGCCGTCCACAACGTCGTGTTGATCGTCGACGGCGTGCTGTGCCTCATCTTCCTGACTGATTTCGTTCTGCGGCTCAAGCGCGCACCACACAAGCGGACGTACCTGATCCACGATGGGGGCTGGCTTGACTTCCTCGGCAGTCTGCCCTTCCCCGGGTTACGGCTCGCTCGCCTGTTCCGGATCGCCCGCGTTTCCAAGATCGTCCACACGTACGGGCCGCGCGGCGTCTGGGAGATGATCGCGGTTGATCGTGCCGGCAGCGCCCTCCTGGGGACCCTCTTCCTCACCATCATTGTGCTCCAGTTCGGGAGCATGTTTGTCCTCGGGGCAGAGGCGCAGGCGGAGAACGCGAATATCCGCACCGCCTCCGACGCCTTGTGGTGGTCCTACGTCACGGTCACCACGGTCGGCTATGGCGATCGCTTCCCCGTCACCACCTCCGGGCGACTGGTCGGCGTGGCGATGCTCACGATTGGTGTCGGGCTGTTCGGGGTTCTTACTGGCTTCCTGGCGAATGCGTTCCTGGCGCCAAAGAGATCCGAACCGGACCAGGGTCAGCAACCTGCGGATGACCTGCGGCAAGAGATCGAGGAGCTGAAGCGCCTCGTCCGCGAGCTGGGAGAGCGAGGCGCGGCCGGTGAAGGATAGGAACCAGGGCGGTGAACAACGTCGCCGATCATCACAGCCTGCAGCCCAGCAACGTCTCTCGTCCTTGCCGAGTGCGCCTCGACTCGGTGTACGGTGCCGGACGCTGCCTCTGGCCAAGGTCTTCCATTCGGTTCCCAGTGGTCGCGGGAGCGCTTCGGATTCCCGGAGGGCCAGTGTGACGGACCGAGCGGCCCGGTTACTCCATCGGTGGGCCGGCGATCTCCCTGGTCGCCTCCTCACCCGGCTGCCCGGCATCCCCAGGTGCATGCCTGAGGCGGGAGGCGGGCGATGAGCGAGTCTGTGGAAGTCCTCCGTCCCGGGGCGGCCTCGACCAGTCGGACGCCGCCGCGAACGCTGCCGTCGACACGGCTCTATCCGCCCCGTCTCCGCGCGAATCTCGTGGAACGATCGGGCCTGATCTCCAGACTCGGCGGTGACCCAGATCGCCGCGTGACGCTGATCTGCGCACCGGCCGGATACGGCAAGTCGACCCTCGCCGTGCAATGGATGGCGCACCTCGCCTTGCCGACGGTCTGGGTGCGGCTGGAGGCGGGCGACAACGATCCGGCAACGTTTTTCGCCCTCGTCCTCGCCGCGGTGCAGCGAATCGACCCGACGCTCGTGGTCGCCACGGCGTCGCGGCTCGGTGAACACGAGGCCGCGCCGGAAGCCATCGTTCGCCAGCTGCTCGAGGATCTTTCGGTCACGACCCGGTCGTTCCTCCTGGTGCTCGATGACTTCCACACCATCGAAGCGCAAGAGATCCACCAGGCGATGGATCTGTTGCTGCAGCACGTGCCAACCACCATGCGGCTTGTGCTCATCAGTCGCACGATGCCACCGCTGCGCTTGGCTCGCCTCCAGACCAACGATGATCTTCAGCTGGTCACGCAACGCGACCTGCAGTTCACCGCGGAGGAGACGCTCCAGTACTTTCACTCGCTCGGCCTCGACCTCACGCCGAGCGAGGTCGGGGTGCTCCACGAGCGCACAGAAGGGTGGGTGATCGGACTCCAGCTGGTCGGGTCCGCGTTGCGTGGGCGGACACGAGACCAGGCTGCGCACTTCATCCAGGAGTTCGTTGGGAACGCAGACCTGGGCGACCAATACCTCTGGGAAGAAGTCCTCGAGCGGCAACCCGATGACGTCCGCACCTTCCTGCTCCGCACCGCCATTCTGGATCGGTTCACCGCGAGCCTCTGTGACGCGGTGACGGAAACCGGCAATGGCGACGAGATGCTGCGCCGCTGCGAACAGGACAACCTGTTCCTCGTGCCATTGGCCGGACAGGGCGACTGGTATCGCTATCACCACCTCTTCGCCGACGCCCTGCGCGAACGCTTGAGTCGGTCGGCAACCGAAAGTGACATTGACGATCTCCACCGGCGGGCCGCGGCCTGGCTGGAGGCGAATGGGTATGTCGAGGACGCCCTGCGCCATGCCATCGCCGGTCGCCATTGGGACCACGTCATCGAGTTGCTGGAAGAAATCTGCGCCGAGCTCTTCGAGCGCGACCAGATTGCGACGCTGCGCACCTGGCTGCAGGGGATCCCCCTCCACGTCCTCGCGACCTCGCCGCGCCTGGCCTTCTGGCTCGCCTGGGCGCAGGGACGCACGGGTCGCTGGGCCGAGGGCAGTGCCGCGCTGCGGATCGCGGAGGAAGCCTGGACAGTGACCGAGGATCGCACCGGCGAAGGGTTGGTCCTGCTCTGGCATGCGGGCCGCTACCTCTGGGATTTCAACAACCTCCGGGCAGTTGACTATGCGCAGCGGGCGCTCGACCACCTGCCAGCGGATCGACCGGCCGAGCGCATCTTCGCCTTGATGACGCACGGGGTTGGCCATGTTCACCGCGGGGAACCTCTCTTAGCCGAAGCCGCGTTTGCCGAAGTCCGGACCCTGATCGATACATCGGGGCGCTCCTGGCACCGACCGTTCGAAATGGCGCATTCGGCGGCTGTCTTGATGCAGCAAGGGAGGCTGCTGGAAGCCTCCATGCTCTGCCGGCAAGTGATCAGACCTACAGGCGCCGAACCGATTGAGATCTGGTCGCAAACGGCCCAGTACCACCTCGGGTGCATCTACTTGGAGTGGGGATTGCTGGATGACGCGCGGGGCGCCCTCAAGCGAGCGGATCACCAGGCCGAGATGATGCAGAACCTCACCTGGCGTCCGCGGATTCGGACGGCGCTGGCCCGGGTGGCATGGGCGCACGGGGAGCGCGAGGAGGCCTTCGACGAGATGGAGCAGGCCATCGACTTCGCCGATCACCTGGGCACGCTGCAGCTGGTGCGCGACGCAAATGCGCAGCAAGCGCGCTTCTGGCTGAACTCGAATCGGCTGGCCCTCGCCGAGCGGTGGGCCGACAGCTGCGAGCTCGATCCCTACCTGCCACCCGAGTACGAGCGGCACGTCGAGCACCTGACCTACGTGCGACTCCTGCTCCAGCAGGAGCGGCCAGAGCTAGCGCTGGTGATCTTGCAGCGCATCGATCAGCAGGCCGCAGAGGCTGAACGGCACGGCGACCGGGTGGAGATCTTGCTTCTGACGGCACTGGCGCACAAGGCGAGCGACAATGCCGCGGAGGCGTTCCAGGCGCTACACGGCGCGCTCGACATGGGAAAGCTGGGCGGCTACTTGCGCACCTTCGCGGACGAAGGTGCGCGTCTCGCAACGCTCTTACGCCACGCCTCGGGGCGCGACGCACATCGCGACTATGGCAAAGCGATCCTGGCGGAGATCACCCAGGCGGCGGTGGCCGCCCCGCTGGGCCCGGTGGACATGCCGGATGCGCTCACCAAACGGGAGGCCGAGGTCTTGCGACTGGTGGCGGCGAGGTTGTCCAATCGCGACATCGGGCAGCACCTGTTCATCAGCGAGAAGACGGTCAAGACCCATCTCGGCAACATCATGAGCAAGCTGGGCGTCGGCAACCGCACCCGGGCCGTCGAGCAAGCCCAGCACCTTGGCGTGCTGTGAGACGCTGAGGCCGGATCGGTCACGTTATCCGGTCCGTTTCCCTCGTGCTAGGCTGCTCCTAGCGGACGGAACCTCCCGTGTCCACTCCAGCCCCTCAATGTCCGCGGCAACCTGCTCCGGCTCGCGTCCCTGCTTGAGGCGGCGGTGGAGGAGGTGCGACCGGCCCAGGGCGATGGTCAGCTGGGTGCGTAGCGTCCGCTGCAGCTCGCCCCATTCCTGCTCGCCCAGGCACGCAGGACAGTACCACCAGTGCGGCGAGCCACGCTCCAGGTTCTCGACCGTCGGCTGAAAGAGATCCCGGCACTGCCGGCAAGGGCACTCCGTCCGTCACCTCTCCGACGCGCCCAGTGCACATTGCGGACCAGGTGTTGTCTGGTCGCGAGCGAAGACCCACTCCCTGAAGTGTCTCCATATACTGCCCAGTCGCGGAATGTCGAGCCAGAGATCGACAATCGACCCCTGGACAATTCTCGTGATCCGCAGGTGATAGGTGTCATCAGGAGAGATTCGCGGGGAGCGTGTGTGCTCGTCCCCCATATCATCGGTTCCTATAACTTGCTCATGGCTCTCCGAGCCACCACCGGTGGATAAAATCCGCCGCCTTTGGGTGTTCACGGGGCCAATCTCACAGCACGTCGCATGCCGCGCTGCGGCACCACCGGGGATGAAAACCGCGGCTGGCAGGGGCCTGGGGCGCTATTTTCATACCACGCCCAAATCCGGAACCCCCCTCCCCGTTTTTCCGCGTGATAGCGTATGCTGCTGGTTCCAGATAAGGGCAAGAATCCCTGGTTATCGGCCCCAGTTTTTCAGAGTTGTCGCTGGAAACCGACTCTGACGCAGCAGCCCTCATCCCTGCCTCGACGTGCACCCACTCAGGCGTCATTCCTTCCCGGTCTCCCCACTCTTCCCGGTTCTGGCGAGGAGAAAGGTTCAACCGCAAAAGTACCGGCACCTCCTCACCATTCAGTACGAGTTTGCACTGCCTAGCCGTGCTCATCTCGTTGGGGGCGGATTTGTCCTACCGCAGCCTGGATCGTCTCGTGGCTGACGCCAAACTCTGCTGCGAGGGAGCGCAGACTCTGAGTTGCCGCAAGCACGCAGATGTCCGCTTCTTGCACTGAAGTCAGTTTGCGAACCCGAGCGCGATACCTTGGGCGAGAAGACCCATCACGCGGTGATGGCCATCGCGGATTCTGTGCAGGTTCGGTACGTAGGTCGGGGAACGGAATGCGCGAACGGCCGTGCAAGAAGATAGAAGACGCGGAACCGACCCCCATCGAACCAGCCATCACAACCCTGACACTCGTCGCCGTGTGTCCGGTCTCTTCCTCTGGTCCCCAGCTGACTGCCGCTTCTGGTAGCGGAAGAGCGGGTCAGATCGTGCCTACGGCGCTCTCCAACGGCAAGGAAATCGCGCCCCCGGTTCCCGAAGGGTTCGAACTCTTCGCGGCGTTCGTTCTTGATCCGGACGCTGGGTGGCAATCTCCCCACGTCCTCCCTCTCCGGCCGCAAAAGGCTGAGGAGTGGGGTCAGGGAGGATGGGCAATTGCCGCTATGCGACATGATGTCCTTGGGTTCGGACGACCGCATCGTCCATCAGTGCCACAAGCATGCCGGTTACAGCCCGCCATCGACGTCGGTCCCAACGTGACCCGCCCGCGTCGTCCACGATCACTGCTCCCCGTGTCAACTGGGGCCGACATCGCACCCGGCGGCGTGGGCAACCGCTCGATGATGGAGATGGCAGTTCGTCGCGGGCGCGAGCGCCTTGACCGGCGCCCGGGTGGAACGCATCATCTCCTGGCCCTACCCCGCCCCGGGCCCACCCGGGGCGTCTGTCTGTTCCGCTCCGTGGAAAGGCTCTCTCCCGTGCAGTCCTCGCCTCCCGTCCCTCGACTCTCCGTAAGCACCCTGGGCCCGGGCCGCCGGAAACTGCTGGAGGCCGTCATCGACACGCCGCGAGACGGCGGCACGAGCGATTCCTGGGCGGTGCGAGTGCGCGGTCACCTCTTGAGCGAGTCTGGGCCGGTGACGGAGATCGCGGCGGTCTTCCCCGGAATGGTGCTGGCAACGGCGGCAACAGGGCTCCCCACCCCGGAGGTCGCCGCACGCCACCCCGGTGTGCCGGGAGCGGAGGCATGTGGCTTCACGCTGCTCGTCGACACGCTCGGTCTGCCGCTCCGCTTCGAATTTCGCCTGCGCGCCACCCTGCCGGACGGCTCGCGGGTGAAGGTCGCGGCTATCACCGGGGAGCGACGTCCACTGACCACGGCCTACGCGCCGCGCCTGCAACCACTGCTGGTCACCTCGCTGGGGAGGATGGGCACCACCCTCCTCATGCGGATGCTCTCCGCACACCCCGGCGTAGTCGCTTACAACCGTCCCACCCTACGAGGCGCGCGGCGGGAAGTACTGGCTGCACGTGCTGAAAACCCTGGCCGCACCCGCCGACGCGAGCAAGCGAGCTGGGGCGCCGATGGAGTTCCATCTCGAGACGCTGGCCGCCGGCGGCAACCCCTTCTACTCCGCCGCCTTCGCGGCCTGGCCTGAGGTCGAGGCCTGGTCCGGGTCGACGTACGTGGCCGATCTCGCCGCGTTCTGCCAGCGCAGTATCGACGGCTGGTACCTGGCGACCGCCGCCGCGCAAGGCGCGCGGGAAGACGCGCTCATCTACTTCGCCGAGAAGCACTTCCCGGACGCGTACCCGCGGCTCATGCGGGAGCTCTATCCCCAAGCTCGGGAGCTCTTCCTGGTACGCGACTTCCGCGACATGATCGCCTCGATGGTCGCCTACAACGCGCGCAAAGGGTTCGGCGACTTCGGGCGCGCGGCGGCGGCAAGCGACGCGGCCTGGCTGGCCGATCTCCGGCGCGGCGTCCTCGCCCTGCGCGACGCCTGGCGGGAGCGGGGAGACGCGGCAAGCCTCGTCCGCTACGAGGATCTGGTGCGCAACCCGGAGACAGTGCTGCCACCGCTCCTCTCCTCGCTCGGGCTGGACGCCGCTCCGGAAACCGTGGGCTCGCTGATCTTCGCGGCCGCGCCCGATGCTCCGGAGCTGCGCGGACATGGCACGGCCGGCTCGCCGGAGGCCTCGATCGGCCGCTGGCGGCAGGACTTGCCACCGGATTTGTTGACGGCTGTCGAGGAGACCTTTGCCGACCTCCTCATGGAGTTCGGCTACGGCACCCAGCCGTAATGCAGCGGCGCACCGAACGGCCTTGCTGCCAATTCCTCCCTTGACGCGACGCCGTGTTCTACACGCTTTCCGGCGTACAGATCTCAACCAGCGTCCCTTCCGGATCGCGGACATAGGTGACGGTCTGCCCTCACGGCTTCGTCTCGGGTGGAGAAACCTTCATCGCTCCGGCGGCAAGCGCGGCATCCCAGGCGGCCGGCACGTCGTCGGCGACGAAGCCGATCTCGACCCCGGCCGGCTGCTCAGCTGGGTCATTGCGCCGGTATCCGCCGGGGATGAATTGGCTGGCCAACGTGTGTTTGGCATGGGTCATTACGCCGGCATCCGGTGGGGGTGAATTGGCTGGCCAGCGTGTGTTTGGCAAATGAGAGGGTCGTATCATCGGTGTCCATCTCACCGTACGTGACGTCATGTGTTTGGCAAATGAGGGGGGCGTATCATCCGTTTCTATCTCACCGTAGGTGACGTCATCGGTGATGAAGCGGCGCGAGAGCCCGAAGGCCCGTTCATAGAAGTCAATCGCCCTTGCCACGTCCTCGACGTAAAGAATCGTGTAGCCGAAGCGCATGAGTTCCCTCCGAACATCTGTGCGGAACGACAGTGGTACTCTACTTGGTTGGGACCGATATTTGACGCAGCGACAGCAGTCGTCTGATGGATCGCCAGTTTTTTCCGGATGGCCGATCCTTGATCGGGTTGGCTTGCCCCCCGTCACGCGTACCATTGCCAAGCAATGCCGGCGTTTCGCGCATCTGATCTGGTGATCCATCACGATGGAGACAGACACGCCCGTGGAGGGACGGATCGAGCGGCCGGCATGGCTCCGGTATAGCGCCGCGATCCTGCTCGTCGTGCTGGCGAGTGGTTTGGCGGTAGCCCTGCGGCAGTGGCTCTGGCCGACCCTGTTTGCGCCCTTTTACGGGGCCATCGTCCTGGCCGTCTGGTACGGCGGGTTGGGTCCCGGGCTGACGGCTATCAGCCTCTCCCTGCTCGCGATCCCTGTTTGGGTGTATCAGCCGATCGGGGCTTGGTCTCTGAATTCGAGTGACCTGAGCGGCCTGGTCACCTTTGCCGTCGTCTCATTGCTCATCACGGGCCTCAGTGCTGGTCGAGATCGCGCCGAGGCCGAGATGAGGGCCAGCGAGCGCCGCTTCCGCACCATGTTGGAGACCGCCAACGAGGGCGTCTGGCTGATTGACCGCGACGCGCGCACGCAGTACGTGAACGACCGGATGGCCTCCCTCCTTGGCGCCACACCGGATCGCATCACGGCGAGCACGATTTTCGATTTCGTCTTTCCGGAGGACACCTCTACCGCGCGGGAGTGGATTGACGCCGGCCTCGCCGGACGCTCGGAGGAATTCGATTTCCGGTTCCGTCGTGTGGATGGCGAGGAGGTGCTGGTCGTCGCCGGCACGAGCCCCGTGCGCGACGACGCAGGCCGGGTTGTCGGTGCGCTCGGTCTCTTCACCGACGTCACCGCGCGTCGCCGCGCAGAAGCCGCCGTGGCTCAGGTCAACGAGCGCTTCGCTCTGGCCGTCGACGCCGTGCAGGCACTCATCTATGAGTGGGACGTGGCGACGGGGAAGGTCGAGCGCAGTTCTGGTCTGTTTGGACTCCTGGGATACCGGCCGCATGAAGTTCCCGCTACCCAGACGTGGTGGCGCGAGCAAATCCATCCCGAGGATCGCGAGCGCATTGTGGTCAAGTCGGTCATAGACAAGGCCGATGGTGACCGCTACTCACGCGAGTACCGGCTTCGACACCGTGACGGCCGGTGGATCACGGTCTGGGACCAGGGCCGTATCCTGAGTGACGAGCGCGGCCAGGTCCTGCGGGTGATCGGCAGCACGATTGACATCACGGCGCGGACGGAGGCGGAAGCCGCCCTGCGTTTGCTGGACGAGGCAGGACGAGCGCTGGCCTCCTCGCTCGATTACGAGGAGACATTGCAGCGGGTGGCCTGGCTAGCAGTACCCGCGCTCGCGGATTGGTGTGTGGTCGATCTCCTCGATGAGGAAGGCATTGCCCGTCGGGTTGCCGTCGCCCATGCCGATCCCGGGCAGGCGGAATTGGCAGCCAGGCTCCTGGAGAATTCACCGTCATCCAGCATCGCCGGCCTGGAAGAGCAGGTCATCCGGACTGGCTCCTCGCTGTTCCTCGAGACAGTCACGGATCAGCTGATCCGGACTGCCGCCCAAAGTGCCGAGCACCTGGCACTCCTGCGTTCCATTGGGGTCGTTTCGGGGATCGTGGTGCCGTTGTCGGCGGGAGGCATGGTGCACGGCGCGATGACCCTGGCCACGACCACCATGTCGAAACGCCATTTCGACAAAGACGATCTCGCCCTGGCGGAGCAACTAGGCCGCCGATCCGCCGTGGCCATTCAGAACGCACGGCTCTACCGCGACGCACATGCCGCCGAGGCCCGCTACCGCGGACTCTTCGAGGGGACCAAAGACGGCATCATCGTGTTCGAACCGAACGGCACGTGTGTCGATGTCAACCCCGCGATGATCGAGATGGTCGGTTACGAGCGGGCAGAGCTGATCGGGTTTCCGGCAACGCTCGTCGCCTGCGGGGGGCCGTGGTCCGGCGAGGAAGGGGAGCGGTTGCGCCGTGAGGGACAGTGGCGCGGCGATTTCGAACTCCGTCGCAAAAACGGATCGCCGTTGGCGGTCGAATCGTCGATCACCTCGGTGCCACTTCCCACCGGTCCCGTCTATGTTGGCATCCTGCGCGATGTCTCCGAGCGACGACGGTTCGAGCAACTCCAAGAAGAGTTCCTCTCGGCGCTTGCCCATGACCTGATGAATCCATTGACCACCGTGCGCGGGCAGACGCAGCTCCAGCGCCGGCGGATAGCCCGCGGCGAGCCCCTCGATGAAGACCGCCTCAACGCCGCGTTAGAGAGCATCGACACGGCCTCGCTACGCATGAGCAGGCTCGTCGACGAGCTGGCGGACGTGATGCGCCTACGGGCCGGACGCGAGATCGACCTCCACCGGGACTCGTTCGATCTGGTGGCTCTGGCGCGGCGGACCGCCGATGAACAGAGCCGGGCGACCGAGCGTCACCAGATCGAAGTGATCTCCGAGGTGGAAACGCTCATCGGATTCTGGGACGGGCCGCGACTGGAGCGCGTGCTCGGCAACCTCCTGGGCAATGCCATCAAGTACAGCCCGGCAGGGGGGAAGATCACGATTCGGATCGCGCCGGAGGGGAATGGCAACGCCGAGGTCGCGGTCCTCAGCGTCCAGGATTGCGGTGTCGGCATCCCGCAAACGGACCTGAGTCTGATCTTCGAGCGGTTTCGGCGCGCTGGGAACGTCGAGAGCATCGCCGGCAGCGGCATTGGTCTGGCCGGGGCCAAGCGAATCGTCGAGCTCCATGGCGGGACGATCTCGGTCACCAGCACCGAGGGCCAGGGAAGCACATTCACCGTCCGGCTGCCGATCGTGGTAGAGGTTGGTTAACGCTGGGCTTTTGAACCATAGCGACTACGAGAGCCGGGTGATGAGCGTCGACACCGCGCCTCGGCCGCGTCCGTTCCCCTGCCCTGCCTCTCGTAGCCTTTGCGATCTTCGCGGCCTTCGCGACCTTCCATAACGCTCGTCATGGCTTCGGGATCTTCCATAACGCTCGTATGGCTTCGGGATGCCCCGCCCCCACCACCCAGCGAAGCGATCACCCGGATGTCGTATGAGTGCGCCAGACCTGGTCGCGCCGGGCGATGAGTCCGATCCCGCAGAGCGCCACGGCGCAGGCGCCCGCTGTCGCCAGTGGCGCGCCGATTCGGTCCGCGATCGCGCCAACCGCGAGCTGACCGAAGGGAAGCATCCCCCAGGTCGCCAGGTAGATCGAAAGCACCCGTCCGCGCACCTCGTCATCAACTCGCAGCTGCAAGGCCGTCTGGGTGATGGCCATGAAGGACGCGCTCATCCAGCCCGCGGCGAACAGCAGGAGCACCGCAAGAGGAACAACAGAGGTCAAAGCGAAGATCAGCACCAGCCCGGCAAACGTCGCCGCGGTGACGACCTGGGCCCTTGCCCACGATCCGAACCGTCGTGAGGCCGCGACGGCGAGTGCACCGGCCACCGTCCCCAGCCCGGTGCTGGCCAGTAACAAGCCCAGCCCGGTCGAGCCAACGTTCAGTTCATCCCGGGCGAAGACGGGCATCATGGCGATGTACGGCATCACCAGGACGTTCGTCGTCACCGCCAGGAGGATCAGGTTCAGCAGGAACGGATCCCGTGCCACGATGCGAAGTCCGAGGTCAGACTCGCCCACGCCGACCCGGCGCGCGCGGCTCCACCCGATCTGCTCGGCGGCAACCGCAGCGTCGCGGCGAGGGCCAGAATCTGCAGCAGGGCAGCCACCGCGAACGTCCCGGCGACACCGATGAAGGCGATCAACAACCCGGCTAGTGCCGGCCCGGTCACCCGACAGGCGTTCTGGCCGGCGGCATTGAGCGCCACCGCGTTGGCAAGGTCGGTACGCTTCACCAGCATCGTCACGATGGTGGTGCGGGTCGGAAAGATGAACGACATGGCGGTGCCATAGGCGGCCACCAACACCAGGGTCGACCAGGGCGCGATGACGTTCGTGCCAACGAGAACCGCAAACACCGCCGCGACCACCATCACCCCGAACTGGGCCAGCAGGAGCACCCTGCGCCGGTCAACGCGGTCGATGATCACGCCCGCTGGCAGGGAGAAGACGAGCAGCGGTATGCCCCCCACAAAGCCCGTCAATCCGACGAACAACGGAGAGTCCATCATCTGCAGCGCGAGCCAACCGACGCAGACCTGGTACATCCAGAAGGCGGTGTTCGTCGCCAGCGTTCCCAGCAGCAACAGCCGAAATGCCGGGTAGGCCCGCAACGAGTGCAAGACTCCGCCCGCGTCCGCCGGGGGCGCTCACCGCCGACGAGGTGGGGTGCCTGACCAGAATTCGATTCAGCACCCGGCTCCTCCGGCTTGACCACATCATGGTCCGGCGATCAGGCCAGAGTATCACCAACCGCGCCTGGTTCCTAACGAGCGCATTGTGCGGTCATGCGGGGATTGAAGACTGACGACGCTAGGGTCAACTGCAATCGCACAACGGGAACTCACAGCTTGGCGGACCAGGCATCGACCTGAGTCTCGGCGGCATCATCAAGGCAATGGGTGGAGTTCCATGATCGCTGGTGGACTACTCCCCGGGCGAATTTGACGAAGCCAACTGGCATGGTCTTTTGTAAGGGAAGCCTCTTCCTGTGGGCAGCCAGTGATCGTCACCTGGGTCCAGCGACACCCCCCGGTTTACACGATCCGTGTTGACGGTGCGCCAGCCGCCGGCCTCTGGGACGTGTCCTTATGTGCGACGTGGCGTCGCGCGGCTTCCTGGGCGCTGCGGCCTTCGACCACCATGACCTTCACGTGGGAGGCCAGGGATCCCCCGACCAGGATGATCACCCCCAGGAGCCAGCCCCAGCTCAGCAGCAGGGCCGCCAGGGCCAGCGGCCCATAGAGGAGCGCGAAGCTCGCCCACAGCCGGTCGAGCACCGCCAGAAAGAGGGCCCGGACCACGAGGACGAGCCCCGTGGCGACGACCGCCCCGATCAGCGCGGCCCGGGTGTTGCGCTCCCCGTGGGGCACCACCGTGTAGAGGGCGAAGAAGGCGATCCCCAGCAGGAGGGCATGGATGGCGGCGCCCAGCGCCCACGCCAGGGGAGTGGTCGCTCCGCTCCCCCAGACGGCCTCCCACAGCAGACCGAGCAGGGAGCGCGCCACGAGCGCGATGAGGAACAGCAGCCCAATCCCCGCCAGAACGACCACCTCGACGAGGGCCCGGCGCCTGATCGTCTCGTGTCGGGCATCGACATCCGAGACGCGGTCGAGGGCCGTCACCAGTGCCCCCAGGATGCGTCTGCCGGCAAGCAGCCACAGCAGCAATGGCGACGAGGCCAACCCGTCCTCGGGCGGCGATCGCCGCCGAGACGATCGGGTCGACGTCGACGACCCCGGGGGGCAGGAGGCCCTCGACCAACGTCGCGAGGCGCTCCGTGACCAGAGCAGGGGGCGACCACGTAACTGGCCGCGGCGGCCCCGGCGAGCAGCAAGGGAAAGAGGGAGAGGACGCCATAGAAGCTGAGGGCGGCAGCCCATTCCATCACCTGCCCGGCCCAGACATCACGCAGCGTTTGCCGCAGGACAGGGAGAGAGCTAGCCAGCGGTCGAGGAGGTCGCACCCAGCACTGCCCTTATGGATGAAGCACACAAACCACGACGGCTCCGCGGCTCAACCAGGATGAGGAGGACGCCGCCCCAGGGACGAGTAGCGTCCGCCGTAGTTGAGACCCGCGGAGCAGTTGTCAGTATCGAATGCACTGCCTGTGCCAAGGAACTGCGATAGGCCAATGACGGCGGGTGATCAGTAGCGGGCACAACATCGATCGTTCATTTACGTCTCGTTCATCCTTCGGCGGCACGGACTATGCGAAAGGGGCGAGTGGCGCCGAGCAACGGGTCATCGTACTGGCCGGCTCGGCGACACACGGCGGCGCGGCAGCGCGGCGCGGCTGACATTTGGTCGAGACGACGACCAACACGCGCACCAGGAGGCAATTCCATGGTTGATCAACTGCTTGGCGGCCTATTCGGGGGCCAGGACGATGACGATGAACCGGTACGGCGCCAGCGCGCCACCGACTTCATCGACCGCTACGAACGGGGGAGGCCGTACGACGGCATCGGCGACGACGAGGTGATCCAGAACTACCAGACCGTGGCCGGTCGCCTCTCGCCCCAAGAGTACGAAGCGGCCGCAGCCGACGCCTTCGGTCGCCTGTCACGGGAGGAGCGGCGCGAGCTGCGGCGCCAGATGCGGCAGCAGCGCGGCGCGGAACTACGTGACGATGACGATGACGACCCGCGGTCGATGGCCCATGAGCTGTCGCAGTACCGGCAGGAGGGAAGTGACGACCCGCTCGGCGGCCTCTTCGGCGGTGGTGGCGGACTGGGCGGGATGCTTGGTGGCATGCTCGGCGGAGGCGGGGGTAGCACCCAGGCCAGCGGGTCCCAAGGGGATCTCCTCGGCGGTCCACTTGGCAAGGCGGTGCTTGGCGGGGTCGCCGCCTTCGCCATGAAGCAGATGATGGGCGGTCGCTAGACCGATTCGAAGGGAACGCGGCGACGGGCGGGAGTTGCCCGGTCAGATGAAAGGAACGGAATGTCAGCACCACACGATCCACCCCCCACCCGGGCGACGGTCCGCACGGGAACGGCGACAAGTGTCGGCGAGAACGTGCTTGCGGTTCGTAACCGGGTGCAGTGGGGTCCGATCATCGCTGGCGTCCTCGCCGCCATCGTCACGTTCCTGCTCCTGACGATTCTGGGTTTTGCTCTTGGCGCCTCCGTCCTCGATCCGGCGAACACGGCGGGGGAGATCGGCACCTGGGCGGCCGTCTGGGGCGCGATCAGCGCGATCGTGTCCTTCTTCATCGGCGGCTGGATTGCCGCGCGCACCGCGGCCGTCGACGGCGCCTTTGCGGGAGTGATGAACGGGCTCATGGTCGGCGCGGCGGGGCTGCTCTTCATCATCTGGCTGACGGCCAGTGGGCTGGGCAACCTCTTCGGCACCATTGGCTCCACCGTTGGCTCGGTGCTGAACGTGGCGGCCTCCACGGTCCCGGCCGCCCAGGATGCGGCAAACGTCAATGCGGGTCAGGCAGGGAACGCCGTCGAGGAGACGACGGGGATCAACGTCGACGATCCGCAGGCGGCGGCAACCGCGGTGGCTGGCCAGGTACAGGAGGCTGCTGACCAGGCGGAGGAAGCTATCACCGCGGCCGACAACCCGCAGACCTTCGAAGCGGTCCGCAACGGTGCCCTGGGTACGCTCCTCGGGCTCCTGCTGCCGCTAGTCGCGAGCGCGGTGGGCGGATGGGTTGGCAGGTACGAGCGGACGGATTTGGTGCATGGGACCGGGTAGCAGGCGGGGAGTACCCGCCAGGCAACACGTGATGGAGGTTCCTCATGAGTAGTTCGAGTTACGCCAACCAGATCAATGTTGGGGATGACGTCTACGGCTCCGACGGGGACAAGGTCGGCACCGTCGCCGAAGTCCAGTCGAGCTACATCGTGGTCGAGAAGGGCTTCTTCTTCCCGACGGATTACTACATCCCCCTGAGTGCCGTGTCGAGTGCGTCGGGTGGCCAGATCTCTTTGAATGTGTCCAAGGACGCCGCACTCAATAGTGGCTGGGACACGGTGCCCGATGTCGTGCCGACAGGCATGACTGATAGCGGGGCCGTCTTCACCGACGGCGATATCAGGTTGACGGATCGAGACGCCGTTGACGTCGGCGTGGGCGACCGCATGACAGCGTCGACGCAAGTGGCCGATACGGACGAGATCCGCATCCCGGTCTACGAGGAAGAGCTGACGGCCACGGTCCGCGAGCAGGAAGCCGGGGCGGTGCGGATCGAAAAGGACGTGGTGGCCGAAGAGCGGACGCTGGAGGTGCCGGTCACCGAAGAGCGGGTCCGGGTCGAGCGACGGGTCGTCGATCGGGCCGCGACCGGAGCGGATGCGGGGGCCTTTGAGGAGACCGTTATCGAGGTGCCTCTACGCACCGAGACGGTCGAGGTGCAGAAGCAGGCCCGGGTGGCCGAAGAGGTCGTCGTCAGCAAGGAAGCGGTGCAGCGGACCGAGCGGGTCACCGATACCGTCCGCCGGGAAGAGGTCATCGTCGACGAGGATGCGACACTCATCGACGATGTCGAAGGAGGATCGACGCGCCGGCCGTAGGACGCTCACTCCGCCTCCCTCACCGTTCTCCCAGTAACCCCGGGGTCTGGTGAGGGTCTTGACAGATCGCTATCGAGGGTGTACGTTCACTCTACACCGGAAGCGAAGGGAACCCAGTTCCTGACGCGGAGGGTGGAGCAAACGCCGATGGGGCTCGCGCGCAAGCGCTGGACTTGTCGGCGTTTTGCTATGTCCCGGTCCCGTTGATGAGGATCGTGGCCGTGGCTGACGCTCGCCGACACGTACGTCTCGGCGCAGTGGCAATTGCGACCGAGCGACCGCTACTTTCACGGCTCCAGGGGTAGCGCGATGGTAAAGACACTGCCGGCGCCGGGCTCCGACTCGGCCCAGATGCGCCCGCCGTGGGCTTCGACCAACATCCGGGCGATGTACAGACCAAGCCCAAGTCCGGCACTGACACCCGGGTCCTGCCCTTGATAGAAGCGCTCGAAGAGCCGTGGCAGAACTTCGGCGGCAATGCCGATTCCCTGGTCTTCCACCTGCACCCGCGCCTCATCGGCAACGGTGCTGATCCGGACGACAATCCCCCGCCCTCAGGGGAGTACTTGGCCGCATTGCCGAGGAGGTTGTCCAGCACCTGCCGAAGTCGATCCCGATCCCAGGAGCCGAGGATCGGAGTCGCATCGAACTCGACGCGGATCGTGTGGGTCGGCTCCTGCACCTGTGCGCGCGTCACCGCCTCGCGCACAATCTCGCCCAGCTTCACCGGCTCCCGCTGCAGCGAAAGCCCCCACCCTCGACCTGTACCAGCTGCCGCAAATCGGTGATCAGTCGTTCCATTCGGCTCGTCTGCTCGATGATGGAGGCGACGGACTCCTCGTCGTAGACCTTGCGGCGCTGGAGCAACTGCGCTCGGGCTCGCAACACGGTGAGCGGGGTGGCCAGATCGTGACTGGCCATCGCAATGAAGTCCTGCTGGGCTTGCTCAGCCCGGATACGCTCGGTGATGTCCCGGATCGCTGAGATCATGGCCCCTCGCTTCCCATCACGGACCAGGAAGTCGGCGCGGGCTTCAACGATGCGCTCACTACCATCCGGCCGCTGCACTCGCGCTTCGTAGCTCTGGGGTGGATCGGGGTCGGCGAAGATGGCGTGATACTGCTCAATAGCCGAGGCCCGTTCCTCATCCGGAAAGATGATGGCGAAGCTGAGCCCGACGACGTCTCTGCCGGAAGACCATACAGTGCGCAATAGGCGGGGTTGACGGCCAGGACGATGCCCTCCGGATCGGACAGCGCTAGCGCTTCGGAGGTCGCCTCCCACACCGCCCGGAAGCGCTCCTCGCTCGCTCGCAACGCCGTCTCGGCCGCCAGCCGCTCGGCTTCGAGGCCCTCCTGAGGGACTGGACCTGATCGGTCATCGTCGATCGACTATTGGAAACAATCTCGCACTCCTCGTTGAGAGGCTCGTGAGTTCTTACTAGGGGCATAGAACGGCATCTCCGCGTGGAGCCGCTCCCCGCCGGTGCCCATGGGGTGCTCCGCACTTGGGTTCGGCCCGGCGCC